>CAVZGW010000006.1:0-822670 GCA_963774825.1 uncultured Actinomycetes bacterium | reverse complement strand
CGAGCCATCCTGAGATATGGCGTCGGCGCCTGCCGCAGGATCGACGCGAGCGTGCCGCACTTGACCACGCTATGCCGGGGGATGACAGCCACCCGCGCCTCCCGGTTGCGGTAAACCGCGTGGCTGCCCTTCGTCCGCACGTAGGAGGAGCCGACCGACTCCAGCGCCTTGGGGTGACCTTGCATACTGGAAGGTCAGCAAGCGCGGGGCTCACGCAGCGGGTAGCTGGAAGGAGGTCACCAGCGGAGGCCCCGTGACGTGCCCAGCCGGATGGTCCACCTCTTCCGGATACAACTCGACGGCCTCGGCCAGGTTGGCCAGGGCTTCGTTAATCGTGTGACCCTGGCTGGCCACGTCAACCTCCAGGCACTGCGCGATAAACCAGTCCTCTTCCTGATGCAGCGCTGCGGTAAGGGTACGCGGCGTGTCCGGCATGGAACCAGGATAGCCACTCGCTTACCAGGCGACCCGGAGCCCGGCATCCAGTCGGCGCTCGAGGCGCCGATTCCCCGGTTAACTGGCATTATCCGGGGCCGTCAGGCAGACCAATCTTCGATTGGCCGGATAATGCTTCGATAACGCTCTGGCGAAGACTTTTAACGCGGCGGTGAATAAGGCCGAGCGCGTGCACCGTACGGTTTATCCGACGCGGAAGAAAGCGACGAAGGATATTGCGCGGTGCATCGAGCTCCGCTATAGTTCGGGTGCGTCTTCATTCGGTGCTCGGCTACAGGAACGGCCGCCTGCCGGGTGCCCGCGCGAGGGCGCCTGGCCCTCGGCACGGGTATTGCGCTGCTGCGCCTGCCCGCGAATAAAATGCAGACCTGGCGGGAGGTACGAGTGATGAGCGACAAGAAGCCGAATATCGTGTTCTTCTTCTGGGACAACTTCGGGTGGGGTGAGCTTGGCTGCTATGGCGGCGGAGTGTTGCGCGGCGCGCCCACACCGCGGATCGATGCCCTGGCCGACGAGGGCCTCAAGCTGCTGAACTTCAACGTCGAGGCGCAGTGCACGCCAAGCCGGTCAGCCCTGATGACCGGGCGGCACGCGATCCGCTCGGGCACCGGATCGGTGGCGTATACGGGCGGCCCGGACGGTATGACCCGCTGGGAGGTCACGATCGCCCAGGCGCTGTCCGACGCCGGGTACGCCACAGGGATGTGGGGCAAATGGCACCTGGGCGGCGATCCCAAGCAGCGCAGCCCGGTCGACTTCGGATTTGACGAGGCGGTGTGGTCCCCGCGCACGGCAGACGAGGTCCTGTGGACGATGCAGTCGTACTTCCCCAACCGGGAGGTCACGGCCAAGCCTTATGCGGGGGAGACGGAAATCCCGCTCGAGTACCAGGCGATCTACTCGAAGAAGAAGGGCGCCGACGCCGAGCCTCTCGGCCCCTACAACGCCGAGTTCCGGGCCGGCTTTGACCGCAAGATCACCGAATGGGCGTGTGATTTCATGACACGTTCCAAGGAAGCGGGCAAGCCCTTCTACATCTACCTGCCCTACACCATGGTCCACAACCCGACGATCCCCGACCCCGAGTACGTGGGTAAGACCAAGCGAGGCAACTGGGCCGACATCCTCACCCAGATGGACGACTTCACCGGCACGATCCTCGACAAGCTCGACGAGCTTGGCATCGCCGACGACACCATCGTCGTGTGGACATCCGACAACGGCGCTGACACCACCTACCGCCTCCCCGCCATTGACCCGGATCCGGCGGGCGCCCAATGGCCCGGGTTCTCCGGGCCCTGGCGGGGCGGCTTGTTCTCCTCCCTTGAAGGCTCCAACCGGACGCCGTGCCTAGTCCGCTGGCCCGGGAAGGTGCCCGCCGGGAAGGTCAGCAACGAGCTCGTCCACGAGGTCGACTTCTTCACCACGCTGGTAACAGCGGCCGGGGGTACGGTGCCGGCCGACCGCCAGATCGACGGCATGGACATGGCCGACTTCCTGCTGGGCGGTGCCGGGGAATCAGGCCGCGACGTCATCTTGTGCCTTCAGGGCAATCGGCTGCAGGCGGTGAAGTGGCATCAGTGGAAACTCCATCTCTTCAAGCAAGACGACATGTACTCGACCTGGAGCCCCTACAACCTTCCGCACGTCCACAACCTGGAGTGGGACCCGCGCGAAGAGCACCAAATTGACTTCGGCCACATCTGGGTGACGCAACCCGTCATGGCGGCCGCGAGTGCCTTCCTGAAAACGCTCGCGATCGAGCCCCCGATCAAACCGGGGACACCCGATCCCTACACCCCGCCTCCGCCGGGCCAGTGGCAGCCCCAGACCATCCTGCAACTCGGTCCCATCACGCAGTACGTCACGGCGCTGGTCAAGCCAGAGGACCTAGTGCCGCAGCCCCCTCACGGCATCGAGCACCAGACCGGATGAGCATCCACCCGGGCAGGCCCGACGACTGCCCGGCGAAGTGAGCGACAATCGCCACGGTCAACGGCACGGGCAGACCCGGCTCGCTCTCCCCGACGACGACAATCAGCCCCTGCGCACTCACGGTTAACGTCGCGGAATCCAGCGGCCCGCCTACACCGCCGCCGCGCCGGTGCTGCCGGCCGGCGTAGGCAGCTCGGCCTGCGCGGAGTTGCTCTTTCCGGAGTGGATCCTGGCCTTGCGCGTCGATAATCTGGCGGCCTGCCGCCAAGGTCTTCCGGCCCCGCCGAGGTACGCGACTCGTAGCGTTCGATGGTGCATCCCATCGCCTGCCGGGCAGTTGCGGCCCGCACGGTTTGATTGCCGGGTCAGCAAGGTCACAATGGGATATGACGTCGGGTTGGAAGCAGGCCGCTCCGCCCCCGGTGACGCCGGACGGACCCGCGGCACGGGGTGAGCCCTGGTGGCCGGTGGCGCTGGCGATCGTGGTCACCGTGGTTCTCCACCTGGTGCTGCCCGCCAAGTACCGGGTGAGCCCACCATGGGTGGCCCCGGCCCTCCTGCTCGCGCTGCTGGCGGCCTTGATCATCGGGGACCCGGGCCGCATCGACCGCCAGACAACCTGGCTGCGGATCATCACCGGTGGCATGATCGCCATCCTGACGGCCGCGAACATGTTCGCCGCCGTCCGCCTCGTCCACGACATCATCACTAATAGCAAGCTCTTCGCCAACAACGCCACCGGGCTGCTGGCTACCGGCGGGGTGATCTGGGCCACGAACGTGATCGCGTTCGGGCTCTGGTATTGGGATCTGGATCGCGGTGGCGCCGCCGCCCGTGCACACAATCCGCAGGCGAACCCGGCGTTCGTGTTCCCGGAAATGCTGCACACCGATTACGTGCCAGCCACCTGGGTGCCGGAGTTCGTCGACTACCTGTCGCTTGCCTTTTGGACCGCTACCGCGTTCAGCCCCACCGACATCTCCGCGATCAAGCGATGGGCCAAGCTGATTATGATGATCGAAGCGGTGGTGTCCCTGGGCATCGGGGCGCTGGTGATCGCCCGCGCGATCAACATCTTGACCTAGGAGCCGGAATCCAGCGGGCAGCTCAGCCAACGTGTTGCGCCAGGACCCGCGGTTATGCCGATAATTGGGAGAGCCCGGTTCTGGCGGTGTCCTTCATCCCGCTTGTGTGGCTCGGCAGAACGCCGCCAGGTGAGCGTGTTGGTGCAGCACAGCAATGGGTGATCGGGCACCTCGGCGCTGTGGAACGGGTCCGTGATCGCGCCAGCGGGGCGGTTTCTCAGCCGCGGGCTGGGTCGGCGAGGAACGCGAGAAGTCTCGCCTGGCGGCGCTGGGCCATCTTGACGCCCCGCCGGTGACCGATGAACGCGCAGACGATAGCCACGGCGCACGCGAGCGCCACGCCTAGGCCAAGATCATGGTCGGGCAGCTTCCTGGACAGGCCGTGCGGCGAGGTGAAGCCCCACAGCAGGAGCGAGGGGGTCATCAGGGCGATGGCCAGCCAAGGGACCAGGACGTAGGGAGTGACTGCGAGCGTCAGCCAGCGCCAGAGCATGCGCCTTCGCGGCCGGCGATGCTGCCACCGGTACCGCAGCGGCAGCGGGTGGTAGGGGAAGAGGATCCCCACCCACGCCGATATCCCGAGCGCGCCGAAGGGGACGACTCCGATCCAGATGACCGTGTACAAGGTCGACAGCAGATCGTGGCCGAAGATGCCGGTGAACAGCGCGATGAGAGCGCAGACCGGCGTGATGAACGCCCACAGGACAACGTTCTGGGCGTACAGGAGCCGCCGGAGCATCACCGGGTCATCGAGTGCCGCCATCACCCGCAGCCGGTCAGGGGCGAGCACATTGGTGGCCGGTACGTCGGAGTACATCCATGCGGCGAGAACCAGCGCGAATGCCAGCGTGCCGTGCAACGTGAACAGGTCGTCCTTCAGGCCCCTCGGCAGGAAAATCCACGCCAAGGTCATGAAGGCGCCGTTGGCTGCCACCGTGCTGACAGTGGCCCACGGAGGCCGCAGAGCCCGGCCGAACTCTGCCCGCACGGCCTCACCGAAGGTCGGGGGGAGCGATACGACACCGGCGTCAGCACCGGCCAGGCCGTCACCCGGGGGCCGGGGTGACACCTCCCGGCCAGGGGACTCCTCAAGCACGGCGCGCCGTGCGCTACGTCTTCCATTCGCCATGGAGAGCTTCCCTTCCTGCGCGAGTGAGGGAGCACTCCACGCGTGCATCTGCTGCGGGTCCGCGGGCGAGGGAGAACCCTCCCACGACCACCGGCAATGCGTCGACTCAGCGTAACCGCGTGCGCCCGTTGCCCTAGCCGACTGCGGGTTCCCCCGCTGGCCAGCGCGTCCAATGACGGAGGCGGTGGCTGACGGATGCCCGCGGGGGGGAATGCGGAACTCATGCCATCGTGGCCGTGCCGTTGGCGGCGTGGCGAGTCAGCGAAGCGGCCGAACCTGCCAGTTGTCAGATCAGCCCAGGAGGCCGTTTTGCAGATGGTTAAGGTGGCGTGGTGGGCTGTTGGGGCAGGCTCTAGCCCCCGGCCAGAACTGGCCAAGAGCTAAGGAACGGGAGAATACATGATCAGCGACACTCTGAGCGAGGCGGCGGCCGAGATGCGCGGCGACCTGCGCAAGATGCCGGACAGTTATCCGCCGGAAGACCCGCTCACGGTCCGCATTGTGGCCCTCATTGGGGAGATGGACGCGGTACAGCAAGAGCTAGAGAACCGTGCGGCGGCCGAACTCGCCGCGGACGACCGCCGCCTAGCAGGCGAAAAGGGCGGCCGTCGGCCGTCGGCCTAGAAGACTCCAAGGCGCGCAACCCTGCTACCCCGTCGCATGACGCCGGACAAGGGACGAGCTCCGGTCCCGCCTTCCCTGCCATGGCCGGGGTCACTCCGTGTCCGATTTGCCGAAAATCCAGGCGGCGGCGACTTCCTGTCAATCAATTCGATGCATGCAGAAGGGCTCCTCTTCACTCGCGGCCCCATCGGAGTCGGCGAAGACGGGCCCACTCACCAGACAGTCGAGCATCTTGCCTCGCCGGGGGCCGCCATGCCCGGCCTCCTGGTCTTCCGGCCCGCCGATGCTCCCTAGGTAGCCGAGACCTGGCGCATCGTGGCCGCGCTCCACCATGAGCCCGCCGCACGGGTCCTGTCCCGCCGGGCGCTGGCGACCGTGGACAGCAGCCAGCTCGGCGCCGCATCAGGAGTCGCGAAAGGCGCATACAGGCGGCTGGGGTGCCGGTCAATGTCACGAGGCGACGTCAGCTCGAGAACGCCGCGGGCCCGAGCTTACATACGGCTCGTCCGCGAACTCCCTCATCTGGCGCTAGCGTGGTCCTGGAGGGGAGCGTCGCCTCCTGTACTTTGGTGTGTTCGACTCGATGTATGTGACGCCTGAGGTGATATCGTTGTTCTCATGCGATTCTGTGGGGGCCTTTAGTGTCAGCAGCGGCTCTGACGGTCTGCGTAGAGGTTTCAGAGAATGACGCAGATGATCTGCGGCTGGACGGACTCGCTCGTGGTCTCCTAACGGAGTTGGCTGGCCGGGATCTGGCAGTAAGACGAGCTACGGAAGCGGGGCTGCCCGGGGCCGAGTCGGGAGTGGGCACACCGTCGGCCACGCTTGTGGTGACCTGTTCGGGCTCGGCGGGAATTGCTCAGATGTTCGGCGTACTACGGGACTGGCTCCGCCGTCGTGAGGACCGGCGAATAACGCTCACAGTCAATAGATCCACATTCGAACTGTCAAGCTCCAGCGCGGCCCAGAAGTATATCATAGCCCAGGAATGGTTGGCAGCACAGGCGCCGCTAGATCAATGAATAAGCGATGGTCCGCACTTCTTACGGCGTCATCGTGACGGAAAATTACCCAGACAATCCTGTCACTTGAGCCACTTACTAAGACTAAAAAACTTCAGAGTGGCCTGACTTTGATCTCGTGATCTGGTAGGACTGCCTTGTCCGGGACAGCGACGGCCGGAAGCTCGATCACAAGACCCTTGAGGCGCTGGGACGGACGGCGACGCGGGCCGTGCCGTCGGCGGCGGCTGCGCACCCAGGAGGAGCTGGGGCCGAAGGAATTGTCCCGTCTAATCACCCTTCCGGGGATGTCAGACGGGACAATCCTGGTCGGCATGCCTGTGTGCTCAGGCTAGGCTAAGCGCGCGGAGGGAGCAGACGGTGGAAATGCTTCCCCTGCTTCCGTATCATCGCCGCTGCGGTGCTGACGTCGAAGGACTGTGTAAACCTGTTGCTCGGGGCCGCGGGCAACAGGCCGTAGAAGCTGTTGGCGGTCTCAGCAGTAAAATCTGGCGTTTCGGTGCATGAAGGCTCTTGGTTCAGAGCTGTAAGAAGGCTTGTCGCTTCATAGGTAATCGTTCCCGCGCCAGAGGAGAACACTACGCTTTGTCCGTTATATGGGCCCACGAGATTGAGCTCGAAAGCAGTTATGGGAGCCAGGTCCGCTGACGTCACGCCCGCTATCGCTAGCAAGTCTTGCGTCACGTTCGCCTGCGTGTTTCCGTTATTATCGGTGACGACATACGTGGCCGCGACGACGTTGCCGTCATCGTCGTTCGCCAAGGATATCTGGAGAGAGTACCCGGCCGGTATTGTGACGTTTGGCAACGTTGTCAGACCGACCTGATTTTGGAGCAGCTCGTTGAGCATCCCACCGTTCCCGGCCCAGTTAAAAGCCCAGCCGGTAAGCTCGGCTCCGAACAGGGCTATGATGTATTGCTGCCAGGCACACAGCGCGCCCGGCGGTGAGTAAGCGTTCAGCTGAAAGCCGAAGCCGTCCTCCGTCGGGGCGGATCCGGACGTTGATTGCCAGACTAGATCTTCCGTGACCGTAATCGTGACGGACAGATTTATCAATGGACTACAGCTGCTGCACAGAATGTAGTTAGTATTGCTTCCGAGACCCGTGGCCGGGGCCGGGACCGTAGCGGGAATCTGCGCCTGCGCACCGGGAATCTGCGCCTGCGGCGCCCAGCTCGACCCGTCGAATGACGAATACCACAGCCGCTGATCGCCGTCGCTGCCCTGCCAGACCGCGTAGAGCAGGCCGTTGAACGTAGTAAGCGACGGCCCGACGCTACTGGCCGTACCGGGAATCTGCGCCTGCGGCGCCCAGCTCGACCCGTCGAACGACGAATACCACAGCCGCTGATCGCCGTCGCTGCCTTGCCAGGCGGCGTAGAGCAGTTCGCTACCCGCCGCGGCGTTGGCGAACCAGGCCAGCGACGGCCCGACGCTACTCTCACCGGGAATCTGCGCCTGGGCGGCCCAGCTCGACCCGTCGAACGACGAATACCACAGCTGCTCGTCGCTGTCGGTGCCTGCCCAGGCGGCGTAGAGCGGAGGATCGACGACGAATGCCCCGCTGACGACCAGCGACGGCCCGACGGGGCTGGCCGGACCGGGAATCTGCGCCTGCGGCGCCCAGCCCGATCCGTTCAACGACGAGTACCACAGGGTCTCGTCGCTGTCGCTGCCCTTCCAGGCGGCGTAGAGCGTGCCGTCTGGGGCTCCGGCCAGCGACGGCCCGACGCTACTGGCCGTACCGGGAATCTGCGCCTGCGGCGCCCAGCCCGATCCGTTCAACGACGAGTACCACAGGGTCTCGTCGCTGTCGCTGCCCTTCCAGGCGGCGTAGAGCGTCCCGCCTGGACCTACGGCCAGCGACGGCCCGACGCTACTCTCACCGGGAATCTGCGCCGGCGCCGCCCAGCTTGACCCGTCGAACGTCGAATACCACAGCTGCTGGTCGCTGTCGCTGCCCGTCCAGGCGGCGAAAAGCAAACCTCCGGACGCTGCAATTCCGAGGTTTATCATCGTGCTCCTCTTTCCTTCATATCCGGAACGACTATTGCGGACTGGCCGGGAAGCTCCGGCCGTCGACTGGTTCCACGATTGCCTGCCGCTCAGGCGACCACCACACATGACGGCCACAGGAGACCCACAGGATTGGGCCAGCCGGACGTCGGCAGGGCGCTCTCGGCCCGGCAGAGGGCCAGGGTGCGGGCGGTGTGCCAGGTGCGGCATGATGACACTCGCGCGCCGCTTCGCCCGCAAGGGGCCAGATTTACGCGGCCGCCTCAGCTGGCCCGATCGATCCGGGGCTCAAACGAGCCCGGTGCGCACGCCCCAGGCCGCGGCCGCCGCGCGGGAGGAGAGGTTGAGCTTGCGCAGGATGTTGGCCAGGTGCCGGTGGACGGTGTGCTCGCTCAGCACGAGCCGCCGCGCGATGTCGGGGTTGCTGAATCCCTGCGCGACGAGCTTGAGCACGTCGAGCTCGCGAGGCGTCAGCACCGACGCGGCCTCACCGGATCCGGCCACCTGCGTCGACCCGGCCGCTGTGTCCGCGCGCCCGAGCGTAGCCAGCACTTGCGCCATGTCGAGGGTGCGGCCAGCGGCGTACGCGGCCTCGAAGGCATCGTCGCCCATCTCGGCGCGCAGACGCTGGTGGTCGAGGTCGGCCAGCCGGCCTTCCAGCGGGTCGAGCACGCGGCCCAGGTCGGCCAGGGCCTGGTCGGCCGCGCCGTGCAGCCGGGCGGACCAGCCCGGGTCGGCCCCGCCGCGGCCGGTCATGGCCAGGCCGATCAGCGCGTAGGCCATAAGCGCCTTCGTCCCCATGCGCCTGGTCAGGTCGAGTGATTCGGCGAACAAGGCCTCGGCCGCGCCTGGCGAGCCGCTGAGGTACTCGGCCAGGCCGAGGTTGAGCGTCTGGTAGGCGATGCCGTCGCGGTGGTTGAGCGCGCGGAAGATGGCCAGCGCCTCGGCTAGGTGGCGGCGGGCGGCGTCCGGGTCGCCCGCCGCCAGCTCGTAGTTGCCGAGGTTGCCGAGGATTGTTCCCATATGTTGCCGGTCACCGGCCTGGCGGAACAGCGGCAGGGCCTCGGCCGCATCGCGGGCCGCACCCGCATGGTCTCCGGCAGCGTATGTGGCGTGCGCCCGGGTGGTGAGCAGGAAGCCGGTCAGGTGGGGTTCCCCGAGGCGGCGGGCCAGGCTCAGGCCTTGCTCGATGAGTGGCAGCGCGGCGCCTCGCTGCCCCTGGCGCAGCAGGATCCAGGCTTGGAGGTACAGCAGCTCGCCCAGTAGGTGGTCGTCCCCGGCGGCGCGGGCAATGGCCAGCGCCTCCTGGCAGTAGTCCCCGGCGATCGCGTAGCTGCCCATCTGCTGGAGGAGGTCGGCCGCCGCGGCCAATGCCCGGGCGCGCGGCAGCGTCGGCTCCTGGGCGGCCGGGGCTTCCAGGAGCGCCCGCAGCACGTCGGCGCCCTCGGCGGCGTGCCCGCGGGCCCGCCAGTACGCGCGCAGCGAGGCGGCCAGCCGCAGGCCAGGCTCGGGGTCGGCCTGGGTCAGGCTGAAGGTGATCGCGGCCCGCAGGTTGCCCAGCTCGGCGTCGAGCCCGTCCAGCCAGGCGGCCTGATCGCCCGCCACCAGCCGCGGCGCGGCCGCCTCGGCCAGGGCCAGGTAGTAGTCACGGTGGGCGATCCGGTTTTTTTGTGCGCGGGGGTATTTCCCTGTCCGGAACCGGCTGTTTATCCGGTGTCCTTTGCTCGCGCTATCTGCTGCCATGATGCCCGGATTATGCCGCAGCTCCGCGGAATCGGGCTTACTACGCCAGACCCGCCGTGATGCTGCGTGTCCCGGTTTCCCGGGCATCTTCTTATTATCCCGCGCGCCCGCCGCCTGGTCCTCTTCGCACCGCCTGGCTGGCCGTTCCCGTCGTGACGTAACCTAGCACAGCGGCGGGAAAGGCGCGGGAGACACGCATGTCGTTTCCTTTTTCATTTATCAAGGTGCGTGCGGGCCGTGCCGCTGGTCAGGGGTGCAGGATGCCGGTATGGGCGTCGACGGCCTCATCGAGGTCGGCGGCGGCGATGGCCAGCGCGACGTGCAGCCCGGCCAGGCGTCTGCCAGTCCGCGCACAGCCCCGCGCAGGCGGCCTCAGCCGCAGGCTCGCCGGCCAGCGCGCCGGTCACCAGGGCGGCGCAGCCGAGCAGGTCAGCGATCTCCTCGGCGTCCAGCGCGTCCAGCGGGACACTGCCCGCCCGCACGCCGTTCCCGGGCACCGCCATCCTGCACCCCCGTGACCTCACATGTGGCCGGCGAACCGGTCCGGCCAGCGGGCCACCAACTCACCCCAGGCCTCGTGCCAGCCCTGGGTGACGTGCCCCTCGATCAGCCGCGGCGCGCCGTTCCGCTCATTCACCGGCTTCCCGGCCTGCTTCGCGCGCTGCTCAGCGCGCTTGTCCTCGATATCGAGGATAGCCAGCCACAGCGTTTTCACCACCGCGTCGTCATTCGGGAACTGGGTGCGCGTCTTGAGTACCTTGCGCATCTCCCGGTTGAAGCTCTCGATGGCATTGGTCGTATACAAGACTTTCCGCAGCGCGGGCGGGAATTCCAGGAACGGGATGAACCGGTCCCAGGCCCGTTCCCACACCGCCACCGCCGCCGGGTACTTCTTCCCCAGCGCGGTGCCGGAGAATTCCGCCAGCGCAGCGTACGCCGCGTCCGCATCCGGCGCGGTGTAGATGTCCTTCAGCGCCCCCACCATGGCCTTGCGGTCGTTATAGGAAGCGTAATTCACGCTGCGGCGGATCAGGTGCACGGTACAGGTCTGCACCGTGGCAGCCGGCCAGGTCGCGGTGATCTCCTCACCCAGGCCCGACAGCCCGTCGCAGCACACGAACAGGACTTCCTCCAGGCCCCTGTTCCGCAGCTGCGCCAGCGCCTGCGCCCATGCCTTGGCCCCCTCGGCGGAAGCGACCCAGGTGCCCAGCACGTGCTTAGCGCCCTCGGCGTCGATCCCGACCGCGATGTTGACCGCCTTGTTCCGCACCGCCGACCCGTCGCGCACCTTGGCCACCAGCGCGTCGACGTAGATCACCGGGTAGAACGCCTCCAGCGGCCGCACCTGCCATTCCCGCATCTGCTCCAGCGCAGTATCGGTCACCCGCGAGATCGTGTCATGCGACAAGTCCACCCCCGTGGTCTGCCGGACATGCCGGGCGATGTCGCGCACCGACATCCCCTTCGCGTACAGGCTGATGATCACCGCGTCCAGGCCACCGGACCGCCGGGCGTGCCTGGGCACCAGCACCGGCTCGAAGCTCCCGGCCCGGTCCCGGGGCACCTGCACCCGCACCGGCCCGACCTCAGTATTGAGCACCTTCCCGCTCGACCCGTTGCTCCGGTTCCCCGCCACGCCGCCGGGATCCTCCAGGTGACCGGCCAGCTCCGCGGCCAGCCCCGCCTGCAGCACCTGCTCGATCACCCCGGTCAGCAGCCCGCCCGGCCCCGTCAGCGTCACCGGCTCCCCGGCCCGCGCCCGCTCCGCCAGCTGCCCCGCCAGCGACGCCAGCACCTCCTCCGGCAGCACCAGGCCCCCGCCACCCGGGCCCGCCGAAGATTCCCCTCCACCCCACGGCCGGCCGTCGCCGGGCCCTGCGCGTCCAGCCGCCCGGCAGCGTACTGGCGGACGGTTTCCAGCAGCCCGTACCGCGCCGGGCCGGTACCGGTGTCACCGAACTGCACCAGGTTCTTGTCCACCAGCGCTAAGAGGTGCGCAACGACCTCTTCCGGAGGCATGTCCTCGCCCGCGGCGACAGCCTCGGCGGCGGTCAGGTCAAATCCCCCGGCGAACACCGACAGGCGGGCCAGCACCGCCTGCTCGGCGCCGGTCAGCAGCTCCCACGACCACTCGACCATCGCCCGCAGCGTCTGCTGCCGAGGCGGGGCCGCCCGCGACCCCCCGGTCAGCAGGGCGAACCGCTGGTCCAGCCGGGCATCCAGCTCGGCCATCGGCATCACCCGCAGCCGGGCCGCGGCCAGCTCCACGGCCAGCGGGATGCCATCCAGCCGCCGGCAGATGCGGCCGATGACCGTGGCAGTCTCCTCGTTCCAGACCAGCCTCACCCCGTGGTGCTCGGCGCGGTCGGTGAACAGCCGCACGGCCTCGCTGGCCCGGATCGCCGCGGTGTCGTCGCCGTCGGCTGGGGCGCGCATGGAAGGCACCCGGTAGATGCGTTCGCCCTCGACGCCCAGCGGCTCGCGGCTGGTCGCCAGCAGCGCCAAGTTCGGGCAGCCCCGCAGCAGCGCGTCCGCCAGCTTCGCGCAGGCCCCGACGACGTGCTCGCAGTTGTCCAGCAGCAGCAGGAGGCTCCGGCCGCCGACCGCCCCCACCAGCGTGTCCAGCACCGGGCGGCCCTGCTCCTGGCGGATGCCCAGCACATCAGCCACCGTCACCGCCACCAGATCGGGGTCGCCCAGCGGGGCCAGATCGGCGAACCACACCCCGTCCCCGGCGCCATCGGCCAGCCCCGCCGCTACCTGCAGCCCCAGCCGGGTCTTGCCCGCCCCGCCCGCACCGGTCAACGTGACCAGCCGCGATCCGGTCACCAGAGCGCGGACCGCAGCCAGCTCGCCGTCACGGCCGATGAAACTCGACACCTGCGCCGGGAGATTACTGCGCAGCCTCGGATCCTCCATCGACCGCAACGGCGGGAAGGCCGCCGACAAGCCGTCGGCCCGCAGCTGGAAGATCTGCTCCGGCCGGCCAACTTCCTTCAGCCGGTGCAAGCCCAGATCCGCCAGCCACACGCCGTCCGGCAGCGCACCGACCAGCAGCCCGGCCGCCGCGGCGGACACCACCACCTGGCCCCCATGCGCCACCGCCGCGATCCGGGCCGCCTGGTGCACCTCCAGCCCCGCCGCAGTCTGGGAGGCCGCACCGCAATGGATCCCCATCCGGACCCGCACCCGCTCCCCGGGCGGCCACGCATGTGACACCAGCGCCCGCTGCATCTGGATCACCGCGTCCACACACGCCTGCGGCGAGGCGAACGCCGCGACAACCCCATCGCCCTGGGTGACGACCTCCTCGCCGCCATGCGCGGCCACGCCCGCCCGGACTAGCCGGTGGTGATCGGCCAGCACCCCCGCCCACGCGGCCCCCGGCCGCTGCGCGATCGCGGTGGAACCCTCGATGTCGGTGAACAATAACGTGAGCGTCTGCGTGGCCATCAGCCCAGGGCTTCTCCTCGAGGTCGACGCAACCGCACCGGCCAGAAAGCCACCGGCCTCCCCCGCACAAACTGCGCAGACAGTATAACCTCGCCGCCGCTCGCCAGAATGACCGCCAAGATCGCGGAGAAGCGTGCGGCAGCCGCCGGCCCTCGATCCGGTCACAGTCCTGGCCGGAGTCCTCGCCCGGACCGTGGCGGCGGCCAGGTCGATGTCCCGCCAGCGCAGCGCGAGCAGCTCGGCGCGCAGTTCAGCCGGCCCGCGTGGTCCTCTGCTACGCTCCCGGCGTGGCCAGCCCGCCGGTGCACTATCGGTCCCATGACGAGGACAGTGGCCGGTGGCTCGGCTTCCGCTTCCGGCCCGGCGACATCGTGATCAGCACCCGGCGCAAGACCGGGACGACCTGGATGCAGATGATCTGCGCACTGCTGATCTTCCAGACGCCCGAGCTCCCGGATCCGCTCCGGCAGCCTCTCACCGTGGCTGGACAATCAGGTCACTGCCGCATGAGGTCGTGTACGCCCAGCTTGGCGAGCAGCGGCACCGGCGCTTCATCAAGACGCATACGCCGCTGGACGGGATTCCCCTCGACCCGCAGGTCACCTATATCGTGACGGCCCGGGATCCGCTTGACACGTTCGTGTCGCTCTGCCGCCAAAACGAGATCATCGGCCCCTCGCCGGACATTATCGGTCCGCCGCCGGGACGGCGGGCCGCCGCCGGCCTGCGGCCTCCACCGCCATGGCTGCTCCGCCGCCGGGCAGCCGGCAGGCCACCCGTGCCGCCAGGGCCGCCGCCGGCGTGCGGGACCGCCACCGGCCGGTACCGGCCCCCGCCGCCGCATCCCCCCCCGGCCAGCCCGGGTTACCGCATGCCGCCCGGGCCACCCGGGCCGCCGGAGCCGCCCGCGTCACGCGAGATGCTGCACGACGCCCTGCTCAGGTGGATCGCCGACGATGATGATCCCTGCAGGCTACCCGGACTCGCTGCCCGGCGTGATGCGGCACCTGTCCGATGCCTGGGCCCGGCGCGGCGAGCCGAACGTGCTGCTGGTGCGCTACGACGACCTGCTCGCAGACCTGGAGGGCCAGATGCGCTGGCTGGCCGGGAGGCTCGCGATAGCCGTTCCGGAGCAGGCCTGGCCCGCGCTCATCCAGGCGGCCACGTTCGAGCGCATGCGAGACCGCGCGGACAGTCTCATTCCCGGTCCCCCTGGGACCGCCGCGGGCGCCGGCCTCATTCTTCCGCCGGGGTACCGTCGGGGGCCGGGCGCGAGATTCTCAGTGACGAGGAGATGGCCGGCTACTACGCGCGTGCCGCCCGGCTGGCTCCGCCCGACATGCTCGAGTGGCTGCACGCGCCGCTCTCACTGCGCTGACCGGTCAGGGGGTCCGAGTCCCGCAGCCCATATGGTCACCGGCCGTCGAGCTGGCCAGGGCCGGGCGGCCCGGCGCCAGGGCCCGCCGGGCAGAGCCAGACCATCGAGCTCCCGGAGGCGGCGGATGCGGCGGGAAGTGGCCGCCCGGCGGACCTGGCCTCGGATGCCAGCGCCGACGGGCTCCTGGCGGGCGAACTGGGTCCGGTACAGGTCGGCGTACAGCCCCCCGGACGCGAGCAACTCGTCATGCTGGCCGCGCTCGCGGACCCGGCCGTCGTCGATGACCAGGATCTGGTCGGCCTCGCGGATGGTGGACAGCCGGTGGGCGATGACCAGCGAGGTCCGGCCCGCCAGGGCCGTTGCGAGCGCTCGCTGGACGGCGACCTCCGATTCGGAGTCCAGATGCGCGGTGGCCTCGTCGAGCACCACGACGGCCGGTGCCTTCAGCAGCAGCCGGGCCAGGGCGACCCGCTGTTTCTCGCCACCCGACAGCCGGTAGCCGCGGTCGCCCACGATGGTGTCCAGGCCGTCGGGCAGCACCGAGATCAGGCCCCAGATCTGCGCGGCCCGGCACGCCTCGATCAGTTCCTCCTCGGTCGCCCCGGGCCGGGCGTACGCGAGGTTGGCCCGGATTGTGTCGTGGAACAGGTGCGCGTCCTGGGTCACCACGCCGACCGCGTCGTGCAGCGACTCCTGGGTCACGTCCCTGATGTCGAACCCGCCGATGCGTACCGTGCCCTCGTCGGGGTCATACAGCCGGGATACCAGGTGAGTGATCGTCGTCTTGCCCGCGCCCGAGGGCCCGACCAGGGCGGTCAGCTGCCTGGCGGGGGCGGTGAAGCTCACGTCGTGCAGGACGCCCAGCCTCGCATCGGTGCGCTCGGGCACGGGCAGGGCAATGGACTCCAGCGACGCCAGCGAGACCTCGGACGCGGCCGGGTAGCGGAACGAGACATGGTCGAAGACGATGTCCGCTGCTGGCCCGGCGGCGCGGGCTGATCCGTTGGCCTGCGCCGCGAGCACAAGCGGTACCGCGCCCGGCCGGTCCTGGATCAGCGGCTTCAGGTCGAGCACCTCGAACACCCGGTCAAAACTGACCAGCGCGGTCATCACGTTCACCTGCACGTTAGACAGCGAAGTGATCGGCCCGTACAGCCTGTTCAGCAGCATGGCCAGGGAAACCAGCGTGCCGACCTGGAAGGCGCCGTGGACGACGAGCTCGCCGCCCACCCCGTAGACCACCGCGATGGACAGCGACGCGAGCAGCGTCAGCGCGATGAACAGCGAGCTGCCGTACATCGCCTGGATCACGCCGATGTCCCTGACCTTGGCCGCCCGCTCGGCGAACAGACCGGACTCCTCCTGCGGCCGGCCGAACAGCTTCGCCAGCATGGCGCCGGCGACGTTGAACCGCTCGGTCATCGTCGAGCCCATCGCGGCGTCGAGCTGCATCGACTCCCTGGTCAGCCGCTGCAGCCTGCGCCCCACCAGCCGGGCCGGAATGATGAACATGGGGATCAGGGCCAGCGCGATGACCGTGACCAGCCAGGAAAAGTAGAGCATCGTGACCAGCACCAAGATCAGCTGCAGCGTGCTTGACACCGTGGACACCAGCGTTGAGGTCAGCGCCTGCTGCGCGCCGATCACATCGCTGTTCAGCCTGCTGACCAGCGAGCCCGTCTGCGCCCGGGTGAAGAACGCGATCGGCTGCCGCTGCACGTGGCTGAATACCTGGGTGCGCAGGTCGTAGATCAGGCCCTCGCCGACCCGCGCGGTGTACCAGCGCTGGATGAAGTTGAGGAACGCGTCGAAGATGGCCAGCCCGGCGACGGCCCCGGCGACCCCGAGTACGACATCGAGCCGCCTCGGCAGGACCCCCCGGTCGATCACCACCCCGAGCAGCACCGGGATCGATACCGTGATCACCGCGTCCAGCGCGGCGGCCAGCAGGAAGATCGCGAGATCCCAGCGGTAAGGCCGGGCGTATTTCGCGATCCTTCGGAAGGTGCCCCGCCGCAGCTGCTGCTTGGTCACCGACTCATCGTCGGTGAAGCCGCGCATCATGGGCATCGGACCGGGACCGGGGCCTGGGGGCATGGCGGCGGGCACCTCCTGTTAGTTGGCGTTCTTTGCCGCGTCAGCTCGCAGTGAGCCTGCGAAGCACGATCACGAGCCGATGAACCTGGTCCGCGGCGAGGCCGCCTGCTGACGCTGATCGCCAGTCATGGCGGCCGCGATCACACACCGACTCCTTTCCAGCCCTCAGAGGTGAAGCGGAAGAACTCCCCGATGTGACCCCAGGCCGATGAGCGTGGCCGCGCGCCGAGCAGGCCCGGGAGCGGGAGCTGCACGCCGTCCGGGTGCAGTGGCTGCATGCCGTTAAGGACCTGGGGATCCATGCCCTCTGGGGTCGAGGGCTGCATGCCGGGCAGCGGCTGCATGCCGGGCAGCGGCTGCATGCCGGGCAGCGGCTGCATGCCGGGCAGCGGCTGCATGCCGTTCTGGAGCGCAGCAGGCGGCGTGGCGAGAGCGCGCAGCAGCGAGGGCTTTACGGGGCAGGTCAGATAGTGCTTCATCACGGCCGGGCAACCGATCTAGGATCAGGCTCCGCGGACGTGCCCAGGCGATGCCGGCCTCGGCGCATGCTTGCCTGACCACATCCTCCGAGGCAAGGTTGGCGAAGCCGGAGCCCTGCCACGGCAGGACGTGGTGAACCCGGTGAGGGCTCAGGCCAGGCGCTGAGCCAAAGGTCGAGCCAGCGGTTGCCCACCACGCTCAGGTCGTAGCTCTGGCAAATCTGCCTCGCTGCCCAGTCATCACGCAGCGGCTCGGGGATCGCAGCGAGGTCCTCCTCACCGCCCGGGTCCTCGAAGTCATGGCTGGCCACGACGAGGAACGTGTTGAACCACAACGTGAGGAAGAACTGCACCAGCCAGGCCAGGATGTGACCGGTCGCCAGGCACAGCGCAAACTCGGCCACGATCCACGCGCGGACGAGCCAGAACTCGGTCCGGATCGCGCCCCGGACGAACGGCACGTCGCCTGGCGGCTGCGGCCTGCGGCGTTCGAACCAGATGATCTCCTTCGCCCGAAGCGGCAGCCCGGTCAGGCATATGCCGAGTTTGTGGAGGGTGTAGCCCGGGATCCGGAGTACCGGATGCAGCCGGAGCATGCCGTCGAAGAACGTCTTCTTCACATCCGCTCCGGAGCCCAGATAAGGATGGTGCAGCAGCACGTGCCCATCGGTTCCGATCAGGCTCGTGCCGACATAGTTGATGTCGAAGAGCGCTTTCCCGATCGGAGGCATCGTGGACTGGCGCTGACGTCTCTGCCACCACTTTCTGTGCAGGTGGTAGTGGCCCGCGCCCGACAGCGCGGTTCGGGTCACCACCATGATGATGACGAAGGCCCAGGCAGGTATAAGGTTGGTGATCAGGAGGGCCAGCGTGGCAACATGCGCGGCAGCGATAATCCAGGTCACTGCGTCAAACGCGCGGTCGTACTTTTTCAGTGACTGCTTGGAGAACTTGGTGTTGACCCTCTCACGGATCGCCGCCAGCAAGCTTCCTTCGTCCCGGTAATCGAGTTTCGGCAGATCCGTGGGCGCGTTGAATTCCGGTGGCAGGAGGAAGGGGGGTACGCCAAGCTTGGGGAGTATGTCCTTGTCGGTGGGTACGTCAAGCTTGGCGAACAGGTCCTTCTCGCTGAGCCGGGGGGGTGCAACGAGCTTGGGGCGTACGTCCTTGCCGGCCAGTTCTTCAATCTGGTACTTCGCGAGAATCTTCTGCAGCCGGGCTGGCTCCCGGTGGTATGTGTGGAGCAGGGCGCTGATATCGCGGCCCTCGGTTTGCGCGAACCATATCGCGCCGCCGGGATGACGGCCCATCCACTCCGTAAAATCGTAAGCCTGCCCGTCCACGATCCAGAAGGGCCGTTCTTGAGGAAGAACGGTACCGGTGTGGGGTGAACTGCGACTGAGGGTTTCGGACATTGACTTCTCCTTCTCGCGCTGGGGTCCGCTGCTGCGTTTAGTCGTGGTGATTCGGCATTCCCAGCTTGTAGCGGGCCGCCTTGGCCAGCTCAGCCGCCGCCGAATGCTCCAGCAAATAGCAGTCGTCAAGAATCCTGCGGGTGAAGCACGCCGCCTCCGGCGTTACCGGGCGCATGGCCTTGACGGTGGCGCCGACGACTGCCTCAATGGTGTGATCAACAACGTCGACAAGCCCGAGCCGGGACGCGTGCTCGGCCGTCAGATACTCACCGAGCAGGAAAATCCTCCGGGCGTTGCCGAGACCGACGAACTTCGGCAGCCAGTACGTGCCCATGCCGGGGAAGCGTCCCTCGGTAAGGCTTCCCAGGCCCAGGCGTGCTTGCGCCGAGGCAAGCCGCAGATCCATGACCAAGCCGGCCTGGACGGCCGCGGCGCCGACCCTGCCGTGGTAGGCCGCGAACGTCTTGGCCTTCAGCCTGGACATCCGCGCGAGGGTCTCATCCCAACGGGCGAAATGCCGCATGTCGCCGCGGCCCGGGCCGACTGGCCACGATGGGAAGTCTCCGGTGACCAAGCCCGGGGCGCCGCTGAACTCAAGAATGAAGTTCTCGATCCCGCCGCATTCGGCATCGTTCAGCGCGGACTCCAGCGCGCTGAGCAGCTCGGCGCCGATCGTCGGCTCATGGATCCGGACCGTCAGCACTCGCTCGCCATCAGCCTCATCGACCACGGTCAGCATGTTTCGGCCCGCCCGAACCGGAGAAGCGCGGTTTCGATCTGGGCTCCCGGGCCCATCGTGACCATGACGCCGTTATCGCCAGCCGACGCACAGCCTTCCGCAAGCAGGCGCTCCAGGCTGACCAGAAAGCTGCCGCTTGAGATGTTGCCGTAGTCGCGCAGCACGGAGCGCGTGTGCCGGACGTCGTGCTCCTCGAGACCCAGGCTGAGCTTGACGGAGTCGATCACCGCACCGCCGCCGGTGTGCAGCACCCAATGCTTGATGGCGGGGAAATCCAGGCCATTCCTCCGGAGCAGCCCTTCCAGGGGCTCCCGGATGTTGAATCCTATGACATAGGGGATGTCTTGATCGAGATAAAAGCTCCACTTCCCGGCGTCATCGTTCCAGTCGAACCGCATTGCCGCCCACTGCTCGGGGATACAAAAGCTCTCAAAATCGATTACGCATGGCACTGGCCCGGACCGCAGTGGTCCGGTGCCGTTCCCGGCATTGCTGGTCAGCACCGCGGCAGCAGCACCGTCACCGAAGAGGCTGTTAACAATGCCGGTGCGCGGGGTGTCATCAAGAACATACATCGCGGAGTTAATCTCACAGCAGACCAGCAGCGCCGTTCCGCCTGGATGGTTCCAGACCCACTGCACGAGCGGGTTCAGCCCATTCAATCCAGCGTTGCATCCCATTCCCACCACGTCCGCCCGCATGAGCTTGCGATCAAATCCGAGTTCTCGCGAAAAGAGCGCACTGAGTCCTGGAACCATGAAGCCGCTGGACGTGACGCACAGCATGTAGCCGACATCCGATATGGACAAGCGTGCAGCGTCCAGTGCGTTCCGGATCGCACGCGACCCGATCTCCAGTGCTCCCTCCCGGAACTTGGCGTGCAGGTCGGCCGCGGACTCGGGGAACGCGCGCCCGGTTCGGGCGTCTTTCTTCGGCAGGTAGAGGTGCCTCTTCTGAATGTGGGGCGAACGGAGAAGCTTCTTCACGACCCTGTTCTCCAGGCCGAGGCGGGCGCCGATCTCTTCCTGTGAATAGGACGAGTCTGGAAATGCGCTGCCGACGGAAGCGATCACTGCAGTCCGCTCCCGTAAAGCAGCCTGACCCCGGATAGAATGAGAATTGAACCTGTCAAGCGTGAGCGCATAGCCATTTCTAATCATGGATCTTTTCCCAATCGATGACGTGACCGTGTTCGGGAATATGCCCTTGCTCACACCAGTGGTACACGAAGTTTCGGCGCTGTCGCGTCACCCGAAAGGGCCAGTTTCACGCGGCCGCGACAGATGGCCCGATCGGGCCAGGCTTAAACGAGCCCGGCACGCACGCTTCGGTGGGCGCGGCTCCCGGTGATGATCACGAAGTTTGGCGACCCGTTGATCATCGTCACGCCGTGCCGCACCGCTCGGCCTACCTGGCCAGCTACCTCGCGACCGTGCCCGGGCCGATCGTCCTGGTCGGCCACTCCTACGGCGGCTTCGTCACCACCAACGCGGCCACCGGCGACAAGCACGTCGAGGCCCGTGACGAAGATCAACGCCTCGCACCGGTCGCTGATCTCCCACCCGGGGACGGTCGCGAAAGTAATCGAAGAGGCCGCGCGTCAAACGTCATAGGACGCCAGGTGGCCAGGCAGTTGGCCGCCCCATCCCAGGCCACCAATGCCTGGCCGGCGCTGTTGACCCGGCATGCGCCAAATCACCCGCACCGACGAGCACATGAAGCCCTGACCGCCGAGACCGCCCTCGGGGGCCGGCCCTGTGCGGGTGGTGCCACAATAAGGAAGAGTGAACACTACTCAATCCGAGAAGGTCAGGTCTGGCCGCGGCTTCTTCGCTGCTCTTGACCAGAGCGGCGGCAGCACGCCCAAGGCGCTGGCCGAGTACGGGATCGGCCGGGACCGCTACAGCTCCGACGCCGAGATGTTCGACCTGGTCCACGCCATGCGGACCCGCGTGCTGACCAGCCCGGCGTTTGATGGCTCGCGCGTTCTTGCGGCGATCTTGTTCGAGCAGACGATGGAACGGGACGTCTGCGGCGTCCCGACGGCGCGGTACCTGTGGGACGAGAAGAACGTGGTGCCGTTCCTGAAAGTCGACAAGGGGCTTGCCGCCGAGCAGGACGGCGTGCAGCTCATGAAGCCCATCGACACCCTCGATGATGTGCTCGAGCGCGCGCAGCGGCACCATATCTTCGGTACCAAGATGCGGTCGGTGATCAAGGACGCCGACGAGGCCGGGATCTCGGCGATCGTGGATCAGCAGTTCGACTACGCGAGCCGGATCCTGGCCGCCGGACTCGTGCCGATCATCGAGCCCGAGGTCAGCATCTCCAGCCCGCACAAGGAACAGGCTGAGACGCTGCTGCGCGACGCCATCACCAAGCACGTCGAGACGCTGCCTGAGGGCGCGACCGTGATGCTGAAGATCACCATCCCGACCCGGCGTGGCCTGTACGGCGACCTGGCGTCTGACCCGCGCGTTCTCCGGGTCGTCGCCCTGTCGGGCGGCTACAGCCGTGACGAGGCCTGCGCTCGGCTCGCACGCGATCCCACCCTCATCGCCAGCTTCTCGCGCGCGCTTCTCGAAGGGCTGACCGAAGACCAGACCGACGAGCAGTTCAACGCCCAGCTCGAGTCGTCAATCGAGCAGATCTACCAGGCGTCGGTACTCAAGCAGCCTTCTAACCCGTAGCGCGTGGCGGCAGGGTCGTTTCGGTTCAGCCGTTCGGAAGGGTGAGCGGGGTGCCCGGCCGCGCCAGCTGCTGCCAGCACCGACGCAGTCGGCGAGTGTGCAGGCTGGTTTGTGCAGCGGGTGCCTAACTGTGCGGGCGCTGTCTGCGTCCGGCGCCCGGCACTACCCAGGTATGACTGTGGTAGATTGCTGGTATGACTACTAAGCTGGCTGTGAGCCTGCCGGACGAATTGGCTGAGCAGGCGCGGCAGGCCGTGCGCGAAGGCCGGGCTGCCTCGGTCTCGGCCTACATTGCCGATGCCATGGCGCAGTCGGCGCGGACTAGGTCGATCACCGGCCTGGTCGCTGACATGCGGGCTGAGGACGGGCAGCCGAGCGAGGAAGACTACGCTTGGGCTCGCCGGGCGCTCGGAGTCGAGTGACCGGCGCGATCACTTTCGATGCCGGCGCTCTCATCGCGATCGAGCGCCGCAGCAGGCGGATGCAGGCTCTGCTGGAGGAGATCGACCGGCGCGACTGGCAAGTCGCGGTGCCTGCAGGTGCCGTTGCTCAGGCGTGGCGCGGCGGACCGCGGCAGGCGCGGATTGCCGCGCTGCTCGGCGACGAGCGCACGGAGGTCGTCGCCCTGGACGACCCGGTCGCCCGCGCGGTCGGCCTGCTGTGCGGCAGGTCGGGTCACGCCGATGTGGTCGATGTCTCGGTTGCCCTCTGCGCGCGGCAGCGCAACCTGCATGTCGTGACCTCCGATCCAGAGGATCTGCGGGCAGTCGATGACGCCCTCATCCTGCATGTTCCATGAAGTCGCGGTCAGACGCGGCGAGACTGAGCTGGACCCGGTAGGGCAAGATCCAGAACACGTAAAGTGCTGACTAGCCTGCCTCCGTCCACGCGGACATATGGCGGACAGCCTTGCATCTGCAGCTCGATTAGCCGGTTCAGCTTCAGCGCGTACTCCATCGGCGGCCCGGCTTATCGCCGATCACCTAACGTGAGCCAGGGCCATTTTCAGCGCCCGCTAAGCCAGCCGGTGGCGGCGAGGAACAGTATCGCTGCCACGACGAGGCACAGCAGCGCGATGCGCACGGTTCTGCGCCCACGTCGTACGGGAACCGCTCGGCCCGTCTGGTCCGGTGTGGTCATCGGGGTTACGCCTCCTGCTGGGTTTCGGGGTTCGGGCTGATCGGGCCGTGATCTGTCGGTATGGGCGTGCGGCGGAGCAGGCGGCCGGCCGCGGCGGCGCCGCCCCATCCAACGGTGGCGAAGACCAGGGTGGTGAAGGCCAGGAGGACCAGGTTGTTGCCGAGCCGGTCGCTGATGGTGCCCCGGAGGGTCCCGCCGCCGTCCTGGTCGAACGGTCCGCCGCCTCCGATCGCGGCGACCGCGATCGACTTGTACACGAACAGGCCGAGGCTGCCGGTGATGGCGGCGAGCCAGGCGATGCGCTTTCCGACGATCGGGTCACGGCCCCACAGGGTGCCGGCGGCGCCCACGAGGAACGGCACCACGATCACCTGCACCAGCCGGTGCCAGGGCACGGTATTCGGCAAGATCTGGTCGAGGAACGTGAACCCGGACAGGGTCAGAAAGGTCACGGTGATGAACAGGCCGCCGAGCAGGCCGGGAATCGCGACACCGGGTCGGCGTACCAAGGCGATTGCGCCGAGCAGGACACCGATCACGAAGACGGCCAAAATCGCCGCCGCGATCCAGTCGCCGCCGCCGAGCCGGTAGTGGGCCGCCATTCCGCCGTACAGACCAACGGCACCGGCCGCGAGCAAGATCACCGCCCATACCCCTGCGGCGGCCCGTCCCCATGGCGGTAGCACGAGTGCGGCGATGACGCAGCCGAGCGCGAAGCGCATCCGCCGGATCCGGCCGTCGAGGTGGCCGAGTTCGCCGAGCATGGCCTGGCCCCACTCGACCCGTTGCGGGGACAGCAGGCCGACCGCCCAGCGCGTCAGCCGCAGCGGCGCGTCCTCGGTTGGGCCGTCCAGGAACCTCTGCGGGTTACGGCGGTACAGCGCTATGCCGATGCCCAGCAGGCCCAACATAGGGACGAAGAACAGGCCACCAAGCATTACGCCTCATTCCAACGATTGTGCGGGTTCAGGGTCGTCCGGTCGACGCGGGCGGCGGTCAGCGCTGCCACAAACTCCCGGCCGGTCGGACTCAGTCGGTACAGATGGCGGGGCGGCCGGCTGCCTTGGCCGGGTTCCCAGGAGGTTTCCAGCAGGCCACGGTCTGCGAGCCGGACCAGGATCGGATACAACGAACCCGACTTAAGGTGCACCTCGGTGGCCAGGTCATAGCCGTAGCGCCACCGAGCCGGATCGGCGGCCAACGCCCGCAAGACGTTGATCGTCTGTGGCGACGGGGGACGGTTACGCTGCATGAACGGTAACTCTACTCATATAGCTGTAGCGGTCAATAAGCCCGCGCCGGCGTCGTCCGCTACGTGGTCGACCTCGACGCCCGTACCGTCACCTACTACGGCAGTACCGGGGAGAACTACGTCGAGAGCTACCCCCGAGTGCAGGCAGACCATCTCCAGCGCAAGTAACCGCCCCCGGCCGGACTGCCATTAGGACCTCCGGCTCGGAAGGCAGGATGCCGCCTTGGTCGTCCCCGCGCAAACGGGGGATCGGTCTCGGTGTGTGCCGATACGCTTGCCCGGTGGCGGAGTGGATCGAGGCCTATCGTTACTGGCCGGGCTGAGCGGCATGGGAAGGGCGCCGAAGGCGCTTCCGCCTGAGGTTCAGGCCTGGGATGAGGCGCGCAAGCGGTACCACCTCTCGCACGCACACGTGCAGATGGCCCGCGAACTCGGGCTGAACCCAGGAAAGCTCGGCGAGATCGCCAATCATCGGCAGGAACTGTGGAAGGCGCCGTGGCCTGAAGCAGTAAGTGCGGGGTTGCACGATGGAGCTTGACGAACTGAAGGTGCCCAAAGGGCTGCGGCCGGTTGTTGATGAGATCGTCGGCATCACCGACTCGGTGTGCCTGGCTGTCCTCGATGAGGAGTATGCCGATCTCGCCCGGCGGGCGGTGGCGAGGCTGGCGCGTAAGCGTCCCTCGCCGTTGCCCGGTGGCCGCCGGGCCACGTGGGCGGCCGGGATCGTGTATGCGCTGGGCCAGGCGAACTTCCTGTTCGACCCCGCGAATGAGCTGTACATTGCGGCTGATCAGCTCAGTGAGGCGTTCGGCGTGGCCAAGAGCACCATGGGCAGTAAGGCCAAGCAGGTCCGCGACCTGCTGCGGATCGATTACCTCTCGCCGGAGTTCCAGCGCGCCGACGTGGCCGCGCAGAACCCAATGCTGTGGTTCATCGAAGTGAATGGTCTTGCCGTGGACGCCCGGAACGTTCCGCTGGACGTTCAGGTGGAGGCCTTCCAGCGCGGGCTCATCCCCTACATTCCGGCGCTTGGCCCGAACAGCACGGCAGCTTCTGATGGGTCAGGGGTGACGGGAACACCGCCCGTGGATTCCGTTCCCGCCGAGATGCTCCCGTACGCCCCCGGGGGGCTGGCTAGTGCGAGGAAGCTCCCATGGGGCGGGACGCGGTGCCGGCTGATGCGGCGGAGCTGCTGTATCACTGCAGTGAGCTGAAGCGCCAACTGGTCGAGTTCGCCTGTTCGCGGCGTCTTTCGCGGCAGCTTGACAGGGCGGTCTGGGAAGGCCATGGCAGCAGGGCCGTCGACGAGAATGAATTCGCTAATCTCCTCGACCATTTCATCTTGCAGCGCCCGCTGGCCGACGGCCGCACGGTGGTCGAGGTCTTCGTCTCGGCGCATCCTGAGCTCACGGAAGCGGATCGGCAGATGCTGCTCGGCTGGCGCGACGTGGTGGAGGGAGTCTTCGAGATTCGCGAGCGGGCCGGGGACGCGATCATCGCCGCCAATCTCGTTGACGAGCTGACCTACCGGATCTGTGCCAACGCAGGGCCCGGTGCCCTGGCGCCGATGCGGCCAGGGTGCTTCATGACCGCCCGGATCGTCCCGGCTGGCGGTGACTGGATGCTCAGCGGGGCGCAGCAGCTGTTCGCAGCTTCCGGGCGAGCCGCGATGCTCCGGGTGGCAGCGGAACTGGCAACCGAACATCCGCGGCTGGTGTTCCGCAACCCCGGGAAGGTGGCCCAGGGCTGGGAACTGGCACGCAGGCAGCGGGCGCTGTTCATCGAGTTCTTCGGCAGTGACCTTGTCGTCGTGCCGGGGTCGGAGGTGGCTTCCCGGATGAATGGCTTCCTTACCTGGCGCACCCGCAGGGCGCTCGCCGAGACCCGCTCGGCGGCAGGGGACCTTGAGGCGGACGTCGCGGCCCTGACCCCGGCGTTCGACGTGCCCAGCGACCTCGCCAGCGCCCCCACCGTCGCGCTGATCTGCGACGAAACGGAAGGGCTGGCGTTGCTGGCCAACTTCTCCCTGGTGCAGGAAGCATTCGAGAATCCCGGACTTGCGGCGGACCAGACGCACCGGCAGGCGGTGCTCGGGTACCTGAGGAACCGCAGCATCTCAACACTGCCGTTCCGCCGGCTGGCCGGGGCGGATACCGCCCGGGCCAGCCAGGTCTTCCAGCGCCTGCTGAAGAAACCCGGCTTCTCGTGGGAACGCGACGGCGAGGCGCTGCTGCGCAAGCACAAGCCATGCTGCTTCAGCGCCCACCCACAGCCTCCGGTCACGCCGCTCAGCCGCGAGCTCGCCGATGCGCTCCCACCGTCCAGGTAGGTTCCCGCCTGAATCGGGTGGGGCTGGCAGGCTACTCGATGAGCTGCGCAAGGTAGAGCGGCTCGCCGAGCTGGGTGATGAGCCCGAGCTGAGTTTCCAGGTAGTCGATATGGCTCTCCTCGTCGGTGAGGATCGACTCGAAGATGTTCGCGCTGGTGACGTCGGATACGCCGCGCATGTGCTTGATGCCGTCCCGCAACCGGCTAACCGCCTCCGTCTCCACTGCCATGTCCGACTCCAGCATCTGGGTCACTGTCTGGCCGATGCGCAGCGGGAACACGCGCTGGTAATTCGGCAGCCCGTCCAGGAACAGGATCCGGTCGGTGAGCACCTCGGCATGACGCATCTCGTCGATCGACTCCGCGCGGGTATGCGCCGCGAGCTTCACCCAGCCGGAGTTCTCCTGGATCTTCGCGTGCAGGAAATACTGGTTGATGGCCGTGAGTTCCGCGCTGAGCTGCTCGTTCAGGAACTCGAGGACACGCCTGTCACCCTGCATCGGCCCACCCTAGCGGGATCACCGGCCTTGGCGCCGGGCCGAATACCGAACATATTGCAGCAAGTGTTCCGGTCAGGCCGTCTGCCTGGCCATCGGGCAGGCGCGGCAGTGCTTGCCGATTAGATCCTTGATGTGATTGCGGGCGCTGCGGAGCAGCCGCATGGAGCCCGGAACCGCCGTACCATCTCTGCCATGCCGGCCAAGCGGATGAACCGGAACGAGTTCTTCGCCAAGCTCGCCCCACTCGGCGAGGACGGCCTCGCGAAGGTGTTGTGGAGCCTGTATTGGCGAGCGCCGGCGCCGCTGCGGGAGCGCATCGAGGCCGAGCTGGACCCAGCCGAGCGGGACCGCCGTAAGCGCGAGGCCGCGGTACCACCAGACCCGGAACTGGTTCTGGACGAGGTTCGAGAGTTCGCCGAGCTGGCCCGCGCGGGCGCGTACATCGCCGGTGACCGGCGGGTGTCTTCCAGTGCCCGGACCAAGTGGCGGGTCACTTTCAGGTGGCTGGCCGCCAACGCCGAGTCGGCGCTGCGCGCAGCGGACTCCGGGCCGGCCGAGGCGGCGCTCGCGCTGCTCATTGACGTGGCGTGCGAGACGCGGGATGTGGACTACTTCCGCTCCGAGGACCCGATGGCTGCAGCGCGGTTCGTGGTGTCCGACGCGGTCGCGCTGCTCTGGGAAACCGTACGAGAACGGCATGGGTTCGCGATGTTCGCAGAGCGGGCGGCGCCGCAGCTGATCAGATGGGAGTCCCGGTGGGGCTGGACCCGCCACGGTGACGGCAACGTTAGCGACAAGGAGACCTCGCTGGCCACCGTTCTGGCCCGGATGCTGCGTGCCCCCGAGGCCTGGACCGTCATCGCCGACCGCTACCTGGCGGCGCTGGACGAAATCGCCCGCGCCGGTGCGGCCAAGCCGGCCCGGCGCGCCCGGGAGTACGGCGGCCCGGACTGGGGCCGCAGGGAGCGCGGACGCCACCTCGCCGAATGGCATGACCTGCTGCTGGACCGGCTGGATGGTTCCGAGGCCGCGGACCGGCTCGACCGGCTGGCGGGTCATCCGGCGCTGGGCGGCCCGGAGCTGACCTTCGTTCAGGCGAAACTGGCACATCGGCGCGGCGATGCTGAGGCGGCGCGCAAGCTGGCTCGCGCCTGCCTGGAGAACCATCCAGGACACGAAAGGTTGGCCAGCTTCGCGACCGAGATTGGCGCGGAACTCCCGGTAATCCCGACTGCTGCACCAGGTAGCCCGCTTCGATCTCCATGACCTCACTCGCTCCTTGGCACCTGGGGATAGGTGACGCACTGCCGTCTTCGCCGTGACGTTCCAGATCCGCATGGTGGGCCGGTGTGGCCCGGCGGCACCGACAGAGAATCACTCCTCCGCTCAGCGGATACCCTGAATGACGTGGACAGCCGGGCGAGTGACAAGATCCCCGGAGCCAGGGTGCGCGTCAAACGACACCTACCAGCGCAGTCCCCATCGGATGCCAGGCCACGGGAGTGGCTGGCGCTAGCGGACGGAGCCGTCCAGGAAGCCAGGACCGAGGGGACTGTTCTTGCCCTCGTCGGGCAGCCGCTGCCGTACCAGCCGGGCCGCGCCGAGCGGCGTAGCGGTGTGCCTGCCGAGGTCATAACTTCTGACCACGTACCTAATTTCTGTTCATGCTCGTGGGCGTATGCTCAGGGAAAGCTGACCTTGAAGCACTATAACGCAGCATGCCCCGTGCACTCAGCGGTCCTTGGTCGCTAATGCCTCAACCGCCCGGCCATCATGGCATGCGCACGCGGATAGTGAATTCATAGGCATTGCGGGGCCGTTTTTTCAGCTGGGAATTCCCTTGCGAGGGGTGCAGTGATTGACCATGCGCGAGGTTGTTCAGGACGCCGATCAAACCCCTTTCCAGCGGTTCTCGCGCGGCACCCGGCTGTGCTGGGCACGCTGAACCTGGCCATGTCGTTTCCGGTGCTCACTCGGGGGCGGGGCGGCGGGTAGAGTCGCGGGCGCCGAGGAGCGTGATGGCCACGATCCCGGCGGCGAGCACGCCGTATGCGCAGAGCGCCCCGCCGAGGTCGCGCGGCGGCCGGGCTGGCCAGACCCACGGCGTGGTCCAGGCCCCGGCGAGCGCGCCCTCGGTTATCAGCAGGTAGGCCATCGGGCCGGTCCAGGCGAACGCGCCGCCGAGCACGGCCGCGGCCAGCAGGCCGGTGCCGGTCATCCCGGCGAGGTTGCGGAGCATGGCCAGGGTGCCGCCCGGAAGGTACCCGCCGGTGGCGCCGGCGGCCAGCGCGCCGGCCGCGGCCGCGGTGAGCAGTAGGGCCGTGCCGAGCCGCAGCCAGGGCAGCCAGCGGCCGGTGGCCCGCTCAGTATCGCCGAACGGGCCGTAGGTCGTGACCGCGATGACCGCGGCCGCCCCGGTCTCGATCACCAGCGGGATCAGCTGCCGCGCGGCGGGTCCGCCGGCCACCGACCAGTTCCAGTGCAGCGCGGCCCACAGCACCGCGCCGAGGGCCGCCAGCAGGCCAAGCGCAGCCGGGACCCGGCGGCTGATGAGGTACAGCCACGGCAGCCGCAGCAAGGCGGGGGCGGGCCAGGAAGCCAGGCGGGCCTGAGCGGCTCCCGGTGGCGGCCGGTGGACCCCGGCGGCGGTCACGGCAGCTGCCCCAGCGTGAGCTGGCCGGACCGCAGCGCGCCGAGGTGAGCGCCGAGCCAGGCGTGCCTGGCCGCGGGCGACAGCGCCGCGAGCCGCCCGGCCGCGGCATAGACCGGCCCGGTCGCCGGCCCCGGCCCGTTCGCGTTCCCGTTCGGCGGCAAGCTTGAGCTCGCCCACGACGGAAGCCCGACCAGGGAAAGGACTCCGGGCTGCGCGCTGAACGGCACGCCGGCGCCCTGCAGCAGGGCCGCCTGAACCGCCTGCTGCGCGGGCGTGCCCGGGCCGGCGCTGGCGCCGGCGAGCACGTGCGCGGCCAGCAGCTTGAGCTGCTCAGCGAACTGCGTCGCGGTCCCGCCGAACCCGCCAGGCAGGTTGAGCGAGTCGAGTGGCAGGCCCAGCACCGGCGGCTGGCCGCTGATCGTCATCGGTGCGCCGGGCCCGCCATCGGCGCTCGAGTAGACCCCGGCCACCTGAGTGGCCCGGGCTGGCGCGCCGGGCAGGCCGGTCACCTCGCCGAGCACGGGACTCAGCGCGGCGGTGACGGCAGGCAGGAACTTGCGGTAGGCCGGGTTCAGGCACACGGCGATCCCGGCGGACTGGCCGCAGACCGGGGTGTAGCGGCTCGGCTGGTCATTAGCCGCGTCGTGCAGTGCGGGGATGACCATGCCGTGCGATCCGAGCCGGGCGGTTTCCGCCAGCCCGAGGGCGGTCCCGGCCGCCGCTACCCCCGCCAGCGTGACGGCCGCGGCGGCCCGGCGCAGCCACGGGCCGCCGGCCCGGCGGGCAGGCCGAGCAGGCCCAGGGCCGCGATCGCGATCCCGGCCAGGAACATCACCCGGGCGATCGGCAGGTCGGGCAGGTAGGGATAGAAGATCCCCGAGGGGAGCTGGTAGTTGCCGTTGGAGTTGGTCGGCAGGATCAGCGCCCATCCTGACGTGTGGCTGAACCCGGTCTGCGACGACATGACCAGAGCCAGGAACGCGCCGAACGCGGCCACTGGCGCGGCGAACCGGCTGGGGAATGAGGCACCCACCGCGAACCCGGCCGCGCAGAACGCCGTCACGGCGGCCGCTCCGACCGCCACCCACCACCACGGCGGCGAGCCCTGGACCCCCTGATGCGCATAGATCCCGAACAGGACGGCCACGAAGACCAGGTAGGCCGCCACCGTCCAGATGGCGGTCGCGGCCCAGGTGGCGAGCTGGGCGGCCCAGCGCGGCCGCGCGGTAGCGGTCACCAGGTCGGCGATGCCGCGCCGGCCGTCCCGCGATCCGATCCAGGCGGCCATGCCGGCCACGAACGGCCCGAAGTCGATGATGGTGTGCCCTTGCCCCATGTTCCAGAACGTCCGCACCACCCAGATCGGCGGCTGGGTAGTGCTGGGCCGGTAGGAGTCGAACCAGAACAGCCCGGCGATCAGCGGCAGGATCCACGGCATCGTGTTGCGGCGCAGTTCCAGCCGCAGCAAGCGGGCCGCGGACAGCGGGACGGACCGCGGCACGCGCGGCGGCTCGCGGCGCACCGGGGTGCTGGTCGCGGCGGTCATGCCCGGGCCGCCGTGACCGACCGCGCCGCCGCGAGCACCGCGCTGTAGCCGCGCTCCAGCGGGGCGTCACCCGCTGCGCCGCTGCCCTCGCCCTGGGCGGTCAGCTCCGCCGGGGTGCCGTGGAAGACGATTCGGCCCTGCTCCATCAGCGCCACCTGGGTACAGGCGGCGCCCACATCCTCGACCAGGTGCGTGGAGACGATCACGGTGGCCCGCAGGCCGAATTCACGCAGCAGGCCGCGGAACGCTACCCGCTGCTCGGGGTCCAGCCCCGCGGTCGGCTCGTCAAGCAGCAGCAGGTCCGGGTCGTTCACGATCGCCTGCGCGATACCGGCCCGGCGCAGCATCCCGCCCGACAGGGTTCGCAGCTTGGCGCGCGCCCGGTCGCCCAGGCCGACCTGCTCGATAGCGGTGGCCACCGCGGCCGGCACCCGGCCCGGCGGCATGTCCTTGAGCAGCGCGAAGTACTCGACGAACTCCGCGACCGTGAACCCCGGGTAGTAGCCGAGACTCTGCGGCAGGTAACCGAGCCTGCGCCGGATCTCCCGCCGCGGTGCGTAACAGCGGGGATCGCGGCCGAGCAGCCGCAGCCGGCCCGAGCTCGGCGGGATCACCGTCGCCATCATCCGCAGCAGCGAGGTCTTGCCGGCCCCGTTCGGGCCAAGCAGGCCGAATACCCCGGGGCCGACATCCAGTGTCACTCCGGCCACCGCTGTGGTCCGCCCGAACCGCCTGGTCAGGTCGGTGAGCTCGACGTTCATGAGGTTCCTCTCGGGATCCTGGTCGCGTACAGCGCGACAGCGCCGCAGCATGCGGCGAAGGCGAGATAGGGAAGGATCAGCGAAGAATCGGTGACCACGGCCGTGAGCCGCCCGGCGGCCGCCTGCCCGGCCAGCAGCATGATCACCCAGCCGGATACGGCCGCCGCCACGCCGATGTTCGCCGACCGGGTCAGCGTCGCGGCGGCCAGCGCCAGGCAGCAGGCGGCGGTCATCGGCACCAGCCAGCCGAACGTCACCGCCGCCGCCACCCCCGAGACAGCCGAGGCGGCCAGCCCGAGCACCGCGTTCAGCCCGAACACCGCCAGCGCCCGCACCAGCAGCACCATCCGGTCGCTGACCGGCAGGCTCCGCGACAATTCCCACGCCGGGTCGATGCCCGGCCCGTAGGCGTAAGCGATGCCCGCCGCGGCGACCGCGGGAGCGAGCAGCGGCACGTACGGCGTCCCGGTCCCCAGCGTGGCGAGTACCCCGGCGACCAGCACCACGGCGGTCGCGATCAGCCACCCCAGCAGCAGTGACGGCGTCGTCACCAGCGCCCGGGCCAGCCCCGGCGAGCGCAGCAGCCGCCCGGCCGCCCGCTCCGCCCAGCCCGGCTCGCGCCGCCACACCTGCGCCGCCACCCCGAGCCACACGCGGCCCAGGTCGACATCGGGCGGGACCGCATCGGTGTCCGCTCATTTCGTCCCTCCTCCCGTCGCCGGGCCGCCGCGCAAGACCCCCGCAGCAGCGCCGCGCCCGGTGGGCGCGGCTTTTCACGGTGCCCGCCGGCACCCCGAGCAGTTCCGCGACCTCCGCCACCGGCCGGTCCTCCACGTAGCTCAGCCGCCACACCTCGCGTTCCAGCTCGCCGGCCGGGCCCAGGGCGGCTGACGGCCTCTCCAGGTCGGCCCGCGCCAGGGCGGCTTCCGCTGGGTCGCCCGCTTGCTGCCCGGCCGGCGTGAACACGGCAGGCAGCACCACGGCGGCGGGCCCGCGGCGGCGCAGCAGCAGCGCGGCCTGCCGGCGGGCGATCCCCCACAGCCATCCCCCGGCCGCACCGGCCGGCCGGTAGCCGCCCGCGCCCTGCCACACCGCCAGGAAGGTCTCCTGCAACGCGTCCTCTACCTCGGCGGCGGGCAGCACCGCCCGCAGCCGGGCCGCCAGCCACGGTGCATGCCGCGCGAACAGCTCCCGCAGCGCAGCGTCGTCACCGCCGGCCACCGCGGCGATCAGCTCATCGTCGTCCATCGCTTCTCTATTGCGTTCTGGCGGCAACCGGTTCACCCAAGAGGCGAGATTCTTTCTCCCGCCTGCGCCGCGGCCGCCGGCCGAGTCGCGGCCGGCCCATTGTTCATGTCATTCCCCCTGAATGGGATTGTCGGAGCCGTCGCTTTTCTTTGCTTGCGCGTGCGCCGCTTCGGCGAGCCTCTTGATCGTGTCGAGTCGCCGGTCCCATTGCGCCGCGAGGTCAGCCATGGCCCGGGCGGCCTGGTCGAGACGGTCGGCTTCTACCTGGTAGAGAACCTCCCGGCCCTGCTTGCGCCGGCTGACCAGCCCGGCCTGTTCGAGCACGGCCAGATGCTTGGAGACCGCCTGGCGGGAAAAGGGCACGTGGCCGGAGAGCCAGCTGGCGCTGACGTCACCGTTGCTGACCAGGAGGTCGAGGACCCGGCGACGAGACGGATCGGCGATGGCCGACCACAACTCGTCATCGGCCTGCGCTGTCATCCCGATTGGCGCTTCGCGAGTATGCGGGTGAGGCGGTCCAGGTACTCGGCCCAGCCGCCCCGGTGCTCGTCGGCATAGCGCTGCTTCTCCGCGTCCGGCCAGGCGAGCAACTCGTGGCCGCTTTCGGACACTCGAAGACGGGTCCGCTCGTCGCCTTCCGGCGTCAGCGTGAACTCGACGAGCATCGAGTTGCCGGTCACTGGTTCCTCCCCGCGGGGATGATTCCAGCGGAATGAGAAGCGAGCCGGCGGATCGACCGTCTCCACGACGACCGGGCCGCCCTGATCCCCGAACCCCATGAAGCCATGCGCGCCGGGTTCCACGACCAGTTCCACCCGGTCGGCGAACCACTGGCTCATCTGATCAGGCTCGGTGATGGTGCGCCAGACCACCTCAGCAGGTGCCGCGATCAGGACCTCCCGCTCAATCACCAGGTCAGCCATCAGTCTCCGGTCCCTTCCTGATCACACCGGCGGCTGTCGCTGGCCGCGGGTGCCGCCACTTGGCGTCGCATGCGGGTCATCCGTTACTCCCACTCCAGAACTGCAACCCACGGTAGCACGTTGGAGATAGACATGCAACCAATGCTTGCAGTTGATACTGACCATGAGCACAGGCCATGCGCAACTTGTTGTTGCACATCTGGGCCACCACTTGCTACCATTGGTTGCACATTGAGAAGGAGGAAGGCATGCAGATCCTGGGAGCGCGGCGAGCCTTCGCCCTGCTCGCGGCCGCTGGTATGAGAGCTTCCCGCATGGCTGGCACACCTCGGCCGGCCCACGTCCTGGAGGCATGGCAATGACTGCACGCAACGACCAGATGACGAGCTTTACCTACACGACGTACATCCACGCCACGCCCGAGCGGGTCTGGCAGGGCCTCACCGACCCCACCGTCACGAAGCGCTACTGGCGGCACCAAAGGGCTGGTGCGAAGACCTTCCGTTCGGACTGGAAGAAGGGCTCGAGCTACGACTTGGCGCACGAGGAGGTCGGGCTCGTCGTGAGTGACCCCGAACAGGTGATCCTCGAGTCCGATCCCCGTCGTCGGCTGGCATACACCTGGCATACCTTCACGCCCGAGTGGGCCGCCGAGGTGGGCATGGATGAAGCCACCGGTGACGCCTGGCGCGCTGAGCCCCGCTCCAAGGTGGCCTTCGGGATCGAGGACGCCGGGCAGGGTGTGGTCAAGCTCACGGTCGTCCACGACGGCTTCGAGCCTGGCAGCGACGTCCTCCGGGGAATCTCGGACGGGTGGCCTGCCGTGCTTTCCAGCCTGAAGACCCTGCTCGAGACGGGATCAGCGTTGCCTTGGACGTAGCGGGTCGGCCAGGCCGGGAGCCTTGAACGGCGGCGGCGCGGACTGGGATCTTGTGCTGGCGCATGATCGCGGCGACCCCGGGATCGAGCCGATGATAGGTAGACGCGGGTCAGCGCGCCGTCCAGGGCCGGAGCTTGTCGGGGTTGCGCACGGCCCAGATGTGCGTGATCCGGTCGCCTGCGATGTCGAACGCGAACACCGTCACGGTGACGCCGTCCTGCTGGGCGACCAGGCCGGGCTGGCCGTTGACCGTGCGCTCCAGGATCGTCAGGTTGCCGGGTGCCCGGCTGGCGATGTCGGCGACGTAGCGCGCGATCTGCTCGCCGCCTTCGATCGGGTGCAGCGCGGCGCTGACCAGGCCGCCGCCGTCGGCGATCACCGTGGCGCCGGGGTCGAGGAGGCCGATGAGGGCGTCGATGTCCTGGGCTTCCCAGGCCTGCTTGAAGTCCCTGACCAGGCCGGCCTGCCGGGCCGTGGGGGTCGCGGGAGGCTGCGACGCGCGGATGCGGCGGCGGGCTGAGGAGGCCAGCTGGCGGCAGGCCGCCGGGGTGCGGCCGGTGATCTCGGCCACTTCGGCGAAGGAGTAGCCGAAGACGTCGTGCAGGATGAGCGCGACGCGCTCGGCCGGGGTCATCGATTCGAGCACGACGAGGAAGGCCATGCTGACCGACTCATCCAGGGTGACCCGGTCGGCCGGGTCGGCCGCGGCGCCGCCCGGCCGCCCGCTGATCCACTCGGCCGGGTCGGGCAGCGGCTCGGGGATCCATTCGCCCACGTAGCGCTCCCGCCGGGCCCGGGCCGAGCCGAGCAGGTCCAGGCAGATGCGGCTGGCGACCGTGGTCAGCCAGGCGCCGGGGGATCTCGATGGCGTCCTGCTGCTGCCGGGACATGGCGTACCAGCGGGCGTAGGTCTCCTGGACGGCGTCCTCGGCCTCGGCCAGCGAGCCCAGCAGCCGGTAGGCGAGATTGATCAGCTGACGCCGCTCGCTCATGATCGCGTCCAGGCCCGGGTCGGGCCGGCCGTCTCCTGGCCCGGATCGGGTGCTCATGGTGCCGTCCCTTCCCTGCTCGCATCTGCCCTCACCAGGTCCGACGAGACAGCGCACCGGACTGTGAGGCCGGGCGCGTCGACCTCACATTCCGCGGGGCTGTGTCGTCGTACTGCTCGAGAAGAACACACCATCCAGCGGGCCACCGGCTCAGGCTGTGACCCGCGAGGAACGGCAAGGAGATGACGATGGACGCCCGTCTCGATTACCTCGGCAGCCCCCTGGCGCTGAAGCTCGTCAAGCACATCAACTCGGCCGGGGCCGTCCTGCATGATTCGGCCCTGCCGGCCGCGACGCAGGAGCTGGTGAAGCTCCGGGCCAGCCAGATCAACGGCTGCGGCTTCTGCACCGACATGCACACCAAGGACGCCCTGCACGCCGGGGAAAGCCAGCAGCGGCTGAACCTGGTCGCGGCGTGGCGGGAGGCGACGGTCTTCACCGAGGCCGAGCGGGCCGCGCTGGAACTCGCCGAGCAGGGCACCCGCATCGCCGACGCCGCCGGTGGCGTCACCGATGAGGCCTGGGCGAACGCGGCCAAGTACTACGACGATGACCAGCTCGTCGCGCTGGTGGCGGTCATCGCCCTCATCAACGCCTACAACCGCATGAACGTCATCATCCGGCAGCCCGCCGGCGACTACCAGCCCGGCCAGTTCGGATAACCAGCGGCCCGCACCGGCCTGCCGGCGGACGCGGCTCCGGCCGGTTGCCGGGCGTCGGTCGTCTCAGCGGCCTGCTGGGTGATGTGGTGCCAGGCGGCGGGAGTGAGCGCGTAGGCGCCGACGCTGCCGGAGGTGAGATGGCGCCAGGTGGCTGGCCGGATCAGAGTGGCGACGGCGGCGACCGCGACGGGCACGATGGTGAGCGGGTCGTGGCGCAGGGGCGTCAGCTCTTCGGTGCTTGCGCGGTAGCCGTCTTGGTGGCATGCGGCAGCCCATAGCTGGCGGGCGATGTCCCGGCGGCGGCCGTCGTGCTGTGCAGCGCCGAGGATGGCCAGCAGCAGCTGGTGTGTCTGCACGCCGGGCTGCCCGGTGGCCTGGGGTTCGGCGGTGCCGTTGCACGCAAGGTCGAGGAGCGCGCCGACCAGGTCGACGCCGGACCGGTAGGCGTTGACGGGCTCGACCAGGCGGGGGTTGATGTCGATGAACTGCGGGCCGCCGGGGCTGAGGATCACGTCGGCGGACAGGGCGCCATGCCAGCCGAGAGCGCCGCCCAGGACGCTGAGGTGCTCGGCGACGGCGGGCAGCTCGATGCCGCGCTTGTGGCTGGCGCCGCCGCCCGCTCCCTCGCCGGTGCGCTCGCAGGCGTGGAAGGCGATCAGCTCGCCGCGGGCGAACACGGACTGCACCATGACCAGCGGCCCGGTGACGGGCTGCTGGGCCAGTACGCTGCCGGCCGCGAAGATGCCGTCGTTGTCGTACTGGTCGGCGAGCCGCCTTAGCTGCCCGGGGGTGGTCACCTGGCAGACGCCAGCGGAGGCGGTGCCGATCGGAGTCTTCACGAACATGGGCAGCGGCCCGGCTGATCCGAGTTCGGCTCTGCTGGCGGCGACGGTCGCCGGGGGCTGCGGCAGGCCGAGCCGGGTGAGGGTCGCGAAGGCGGTGACCTTGTCCTGCACGGCGGCCAGCGCGGCGAACTCGGGTACCGCGGTGAGCAGGCCCGCATCGCGCAGCCGCTGCGCCGCAAGCGACATCACCGCGACTTGCTCCTGGGTGGGGAACAGCACCTGGGCGTGCTGCTGCCCGGCGACCGCGAGGGCGGCATCCAGCCAGCCGAGGGGATCGGCTCCGTAGGCCGGGACGCGGTGCACCCGCCGGACGTGCGCGGGTGAACTGGCAAAGGCACAGCGGGTCGGGGGACAGCGCCTCAACCCGGTGGCCGGCCGGGAGAGCAGGGTCGCGCACTGCCGGGCGGTGAGCCCGGTTCCGTCGCTGAGCAGGACTCGCATGGTAGCCTCCGCTTAGTATATGATGTAAGCATACACTATATACTTTAGGGGCGCGATGGGCCGGGCAGCGCAGATCGGGCGGGCGGTGATCCTGGAGGCCGCCCTGGCGATCGCCGATGACCAGGGACTCGACGCGGTCACCATGCACGCCGTCGCCAGGCGCCTCCAGGTCACGCCCATGGCGCTGTACCGGCACGTCGCCAGCAAGGCCGCCCTCCTGGATGGCCTGGTCGAGGTGCTGCTCACCGAGTTCCCGCTGCCCGCGCGTGAGCTGCCGTGGGATGAGTTCCTGGCGGCGCTGGCCGCCGGGATCCGCGCCACGGCCCGCCGCCACCCCGGCGTGTTCCCGCTGCTGCTGTCCCGCCCGGCCGTCACCCTGGCGGCGATGGGCGTGCGCGACGCCATCCACCAGGCGCTGCGCCAGGCCGGCGTCCCCGAGACCGACGTCGCGCGCACCGAACGCCTGCTCAGCACGGCCGTGCTCGGCTTCGCCGTCAGCGAGGCCGCCGGACGGTTCCGCGCGTCACGATCAGGCCGTCATCGACGCGGACTTCGCCGAACTGCAGCAGTGGCTACGCCGCCTCCTCCCCGGAACGGCCAGCCAGGCAGAGGCAGCGAGCGCAAGGCGGCCGGCTAGCGGCCGGTGAACACCGGCTTCTCGCGTGCCAGGCTGGCGGCGATGCCGGTCTTGCTGTCCTCGGTGGCCCACAGCCGGGCCTGCTCGGACAGCTCGCGCTCGAGCACGGCGCGGACTTTCTGGACGAGCGGCGCGCGCAGTGTCGACTTCATCGACTGCACGGCCAGCGGGGCGCGCTCGGCGATCTCGGCGGCCCAGGCGATCGCTTCGCTGCGCTGTGTGCCGTCGGGCACCAACCGGTCGGCCAGGCCGGTCTCCAGCGCCCGCTGCCCGTCGATGCGGCGGCTGGCGTAGAGCAGATCCATCGCCTGCTGCGGCCCGACGATCTCGGGCAGTGTGACGCTCAGGCCGAAGCCCTGATGGAAGCCGAGCGCGGAGAAGTTGGCGTGGAATTTCGTCGATGGTGAAGCGACGCGGAAGTCGGCCGCGCACGCCAGCCCGACGCCGCCGCCGACCGCGGAGCCCTGCACGGCCGCGATGACGGGAACCGCGATCTCGAAGACGCGCACCGCTTCGCGGTACAGCTCCCGTGCTTCGCGCTCGCGGTCGGCGGCCATCTTGCCGGTGCCGAAGTTAGCGCCGGCGCAGAAGTGCTTGCCCTCCGAACACAGCACGATCGCCCGCGTACCGCCAGCCTGCAGATCGGCGGCGGTGTCGGCGATCCGGGCGATCAGCTTGCGGTCGAAGTAGTTGGCCGGCGGCCGGTTAATCTCGATGACGGCGACGTGCCCGTCCTCGGTGACGGTGACCTGGTCGGCCACGGTCAGACTCCTACGGTCGAGGCAACGGAGGTGGCAGCGGCGATGATACCGCCCGAGTCGGCCATCGCGGCGCCGAGGCGCAGGTTGAGGCTGGTCTCGTCACCGAACTCACCGCGCCAGGTGTGCAGGCGTCGGGTGAGGTACTGCAGCCGGTACTCGCGGGTCATGCCGATCGCGCCGTGCGCCTGATGCGCGGCGCGCACGGCCAGCCCCGCGTGCCGGTTGGCCACCGACTTGGTGGCGACGATCTCCAACGACGCTGTTCCCAGGGCGGCGGCCCGCCCGGCGCGTTCCACGCACAGCGTGGTGAGGGTGGCGGCCTGCGCGAGTTCGACCAGGTGCATCTGCACCGACTGGAACTGGGCGATCGGCTTGCCGAACTGTACCCGCTCCTTGATGTAGCTGCGGGTGACCTCGTACGCGCCGGTGACAGCGCCGGCGATCTGCGCCGAGCGCAGCAGCGCCCCGCGCAGCAGCACGTCGTCGGCGGAGACGTCGGCGGCGTACGTCGTCGCCGGCACGCCGGACGCGGTGACTAGGTCGCTGGGCATGCCGGCCAGGTCGGCGCCCGGCGTCACGTCGAGGGCGGCCGGATCGACCGCGGCCATGCGCCCGTCCACGACGGCGACCACCCGGACCGCGCCGCGCAGCCACGGGACCGCTCGCGCGCCGCCGGTGAGCCGGTCACCGCGCAGCTGTAGTCCGCTCGCATCGGGGATGACGGTCATCGGGCCGGCGGGTACCTGCGCTCCGCAGGAGGCGAGCAGCCACGCGGCCAGGCTGGTCTCGGCCAGCGGCAGCGGCACCGCCCACCGGCCGGCGCCCTGCAGCACGGAGAGCAGCTCGGGCAGCGTCCCGCCGGAGCCGCCGTTCTGCTCGGCGATGCCGATCAATGGCAGGCCGAGTTCCTCGGTGGCGTTCCACAGCGCGGCAGACAGCCCGTCCCGCTCGACGGCGGTGATCACGTCCGGGCCGAACGTCTCGCGGAAGAACTCATCGACCAGCCCGGTCAGCTCCAGATTCTGGTTCATGCCCGGGTCAGTCCCTTCGCGATGATGTTGCGCAGGATCTCGGTGGTGCCGCCGCGGATCGTCCATGACGGGCCGGTCAGGATCGCGCGGGCCAGCAGCGACTCCTGCGGGTCCGGTGACGTCAGCTGCGGGGTGCGGCCGTAGTGGCGGGTGACGATCTCGATGCACTCCTGCTCGAAGCGGGTGGCCATCTCCTTCGCCAGCGCGGCCTCCATCGTGGGCGACAGCCCCTCATCGACCATGCGCGCGATCGCCAGCGACATGCCATGGAACGCCCAGCACCGCGCGGTGATCGACCCGAGGTCGGCCTGCGCCCATCCGGGCACCCGCCCGGAGACGTTCGCCGCCCAGTGCTCCAGCACCGGCACCAGCGACATCCACCGGTCGACGCCGCCGCGCTCGAGCACCAGTTCCGCCGTGTTCTGGCCCCACCCGGCTCCGACCGCGCCCAGCCGCATGCTGTCGGGCACGAAGACGTCCTCGAACGCGACCTCGCAGAACTCCTGCGTGCCGTCGATGAACGGGATCCGCGAGACCGTCAGCCCCTCCGACGTCGGGTCGACGATGAACTGGGTCAGCCCGCCGTAGCGGTCGCCGGACGTGCGGAACAAGCCGAGGATGTGAGTGGCGACGTACGCTGCGGTGGTCCAGATCTTGCGGCCGTTGATCACCCAGCCGCCGTCGGCCGGGGCGGCCTTGGCGCGGACCGAGGCGAGGTCAGAGCCGGCATCCGGTTCGCTCATGCCGATCGCGAAGCACAGCTCCCCGCGCGCGATGCGGGGCAGGAAGTACCGCTTCTGCTCCGCGGTGCCGCTGGCGGCGATGTTCGGGCCGGACTGCCGGTCGGCCACCCAGTGGTAGCCCACCGGGGCACCGATCGCGAGCAGCTCCTCGGCGACGACGAGCCGGTCGACGGCGCTCCGCCCGCCACCGCCGTACTCCTTCGGCAGCGCCATGCCGAGCCAGCCCTTCGCGCCGAGGTCGAGTGAGAACTGCGGATCGACGTCGCCGCTCGTGCCCAGGCCGAGGCGGTAGCTGCCCGCGGGCAGGCGTGCGGCGAGGAAGGCACGCACCTCCTCGCGCAGCGCCTGCTCATCCCTCGTCAGCTCGGTGGGTTCCAGCCGCATCTAGTTACCTTTTACCTTTCCATTCCCCGCTCGACGCGCCGCGCACGGCCGGCCCGGCGCAGGACGGCAGCCAGCGCATCGGGCAGGCCTGGCTGCTGGCCGGTGGGACTATTCATGCCGCAAACCTATGCAACCCGCGACAGGCACACGACAGGGCAGCGCACGCGTCCTCACGTGCCGCCGGGCGGAATGTCATGCCGTTGCGCTACCGGGAGGTCTGCGAGTCACAGCAGCCGTTGCAGTTCCTCGACGGTCAGGCCGCTGCCCGAAAGGATCCCCGGGAACGAACAGGCGCGGGTCGGCGAGGCCGGTGGCGGCCAGGTCGGGACCGGACCGGGCCGCCACCGGCCTCTGATGGACCTGATGGGTGCCTGCGGCGGAGCTGGTATGTACCTTGCCGGATCAGCTCACCGGGCGCGCTGCCAAGGCTAGTTGGAACTCGTTTGTAAGGGCAGCGCCGCCGGCCACGCCTTCGAGGTCGGCGTCGGAGAGCTCGTCCTGCTGCGCGGACGCCCTGGCGTCCGCGAGGTCCTGCGCGGTCACGTCAAGGCCGGCCGCCCGGAACGCGGCGATGCTGCCGTCCTGGTCGAGTGCCGCCTCGAGCGCCTCGCGCAGGCTGGCGTCCTGCTGGACCTTGGTGATCATTTCCTTGACTGTGGCCATGCGTATCCCCCCCGGATGTCTTCCCGCTAGAACGGGTTCCGGTTCCCGCGGGACGTTAGCCCGCGGGCTGATTTACCATCAAACATGCGATGATTACCTTACGTAATTATTATATAACAAAAAGTGACCAGTTGACAATGCTCGATCGCGTCAAGCACTTCGGGTTCAGGGCGCTGGGAAGTCCGCGAGTCCGGTGATTCGGGGGCCAGCGACGATGGCGCAACGGGGGCGCGACGTGAGCCGCCGCGTGCCGGCGGTGGCGCGGAGGGCGGCGAAGCTGACCAGCTACCTTCGCGGGATTCATGACAGGTGCGCGGGGGGCGACTGGGTCAACGCTTGGGGACTGTTCATACCGCGAGAAGGCCAGGGTCGCTATGGACGGTCCTTCGCGCAGCAAGAGGCGAGGATGGGCATCCTCTCCTCGCGTCCCGCCGCGCGATAAGGAGAGCCATGACTAGCAAGATCCACAACGTGGACCTGCCCTGGGCTCCTCGTCCGCCTTGTCTGGTCTCGCCTGCTGGGTTTATGCGCGGGCGCCCGGTGGGGCGATCAGGTCAGCATTATACCAGCAGTAGCTGAATATGCGTCATCCCTCCCGCCGGCCACGCCTTCGAGGTCGGCGTCGGAGAGTTCGTCCTGCTGCGCGGACGCCCTGGCGTCCGCGAGGTCCTGCGCGGTCACGTCAAGGCCGGCCGCCCGGAACGCGGCGATGCTGCCGTCCTGGTCGGTTGCCGCCTCGAGCGCCTCGCGCAGGCTGGCGTCCTGCTGGACCTTGGTGATCATTTCCTTGACTGTGGCCATGCGTATCCCCCCCGGATGTCTTCCCGCTAGACGGGTTCCGGTTCCCCGCGGGACGTTAGCCCGCTGACTGATTTACCGTCACACGTCTGATGATTACCTTACGTAATTATTATATAACAATAAGTGACCAGTTGACAGTGCGCGTCAAGGACTTCGGGTTCAGGGCGGGGGGAGTCCGGGGGTTCGGGCGTCCCAGCGGCGATGGCGCAACGGGGCGCAACGGGCGCGACGTGAGCCACCGCGTGCCGGTCATTTCTTGACGGTGGCCATGCGTGTCGCCCCGGATGTTTTCCCGTTTGAACGGGTTCCGGTTCCCGCCGGACGTTAGCCCCGCGGGCTGGTCTACCGTCACGCACGCGTGATGGTTACTGTACGTAATGATGGTATAACAAGGAGTGATCTGATCAGTTGACAAGGCTCGATCGCGTCAAGGACTTCGGGTTCAGGGCGCGGGGGGAGTCCGGGGGTTCGGAGGGCCGGCGGCGATGGCGCAAGGGGGCGCGACATGAGCCGCCGCGTGCTGATGGTGGTGCTGAGCGGTCTGGCGGGCGCTGTGGCTTCGCGCCCGGGGCGACCCCCCGTGGGGCTCGCGCAGGTGATCGCCGAGCTGTGCCGGGGAGCGCAGCGTCCGCGGTCAGCGCAGGCAGGGCGTGACTGATTGGGTATCAGGTGGATACGGGCAGTGCCCGCGGCATTCCTGATCCTCGGCATCGCCGCGTGCGGTCCCGGGCCGGATAGCTCAGCTCCGGCCGCGGGCCACCCGGAGCTGACAGTCGGTACCCTCTACGCAGGCGTCGGCGCGTTCGCCGAGCCGTCGCAGGCGCAGCTAGCCGGACTGCGCTTTTGGGCTGACGAGGTCAACGCGTCGGGCGGCGTGTACGTTCGCGCGCTGCGTCGCAGGATGCCGGCGCGCATCGTCGCCCTTGACGACCAGGGCAGCGTCTCCACCGCGGCGCAGGAGTACCTCGATCTCGTGCAGCAACGTCACGTCGACGTGCTGGTGTCCGACTACGGCTCGCTCCTCACCTCGCCCGCTGTGCCGATCGCCCAGCAGAACAACGTCTACCTTTTCGATCCCACGGCCACAGATCCGAACTTCTTCACCACGAGCATCTTCGGGAACGGCGACAGCGACGCGCTCATGGTTGGCGATCCCAGCGACAGCGTGCTCCCGGGGGAGCTGGCCTCCGCGATGCAGAAACTCGGCGTGTCGAGGATCGCCATCCTCTATGACACGAGTCCGTTCGCGGAGTCACAATCTGCAGGCTTGCAGAATTACCTCCTCGGCGAAGGGATCACGCCAGTCGCGGCGCTGCCGGTCAGCAGCCCGTCCTCGAACGCGGCGGGCGCCGGGGGAAGCGCCAGCATCGAGACCACGGACTATTCGAAGCAGCTGGCGGCCCTTTCGGCCCTGCATCCCGACGCAGTGGTCGAGATCGGCTACACCGAAGATGACATCTCCCTTATGCGGCAGCTTGCGGTGAGTCACGCGTCGTACCGGATGGTGTTCACCGACAATGCCGGGACCGCGCTGTCCCAGCTCGAGGCCAGCGTGCCCAGGTGCGCACTCGCGGGGACCTACACCTACCTGGCCCCTCCCTTGCTGGCGTACCAGCATGTCACCGCGGGCCTGACGACCTCGCAGTTCCAGCGCGAATTCCTCGCCCACCCGGAAAGCTCGGGCGCCGCGGCGACCGATGTCGCGGATGCGATTCCTGGCTACACGACAGGGCTGGTGGTACAGGAGGTCCTTTCGAGGGCTCAGGGGCTGGGTCCGGGGAGCCTGCAGAAGGCGGCACTGGCACTGTCGGGCTCGCTGCACACTCTCGACGGTGCGTTCCGGATCGACGCGCAGGGGCAGCAGATCGGCGAGCTGTGGCCGGTTGTCCAGCTGAAGCAAACAGGAGGCGGAATTCAGCCGGCCGCTGTCGGCTCGGTGCGGACGCCGGGGCCGGGCACGGCGGCACGCGAGGCGACCACGGGGTGCGGAGGGGCGCGATGACTGAATCCGGCGAGACGAACGCCGACGGGCCAGCAATGGCCGAACCGGGCACGCAGACCGGGCCCGGCGCGGCCGCCGGGCCCGGCCATCGGCCGCGGCTGGCATGACGGCGGCGGGCAGGCCTCCAGGTCCTGCAGGAATGTTCCGCCAGCAGGCGCTCCAACGGCTCAGCGCACACGACACGCTCGAAGGCCTCCTGACCATCACATCCGCGCGCTTGTGGATCGCGCTCACCGCTTGCGTGGTCGCGATCGCCGCCGCCGTGATCTGGTCCATCGCCGGGTCCGCTCCTACGACGGTCAGTGGAATCGGGATCATCCTGCCCGCGTCCGGCGTCGTGGAGGCGACTGCCCTGTCGCAAGGGACGGTTACGAGCTTGCCCATCGTGACGGGAATCCAGGTCGCGGAAGGGCAGACCATCGCATTGCTGACGAGCCCCACGGCGGGGACATCGGCGGTCACCGCTCCCATTGCTGGCACGATCGCCCAGATCTACGTCACGCCCGGAACGTTCGTGGGGCCCGGCACGCCAATCGCGGAGATGCTGCCGCTCGAGTCCCCGATGTCGGCGCTCATGTTCGTCGGGGCGGGCGAGGGGAAATCGCTGCAGGTGGGCATGCGCGCCGACATCTCACCCAGCACAGCCTCATCGAGCCAGTACGGGAGCATAACGGGCGTCGTGACCGACATCTCACCGCTCCCCATCACGCAGCGAGGGCTCGTTGGCCTGGTGGGCCAACGTCCCGGGCTGATCAGCGCCGTCGATGATCTCGGGGAACCGCTCGAGGTGACGGTTACCCTGCAGCGGAACCCGAACACGCCGAGCGGTTACGCGTGGACCTCCGGCACGGGCCCGAGCTTCGACGTGACACCGGGCACCCTGCTGTCGGGAACGGTGCTCGTCTCGGAGCAGAGCCCGGCGTCGATCACGTTTTCGGGTCAGTAGGTCATTCCGGTGACGACGCCCACCAGCCTGCCACCGCCTGCCGACGCTGAAGCCGAGCCCCCGCCGCCAGCGGTGCAGGCGCGCCGACGACGCGCGCGCACTCCCACCGTGCTGCAACTCGAGGCGACGGAGTGCGGAGCCGCGTCGCTCGGCATGGTGCTTGGCTACTTCGGGAAGATCGTGCCGCTCGAGGAGCTGCGGGCGGCGTGCGGGATCTCACGTGACGGCAGCAAGGCGGGGAATGTGATGCGCGCCGCGCGTTCATACGGTCTGGTTCCGCACGGCTTCCGCCGTGAACCGGAGGAACTGTATGAGATGAGCCTCCCGATGATTGTGTTCTGGGAGTTCAACCACTTCCTCGTCGTCGACGGCTTCGGGCGAGGCACCGTCCATCTCAACGATCCCGCGACAGGTCCCCGTGTCGTCAGCAACGAGGAGTTCTCTGAGTCGTTCACCGGGATCGTCCTGACGTTCGAAAAGAGTCCCGGTTTCCAGCCCGGCGGCAAGCGGCCGGGCCTGTCCGCGGCCTTGCTCCGGAGGCTGGGACGTACCCGTGCCGGGCTGGCATTTGCCGTAGCCGCCGGCCTGCTGCTCGTCGTGCCGGGGATAGCGGTGCCGGCCCTTACCCGTGCGTTCGTGGACAGTTACCTCGTCGGTCAGCGCACGGAGTGGCTTCCGGCGATCATCATCGGCATCGCGATGGCGGCGTTCATGCAGCTGGTCGTCTCGTCGTTGCAACAGGTGACGCTGCTACGGATGCAGACGAAGCTGTCGTTGCGGATGTCGGCCGAGACCATCGACCATTTGCTCCGACTGCCAGCGGGCTTTTTCAGCCAGCGGGCGCCGGGCGACCTTTCATTCCGGGCGTCCCTCAACGACCAGATCGCCCGGACGTTGTCGGGGCAGCTTTCGCAGGCGGTCCTCGGCGTGTTCACAGCCTCGTTCTACGCGCTGTTGATGGCCGTCTACGACCTGCCGCTGCTGGGCGTCGTGGCGCTCGCGGCGGCAGCCAACGTCGTGGTCCTGAAGCTGGGGTCGAGAGCGCGTACGGACCTGGCCGCAAGGGTCAACCGTTCGAAAAGCGACTTGAGCGGCGCGGTGGCAGGCGGCATCGCTCTCATCGAGTCGGTGAAGGCGAGCGGCAGTGAAGACGGCATCTTCGGCAAGTGGATCGGCAAGCTAGCTGATCTGGATGAAGCTGGCCAGCGCTCGAATTTCGCCGGTATCGGGCTGGCCGTCGGGCCGGAATTCCTCGCGTCCGTCTCGACCGCCGCAGTGCTCGGGATCGGAGCGCTGCAGGTGATGGACGGGACCATCTCGCTGGGCACACTGATCGCTTTCCAGGTGCTGATGGGCGGCTTCCTCGCTCCGATCTCGTTGTTTGTCGGCCTGGGCGGCACGATCGAGTCAATGGCCGGCAACCTGAACGCGGATCGACGACATCCTTGACACGTCCGAAGCGCCGGAGCTAGCCGCAGGAGTCCGGGTAACCGAGGCGGCCGCGGCGATCGGCGACCGGCCGGTTCGCGGCGAGCTGGAGCTCCGCGGCGTCACCTTCGGCTACAGCCCGCTGGACCCACCGCTCATCGAGGGGCTGGACCTCCATCTCCTGCCCGGTCAGCGCGTCGCACTCGTCGGCGCGAGCGGGTGTGGCAAGTCGACCGTGTCACGGCTCGTCTCGGGCTTGTACCAGCCGTGGGCCGGGGAGGTTCTGATCGACGGCTTCCCGCGCGTCGCGCGCGACCGCGCCGTCCTCGCGAACGGCGTCGCGCTCGTTGATCAGGAAATCAGCCTGTTCGAGGGCACGGTGCGCGACAACATCACGCTCTGGGACGCTGAAGTGCCGGACGCAGACGTCATCGAGGCGCTCCGCGACGCTCAGCTGGCTGACGACATCCTGGGCAGGCCTGGTGGGATCGCCAGCACGGTAGACGAAGGAGGACGGAACTTCTCTGGCGGGCAGCGGCAACGCCTTGAGATAGCGCGCTCGCTGAGCCGCCGTCCGGCGCTCCTTGTCCTCGACGAGGCGACCAGCGCGCTCGATCCGCTCACTGAGGAAGCGGTTGACCTCGCGCTCCGGCGGCGTGGCTGCACCTGCCTCATCGTGGCCCACCGTCTGAGCACCATCCGCGACAGCGACGAGATCATCGTGCTTGACCAGGGCAAGGTGGTCGAACGCGGCACGCACGAATCTCTCCTGGAGCTACATGGATACTACAAGCGGCTCATCGAGAGCTGAGGACATGGCCGAGCCGGGCGCGCCAGGCGCACCGGGTGCGGCGAGCACGCCGAGCTTGCTGCGCTCCGCGAACGCGTCGCGGCTGGCGGCCAACAGGATCCTCCAGCTCGACGACCCGTCGCAGGCATGGATCGTCGAGGAAGGCGACGTCCTCGTCTTCGCGACCGCGGCGTCTGATGATCAGATCACCGGCGATCGCTATCTGCTGGGAGCGTTCGGTCCTGGCGCATCCCTCCTGGGCATCGCACGCGGCGCCCGCTCCCGGATCGCTTTGCTCGCGACCGGCGTCGGCGAAGCATGGGTCCGGCCGGTGTCGATGGCTGAGTTCTGCGCGCGCGAACAGGATGCCGTCCCCGGCATCGAGCACTGGGTGTCGGCGATGTGGCAGCGACTGGCGCACGATCGCTACGTGCCCTCGAGACTTGGCGTGCTGCGGGGCGATGGCTCGACCGAGGTGGCTCCTTCGGACGCGGTACACCCCGACACCGGCGTCACCTGGGTGAGGTGTCAGGGAGATGTGTTCACGCTGGCGGGTTCCGACCCGGCCATGATCGAACCGGGCGCGGGGTGGACGCCGGTGTCGGCCAACGGCTGGATAGTGGCGCTCGGCCAGCTCGAACTCACCTCAGCTTCCACACCTGCCGTGCTCGCCGCGGGGGACGCCCCCGCCGGGCTCGGCGCCTTCATGGAGGCGGCCGCGGCCGCGCTCGCCGCGGACTTCGACCAGGCCCGGGCACGCCGCGTCGAAACCACACGCCGAAGCATGGCAGGGGGCATCGCCGCGAGTGACGCCGCGCTGCTCGAGCTCGCTGAGGTCTTGCCAACCGCCCGCGGTGCGGCCCGCCGCGCCCCGGCCAGCGACCCGCTCCTGGCCGCGTTCATGGCGGTCGCAGCCGATATCGGCGTCACGCTCGACGGCGCGGACCCCATGCTGCGCGACGCCGCGGCCAGCGCCGGTGCCCGCGAACGGGTCGGGGCATACGCGGACGTGGCGGGCTGCCGGGTGCGCTCGTTGTCGTTGCCTTCGCGCTGGTGGGAGGCCGATTCTGGGCCAATGCTGTGCGCGGCCGCTGACGACGGGCGCCCGCTCGCGGTCACCCGGAAGTGGCACGGTTACGAGGCATTCGATCCCGCGCGGGGCACGTCCTGGAAAATAGACGCGAAAGGCGCGCCGGATATCGCGGGAGTGGCATTCGTGCTGTCCCGCGGGCTCGGCGGCGAGGCGCACAGCGTGCGAGATCTCCTGCGGATCGGCCTGCGGCACTCGGGCCTCGACCTCGGGAGGCTCGTGCTCTTCGGCTCGTTCACCGGAGTAGCAAGCCTCGTGACGCCGATCCTGACGGGCGTCATCTTCAACGAGGTCGTTCCCGACAATCAGCGCGGGCGGTTGCTCGCGGCGGTCACGACGCTGATAGTCGTCGCACTGTCGGTCGCAATCGCGTCGGTGGCGACCGGTGTCGCTTTCCTCCGGGTGGCCGCGCGCTTCGAGGGGGCGTCGCAGGCGTCGCTGTGGGACCGGCTGCTGCGGATGCCGGTCGGCTTCTACAACCGGTACCTCGTGGGAGATCTGACCAACAGGGTGCAAAGCCTCGAGACGGTGCAGGACCTTATCAGTTACTCGACCGTCACGATCGTGCTCAACGGCGCCTTCTCGCTGTTCAACCTCGCGCTGTTCGGAGCGGCCGGCCCGGATCTGCTCCTCGTCGGCGTCGGGCTCGTGCTGATCGAGCTCGCCGTGATCTGGGGGGTAGGCGTGGTGGAGATCCGGTTGTCCCGGCGTCAGCTCGCGGCAATGAACCGCACCCAGGGCCTGACGCTCGAGCTGCTGAGCGGCATCTACAAGCTGCGCGTCGCCGCCGCGGAGTCACGGGCCTTCGCTGTCTGGGCCCGGGTATTCGCCGACCAGCGGCGCGTCACCTATCGGGCTGGACGGGTCGTGGCGGGGATCGCCGTCTTCATGACGGTGTGGACCACGCTCGGCACGCTTGCCATCGTCGCCGTGGTCGCGTCCAGAGGCCTCGGCTCGGTAACCCTCGGCAGCTACATGGAGTTCACGGTAGCGTTCGCGCAGGTGTCAGGGGCGCTCTTGGCCATCCTGAGCTCGCTGTCCACGATCGTGGTCGCCGTGCCCCTGCTCGACCAGGCGCGGCCCGTGCTCGAAGGACCCGTCGAGATCGGGGGCGGGCGGGAAGACCCTGGCGTGCTCACCGGTGCCGTCGAGATCTCGGGAGTCAACTTCCGCTACTTCCCGGAGGCTCCGCTGGCGCTCGACGGCGTGTCATTCTCGGCGGCACCAGGCGAGTTCGTCGCGCTGGTAGGACCGTCGGGGGCCGGCAAGTCGTCGATGGTGCGCCTGCTGCTGGGTTTTGAATTCCCCGAGGCGGGGAGGGTCGCCTTTGGCGGAAAGGACCTCGCCAAGCTAGACCTGGCCGCTGTCCGCCGTCAGATCGGCACGGTGATCCAGACAGCGCGCCTTCTTCCCGGCACGATCTTCAGCAACATCGCCGGCGGCGCGTCGATCACTCGGGAGCAGGCATGGGACGCCGCGGATAATGCCGGCATCGCGGACGACATCAGGGCGATGCCGATGGGGATGGAGACCGTGATCGTCGAGGGCGCATCGACGATCTCCGGCGGGCAGCGGCAGCGCCTGCTGATCGCGCGCGCCCTCGCCCAGCAGCCGCGGATCCTGATCTTCGACGAGGCCACCAGCGCACTCGACAACATTACGCAGGCCATCGTCACGGCGAGCCTCGCGCGGCTCCAGGTGACGCGCATCGTGATCGCGCACCGGCTCTCCACGATCCAGAGCGCGGATCGCGTATATGTGCTGGAGAAGGGGAGCGTTGTACAGGTGGGCACGTTCGCTGAGCTGTCGGCCGTGCCGGGCACTTTTGCCAACCTCGCGCGCCGTCAGCTCGCTTGAGCGCATGTCTGTCATGTTCCCCGATCAGGTGCGCTGCTCATGTTGCCGGATCAGGTGCGCTGTTCGAGCTGACGCTCTGGTGGCTCTTACTCCGGTAAGGGGCTACGATCCGGGCTGAGGGAGAAGATGGGCAGCAGGCGGCGTCGGCTCGACCCGGTGGGGCCATTTGGCAATCCGGACGGGTCACGAGCTGACATCGAGGATTTGATCAGCGAGTTCGTCGACTTCGGCGGCGATCCGGCGTATGGCCACCTCGCGACCCGTGCAAACGACTCCATGGTGCGGGTCATCGTGGGGAAGCTCGGGGCTGGCAAGACGGTCTACCTGCGGCGTCTTCAGGATTTCCAGGCACATCAGGACTCCGTCTACGCCGACGTGCCGCAGCAGAGCCTGCCGAAGACCGAAGTTGTGGTGAAGGCGGGCCAGTGGTTCTCGGACCGCGTCCTGGTCGAGAAGTGGATGCAGATCTGGGAGCGCGCGATCATGCGGTCGCTGGCCTCGCACGTGCTGCGCCGTCCCGAGTTGCGTCAGCAGTTGCGCGACGAGCAGGCCGACGAGATCGAGCACTCATACGCGCGGCTGCTCGACGATTTCCGCCGGCCCCGGTCGATCTATAGCCAGGTGCGCGACATCATTAATCAGCGGCAGACCGCCCATCAGCTGTCCACGTACCTCGACGATCCGCTCTGGGACGACCTCGAGGATCTGCTGGGCGAGGTTGTCGGCCAGTGCAAGCCGATCTATTTCTACCTTGACGCGGTGGACGAGGAGTTCGGGCACGCCCCGATGTACTGGCTGAAGTGTCAGGAGGGGCTGTTCTATCAGGTCATGCGGCTGCTGCGCGACCACAGGCTGGGCGGCCGCCTGCATATCGTCGTCTGCATCCGCGACATCGTCATGTCGTCGGTGTACCGGTCAGAACATGCGCCGCGGTACTACAACGAACCGCACATACGCGTCCTGACCTGGGACCGAGGCTCGCTGATTTATCTGCTTCAGCAAAAGCTGCAGCGGCTGCCGCCGTCACTGCTGATGCGACGCGCCACCAACGGCCCCCCCACGATCCGCGACTGGCTGGGGGTCAACGGCCAGTGGCCGGGACCCGATGGGGACGGAACGATCGAGGACTACCTGCTCAGCCACACGAGGCTGATCCCGCGCGACATCATCTCGCTCGGCAATGAGCTGAACGAGGAGGTCCTGCGGCAGAAGCAGGCTGGCCACGAGGGTCTGCCGCCGGCGGCTCTCCAGGGGGCGATTCAGCGCTGCGCCAAGCGGTTCGGCGACTCCCAGCTCGCCCAGTGCGCCAACCAGATCTCTTCGGACCTGATGCCGAGGAACGCCGCCCTGCACAACTATTCCGAATTGTTCACCAGCACCCAGGCCTACATCAGCGGCGTGCAGGAGGACGTTCGCTCCTTCGTCCGGATGATCGGCGTTGACCGATTCCCGCGGGCGGATCTCGAGGCACTGCAGGAAGTGGCGGATATGCACTTCGAGAAGGCGACGGACCTCGCCTCCGTCCTGTGGCAGAACGGCTTGCTCGGGTATGTCGACGAGACCGGGCGTCGCCGGTTCTACTCCATGGGCGACGTGGAGGAGTTTCACTTCCCGCCAGAGGTAGGCACGTACGTGCTGCATCCGTGCCTGGCGCACACCGTCGGGGGAATCCGGCAGGTGCGGCCGGACTCCGCTGGAGCCGGAGATACGCGCCGCACCGGCCCGCCCACATCCGCTGAGCGCAATGATCTGCCCGAGGCACCGGCCGCTGCGCCGCCCTCAGGCAGCCAAGCGCTCCCGGAACCCGACCCAGCAGAGGTGCGATCATCGGTTGGGGCCAAGGCCGCTGCCTACGCTGTCGGCCACGTGCTCGAGGGACGCTTCGAGATTCTGGACGTACTCGGGCAGGGCGGCTTCTCGAAGGTCTATCGCGTGCGCGATGACGTCGAGGGTGCGGAACGAGCTCTCAAGCTCTTCGACAGCGCCGCCGGGTATGAGGCGGTGCGCCGAGAGATCGGCGCCCTGCGGAAGATCCATCATCCCAACGTGGTCGAGGTTTTCTGGGCCGGCAAGACTAACGTCGGCGACTGGTATCTCATCACCGAATTCATTGACGGGGAATCACTCGATGAGTTCACTACCGGAAAGAAGCACCTTCGCGACCGGGAGGCGGTGGATGTTGCACTCGATCTGCTAGACGCGCTCGTCGCTTTTCATCCTGATCCGGCGCGCCTCAGGCAGCTGGATGCTAACGCGTCACAGAAGTGGAAGGAACTGAAGGACAAAGGGCTGGTCCACCGCGACATCAAACCGCACAACGTGATGCTCACTCGCACCGGAGCGAAACTGCTTGACTTCAACATCGCCTCCCGGGTCGGCGCCCCCGTGCATACGCAGTCAGGCACGCCGCCCTACCAGCCGCCCGACGCCGGTCTCACTCGCTGGGACGTCTCCACCGACCTGTTCGCCGTCGGCGTGCTGCTCTATCAGCTCCTGTGCAACGGAAACCACCCGTTCCCGAATGCGATGCCCACGGTCGACGGACCGGTGATCGACCCGAGAACGATTCGCTCTGGCCTCAACCCTGACCTTGCAGAGTTTCTCATCAAGGCATGCGCCCCGGCCAGCGTTGATCGCTTCTCCACGGCTGCTGACATGCAGCTCGCCTTGCGTAACATCCGCGCTGACCTTTGACCAGCCGATCCGTCGACGCCGCACGGCACCAGCGGCCGGGATGGGGATATCCGGATTCGCTGGGGTCACAATCGGCGGGTAGCGGCCAGCCAGGCCTGTGCCGCCGCCGCGCCGAATCGGGATTGAGCGCGAACGAGCGAACCTGGTGGCCGCCTTACCGGTGGGCAGATGGCAAGCTGGCAGCTGTGGAACTGCTGATCGCCGCCAACCCCGACCCGGATTCGAGGCTGCCTTTCCTGATCCGGCTCCCGCTCGCCGGCGGAATGGTATTCCGCACCTCGGGGACGTGGCCGCGAACCCAGGCGCTCTACTGCTATCCCGTCGCAGCGCAGGAGTGGCCAGCGGATCCTGACATCGTCGAGCGGGTGAAGCTGCGGTCGTGTGTCCGCAGAGGTGCGGCTATCGACCTGGTCCTGGACCGTGGCCGGGAGAATCGTTCCCAGCTTGTCTTCACGAAGGCCCGCGGCCGGGATGCCGTCTTCTGGCAGTCACCCCGGACTCGCAAGCAAGCCCGCCCGAACGTGCGTACCCCTACCGCCCGCGCTGCCGGCATCCCCGACCTGGAGATCGTGGCCGACAGCCACGAACAGTATCCGTACAAGTTCGCCGGTCAGCAGGCCACCGTGCTGAAACGAGCGCTACCCTGCGGCGACTACGGCCTGGTCTACGGCGGGCGGCTCATCGCCTCCGTTGAACGTAAGTCGCTGGCCGATCTGGTGAGCAGCCTGACCGGCGGGAAGCTCCGCTATGCAATGGCTGAGCTTGCTGCCCTTCCCCGAGCCGCCGTGGTAGTCGAAGATCGTTACTCGGCCATCTTCAAGCTTGACCGGATACGACCGGCGATGGTCGCGGACGGCCTCGCCGAACTGCAGGTCCGATGGCCGAACGTCCCGATCATCTTCTGCGATACGAGACAGCTCGCCGAAGAGTGGACCTACCGGTTCCTCGCCGCCGCCCGCGCCTGGGCAGAAACCGAGGCTGCTGCGCCCGGCAGGATCATATCCATCGCCGAAGAAACGGGCCTCGACGGCGCGCCCCCCGCCCCAGAGCCAACTGCCGCGGAGCTCCGCGCCTGGGCCGCGGCCCAGGGCATCGCGGTACCCGGCCGCGGCAAGCTCCGGCGCGAGATATGGGACGCCTGGCGAGCCGCCACCGCGACCGCGACGCCTCTGCCAGCCGCGGAACGCCGGACGGAAAGACCGGCTACGTCATCGAATGGCTCGGACGACGTGACCCCGATCCGGACCGCCACCAATACCGCGGGCAGCCCGATCGCGGTCGAAGAGCAGGACGGCGCCGATCCCGGCGAGCAGCGCTAGCCTCAGCCGCCGGCAGCGCTCCGGCAGCTCGGCCCGTACTGCCTCGCCCCGTGGCAGGCTGAGCTAGCTCACTGGTGCCTTGGAGCGGAGGATCTGCAGGAACTCGCGCATCCACGCCGGGTGGTCCGGCCAGGCGCGAGCCGACACCATCTGCCCGTCGATCACCGCGGCCGCGTCGACGAACTCGGCACCCGCGGCCACCACGTCTGGCGCGAGCGCTGGGTACGCAGCGGTCTTCCGGCCAGCCAGCGTGCCGGCGGTGGCCAACACCTGAGGGGCGTGGCAAAGCTGCGCGACCGGCCGGTCGCCTTGCATGAAGTAGCGCGCGATGCGCTGGACGTCCGGGTCGTTGCGGATGTACTCCGGCGCCCGGCCGCCGGGAATGACTAGGGCGACATAGTCGGCAGGGTCCACGTCAGCGAAGGCAAGATCCGCGGGCCAGGTGTAGCCGGGCTTCTCGGTGTAGGTGTCGTAGCCGTCGACAAAGTCGTGGACGACGAACTGCAGTCTCTTAACGGTCGGCGCCGCGATCTCGACCTGGTAGCCCTCCTCTATCAGGCGCTGGTAGGGATACATCACCTCCAGCGATTCCGCTGCATCCCCGGTGATGATGAGAATCTTAGGCATGACGGATCTCCCCTGACGTGTGCGGTGATGACCGGCATCCGCCAGTCCAGATCCTGCTTGGCGGCAAGTCAACCCCCCGCGGGCAGCAAACTGGGGCCAGGAGACTCGCGCTTGCGACGGATCCAGGCCTTGTGCCTGCCGTCGTTTCGTAGTCTGATTGGGACTACTGGGGCATAGGTGGCGGCTCTTGCTTTGGGCCGCACCGCGGAGCCGCTAGCTGGCCGCAACGGTGCGGCTGCCTCCGCCATGCTCGCAAGGAGATGAGAATTCATGACCGTCACCCTGGATCGCAGCGTCGAGGAATTCATCAGCTCTCCCCGGCAGCTGTTCATCGACGGGCAGTGGGCGGACGCCTCGTCTGGCAGGACGTTCGAGACTCCCAACCCCGCAACTGGCGAGACGCTCGCCCGGATCGCGGAGGGAGATGCCGAGGACATCAACCGCGCCGTCCGCGCCGCGCGCGCCGCGTTCGACGGCCCCTGGAGCAGGATGACGCCGTCTGAGCGCGGCCGCATCATCTGGCGGATCGGTGACCTGATCCTTCAGCACCTCGACGAGCTCGCCCAGCTCGAGTCACTGGACAACGGCAAGCCGTTCGCCGTGGCCCAGGCGGCTGACGTGCCGCTGGCCGCTGACCTGTTCCACTACATGGCCGGCTGGGCCACCAAGATCGAGGGCAACACGATCAACATCTCGGTGCCCTACATGCCGGGCGCCAACTTCCACTCCTACACACTCCGTGAGCCGCTCGGTGTCGTCGGGCAGATCATCCCGTGGAACTTCCCGCTGCTGATGGCGGCGTGGAAGCTCGGCCCGGCGCTGGCCACCGGTAACTGCGTGGTACTCAAGCCGGCCGAGCAGACCCCGCTGACCGCGCTGCGGCTGGCCGAGCTCATGGCCGAGGCCGGCGTACCCGACGGCGTCGTGAACGTCGTGCCCGGGTTCGGGGAGACGGCGGGCGCCGCCCTGGCCGCGCACGGCGATGTCGACAAGGTCGCCTTCACCGGCTCCACCGAGGTGGGCAAGCTGATCGTCGCGGCCGCCGGGGCCAGCAACCTGAAGAAGCTGACGCTGGAGCTGGGCGGCAAGAGCCCTAACATCGTCTTCGAGGACGCCGTGGATGGCGCGGTTGAGGGCGCAGCGAACGCGATCTTCTTCAACCACGGGCAGTGCTGCGTGGCCGGGCTCACGGCTGTTCGTTCACCAGAGCCGCTTCGACGAAGTAGTGGACGGCGTGGCGGAGATCGCCAAGTCGATCAAGCTAGGTTCCGGGCTGGAGGCGGGCACCCAGATGGGGCCGCTGGTGTCGGAGGAGCAGTTCCAGCGGGTCAGCGGCTACCTGGAGTCCGGCCGGGACGAGGGGGCCACAGCGCTGGCCGGCGGCGGCCGGTTCGGCGACCGCGGCTTCTTCATCGAGCCAACCGTGCTGATCAACACCCACGGCAACATGAAGGTGGTCCGCGAGGAGATCTTCGGGCCGGTCGTCGTCGCCGCGCCGTTCAGCGACCTGGACGAGATCGCCGCCCAGGCCAACGACAGCGAGTACGGCCTCGGGGCAGGCATCTGGACCAAGGACATCTCCAAGGCGCACGCGCTGGCTAAGAAACTCCGGGCCGGCACCGTCTGGATCAACTGCTACAACGTCTTCGACGCGGCCTTGCCGTTCGGCGGCTACAAGCAGTCGGGCTGGGGCCGTGAGATGGGCCACGAGGTACTGAACAACTACACCGAGGTCAAGGCCGTCACCACGCTGCTATAAACCGGCGCGGTGGGCAGTAGCGGTCCTGCCCACCGCCCGCCGGCGAAGGCCAGTCAGCAGCGGCCTCGCGTGACTGCCGACGTCGCTGTCGCTATCGGTGCCGGTGATGGTGTCGCGCCGGGATACGCCGAGGTCACACGTCACCCGCGATGCGCCGGCGCAACTGGAATTTCTGGATCTTCCCGCTGGCGGTCTCAGGAAACTCGGTCAGCACCTCCAGCCGCTCGGGCCAGTACTGTCTGGCGACCCCTTTGTCCTCGAAGAACTGCTGCATCTCCTCGAAGGTGAACGCCTCAACCCCGGCCTTGAGGACGACACAGGCACACGCACGCTCCTGCAGTCGCGGGTCAGGGCCGTGAAAGCACTCGCGCGACATCTCGAGCCGCTCGGCATGGCCGACGAACAGGAATGGCCCCTGGACCTGCAACCGTCCCTCCGACCCGGACGGGAGCGACTCGCCGTCGAGGTCGACCACGCGGATCCGCATCCCCGGCCACGGAAACCCATCGGTGTCGATCAGCTTCGTGTCCGGGTCTCCCGGGATCCCGAGGGTCACCAGGCCGTTCTCGGTCTGCCCCCAACCGCCCAGCACGACCGTCCCGGGCAGTTTGCTCCTGGCCTCCCGGACAATCGCCCGGGGGATGGGGGCGCCCATACAGCAGAAACGCTTCAGCGACGACATGTCGTGGTCGTGCAGGTTCGGCGCGGTGAGTGCGTCGAGCAGGAACGGAGTCGCGGCGGAAGTGTAGGTGATTCGGTGCTCCTCGACCAGCTCCACGAAACGCGCCGCGTCCCAGACGTCCTGTAAGACCGCCGTTGCACCGTTCTGTACCGACAGCCGGGCGCCGTAGAGGAACCCGGTCAGGTGCGCCAGCGTCGAGGCCATGTGGATCACGCTGTCAGAGGTGATCCCGAGCCGTGCGGGGAGCGGGTTGTTGGCCGCCACCACTGTGTTGTGCGTATGCATCACTCCCTTCGGCTCACCGGTCGTACCGGAGGTGAAGATGAGCAGGGTCACGGCGTTGGGATCTGGCCGCAGGCCCGGCAGGGCCGCCGGGTCGCGGCGCTCCTGCCAGGGCGTGGCCATGAAGTCCTGCCAGGACGATGTGCCCTGGCCCGGCTTTCCGTCGATCACCAGGACGTACTCGAGTGCCGGAGCCTTCGTATGCACCTTGTCGATCATTGCTGGGTAGTCGAACCCGCGGAACTCGGCCGGCACCACGATCACTTTCGATCTGGCCAGGCCCACCATGAAGCCGACATCTCGTTCCCGGTAGATCGGGATGAGCGGGTTGCTGATCGCGCCGATCCGGGTGGCTGCGTAATGCACGACGATCCACTCGATCCAGTTCGGGATCTGGAAGGAGATGACGTCACCCGGGCCGATCCCCAGCTCGAGCAGTCCCAGCGCGCAATGGTCGACCTCGTGCCTCAGCTCGGCGTACGTCACCTGCCGGCGCGGGTCGACGAACGCCGTCTTGCCGGGGGTGCGCCCGGCCACGTCGTCCAGGTAGTCGGTGATGACGCGGTTCGCCCAGTAGCCGTGGCTGGTGTAGTCGTCGATTGTTCCCGGGTCAGGATGGTGTCAAACGCCATTGTCAATGCTCCAGTCAGCTCATCGTGAGGCCGCCGCTGACGCTGACGGTCTGTCCGGTGATGAAGGCAGCCTCGTCCGAAGCGAAGAAGGCGACCGCGTTGGCAACATCGCCTGGTTGGCCCAGGCGCCGGAAGGGGATGGCTCTGGTCAGCGACTCCCGCAGCTTCGGGTTATCGCCGCCCATCGAGGCGAACAACGCGGTGTCGGTCGGTCCCGGGCACACGCAGTTGGCGCTGACCTTGTAGCGGGCCATCTCGCGAGCGATCGCCTTGGTGAAGGCGATCACGCCGCCCTTGGCCGCGGAGTACACCGCCTCACCGGACGACCCGACCCGCCCGGCGTCGGAGCCGAGGTTCACCACCGACCCGAAGCCCTGCCCGGCCATGATCGGGAGGATGGCTTTCGACGTGTTCAGGACGCCGTACAGGTTGATCTGGATGACCCGGTCCCAGTCGGCTGGGTCGGAGTCGACGAACGGGACGGCCTTGTCCCAGCCGGCGTTGTTGACCAGCACGTCGATCCGCCCGAACCGGCTCCTCACCTGTTCTGCCACGGCGCTGACGGAGTCCCGTGACGTGACGTCGGCGTGCATCCCGATCGCTGACCCACCGATCGCCTGAGCGGTGTCCCTGGCCGCGGTTTCAATTATGTCGGTCACGACGACCGTGGCGCCCTCGAAGGCGAGCTTTTCAGCGATGGCCCTGCCGATGCCTTGACCGGCACCGGTAACGATCACGATCTTGTTGTCCAGCCTTCCCACTGCCTGCCGCCTTTCGGGGTCGTTACCGGGTCAGGGCGCGTAGGCGCGGCCCAACAGGCTGCGGGCGATCACCAGCTTGGATACCTGGGCGGTACCGTCGCCGATCTCCAGCCCGATCACGTCACGCAGCCGCTGCCCGATCGGGGAGTCGGTTGAGTAGGCCAGGTGCCCGAACGTCAGCAGGCACTGGTGGATTACTTCGGTCGACAGCTTGGGCGCCCAGAACTTGGCCATCGCGGCTTCAACGGTGTGATCGATGCCCTGGTCCTTCTTCCACAGCGCCTCGTAGCAGACGTGCCTCGCGCCGCGCAGATAGGCGGCGCATTCCGCCAGCGGAAAGGATACGCCCTGGAACTTGCCGATCGGCTGCCCGAACGCCTCCCTGGCTCGTGCCCACTGCAGGGCCTCCTCCAAGGAGGCTTCTGCTGCACCCAGGCACGCCAGGCCGATGATCGCCCGGGAGTAGTCGAACCCCCGCATGACCGAGACGAAGCCATCGCCCAGCTCGCCGATCAGGTGGTCACGTGACACTGGCAGGCCACCAAAGTGCAGGGACGCCCGGCCGATACAGCGACTGCCGAGGTCATCGAATGCCGTCCGGGAGACGTACCGATCGTCGAGGTCCACGTAGAAGGCGCTCACCCCCCGTGCGCCGGCGCCACCGGTCCGGGCCAGCACGAGCCCGGTCCGCGCGTCCATACCCAGGGTGACGGAGGTCTTCTCGCCCTCCAGCCGCCAGCCGTCGCCATCCTCGGCTGCCTTCAGTTCCAGCTGCGCAGCGTCGGTTCCGTGGCCTGGCTCGGTCACGCACAGCGACGGGATCACCTCCCCCGAAGCGATCACCGGCAGCCACTGCGCCTGCTGTCCCTGGGTGGCGTTGCGGACGAGCACATCACCAATCAGCGCGGTGTTGACGATCAAATACGTTGCGTTGAAATCGGCGCGCCCCACTTCCTCGGCCGCCATGCCCGCGACAACCGCCGATGCCTCCTGGCCCCCGTACTGCTCCGGGATGCGCAAACCTGTCAGGCCCAGGCCGGCCATCTCAGCGGCCAGGGTGGGTCGCAGCTTCCCCGCCCGGTCGTCGGACTGGTAATGGTGAGCCAGGACCTTGCCCGCGAAGCGTCGCAGTTGCGTGCGGTACGACTCCTGGTCGTCATCGAAGCTGAAGTCCATGCCGGGTTCCCTCGGGCTGTGGCCGGTCGCTCGGTCAGTGCCAGTTGACGTACCGGTCGAAGTCGGGCCTTCGCTTCTCGGCGAAGGCGGACGCGCCTTCGAGCCCCTCGGGGGACGCGGTGAACAGGTCGAGCGCGGACATGGCCAGGCTGCTATTGATCGTGATGATCCCGGCTGAGTCCTCCACCACGTAGGTGATGTCTTCGAACATCGTCATTAGGCCGGCGCCTCCAGACTGCAGTCCGCAACCATCGAAGTGAATATGCGTTCACTCAAAGTGAATGTATATTTCCGTCCGTCATCGGTCAAGAGGCGGACCAGGGCGCGCCGCTGGCTAGGATGAGTCTTCGTTCAAGATGCCGCCGGAGGTGAGATGAGCTCCGCAGCTCACGAGGCAGACCTCGACCCGGACGAGGCAGCGCGCCAGGCCAGAGCCCGGCGGCGTAGCGCGCAGCTGATGACCGCCGCGGCCCGGTTGATGGAGCGAGATGGTTCACACGCGGTCTCGATGCAGGCCCTTGCCGAGGAAGCCGGGGTCAGCGTCGGGCTCATCTACCGCTACTTCGGCGGCAAAGACGACCTCCTGCTCACGGTGATCGTCAACGTGCTCGATGCCTTCGCCGTCAAGGTCCCCAACGCGATCGCAGCCGCAGGCGACGACCCTGTGGACCGGTTCGTGGCGGCGTTCCGCTCCTACTGCGAGGTCATCGACCAGCACCGCCACGCGGCGGTACTCACCTACCGCGAGAGCAGGAGGCTCAGCGAGGACGCCCGGCAAAGAATCAAGGAGCTGGAGGTTCAGACTAGCGAACCGCTGCGGGCACTGCTGGCCGAAGGAATCGATGCCGGTGCCTTCGCCCCCGTCGATATCGAGCTCGTCGCCTACAACCTGCTGCTAGCGGCACATGGCTGGGCGCTGAAGCACTGGTACTTCGAGCGCACCTTCAGCTTCGAGGACTACGTCACGAAACAGACCACACTGGCCCTGAACGCTCTCATCCAACCGCGCTACCGACGCCGGTACCGCAGGCTACTGGAGTTCAACACCTGACCGACGGCCCGATACCGCCCACGCGGCGACCTGGCGGACTTCGTCGATGTGATCAACCCATGGCAGGCCGGAGGCTGATCGAAAGGATCACCCCGGGTGGCCTTGAATGCGCCACTTTGACCTAAAGGAAAGCCACTCGTCTTGCCGTGCGTCGGCGCGAGGGCGTTGGATTGGGTGGGTAAAGGACCCTGCGAACCGGCTGGCGGGTTGGGAGCGAGGTTGAGCTACGACGTTGCGGTCGTCGGGGGTGGCCCTGCGGGGTCGGTCGCGGCGATTCAGTCAGCGCAACTGGGTGCGCGGACGTTGCTGGTAGAGAAGAACGGCATGCTCGGCGGGACCACCACGAGTGCCGCCATCAACGTTCCTGGCCTCTTTCACGCGTGGGGCAAACAGGTGATTGCTGGCATCGGCTGGCACCTGGTGAACCGCGCGGTGCAACTCGCCGGTGACCACATGCCCGACTTCGCTAGGTACGACCGTCCGGTCAACATGCTTCAGGTGCGCATCAACACCGCTATTTACGCCGCGCTGCTTGACGACGCCGTCCTCGGTGCAGGTGCTGCCCTGTCGCTCCATACGATGCTTGCCGCGGTCGACAGGACGGACAGCGAATGGCGCCTGACGCTGTGCGGCAAAGAGGGACTACGCGAGGAACGCGCTCGCGTGCTGGTGGATTGCACCGGGGACGCCAACGCCGTGACGCTGGCGGGATACGAGCCGGAGCGAAATGAGGAACTCGAGCCAGGGACGCTCAACGTCAGGCTCAGCGGATACGATCCTGCCACCCTGGATTACAAGCTCCTCGATCGCGCCTACGAAGACGCGGTGGCCGCGGGCTCGCTGCTGCCAACTGACCTTGCCGAGCACGCCGACCGGGCGCGCACCTTCCTGCGTCAGCGAGGCGAGAACTCGATGCAGGTCACGGGTATCGACGGAAGCACGAGCGCGGGCCGCACGGCAGCAGAGGTCGCCGCCCGCAAGGCACTGATGAGGATCTATTGCTTCCTGCGCAGCCAGCCGGGCTTGACGAACCTGACGATCGACTTCACCGCAGCGGAGTGCGGCATACGTGAGAGCTGCACAATCCGCGGCAAGAAGCGGATAACCGCCCACGACTATGCAAGCGGGCGCTTGTGGGACGATGCGGTCTGTTATAGCTTCTATCCAATCGATATTCACCGGCCGAGCGGCGACGGGGTCTATCTGCGGCCGCTAGCTGAAGGTACGTTCCCGACCATTCCCCGGGGAGCGATGCTCCCCCTCGGCAGTGACTGGCTCCTGGTCGCCGGCCGCTGTATTGCAGGCGACCAGCAGGCGAGCTCGGCCTACCGCGTCCAAGCGTCGTGCATGGCGATGGGCCAGGCGGCAGGCGCGATGGCGGCCCTGTCAGCGCATTCCGGTGTCGAGCTTGAGCAGCTGGCAATCGACGACATTCACGAGGCGCTACGGGCACACGGTGCGATAGTGCCGGGTGCCATTCGCTCACCCCAGGGCCCCCAGGGCCGTATCAGCTGATGACGGACTTACGATCTCTGAGGTCAGGCGGCTATGGACTCGCGGCAGATGTGGCAGTCCTCTTCATATCCGATCGGGCCCGCGGAATCGTCGCTCTCGGCAGTGACAGGTCCGCCATTATAGGCCCGGCCCAGCGCGTCCGTTATTGCGTGTCCACGTTCCACATAAATAGGGATAACGTGCTCGAGATGTGCCTGGTAATCCGACCGGTGCTTCTCCAGCTTGCCGAACAGGCTATAGAGTCCAGCCGCGGATAGCTCCGATGCTGGCAGCACCCAGCCATCGAGACTCAGGTCTCGCATGATTCCGCGCGTCTTGTGCTCATACCCGATGGCGATGCAGGGAACGTGCGCTGTCAGGGCGAAGATCACCGAATGGAACCGGGTACCGACCAGGTAGTCGAGGTCGGCGATGAACGAGGCCACGCTACGGTAATCAGCTTCCGCTTCCAGCAGGATGGGCCGGGTGCGCCCGCGGCACTGCTCAGCGACCAGCCGCGACGCGATGCGGTCGTCGTCCCGCCGATCAGCAGCGGTGGCCTGCGGAAAGATCACCACGCGGTGGCCCGGAAGCTCGTGGACCAGGTCTACGAATGCCGCGAGTTCCGCTTCGTAGCATGCCTGCTGCGCCGCAGGAAGACAGCGGCGGACCGTTAGCCCGACCAGCACATCGTCGGCGCCGACGCCGTGGGAAGCTCGCCACGCGCGCTTATCTGCCCGGTTCCGCCGCGGCAGCTCAAGGCTGAAGGCAGAATCGACCGCACGCTGGGCGACGCCATCCGGCAGGCGCAGCTTCTTCAGTTCCGCGAGGCTGATGTCTTCGCGGGCAAGGACCAGGCGCGCCCTGCTGAGCGTCTTCCCGATGATCCACGCCGGCATCCGTGCGCCGAACGGGCCATAGGACTGCGGCGCGCACACGACCGGCGTGCGCAGCCGCTGCGCCAGCATCAGCGGCAGGAGCTGGTAAACGACCTGCGGGCCGAGGCCCGGCTGGGCAGCTCCCTGCAGGTACCCGCCCGCGGCTACCAGCGAGACGATCAGGTCGGCCCGCTCGATCGCCGCTAGCTCCGCTCGTACTTCAGCCGGAAGCCAGGCGGACGGCCATCGGTACCAACGGGCAGGCGCGACAAACCATGACATTCCGATGGCAAGAACAAGGGCCTTGCGGGCGGCACGGATTAAAAACGGGATACCTTCCTCGTCCGTGTACCGGCGCATAGAGCCGAGGTTCTGGATGCCTTCGAAGGCTAGGTGGACCCGCGGATCCTCCATGCCTGCTATCTCGATCAGGCAGCCTGGGAAAGCTCTTTCTACCTGCAAAATGATTGCGTGCAGCAGCGCGGCGTCGCCGGCGTTCTGCCGCGCGTAGCCGCCGACAATCAGGACATTGCGTTGAGTAGCCATTTTCTTGTCCGCCATTCTCCCGCAGGTAGCGCACGATCTGGCAAGGACTCCTGAGCTGCCATCTCGTCTGGTGATCACCGTTGAGAATGCCTGCCAGAGAGATTCCCTAGGCTGCGGAATCCGCCAGGATCCCGCTGTGATCCTCCCGTGTCGCAGGGCCAAGCTTCGTTGGCCTACCCGCAGTAGGCAGGCGCCATAGCAGAAACAAGCCTTGTGGCCTGCTAGTATCGCCGGCTCCGGCCCCGGCAAACAAGGAGGATGCCGTGACCCTAGTCACATGCCGGGCGCGGCAGGCCTCCCGGGCCCGGAACCCCGGACGGAACGCCGCTGCAGTGCGAGGAGTCATCAGTCGCAAATACGCAGGTCAGCGACTGGCGCGCAAGCTCGGCTACGAGTGACTGCCGTTCGGCTGAACCGCGGCGATGAAGCCGTCGGGGTCGACGAGGCTGATGATCAGTGAGCTGACCGCCAGCTTGCGGAAAGCTGTGCTGAGTTGCCGGGGCAGATGGCAGGGCGGATCGATGGTGAGCTCGACTAGGCCGTCATGCGAGCCGTTCACCAGCCAGCTGCCTCGGCGAGCGTGTACCCCGATCGTTCCCCGGGTCTGGTGCTCCGAGCGGGTGGCCGATCGCACCGAGCTGCGAGGGATGTCCAGGTGGAAGTCGGCCATCCGCACCCGCAGGATGGCGGAGTCGACCTCCACGCCCCCGCGTCCCGGGCCCCCGCCCAGCAGTGTTTCCGTCCACCGGGAGACCCGGCCCATATCGCTGTAGTCGATAGCGAACCATCTCGCGCTGGAGGACGAGGCTCCGGCTCCGGCCGCCTGGTAATTCTTGATGACCTCACGCCGGGCGCTGGCATAGGGCTCGCCTGTGTCCGCCATGCGCTTGCGGGCCGCTGCCCTGATCTTGTCGTGCGACATCGTGCCTCTGCTCCGATGGCCGCGTCCCGGCGCCTGGCCACCGCGTAGAGACGATCACGATGGAAGGGAAGAACCCACGCGAGGGCTGTGCCGCTCTTGTCCTCAAGCACTACACCAGCGCCGGGCCGGCGTAGCTCGGATCAGGCAGACGTGGCTGCCAATAGGCAGGGTACGCCAGCCAGACGAGGCGTCACAACCCAAAGACGATCCCGCTGCCTGGCCGTGGGCGGCTTGAGCGCTTGGGATCACCCGGCATGGATGGCAAGGGGATACCCGGCAGGCGGGTAGCGTCCGGGAGCGGGATGCCAGGTGCCATGTCCGGGAGGTGAGCGCGATGCCCCTTGACCATGTGAATGGGGTTGAGCTGTATTGGGAGCAAGGGGGCAGTGGTCCCCGGATGCTGTTTTGCAACGGGTCGGGGCTGACCTTGCAATACGTCCGGCCGCTGCTTGATCCCCTCGCTGCCAGCTTCGATTTGCTGGCGTGGGACTACCGCGGCTTTGGCCGCAGCGCCCCGGTGACGCGCCCGTACACCATGGCCGATGTCGCGGCCGACGCCGCTGGCCTGCTGGAGATTGCTGGGTGGGAGTCCTGCCGGGTGATCGGGGTGAGCTTCGGCGGCATGGTGGCGCAGGAGTTCGCCGTCACCAACCCTGGCCGGGTGGAGCGCCTGGCTTTGGCGTGCACGTCGGCCGGTGGCGAAGGCGGGTCCTCCTACCCGCTGCATAAACTGCTGGAACTCCCGCCCGGGCAACGGGTGGCGGCGCAGCTGAAGTTGGCGGACAGCCGCTGGGACCAGCGGTGGCTGGATGCCCACCCCGCCGACCGGGCGATCGCTGATCGGCTGACCGGTGCCGGGCACGATCAGCAGGACCCGGCCGCTGTGGCCGCCCAGGCGGCCCAGTTCCAGGCGCGCGAAGGCCATGACGTGTGGGACCGGCTCGGCGCGATCACCTGCCCGACCCTGGTTGGTTACGGCAACTACGACGGGATCGCACCGGCCCACAACAGCACGAACATCGCATCGCGCATCCGCGGCGCCGAGCTGCACGGCTATGAAGGCGGCCACGGGTTCTTGTTCCAAGACCCGGCCGCCCTCCCGGCATTCACCGCATTCCTCCAGGCACCGTCGAGCTAACTGGCGGGCGCAGGCCGCCAGCCGCCGGTCACTCAGCGTGACTCGGACACCGAGCGCCAGCGTCAGCGGACCTGAGTGAGGGCGTCGGCGAGCGGGGTCAGCGCTGCGGACTAACGCTGCTGGAGGCGTTCGGTCACGGTTGTGGCGAGTCTGGCCTTGACGGCCGGCTCGGTGTCGACCAGCCACTGAAAGTCCTCGCTGGTCAATCTGAGGAGCCGGCCGGGTTCAGCGCACCGGACGGTCGCGAGACGGGCGTAGCCGTAGCCGCCTCCCCAGTCGCGGGCGGCGAGCTCGCCGAAGTGGTCACCGGGGCCGATGGTGCGGATGAGCCGGGCATCGATGAAGGTGTCGTAGCGGCCGGACAGGACGATATAGAAGAACCGGTCGGAATCCCACCGGCGGATGACCTCCTCCCCGTCGGCCACGTCGAGACAGACGCCGCGGGCATGGACGGCGCGGATGGTGGAATCGGGCACGCCGGACAACAGGGGGACAGTGCGCAGCACGTCGTTGCCTGGGTCCGCCATCGCGTCAGCCCTGGAATCGGCGTAGGCCCGGCCGCCTCGCAACGCGGTCGCAGGGACAGGTGCGTCGGCAAAGTGCTCGATGACCGGGCGTATGTGCTCCTCCGAGCTGGTCGGGTTAAGAATGCAGAGCCGGATGGCGTGGCGGCCGGCCAGGCGGGTGGTGGAGACAAGCGCGCCGCCGCCGCGTTCCAGCTCGTCGGCGAGAGCCGTGCCGCGGCGTTCGGTTTCTGCCTCGTCGCAGCCGGGCCATTCTCTGCGGAAGCAGACGATCCCGAGCGTCGCCGGCGCCATGAGGGTGAGTTCGGGATGGCTGCGGATCAGGTCCTCGGCGTACTCCGCCAGCTCGAGGTTGCGCTGGATGCAGGCGCGCAATGCGGCGAGGCCGAAGGTGTGCACCGTGACCCAGACCTTGAGCGCCCGGAAGCCTCGGGAGAGTTGCAGGCCCCGATCTGCGAAGTTGACCTCACCGGCACCGTGGGTGGCGGCGCCGTCGAGGTAGTCGGGATTTATCGCGAAGGTACGTTCAAGCCGGGCGCCGTCGCGGATCAGCACGCAGCCGCACTCCATTGGCTGGTAGAGCCATTTATGGGGATCCAGCGTCACCGAGTCGGCGCGATCGATGCCTGCCAGCACCGCTCGTCCGCTGGCGGTGAGGGCGGCGAAGCCGCCGTAGGCCGCATCGACATGCAGCCACAGCCCTTCGGCGATGCAAACGTCGGCGAGATCCCCGAGGGGATCGATGGCGCCGGTATTGGTCGATCCAGCGCTGGCGCACAAGGCGAAGGGGACACGGCCAGCGCGGCGGTCAGCCCAGACGGCCGCGGCCACCGTGTCAGGCGAAAGACGCCAACGATCGTCGGTCGGCAGTACTCGCACCTGCTGCGGACGCAGTCCCATAGCTCGCGCGGTCCGGGCGAGGGACGAGTGAGCCTGATCCGACACGTACACCACGGAGTCTGCAGACGGCCCTCCGGCGGCCTCGCGTGCCACGAGCAGCGCCGTGAGGTTGGCGGCTGAGCCGCCGCTCACGAGCACGCCGGCGGTGTCGGCGGGCAGGCCGATCCAGGTGCGGAACCAGTCGATGACCTGGAGCTCGACTTGGGCGGCGCCGGCCGATTCCAGCCATGCTCCGCAGTACGGATTAGCCGCGGCGGCCGTCAATTCCGCCAGTGCCGCCGGCCAGGTCGTAAAGCTCGGGATGAAGGCGAGGTACCCGGGGTGATCGGTCCGCGCGGCGTAGGGCAGCACATCAGCCATCACCCGCGACAGGACCGCGCCGTAGTCGCCGGGCTGTTCGGGCGGTGGGCCACCGAGCCGGGAGCGCATCTCGGCTGCATCGGCGCGGCGTAGCACGGGATCGGCCTCTGGGCGGGCCAGCCGGGCAACGAGCGCATCGACGGTCGCATAGCCGGCGCGCCTCATCGCCTCGATGTCCATCGCCAGTGGGTGCTTCACTGCTGCCTCCATCACCCGGCCGACCTGCGCTGACGTGGCGCCGCGCCCGCCCTACGAAGAACTTCTGTCCTTTTTATTTAGCGGGCCGTACGTGAGGTCATGCAAGACGATGCCGGCGATGGGTGCAGGCAGGCGCCGAAAGCGCACCCGAGGGCCTGCTGACGCTTGCTGTTGACGGGGATCAGGCCGTGGGCAAGACTCCTGCTAACCGTCGGCGTGACGTCCCCGTCGGTCACCGAATGCGCACGAGCGTGAGGGATTGGCCTTGAGCCAGGACACGTGGCGGTCCCGCAGTAAGCCGATCCTGCTGCTTCTGGTGGCTTGGGGCCTGTCCTACGCCGGCGACCTGGCGGCATTCACTGCCGCGTCGGTATACGCCTACCGCGCGGGTGGCGCCGGGCTTGTCGGCGTGCTCGGACTTGCCAAGGCGCTTCCGGGCGCGTTACTCGTGCCGCTGGTCACCAGCGGGTCCGACCGGGTCCGCCGTGAGCGGCTGCTGATCGCCACCGTCGTGCCCAGGGTGCTGCTGCTTGGCGCGGCCGCTGCCGCGATGACCGGTGACGGGCAAGGCGTTCTCGTCGTGGTGCTCGTCGGGCTGGAGGGCGGCCTCGCCAGCGCCTTCCGTCAGGTGCAAGCCGCCCTGCTGCCCTGGCTGGCTCGCACTCCCGAAGAGCTCACGAGCGCGAACACCGCCGCCAGCGTGGTGCAGTCGGCGGCCATGGTCGGGGGGCCTGCGATCGCCGCCGCCCTGCTCGCGAGCGGCACGGCGCAGTCCGCCATGCTCGTCGCCTTCGGGTTCGTCGCCGTCGCAGCCCTGCTGCTCGCGGGTGTCCGGCCGCTCTCAGCGCAGCCGCCAGCGCGGACGGCCGGGCACCTGAAGCAGTTCAAGCGTGACATGGTTGCGGGCTTGCAGGCCGGGGTTCGGCAACGCGACGCCATGGCGCTAACCGTCCCCGCTGCCGCCCAGACGTTCGCCCGCGGCGTCCTCAATGTCCTCACTGTGGTCATCGCCGTGGAGCTATTCGGCCTGGGCTCGGCGGGCGTCGGCTGGCTCACCGCGGTGCTCGGCGCGGGAGGCCTCCTCGTCGGCCCGCTTGCGGTCATCCTCGTCCGCGGCAAGAGGGTGGCACGCAGCTTCGCTGGCGGGGTCGCCGGCTGGGGAGTGCCGATGATCCTGCTCGCATTCGCCCACGCACCATACTGGCCGTACCTGATGTTCGGGCTGATCGGGGTAGCTAACGTCTTCGACGACGTGGGCGTCTACAGCTCGCTGCAGCAGGTGATCCCGCCCCGCTTGATGGGACGAGCGCTGGGAGTGCGAAGGGGCGTGCTGCTGCTATCGATGGCACTCGGCTCCGCGGTCACACCGTTGCTCATCCACGCCTGGGGAGCCCGAGGCACGCTGATAGCTACTGGCATACTGCCTGTAGCGGCCGCCGTCGGGTTCCTGCCCAGGCTGACGGCCATCGACAGCAGGATCGCAGCCCCCGGCCCGAACCTGGCCCTGCTGCGCCAGGTGTCGTTCCTGCGCCCGCTGCCCTTCGCAATAGTCGAGCACCTGGCCAGCGAACTGCAGCCGGCGGCCTACGAACCCGGCGACGTGATCATTCGGCAAGGGGAGCCCGGCGAGCGCTTCTACATCATCGCGGAGGGCCGTGCGCGCGCCACCAAGGATGGCAAGCAGCTGAGAGAGATGGGACCGGGCGAGTCGTTCGGGGAGATCGCCCTGCTGCGACGGATACCCAGGACTGCCACGGTCACCGCCCTGAGCCGAGTGGAAGCCGGGATCCTCGGCCGTGCGGAGTTCCTTGCCGCCGTGACGGGCAGCCCGGAGAGCGTGGGGGGCGCGGAGGAAGTAGTCTCGACCCGGCTCCAAGCCGGGTAAAAGGCGCGGAAAGGTTGCCGAAAGGCCCCTGAGGCTGCTAAGCCTCACATAAGAGGGACCGTGTAGAGCTCGCGTAACGGCATCCTGACGATACGCGTTCCACGAGAGGGAGCCTGCCGTAAACCACAGATCGCGTTTCTTCCGCTCCGGGCTGATGTCCGGTTTCGGTGCTCTCATCGCCGGTATTGCCTTCTTCGCAGTGCCTCCCCAGGCGGGATACGCGAGCACGAACTGTTCCGACTGCTACGTCGTCACTCCCGCCGCCAATCCGGCGACCGTCGGCGCCGGGACTGGCGACGTTTATGCCTTCCAGGTCACGAACAATGACCCGCACGAGTATCTCGTGAGCCTGACGTTCACCGTGCCCACCGATTTCGTCATCACGGGCGCGACTGGTCCGAGCGGGACCTCGGTCTCGGCGCTGACGGACTCGTCCGTCACGCTGAGCCTGCCGAGTGAACCTACCGGGAGTACCTTTGCCGTCGACGTCACGGCGTTGGCACCCTGCGTATTCGCGAGCTCAGAGGTCTGGGGGGTGTCCGGCATCGACAGCCGGGGGGAGACCAACGAGGTCGCGGTGGAGTTCCTCGCCGCTCAGCGTGTCGGTCAGCGGGCAGTGCAGCCTCGCCTTCACCGGACAGCCGGCCGAGACGGCTGTCAACTCCGACATCCTCACCGGGTTCAACTCGACCGGGTCGCCTCTCGCGGTGCAACTCCTCGACGCGAACAACGACCCGCTCAACCCGGCGAACTTCTCGGCCAACGGAACCCCGGTCACGGTCTCGATCCTGACCAACCCTGCCGGCGGGACGCTGACCGGCACCACGACTGTCGCCAGTTCGAACGGGGTCGCCGACTTCGGGAACCTGCAGATCAACAACCCCGGCGCCGCGTATGACCTTGCCGCGAACGCGTCCCCCGGTTTCACCCCGGCCACCTCAACCTTCTTCACGGTCACCGGTCAGATCCAGGCCTGCGGCACCGGGTCCTGCTCGGCATCGCAATCGACCTCGACTACGGCCGCGTCTGTCACGACGTCGTCGGCGGCAGGCGACTTCGTGACGCTCGGCCTCGGCGGTGTCACCTTCACGTGCAACCACTACAACGCGGTGTCGGACGTGGCCGCCTTCGGTGTCTTCGACTCCTCGGGAGGCAGCGTCACGAGCTCATCGGCCATCGTCACCCTCACCGTCTCGCCGTCGGAGGTCGAGTCGGCACAGCGTCCGCTCTTGCTCTGGCAGCTCTGCTACGCATCGCAGACGCCCTTCCCGGCGATCCCGGGCACCAGCGGGACGACCGTCATCGGCAGCACCACCTACTACACGGGACTGCTGCTGCCCTGCTTCCTGTTCAGTCCCGAATCATCCGGAGCCCTGCCTCATCTCCCGGCAGCTGACGAAGGTCGGCGCGGTCACGCTGACCTTTGTCGCTCTCGGGGATCCCTTCGCGCATGGGTGACCATGTTCGGGACGTCGGCTCGGCCACCGGTGACCGCTCGGTCGACGGTCTCCCCGAGCCTGCTGATCGGCCGAAGTCATAATGGCCGCCGGGGGACCGCAGACTTAAGCTTGGGTCGTGCAGCGCTGCCCGGGCTGCGGCGAGGAGAACCCTGACCGGTTCCGGCTCTGCGGCTACTGCGGCTCAGTCCTCGTCGATCAGCCTCCACCTCAGGAGGTCCGCAAGACCGTCACAGTCGTCTTCTGCGATCTGAAGGGCTCCACGGAGCTAGGCGACCGGCTCGACAGCGAGGCGCTGCGAGAGGTGCTCGCGCTGTACTTTTCGGCGATGAAGCCCGTCCTGGAGCGCCACGGCGGGACGATCGAGAAGTACATCGGCGATGCGATCATGGCGATCTTCGGCCTGCCCCGGATGCACGAAGACGACGCGCTGCGAGCCGTACGAGCGGCAGCGCAGATGCGCGAGGCGCTGGACGACCTCAACGTCACCCTCCGAGCCGAGTTCGGGGTCACCCTGGAGAACCGGACCGGCGTCAACACCGGCGAAGTCGTCACCGGTGACACCGGCGGCTCCCAGCGCCTCGCCACCGGCGACACGGTGAACGTCGCCGCCCGTCTCGAGCAGGCGGCCCCGGTCGGCGAGATCCTGATTGGCGAGTCCACCTACCGGCTGGTACGAGAAGCCGTCGAGGTCGTGCCGGTCGAGCCGCTGGAGCTGAAGGGCAAGCCAGAACCCGTCCCGGCCTACCGGTTGCTCTCGGTCACCGCCGGCGCGAGGAGCGCCAGGCCGGCGGACCTGCCGCTGGTCGGCCGGGCCCGCGAGATCGCCGCTCTCGACGCGGAGTTCCGTCGTTCGCTCGCCGGACCCGAGGGCCGACTCGTCACGCTGCTCGGCGAGGCCGGGGTCGGCAAGAGCCGGCTCATCGAGGAGTTCGTGCGGAGCATCGCCGGCGAGGCGGCGGTGCTGCGGGGCCGCTGTCTGTCCTACGGCGACGGCATCACGTTCTGGCCTGTGGCTGAGGTGTTGCGGCAGGCCGCCGGGATCGTGCCAGAGGACAGCGAGGAGGACGCCCGGATCAAGCTCAAGTCCTGCTTCGGAGAGCAGTTGGCCGACGCGACCAGCCGCATCGAGTCGGGTATGGGCCTCTCGCAGGACTCGTACGGAAAGGACGAGCTGTTCTGGGGCGTGCGGGTGACGCTCGAGGAACTGGCCCGACGTAGGCCGCTCGTGGTGGTCTTCGATGACATCCACTGGGCGGAGGCAACCTTCCTCGACCTCATCGAGGACATCCTCGACGCCTCGCTCGGCGTGCCGCTCCTCCTCGTCTGTACTGCCCGCCACGAGCTCCACGAGGACCGGCCGGGCTTCTCTGCGGGGCGGCAGGCGGCGTCCCAGATCGAGCTCGGGCAACTCTCCCGGACCGAGAGCGGCCTCGTGGTGCGGAACCTGCTCGGCGAGGCGAGCCTGCCCCAGCCGCTCGAGCAGCGGATTCTTGGCCTCGCCGAAGGCAACCCTCTGTTCATCGAGCAGATGCTCTCCATGCTGATCGACGATGGGCTCCTGCGTGAACAGGCGGGGCGCTGGGTCTTCTCCGGCGCCGCCAAGGTCGTCTCGGTTCCGGGAAACGTCTCGTCCTTGCTGGGTGCCCGCCTCGACCGCCTGGGGTCGGCCGAGCGGAGGGTCGTGGAGTCGGCCTCGGTGATCGGCCTGGAGTTCTCCAGCGCCGCGGTGTCGCTCCTGGCGCAGGAGGGCGATGCCCGGATCCACCTGGAGCCGGCGCTCGTCGCGCTGTGCCGCAAGCAGCTCATCCGCCGGGCGGAGGCGGGCGCGGCCGGCGACTTCCGCTTCAGCCACATCCTGGTCCGGGACACGGCGTATGCGCGCCTGCTCAAGCGAACCCGGGCCCGGCTGCACGAACGTTTCGCCGCCTGGCTCGCCGACACGTTCCGGTCCCGGCTCGCCGAGTACGAAGAGATCCTCGGCTACCACCTCGAGCAGTCGTTTCGCTACCGGGCCGAGCTCGGGCCGATCGACGATGACGGGCGGCGGCTCGGCGCCGAGGCGTCGCGGCACCTGACCTCGGCCGGCCGTCGCGCCCTGGCCCGCGGTGACCTGCCGGCGGCGGCGAACCTGCTGCAGCGGGCCGCCGCGCTGCTCGGCGAGAAAGACCCCGCCCGTGCGCTGCTCCTCCTCGACGCCGGCGAGGCGGCGGTCGACATCGGCGAGTTCGAGCGGGCCGAGTCGGTGCTGACCGAGGCGGCGGACCGGGCGCTTTCCGCCGACGAGGTCGGGATCGCCCGGGCGGCGGCGCTCGCCCTCCTGCAGCTGCGCTACACCACTGACGCCCACGCCATGCAGAAGAGCATGGGCCGGGAGGAAACCCTGGTCGAGCTCGTGGAACTGGAGATTCCCGACCTCGAGGCGAGGGGCGATGACCGAGCTCTGGTGCGGGCCTTCCGCCTGCTCACCTACGTGCACTGGACGGGATCCCGGTACCGGGACGCGGCAGCCGCCGCGGAGCGCACGATCCGGCATGCGACCGCCGCCGGCGATGAGGTGACCGCCCGCCGCTTCCTCGGCTCGCTCGCGATGTCTGCCCTCTACGGTCCGATGCCCGTCGTCGACGCCATCGCCACCTGCGAGGAGGTGCTCGCCCGGGCGGAGGACGACCGCAAGGCGAGAGCGCTCGCCGAGCTCGCGATCGGCCAGCTCGAGGCGATGCGCGGGGATTTCGGGCGTGCGCGCCTGCTCTACCGCCGGAGCCGGGCCTCGCTCGAGGAGCTCGGCTGCCTTCTCCCTGCGGCACTCACTTCGCTCGCCTCGTCGGTCATCGAGGTGCTCGCCGGGGATCTGGCCGCCGCCGAGTCGGAGCTGCGCACGGACTACCGGCGGCTTGAGGAGATGGGCGAGCGCAACTACATCTCGACCACGGCAGGCCTGCTCGCCGAGGTCCTCTACCGGCAGGGCCGCTACGATGAGTCGGCCGAGTTCGCCGGGATCTGCGAGCATCTCGCCTCCCCCGACGACGTCGCTTCCCAGTTCCTCTGGCGCTGCGTCCGCGGCAAGCTCAGGGCCCGGCAGGGGGCAATCGATGAGGCCGAGTCGCTGCTCTCGGCGGCGATGGCGCTGATCGAGACCTCTGATCAGCTTGACTTGCAGGGCAACGGGCTGCTGGATTTCGCCGAAGTCCGGGAGCTGGCCGGTGCCCCGGCGGATGCCGCGGCTCTTGCCGAGAGAGCTGCCAGCCTCTTCGAGCGTAAGGGAAACGTCGTCTCGGCACTGAGGGCACGTCAGCTTGGCGAGCGCCTGCGCTCGACGGCAGGCCCGTTCCATCCTGGGCGCCCGATTGGCAGGTGAGGCCTCTGAGGATGTTGCGCAATGACAACGTGCGAACCACCTGTGACGTGCTCAGGCTTCCGGACGTGCGCCGGATCGAGCTTGGCTGGGGCGCCTCGGTTGTCGGCGAGCTCGCGGGCCAGGTCACGCTCGTCGTCTACGCGTTTGACGCAGGCGGCGCCGTTCTCGTCGCCACGTATGTCGCGTCCCGCACCCTGGTCAGCATGGCTGTGACACTGGGTATCACTGGTTTCTCCGGCAAGGTCCAGCCGGGTTTGCTGCTACGCCGGGTCACCTGGCTTCGGGCGGTACTCCTCGCGCTGGCGGCGTTAACGGCCGCCCTGCACGCGGCCCCTGTCGCCGTGATCGCGCTCGCGGCCGCCAGCTCGTCGCTAGCGGGCACCTACCGGCCGCTGCAGGTGGCCATCTTGCCGTGGCTGGTCCGTACCCCCGCCGAGCTGACCTCGTCGAACGCGCTCGCGGCGGTCTTGGAAAACTCGGGCGCGCTTGCCGGGCCGTTGCTTGCAGGCGGCGTGCTCGTCCTCGCGGCTGCACCGCTCTCGATGGCGCTAGCGGCCGGCTTCCTCGCCCTGTCTGCCTTTTCACTGCATGGCCTGGCCGTTCCGGACCGACCTCGCTGCGCTGAGGGCGCTGTCCGGGTGGTGCGGGACGTAGCTGACGGCCTCACCGAGCTGGCCCGGGTCGCCGCGCCAGGAGGCGTCGCCGTTCTCGCTTTCGCGCAGACCTTCGTCCGCGGCGCGCTTATAGTTCTGATTCCGGTGCTCGCCGTGGATACGCTGGCGCTCGGCCAGTCGGCCGTCGGCTGGCTCACCGCGGCCATCGGCGCAGGAGGCCTGGTGGGCGGGGCCGCCGCCGCGGGCTTGGTCCGCGCTAACAGGCTTGGCCGCGCCTTCGTCGCTGGCCTGCTGCTGTGGGGGCTGCCTCTCGTGTGGCTCGCTCTCACGCCAAGCGCCGCCGTTGCTTATCTCGCCCTGGTCGTGGTCGGAGTCGGGAACGCGATCGAAGACGTGGGCCTGTTCACGCTGCTGGCGCGGTCCGCGAGCCCTCGTAGCGGGGCGAGAGTGCTCGGCGCGGCTGAGTTTGTGGTCCAGACCGGGCTGGGCGCCGGATCTGTCGTCGCACCTGCGCTGCTGCACTCCCTCGGTGTTCGCGGAGCGCTGGCCCTGCTGGGCGGCGGCCTAACCGTCCTGGCTCTGGCCCACGGCTGGCGCTTCGTGCGGCTCGACAAGACGATGCCCGCTCCGGGTCAGGAGGTAGAACTGCTCCGGCGGCAGGCCATGTTCGCGCCGTTACCCCTGGCCGTGATCGAGCTCCTCGCAAGCGATCTCCAACCGCATGAGTTCCCGGCGGGCACCGTTGCGGTACGTGAGGGTGAGGTCGGCGAGCTGTTCCACTTGATCGTCACCGGATCCGCCGTGGTCAGCGTGCGGGGAAAGCCTCGGCCACCGCTCGCCCCAGGCGACTGCTTTGGGGAGATCGCGTTGCTGCGTGGCATCCCGCGAACGGCGACGGTTGTCGCGGACCGGCCGCTTCGCACACTGGCCCTGGACCGGGAGGCGTTCCTGGTCGCGGTTTCCGGCAACAGCATGAGTAGCGCCGCGGCCGACGCGCTGGTGACCCAGCGGCTTATGGCTGACTGAGGCGGTACACGCTATGCCTGGCTCTCGTTGGCTAGGTGTGCGCGGACCTGGCCGGCTTCGGGGGCGCCGAGCTCGGTGAAGATGCTGAGCGCTTGTTGCCAGTGCTCGCGTGCCTGGTCTTGGTCACCAGTGGCCTGGTAAGCGCGGCCGAGCCCATTGTGTGCGCGCGCCTGCTCATGCTTGTTGCCGATCTCGCCGGCCAGGCTTAATGCCGCGGCGTGCTCGGCGTAAGCATCCTCCGGTCGCCCGGCCGACAGGAAGGCCTCACCGAGGCTGTTAAGCGTCACCGCTTCGTCGGCCCGATCGCCGGTCTCGCGGAACAAGTCCAGCGCCTGCTGCTGCTTGTCTATGCCTTCCCTGCGCCGGCCCTGCCGCTCGTCAATGACGCCCAGGTTCATGACCACGTGGGCCTGGCCGGCCCGGTTGCCTGTCCCGCGGAACAGGCCCAGGGCCTGGCGGTGATACTCGGCGGCTCGCTCGTAGTGGCCTTGGCGCTCCTCGATGATGCCGAGGTTGGCGAGCGCGCTGGCCTGGCCGACCCGGTGACCGGTCTCGTGGAACAGGTCCAGGGCCTGCCGGAGATAGCCAGCCGCTTGCTGGTAGCGGCCTTGCGCCTGCTCGATGCCTGCGAGGTTGCCCAGCGCGCTGGCCTGGCGTTCCTGGTCGCCGATGTCGCGGGACAGGTCCAGGGCCTGCCGGAGATGGCCGGCCGCCTGCTGATAGAAGCCCTGGTAATAGTCGACTGTGCCGAGGGTGTTGAGCGCGCCTGCTTGGCCGGCCCGGTCGCCCGTGTCGCGGAACAGGGCCAGCGCCTGCCGGAGATGGCCAGCTGCCTGCTGATAGTGGGCCTGCCGCCAGTCGGCGGTGGCCAGGTGACTCAGTGCCGTGGCTTCAGCGGCGCGATCGCCGGCCTGCCGGGAGGCCCCGGAGGTGGCGTAGCTGTGGATGGCGGTGGCCTCGGCGTAAAAGCTTCCGTTGTCGAGGTAGCGGTGCAAGGTTGCTGCCATCCGCGTGGCATGGTCGGGCCGGCCATGCACGGCCGCCTGCGCCGAGATCGCGACCAGGCTCGGTCGTTCGGAATCGAGCCAGGCGTGGGCGGCGGAAGGATCCGCCACTGGCGGGACGGGCGTGGCCGGAGCGGGGATGCGCGGCCGGCCGGGATGCTCGCCAGGCTGGCCACGTACCCGTACAAGACGTTACGCCCCGACGCCGGCGGCTCCTCGCCCCACACCCGGTCGATCAGCAGCTCCGTCGGCACGACCCGGCCCAGTTCAAGCAGCAGTACCGCGAGTACGGCACGCTGCCTGGAATGTCCGGCATCGGCCACGCGGCCGGCCACCCGGACCTCAACAGGCCCAAGAACCCCGAATTCCACAAGCGGCACCCGGACGCTCCCGTATTAGGCGATAACTCCCCCTGATCACCCTCGCCACAAGTATGGCATTTTCCCCGGCACCGCACTAGGGCGCCTATTCAAGGTTTCCTCCACCTTCATTCAAGGCCGGCCGCGCACGGTGGATCGGGGGCCGCAGGGAAAGGCCAGGTATTGAGGCAGCGATGCTCGTACCTTTAGCACGCGCGTCCGAAGGCCCCGAAACGCGACGTTGGTGCCTCCTTGGTGCGCCGTTTGGGAGCGACGTGGGCCGCTGAGTCGTGATGACTGGTGAGCAAAATTATTCGAGACACGTCCGCCGCGGGAGGTGATTTCTGTTGTTGAAGAAAGCGAGCTTTGTTGTTGCGGCGGCATTGGTTATGGCGCCTGGTGCGCGCCCAGCACGCGCCACAGCTCGCTTGGCGGCCCAGCCGCCGGCCTACCTCTACTTCGTCACCAGCGCCGCCTTTAGCTACCTCGGGCCGTCGTTCGCGGTGCTGCTGTTCGCCCGCGTGCAGGTCCTGGGCGTGGTGTGGCTGCGGATTGTCTCGGCGGCCGTGATCTTCGCAGCGTGGCGTCGTCCGTGGCGTATGGTCCCTGCGCTTGACCGCCGGGGCCGCGAGCTGCTGCTCGGATGGGGGGCCGTGCTCGCGGCGATGAACACCTGCTTCTACCTCGCGATCAGCCGGCTGCCACTCGGCACCGTCGCGGCGATCGAGTTCTTACCGGTGATCGCCCTGGCGGCGCTCGGCGCACGCTCCGCGCGCAACGCGCTCGCGCTTGCGCTCGCCGTCACCGGCGTCTACCTGCTGACCGACATACGACTCGCCGGCGCCCTGGTCGGGCTCGCGTTCGCGTTCGCGAACGCGGCGCTGTTCTGGCTCTACATCGTGCTCGCCGACAAGGTCGCCAAGCGACCGCAGCTCAACGGCGTCGACGGCCGACGGTCTCGCCCTCGCGACGCTGATCGCAGCCGCGGCCGTCACCCCGATCGGCGCATGGCAAGCCGCGCGCGCGTTCACCGACCCGACCGCGCTGCTCGCCGGCGTCGGCGTAGGCCTCTCCTCCTCGGTGATCCCCTACGGCCTCGACCAGTTCGCCCTGACCCGCCTGCCGCGCGCCACCTACGCCGCCATGGCCGCCCTCCGGCCAGCCTGCGCGACGATCATCGGCATCATCGTCCTCAGCCAGATCCCCAGCGCGATCGAGATCGCCGGCATCACCCTCGTCATCGCCGGCGTCGCCCTGCATCACCCAGCCAGCCAAGCAAACCGCAACACGCAGGCCAGCGGCAACGCCTGCCCATCGCCCATCCCCGAAAGAACACTTCCGAAAGGAGCAGGCCCAGCATGAGTCACACCTGAGCCGGTCGCCTGATCAGCCCGGCACGCTGCGCCGGGAGGTCCTCGGCCGACTGCTGATCATTAACGAGCACCACCTGCGCCAGGATCGGAGAGCACGTCCTGGGCCTCGGTCAGGGACGGCGGATGAAATTGCCCGGGCGGTGGCTTCAGGGACGTCCTTCGAGCACGAGGTTGAACGGTGTCTCCGTAGCCCGGCGGAACGTGCTGAACCCGGCCTCGTCGGCGATCTCGCTGAGCCTGGCCTCGCCTGCCTGGGCCCCCAGGGCCGCGCCGACCTCCTGGGACAGCGACGCCGGGGTGCAGACCAGAGTGGAAACGGCGTAGAACAGCCGTCCGAGCGGGTTGAGGTTGTCCGTGAGGTTGTCGTTGGCAAACGGTTCGACCAGCAGCCAATGCCCGCCGGCCTTCAACGTTCCGCGTGCGTGCCTAGCAGCCCCGACCGGGTCGCCCATGTCGTGCAGGCAGTCAAAGTGGCAGACCATGTCGTAGTCCGTGCCCGGGTATTCCTTCGCCAAAGCGACCTCAAAGGTGACCCGGTCGGACAGCCCCGACTTGGCTGCCACTTCCCGCGCGTGCCGGATCGACGGCTCGTGGTAATCGAAGCCCCAGAACTGCGACTCCGGAAAGGCCTCGGCCATGATGATTGTCGACGCCCCGTACCCACAGCCGATATCCGCGACCTTCGCCCCCGCCCGAAGTTTCGCCTCCGCTCCGTCCAAGGCGGGGATCCACGATTGCACTAGGTTCGCCCCATACCCGGGCCGGAAGAACCGCTCGGTCCCCTGGAACAGGTCCGGATCGTGTTCATGCCAGCCGATCCCATCCCCGGTACGAAATGCCTCGACCGCCTTCGGCACGATCCGGGTGGCCGCCAGCATCCCCTGGAAACCGCCCATCACATAGGCCGGGCTAGTCTCCTCGACGAACACCAGTGCCTGCTCGGGGTTGAGTTCGTACCGGCCATCGCCCGCGTAGTCCAGGTACCCGGCGGCAGCGAGCCCTTTCGCCCACTCACGCACGTAACGCTCGGTGGTACCGCTCTTCCGGGCCAGCTCGGCCGCCGTCATCGGACCGGATCCGGCCATGGCCTGGAACAGGTTAAGCTTGTCCCCGATGTTGATCAGCGCCGCGCACAGCAGCGCACCGAAATCGCCCACCGCTTGATGGACATAGCTCATCAGTTTTTCTTCATCGACAGGCATGACACGACCTTCCGGGCCAGGCGGAAACCGGGACTCCCGGGCGAACGGACCTGGTGCCGCCCCTAGCTGCTCCAGGCACCACCTATGGTCCGCAATGTACCCCTCTATGGGCACCACGGCATCACCCCAGGTGAAATGCCCGGCCGGGGGACCGAGTTCGGTGATAGCGCGCAAGGGGCAATGCCGCCGGTTTCCGCTGCGAGGGCGTCCTGCGCCGGTGGCGGCGATGCTGGCGCATACTGGGCATGTCGGCTGGTTAACGGCACCAGCTACGGCGCCCGTTGCGCGGCCGGCATGCCAGGGGCCCGGTCTCGGTGCGAAAAAATCGTGACGGGCTTGAACCGTTCGGCCGGCGCGGGTCGTACGAGTCATGTGAGGGTCCTCGTGTCGCTAACCGATGCTGTGGGCCAGGTTGCCGCGGAGGAGGCGGAGCTGGTTGCTCAGATGGCCGCTGGGGATCATGGGGGCCCGGTAAACGAGCTTTACCGCCGGTACGGGCGACGGCTGTATCGCTTCGGCGTGCAGGCGCTCGGCGATCAGGGGTTGGCCGAAGAGATGGTGCAGGAGTCTTTCGTGAGGCTGTGGCGGGCGGCTGGGCGCTTCGACGCTGAGCGGGGCAGCGTCGAGGCGTACCTGTTCGTGATCGCCCGCTCCGTGGCCGCCGACCTTCGCAAGCGTCCCTCGTCCCGGCCCCTGCTTCCCGTGGACGAGGCTCAGGTACCGCCCCAGTCCGATGATGTTGATCAGATCCTCGACAGCCTCATCGTTCGTGAGGCCCTGGACACTCTGAGCCCAGCCCACGCCGAAGTGCTGCGCCTTGCGCAAGCGGAGGGCCTGACGCAATCGCAGATCGCGGAGCGATTAGGCGTCCCCCTCGGCACGGTTAAGACCCGCATGTTCCACGGCCTGCGAGCGTTGCGGGCTGCTTTGATCGAGCGGGGTTTCCATGTCGCCTGACGCCATTCCCGGACCAGGTCCGCACCCCGACGCCGCTGGCTGGGTGCTGTCCGCTCTGGACGCCGATGACATCGTGCCATTCATGCTGCACCTGCAGTCGTGTGCGGAGTGCCGGACCACCATTGACGAGCTCAGGCCCGTCGTCCAGGCGATGGCCCGCCCCGCACCTGCCGTGGAGCCGCCGGCCGATCTCGGTGCCCGCACGCTCGCCGCCGTTCAGCAAGCAGCGCGGGCCGGCCAGGCTCCGGTCAAGGCGACCCGCTGGTGGCACCGCCGCTGGGATGTCAGCCTGCTATCCGCGGTTTCGGCGCTGGGAGTCGCTGCGGTGATCATTGTCGCTGTTTTCGTCTTGCCGACCCTCCGGACCGCTCCGGCCGAAGCCACTATCGTGCTCCGCCCACCCACGGGCGGCCCGGCATCGGGACGAGCGATCATCCGCGACATAGCCGGGACCCGTTCCATCCAGCTCACGGTGCGTGGCCTCAAGGACCTCGGGCCGGGCTGGCTCTATGAATGCGGGTATACCATCCCCGGCCAGCACAAATGGATTACCGCCGGGTCGTTCGCGATCGGGCGCTCGGGGAGCGGGAACTTCGCCATGACGAGCGCCGCTGACCCCCAGAAATTCACGACGATGCAGATCATGGCCGAGCGCCTCGGCGATTTTCGGCCGAGCGACGGCCGGGTCATCCTCACCGGCAAGCCGGTGCCACGCTGAAATTCCCTCCCGCCGGGCTGCCAGCGCGAGGCACCCGCCGCAGCACCTCCGGGCGCACGCTCAGGCCGCCCCGCGTAGTCATGCTGCTTTCAGGCGGCAACCGCGAGGACTGGACCGTGCCGGATTACCCGGCGATGTATCACCGCCGCCGCGCGGTGCTCTACAGATATAAGCCAGTATGCCGGGATCTAGCTGTGCAGGACCAGCTGTTCGGTAGGAAGATGGTGCACATGGCGGGCGCATCCGAAGTCACCCGGCTGGTGCGGGACAGCGCAAGCGGCAGTGAGGCGGCATGGAATGAGCTCGTGCGCCGCTACGCGCCCCTCGTGATGGCCGTGACCCGCAGCTACCAGCTGGCCACCGCAGATGCTCAGGACGTCAGCCAGACAGTCTGGCTGCGGCTCGTCGAGAACCTGGCAAGCCTGCGCGAGCCGGAGGCTCTGCCGGGCTGGCTAGCGACCACGGCCCAGCGCGAGTGCAGTCGTCATGTACAGCGCGGGCGGCGGGTGCTGCCCGTGGATCCGCACACCGACGGCGCCATGCAGCAATGCACCGCCGCTGACCTCGACGCCGACATCCTGCGTGCCGAGCTTCGCCAGGCGCTGCGCGACGGGCTCGGCGAGCTGTCCGTGCGGGATCAGTGGCTCCTGCAGCTGCGGGCGGCCGACCCCCCGAAGTCCTATGACGAGATCAGCCAGCTGCTAGGGATGCCGATCGGGAGCGTGGGCCCGACCATCCGGCGGAGCCTCGACAAGCTGCGGGGAACCAGTGCGGTGCGGGCATATCTGGCCGCAGCTCCGGCTGCCAGCGGGGGGACGGGAGGTGACCAGCGTGAGCTTGCCGAGGTGGAGTGACGACGAATTGCTGCAGGAGCTACGCACCGCGCTGGGGGAAGCCCCGATGGATGAAAGCGTTATCCGCGCGGCCCGGGAAGCGTTCTCCTGGCGGACGGTTGATGCCGACCTTGAGCTGCTTTGCCTAGAATCCGGTGCCGGGCTGACCGCTGGCGCGCAAGTGCGCGGCAGCGGTCAGAGCATGCTGGCGTTCCACGGCGAGCGGCTGACCGTGGAAATCGAGATCGACGAGGCTGGGATCACGGGCCAGCTGACCCCGCCGCAGCCCGGCCAGGTGACATTGGTGACCGCCGCTGGCCCGCAGGCGACGACGCAGGCAGACGAGGTCGGCTGCTTCACGTTCCCGCCAGCGGCGGGCGGGCTGCTGCGCCTCGAGTGCAGGCTTGATGCCGACCGCTTCATCACCGAGTGGGTAACCGTCTAAACCAGCGAGACCCGGATGACGTCACCTGCAGCTATGGCTTGAGCGCTCGTGGCAGTGTTCGTGCCGGCAGCTGTCACGCCGGTCGTCGCAAGCCTGCCCGGGGAAGATCACCGGTCCCACGCCACGGATGGCTTGAGCCCGGGCCCGTGCTAGCAATGCCTCCGCGGCCTGGCGGCCGTTCTCGCCGGTCTCCGACATCCGTGCCGCGACAAGCCCGGCCACGAGCGGCGTCGAGAAGGACGTGCCGCTCCAGCGCGCCATGCCGCCGAAGTTCCGCCACTCGCCAGCGTGCGGTGGTTCGGTGCACAGGTACGGCCCGGTCGCAAACGCGTTAACGAGTCCCTCACCCGGCGCGAAGACATCCACCCAGTGCCCGTGGTTGGTGAAGGAGGCCCGGCTGCGCCAATTGGCGCTGAGTGCGCCCACGCCGACTGCCCAGGGGAACGCTGCCGGCCAGAACGGGCGCTTAGACGCGCCATTTCCCGCAGCCGCGATCAGCACGACGCCGGGGTAGTTTCGCATGAGCTCGCCCACGACGTCGAGACCCAGCGAGGGGATGTCCCTGCGGGTGTTCGTACCAAAGTCAAGTGAGATAACCTCCGCGCCGGATCGCAGCACCTCGGATACCTGCTGGACCAGATCAGACTCGTAGGCCGCACCCAATTTCGCAAACGTTCTGCCCACCCACACGTCGGCCCGGGGCGCCATAGTCCGCAGGATGCCGGCCACAAAGGTCCCGTGACCCGCATAAGGCAGGATGCGAGGCGGGATGCCGCCGATCGGGTCCTCCGGCTCGCCATCGACCCCGGCCAGCCAAGCGTGCTGCGTTGCGGCGGCGGGCAGCCAGCCGCTATCCAGAACGGCCACGCTGACACCGTCGCCGTTACCCGGCTCCGTGGACACCCCCGGGTCGGGTGGAGGGTCAGCAGCCGGGACCTCCTCCGGCTCCGTGGCCGGACAGGTGGTGGTAGTGGTGAGGTACATGATGTGGTCGGGCGTGACCACGCCCTCGCCAAGAGCCCGCTCGACGGCCCGGCATGCGTCCTCCACACTGCGGGTTTCCTCATCAGCGAACTCGAGGCGAGTCAGGCCGCGCACGTTTTTGTCGTGTTCAACCGGAGCGCTCGGCACGATAGCCCTAACGCGATCAATGTCGGCGTCACGAACAAGAAGATTGCGCTCGCGGCAGAGATGGTCAACATCATCTCGCTCGGCCCAATCGGGCGGCCAGGCCGCCGCGCCTTCCAAGCCCTCCTGGACATCAGGGATGCCGGACAAGATGAGCCGGAGCTGCGCGTGGAGGGGGCTTTGCGGGCCGTCGCGCCCTTCATCACCAATCGGCATGGCTGGCCTCATCTCACATTGATTGGCTCCGGGAACTGTTTAGCATCATTTGCATGACGCCGGGAGATCTTGACGCGGAGAACCTGCCGTTCGACCCGGCCCAGCTGCTGCCGCTCGCTGCGTCTAGGCCCGAAGACGCCGTGGTGGCCGCGCGTTCCGTGCTAGCCGGCCAGCCCAGCGCGTACGACGCGTCACTGGCGCACCATGCGATCGGGTTTGTCCTCCGCGACCACGGGGACCTCCCGGGAGCGATCGCCGAGCTGCGGCGAGGGGCGAGACTGGCCCGCGCGTCAGGCCGGTCCGAGCGTGAGGCCGACGTGCAGGCCACCCTCGGGGTGACACTCGCGTGGATGGGCCGCAGCCAGCAAGGGCTGGCCTTGCTGGACCAGGCAGTGGCGGCCTCGCAAGGCGGCCCGGCTGGACGCGTGCTCATGCGGCGCGCCTCCGTCCTCAAGGATCTGGGCCGCTTCCAGGAGGCGCACGAGGACCTGTGCCGCGCTCTGCCCTACCTCCGCCGGGCTGGCGACACGGTGTGGGAGGCACGGTCACTGATGCATCGAGCCGAGGTCTTTCACGGGCTCGGCCGCTCCGGACGTGCAGGCGCGGATTTCGCCCGGGCCGAGGAGCTGCTTGCGACCACCGGGCAGGAACTCGAGTACGCCAAGGCCCGGCACAACCGAGGACTTGCGGCGCTGATCCGCGGCGACCTGCCCGAGGCGCTCAGCTACTTCGACGAGGCAGAGAAACGCTACGACGGCCTAGGCGAGACCAACCCCGACCTCGCCATGAACCGCTGCACGGCGCTGCTGGCCGCTGGGCTGGCCGAAGAAGCGGCACGAGAGGCCGACCTTGCGCTCAGCCAGCGACTTCCGGGCGGAGGAATCCCGTACAAGCATGCGGAGCTGCTCTTCGAGACCGCCATCGCCGCGCTGGCCGCCGGCAACCCGGCTGTCGCGGGAGAGCGGGCGCGCCGGGCGCGCCTGCTGTTCCGGAGCCAGGGGCGGGCCGTCTTGGAGGCGCGCGCTGACTTTGTCCTGGCCGAGGCCAGGTACGCAGCCGGTGAGCGTTCCGCCAGGCTGTTTAATTACGTCGAACGGGTCACCGCCCGTCTCGAGGCATGCCGGGCCGGCGAGGCAATGCGGGCGCACCTGCTGGCCGGGCGCCTCGCATTGAACCGAGGGCGCGCGATCGAGGCAGACCAGCACCTCGAGCGCGCCGCGAGGTCACGCCGACGCAGGCCGCCGCTGACCCGCAGCGTGGCCTGGCTCGCCCGGGCGCTGCAGGCCGACGCACGCGGCGACACCCGGGCCACCCTCGCCGCCTGCACGCGCGGGCTTGATGCGCTCGACGAGCACCAGATGACGCTCGGGGCCACCGAGCTGCGCGCGTACGGCACCGCGCACGGTGCAGAGCTGGCCTTGCTCGCCCAGCGCGATGCGCTCAGGCGTGCCGACGCCCGCCGGCTGCTCTTCTGGAGCGAGCGATGGCGAGCGACCGCGCTGGCCGTCCGGAAGCCGTCGCTCCGGCACGACCGGGAGCTTGCGGCCGAGCTATCCGCGCTACGCAGCGTGACCAGGCTCCTCGAGCGGGACGAGATGGCCGCCCATGGCCGGACCAAACTCGAGCGTGAACGGCGACGGCTCGAGGCAGCGGTGCAGGCCCGCGTTCGCCGGTCGCCGGGCAGCCGGGTTCGGGAGGCAGCAGCGCTCGACCTCGGCGCGCTCTTCGACGAGCTCGGGGAGCACCGGCTCATCGAGCTCGTCGAGGTCGACGACCTGCTTCATGTGATCATCGTCGCGGATCGCCGGGTGCGGCTGCACACGGTCGGGAGCGTTCCCGAGCGCGAGCGCGAGGTCGCGCTGAGCCGCTTCGTGCTGCGCCGCCTCGCGTACGGTCCGCCGCGACCAGGCGACGAGCTGATGCTGGCCCATAGAGGCACTGCGCTGGAGTCCTCGCTGCTCGGCTCCGCCGCAGCAGAGCTCGGGGACGGACCCGTCGTTGTGGTGCCACCGGGCCGGCTCCGGGCTGTGCCGTGGACGTTGATGCCATCCTTGCGTGACCGCATCGTGACTGTGGCGCCGTCTGTTTCGACCTGGATGCGTGCTCGCCGCAAGAGACCCCCGGCCCATCGGCACACCACCCTCGTCGTCGGGCCCGGGCTGGCCACGGGGGGAGCGGAGGTCACGCAGTTGCGCACTCGCTACCCCGAGGCCGTGATGCTCGGCCACGGCAGTGCAACGGCCGAGCATGTGCTCGGCGCGCTGGACGGCGCGTGGCTCGCGCACATCGCAGCGCACGGCACCTTCCGGGCTGACAACCCCCTGTTCTCGTCCATACAGCTCGACGACGGACCGCTTACCGTGCACGACTTCGAGCGCCTGGGCCGGGCGCCGTACTGGCTCGTCCTGTCCAGCTGCGATTCGGGGGTAGCTGCGGCCGTGGGCGCCGACGAGCTGCTCGGCCTGGTGAGCAGCCTGGTCCCGCTCGGCGCGGTCGGAATCGTCGCCAGCGTCGTGCCCGTCAATGATCCGGCCGCTGTCCCCCTCATGCTGGCTCTCCACGATTATCTTCAAAAAGGCGCGACGCTCCCCAGCGCGCTGCTGGCCGCGCGCAAGGCGACCAGCGGCGACCCGCTGGCTGAAGCGACCGCTTACTCCTTTATTGCGCTAGGGCGCCTGACATTCGTCCATGGGGCCAGTCCGGGCCGCGGGGAAGAGCGAGTGATATCAGGGCGCGTACTTCAGTACCAGGCCGCCGACCTGAGGGAGCGCGGCCTCGACGTGCTTGGCTGCCCTGCCGCGGACGGTGCCGTACGCCTTGATGACCGCGGGCCGCCCGGATGCCGCCGCGCGGGCGTCGGTCACCGAGAGCAGCGCCTGCGACACCTCATCGCCGCGTTTGGCCAGGTAGTCGCCGAACTCAGAGCCGCCGGAGGTGTTGAAGTCCGCCCAGTAGGGCTCGAGCTTGTCCACCAGCTGCGGGAGCAGGGACTCCACCATGTAGCGGACGTGGCCCGGCGCGAAGGTGTTGACCGTCTTGTAGGCGAGCTTGACTGCGGTCCCGGAGACCCCTGACTTCTCCGCGACCTCCTGCTCAATCAGCGCGTAGCAGTCGGCGATCACCTTTGGCTGAGTATCCGGCGCGAGCAGGATCTCCTGAAGCGTGGCTGCCATGGGTATGTTCTTCTCCTTATCGCCGGGGCGCTGCCCATTGAATCCCGCACGCGTAATGGAACGCGCTGTCCGTCACTAGACGGACAGCGGTCAACCATGGTTTACCGTTTCAGGACCCGGCGGCGGGCCTGGCGGCACTGGCCCGCGCGGGTTCCGTCGGCGAGCGCGCCCGGGCAGTATGAGGTGCAGGCGTCGCCGTCGCCATGGCGGTGCCGTCGCGGTCGGCCGGGCAGATACGAGCCCGGCGAGGCAGACGGTGCCCGTACAGTGAGCTGCGTGACCGAAATCTGGCAAGTTGAACCCTCTGGGCCGCTACGCGGTGACATCCGCGTTCGCGGATCGAAGAACGCGGTGTCCAAGCACATGGTCGCTGCGATGCTGAGCGATGAGCCGAGCACGATCGGCAACGTTCCGGAGATCGGCGAGGTCGACATAACTGCTGCGATGCTGGAGTCCATCGGGTTTCACGTCGCCCGTTCCGATGACGAGATCACGATCGCGGCGGGGAACGCGGTCGAGCCGTGCGTCCCGGAGGCGTTCACCGGGCTGAACCGGATTCCCATCCTGATGCTGGGGCCGCTGCTGCACCAGGCCGGAGAGGCATTCGTGCCGCTGGTCGGCGGCGATCCGATCGGACGGCGGCCCGTCGACTTTCACGTGGCGGCGCTGCGGGCCCTCGGCGCCGAGGTGGAGGTCGGCCCGAACGGGATTACGGCGCGCGCAACCAAGCTGTATGGCGCGCGCATCGACTTGCCGTACCCAAGTGTGGGCGCGACCGAGACCGCGCTACTGTCCGCCGTCCTTGCCGAGGGAAAGACCGTGGTCCGCGGTGCCGCCACCGAACCGGAGGTGGTAGAACTCGCGCTCTTCCTGCAGCGGATGGGCGCCCACGTTGAGCTCAGCCCCGACCGGCGGATCATCATCGAGGGAGTACCACGGCTGCGCGGCGCCTCGACGCGGCTGGCCGGCGACCGCCTCGAGGCGTTCTCCTATCTGGTGGCCGGGCTGATCACCGGAGGCGAGGTCCGCGTGCACGGCTGCCCGCAGGACCGGCTGGTCACCGCGATCACGACGCTGGCCCGGATGGGCGCCCGGTTCGACATCACCGACGAATGGATCACGGCGTCGGCGCCGGGCGGCTTGCGGCCGGCCGCGGTGCACACCGACACCCACCCTGGGTTCATGACTGACTGGCAGCAGCCGCTGATGGTGCTGTTCACCCAGGCCGACGGAATGTCAGTGCTGCACGAGACCGTGTTTGAAAACCGGCTCGTATACGTCCCGGCGCTGCAGAAGATGGGCTGCGAGATAGAGGTGTTCGCGGCGTGCCTGGGCGGGCCCGCGTGCCGCTTCCACGACACCAATGCCGTGCATTCAGCTGTGATCAGGGGCGGGTCCAAACTGCGCGGCGCAGATGTCACGCTGCCCGACGTGCGCGCCGGCTTCTCCGCCGTGCTGGCTGCCGCCGTCGCCGATCAGCCCTCCTCGTTGCGCGGCATCCACCACATCGAACGCGGCTACCACCGGCCATTCGAGCAGTTCGCTTCCCTCGGCCTCGTCCTCCGCCGCGCATGACCGCGCCTTCGGCTCAGGCTGGTCTTCAGGTCGGTCGTTGCCGGGCGGCCGCCGGGGCGTGGCTCTCGGCGATCGCCCGCAGCTTTCCCCAGCGTTCACAGAAGATCTCCGCTGGCATCAGGGCCAGGTCTTCGGCGACGACCGGGGCGAAATCCATCTGGCCGAGAACGTCACGCTCCAGGTCGACGCCCGGGGCGATCTCGATCAGGGTCATGCTCCCGTCGCGGAGCTCGAATACGGCCCGCTCGGTGACGTAGCGCACGCGCTGCCCCGAGCTGGCAGCGTACGGGCCGCTGAAGCTGATCTCCTCGACATGCTCGAGGAACTTCCTGGACTTGCCTTCCCGGACCACGTGCAGCTCCCCGTCACCGGTAGCTACCTTCAGGCCGCCGGCGGTGAACGACCCGCAGTAGATGACCGTCTTGGTGCCGTTGGAGACATTGACGAAACCGCCGATGCCGACCGCCCGGCCGCTGAACCGGCTCACGTTCACGTTGCCCTCCCGGTCGGCCTGGGCGAGGCCGAGGAAGGCGATGTCGATGCCGCGGCCGTCGTACCAGTCGAACATCGCCTGGTGATCGATGAACGCTTCGGCGTTGGCGGAGGTCCCGAAATTGAGGCCGGATCCCGGCTCGCCGCCGATCGCGCCGACCTCGGTGGTCAGCGTGAGCAGATCGGCCACGTCCTCCTGGGCAGCGACGCTCCCGATCCCGTCAGGGAATCCGTACCCGAGGTTGACCACGGCACCCGGGATCAGTTCCATGGCCGCCCGCCTGCACACGATCAGGCGCTCGCCCATCGGGAGCGGCGGGATACCGGCCAGCGGGACCTTGATGTCACCGGACAGGGCCGGGCTGTACTGCTCCCCGGCGGTCTGCGGATGGTGCTCCGGCGCGGCGACCACCAGGTAGTCCACGAGGGGAGCCGGGACGCGGACGTGCCTGGGGTGCAAGGTGCCCGCCAGCGCGAGATACTTCACCTGGGCGATGACCACCCCGCCGCTGTTCGCGGCGGCCTGGGCGACCGGAAGCTGCTCGAGCAGCAGGGCCTCTTCGTCCATCGCGATGTTGCCCCGCTCGTCGGCGGTCGTGCCGCGGATCAGCGCGACGTCGATGGGGAACGACTTGTAGAGGAGGTATTCGCGGCCGCCGAGTTCGATCAGCTCGACGTAGTCCGCAGTGGTGGCCGTGTTCATTTTGGCTCCCCCCAGACGGGGGTCGAGGAAGGTCCCGAGGCCGACGCTGGTGATGATGCCGGGGCGGTGGGCCGCTATCTCGCGGAACAGCTGGACCACGACGCCCTGCGGGATGCAATAGGCCTGGCAGCGGTTCTGCTCGATCAGGTGCGCCATGTTCGGCGCCACGCCCGTGTGGGCGCCGATCCACTTCGCGACGAGCCCTTCATGGCCGAAGTGGTGGGTCCCGGCGAAGTCTTCCGGCGCGACCGGCGGGAGGGCGTTGCCGATTCCGGCTGCGTGCACCAGCGTCAGGTCCCGGGGATGGCCCTTCTCGAGGAACGACCGCTCAACGGCGATCGCCACCTCCTCGGCGAAACCGGCCAGCCCTATCCCGCTCACCGCCACCGTAGCCCCGTCCGGGATGAGCGCGGGGACCTGGTCTGCCCGGATGACCTCTGTCCTAGCCATTGCGGCCACCTCTCATCTGCGTGCGCTGTCACAAGTAACGCCGCGCATCCCGGCGGAGGAATCCCGCGGGCCCGGCCTCCCGCCGCTCGTGGCCACCCCCGCTAGAGCCCGTGATCCGGGCCGGATGCCTTCACATGCTTAACATCTCTCACAACGCCGGCCGGCTGTAGGGCATAAGGTCACTTCCGGGGTGAGGCGCCGCACCGACGCCCGGCGCCGGGGTTCTGCCAGTGCCGCGCCCGGGTTCCGGTTAGCCGGCGCCTAACCGGCCAGGCGTCCGGGTACTCCTACTGGATGATCAGCGGCCGGCCTGACGGATCGGGGGATAGGCTGCGCCCGATGCTGGCCGTCGCCGGTGCGTTGCCGCCTGACGGCGGCGGCTGGGCGTTCGAGATGAAGTGGGACGGGGTCCGTGCCCTGGCACATGTGGACGGCGGGCGGGCGCGGCTGGTATCGCGCACCGGCGGTGACATGACCGGCGCCTACCCTGAGCTGCAGGGCCTGGCCGCCGCGGTCGGCAGGCAGGCGGTGCTGGACGGGGAGATCGTGGCCTTCGGCGGCGGGACGTGGCCGAGTTTCGAGGCGCTGGCGCGGCGGATGCATGTCAGCTCGCCGGCCCGGGCGGCGCGGCTGGCCCGCGAGGTGCCGGTGAGCTTCCTGGCCTTCGATTTGTTGTGCCTGGATGGGACGCTGCTGCTAGCGGAGCCTTACCGGCAGCGCCGCGGGGTGCTCGAGGAGCTAGGCCTGGAGGGCCGTCACTGGCAGACTCCGCCCGCGTTCACTGGCCAGGATGGCGCGGACCTACTGGCCGTCTCCCGTCAGCACGGCCTGGAAGGCATCGTGGCCAAACGGCTGGATTCCCGGTACGAGCCCGGCCGGCGCTCCCCGGCCTGGGTGAAGATCAAGAACGTCCGCCGGCAGGAGGTGGTGATCGGCGGCTGGCAGCCCGGCGCCGGCGGGCGGGCCGGGCAGATCGGCTCGCTGCTGATCGGCGTGCCCGGCCCGCACGGGCTGGAGTTCGCCGGGCACGTGGGCACCGGCTTCACCCAGCAGGCCCTGGCCCTGCTCGGCCGCCGGCTCGCGCCGCTGCGCCAGGACAGCTCCCCGTTCGCCGCCCCGGTACCGCGCGAGCACGCCCGCACCGCGGTCTGGGTTCAGCCGCTGCTGGTCGCCGAGGTGGAATTCGCGAGCTGGACCGCGGAGGGGCGGATGCGCGCCGCCTCCTACAAGGGCCTGCGCGACGACAAGGACCCCAGCGAGATCACCCGCGAGCCCTGACCGGGGAAGGTCACCTTATCCAGATCGCCCCACATCAGGTAGCGATCGGCAGGCCGATCACTACGTCAGCCAGAGGCGCCCGTGCTAGCAGCTTCGCTGGCTCATCAGCAGATTGCGGTCCGGTGGCGCCTGCCTGGTGGCAGCGCATCCGGCTGCCGGTGCCGGGCGCCGCTTCCGGCGAGACCCCTGTCGCCGGGCCTGGCGGGGGGAAGCGGGCCGTTCGGCCAGGAGGCGGGCCAGCGCCCCACGGGCCTGCTTCAGTTCGCTGTAGTGTCCGCTGGCCGCCTGGTGGGTGACCGGCGTGATCCCCTCGGCGTCGACGAAGAAGAGTCCGGCTCCCTGGCCGGGCCACAGGTACTGACGATCGTCATCTGTGCCGATCGGCGACCATAAGGCCGGACCTGGGCCGGTGGCTGACCGTTCGCAGATCACGGTTCCGTTTAGGCGCTTGGTCCTGGCTGACATGATCGTGTTCCCTCGGTTTTTTCCAGCGAGCCAGTAGGTGGTTCCCAGCAGATAATGGAAGTATCTGGCTGGCTGGTGCGGATTAGTTGCAGATTAGCTGGAAGTTTCCTGAACGGTGCAGGTTGAGCGGACGGCGGTACCTGCATCCTTGGCGGCAGCCGTCGAACGCACGAGTTCAGTAATTCGCTTGCCCGGTACCGTCCGGCCGCGATGAGGTGGCGCTGTGAGCGACATGTGGACGGCCCCCGAGGACGACCCCAGGACCTATGGCCACCCCGTTGGCGAGAAGGCGACCTACCGGGAGTACCTCGGCAACTACCGCCTGACAATAGAGATGAAGTGCGACGGACTCGACGCTGACCTGCTCGCCCGACGCTCGGTACCGCCCAGCACCCTGAGCTTGCTCGGCCTGGTCCGGCACCTGGCTCAGGTGGAGAACCACTGGTTCCAGCGGGTTCTACAGGGGCGGACCGGCGCACCCCGCCTTTACAAGCGCGAGGACGACCCGGATTGGGACTTCAGCGGCGCGGCGCCCGACCCTGCGGTGGTCAAGGACGCCTTCGCCACCTGGCAGGGCGAGATCGCCAAGGCCGACGAATGGCTCGACGCCCTCGAGGAGGACGGCCTCGGCCGCGAGGTGCCGTTCGACGGTGGCACCGTCGCCCTGCGCGACGTGCTCGTCCACGTAATCGAGGAGTATGCGCGGCACGCCGGCCACGCTGATCTCCTGCGCGAGTGCATCGATCGGCGTACCGGCCAGTGATTCCACCGATGGACTGCGACCCTGCGAAGGAGCGCGCGGATGGTAACGGGACTTGCGTGCACCTCATCGCGGCGGCAAGCCTGACCCGCCAGTTCAGGATCGCGGGACATCGAGCCATGCGTGCCTGGCGCTCATGTCCGGTGCCCTGACGTCGCCAGCGGCGACCCTTGCGGCGAATGCGATATTGCGCCAGCGGTTCTTCTCCTCGTATGCCAGTTCATCCCAGCTCGCGCCTGGCGTGGCATACTCGAATGCCACCCTGGCGGCGCGATCGTTGTTTGCGGTTGAGTACATGGTCATTCCCTCCGCGTCAGCACCGGGATTTCGCCCGGCGCGGGCATGAGCCCTGGCTGCCAGTTAACGGTTCCCGGCGCCAGGCTTAGATACGGTAAATCGATCAGCGCCCGCATGGCCTCGCCCAGGAACATGAGCGTGAGCGCCTTTCCAGGGCACACATGACCCCCGGCGCCGAAGGCGAGGATCGCGCGATGGGAGCGGTTAATATCGAAAGCACCGGGCTCATTCTCGCGGCCAGGATCGCGGTGCGCTGCGCGGATGACCGGCAGCACGTTCGCGCCTTCGGGAATGAGCAGCCGCCCTGCCCGGGTGTCACGCATGCACTTGCCAGGCAGCCCGAACGTGAAGTGAGCATTCCGCCTGAGGTGTTCCCAGATGACCTGGTGCAGCAGGCCAGGGTCACGTCGGCACATCGCCATGACCATAGGACGGCTGACTGTCTCGAATGCGATCACGCTTAGGGTGGGCAGCACGCTCGGAAAGCCGCCGTATATGGTTGTGCAAGCATCGACAACCTCGCCAGGCGGCATTCCGCTGTCATCCATGATCTTCACGGCGCCCGAGATGAGCGTTGACAGCTTGCGGCTCCGCTCGATTCGGGGAGCCAAGAACTCGTGCAGCTCAGTGCGCGCCTGGTCGATGTCGTCGTGGCCGGTGCCCACCAGGGCATTTGCACGGGCGCCGAGACTGCTCAGGCGGTGCCATTCAGCCGGCCTCATCCCAGTCGTCAGGCAGGCGAGATCTCCGGCCAGCGGCGCGCAGAAGTCTCGGGCCAGGTCGGCCCTGACCGGCAGCGCCCTGGCACGCATGCTTGCCAGCAGCCGGATGCCGCGGCGCCAGCGCTCGGTGGCAGGCGGCGCGAACAGCGGGTTGAGCGCTGTCCTGATGCTGGCGGAGGGCCCGCTTCGGCGCAGTAGCCCGCCCGGGCGCTCGCGAGTTATGCCCGCGATCGCGCAGTCCGGGTCGATAGCGCGCAGATCGCGCAGGTAAGGATTGCGGAGCCCGTCCAGGGCCGAGCGCCAGCTCCGCAGCAGGATGACGTCGTGGCCGTTGACCGTTACCACCGGGCACTCGGCGTCGTCGTGGTAGTCGAAGCACGGCGCTGGCGTGCCGCCTGGCCCGATCTCGTGACAGAGCAGCATCATCGCCGCCTCACCACGATCACGCCCAGTGTTAGGCACATGACGCCAAGTGCGCCGGCGACGAAGGCGGAGGCCTCGAAGATGCCCTGAGCGCGGCTGACGAGACCGAAACCGAGGGCGACAGGAACGAAAACGCCATACCCGATGGTGCTGACCACCGATGAGGCCCCGGCCCTGATATTCGACGGCATCGCGTCATGCAGGTAGCGGGTCAAGGCGATGTTGAGGACCGTGATCCCGATGATCGCGGCCACCTGGGCGCCGATCACCACGACCGGGGCCCTGACGAACAGGCCGCCTGCGACCGCGAGCGTGCCCAATCCGGCCGCCAGCACCGTCCGCCCGTCCCGCAGCCTGTCGGCGAGGGCGCCACCGCTCCAGGCACCGGAATACAGGAGTGCGAAACTGGGCCCGTACCAGACCGCTGGCAAGGCCAGGCCGAGATACCAGAGCTGGCAGAATTCAAACAGCAGGCGCATGGCAAGGCAGTTGGCCACTAGGGCGACGACGATCCAGCCGACGTCGGCACTGGTCGCGCCGCGCAGTATCCGGCCGAGGTGAGCCGACAAGCGCGCTTCAGGCGCCTTGCGGTGCAGGCTGGGCTCGCGAAACCGGTGCAAGGTGATGAACGCGCAGCACGTAACGGGGATCGTCAGGAAATATTCGAGCCGCAGGCTGGCGAACTGCGCAACGCCCGCGCTGAGCAGTGCGCCCGTAATGAATGCCGCGGAGTCGAACATCTGCACGCGGCCGTAAAAGCGCTCGAAGCTGTCGGCCGAGCCTGTCTCTTCCAGGACCACGTCGTAGATCACCGAATCGTAGGTGCCTGCGTACGCCGCATAGAAAAGACCCCAGACCGAAATCCCGGTGGCGTACATCACGAAACCGTGGCTGAGGCCGCAGACAATGGAGCTGGCGATGAGCGCGCAGGTGGCTAGGTAGAGCACTCCCTTACGGCTCCACCGGTCAGCAAGAATGCCGAGCGGAATATTAGCTATCATCATGACCGCGATATAAACGAGCGTGGCGATAGTGATGAGGTAATCATTCAAGCCTATAGACCGCATGAAGAGCTTCTCGATCGAATACCATAGCGCAAAGCCATGAATGAATCCGGTCGCATACAGGGGCCGTAGCCGTGTTTCGATGGGCCGGGCTGGCAGCGTGCTTATCATGGCGCGCTCCTGCGCCGCGCCGGTTCGCGCGCGGCCTGGCCCGCGAGGCGCCGGCACCGAGCTGAGCGCCGCGACCAGGGCTGGCCGCCGACACCGGATCGTCTTTCCCTTCACCGCGTCCAGGCCGAGCGGCCCGCGCACCCACTCCCGCATGAAAGGCGCCCTTCGGTAGCTGGCAGCCAGCGAATTCAGCTGCAGGGAACTACGGCACAAGCGTGCGCTACCGGACCGGACGTTAATGTTGCAGTCACCTTGACGCCTACCTTGCAACCCGACGTCACACCCGCAAGGCCGGTGCGCTCCGGGCGGCCGCCGGCTTCGCCGCGAGGTGTTACCCCAGGGCCACGCACGTCGCCAGGATGCAGGTCAACACCGACATGCAGGTCCGGCACGGCGCGGGCCCCCGCCCGCGCCGTCGGGCACGGCCGGCGGCTGCACGCGGGCTACGAGATGCGCCGGGCGAAGGCAGGATCCATGGTCTCTATGCGTATCCGCGCCGACTCCGCCTCCGGCACGCCAAGCCGTTCAAAGATGTCCAGCGCCTGCCTGAATACGATCCGCGCAGCATCGGGCCGCTGTGTGCTGAGCGTCGTCTCCGCAATTCCTTCGAGGATTTTGGCCTCCTCGTACGGGTCGCCGATCTCCCTGGCCAGCCGGAGAGCAGTGTGGTAATGATCAAACGCATCGCCGGGCCGGCCGGATCCGCGACGCACGTCGGCTATCCCGCGAAGCGCGATCACCTGCTGGGACAGGGTCCCGATCTCCTCGGCGATCAATCTCGCCTTCTGATGATGAATCAGCGCCTCGTCGAAGCACTCCGCGCTTTGGTAAATGGCACCGATGTCATTGAGGACGTCGGCTTCATCCGGGAGATCGCCGATGTCGCGGTATATGGCGAGTGCCCGCCTGCAATTGGCAAGCCCGTCCTCGTAACTGCCCTTGTAATGATGGACGCTTCCTATGTTGTGATATAGAATCGCCTGGCTCTGGGCTCCGCCTATCTCGGTGAATATTTCCAGTGACTTCTGGTAGAACCTGAGGGCGTCTCGGTGATAGCCACAATACAGTTGCATCCTGCCTAGATTGCTGAGGGTCTTGGCCTCGCCGCGCCGGTCGCCAGCGTCACGGTAGAGCGAAAGCGCGTCATGCAGGTGACTCATTGCGTCGGGGTAGCGTCCAAGATGCCAGCATGCGATCCCGGAATGACTCAACGTATCGGCGACGCCGTGCTGGTCCGCGGCTTCGCGGTACAGAATCCTTGCTTCGTGGAAATAGGCGAGGGCCTCACGGGACCGGGCCGCACGCTGATGTGCTATTCCTATCTGGTCGAGGGCTTCGGCCTCGCCTCGCCGGTCGGCGAGTGACCGGTAGATAGCCGCGGCGTCCTCAGCTAGGGGAAGCGTCGCCTCGTGGCGGCCGGTCTGCTGGCTCACCACGCTGAGCTCCAGGGACGCCTGGGCGATCCTGGCCGGATCCGCGAGATCACGGCAGGCCTGCAGGGCCAGTGTGTGTGCCGCGATCGCCTCGTCCCAGTACGCCCTGATCTCCACGAAGCCTGCAAGCACGTGGATGAGGTCGGCGCATTTCCGCTTCCATTCGCGCCTGCCCGCGTGCTGCGCGGCCTGCAGGATGTTGCGCCACTCAGATTCCAGCCAGCCTGCCGCGTCCTCCTGCGTCCAAAGCGCTGGGCTCGCGGGTGGCGGGTGGGTGACCGACACGGGCATCCGGCGCCGGAACGGATGAAGTACCCGGTCGGCCTTATCGGCTGTGTGCAGGTAATAGTCAAGGAGCCTGCCGACTGCCTGGCGCTGCTCAGGCTCGGGGTCATCACGCGCGGCCGCCACGGCCGCGTATCCGCGGATGAGGTCGTGGAACCGGAACTGATCAGCAGGGGCTGGTGCCAGCAGGTGATGATCGAGCAGGGCGGCGAGGGCTTTTTCTGCCTCGGCGAGGGTGCCGCCGCCCAGGGCTGCGGCAGCCTGCAGGCTGACATGAGCGCACGGGCTCACGCCAAGCCGCCGGAAGAACCGCTGGTGGTCGGGTTCCAGCGCACGGTAGGAGAGGTCGAAGGCCGACATCACTTCCGGGCTTGCCGCCCCGGTGGCGCCAAGGCGAGCGGGAGACTGCGACAGTTCCTCGACCAGGCCGGCGAGCCCGGGCGGATGGTCTTTCGCGAGCCGGCCGGCGGTCAGCTGGATCGCGAGCGGCAAGCGACCGCACAGTCGCACAGCGGTGGCGACATCATCCTGGTTGGGGGCCCCGCCTTGGCCCGCGATCCGCCCGAACAGCGTGATCGCGTCGGCTATGGACAGCACGCCGAGGGTCAGCGTGCCGGCGCCCGCAAGGTCGGGAAGCCTCCGCCGGGTAGTGATCAGGATCAGCGACCGGCCTGCCACCGGAAGGAGCGGGCGGATCTGGTCATGCCGGGCAGCGTCGTCGAGAATCACGACGGCCCGACGGCGGCTCAGCTGGGCCCGCCACAGCGCGGCGCGCTCGCCGATAGCGTCAGGTATCTGCGTGGCCGGCACTGTCAGCATCCTGAGCAGGCGGTGCAGCGCCTCCGCCGCGTCAAGTGCAGGCTGCCCGGGGTCGTGGGCATGAAAGTTGAGGTAGAACATCCCGTCCGGGTACTGCCCGCAGACACTGCGGGCAGCGTGGACCGCCAGCGCGGTCTTTCCTACGCCCGGCATGCCCTCGATCACGCGCACCCGGGGTGTGTCGCCTTGCTCGCCGGTGAGCAGCCCGAGTTCCTCGCTCCGGCCCACGAACTCCACAGTCTCAGGCGGAAGCGTGTCTGGCCGTGACGTCTGGCCCAGGCGTCGGTCGGCGGACCTCACGGCAAGCAGGGGGTCGCGGCGCAGGATGCGCTGATGCAGGCCGGACAGCATGGGCCCGGGTTCTGTGCCCTGCTCATCGATAAGGCGGCTGCGGGTCTCCCGGTAGAGGCTGAGCGCGTCACCCGGCCTGCCGCTCCAGTAAAGAGCCGCCATCTGGTGGGCGATGAAGGTCTCATCCAGCGGGTACTGAGCCAGCAGGTGGCGAAGCTCACCAACCAGGTCGGCATGCCGGCCAAGCTCCAGTTCGCACTCGATGCGCTCCAGGATGGCCGCCCGGCGCTCCTCCTCGAGGCTGTCACGCATCCGCGCCACCCAGTCGCCGCGGATCCCTGCCAGCGCCTGGCCGCGCCAGAGCCCGTCCGCCTCGCGCAGCAGCAGGGCCGCATGATCATAGTCGCCGCTTGCGGTCAGTGCATCCGCTTGTCGGCGCAAGCGGCGGAACTGATGCAAGTCGACCGCCTCAGGATCGACGTCCAGCACGTAGCCCCTGGCGCGTCCCGCCAGCCGGACGCTATCGCCGAGGGCCTGCCTGAGCGATGCTCGAAGCCTGGCGATGTAGACCGAGAGGCTCTCTCGGGCCTTTGGCGGCGGCCGCGTATCCCACAGCCGGTCAATGAGGCCCTCGGCCGGCACTATTGTGCTCGGCGTCAACAGGAGGATGGCCAGGACACATCGGGCCCTGGCCGGCCCAAGATCACGTTGCTTCCCGGCCGACCAGAGCTCAATCGGCCCGAGTACCCGAAATTCCATGATCGCGTTGCATCCTCCACCGCCCGCGGACAAGCCCGCAGCCGGTACCCGAAAGAGAGGTACGGAAGCATTCCGCTGCCTTAATACCCGTTGCAGGCATTTCTCACTCGAAATCTTGAGAGAACTAGCAGAAACAGGAAATGATCACTCCGCAGGCTCGCGGCGCAATTTGCATGCAAAGTTTCATGATGCCTCTCGCTCACCGGCCAGCAATGCCTTATAGCCGAGTATATTCGGGCGGCCGCCGGGACTGACGGCGCGTGGTAATGGTGAGTGATAGTGGCCCTGTGCGGCCTGGAGTGGCGTGACACGACGGGCGAGATGCCCGTTACTACAGGGACCTGGATGCGGCGCGGATCGGCGCGATGCGTGGCAGCCGCCCGGCTGCTTCAGCGCGGTAGCGCGATCGCGCGATCGCGCGATCGCGCGATCGCGCGATGGCGCGCGCGGCTGCAGCGTGCCCTTGGACAGGTGGTTCGGGAACGGGCTCACCTGCTGGACACGGCGGGAGGTAACGAGCACGCTCGGTACGCCGTCGCCAAATTTGAGCCGAATGCCACATCCCGGGATGGATCCTGGTGTAGTTTCTGACTCTCGTAGGGTCTGATAGCTAACGTAACCAATGAGGGGAACTTTTCTCTATGCGGACTCATAGGTCGTTATGGCATGTCATCATGCGGACCATCGGATCGGTGCGCAGTGCTCGCCGTGAACCCTCGATGGGGACGGCCCGCTCCCGGGCGGCGCGCGGGATTCTCGTTCTAGCTCTTGTGGTGGGCGGCCTCGGCGCTGCGGCACTGGCGCAGGGGCACGGTGGCGGCGGTCATATCCGCGCGAGCGGATATCAGTCAGCCGATAGCCTCGTTTTCCCGGCGGGCGCTGACGTGATCGGTTCCGCCGTTATCGGCCGTGGGCTGCCCTGGATATTTTAGCCCGGATCTCCTCACGCCAGAGTGATCCGTGACGGTCTGCTCCCATTCCTGCTGCCCAAAGGGCCGACATATCCGAGCGTCGCCGCGACGGCCGCTGCGGCAAATAGATCCGGGCCTGGCGGTAAGGCCAGGCGCCGCGTTCCGCCCGATCGTGATCTTCCGTCGGGCGGTCACCCGGATCCGGTAAATGATGCTGGCGAGCCGGAACCTTCAGCTACGCCGTGCGGCCGGATCGTGCTTACTGTGCGGCGGCCGGATCGCGCCGACGGATGACTTCCATGACCGCGTCGCTGCCGCCGTGCGAGGATGGATTGCTCCTGTTGCCACCACGCTGGCACGCCGCCCGTGCCTGATACGCACCAGAGCCTCCCTGCATGTATCAGCGGCAAGCTGGCAATGCTCTAAGCAGGTGCCAGCCGCGCTCTAAGCAGGTGCCAGAAGCAGATGCCAGCCGCCAGCCGGTGCAGGGGCGGACGGCCAGCTCCGGAGGCCGGGCTGGTTTGACCCAGGTTGCACGCAAAGAACCAGGTTGCACGCAAAGAACTAGGTAATTACCTGCTATAACCAGGAAGCTAGATATTGGCTCACCCGGAAGGCCGTCAGGCAGGCGGGCAGGCGGGCAGGCGGAAAGGGGGTCACGGATGTTCTCCGAAGAAGAGGAAGGGCTGTTCTCAGCCGAACGGAGCAAGATCTGGCACGACGAGCGGCATGAGGATCTGTGCGAGGGACGCTGGCACGATGATGACGATGATGATGACGGTCGGCGGCCTCCCAGCGTGCTGCACGGTCCCGGGTATCTGTACCGGCCGCGTCAGGTGCTACTCGAAGCCGACGGCAGTTTTTCAGCCGAGCGGGTGCAGCTAGAGCTCCTGCAGCGCGGCGGCGTGCCCGACAGCGAGCTTGATCGCAGCTTCGCCGCGGCCGGCCTGCCGGTGCTCGCCTTTCTCATGCCCATCGACGTGTACATCCCTGCGCTTGTCAGCGAACTACGGCGAAGCACGGACGGGCAACCGCCCCCCAACATCGGGCCCAATCACGTTTTCTCCGGTGAGCCTGACTATCACGGCGGCCCCTACGGTGAGCCCCATAACGCGAGGGCATTCTCCGAGGCCCCCTACTCCAACCCTGACGAGGAGCCGCCCGCCATCGCGGTCCTCGACACCGGATATGACCCTGCGGTGGACGAGCTGCACCGGGGCCTGGCCTGGCGGCTCATTCACACCCCCGCTGACCAGGAGACCGCCGTCCTGGGGAGCGGTTACCTCGCGCCGGAGGGCGGCCATGGGACCTTTATCGATGGCATCATCATGCGGCTGGCACCACAGGTGCGCATCCGCCAGGTCAAGGTGCTCAATCCGGCCGGCGTCGGAGACGATCGCACCGTTGCAGTCGGCCTTTCCGATGCGGGCGCGCCCGTAGTCAACCTTTCGCTCGGCGGTTACACCCATGACGACATGCCGCCGGTGGCACTGTCGACCGCCCTCGCCCGGAATCCAGACGTCGTGGCGGTGGCGGCGGCAGGTAACAACGATCAGTCACGGCCGTTCTGGCCTGCTGCATTCGAGCAGGTGGTGGCGGTAGGCGCACTTGATACGCGCGATGGGCCGCCGCGCAAGGCGGGATTCAGCAACTTTGGCTCATGGGTCGATGTCTACACGCCGGGCGTGCGAATCAGGAGCACATACCTGAAGGCCCGCTGGAAACTGCGGAGAGACCGGACCGCACGGCACATTGACGGCTACGCCTACTGGAGCGGGACATCCTTTGCCGCACCGCAAGTTGCCGCTCTGATCGCGACAATGATCCCCTCGGCGGGATCGGCCGGTGCCGCCGCCGACGCTGTCCTGGCGTCAGCCACGCAGCATCCGGGGCTGGGCCCGATCCTGGTACCTAATCCCGGGGTTGTCGGGTAGCCGTCGGGGGCCGCGCTACCCGCCATAGCCAAGGCAGACCAGCGCCGAGGCAGCCACCTGCGCTAGTGGTCCGTCCTGCCGGGCGCGAGACGCCACCACCGACAGGGCCTCGGAGGGACTGCTGCCACGGCTGAGGAGCTGATGCCAGGAGTGCGCGAGCTGGCCGCTGACCGTGTCCGGCAGCGGCAGCAGAGCAGCGACCACGGCACTGGCGCCGACCGCGAGCAGCGCAGCGGCGAGCCCGATCATCTCGTCGCCGGGCCTGATTGGTGCCAGCGCCGAGTCGCAGGCCGCCAGCATGATCGTGCGGGGGGCCCGGTGCAGCCGCTCAAGGTCGTATGCGGTCAGCGGCCCGTCGGCGAGGACCAGCGACGAGAACATCGGGTTATCGGCGCGGAACCTGCCGTGCGCGGCGACGTGGGCGACATCCGCCCCATCCAGGGCGTGCAGGGCCGCGCTGACCGTCGCGTCGCCTCCGGCGAGCAGCTGGGCCGCCGGGTAGAGCGGGCACAGCGATTCGACCTCCTGCGCGGCGCCCGGCAGGCCCGGGCCTGCCACCAGCACGGCACGGCCGCGGCCATCACGGGCGGCCGCCATGCGGGCGGCCAGCCAGCTTGCCGCCGACGGTGCCACCGTAAGCGGGCGCCCCGCGCAGCTCGCAAGCATCGGCCACGGGAGCGCTTGCAGTTCGCCCGCCGGCACCACCACCAGCTGCCGGTCGGAAAGCAGCGACGACAGTGGCTGCAGCAACGCCTGGTCCAGGCACGCCGCTGCATGCCCCGCCAGCTCCGCGGCAGCACGCAGCGACGCGGCGGAGCCATGCCCAGCAGCCAGCCGGCGCCACGCAAACCGGAGCGAGTCAAGCTCCACCGCAGCCGCGCTGACCGGGCCGAGCGTGCGCAGCGAGCATTCGCCATCGCGCACGACCACGGCGGACCTGATGCCGTCGCACTCGACGTATTCGACCAGTACCCGGTCAGCGAGGGCACCGGCGAGCTCCTCCAGTACTACGGGGACTGGCCGCACGCCAGGCTGACCAGCGGGCGTCCCGCGCCCGTGCCGGAGGTGGCGGCGCAGGCGCTCCTCCAGGGCGAGCCTGCTGCGGTGCAGTACCCGTGTCGGAGACCCTGCCAGCTGGGCGGCCTCCGCCTCGGCGGCGACCATCCGCAGCTGCGTGAGCAAGTCCGCGAGAGTCTCGTCGCCCGGTGGCAGTACCGGGCGCATCCGCAAGGTTGCGGCGCGGTGCCGCTCTGCGGAACGAAGCACCCGAGCGGCCGCGCCCTCGCCGATAGCGAGCCGCACGCCGAGCGAGGCAAGCTCTGCTGTCTGCCCGGATACGTGAGCCCGCAGCTCGGTGGCGCCGAGCAGCGCGCGGTGCCGCTCGGCGGCGTCCAGGCCTGCGGAGACGGCCGCGTAAGCGCCCCGCTGGTCGCCGGTCTGCTGACGGAGCAGTGCCAGTGCGTGCCAGGCTTGCGCTCGCTGGTCCAGCTGTCCGGACCTGCGCGCCCGCGCGGCGGTCTGCAGCTGCGTCCGCGCGACCTCCAGCCGTCCCAGGTCAACGGCCATCCGGGCGGCTAGCACGCGGATGTCGAGGGCCGCCGTGGTCCAGCCCGCCGCTTCAAGCCGGGCCGCAGCCTCCGCCGCGGAGCGCAACAGCCCGGGGGAGCGTTCCCCGGCTGCCCATGCCGACCGAACGCCGACGTACTGCGCCACCGCCGCCCAGCTGGGCCGGTGCTGACGGGCAAAGCTGCGCTGCGCGGCAGCCGCGCTGAGCATGGCGGCCGCTGGCGTCCCGGCTGACAGCTCCGCCCGGGCCAGCAAGAGCTGCGCTTCAGCGAGATCAGCCGCCTGGCCGCGCCGGGACAGCTCGTCGACCGCCACGGTGGCGGCCTGGATGGCCTCACCGGCCAGCCCCGCCGACAGCAGCACCTCGCCCTGGTCGAGCAGCAGCGGGGCGATGGGCATGCCGACCTTGCGGCAGGCCTCCGCGGCTGCATCGAGCGCGGCGAGCGCAGCCGGGATGTCGCCGTGGCGGCCCTCGATGAATCCCAGGTTCCATCTCGCGCCCGCCTGCGCCCTGGGGAGGTTCAGCTCTTCGTAGAGTTGCTCAGTCCTGGCGATATCAGCCTTGGCCAGCCGCAGGCAGCCTCGGTACGCGTGCAGAACGGCCCTGTTATTGCGCAACCGTGCTTCCCACAGCTTGTCATCATGACGGCGCAGCGATGACAATGCCGCGGTGTAGACGGCAAGTGCCTCGTCGAGCCGCCCGGCGCGCTGCAGGATGAGCCCTCGCTGGGCGAGCACCCGGGCCCGATCCAGGCCGCGCAGGCTCGCGGCCGAGTGCTCCGCATCCCGCAGAGCGGCTTGCGTCTTCCCCTGCGAGAGCAGTACGAAGGCGCGGCTCATCTGCGCTTGCGCCGCGGGGACCGTAAGTCCTGCGCCGGACGCGACGCGGACCGCCGTGCCGAGTTCGGTCAAAGCCTTGCCAAGATCTCCTAGCTCGCGCGCGGCCAGGCCCCATGCGCGGTGAGCCGTCGACTGGGCTGAACGATCGCCATCCAGGCGCGCCAGCTCGACCGCGCGGCGGGCATGAGAGACTGCGCGGCGCGGATCGGCCGGCACCAGATCCAGCGCCGACTTCGCAGCGTCTGCGGCCGACTCCAGGACCGCTGCCTGCACCTGTCCGCCTCTCCGAAGTCACGCCAGCCGATCGTCAGACAGCCGCCCAGCTGGTCACCACAGTGGTCCCGTCCGCCAGCCGGCAGCGCAGCCGGACCGGGCCGGCCGGAAGGTCCCGGACGCTGAAGCGGCCACGCTCGTCGACCGGAACGGTCACCGGGGCCGCGCCGGGCACCTCTGCGTCGACACCCGACGCGTTGCCGCCCACCAGCTGGCCGAGGATGTCGCGTCGCAGGTCACGCTCGTTGATCTCGCACTCCACGGCAACATCGCCGACCTCGAAGGACAGCAATCGTGCGCCCGGCCCCCGCACGGCGGTGGCGGGGACGTCGACCGCCGAGTCGCGCACAAGCTCGGCAAGCTGGGCGTCAAGCTCGCGCAGGCCGAAGGCTGAGCGGGCGGCCCGGATCACCATCTCAGGCACCGGGTCGGCCTCCGCGGCGATCCGGCGCAGCCGCGCAAGGAACGCATCATCGGCTGAGTCTGGGGACTGCTGCTGGCCGCCCATGATGCCTCCATTCGCTGCTCGCTACGCCGAGTCCGCGGCTCGGTCCGGCCCGCTACTAATGACAGAGTCGCCAGCGACGCCGCTGATACCAGCGACGCGGCGAAGTTTCGCCAGGCACCGGCCTCTGGACGGGCCTACGCTGCCGACGGGGATGCCGAGGATGGCTGACGCCTCCGCGTAGCTCGGTGGCGGATCGGCCATCAGGACCCGGATCAGCCGCTGGCAGAACTCTTCCAGCAGGGTGAGCGCATGCCACAAGGCCGCGTCCCGCTCCTCGCGGAGGAGGCCGGCGTCCAGTTCGGGGGCATCGTCCGGCATGTCGATCAGGGCTGTGTGCGCCTGGACTTCCCGGCCGGCCTGGCGCAGCAATCGCAGGCATTCCCGGCGTGCCGTCGTCGCCAGCCAGCCCGGCAGCCGGTCCGGGTCGGCGATGCGGTCCAGGTGCTCGACGAGCCGGAGCCACGTAGTCTGCACCACATCCGCCGCGTCCGGTGCCTGGAGCCGGTAGGAGCGCGCAACAGCCCATAGCAACGAGGTGTAGCGCTCTACGAGGGCGTCCCACGCGAGCTGGTCGCCTGCCGATGCAGCTGCCAGCAACTGCCGGGTCGTCGCCTCCACGACACATGATCTCCAATGCTGAGCCAGGGCGTCAATCCCATTTCGGCCGCGGCGCCGGAACCAGCCAGCCGGACCCGGCGGTCAGCGGGATGTACGCGTCGAGCAGTGCCACTATGCCACATGCTGCGATTGCCAGCGTGATCAAAGACGGGAACGGGCGGCCTCCTGCAATACCTGCCGGAATTCCACTTAGCGCCATTGCGAGTGTTAGCAGCGTTACGGTTTGGTTAAATATTGTATTTGTCGATCTGATGGTCTCCAGGCTTGCTTTGGCCGAACTGGGGGAGCTGAGGCGGAAACCGGTCCCATATAGGCACCACCACTATTCTCGCAAAACCAGTACGGCATCGGCGCCTCGGTAGATGCAGCAGCCGGTCTCGGCCCGCGGCGGCCGACCCCCGGTGCGGGCGCTAGTCGGTCCCGCTCGAACACGGCAACCTCGTCCCGGCCCGCGCCAGCATCAGCGCGGCGAACACCCCGCGGCCCCGCCCCCGGCGATGGCAATCTTCGCTGGCGCTCCCTCGCTGTACGGCAGTCTATTGCGCGCGCCTGTTCGTAACCGCGGGGAAACAATGATCGAGCACGATGGGGTGGTGGCGCAGCGGCGAGTCCTGGTCGGATGCGACTTCACCTATGTGGCTGAGGTCGACACGCCGGTGATCTTCCAGGTGCAGCCGACAGGATTCCAGGACGTTGTGGTCGAGCGTGAGCAGTGGTCGACCGATCCGCCGATGGCGATCCACTATTACAGCGATCTGTACGGAAACTCCTGTGCCCGTGCCGTGCTTCCGGCTGGCCGGTCGAGTTTCCGCTATGACGCGGCGACGGTCGTTCCAGACGCCACCGAGGACGCCGACGAGCACGCACCGCAATGTCCGCCCGTTGCGCTGCCTGACGACACTCTGATCTACATCCTGCCCAGCCGGTACTGCTTGCCCGACGTGCTGGGCGATGAGGCGTGGTCGCGCTTCGGCGGGCTTGCTGACGGCTATGGCCGCGTCCAGGCGATCTGTGCTCACGTGCATGGCCATCTGGAATTCCAGTACGGCAGCACGACAGCGCTGTCGACTGCCGCGGATGTCAACGCGGCCGGGCGCGGGGTCTGCCGCGACTTCGCTCACCTGGCCATCTCGTTTTGCCGGGCGCTGAACATACCCGCCCGTTATGTCTTCGGCTACCTGCCCGACCTCGACGTTCCCCCCGACCCTGCGCCGATGGATTTCGCGGCCTGGATGGAAGTATGGCTCGGCGACCGCTGGTGGACCTTCGATCCCCGCAACAACGCGCGGCGCAAGGGGCGCATCGTCATCGGCCGGGGACGCGACGCCTCGGATGTGGCCATGGCGACGACGTTCGGCGGCCCGCTCCTGGAGTTGATGGTGGTCCAGGCGCAGGAGGCGGCCGGATGACGCTCAGCCCCGAGGTGCTCGCGGCACCCCTGCTCGACCACCGCGGACTCGACCTCGACGCCGCAGGGCGCATCACCTACGTCCTCGAGCAGAGCTTCCGCTACGACTATGACGCGCCGGTGGAGTCACTGCGGCAGCGGCTAGTCGTCGTGCCGCCAGCTCGCCATGGCGGCCAGCACAGACTCGGGCACCGGCTGGAAGTCGCCGGCGCCCGTGCCCGGCGCCACCTGCGCCTGGACGTCCACGGCAACGTCGTCGCCTGGTTGCGCGCCGAGCGCGTCGTCCAGGTGGTCGAGTTCCGGATTGCCGCCGTCGTCGAGTGGGTCCGCGCCGACGGGCCCGCCGTGCTTCCTGCAGCGGCCCTGCGCAGCGCGGGCCTGCTGCGGCCCAGCAGGCTCACCGCCGCCGACAACCGGCTGCGCGACCTCGCCGGCGTCCTGGCCGGCAGCGAGGACTCCCCGCTCGGGATGGCCGAGCGGATCTGTGACCTTGTCCACACCGCGATCAGTTACGAGCACGGCGTCACATCGGTGCGGACCACGGCGGCCGAGGCCCTGGCCGGCGGCTGCGGCGTCTGCCAGGACTACGCGCACGTGATGCTGGCGGTGTGCCACCTCGTCGGGTTGCCCGCCCGATACGTCTCGGGCCATCTGCTCGGCCAGGGCGGCACCCACGCCTGGGTCGAGGTCGTCGTGCCGCGGGCCCAGGATGCGGTCGCCGTCGCCTTCGACCCATGCAACGGCGGGCGGGCAGGCATCGGCTACGTCACGGTCGCGACCGGCCGCGACTACTGCGACGTGGCGCCGACATCCGGCTCCTACACCGGCATATCGGGCAGCCGTCTTACGGCCAGCCGCCGAGTGGGAGTGCTCGCCGCCGCCTGAGCGGTGGCATGCCGAGACGCCCGGGGGGACGAACGAGACGCCCGGGGGACGAAATAGTCCGGTTCGTTTCCGTAACCACCGCGCAACATAGCCCGATTACGTTTGGGTCGTGGCGGACGTCTTCGACAGCTACCAGCTTGCGGCGGCATGGGACGAGATGTTCGAGCGGCCAGGGGTGCCGCGGCCGTCGTATCACGCTCTGTTCAGCGCTCTGCAGCCGCTCGACCCGAGCGAGCTCCGCTACCATTCGGATCAGCTGGCCAGCGTCTTTACCGACCGCGGAGTGACCTTTGACTACGCGGGCGAGGAACGGCCGTTCCCGCTGGACCTGATACCCCGTGTTATCGACGCGGTCGAATGGGACCTGATTTCGCGCGGCGTACGCCAGCGGGTGCTGGCGCTCGAGGCATTCCTTGCGGACGTCTACGGGCCATGCCAGGCCTTCGCGGATGGCGTGCTGCCCTGGAGGGTAGTGCTTACTTCCCAGACGTTCCGCCGCGAGGCCTTTGGCCTGACGCCGGCAAACGGGGTCCGGGTGCACATCGCGGGCATCGACTTGATCAGGGATGAGCAGGGCAGGTTCCGCGTCCTCGAGGACAACATCCGCATCCCGTCCGGCGTCAGCTATGTGGTGGAGAACCGGCTGGCCATGACCAGGACCTTCCCCGCGCTTTTCGCCGAGCAGCACGTCAACCGGGTCGACGACTACCCGGCGCGGCTGCTGGCCGCGCTGCGCGCAGCGGCCCCGGCCCGAGCCCGGGATCCCGTCGTCGTCGTGCTCACACCGGGCGTGAACAACGCTGCGTACTTCGAGCACACCCTCTTGGCCCGGCTGATGGGAGTGGAGCTGGTGGAAGGACGCGATCTCGTCTGCTCGGGCAACAAGATCTTCATGCACACGACGCAGGGCAACCGGCCCGTGGATGTGATCTACCGGCGCGTCGACGACGACTTCCTCGACCCGCTGCAGTTTCGGCCCGGCTCGGTGCTCGGCTGTCCGGGCCTCCTCAACGCCGCGCGGGCGGGGAACGTCGCAATCGCGAATGCCGTCGGCAACGGCATCGCCGATGACAAGCTGCTCTACACCTATGTGCCCGACCTGATCCGGTACTACCTGGGCGATGAGCCCCTGCTGCCCAACGTCGAGTCCTACCGGCTGGACGACCCCGAGGTGCTTTCCTGGGTGCTCGGACGGCTCGATCAGCTGGTACTGAAACCAGTGGACGGCGCGGGCGGCAGCGGCATCGTCATCGGCCCGCACGCGGACGGGCGCAGCCTGGCGGGGCTGCGGGCCCGGGTCGCCGCGCAGCCGAGAAGGTGGCTGGCACAGCGCCCGGTCGCGCTGTCCACCGCCCCCGTCCTCATCGGCGAGCGGCTGGTCGCCCGGCACATCGACCTGCGGCCGTTCGCCGTCAACGACGGCAGCGACGTGTGGCTGCTTCCCGGCGGCCTCACCCGGGTGGCATTGCAGGAGGGCGCTCTGGTGGTCAACTCCAGCCAGGGCGGCGGCTCCAAGGACACCTGGGTGCTTGCCGACGATGAGCGCCACCCTGCCGCCAGTATGACGCCGCAGATAGTACCCGCTCCTGCGGCGCCGGGAGGCCCCGCCATCGCCCGCCAGGGCGGGCCAGCGACAGACCAGCAGCAATGAGTGCCGGCCCGGCTCCGCTCGCGGGGCTGCTCAGCCGGATCGCCGAGACGCTGTTCTGGACCGGCCGCTACATCGAGCGGGCAGACGACACCGCCCGGATGGTCGATGTGTACGTGCACCGCATGCTGGAGGAGCCGCACGCCGACGAGGACGCCGGCTGCCGCTCGCTGCTCGCGGTGCTGGGAATCCAGCCGCCCGATGACAGCAGGCTCGACATCGGCCTGGCCCTGGATCAGCTGGCCTACGACCAGCAAAACCCGAGCGCCATTGCCGGAGCCATGCTGGCGGCGCGCACTGGCGCGCGCAGCGTGCGCGAGGTGATCTCCAACGAGATGTGGCAATGCCTGAACGTGACCGGGCTGCGGCTGGCTCGCCAGCGCCGGGCCGCCGAGCGCCTGGGCCCGCACGCCTACCTGCGGTTTATCAGCGAGCGTGCCGCGCTGTTCTTCGGCCTGGCCGACTCGACGATGAGCCGCGACGACGCATGGCGGTTCCTGCTACTCGGCCGGAGCCTGGAACGGGTGGATATGACGGCCAGGCTGCTGCTGGCCCGGATGCCGGCCATTCCCTATGAGCTCGGCTGGCCAATGCTGCTGCGCGCCTGCGGCGCCTACGAGTCGTTTATGCGCACGCGCGGCTGGACCGAGGGTTCCGGGCACGTCGCCGAGTTCCTCATCCTTGACCGGCTATTCCCAAGATCGGTGCTGCACGCGCTGACGACGGCCGAGAAATGCCTGGCCGGCCTCGATCCCGGCCCAGTCAGGGCCGGCATGAGCGACCTTGCCCGCCGCCCGATCGGGCGGATGCGGACCACGCTGGAGTACGCCGACCAGCAGCTACTGCCTGACCAGCTCGCTGAACTGAGCTGCGTGCTGCAGCGGACCTGCCTGGAGGCCACCGAGGCCATTACCGAGCGCTACTTCAACTACGGCCAGCCGGTGGCCTGGGCGCAGGAAGGATGACGTGGGCTGGCGGCTGAGGATCGTGCACCAGACCCGGGTGAGTTACGAGGGATCGGCGCGAGCGTCTTACAACGAGGCCCGCATGACGCCACCGACTCTGGCCAGGCAGTCGGCACTCGACAGCCAGGTCTCGACCGACACGCTGGCGGCGATCTCGACCTACAGCGACTACTGGGGAACGATCGTCAGCTCGTTCGACATCCAGGCACCGCACCACGAGCTGGTTATCCGTGCCCGGGCCACCGTCGAGACCAGCCCGCCGCTCCGGGCCGCCGCGCCGCTGGCGTGGCCGGTGCTTACTGAGCGCGCGGCGGGCGGGAGGCTGCTGGAGTTCCTCACGCCGACTCCTCGCACGACCGTCGACGCAGCGCTGGCCGCCACCGCACGGCAGCGGACCGCCGATGCGGACCCGCTCGAAGCGGCCGCGGACATCGCCTCCTGGGTCAACGACCGCGTTTCCTACGTCCCGGGCGCCACCGGCGTCCAGACGAGTGCGCAAGAAGCGTGGGACAAGGGCCAGGGTGTCTGCCAGGACATCGCGCACCTGACTGTCGCGCTGCTGCGCGAGGTCGGCCTCCCGGCCCGTTATGTATCCGGGTACCTGCATCCGCAGCCGGAAGCTGAGCCTGGCGATGAGGTGGCAGGGCAGAGCCACGCCTGGGTCGAGTACTGGACCGGCGAGTGGGTGGCCTGCGATCCGACCAACCTTGCCCACGTGGGCGAGCGCCACGTGGTCGTGGCGGCAGGCCGGGATTACGGCGACGTCCCACCGCTGAAGGGCATCTATCACGGCGCCCCCGGCAACGTGATGCATGTCATTGTGGCCGTGACCAGGCTTGCCTGACGGTGCTGTGAATGCCTTGCGTTGCACGGCTCATTCGCCAGTGTCATCCTGGCACCTGCGCCCATAACACCAGCAGTCTTATGGAGCACCGTGACCACGACGACCGGCCGCCCCGCGGACCCGACCGCCCCGAGGCACGTCGACGTGCTGATCGTGGGCGCCGGGCTGTCCGGGATCGGGGCCGCCTGCCATCTGCAGACGGACGCGCCCGGCACCTCGTACGCGATCATCGAGGCACGCGCGGCGAGCGGCGGGACCTGGGACCTGTTCAGGTACCCCGGCGTCCGGTCGGACTCCGACATGTTCACCCTCGGCTATGCCTTCCGGCCATGGAGGGACGACAGGGCGATCGCCGGCGGCGCCGAGATCCTGCGCTACATCAGGGAAACGGCGACAGCGCACGGCGTCGATCAACACATCAGCTACCACTCCCGGGTGGTGCGGGCCGAATGGTCCGGCGAGGACGCCCGCTGGACCGTGACGGTCGAGCACGTCCCGTCGGGTGCGCGTACCACGCGAACCTGCGGATTCCTCTACCTGTGCTCGGGCTACTACCGATACGACCAGGGCTACACGCCGGCCTGGCCCGGCCGCGAGGAATTCGGGGGCGTGCTGGTGCATCCGCAGCACTGGCCGCAGGACCTCGACGTTACCGCCAAGCGGGTCGTCGTCATCGGCAGCGGGGCGACGGCCGTGACGCTCGTTCCGGCGCTCGCGCGGACGGCCGCAAAGGTGACCATGCTGCAGCGCTCGCCGTCGTTCATCCTGTCGTTCCCTGCCGGGGACCCGATCGCGGATCTGCTGCGCAAGGTGCTGCCTGAACGCCAGGCATACGCGGCAGTGCGCCGGAAGAACGTATGGCTGGCGACCGCGATCTACTGCATGTGCCGCAAGCACCCGGCCCGGATGCGTGCGCTGCTCCGCAACGGCGTCCGTAAGCGCCTGCCAGCCGGATATGACGTGGACAAGCACTTCAACCCGGCTTACGAGCCCTGGGACCAGCGCTTGTGCCTGGTACCCGAGGGCGACTTGTTCACGGCGATCCGGTCCGGCAAAGCCGACATCGTGACCGACCACATTGAGGCGTTCACCGCGAGCGGGCTCCGGCTGCGCTCCGGCGCCAAGCTCGACGCCGACGTGGTCGTCACCGCGACGGGGCTGAATCTGCTCCCGCTCGGCGGCATCGCGCTCACCATCGACGGGCAGGCCGTACAGATCCCGGAGCGCGTCGCCTACAAGGGGATGATGCTCGACGGAGTTCCCAACCTGGCCTTCGCGATCGGTTACACCAACGCCTCCTGGACCCTGAAGGTCGACCGTGTCTCCTGTTACGTCGCGCGCCTGCTGCGCTTGATGGAGCAGGGCGGGTACGCGATCGTCACCCCGCGGCTGCCACCCGAGCCGATGGACACGTCGCCGTTCATCGAGATGACCTCCGGCTACTTCCAGCGGTCGCGCGCCAGCCTGCCGCTGCAGGGCGACCGGGCGCCCTGGCGGCTGCAGCAGCACTACCGCAAGGATGCGGTGCTGTTCCGCGGGCCAGCGGGCGACGGGGAACTGGAGTTCCGGACAGCTGCGCGCCTGCAGCCAAAGAGCTTACGGCGCGGGCCGATGCAGGCGGCTGTCCTTACCCGCAGCGCTGTCATGCTCACTGGGGCCGCCGCTGACCAGGAGCCACTGACAAGGCAAGATCACGCGGACATCCGCCTGCGGCCGATGTCGCTGTGCCATCCGCGCGTCCCTAGAGCACGGTGCCGCCCGATCGGACCCGGTCCTTATAAAGACGTAAAGCCCTAAAAGATCTTGTCTAACAAAGCATCTGAGAGCCGTCTAGAGCTATGTGCTCCTCTGCGGAGGGATAGCGAAGGTCCCCCGCCCGTGAACCGTCCGCACTAGACCTTGGTCACGCAAGATCTCGATGGCCTTCCGCACCGTCTGATAGGCGCAGCCGTACTCCTCGGCCAGCGCGCGCTCAGCGGGCATCCGGCCGCTTAGGTCTCCGCTTTCGATGCGGGCGGCCAGGAGGCTCGCTAGCTGCACGTAGGCGAGGTCGGGACTGTCGGGATCAATCACAAGATCCACGCTAGAGCCATGGTCACTATCCGCAATCGCCCGGCTACGTTCGTAGTGCTCTGCCATGGTTCGCCAGAGCTATGGCATACCGCTACAGTGCTATGCAAGTCAGGGGGAGACCTTGGACTACCGCCGAACCAAGCGGGGTAGCCCTGTCTGGCCCAAGGAGGTTCCGATCGTGCCCACCGATTACGAGGTCATGTTGCTCAACTCGCTGTCCTTCTCATGGCACGGCGCTTATGACCTCTCGATAACAGACGGGGAAGTCTGGCGAGCCGTGAGAATCGGCAATCCGACCGTCGTGTTATTGGCAGATTCTGCGGAAGACCTCGCGCGGAAAATCAGGCTCGACTGGCAAACCGACGCCGACGAGCGGATAGCGGAAAGGCTGCGTCATGCGGCAGAGCCGTCCGACCGTTCATACGGGAAGCCAGCGGAAGGCGGCTCATTGTGAGTTACGCGATCCTGACGCTCGCTAGCCGCCGTCAGCACCGCCGCGGGGGCCGGCCGCCCGGTGCACGCGGCCGCTGCCGGAAAGGTTGCAGGCCGCTATCTACCGGCATGCGCTCGCAGCCGGGTTCTCCCGCGGGTTCGAGGTGTCGGCTGGAATCCTGCTGTTCGCGCTGATCGTCACCATTGCCGCTATCCGGGTGCGGCGCGGCGACCTCGACGGCGCACCGGGACCGATGGGTGCGTGACGGCCGCCGCCTGCGGGTGCCCGGTGCCGCCCCGTTAAGATCGTGAAGCTGGTCCCGCCGCGCAGCTGAGGGTCCAAGGAGGTCGAATACATCGTGTGGGCGCTTGAGGACGTCCTGGCTGCTGCCCACCGCGACCGCGGGCTCGCCTGCGAACCCGGCCGGGACCCGCCCGCCGGCTCCGCACGTGACCGGCGGCGCGCGTATCGAGCCCGGGGACCGGGTGGCAGTTACCGGCGCCTCCGGGTTCATCGGGTCCGCCGTCGCCAGAGCGCTGCAAGCGAGGGGCGCCGAGGTCGTCGCCGTGGTCGAACCGGAGGCCACCGACCGCAATCTCAAGGGCGTCGACGCGGAGCGGGCCGTGGCGGACATCAGGGACAGCGCTGCCGTCCGGGCCGCCTGCACAGGGGCCCGCTTCGTCTTCCACCTGGCGGCGATCTACCGTTTCTGGGCACGTGACCCACGGACCTTCTACGACGTCAACGTCGGCGGGACGCTCAATGTGCTCGACGCGGTCCGGGCCACGGGATGCGAGCGGCTGGTGTTTACCTCCACCGTCGGTGTTCTCGGGCTGGCGGCGACGAGGCAAGGAAAGCCGGCCGACGAGACATCCTGCGCTGACATCTCGCATCTGTTCGGCCACTACAAGAGATCAAAGTTCGTCGCCGAACATGAGGTGCTCAGAGCCGCAGCCGAAGGGCTGGACGTCTGCATCATCCTGCCAACCTTCCCGCTGGGGCCCGGCGACGTTCGCCCCACTCCGACCGGGAAGCTCGTTCTGGACTTCCTCAATGGCAAGATGCCCGGGTTCGTCGATACCGCCATGAACGTCACCCACGTCGACGACCTTGCGCGCGGTCACCTTGCCGCCCTCGAACGCGGGACCAAGGGCCGCAGCTACATACTGGGCGGGGAGAACCTGCCGATGCGAGCGGTTCTCCGGATCCTGGCCAACTACTCTGGCCTGCCCATGCCGCGTCTGGCGATCCCGCGGGGACTGGCGCTCACAGCGGGCGTCGCCTCAGATCTGATTGAAGGCCGGCTGTTGCGGCGCGAGCCCCGCGTGCCGCTCGAGGCGGCTCGGATGTCCGCCACAAGAATGATCTTCAGCGACGAGCGGGCGCGCACCGAACTCGGCTACGCGTCGCGGCCAGCGCGCGAGGCGATCGAGGAGTCGGCCCGCTGGTTCGCCGACAACGGCTACGTGTTGGCCGATCGGCTGGCCGCCATTAGCTGGCAGAAATAGGACACCGCTCTCCTGAGACTCTGCAGTGTCGCAGCCTAACGGCCGCAGACTGCTATGGCATACTCCAACCCTACAGTACTACCACGGTTATACCGGCACGATGGTCGGCGGTCGATGTATTCGCCAGGCTGCACCGGGTTGATGCGCATTGTTGGCGCCGCCGGCACTGGCCGGGTCCGCAAAATCCATCGGAAACGAGGATGTGGCAATGGCAGAAATCACGACGTTCACGATTGGCGCCGATGCCACCTGCACCGACGGAATCTGTGGCGAGGTGAGCCGGGTGGTTGTTGACCCGGTCGCTCGTACGGTCACGCATCTCGTGGTCGAACCCAAGCACCGGGCCGGCCATGGCAGGCTTGTCCCCCTTGACCTCATCGACGCGACGACGGACGATATCCGGCTCCGCTGCGCCAAGGCGGAGTTCGAGAAGCTAAATCCTGCCGAGGAGACGCAGTTCCTGCCGGGCAGCCCAGGGTACCCAGGCTACGAGCCGCACCAGGTGCTCGCGTTGCCCTACTACCGCGGCGGCCTGGGCTCGGTGGGCAGCATGAGCGACCGGAACATCTCGCAGACCGTAACCTACGACACGGTTCCGCTGGGCGAGGTCGAGGTGCGCCGCGGTGAGCACGTCCACGCCACGGACGGCGACATCGGACGAGTTCAGGGCCTAGTCATCGACCCCTGCGGGCACCACGTGACCCATGTGCTCCTCCAGGAAGGGCATTTATGGGGCCGAAAGGATGTGGCCATCCCGATCGGCGCCGTGACGAGCGTCGGCAACGGCATCCGGCTCAACATCACCAAGCGGGAGGTGGCGGACCTGCCGCCGGTGGACATCGATCACCAGGGCGGGCTTGGCGGAACCACGCAGCGCTAGCCCAGCGGGAGGTTGACCTGAGCGCCGCGCGAAGACGGAGAAGAACGCGCAGGTCAGCCCGTGTTCTGCAGACCGGCGGCTACTCCGTTGACGGTCAGCAGCAGCAGCCGCTCTAGCCGCTCGCGTTCGCGATCATCGCCCCGCAGCGCGGCCAGTGCGCGCAGCTGAAGGTGGGACAGCGCGTCCACGTAAGGCTCGCGCAGCGCGATGGCCCGCCGCAGCACCGGGCGGTCGGCCAGCAGGCTGTCGTGCCCGGTCACCGCCAGCACCAGGCTCGTGGTCAGGTCGTACTCGTCAAGGACCAGCGCGGACAGATCGTCCCGTCCGCCGAGAGCCAGGTACCGCGCGGCGATCCGCCGGTCGGTCTTGGCCAGGCTCATCTCGGCGTTGTCAAGGAGCACGGCAAACAGCGGCCAGTCACGGTAGGCGTCGCGGGCCGCCCGCAGCCCGTGCTTGCCATCCGCCACGGCCGCCAGACCGCTGCCAAGGCCGAACCAGCCGGGCAGGTTTATCCGTGTCTGCGCCCACGCGAAGACCCACGGGATCGCGCGCAGGTCGTCCAGCCCGGTCGGGCTGGACGCTGCGTTCCGGCGGGCCGGCCGCGATCCGAGCCGCATCCCGCCGATCTCCGCGAGCGGGCTGATCATGGCGAACCACTCGGCGAATCCGGCGGTCTCGACGAGTGCCCGGTAGGCGCCGAGCGCACCGGCGTCGAGTTTCCCCGCAATCTGGCTGAACCTTCCGGCCGCTCGCTCTCCAGCGGAAGCTGAGCTGGCAAGCAGCACCGCCGAGGTGACTCCTTCCAGGTGACTCTGGGCGATCACCGGGTGGCCGTACCTGGCGAAGATCACCTCGCCCTGCTCGGTGACCTTGAACCCACCGTCCACGGTGCCGGGCGCCTGCGCGAGCACCGCGCGGCCCGCGGGCCCGCCGCCTCGCCCCAGTGCCCCGCCGCGGCCGTGGAACAAGGTGAGCCTGATGTCGTGCTCGGCCGCCCAGGCCACCAGCCGCTGTTGCGCGCCGAACAGCCGCAGTGTCGCGCTGACCGGGCCGAGTTCCTTGGCCGAGTCGGAGTAGCCGAGCATGACCTCCATCCGCCGCCCGGTCACCGCGAGCCTGGCCGCAACGGGCTCCAGCAGCAGCATGTCGTCCAGCACCCGGGTAGCGTTCTGAAGATCAGTCCCGCTCTCGAACAGGGGGACGACGTCGAGTTCCGGTCGGGCTCCGTTAGATATGTAACGGCGCGCAAGCTCGTAGACGGCCGCGATGTCGGCCGCGGACCTGGTGAAGCTCACCACGTAGCGTCTGCAGGCGGCAGTGCCGAACCTGCGCTGGATCCACGAAATCGCCTGGAATGTCGCCGCCACCTCGCCAGCCTCGGGCGACGGCGGGCTGCCGGAGGCGATCTCAGCCAGGACGCGCGCGTGTACCTCGCTGTGCTGGCGGATTTCAAGTTCGGCCAGGTGAAACCCGAACGTCTCGGCTTGCCAGAGCAAATGCTGCAGCTCGCCGTACGCCTGGCGGACGGCGCCGGCCTGCGCGAGCGCCCGCTGCACCACGCGGAGATCGGCGACGAACTCGCCCGGGTCGCCGTAGGCCAGTCCGTGCCGGTCCGCCTCGCCGAGGCGGGTTGCGCGCAGCCGTTCCGCAGCATACAGAAGATAGGTGCGGAACGGCTCCTGTGGCGAGCGCGCTGCGATCTCGGCGAGCAGTTCCGGGTGCGCGCTCTCGGCGGCATCGAGCGCGCCCGCGATGACCGAGCCGGCCGGCTCAGCGGCATGGACGGTGAGCGCACGGCCGATCCGCCCGGTCGCGTTTTCCAGCGCGCGCAGCACGTGATCGGCCTGGATGGCTGCCGTTTGCCTGGTCACCCGCGCGGTCACGAACGGGTTGCCGTCGCGATCCCCGCCAACCCAGCTGCCGAACCGCAAGAACGCCGGCGCTGCCGGAGGCGCGTGCCCGGACGCAGCGCCATTCAGTGTCCGGTCGAGTGACCGGTACAGGACCGGTACCAGCCGGAACAGCGTCTCGTCGAAGGCGGTCATGGCGGCACGCACCTCGTCGAGCGGCTGCATCGCCGCCACGCGCAGCGCAGCCGTGCGCCACAGCAGGTCGATTTCCTCGGACAACCTGCGCTGGGTCTCCACGCGCTCGCTCGCGCCGAGACGGCCGTCGTCAAAGGCATCGAGCAGCGCCCCGATCCGCCGCAGCGCCTCGGTAACAGCGCGGCGGCGGGCCTCGGTGGGATGGGCCGTGAGCACCGGATGCACCCGCAGCCCGGCAAGCAGGCGGTCGAGCAGCAAAGGGTCCCCCGCGCGCCGCACGCCAGCGACGGCGGCGGCCAGCGACTCATGCGGCGGCGAGGACGTATCCTCCTCGCGCAGCGTGCGGATCCGCTGCCGCTCCTCGGCCAGGTTGGCGAGGTGGAAATAGACAGTGAACGCATGCGCGACGGCCTCCGCGCGCTCCAGTGGCCAGGCGGCGACCAGCGCGGCTATCTCGGGGTGAGCGTCCTCGCCATGCCCGCCGTGCTCACCGTGCCCGCCGTGGCCGTGCCCGTGTTCGCCGTGCCCGTGTTCGCCGTGCCCGTACTCGCCGTGTCTGTACTCGCCGCGTTCATCTTGCCGCGCGCCGATGACAGCGCGCCGGAGCCGCTCGACGTCGTCAAGCAAACCCTGGCCGCCGGACTCGCGGAGCACATCGCCCAGCAGGCGGCCGAGCAGGCTTACATCGCGGCGCATCGGCGCCGGCACGTGCTGACGGTCGGCGTCCCTGCCCACGGGCCAAGCGTAACGAGCGCGGACATCAACCACTGCGTCCGCGCCGGCCAGCGCCATCCCATCCCGCTGCGCGAGCGCCGACAGGTCAGCCGCGAACACCGGGCCTTCGTCGGCCATGCCGAGCAGCACCTGGCTGGCACTTACGCGGTCGAGGGCGAGCCCGCTGTAATACATGACGGACCTCACACTACGGAAGCGTCATGTCGGGCCGACGCTACGCGCAGCGGGCCGCATTAGTCTGGGCGGAGGCCGCCGGGAAGCCGGTGCCAGCTAAGCCGGTGCCCGGGAAGCCGGTGCCAGGAAGCCGGTGCCCGGGAAGCCGGTGCCAGGAAGCCGGCGCCTGTGTCGGGTTACCAGAGGGGATTCAGCGGTGACGCTGGCCGCGGACGGCTGTGTGGATCTTCGTTCGGATACCGTCACCAGGCCAACGCGGGCCATGCGGCGGGCCATGGCCGACGCCGAGGTGGGCGACGACTGGTACGGCGATGATCCCACCGTCAACCGGCTGCAGGACGCCGCCGCCGAGCTGACCGGGAAACAGGCGGCGATCTATCTGCCGACCGGCACGTTGTGCAACCAGATTGCGCTGCACGTGCTGGCGCGGCCCGGGCACTTCGTGGTCTGCGAGGCCGACGCCCACGTCGGGGGCACCGAAGCGGCCTCAGCGGCGGTCATGTCGGGTGTCGCCTTCCGTCGGGTTCCCGCGCTGCGGGGGCTGCTGTCCGCCAGGCAGGTCGATGCGGCGCTGGCGCCCGACCCATACGACGTCGGCGTCGTGGATCTCGTGGCCGTCGAGAATACCCATCAGCTGGGGGGCGGCTCGGTGCAGACAGTCACCGAGCTCGCGGCCATCGCCGAAGTCTGCCGCGGCCATACCGTACCGCTCTACCTGGACGGGGCCCGGATCTTCAACGCCGCTACGGTGACGGGCTCGGCAGTCGCGGATTATGCCGCCGAGGTGGATGCCTTGATGTTCTGCCTGTCCAAGGGGCTGGGCGCGCCGATCGGGTCGCTGCTGGCCGGTGACGCCGAGTTCATCAGCGAGGCCCGCCGCCTGAAGATTCTCTACGGCGCGGCGTGGCGGCAGGCCGGCATCATGGCAGCCGCGGGGCTTGTCGCGCTTGCAGAGGGGCCTGAGCGGCTCCACGAGGATCACGCGAACGCGCTGCGGCTGGCCGAGGGCGTCGCCGAGCTGCTGCCAGGCACGCTTGATCCCGCTGGGATGCAGACCAATGTAGTGTTCGCCGACGTCTCCGGCACCGGCCACGACGTGCGGGAATGGCAGCAGCGGCTGGCCGCCAACGGGGTGCTGGTCACGATGGTCGCCGGGCACGTGCGGATGCTTACGCACGCTGACGTCACCGCCAAGGACATCGAGGCGGCATTGCGCGCCTGGCGGCAGACCGCTTCCGACCTGGCGGCAGTCTCGCGTCAAGAGCCGCAGTAGCGAGGCTGGCAAGGTTCGCGCACCAGGCGGCCCGAAAGGTCCTATCATCATGCCATGTGGCCGCTTGGTTACTTAGCGCAGCAATCTGCTCTCGGCGCGTCCGGTAGCCCGCCGGGCGGGGCCGCGATGACCAGCGTGTGGGCGGTGACCGTGCGGACGGCGTTTCTGGTTCGCTGCATCGCCATCGCGTACATTGCCGCGCAGGTCCTCATCTGGCACTCGTTCTATGCGGGCCGCCCATGGCGCCTCGCCGGGCCTGCCGCCGCAGTGGCGTGGGGCCTCGTGGTGCTGGCCTGCCTGAGGCGCCGCCGCCCCGGGTGGCAGCTTCCGTGCATCGATTCGGGAGTTCAGGTGGCGCTTGCGGTCAGCGCTGGATTGTGGGTGCCAGCCGCGATGCGCGGCGATACCGCCAACTGGGTGTACATCCTGCTGGCGGGCCAGCTCGTCATCCCAGCGTGGTTCGCGCCCGTCCCGCTGTTCGCGCCGCTGGCCGTTGCCTTGGCGGCGGCCTACTGGGCGGGTGCCGAGCTCACCCCGGCGGCGGGATCTGCGAGCAGTTCCCCGGCCGCGGCCAGCGCGTTGCTCCTCGCCGTCGCGGCCGCGGCCTGGGCTGGCCGGCGAACTCTCTACCGCTGGGCCACCCGCGCGGACGCCGCTCTCGCGCGCGCCGACCTGGACTCCCGCGAGCAGTATGTCGTGCTGTCAAGGGACATCGAACGCCGCGAGCATGAGCGCTTGCTGCACGACACGGTGCTCAACACCCTCACCGCCCTCACGCGTCCGGGCTGTGACACGGCCGGCGTGGTGGGCCGGTGCAGGCACGACGTCACGCTGATGGAGTTCGTGCTCAGCGCTCCAGGAGGCGCGGTCAGCCCGCCGGGCCGGCCATACGGCGGGCTGCTGGCCGGCATCGAGGCAGTCGCCAGTGAGATGCGCGCCCGCGGTCTTCACGTGCACGTCAAGGTCACGGGCGACGTCCCGGCCGGGGACGGCGGGCGGGCACCGGACGCCGGGCCGGTTATCCCGGTCCCGGTCGCCGTCGCGATGGCGCACGCCGTTCGCGAGGCACTGACGAACGTAGCCAGCCATGCCGGAACCGGTGCGGCGTGGGTCGAGACCAGTCCGACGGCGCCAGGCGGCCAGTCAGGGGCGCCCGGCGGCGTGCAGGTGACCGTGCGGGACGCGGGCGTGGGGTTCGATCCGGCTCGCGTCGACCCGGGCAGGCTGGGCCTGCAGCGATCGATCATCGAGCGCATCGCCGATTTGGGCGGGCAGGCATCGGTATGGTCGGCACCGGGCGAGGGCACTGTGGTGCGGCTGCGATGGACGGCTGCGGAGAACCGCGGTCAGGAAACCGTCGCGGTTGCCACCTCGGGAACGTCGGGCCCGCAATGGTGAGCCACGACGGAGTGATGCGGGAGGCGTACGAGTCTGAGCTGCCCCGCGCGGTCGGCGTGGTGGCAGCGGTCTGGCAGCTGACCCTGCTGGTCCAGGTACTTGTCTACCTGGACGACTACCGTCAGCCAGCGGTGCCGGTCGCGGTGTGGCTCGGGATGCTCGTGGCCGCGGTATGGCTGGTTCCGCAGGCCCGGGCCGGCGGGCTCACCGGCGTGCAGTCGGCCGTCGCCGTCGCCGTCGCCCTCGCCGCGGTCGTCGCCGTCGGCTGGGACCGTCGCTCGCATGGAGCCGCGGGAACCGTGGACTGGTCGGTGCTCGGAACGTGCTGGATGCTCGCGCTCGTCGCGGTGACCCGGCCAGCCCGGGAGTGGCTCTCCGGAGCTCTGCTGGTCTTTGCCGCACACGCCGTCCTCGCCATTCGCCTGCTTGGCGTGACGCCGCTCAGCCTCGCCCGGATCGCGGCCACCGCCTACGTCCTGGTGGTGGCCCTGGTCGTGTTCGCGGCACTGCGGCCGACCTGGCGCACCCATGCGCGGCTGGCCGCCCGGCGTGCGCTGCTCGCCAGCCGGTCAGCGGCGGAGCGCGCAGCAGCGGCCGCGGTCCGGGAGGACCGGCACGCGCGGCGCGCCTTGCTCGAAATGGAGGCGCTCCCGCTGCTGCGCGGCATCGCCGAGGGCACCCTGGATCCAGCCGACAGCGAGGTGCGGGAGAGGTGCGCGCGGCACGCGGCGACGCTGCGGCGTGCTCTCGTTGACCAGCCGCGGGATGCGGGCGGCCTGCTGGCCGGGCTGAAGCCAGCGCTATCCGCCGCAAAGGCCCGGGGCCTGTGGGTGGAAGTCCAGGTGGTCGGCGACCCGGCGGCCCCCATCCCGGAGGTGGCCGAGGCGACGCTGGCAGCGGTCGGCTGCGTCCTGAGCGCGCTACCGGCGCAGCAGGTAACCCTCACCGTTCTCGCGTCCGGCGATGCGGTGGAGCTGTACCTGACCTTTGGCAGGCCGCCGCTGGTCAGCCAAGACATGACCGAGCTGGGGCGGCCGGTGCCCGCGACCGCACGGTGGTGCGCGACGGTCGATGTTGACGACACCGGGGCAGGCTGCCTCGAGGTCCGATGGCGGACGGCTGCACCTGCGCGAGAAGCAGTCAGGCCGGCGGCGCGGACATGACCGGCGTCATCGACGTGGCGGCCGTGGATGACCATCCGATCGTCCTGGACGGCTTTACCGGCTGGGTGACGGCCGCCGAGAGCGGCATCAGGGTCATCGCCACCGCGCCGACCGCGGACAGCCTCCTCGCCGGACCAGGACGCCACGCGCACGTGGTCCTGCTCGATCTCGACCTCGGCGACGGGACCACGGTAGAGCGCAACATCGCCGCGATTGCCGCCGCCGGCCCGACTGTGCTCGTCTTCGCCGCCTCTGACAAGCCGCTTTCCGTGCTGGCAGCGATGCGCGCGGGCGCTCTGGGTTATGTCCTCAAGAACGAGGAAACCGCGCAGGTACGGGCGGCCATCAGGGCCGTCGCCGCCGGCCGGGACTGGATCTCCCCGCGCCTCGCGTACATCTTCGCTACCGATGAGGCCCCTGACCGGCCCTCACTCAGCGCGCAGGAAACGCGAGCGCTACGCCTTTACGCTACCGGCATGCCGATGAAATCCGTCGCCAGGAGGATGAGCATCAGCGAGGAGACGGCCAAGCAGTATGTCGGAAGGGTCAGGGAAAAGTACTCCCGCGCTGGGCGGGCTGCGCCAACGAAATTGGACCTGTATTATCGAGCCGTCGAGGACGGGCACCTCCCCCCTCTTCCTTAGCCACAGATCCCCCCCTGCGGTTAGGGTCCTGGGAGATACCCGCCCTCGACCATTGATCTACGAACTGATCCTACGCGGGCGCCTGCCGCTCGTCATGACACCTTTTTAGGGGTCATCGCCGGCGATGACCAGGTGGCGCCCCCGGCCGGTACGGGAGATTCGGTCAGTGCCCATTGTGAGCAGCCTTCGATTACCATCTGATCCGTCCGGTCAGGCCATTCTCCGCAACGGCTGATCTCTGCGACGCTGGTCTTGCGACCGCTGACCTTTACAGCTGCGGCGGCCCCGGCGGCGGGTCGGCGAGCAGCAGCAGCGTACGGACGGGCACCGGTGCTCCGTTTCCCGCCTGAGCTTGTCCGGGCATGGATCCAGCGTGCTGGAACGCGGCCGGCCCGTCGTCAGCCCCTCGGCTCCCCTGGCTACTCCCGTGGTCGAGATTGGCGGCCGCCCGCTATGGCGACCGTGACAGCCGTCACATCTTCCGCATCCGGCGGTACTTGATCATGTCGTCTTTGCCGATGTACAAGATCACGCAAACGGTCACGGCGCTGGCCGCGCCGACCCATTTCCACCACTTCATCAATTCCCCCCGGTTTTGCTGGCCCGGCGAGTCCCGGGCGTTCACCATTCCTACCTGGAAACGCCACCGGGATCGAGGACGCCGCGCAGGGCGTCAACAAACAGCCCGCTGGCCACCGTGGGTCAGGCCGGATCGGGCCGTCCCTGATCCTGGCTGGCAGCCTCGGCGGCCTTGGCCGGGGCGGTGGCCTGCCAGATCTCGCGGACCATCACCTGGATCGCGCCTGCAGTGGGTATCGCCAGTAGCGCCGCGACGAAGGCGCCGAAGATGCCGCCGATCCAGTCGCCGAGTGACGCGCCGACCAGGATGGACATCAGCACAAGCAACGGGTTGACCCGGACCGTGCGGCTCATCACGATCGGGTTGAGGACGTGGTTCTCGATCTGGGTGTAGACGAGGAAGACGACCAGGGTGATAATGCCCGCCGTGAGCGAATGCCCGGCCGCGAACAGCACGGTGGGGATGCCTGCCAGGGCACCGCCGATCATCGGCAGGAAGTCGACGAGAGCGACCCATATCGCCCAGAGGAACGGGAAAGGAACTCCGACCAGAAGCAGTGTCACCAGCACGACGACGCCGGCGATGATCGAGGTCAGGATGTCCCCCGCCATGTATCCGGTGACCGAGCGGTTGACATCGCGCGCCACCCGCGAATAGCGGTCCGCCCGGGTCGGCGACATCATGCCGAGCACGCCCGCCCGGACCTTGGGGCCTTCGAGCAGCAAGAGCAGCACCAGCACGAAGATGGTCAGCAACGCGATCAGCAGTGAGAGCGCGCCCTTGCCCAGCGTGAGGGCCGGCTTGGCCAGGCCCTGCCCGAAGCTCACGATCTTGGGCGTATTGTGCTGCACCCAGGTCTGAAGGTGATATCTGCGCGCCAGGTGCCCGATCCAGCCCCTGCCGTGCTCCGCTTCGTTCACATAGGTCGGGAGGCCACGGGCCAGATGGGTGATCCCGTTGGTCAGCGGGTAGCCAAAGGCCACGGCGAGGCAGGCGAAGACCAGCAGGCCCCACAAGGTCACGACAGTCACTGCCCAGCCGCGGCGCGGGATTCGCCACCGCTGCAGGGCCACGACCAGAGGGTTAAGGATCAGCGCGATGAACCCGGCGACGAGCACCAGGAGGATGACATCGCGCAGCCGGTAGATGAGCTTGCCGGCCAGGAAGGCCGCGACCAGGACCCCGGCCGTGACCAGGATGGTCCTGAGCGGGATGCCCCTGATCTCCGAGGCCCTCCAAGAGCCCGGCCAAGCCGGGTGTTGGCTGGCGGCAGGTTATCGGTCACCAGGCAATCATGGCAGCCGCACGTCACCGCTCCTGTGCGAGTGGGCCCTGGCCCGGAGGACGGGGTTAGCGGGATCTTCCGTTCGGGCGCCCGTATGTCCTACTATCAGGTGGGAAATACTGTCTTGCAGCTGGTGAGCCAGCTGGCATGATCAGTTAATGGGCCGAATCGTCTGATCGGCGACGATCGGGCGGGTCATCGATCCGGTGCCGATTTCCGGCAAAACCAGGCCGCGCGGCAGACGACAGCAGGAGGTGACCGAGCAGATGGTGGTCAACGAGAGCGAGCTCAAGCAGCAGAAGCTTCGCCGCAACCTCAGCATCTGGGAAGCCATCGGCATCTCGCTTGCCCTGATGGCGCCGTCGATGGCTGCGAGCATCAATCCGCAGGGCACCGCGACGACCGTGGGCCGGGCTACCCCGGTCGCCTTCGCGCTTGCCTTCGTGGGCGTGCTGCTGGTGGCTTACACGTTCGTCCGGCTCACCCAGCGGTTCCACCACTCGGGCTCGGTGTACGGCTTTGTCGGGGCGACGCTCGGCCCGCGGGCCGGCGTGATCTCCGGCTGGGCGCTGACCGGTACCTACGCCTTCTACGGCGTGGTCACGTCGATGGCCGGCGGCCGGTTCGCTTCTAACTTCCTGAACGCGCTCGGGATCTGGCACGACCCGCCGTCCTGGTCGGGCTTCCTGCTCGGCGCGATCGGGATGCTGCTGGTCTGGTGGCTCGCGATCACGCCAGCGCGCGGCGGCACCCGGGTGCTGCTCGCGGCCGAGGCCATTACGGTGACCCTCATCGTCATTGTCATCGCCATCGTGTTCGGCAAGCTCGCGGGCCATAGCGCACCGCACGGGCTCGGACTCGACTGGTCGGTCTTCAAGCTCCCGTCCGGCACGCCGCTGTCGACGGTGTTCCTCGGCGTCGTATTCGGCTTCCTTTCCTTTGCCGGGTTCGAGGCCGCTGCCACCCTCGGCGAGGAGACCAGGCACCCGAACCGTGACATCCCGCGGGCCATCCTCGGCGTCGCGATCTTCGGCGGGATCTACTTCTTCGTGGTGACCGCCGTGGAGGTGATGGGCTTCGGCACGTCGGCCAAGGGGATCACGGCGTTCATCAACTCGACCTCCCTGATCGGCGACCTCGGCACCGCCTACGTCGCCTCCTGGCTCGGCACGTTGATCACGGCCGGCGCGATGATCTCGGCATTCGGATGCGCGCTCGCCTGCACGGTCGGGGCCTCCAGGCTCGTGTACGCGATGAGCAGGGACGGCATCATGCCCGAGCGGTTCAGCCACGTCTCGGCCCGGCGGCGGACCCCGACGGTGGCGGCCGCGGCCGTCGCGCTGACCGTCTACGTGATCGTCGCCTTCACCTGGTTCGGCCTCCGCGGCGATCCCTTTGGCCTGTTCGTCCAGAGCGGGGTGATCGGGACGCTGATCCTGCTGGTGGTATATATCCTGGCGACGATTGGGATGGTCCGGCTGGTCTTCTTCACCGGCCAGACGGTAGTGCGGCGCTGGGAGATCGCCATCCCGGCTCTTGGCCTGATTGTCCTTGCCTACACGCTGTTCAGGAACGTGTGGCCGCTGCCGACCGGGGTAGCGTGGTGGGGGCCCTCGGTGGCCATCGCCTGGTTCGTGATCGGGATCATCGGAGTGCTGGCAAGGCCCGCCGCCACCCGGCGCGCGGGCGAGCTGCTGACTGGCGCGGAGGGTCTTGGCGGCTCCGCTCCGGTGGCCGCAGGCCAGTTCGCGAGGGAGGGCGAAGTAACCTCGTGACGGTTACCTCGTGACGGTTACCTCGTCGCGGAGGCCGTCCTGGTGAAGGGGGATTGACCATGCCACGGCCGTTCAGCCGGTCTCGCAGCGACGCGGACCGCGACGTCGACGAGCGCCGGGCGCAGGTCCTCGAGCGGCAGCTGGCCGGTGAGGTCAGCGGTGTCGCGACGACCTTCGTCGACCACAGCGGCGCGGCGCGGATCAAGGCGGTGCCGCTGACCGGGCTGGCCAGGGCCGCCAGGTCGGGCGTCGGGTTCTCGCCCGTCCTTGACGCGTTCACCAGCCTTGGCGGCATCGACGGTGCGTCGGCTCTTGCCAGACCGGATGGGGACCTGCGGATGGTCCCTGATCTGGACCGGCTCACCGTGCTGCCTGCCCCGGACGGCTGGGCTTGGGCTCCGGGCGACCGGTTCCACCAGGACGGCACCGTGTATGCAGGCTGCCAGCGCTCCTTTGCCAGAGCGCAGGTGGCCGCGGGCCTGAGCAAGGGGATCAGCGCCCTGATGGCGTTCGAAACGGAATGGATGGTCGGCCGGGACGAGGACGAGTTCCATCCCGCCGTGGGCGGCACGGGCTACGGGCTGGCCCGTTTCGTCGAGGCAGCTGATTACGTCCGTGACGTGGCCGACAGCCTTGAGGCCGCCGGCGTACACGTCGAGCAGGTCCATCCGGAATTCGGTCCCGGGCAGTTTGAGGTCTCGGTGGCCGCGGAAGAGCCGGTGTCGGCGGCGGATACCAGCGTGCTGGTGAAGCTCATCATCTCGGCAGTCTCGGCCCGGCACGGCATGCGGGCCTCGTTCGCTCCCGCTGTGCTGGCGGGCAACGTGGGAAACGGCGGGCACCTGCACGCCAGCTTCTGGCAGGACGGCGGGAACTTGCTCGCAGGGGGGACCGGCCGCTATGGCCTGACCGAGCGCGGCGAGTCGATGACGGCGGCCCTGCTGGAGTCGCTGCCTGCCCTGCTCGCGATCGGCGCGCCGACGCCCGGTTCCTACCTGCGTCTGCAGCCGTCCAGGTGGGCCGGCGCCTACCAGGTATGGGGGAAGGAGAACCGGGAGGCGGCGATCCGGTTCATCCAGGCCAGCCCGTCGAACCCGGGCGCGGCCAACGTCGAGCTCAAGTGCTTCGACCTGAGCGCCAACCCGTACCTGCTGGTCGGCGCCGTGCTTGCGGTAGCGCTCAGCGCCGCCGAGCGGCGGGCCAGCCTGCCTGAGGAGGTCAGCGGTGACCCGAGCACGCCTGGCCATCCTCAGGCGGATCAGGCGATCCGGCTTCCGGGCAGCCTCGGTGAGGCGCTGAAGGCGCTGGAGGCATCCGACGAGCTGCGCGCCGCCGCAGGTGACCAGCTGATCAGCACGTTCGCGGCGTCCCGGCGTGCCGAGATCGAGCTTGCGGAAGGCAAATCGGACGAGGAGATCGTAGCCCAGTCACGCTGGCCGCTCTGAGCCGCGCGATGCACGCGATGGGTGCGATGCGCGCGACGGGTGCGATGCGCGCGACGGGTGCGACGCGGTGGGCCCGAGGCGGGGGATGCGCGCGATGCATGCGGTGGGCCCGAGGCGGGGATGCGCGCGACGGGTGCGATGCGCGCGGCAGGCTCAGCGGTCGGCCGGGTCTCAGGCGAGGTCCAGTTCGAAGCCGAGTAGCGGCACCGCAGGCACCGGCGAAAAGTCGCGCTCCGGCGCCCGCCTGAAGCCAAGCCGCGCGTACAGGCGATGGGCGGTAGTCATCCACGGCGTCGAATGCATGACGAGACGGCCGCGCCCGTCCGCTCTGCCCCGATCGATGCAGGCCCGCACCAGTGCCTCGCCAACGCCACGGCGCTGCGCGTCCAGCGCCACCGCGAGCATCCGGAAACCTGCTGCGTCGTCGTCGTCCCACTCCGCGTACTCGTTGCGGCTGTCGGTCACGTAGGTAACTGCGCCAAGTACCCGGTCATCGCCGTCCGCCGCGACCAGCACCTCTGCTACTTCGGCCCGGCGGCCGGCACTGAGCAGGTCAGCCTCGTACTCGGGTTCGGAGTGGTAATGCGGCAGCGCACGGTAGGCGGCGAGCACGAGCTCCCCGACCGCCTGATATTCGCTGGGACGAACCCGGCGGACTGTGAGTGGCACATCACTCCGATCCAGGCTGATCCGGTATGGGTGGCGGCGGGCCCGTATGGCAGAGCACCCTACCGATTGGGTCCGTCATGCGCGCCCCCCAGGCCGGCCGGCTGGCGTGCCCGCTGGCGCGGACTTCACGCAGTGCCCGCTGGTGCGGACTTCACGCAAGGCCTGCCTGGGCACCGCTGCTCTACGAGTCCGGCTGCGTGACCTGCGCGGCGATGCAGTCCCATAGCTTGCGGGCGGCGGCCGGGTCGGTTTCGCGGGTCCACGGCAGCAGGTACTCAGACCGGGACCGGCGGTCGTGCCAGAACCGGCCGCTGCCCAAGAGCCCTGGATCGGCGGTCGCGAGCCAGACGACAGTGTCCGCGCCCTGGTCCACGGTGCGCAGGATCGGCCGGGTGAGCCGGTGAAATCCGGGCAGCGAGGTGCCAAGTCCTGGGGTATCGACCCAGCCAGGGTGCATGGCGTGGAAGGTGACCCCGCTCTCGGCGACGCGCCCGGCCCACTCCCGGCTCAGCGCCACCTGGGCTCTCTTGACCCGCGCGTATGCGGTGACGCCGTTATAGCTGGACCGCGGCATCTGCAGGGTCGCGAGGTCAAGCCGCTGCGTGTACATGCCTCCCGAGGAGACGGTGATGACCCGGGAAGGCGCGGCCGCGGAGAGCGCCGGAAGCAGCAGGCTGGTCAGCGCGAACGGGGCGATCAGCTGGCCTGCCACGGTGAGCTCGGTGCCTGTGCCGGTCGCGTCATAATCCCGATGGATCGCGCCCGCATTGTGCACAAGCACGTCGAGACGGTCATTCCTGGCGCGGAAGTCGCGCGCGAAAGCGCGGACGCTGTCGAGGTCGTCGAGGTCGGCAATCCCATAGCTGACGGTGCCGTCGCCGGACGCGGCGGCGATCTGGCGCTGTGCCTGTGCGGCCCGGTCCGGGTCACGGGCGAGAAAGTGCACGGTGCCGCCAAGGGCCGCGAGGCTGGTGGCCGCGGCGAGGCCGATCCCGGAGGTAGCGCCCGTGATGAGCGCGACCCGTCCGGCGAACCTGGGTCGGTCATCAGCGGCGAACTCGGGCAGCAGCCGGGAGCGGACAGACCAGCCGATCCGGGAGAAGCTGCCGACGACGCTGTCCTCCAGCAGGGTGTCGGCCATCCGGCCGGCCGAGGCCACGATCATGGTGCCCCTGGCGGGGCCGGACCGCGGACAACGCGCCGGCCAGCCCGGCGGCCGCCCGTTCGCCGACGCCCTCGAACCCGCGGCGCATGACGGGATCAAGCAGGCCCAGCGGCCCCCGCAACCGGACGTCGGCGTCATAGCTGACCGTGGCGCCCTTGCCGTCGGGTGTCACGGCGATCCGGTCGGTGGCCTTGAGCAGCGGGCTCGCGGCGTCAAGGACCACCTCCCGATGCGGGACGTGCTTGGTGACCTCATACGTCAGCGCCATGCGGCGGCCGAGAAAGGGCACCGTGAGACGGAACCGCGTCCCGGCCCGCACCGGGCCCGCATCCAGCTGCTCACCAGCCAGCACGCCTGGGTCCCACTCGGCCGCGTTGCTGAAGGTGGCCAGGTAGTCGAATGTGTCGCTGGCTGACCGGCGCGATGCCACGGTCGCCTGGTAATGGGCCATTAGTGACTTCCTCCTCGCCTAGTGACTTCCTCCTCGCGCAGTGACTTCCTCCTCGCGCAGTGTCTTCCTCCTCGCGCAGTGACTTCCTCCTGGTGGGACTGTGACGGCAGCGGCAGGCTCAGGGCAGCCGGGCGGCTTCGGGCAAGCGGTCCATCATCCCGGTGGCGCCGCGGTCCGCGTTTCGGTCCGCGTTTCGGTCCGGGCCGCGGTCCGCGTTTCGGTCCGGGCCGCGGTCCGCGTCGCCGTGTGCGCCAGGCTGATCGCACTGCCCGGCTCCGGCCTCCACGCGCAGGTCACGCGCGAACCGCCGCAGATCGTCCAGGCTGTCGCCGGGGAGCCCGATGAGCACGTCCAGGCCAGGGCAGGCAGCGGCCATCTCGCTAGTGGCCTCCATGGCGCGGCGCCCGGTGTCCTGAGTGGCCGCCGACAGCACGGCCAGGTCGGCGTGAACGTCCTGGGCCAGTCGGGTGACCTCGGCGAAAGGCAGGTCGGCAGCAAGATGGTGGACCAGCCAACGGTCCTCGCGGAGGGTGGCCGCAGCCATCAATGCGGGCAGGCTGTGCCGCTCACCGGGGGGTGTCGTCACGACGACGGTGCCGCGGGGCCAGGCCGGCTGGCGGGTGTGCAACGCGATCAGCCGTTCGCAGATGGCGCTCGCCCGGTGCTCTTCTGCGATCGACACCTGCCCTTCGGCCCAGTCATCGCCGATATGCCGCATCGCCGGGGCAATGACACGCTGGCACAGATCAATCACGGCCACGCCGGCCGCGAGCCGTTCTATCCGCTGGCGCGCCTGGGTCTCGTCGCCGGTAACGATCGCTGAGTACAGCCGGTCCGCGGGCGCCGCCCAGTCGTGGACCTGGATCCGGGGGGTGGGCTCGCCGCCCAGCTGGCGCTGGGCGGCGAGGGCACGCACGTCGCCGTCATTGACCTCGTATCCGCGCCCGAGCTTCCGGGCTGGCAGTACACCTCGCCGGACCCACGCGTAGGCCGTCTGGTAGTGCACGCCGAGCGCATCGGCGGCCTCGCGAAGCTGCATCCAGGCCCCCCGGTTTGTTGCCTGTCAACATCTTAGTGTAATTTAGTATTAGTTTTAGCGGGCATAAAGCATAAAGAGAGTCCCGGTTGCAGCGGGGGCGCATCCGGGCGCGCGGCGGATGTCACGGGTGCATATCCGCGCGCATCAGTCGGGCTGGCGCCTGACCGATCGCTTTGACGGTCAGGCGCCAGCCCCCTGTAGTCGTTCACTGCTGAGTGGTTGGTTCATGCTGAGTCTGGCCTCCCCCGCAGGCTGTTCTCTTCTATCCTGCGCTGTCGCCGTGACGGGCCCGCTTGCGGGGTCCGGACGGGCGCTCGCGGGGTCCGGAAGAGAAGGCTCAGCGCCGCGGCCGGTACTGGCAGGACTTCGGCGACTACGGGGTACTCTGCCCACTTAACAGACCACCGGCCTTTAAGGAGCGACGATGCCAAGATCCCGAGTTGCCCTCGTCACTGGCGCCTCGTCCGGGATCGGCCAGGCAGCGGGCTACACCGTGTACGCGGTCGCCCGCCGTGTCGAGCGCATGCGGCCGCTCGCCGACAAGGGCATTCACGCGCTAGGCATGGATGTCACCGATGACTCATCGATGACCGCCGGCGTCGCGCAGATCATCGCCGAGACCGGCCGTATCGACGTGCTGGTCAACAACGCGGGCTACGGTTCCTACGGGGCGGTGGAAGATGTCCCCATCGAGGAGGCCCGCTGTCAGTTCGAGGTTAACGTCTTCGGCCTGGCCCGTCTCATCCAGCTTGTCGTCCCGCGCATGCGCGCCCAGGGCAGCGGCCGGATCATCAATGTCTCCTCGATCGGCGGCAAGATCTACGAGCCGCTGGGCGCCTGGTACCACGCGGCAAAAGTTTGCCGTCGAGGGGCTCAGCGACAGCCTGCGGATCGAGCTTAGGCCGTTCGGCATCGACGTCGTCATCATCGAGCCCGGCCCCATCCTCACCGAGTGGAACGCGATCGCCAGGCAGAACATGCTCAAGAACTCAGCCGATTCGGCCTATGCCAGCCAGGCCCGGTCTGTCGTTCGGCGGCTGGAGACCGCGGATAGCCCTCGGACGTCGTCCGGCCCCGAGGTTGTCGCCAGGAAAATCGTGAGAGCCGCGACCACCGCGCGCCCGCGCGCCCGCTATCCCGTCGGCAGGGGAGCTGGCACGATCGTGCGGGCCCGCAAGGTCCTTCCCGACAGCGCGCTGGACGTGGTGATCTCGCGGGCCTACCAGCGCTAGGAGCCTGGACCCGGTTCGCGTGGCCGCCGCGGCTCGATCAGCTCGCTCAGGCCCCAGTTCTCCGCGACGACTTCTTGATATTCGCTTCGGCGCAGGCGCCGCCGCGGCGGCCAGGCAGTCTCGCCAGCTGCCGCAGGCCCGCACCCTGGGGGTGGTAGAGCGTCGGCTCGTCGAGGACCGTGCGACTCGCCCAGGCGTCGGTGATGAAGACCAGATGGCGCAAACTTCTCGACGAAGGGCGCCGGCGAGCACCTCGCGGGCCACCGCCCCTCCGTCGTCCGCAGCCGGCGGGCCAGGGCTCCCGGGTGCACCACCAAGAGCTGCCCCGCCCACATCAACATGATCGTCAGGCTCCGGCGGGTGCTTATCGCCGCGCAATTAGCTCGCAGGTGCCCGCCAGTCCACCCCCGAGGAAATCCGCGCCCTCCGCCTGGCCTGAACCGAGGAAGCGGCCTAACCGCGAAAGCCGAAATGTCGGTGGCTGCCGCTAGTATCGAACACAACAGCGAACGATGACCATCCGGAGGGAGGACGCCCGGGATGTGCTTACCCGGCCAGCCGCCCGCTGCCGCGGCAGCGGCTCCGCGCGCCGCCGCTGAGGCGGTAGCGGCGGCCCCCGGCACCGCGGCCGGTACCGCGGCTGCGCCCGGTACCGCGCCGGGCAGTGCGGTGGGTGCTGCGGCGGTGGCGCAGGCCGCGCTGGGGGATCTTGCGGCGATGGATGCGGCGGCGCTGACCGCGGCGGAGCAGGCGGATTGCCTGCGGGCTCTGGAGCGGGCTGAGTCGGTGCATATCGCGGCGCGGGCCAAGATCTTGGCGGCGTTCCACGCCGGTGGCGGGTGCCAGGACGATGGGCACGGGTCGGCGAAGACGTGGCTGGCGTGGCAGACCCGGGTCACCCGGGGTGCCGCGGCCGGCGCGATGGGGTGGATGCGGCGGCTGGCCGCGCATCCGGCGGTCGCCGGCGCGCTGGCTCGCGGTGAGCTGTCTGGTTCCTGGGCGAAGCATGTCTGCGGGTGGAGTGACGTGCTGCCGGAGGCCAGCCGCGGGGCGGCTGATGAGATCTTGCTGGCCGCGGCGGCGGGCGGCGCGGACCTGGCTGATCTGGCCGCGCTGGCGGAGGAGATGCGCCGCCGGACCGCCCGCCCGGACGGTGACGGCGGGGATGACGGGTTCGCCTGCCGGTCGCTGGACCTGGATGTGACGTTCGGCGGTGCCGGGAGCCTGGCCGGGGCTTGACCCCGCAGTGCACCGCGGCGCTGTCGGCGGTGCTGGAGGCGCTGGGCAAGAGGGCCGGGCCCGAGGACACCCGGACCATGCGGCAGCGCCGCCACGATGCGCTGGAGGAGGCCTGCCGGCGGCTGATCGCGGCGGGGTGCGTCCCGGCCCGGGCCGGGCAGCCCACCCAGATCCAGCTGCAGATGACCTTGGATCAGCTCCGCGGCCTGGACGGCGGCGGCGGCGAGGCGGCCTGGGCGGGCTCCGGGCCGGCTGGCTGGCCGGCCGGGCCGGGCGCGGACTGCGACGCCGCCATCGTGCCGGTCGTCACCGGTCACATCGACCAGCAGGTCCTGGACCAGCTCGCCGCCGCGCTGCTCCGCGCCGGGCGGGGCGCCGCGGATGGCAGCGCCGCCGGGAATAACGCCACCGGGAATAACGCCACCGGGACTGCCGCCGCCGGGAATGGCGCCGCCGGGAATGGCGCCACCGGGACTGGCGCCGCCGGGGATGGCGCTGCGGGGAGTGGCGCGGCCGCCGGCCGGCGGCTGCGGGCCGAGCGGGCCGCCCGGCGGCTCATCCTGGCCCGCGCCGCCGACCTGCTGTCGGGGCCCGGCGGGCTGGCCGCCTACCTGCGGACCGGGCTGCCCGGCGACCTGATCGCCTCGGTCAGCCTGCCGCTGGACATCGGCGCCGCCACCGACACCATCCCGGTGCACCTGCGCCGTGCGGTCACCATCCGGGACCGGCACTGCCGCTTCCCCGGCTGCGACCAGCCCGCGGCGGCCTGCCAGCCGCACCACCTCATCCCGCGGTCCAAGGGCGGCCCGGCCTGCCTCACCAACCTCCTGAACCTCTGCACCTTCCACCATTTGATCGCGGTGCACCGGTGGGGCTGGGCCATCGCCTTGCACCCCGACGGCACCGTCACCGCCACCAGCCCCGACGGCCGACGCACCCTGCACAGCCACGGACCCCCCGCCACCGCCGCCTGACCGGGGCGGCCCCGCCGAAACAGCGGCACCGCCCGAACCACCAGGGCGGGCACTGACCATCGGCGGCCACCCGCAGACACCCGCGGGGCTGGCACCGACGGGGAGATGCGGATAGATACTTCGCCAAACGGCCGTCGGCGGTTTCTCGACGGGCCCGGCCGCATCTGCCCGGGCTGGAGGATGCAGCCAAGGTGTTTAGCGCTCGATCCTGCGGACAGTGTCTGAAGACCCAACGAGGATCGGAAGGAACTGTCATGGCGACGGAGAACAAGGCAGCCAACAAGGTCACCGAGGCCAAGGGCAAGGTCAAGGAGGCGGCAGGCCATGCGACCGGCGACGCTGACCTGGAGGCCGAAGGCCAGGGTGACCAGGCCAAGAGCAACCTGAAGCAGGCTGGCGAGAAGGTCAAGGACGCGTTTAAGCACTGATAAGACCCGCCGCGCTGGCCTGGCAGCGCGGCGGTTAGCCCCTTGCAACGGCGCTGCAAGGGGTTTTGGCGGCGTGGCGGCGTCGCGGGCCGGGATTCCTCTCCATCACAGTGGCCCGAGCAGCTGCCGGTAGTACGGCTGGAATCCGGCCCGCTTGTAGAGGCGCACCGCCGCGGTGTTGGCCTCAACCACCGCCACAGACCAGAAGGCGGCCCCGTGAGTCCGCAGCAGCTCGCGGCCGGCGTCCATGAGCTTGGTGCCGATCCCGTGGCCGCGAGCGTGCTCGGCGACCGCAAGTGACTCCAGCTCGCCGATCACTGTACCCAGGTCCCAGCTCGGTCCAGGCTCGGTGAGCCGTACCATCGCGTAGCCGGCGGCGGCCTGATCCGGTGAGGTGTGCTCGACGGCCAGCAGCAGCCATGCCCGGCCGCTTGCCAGCCAGCCCTTGTACTGGCGCCGCCGCCGCTGCCACGCCTCGTCGTCATTCCTGACCGGCCATTCGTCACCGGTCACCAGGCGATGATGCTCGACCATCCCCTTGAACAGCGGCCCGACCTCATCCAGCCTGTCTGCATCTGCCGCGACGACGCTGTAATTGCTTGTCACCGGGCCAAGGTACGCAACCGAACCGGTGATGGGAAAATCTGGGTGTGGCTGTTTCCATGCATGATGTGCACCAGGCCCTGACCGAGCTCGGCAAGCTGCGCTTTGGCGAGATGCGGGTCGAGGATGCGATGCACGAGATCGTTCAGGCCACGCACGCGATCTTCGACGTCGACGGCGCAGGCTTGATGCTTGCTGACGTCGAGCACCACCTGCGGAACGTCGCGGTATCCGACGAGCGGCTCGCCCATCTGGAGGAGCTGCAGATACGCCACCACGAGGGTCCCTGCATAGCTGCGTTCGAAGAGAAGGAACTCGTCAGCGCCGAGGACCTCAGCGCGGACCCCCGGTGGCCCTTGTTCAGCGCCGCCGCCGTTGACTCCGGAGTGCGTGCGGTACTCGCCAGTCCACTGCCCTACAACCAGGACGCCGTGGGCGTGGTCACGGTGCTGTCAGAAAAGCGCCACCCGTGGTCAGCGGAGGGAGAGCTGGCGCTCCTTGCGTTCACCGACCTCGCGGCGTTGCTCATCGCCAGCATGATGCAAGGTCAGCAGCAATCTGAACTGGCGGCGCAGCTGCAGACGGCCTTGAACAGCCGGGCGGTCATCGAGCAGGCGAAGGGTGTGCTGATAGGGACGCAGGGCCTGTCGGCGCGGGCGGCCTACGAACAGCTGCGAGCTCAGGCGAGGTCGCAGCGCCGCAAGCTGGCCGCGGTCTCCGCCGACGTGGTACGGGGAGCGGCACGCGATGGCCAGGCGGGCGCGGCACGCGATGGTCAGGCGGGAGCGGCACGCGATGGTCAGGCGGGAGCGGCACGCGATGGTCAGGCGGGAGCGGCACGCGATGGCCAGGCGGGAGCGGCGGGCGATAGCCGAGCGGATGCCGCGGGGGAGACGTGAGGGTTTGCGTACGGGCCTGTTTCCGGTGATACCGGATCAGCCGTCACGACACCGCCCAGACTCTCGCGGTTGCCCGTAACGTCGACGCGCATTATCGCGCTGGTGGTCGGCCTGCTGCTGCTCGGCTCGGTCGGGCACGCCGTGGCCGGCCGTCGACATTACTGGTAGCGATGCACGGCCGCCGCTGACCGCGCGGCGCAGTCGCGAGCGTAGACGGCACGCCGCACGCTGCGCCGCGCGATCGCGGCGCGGCCTGAAGGCCCCCGCCCGCCGCACGCCATCGAAGCCCGATTTGTTTGGGCCGGGTAGCGGCGGGCAGTGCGGGAGGACCTCACGGAGCAGGCACAGCCGGAGCAGGCACAGCCATTGCGCTGAGGGCAGCGTTAATCAGAGAGGAGTCATCTCATGTATATCGGTCTTGGAACGATCGTGATCATTCTTATCATCATTCTCCTCATCTTCTTCCTCAGGCGATAACCCGCACCGCTCTTCCGCCGCGGTGAGCGGATCTGGTCTTCGGCAACTCACATCAAGACCGAGTTATAACGAGCCGTTGGCCAGACCGCTTCTTCGGAGGGCGGCCGAGGTTTGCTGAAGAGCGTGTCGGGCCGCCCCGAGTCGGGTATCACAAGGCCAAGGTCCAGTAGTCCTGCCGCACTCCGGTGAGTGAGCGGCCAGCCAGGACTTGTCCTGGCCGCCAGGCCCGGCGCAGCTGACGAAACCCGGAGTAACGGGCAACGAGCACCTGAACGGCGGCTGATCAGTTGTCGAAGCGGAGGGTGGCGGGCGCGCTGACGGGGACGGCCGGGGCGCGCGGAGCGACCGGGCTGATGCTGCGATATGGCATGCCGGGGGCGGGGCGGGGGTCGTCGTCGCCGCGGTTGGGCCACAGCGCCATGGCACGCTCTGCCTGAGCGGTGATCGTGAGGGCCGGGTTTACGCCCAGGTTGGCTGACACGGCGGCGCCATCGACTACGTGCAATCGTTCATATCCATGTATCCGGTGGTAAGCGTCGATTACGCCGGTTGACGGCGACTCGCCGATGGCGGCACCCCCGATGAAATGCGCCGTGGTGGGGATGTCGAACAAGTCCAGCCAGGTGCCGCAGGCGAAGCCGCCGATCTCCTCAGCGAGCATCCGGACGGCACGGTGGGCCACCGGGATCCATGACGGGCTCGGCTCGCCGTGCCCTGGATGTGAGCGCATCCCCCAACCCAGCGGCCCGCGCGCGGCCCGGACGGTGATCGAGTTGTCGCGGCTCTGCATCACCAGGGCGATGATCGTCCGCTCCGACCAGTGCCGGAGGTTCAACACGCTGGGCAGCTCCCAGGGCCTGGCCGCGACTTGGCTGAGGAACTTCGCCCAGCGCGGGGTCGGCCCGCCGCCGTCGATCAGCAGCGAGACCAGCGCACCCATCGAATTCGAGCCCGGCCCGTACCTGGTGGGCTCGATGTGCGTGTGGTCGTCCGGGTAGAACGAGGACGTAATCGCAACGCCGCGGGAGTAGTCGTCGCCGCGGTAGGCCGTGCGTTCCGCGCCGAGGATCGCTTCTGAGTTGGTCCGGCTCACCGCACCCAGGCAGTCGGACAACCGCGGCAGCGCGCCGGCCGCCTTCATCCGGTGCAGCAGCTTCTGCGTCCCGTATGTCCCGGCCGCGAAGATGACCTGCTCGGTGGTGATGGTGCGCCGCCGCCTCGTTGCCGTTCCGGTGCGCTTGACCTCGACGCCGTAACCGCCTGGGCAGGGCCACACGGCGGTCGCCATTGTCATTGGCAGGATCTTGGCGCCGGCTCGCTCGGCCAGGTACAGGTAGTTCTCGGTGAGCATGTTCTTGGCGCCGTTGCGGCAGCCGGTCATGCATGACCCGCACTCGGTGCAGGCGGCCCGCCGCGGTCCCGCGCCGCCGAAGTACGGGTCCGGCGTCTCAGCCCCCGGCGGGTCACCGAAGTACACCCCCACCGGCGTGGGCCGGAACGTCTCGCCGCGCCCCATCCGTTCGGCGACTCTCTTGATTGCCACGTCCGCTGGCGTCGTCGTCGGGTTGGGTGTCACGCCAAGCATCCGCTCGGCCTGGTCGTAATAGGGCGCGAGCTCAGCGCACCAGTCGGTGAGGCCGCTCCATTGCGGGTCGTCGAAGAACGGCTGGGGGGGCCGGTACAGCGTGTTGGCGTAGTTCAGGGAACCGCCACCGACCCCGGCACCCGCGAGGATGAGCACGCGCGAGCCCTTCTCGCCACGCAGCAGATGGATGCGCTGGATCCCGGTCAGGCCAAGCGGCGGCGCCCACAGGTAGCCGCCGATCCGCCAGGACGTCTTCGGCAGCGCCTGGTGCCGCTGGGACGGCACCGGATGGGCGGGATCGTCGAACCGGCGGCCCGCCTCCAGGACGCCGACCCGGTAGCCCTTTTCGGTCAGCCGCAGCGCCGCTACGCTGCCGCCGAACCCTGAACCGATCACCAGGACGTCGTAGTGGTAGTCGCTCATCTCACCCTCAGCCTAGGCTCCAGGCGCGGCGGGCGCACAGGCAACGGCACGCCGGGAACCTCACACGGATGGCCTGCCGAGCGTTTACTAGATGTGAGCCTTCCACCGTTCGAGAAAGTCGTGGCGCAGCACGGACCGGCCGTGCTGCGGGTTTGCCTGGCCGTACTCGGTCCGCAAGATGCCGAAGATGCCTGGTCTGAGACGTTCCTCGCGGCGCTGCGGGCGTACCCGGAGATCCGGCCGGACAGCAATCTGAGGGCCTGGCTGGTAACGATCGCACACCGCAAGGCCATCGACGGATACCGGGCCGGCCGGCGCGCGCCAAGCCCGACCGACGTCATCCAGGACCGCGTTGCTGATGCCGAGGGCGCAGCTGAGCTGCCAGACGAGGAACTCGGCAGCGCGTTGCGGGCGCTTCCGCTCAAGCAGCGGGCGGCGGTCGCCTACCGGTACCTGGCGGACATGTCCTACCGGGAGATCGCGGGGCTGCTGGACAGCAGCGAGGCGGCAGCACGCCGCAGCGCTGCCGACGGCATCGCGACGCTGCGCAAGACCTATGGCGCTGCGCAAGACCTAAAGGGAGAGGAAAGACGATGATGACCGAGACCGACCGGGACTTGATCATGTCGCTAACTGAGACCAGCGCTGCCAGTTACGCGGGGCTGCGCGCCCGGCTGGCCAGCCTGGCGAGCGGCAGTGACCTGCTCGACATCGCTTACCGGACGGTGGATACCCCGCTCGGATCGCTGCTGCTCGCGGCGACGCCGCGCGGCCTGGTACGGGTAGCGTACGCGCGCGAAGACCATGAGGCGGTCCTGGTCCGGCTGGCGGCCGCGGTGAGCCCGCGGGTGCTGCATGCGCCGGCCAAGCTGGACGCGGCCGCCCGTGAGCTTGATGAGTACTTCACCGGCCGCAGGCGCCAGTTCGGGCTGCCGCTGGACTTCCAGCTCTCCCGCGGTTTCCGGCTGGCCGTCCTCACGCACCTGCGCGAGATCGCCTACGGCGCTACCGAGAGCTATTCGGTGGTCGCCGTGGCGGCAGGGAGCCCGGCAGCGGTCCGCGCAGTGGGTACGGCGTGCGCGACCAATCCGCTGCCTGTCGTGGTGCCGTGTCATCGGGTGGTGCGCAGCGACGGGTCGATCGGGCAGTACGTTGGCGGCCCGGAGGCCAAGCATGCGCTGCTGGCCATGGAGGCAGCGGCGTGAGCGCGGTCGGCAACGCAGGCGCCTCGGCTGGGCAGGGCGGCGGGCTGGCTGGGCAGGCCTGCGGCGCGGCTGGGCAGGGCGGCGGGCTGGCTGGGCAGGTCGGCGCGCTGGATTGGGCGGCCCTCGCTGCCGGGCTGGACGAGCTCGGCTGCGCGCTGACCGAGCCGCTGCTCAGCCCGCCCGAGGGCCGGCGGATCGCTGGCATGTACGACGAGGCTGACCTGTTCAGGTCGACGATTGACATGGCCCGCTACCGGTTCGGCGCTGGCCAGTACCGCTACTTCGGCTATCCGCTCCCGGCCGTGGTCGAGGAGCTTCGTTCGGCATTCTGGCCGCATCTGCTGCCGATCGCCCGCGACTGGGCAGCCCGCCTCGGCAGGCCGGCCCCTTGGCCGGAGGAGTTCGGCGGCTGGCTGGCGCAGTGTCACGCCGCTGGACAGGCGAAGCCGACCCCGATCCTGCTGCGCTACGGGCCAGGAGACTGGAACGCGCTGCACCAGGACCTGTACGGGGATCTGGTGTTCCCGTTGCAGGTGGTCATCGGCCTGGACGCTCCCGGTGCGGATTACACCGGCGGTGAGTTCCTGATGGTGGAACAACGTCCGCGCGCCCAGTCACGCGGCACAGTGACGGCGCTCGGGCAGGGGCAGGCGCTGATCTTCACGACCCGTGATCGGCCGGTCGAATCAGCGCGGGGCTGGTCGGCCGCCCCGGTGCGGCACGGGGTCAGCGTGGTTCGCTCAGGCAGCCGCCACACGCTCGGCCTCGTCCTGCACGACGCCCGATGAGGCAGTATCCGGACCTGCCATGCCTGCCGCGGCCGACGAATCATGGCGACTGCACCTGACCGATCACGGCAGCCGCGGCTGACTGATCACGATGCGCAAGAGGTTCTCCTCGGGCTCTTGCGAGGGCGGCCGCGTGTCCGCTTACCCGCTGTGAGCGCGCCGTGGTGGAAAATCTCGCCACCCCAGACGCCGCAGGGCTCGGCGCGCTCGATCGCGCCGTCGAGGCAGGGGCGACGCAGCGGGCACTGGCGGCAGAACGCCTTGGCCTGCTCAAGCTCAGCTGGCAAGTCCGAGAACCACAACTGCGGGTCCTCGGTCCTGCACGGCAGCGCGCCGATCAGCTCCGCCGCTCGTCCCGCCAGTACGACCAGGGAGGTGCTGGACATAACGCTTCTCATGCCTTCCAGGTGGGACGCCAGCCGCGGCGTCAGCCATGTCAGTTCCGTGGCCCGGACGGTTGCCTAGGCATTTTCAGGGTGCCGGGACAGGGGCACGGCAGGCATCGGCCAGCTGGCTGATGTTGGCGCCAGGATGCTGCTCCTGTTGGTCGATGCCCAGCGTGCCGCCGTCATCTCACTGGTGTAGACGCCAGTAAGCGGGCGGACTCATCGGGCGCGCCGCAGCTTACGGCGGCCTGCCGCCGCCAGCTCCCCTGCGGTGGATTGACATGCGGCCGAGCTCCCCGATCTGGCAGGTGATGTCCTCTAGCCCTTGTTCCCGTGCTGCCGCACGGCGCCGGGCTTGTTACCATCAGATCAGCAGCTACGCCGCGCCGGCCGAGCATGCGGAGCCGTATCCGCTGGCTAGGTGCGCGGGGAGGTATCCGATGGGTTGGATTAAGGCGCTAGCTATTGGCATAGCCGTCATCGTGGTCTTCAGCATGGTGTCGGTGCTCGTGCACCTCGCCTACCTGATCATCGTGGCGGTCGCTATCGGAGCTATCGTTGCCGTCGTGCTCAAGGCACGCGGTCGGCTGCGGGCTGGCCGGGAAGAAAAGGCCAGGAGGGTCCAGGCCGAGCAGACCCGTTCGGCGGTTACGCAGCGCCAGCTTGACGTGCGGGCCACCGCGGTGCAGCAACAGCAGGACGTTGAGGCCGAACTGGCCAGGCTGCGCAAGGAAATCGGGTAACTAGTTCATCCTTGCCGCTTCATCCGTATCGCTAATCCCTGCTGCCAGTCCGCTCAACCCACCGGCCGGCCTGCCTGCGCTGGCGGTCGGCCATAGGTGATGCGCGCGGGACGGACGACCTCAATAAGGGGATCTGGGCCCGCTCGGCCGCTGCTGAGCCCAGACTGACCCGGGTCGGCTCCGGGTACTCAGCACGTTGGCTCATGCGCCGGGTAACGGTCAGGTATCGATGTTCGGGCTGCCGGCGGGCAGCGGCACGAGGCGGGCCGGCGGATCGGGAATTACCACGGCGGACTCGACTGTCAGGTCGGCACGGACGTGGATGAGCTCGCCGTCGGCCAGCATGCGCCAGCCGCGTTCCCCGTCGAGTTCCTCGGACGCGACGACAACAGTGGGGACCACTCGCAGCGCGGGCGCGTGCACGGAGGACGTAGCGCTGCGGACCTGCAGGCCGGCCGGGGCGGCGGCAGGCGACCCGGCAGCTCCGGCCGGGACGGCAGGAATGCTGTCGCCGGCTGGCCTTTCGATCACATGCAGCGCATGCTGGCCCGGATAACGCAGCGCCCACAGCTCGCCGGGCGCCGCTACGATCGCGTTCAGCGAGGATACTGGCAGGTTGGCCGCAATCCAGCGTGCCGCAGCGGCGATCCCGGCGCCCACATCTCCTCCGCTGGCGTCGATCTGCTGAGTGATCAGCGCGAAGTAGCGCTCGGAGTCCGTATCGCCGAGCACTAGCTCGCGGTAGGGGCCGAGCTGTTCGTCGAGGCGCGCAACTTCGCCGAAGCCCCCGTTATGCGCCATGATCCGGCCCTGCATCGTGAACGGGTGGGTGTTCCGAACGGTCCGGCCGCCCACGGTCGCCCAGCGGACGTGGGCGACGAAGGTCGTCGAGGTGGCCTGCTTGGCCTCGCGTTGGAACTCGGCATCGACGAAGCCCGGCTCAGGCTGCTTGTCGAGGACGGGCCCACCAGCATGATCGAAGAACCCGATCCCGCTCCCGTCGGCGTTGCGCTTGCTCTGTATCTCCAACGAGTCGGGCGCGTCAAGCAGCCAGAAGGTCGCGCTTACCGGGTCAGTCCCTGAGGTCATCCCGAATAGTCGGCACATGAGACTCAGGCTTCACAGCATGCGTTCTCAGCCATCGACAGAACGTCTCACGGGGCGTCACCAGGGGCCGGGCGCGTTGTTGGCGACCCGCATCGCCGCGACATACCCGGCGCGCTCATAACCAGCCTTGTCAGCATCGGCCGGCACGGCAAGCAGGCCGCGCAGTTCGCCGACTGACGCGTAGCCTTTGCGCACCATCCAGCCGGACAGGCCATCGAGCAGCACGGCCGCATGCTCGGGACCATGCCGGATCAGCGCTGACGCGGTCATCACGACATCCGCGCCGGCCAGCAGGTACTTGATCACGTCGGGAGCTCCGTCAACCCCGGTCGTGCCGGCCAGCGAGGCGGCGACCCGCCGGCACAGGATCGAGATCCAGGTACGCGGCAGCCTTGCCTCCTTCGGGCTGGAGAGATCGATGGCAGGAACGACGGCCATGTTCTCCGGCTCGATGTCGGGCTGGAAGAACCGGTTGAACAGCACCAGGCCGTCCGCGCCCGCCTCGTCGAGGCGTATCGCCATCTCGCCGGTCGAGCTGAAATGCGGGCTCAGCTTGACTGCCACCGGTATGGTCACCGCGTCCTTGACCCGGCGCAGGATGTCGATGTGCCGCTGCTCGACGTCCCGGCCGGAGATCCGCGGGTCCCCGGGAACGAAATAAATGTTCAGCTCGATTGCCGCGGCGCCCGCGTCCTGCATCGCGCGCGCGTAGCTGGTCCAGCCGCCTGGCGTGACTCCGTTGAGGCTGCCGATCACCGGAATCTCGACGGCCGCCGCGGCGCGCTCGATCAGGCTCAGGTAGCGCCGCGGGCTTGGCTCGTCCGCGGCGCTCTCCACGACCGCCTCGGCTTCGGCCTCGGCCGGGAAATAGGACAGCGCCTCAGCGAACACCTCGGTGCCGGCCTCGGCAAGCCGCGCGTTCTCCGCGGCCTCGCGGCGTAGCTGCTCCTCGAACAAGGAGTAGAGCACCACAGCGCCGAGACCGGCGTCGGCGAGCCGCCTGACTCCGTCGACCGTATTCGACAGCGGCGAGGCGGAGGCGACGAGCGGATTGCGCAGGGTGAGGCCGAGATATTCGGTCGAAAGGTCCATCAGCGTTCCTTTCGCGCGTCCGCGGGGAACCGCTGCGCGCCACGGGTAGCCATGTCCTCGTAGTTGTCCCAGCGCTGGTCCACGGCTTCCTGGGCCAGGGCACCCAGCCGTTCCGCCTCCGCGGGGTCGGTGTTGCTCAGCGAGCGGTACCGCAGCTCACGCTGGGTATAGTCGGTCAGCGCGGAGCGCGGCCTCGGCGAGTCGAGCATGAACGGATTACTGCCTGCCGCGCGCAGCAGCGGGTCGTAACGCATTAGCGGCCAGTACCCGCTGGACACGGCGCGGTACTGCTGGCTGAGCCCGTCCCGCATCTCGATGCCGTGCGCGATGCAGTGGCTGTAGGCGATCACCAGCGACGGTCCGTCGTACGCCTCGGCCTCGCGCAAGGCTCGCAGGGTCTGCTGCGGGTCGGCGCCCATCGCGACCCGTGCGACGTACACGTAGCCGTAGGAGACCGCCTGCATCGCTAGGTCCTTCTTCGGCATGGTCTTGCCAGCGGAGGCGAATTTGGCGACGGCGCCGAGCGGGGTTGCCTTCGATGACTGCCCGCCGGTGTTGGAGTACACCTCGGTGTCGAGCACCAGCACGTTCACGTCGCGTCCGCTGGCGAGCACGTGGTCGAGGCCGCCTGATCCGATGTCGTAGGCCCAGCCGTCGCCGCCGACGATCCAGATGCTGCGCCGCAGCAGATGATCCACCACGCTGCGCAGGTCCTTGGCCACCCCGTCGGTCGGGCCTAGCTCGTCGAGCCGGCGCTTCAGCTCGGTGACCCGGTCATGCTGGGCGCGCAGCTCCGATTCACGTAGCTGCGGCGCGCCGAGGATATCGTCGGCCAGCTCGGCGCCGATCACGTCGCGGAGCTCGGTGAGCCTGCTGCGGGCCAGCTCGTGATGCCGGTCGGCAGCCAGCCTGAACCCGAGGCCGAACTCGGCGTTGTCCTCGAACAGCGAGTTCGACCAGGCCGGGCCGCGGCCATCGGGGCCGATCGTCCACGGCGTGGTCGGCAGGTTCCCGCCGTAGATGGACGAGCAGCCGGTCGCGTTGGCGACCATCAGCCGGTCGCCGAACAGCTGCGACAGCAGCTTGATGTAGGGCGTCTCCCCGCAGCCCGCGCAGGCGCCGGAGAACTCGAACAGCGGCTGCAGGAACTGGGTTCCCCGCACCGTGCCGAAGTCCACCCGGGCCCGGTCGGCCACCGGCAGCGTCTCGAAGAACGCGATGTTGTCCCGCTCGGCGGCCACCAGGGGGGCACGGTCGGCCAGGTTGATCGCCTTGCGCTCCGGTTCGTCTGGCGCACTGACCGGGCAGGCTTGCACGCACAGCTCGCAGCCGGTGCAGTCCTCCACGTACACCTGGAGCGTGAACCTGGTATCCGGGAGCCCCCGGGCGTCCAGCGGGGCCGACCGGAACTCCGATGGCGCCCCGGCCAGCAGCGACTCGTCGTAATAGCTGGACCTGATCACGCTGTGCGGGCACACGAAACTGCAGTTGCCGCACTGGATGCACAGCTCGGCGTCCCACAGCGCGACCAGTTCGGAGATGTTGCGCTTCTCGTAGGCCGCGGTGCCGCTCGGGTAGGTGCCGTCCACCGGCAACGCGCTGACCGGAATGTCGTCGCCGCGGCCCGCCATCATCTCCGCGGTGACGGTGCGGACGAACTCCGGCGCGCCGGCCGGGACCATGGCGGGCAGCTCCCTGGTAGCGGTGACCAGCCCGGGTACCTCGATCTGGTACGTTGCCTCGATGGTGCGATCGACTGCGGCCAGGTTCTTCTCGACTACCTCGGCGCCACGACGACCGTAGGTCTTGACGATCGATGACTTGATCTTGCTGATAGCCGCTTCCCTGGGCAGCACGCCCGAGATGGCGAAGAAGCAGGTCTGCAGGATGGTGTTGGTCCGCCCGGCCAGGCCGACCTCGCGGGCGATATGCCCGGCGTCGATCGCGTATACGTTGATCCGCTTGGCGATGATCTTCTCCTGCACCGGGCGGGGCAGCGCATCCCAGACCTCATCAGGCGGCAGCGAGCAGTCAAGCAGCAGCGTCGCGCCCGGCGCGGCCCGGCCGAGCACGTCCACCTGGTCCAGCAGCCGGAAGTGATGACAGCCGACGAAGCTGGCCTGCTCCACCAGGTAGGGCGCGCGGATCGGCCGCGGCCCGAAGCGCAGGTGCGACACCGTCTGGGAACCCGACTTCTTGGAGTCGTAGACAAAATAGCCCTGGGCGTTCAGGCCCTCCTCGGAGCCGAGAATCTTGATCGTGTTCTTGTTCGCGCCGACGGTCCCGTCCGAGCCGAGCCCGAAGAAGACGGCGCGGACCGTCCCGGGCGGCTCGATGTCGAGCGAGGGGGCATACGGCAAGCTGGTGCCTGACACGTCATCGGTGATGCCGATCGTGAACCGGCGCCTGGGCTGCTCGCGGGCAAGCTCAGCGAAGATCCCGGCCACCATGGCCGGCGTGAGTTCCTTCGACGACAGCCCGTAGCGCCCGCCGGTCACCAGGGGAAAGACCGCGCGATCCCCGCTGGAGTAGGCGTCCGCAAGCGCGGCGACCACGTCGAGGAAGAGCGGCTCGCCGCTGGAGCCAGGCTCCTTGGTCCGGTCCAGCACGGCGATCCGGGCCGCGGTGGCGGGAAGCGCGTCGAGCAGCGCTTGGGCCGGGAACGGCCGGTACAGCCGCACCTGCAGCACCCCGACCCGGTCGCCCTGTGCGTTCAGGTGCGCCACCGTCTCGCCGATGGTCTCGGCAGCCGAGCCCATCACGACGATCACCCGCTCGGCCTCGGGGTGCCCGGTGTACTCCATGAGCTTGTAGCTGCGGCCGGTGCGCGCGGCCAGGGCGTTCATCGCGTCCTGCACCGCGCCGGGCACCGCGGCGTAGAACGGGTTCACCGTCTCGCGCGCCTGGAAGTAGACGTCCGGGTTCTGCGCGGTTCCCCTGATGAACGGCTGCTCCGGTGACAGCGCCCGGGCGCGGTGCGCGCGGATCAGTTCGGTTGGCACCAGGGCACGCAGGTCATCGTCGGACAGCATCTCGATCGTGTTCAGTTCGTGCGAGGTGCGGAAGCCGTCGAAGAAATGCAGGAACGGCACCCGGGTCGCCAGCGTGGCCACCTGCGCCACCAGCGCGAGGTCGTGTGCTTCCTGGACCGAAGCCGAGGCGAGCAGCGCGAAGCCGGTCTGCCGCACCGCCATCACGTCCGAATGGTCGCCGAAGATCGACAGCCCCTGCGCGGCCAGCGACCTGGCGGCGACGTGCAGCACCGCAGGGGTCAGCTCACCAGCGATCTTGTACATGTTCGGGATCATCAGCAGCAGGCCCTGCGACGCGGTGAACGTGGTGGCCAGCGCCCCGCTCTGCAGCGCGCCATGCAAAGCGCCCGCCGCCCCGCCCTCGCTCTGCATCTCGGCTACCGAGGGAACGGCGCCCCACAGGTTGGGCCGCCCCTTGCTGGACCATTCGTCGGCAAGCTCAGCCATCGGCGAGGATGGCGTGATCGGGTAGATGCAGCAGACCTCATTGAGCCGGTAGGCGACTGAGACAGCGGCCTCGTTGCCGTCGACCGTGGCACGTGTCATCCGCCCTCCGGAATCATTTCAATAGAGTGCACCGGGCATTGCTCATAACACGCTCCGCAGCCGGTGCATTTGTCGTAGTCGAACCGGTACCTGTGGCCCGGGCCCAGCTTGATCACGGCATCTTCGGGGCAGGCGCCCAGGCAGCCGTCACACTCGCAGCAGTTGCCGCAGGAAAGGCAGCGGCGTGCCTCGTAGGTGGCCTCCTGCTCGGACAGGCCGCCGTGTATCTCGCTAAAGTCAGCGGTCCGCTCCTCCGGCGGCGCCTCGGGCTGCTGCCGCTGGGCAGCGTCGCCGAAGTACCACAGGTTCAGCTGGCTGAATTCGACAAGCTCATGCTTGGGCGCGCTATCTGGCTGGGCGCCGCGCAGCCACGCGTCGATGTTCTTGGCCGCCTTCTTGCCGTGCCCCACCCCAACCGTCACGGTGCGCTCGGCAGGCACCATGTCGCCGCCCGCGAAGACGCCCGGGCAGCCGGTCATCATGCCCGCCGACACCTGGACCGTGCCGTCCCGCGAGAACTCCACCCCGGGAACCCGGCGCAGGAACGCGGTGTCGGTTTCCTGACCGAGCGCGAGAATAACGGTGTCGGCGGCCAGTGTCTCGAACCGCCCGGTCGGCTGCGGGAAGCCGCTGTCATCCAGTTCCATCGCCTCGATCGTCAGCTCCGGGCCGTCGAACGCGGTAATGGTGCGCAGCCAGTTGATCTGCACGCCCTCGCGTTCGGCTTCCTCGGCTTCGTCCTCATGAGCCGGCATCTGGGCCCTGGTGCGGCGGTAGACGATGAGCGCGTCATTGGCGCCCAGGCGGCGGGCCACCCGGGCGGCGTCCATCGCGGTGTTGCCGCCGCCGTACACGGCGACGCGGCGCCCGATCACCGGCCGCTCGCCGGAGGCGACGCTGCGCAGGAACGACACAGCGTCCACGATCGGTCCCGCGTCCTTGGCCGGGATGTCCACCCGCTTGGACAAGTGCGCGCCGACCGCCACGAAGGCCGCGTCGAAACCGCCTTCGCGCCGTTCGGCGTCCAGGTCCTCCACCCGGTGGCCGCAGGTGATGCGCACGCCCATCGCGGCGATCCGGTCAACCTCGCCGTCGAGGACATCACGCGGCATCCGGTAGGACGGGATTCCGTACCGCATCATCCCGCCCGGCCGGTCGCCGGAGTCCCTGATCTCGACCTCATGACCGAGCCTGGCCAGATGGTAGGCGGCCGACAGCCCGCTCGGCCCGGCGCCGATGACGAGGACCCGCTTGCCGGTGCGGACCGGCGGCTTCTCGAACGACCAGCCACGCTCAAGCGCGATGTCGCCGAGGAACCGCTCGATCGAGTGAATCGAGACCGCGCTGTCCAGGTCGGCCCGGTTACAGACGCTCTCGCACGGGTGGTAGCAGACGCGCCCGTGAATCGCGGGCATCGGGTTGTCGGCGGTCAGCTGCCGCCAGGCCTGCTCATGCTCGCCGACCTCGGCGTGCGCGAGCCAGGCCTGGATGTTCTCGCCGGCCGGACAGCCTGCGTTACACGGCGGCAGCAGGTCAACGTAGAGCGGGCGCTGATCCCGGACCGGCCCGGCGCGGGACCGTCCGTGCAGCAGATCGGGTAGCGGCGTGACGTCCCGTCGCTCGCGTGGGGTCATATGCGTCAGGCTACGCCTATTCCCATCCGGCGCTCGACCCAGTGGGCAGGTTGTTTGCTCGCGAGGTAGAGACGACGAATGCAGCCCGCTTCACGGGCGGATCGCGTGCTCGTGGGGTACAGATGACGGATGCAGACAGCCATCGTTGTCTTCACCCGTGACCTGCGGGTGCACGACAACCCGGCGCTCGCCACGGCATGCGCGAAGGCCGAGCGGGTAATCCCGGTCTTCGTCGCGGACCCCCGCCTGATGACCTCGCCAAGCCGGACCCGCTTCCTGGCGGATTCGCTGGCCGGCCTGCGCGATGGGCTCCGCGAACGCGGCGGTGACCTGATCATCCGCCACGGGGAGCCGGTGGCCGAGGTAATGCGGCTGGCCGCCCAGACCCGCGCTCAGGCGATCTTCATCGCTGACGACGTGTCCCGTTACGCGGCGCGGCGCCGCGCCGGGCTGGCGGCCGGGTGCGCCAGTCACCGGATCGGACTTGTGGTCACGCCCGGCCTTACGGTAGTGCCGCCCGGCGAGCTGCGCCCGGCCGGCGGCGACCACTACAAGGTGTTCACGCCCTACTGGAGGGCCTGGGCCGCCAGCACATGGCGCGCGGCGCTGCCGGCGCCTGAGATAGTGCGGCTGCCGGCCGGCTCGGCGGGCGGGGGCGGCTCATCATCCGGGGGTGGAACGTCGTCCGGGCAGGTATCGGTGAGCGCGCTGGTCCCGGCGGGCGGGCGGGCCCCGGCCGCGGTGGGCTTTGCCCCTCCTGAGCTGATGCCCGGTGGGGAGCAGGCTGGCCGGATCCGGGCGCAGCGCTGGCTGGGCGACTTGCTCGCCTGCTACGGCGACCGCCACGACGACCTGGCCGGTGACCAGACCTCGCGGCTCAGCCCATACCTGCGGTTCGGTTGCGTGTCGCCGCTCGAGCTCGCGGCCGCCGCCCGCGGGCGGCCAGGTGGCGAGGAGTTCTGCAGGCAGCTCGCCTGGCGCGACTTCTTCTATCAGGTCACGGCCGCCTTCCCGGAGCTGGCGCGGACGGACTACCGGCCGCAGGGCGACAGCTGGCGGGACGACCCGGACGCGCTCGCAGCCTGGCGCGAGGGGCGCACCGGGATGCCGATCGTGGACGCCGGGATGCGCCAGCTGGCTGCCGAGGGCTTCATGCACAACCGGGCCCGGATGATCACGGCCTCGTTCCTGACCCGGGACCTGCGGATCGACTGGCGGCACGGATACCGGCACTTCTTCGCCCTGCTGGCGGACGGCGATGTGGGCAGCAACGCGGGCAACTGGCAATGGGTGGCTGGCACCGGCAACAACACCCGGCGTGGCCGGGTGCTGAACATGCAGCGCCAGGCACGCCGTTTCGACCCGGCCGGTGACTACGTGCGCCGTTACGTCCCCGAGCTGGCCGGGCTCACGTCGGCCCAGGCCCGCGCGCCGTGGCAGCTCGATCCCGGCCGCCGCCGCCGGCTCGGCTACCCGGCACCGATCATCGAACCGGGCCCGGTCAGCTAGCCGCGGCCGCGCACATCAGCCGGCCAGCATGGCAACGGGCCTGCCTGCCACCCTCGTCAGAGCTTGTAGCCGATGTCGCGCAGCAGGCGGTGCCGGTAGGCCACGTCGGCGTCGGTCTCGACGCCGAGCGGCGGGGAGCCGTCGATCACTCCGACGATTCCGCGGCCGCGGTCGGTGACGGCGACCAGGACGTCTACCGGGTTGGCGGTCGCGCAGAAAATCGAGCAGACCTCCGGAACGGCCTTGATCGGGTTGAGCACGTTGACGGGAAACCCTTCCCTGAGCAAGATGACGAACGCGTGCCCGGCGCCGATCGCAACGGCGATCGCCGTAGCCAGGCCGGTGAGCTCGTCGTCGTTACCTGACCGGCGCACCAGCCGGGCACCCGACGCCTCGCAGAACGCAAGGCCGAACCGCAGATGAGGGCTGACTCCGGTGAGCGTTTCGTGCAGGTCCTCGACGGTCTTGATGAAGTGGGACTGGCCTATTACGACGTTCACGTCGTCCGGCTTCGCCACGGACACCACTTCGAGCCCGGCGGTCGTGTCGGCCATCGCGGCCACCTTTCTTCGCATCTGGTTCTTGCTTGACGATCCGGCCTGGTCGGCGCTCCGGGTCTTTCGGCCCTTCGCACCGGGGAGCAAGGACCCTGCCGGGGGGCGGGGGCGTGCGCAAAACTCTTGTCATGACCCCTTGCATCCCTGAGCATGTCATCAAGCACGGTGAGCCTGCGGCTTGTGCGCAAGGCGCCAGGCCCGCCGTTGACTGGAGCGCGTTCCGGACCGCTGACCGCTCTTGCTGCTGCTCGGCCAAGCCGGCCGTTGTCGTCGTCCTGGCTCCGGCACCAGGCCGGGACCACACCACGGAGCTTTTCATGTGCGGGCATCATTACCGGGTATCCAGAAAGGCGCTCGCATCCGCAGGGGCCGTGGTCCTCGACGGGGGCACAATGCGCGAGGAGGCGATATCCGTATGAAACTGATTACCGCGATCGTCAAGCCGGACAAGCTCGACGAGATAATCCGGGCCGTGACCGAGGAGGGCGCGAGCGGGCTTACGATGACCGACGTCCATGGCTTCGGCCAGCAGTACGGGCACCTGACCGCGAGCACGCGGGCCGGGCGACAGGCCGTGCTCCTGCCCAAGGTCCGGGTGGAAGTCCTCGTCCTCGACGATGATGCCGCGGCAGTCGCCGCCGCGATCGCGAAATGCGCCCATACCGGCTCGATCGGGGATGGGAAGATCTGGACAGCGCCCGTGGACAGCGTGCTGCGGGTGCGGACCGGCGAGCGGGACCGGGAGGCCGTCTAACGCCGGGCGCCGCCCTCGAGGCCCGGGTCCCCCTGCTGCCAGCACCTGCCGGGCACGGGTCTGCGTGACCTGGGCGTATTCACCTTTTTTCTACTCCGGCCGACCGGTTGTCCACCACGCCGTCACCGGCCGCGGGGCCATGCTCTTGCCATGGCTGACGATCGGCGCTATCGCGATGGCTGACGATCGGCGCGCTAGGCTGCGCTGTCGGCCGGGCGGTGCAGCAGCGACTCGTAGACGGCTAGCGTCTCGGCACCGATGCGCGTCCATGAATAACGGTTCTGGGCACGGCTGGCCGCCGCGATCCCGTATCCCTCCATGAGCATGGGGCTTCCGAGCAGCCGGCTTATCCGGCTTGCCAGCAGCGCGGGCCGCTCAGGCGATACCAGGAACCCGGTGATCCCGTCGATGATCGCGTCCTGGTGCAGCCCGGCCGCGGTCGCGATGACGGGGACACCGCATGCCATCGCATCGAGTGCCACCAAGCCGAAGGGCGCGGCTGCGGTCATGCTTACCAGAATGTCGGCCGACCGCAGCAGAGCGGGCATGTCAGTCCGGCTTACTCCCCCGGCGAAGCTGAGCCTGCCGGTAAGCCCCAGCTTGCGGCCGGCCCGGGCGGCGGCCCGGCGCCCACGGTCATCGGGCGGCTGGTCGCGGCCCGGACTGCCAGCGATCACCAGCTCGGCCGCAGGCACGTGGGCTACCGCCTGCAGGATGCTCGCCAGCTCCTGGCGCGCGGCCAGCGGTGCGAGCGTGAGCAGACGCGGCCTGCTGCCCCGGCTAGCCACCGGCCCGGACGGGCTGAACTGAGCGGTGTCCACCCCGGCCGGCACCACCTTGACCGAAGCTGGCGGCACTCCAAGGCGGGCAAGGCCAGTTGCCTCCGCATGGGTGCGGGCCAGCACGGCGCTGGCGCTACGGCCGACCGCGGCCTGCAGCCTGGCCTTCGGGGCCGCGGCGCGCGCCGACCGTCGGCCCCTCGCCTCGCTGGCACCTGGCGAGGCGGTTCCCACGGACCTGAATGACTGCACGACGGGGATGCCGACGTCACGAGCGGCGGCCAGCGCGGCCATGCCGCTGGTCCAGGAATGGGCGTGCGCCACCGCGGGAGCGCCGCGCCGCCACCGCCGGGCAAGCTGGTCGGCGAACGCCGCGACGTGCGGCACCAGCTGGTCTCCTGCCAGCGGCTGCTGCGGCCCCGCGGTGAGGTACTCGACGGTCACGCCGGGATACACGGCTGAACTGCCGGGAAGTCCCGCGGCGTCGTTGCGCGCGTAGATGGTGACCAGATGCTGCAGCCCCGCAAGCGCCTTAGCCAGTGAGAAGACGCCGGCGTCCTCGTCGTGAGGGTAGGTGTCGGTCAGCGGGCCGGGCTTCCTTCTCCGACCGGCCTTGGCCGGCCGCGGCGGCTGGCCGATGTGGTCGGCGATCAGTGCGATCTCCATAATCATGACTCCCTAAGCGCCGCCTGGGGGATTGCGGCCTTGACGGCCCTGGTCGCGGGCACCGGCCAGTTCTTCTGGCTGCCCCTGGAGGCTTTCCGTAAACACCGTCGGCCGCGGCCGTGGCCTGCCGGTGCCGGCGGCCGTGGCCGGTGCCGGGGGCCGTGGCAGTGTCGTGGGACGTGGCGTGCCCGAGCGGTGAGCAGGACGAACGAGCTGTGTAGCGGGACGAACGGCGGGTAGTCGTAGTCGGCGAAAGCGAGCAGGAGCGATCACGGGCCATCCGCGAACACGGGCATCCGAGGAAATGGAGGTTAGCCAGATGGCATCACCAGAAAGTCCGCGTTCCTATGTCGACGCGCAGTCCCTCTCCGACATCGATACCCACGTGTACGAGGCCATCGCCACCCTCGAGGTCACGGCCCGCCCGGTCGCGCAGGCAGACATTGTCGCGGCTGCCGACCTGGACGACGAGACGATCTATGAAACCCTGCGCGGCCTGGCCGACCGCGGCATCCTGGTCCGGACGGAGTCCGGCGGCGCGGCCGCTTTCGAGCTGGCCAGGCGCGACTGGAGCGCGGAGCCCCGCCGCCCCGGCCGCGAAAACGGCCCGCCCGCGGCGGGCCGCTGAGCACGAGGCGTCACTACCGTATCCGTGATCGCTTGTGTCACCGGCGCCGCAGAAGTTGACGGCGGAGCCGGAGAACCGGGCGTATTCCGGTGGCCGGCCGCCCGTTCTCAAAGATCTTGACGCTTTTTCGGTAATATCTACTGAAAAAGCGTCAAGATCTTTGAGTCCTACGCAGCTGCTGGGACTGAAGACACTGCTGTGGCCAGTGTGACTCGATCCCGAGGCGCTGCCCGGCTTCGGCTGGGCTCGGGCTGGCGCGGCCTCGGCTGCCCGGCTTCGGCTGCCCGGCTCGGCTGGCCGGCTCCGAGGTGCTGCCGGCCTCGTCTGCGTCGGCTCCCGGGAGTGCTGCCGGCCTCGGCTGGCCGCTGCCGGGCGGGACCCTGCAAGCAGGTCCCGCGCGGGACCCTGCAAGCAGGTCCCGGGCGGGACCGCTTACAGTCATATGCAGCCAGCCCGGCAGAAACGAGGGAGGCGCCAAACGTGGGTGCGCGGTCCTGGATTGACGGGTGGCCGGTCTACCGGCAGCTGACCGGGCCAGACCGGCTCGGTCTCGGCGCCGCCGCCAAGAGCGGCCGGAGCGAGCAGCTCACGGCGCGGACCGCCACGGCCGACAAGATGGTCAAATCGATCTGCCCGTACTGCGCGGTCGGCTGCGGCCAGCAGGTCTTCGTGCAGGACGGCAAGGTCATCCAGATCGAAGGCGACCCGGATTCGCCGGTGAGCCGCGGCCGGCTGTGCCCCAAGGGGTCCGCCAGCCTGCAGCTGACCACCGGCCAGGCCCGCCAGTACCAGGTGCTGCACCGCCCCCAGGGCGGGACCGAATGGGAGCGCCTGGACCTCGACACGGCGATGGACATGATCGCTGACCGGGTCATCGAGGCGCGGAAGGCCGGCTGGCAATGGGAGCAGGATGGGCAGCGTACCCGGCGCACGATGGGTTTCGCCAGCCTCGGCGGCGCGACCCTGGACAACGAAGAGAACTACCTGATCAAGAAGCTGTATACGCGCTCGGCGCTATCCAGATCGAGAACCAGGCCCGGATATGACACTCGTCCACGGTCCCCGGTCTGGGGACTAGTTTCGGTCGTGGCGGTGCCACGACGTTCCAGCAGGACCTGCAGAACGCCGACTGCATCCTGATCGAGGGCTCGAACATGGCCGAGGCCACCCGGTGGGCTTCCAGTGGGTCATGGCGGCCAAGGCCCGCGGCGCGAAGGTGATCCACGTCGACCCCAGGTTCAGCCGGACGAGCGCGGTCGCCGACCTGCACGTGCCGATCCGGGCCGGCGCGGACATCGCGTTCGTTGGCGGCCTGATCAACTACGTGCTGCAAACCGAGAGGTACTTCCGCGACTACGTGCTGGCGTACACCAACGCGTCGGTGATCCTGACCGAGGATTTCACCGACACCGAGGATCTCGACGGCGTGTTCTCTGGGTTCGACCCCGGGCATCGGGCCTATGACATGGAGACCTGGCGCTACCAGGGCGGCGTGGTGCGCCCGGCGAGCGGTCAGCGGGGCGTCGGCGCCACCCGGCGCAAGCAGGTGCAGCAGGCGGCCCGCGGCGAGGCGCACGGGTCCGGCGGCGCCGCCGCCCATCCGGAGCCGGACACCGACGAGACGCTGCAGCATCCGCGATGCGTGTTCCAGGTCCTGCGGCGGCACTTCGCCAGGTACACGCCGGAGATGGTCGCGCAGGTCGCCGGCGTGCCGCAGGAACTGTTCACTCAGGTGTGCGAGCTCATCACGGAGAACTCAGGCCGGGAGAAGACCACCGCGTTCGTGTACAGCCTTGGCTGGACGCAGCACACCGTCGGCGTCCAGTACATCCGCACCGCGGCGATCCTGCAGGCGCTGCTCGGCAACATCGGCCGCCCGGGCGGCGGCATCCTGGCCCTGCGCGGGCATGCCTCCATCCAGGGCTCGACCGACATACCGACCCTGTTCGACCTGCTGCCCGGATACCTGCCCATGCCGTACGCGCATGCCGGCGACGACCTCGACGGCTACGTCGAGGCTGAGAGCGTGGTGAAGGGCTTCTGGGCCAACACCCGCGACTACCTGGTCAGCCTGCTGAAAGCGTGGTGGGGCGAGGCAGCGACAGCCGACAACGACTTCTGCTACGACTACCTGCCCAGGCTAACCGGCAGCCACAGCACCTATGAAACGGTTGTCACCCAGCTGGACGGCACCTGCAAGGGATACTTCGTCTACGGGCAGAACCCAGCGGTCGGCTCGGCCAACGCCCGCATGCAGCGGCTTGGCATGGCGAACCTGGACTGGCTGGTGGTCCGGGACTTCGTGCTGATCGAGAGCGCCACCTGGTGGAAGGACGGCCCCGAGATCGAGACCGGGGAGATGCGCACCGAGGACATCAAGACCGAGGTGTTCTTCCTGCCCGCAGCGGCACACACCGAGAAGGACGGGAGTTTCACCAATACCCAGCGCATGCTGCAGTGGCACCACGCGGCCGTCGAGCCTGCCGGCGACGCGCGCAGCGACCTGTGGTTCATCTACCACCTGGGCCTTCGCATCAGGGCGAAGCTCGCGGCTGCTGCGGCCTCCCCGGGCACCGGGCTCGCCGTTGACACCGAGATGGACCGGCCGGTCCTGGATCTTACCTGGGACTACCCGGTGAAGGGCCCGCTGCAGGAGCCGGACGCCGATGCTGTCCTCGCCGAAGTCAACGGCTGGGGCGCCAGTGGCGAGCCGCTGGCGTCGTATACGCAGCTGGCCGGCGACGGATCCACCGCATGCGGCTGCTGGATCTACTGCGGCGTCCGGGCCGACGGGGTAAACCAGGCGGCCCGCCGCAAGCCAGGCAGCGAGCAGAGCTGGGTCGCGCCGGAATGGGGCTGGGCATGGCCCGCTAACCGGCGGGTGCTCTACAACAGGGCGTCGGCCGATCCGGATGGCAGGCCATGGAGCGAGGGCAAGGCGCTGGTGTGGTGGGATGCGGAAGCCGGCAAGTGGACCGGCCATGACATTCCGGATTTCATCGCCGACCGGCCGCCCTCATACCGGCCGCCTGACGGCGCCACCGGGGTCGACGCGATCTCCGGTGTCGACCCGTTCATCATGCAGGCGGACGGCAAGGCGTGGCTGTTCGCCCCGGCCGGGCTGGTGGACGGCCCGCTGCCTGCGCATTACGAGCCGCAGGAGTCCCCGCTGCCGAACCTGCTCTACCGCCAGCAGCGCAATCCGGTCCGGGAGATCATCAGGCACCCCGAGAACCGGTTCCAGCCCAGCGGCGCTGAGCCCGGGTCGCAGGTATTCCCTTATGTCGTTACGACGTACCGGCTCACTGAGCATCACACCGCCGGCGGGATGTCGCGTTTCCTGCCCTATCTCGCCGAGCTGCAGCCCGAGCTGTTCTGCGAGGTGTCACCCGAGCTGGCAGCCGAACGCGGACTTGAGCACCTTGGCTGGGCGACCATCATCGCGGCGCGCAGCGCAATCGAGGCGAGAGTGCTGGTCACCAGGCGGATGACGCCGCTGGAGGCGGGCGGCAGGCGACTGCACCAGATCGGGCTGCCGTGGCACTGGGGGCCGAACGGTTACACGACCGGCGACGCCGCCAACGAGCTATCGCACCTGTCCCTGGACCCGAATGTACATATCCAGGAGGTCAAGGCGCTGGCTTGCGACATCAGGCCCGGCCGGCGGCCGCGCGGGCCCGCGCTCCGAGCGCTGGTCCGCGAATACGCGCAGCGCGCCGGGATCACCAGCGAGACCGGGACGGAGGCCTGAGATGACCACGCAACCAGCGAGCCAGGCGGGGACGCCCGCGGATTCTGCGGCCGGCCTGAACCCGGTCGCTGGCCTGAACCCGGCGGCTGGCCTGGGCCTGGCCGGCGGGCTGGACCCGGCGGCCCGGGCCGGGTATCCGGAGCATCCGGCCCGGGTGGGCTTCTACACCGATACCTCGGTCTGCATCGGCTGCAAGGCGTGCGAGGTGGCCTGCAAGGAATGGAACTCGGTGCCCGAGGACGGGCTGACGCTGACCGGCATGTCGTACGACAACACCGGCGGCCTCAACGCGTCGACGTGGCGGCATGTCGCCTTCATCGAGCAGATCGGCCGGCCGGGCGAGCCGGGGCCGCCGGCCGGGGACGCCAGGTCCGACGGCTCCGGGTCTGCGGGTTCCCGCTGGCTGATGTCCAGCGACGTGTGCAAGCACTGCACCGAGGCAGCCTGCCTGGACGTCTGCCCGACCGGGGCGCTGATGCGCACCGAATTCGGCACCGTGGTGGTCCAGCAGGACATCTGCAACGGCTGTGGTTACTGCATTTCCGCGTGCCCGTTCGGGGTGATCGACCGCCGCGAGGACGATGGGCGCGCGTTCAAGTGCACGCTCTGCTACGACCGGCTCGGAGCCGGCCTTGAGCCCGCCTGCGCCAAGGCGTGCCCCACCGACTCAATCCAGTTCGGCCCGGTCGACGAGCTACGGGACCGGGCCGGTCAGCGGCTAAGCCAGCTGCGCGACGCCGGGGTCACCGGGGCGCGGCTGTACGGCGAGGACCCGGGCGACGGCGTCGGCGGCGCGGGCGCGTTCTTCTTGCTGCTCGATGAGCCCGAGGTGTACGGCCTGCCGCCGGATCCGGTCGTCACCACCCGCGACCTGCCGCGGATGTGGCGTCATGTGATCGCGGCGGGCGCCGCGCTAGCAGTCGGCGCACTCGCCGCGAGCCTCGGCGCCGGCCAGCGGAGCCGGCCATGAATCGCGAACCGGACGGCAGTCGGCCAGCACCGGTCGTTAGCCACAGCCGGGAGGACCAGGCGGTGAGCGGCCGCCGCTCGGCGGCCAGGCGGATCCGGCGGTGAGCCGGCCGCCCGGTGACGTCCAGGGCGCGCTCGCCAGGTCGCGCTGGCGCGGCAGGGGCCAGCGCGGTGAACGGCCTGTCGTACCGCGAGCCGAGTTCCGCTCCTACTACGGGCGCCCGGTGCTCAAGGAACCGGTCTGGCGAGCACCGGACGTGCCCGGCTATCTCTTCCTTGGTGGCCTTGCCGGGGCGTCGTCGCTGCTGGCCGCATTCGCCCAGCTGGCAGGCAACCGGGAACTGTCCCGCGTGGCGAAGAGCGGGGCGGCCGGGGCGATCGGCCTGTCCGCCGCCGCGCTCGTCCATGACCTCGGCCGGCCAGAGCGCTTCCTCAGCATGCTGCGCGTGTTCAAGGTGACCTCGCCGATGAGCGTCGGCTCCTGGCTGCTCGCCGGTTACGGGCCGGCCGCTGGAGCGGCCGCCGCCTGCGCCATGACCGGCCGGCTGCCCAGAGCCGGGACTGCCGCGACCGTCGCCGCGGCCGCACTGGGTCCCGGGATCGCCACCTACACGGCGGCGCTGCTGTGCGACACGGCCGTGCCCGCCTGGCACGAGGGCCATCGTGAGATGCCCTATGTCTTCGCCGGGTCGGCTGCGACGGCCGCGGGCGGCCTCGGGATGCTTGCCGTGTCCCCCGCGCACGCTGGGCAAGCAGTCAGGTTCGCTGTGCTGGGGGCCGCGACCGAGCTGACCGCCAAGAACATGCTGGTGCGTCGCCTGGGTGACACCGGGGAGCCGTACCAGGCGGGCCGGGCCGGCTCGCTCCTGCAGGCCGGCGAGGTGCTCACGGCGGCCGGGCTGGCTGGCGCGGTCCTCGCGGGCCGAAGCCGCGCCGTGGCGGCGGTGTCCGGCGCGGCTCTCGTAGCGGCCTCGGCGCTGACCAGGTTCGGCATCTTCGAGGCGGGCCGTGCCTCAGCCCGGGATCCGCAGTACACCGTAGGCCCGCAGCGGGAACGCCTGCGCGAGCGCGCCGAGGCGGGCGCCTGACCACTCCGATATAGCGCCATCGGCTGTGTCCAGGTCGGCCAGCCGAGCCGGTCTGGGGGCGCTGCCCGGCGGGCGGCGGTCAGACGCGCGGCATGTGGCTGCCGGTCGGTGTGGCTGCTGGTCGGTGTGGCTGCCGGTCTGTGTGGCTGCTGGTCGTGCGCGCCAGGCCCAGCGCAGTTGTCTCGGGCCTGCCGTTATCGCCGCTGGTACGCTGAATGACCGTAGATTGCGGCGGGGCGGGTAACGCGCCGCGAAGTGACAGGAAGGAGGCCTTCGGTCGGCCAGCTGGTAATGCTGTCACGATCCTGGAGGCATTCTGAGTTACGTTTCCGCGTGCGGGTGGTCTCGCACGCGGGTCCCTCGTCTGCGATGTCCCACAGCGTCGTGTCAGCATTCACGCAAGATCTGCATAGAGCGCCGTGACGGGGACAGTAGTGCCAGGAGGGCTGGGTGTACTTGCTGGTGCCTGGGCGGGCTGTCCGGCCCGGATGGCGGCGGGTTGCCGGGCCGGTTGCCTGGATCGGTGATGTGGCTGATGGGATATGAGATGGGTGGGCGCTCGGGGAACGGCGAGCTGGATGTTGGCTCGGCGGATTCGGGGCTGAGTGTGCTGCTGGAGGTGTGTGAGCGGGCCGTGGAGGAGATCGGGGCCGCGGTGCCGCCGGTGCAGTTGCGGGCGCTGCTGGTGATTGACCGGGCGGGGAGCTTGAATCTGAGCGGGCTGGCGGGGTTGCTGGGGGCGTCGGCGTCGGCGGCGAGCCGGTTGTGTGACCGGATGCAGGCGGCTGGCCTGGTGTCGCGGGATCGTGCGGTGCTGAGCACGGCGGGAGATCGTGGTGGTGCCGACGGAGTCGGGGCGGCGGCTTGCGGAGTGGGTGCGGGGGCGCCGGCGGGCGGCGCTTGGGGCTTTGCTCTCGGGGATGACGGCGCAGGGCCGTGCGGCGCTGGCGCGCGGGCTCGGGGAGCTGGCTGACGGCAGTGGCGCCGGGTCAGCCGACGGCCAGCGGGGCCACGCAGGAACCGCCGGGATCGGCTAGCCGGCCCGCGACGGGTGCTGGCCGACGGCAGCTGGCTAAGGGCGGGCCGGGCGCGGCTGTCGCCTAGCGGCCGACCCGGCTCCTCGCCCGGACCGCCCCCGGATTGCACATGCCTTGCTTTCCGGCGACTACGTAGCCAGTGCCCCTGGCGACTTGCCCGGCAGGGCAGCGTGTGCCTGGGACGAACGATCCGAGCACCACCGAACTCACGATCACGACGACAACAACCGGGATCAGCATGACCGGCTGAAACAGCCGCCCCAGCAGCCCTTTCAGCGGTAGCAGCCGTGCCAGATGCCCTTTGAGCTCTTCGATCTTCGGTATTTCGTCGTGCGACGTGAGCCGGGCGAACATCGCGAACAACGAGGTCAGGCGCGGATCGCGAGCCTGAAGAATCACTTCGATCTGGTCGAGGACCCGCTGCTGGCGGGCGGGCAAACTCATCTATTCTCCGGTCTGTTCATCCCTCGCGCTACAGACGTCGTCAGCGTTCACGTCCATGCTGGCTAGGCCCAACCTAACAATGGCAGCGACCGCGCCTCCTGCTACCGCGCTGGCGGCCGTGAAACGGGGAACCCAGCAGCCAGTGCGTAGCGAAAGCTCAAGATTACCGGGAGTTATCGTGCGCCGGGGGGTTATCGCGGCCAAAAAGTCGCGGGCGCGGCCTCCACAGAGGATCTGCGGATCGCCATGATCCACTAGCGGGCGCTCTTCCATGACCTGCCAGTCCATGACCTGCCAGGCGGACCTGTCACGGTCTGGCTGCTAGGCGGAGCCGTCACGCTCTGGCTCACCGGCGGGCGGGGCGATCTCGTCGGGCGTCTGAGGGGTCTGACTGGCGGCCTCGGCACCGGGCGGCCGATCGCTATATGACACTTCCACGTGCTGTTCTTCCCTGCGCTGATTCTGCAGCGCCTGCAGCGCCATGGACGCACGGTCAGCCTCGGTCAGCGGAGGCTGGACCATCGTTCTCGGCCACAGCCGCCGCGCGAGCACCACGTTGATCTCGGCGGAATAGACGGTGATCTCAACGGCCAGGTAGATCCAGGCAATGAGGCCGAGCACGGTGGCGAAGACGCCGTAAACGGAGTCGCTGTGCAGAAAATGCCGGACCAGGAAGGTGCCAAGGGCCTGCAGCAGGGTCCACGCAATGCCGCCAGCGATCGCGCCGGGAAGCAGCTTGCCGCTTGGTACGCCCTTAGGAGTCAGGACGCGGAAGCCGATGATGTAGATGGCTATGTTCACCAGCGCCGCGAGCACTTCGACGAGCACGGCCGTGAGGGTGCCGTGGTGACCGAAGGCATCCAGGCCAGTCAGCAGCGTCGTGAGGATCACGCCAAGACCCAGCACGCCGATGAACAGTGCGGCCCGGCCGAGGCGCTGCACATATCCAGGTCGGGCTGGCCCGGGCAGGTTCCACACCTGCGCCATCGTGAACAGCCCGGCCTGCGCGAGCCCGCTGGTGCCCCAGATCAAGGCGAGCAACCCGATGACCAGCCCGATCACGCTCGACCGCCGGAGGACGTGAACGTTGCCTGTCAGCTGCTGACCGATCAGCGGAAACTGGTTCTCGACTGAACGCAGTACGTCCTGGCGTATCGCCGGGTCCGCTGCCGCCACCAGGCCAAGGACGGTCACCAGGACCAGCAGCAGAGGGAACAAGGACACGAAGCTCGAATAGGCCAGGTTGGCTACAAGCACCCCGCCGTTGTCGTCGCCGTACTTCTTGACGACGCCGAACACGAAGGCGGTTACCTTGTGGTGCTGCTGGACCGCGTCCACCTGGCGGAGCACGCGCTCTGCGGGGTTCATGTTTGCCGCCGGGGGGGCCGCGAAGACCGCCGTCGCGGCCGCCGCGCCGATCGCGCGATGACGAAGCTTTCCATCGACGTTCGCGCTGCCCGATGTGACTGTACGTAAACATCACGACCGGGGGTGCCGTTTCCTGCATAGAGCGCCGTGACGGGGACAGTAGTGCCAGGAGGGCTGGGTGTACTTGCTGGTGCCTGGGCGGGCTGTCCGGCCCGGATGGCGGCGGGTTGCCGGGCCGGTTGCCTGGATCGGTGATGTGGCTGATGGGATATGAGATGGGTGGGCGCTCGGGGAACGGCGAGCTGGATGTTGGCTCGGCGGATTCGGGGCTGAGTGTGCTGCTGGAGGTGTGTGAGCGGGCCGTGGAGGAGATCGGGGCTGGAGCGGCCGGTGCAGGAGCTGGTGCTTGAGGTGCGGGAGGCGTCGCGGGAGCTGGCGCAGCGGCTGGGGCATCTGCCGGGGGAGGCGGAGCTGGCGGAGCATCTGGGGCGCAGCCGGGAGGATGTGGCGCAGGCGCGGCAGGCGGATCTGGTGTTCTCGCCGTCGTCGCTGGATGCGCCGCTGGCGGGCCGGCCTGATGCCGGCAGCCTGGCGGATGTGCTGGGCGCGGAGGATCCGCGGATGGAGCATGCGCTGGATATGGAGTCGGTGGCGGCGCACTGGGGTGAGCTGCCGCGGCGGGAGCAGAAGATTCTGCTGTTGCGGTTTTACGGGGATCTGACGCAGGCGGAGATCGGCGCGCGGCTGGGGATCTCGCAGATGCACGTGTCGCGGCTGCTGGCGCATGCGCTGGGGTACCTGCGGGAGCGGCTGCTGGCCACTCCGGGGCAGGTCCCGGCCCGGGCCCCCGGCACCGGCACCGGCACCGGCACCGGCACCGGCACCGGCGCGGGCGCTGGCGCGGGCGCGGGGGCGGGGGCCGCGCTGGCCGCGGCGAGCTGACCCCCCCGGGGAGGGTCCTGGCGGGTCGGCGGGACGCCCCACCGCCCGGCCGCCCGGGCGGCTGGTCCCAGTACCCCGTCCCGCAAAGATCTTGACGACTTTTCCGCGATATCAACTGAAAAGTCGTCAAGATCATTCGGGAACCCGCCCGGCGTATGAGGCACAGGCCAGATCCCCGATCGGCGTAAGCGACGCAACGCCTGGCCGGTCATCCAGAGAATCCCGGCACCATACAGCAGGCTTCACGCAGCAGTCGAAGCACGGCAGGATTCCTAACCGTCCGTTCCCCTACCTGCGAGCGGCCGGCCTAAACAGGCGGGGTCGGCCGCGGCGGCGTGAAGCTACTGACTGGACCGGCCGACATCAGCAATCCCAGACGGCTCCCCCCGGCAGCTCAGGAACGGCTCTGCGACGACGGGGCTTCTTCGGGCTGGGCCCTCGATGGCAGCTGCTCATCGGGTGAATCTTTCGGGTTCAATTCGGAGAGCGCCCGGCGCATCGCTGTCAGCCCGGCGCCCCTGGGCACCTTCAACGAAACGTACGCCAGCGCACCGGTCGGGATGGGCAGCCAGAAGTTCACCAGCCGCCACGCGAGCACCCCAAGGGTGGCGATGCTCCTGGTCAGACCGAAGCTCACCAGGAGCACCGGCGTCACCGAGTCGATGACGCCGAGGCCGCCAGGCGTTACCGGGATGACGCCGAGCACGTTGGCGATCCCATAGGCGGCGAACAGCCCAACCGGGTTGGCGTAACCGCCGAAGGCGGCTATGAAACACCACAGCGAAGCGGCGTCGAGCAGCCAGTTCAGCGACGCCCAGGACAGCGACCGGATCAGCACGGACCGGTCAGTGGCCAGGGCACGCAGCGATGCGCTCGCCTGCAGCACGATCTGCTCGAGCCGGTCGCCGCCGACGTGGGGGATCGGCCGGCCGATGGCCCGGACGATGCGCGCTGCGCGCTTCCCGCCGCGGGTAATCCCGAGGACCAGCGCCCCGATGGCAGCGAGGGCCACCGCGCCGACAATCGCGACCGTCGCGTAGATCGGATGAAAGCCCTCAAAGGGGATGGAGATCACCAGGGCCAGCCACAACAGCACGTTCAGCACGACCGTCGAGCCCATGCCCTTCGTCGCCATCATCACCCCGACGTCGGTGCCGGCCACGCCCCGATTAGTGAACAGCCGGTACCCAATCCCGGCGCTGCCGACAGTCCCCGCCGGGATGACATGCGCCACAGCCGCAGCGGACATGTCGATGCGGAAGAGACTGGACAGGCTCAGCCTGGGCGCCGAGCCCGGCAGCAGCACGCGGGTCAGCAGCGCGTAACAGAACAGTGAGAGGCCCTCGAGCAGCACTCCCGCGACCACCCATGCGCCGTTGATGCCGCCCAGCAAAGACAGGTCTCTCCTCGCCCCGATGAGTTCGGGGATGACCAGGTATTCGATGATCAGGATCAGCGCGAAGATCAGCACCCCGCGTCGTACCGGGTGCTTGAGGACCAAACGCCAGCGACTACGGCGCGGCTGCGGGTCTTCGCCGGTGTGCCTGGTGGCCGCGACTGGCTGGGTGTCTTGGCCGGCCTGGTCCCGCTGGCTGGGTGTCTGCCCTGGCCGGCTGGCTGGGTGTCTTGGCCGGCCTGCCTGGTGGTCCCGGCTGGCTGGGTGTCTTGGCCGGCCTGCCTGGTGGTCCCGGCTGGCTGGGTGTCTTGGCCGGCCTGCCTGGTGGCCCTGGCTGGCTGGCGGTCTTCGCTGGCCTGCCCGGTGGCCCCGTTCAGCTCGCGTCCAGGCGGCGGAAAGTTACCTCATGCAGCAGAAGGCGGACAGCGGCGGCCGCGGGGATCGCTACCAGGGCACCGATGATTCCCATTAGCGCGCCGCCGACAAGGACGGCCACCACCGTGACGACCGCGGGGACCTCCACCGTCTTGCCCATGATCCTTGGCACGATCAGGTAGTCCTCAGCTAGCCGGTAAGCGATATAGAAACCCAGGGTAGCCACGGCGATCGGGAGTGACACGGTGAGCGCGACCAGCGAAACGGCAGCCCCGCCGATGGTGGACCCGATGACCGGGATCAGGTCAAGGAAGGCAACAAGCAGCGAAAGCAGCAGCGCGTAGGGGATCCCAAAGGCAAGCAGCCAGACGTAGGTGCCCGCCCCGGCGATCGCGGAGGTCAGGAAGTTGCCGAGCACGTAGCCGCCGACCTTCGTGAAGATCTCGTCGCCGATCAGGATGACGCGGGCCCGCCGCGATTGCGGTGCGAGCCGGTAAGCAAACAGCTTAATGCGGGGCATGCCGGCCAGGAAATAGATCGTGAGGACGGCCACAACCAGCAGTGAAGTTGCCGCGCTTAGCACCAGTTCCCCGGCTCCGAGCACGCCGCCGACGAGTGCGGTGCCCCTGGTGGAGAGCAGCTTGGACAGGCGCTGCTGGATCTGATAATGCGCGTTCAGCTTGCCCAGGGCGGAATTGTGGTCCTGCAGTGAGTGCATGTAATGGGGCAGCTGCTGGGTCAGCGCGGTGGCCTGCGCGGCGAGCGGCGGGATCGCTGAGGCGAGGAAGCCAGCGACCACGGCCAACGCGGCGAGGACGATGACGATCACGGCTGCGGGACGGGGCAGGCCGCGGCGGGTGAGCCAGCTGACAGCGGGATCGAGGCCTGCGGCGATGAACAACGCGAGGCCGATCAGGACCAGGACCGAGCGCGCCCTGATCACCACCTCGACGAGCCCGTAGGTGACCGCCACACCGGCGGCGGCCGCCATCCCGACGAAGAACGGTGAGCGCTTGTTCAGCGGGCGGCCCGGGTGGCCGAGGCCATTGGTTTTCTCGGCGATGGCAGCTGCGGTATCGAGCGCCTCCTGCATACGATCCGGAGTCTCCGGCTGGCCCTGCGCAGCGTCCGGGCCCCCTGGCTGGACCGGCGTATGGTTCGGGGCCGCCGGCTGGCCCATAGCGCCGTCATCTGGTGAGGACGTCACGGTTGCGGACAAAGGGCTCTCCTGACAGGCGCTGCTGGTCCGGCGATGACCGGCCCCGGGCAAAATCGCTCGACTTGAGCTGCCCAGGCGGGGGCTTCTCACACATCTCCAACCTGTCCGCCGCTGCGCAGCCCGGTGGCGCCGCGTCTAGCGGGCGATAGCCAGGCCAGCCGCCGCAAGCGCCGTTTCCAGCAGGGCGTCGGTCAGTGCGACGCGCCGCAGCGGACGGCTCGTGGCGGCGAGCCCGGCCATCGAGGCGGCATGGACGAGATCGACTGCCGCACTCGCAGCGAGCCCGGCGCCGTCGGCGCTGCGCGCTGTCAGAGCTGCCTGGACGAGATGCCGGGCGCCAAGCACCCGGGCTGTCAGCCGGACGCGAGAGTCGGCCGGGCACCCGGTGCAGCGCCGGATCACCGGCCCAGGAGCGAGCAGCAAGGCTGTCCCATAACACGCGCGAACTGCCCAGAGGGCGGCCGGGGCGGCCAGCTTCGCTGCCTTCACCTGATTCGCCGTCTTCTGGTTCGCCGTCTTCACTTGCGGCTGGCCTGCTTTCCGGCCAGGATCCCGCCGGTCAGTGCGGCACCGGCGGCCAGGCCGGATATCAGGCGCGGGTGCTCGGCCAGCCAGAGCTGCGGACTACGACCATGAGACCTGTCGTCGAAGATGCCGTGCGGACCATGGTCGTGCCCGTCCTGGCCGTCCACTGGCTGCCATAGGTTGTCCGGTCGCCCGGCCGCCACCTGCTGGTCCGTCTGCTGCGAGTCGTAGCCGGTCCTGGCCAGGTACCGGTCGAGCAGTGCCGGAACGAACTTGTTAGCGGCGATCGTCGCCGCGGTGCTCGCGCCTACCCAGTACTGTTTCCGGCGCGGGTGGTCGGCGGCGAACATGACTCCGCGCGCTGCGACCTCAGGCTGGTAGATCGGCGGTACCGGCTGGGGGTGCCTAGGCAGCCGGGAGCGCACCCAGGAGAACTGCGGAGTGTTCACAGCCGGCATCTGCACTACAGTCACCGCGACGCCGGAGTGCTCATGCAGCAGCTCGCACCGCAGCGCTGACGTGAAGCCGTTGATGGCGTGTTTCGCGCCGCAGTAGGCCGACTGCAACGGAATGCTGCGCGCGCCGAGAGCGGAGCCGACCTGCACGATGGTGCCTTGGTCGCGCGGCCGCATCCGGGTCAGCGCGGCCATCGTGCCGTGCACGAAACCCAGGTAGCTGACCTCGGTGACGCGACGGAACTCCGCAGCGGAGATCTCGGCGAACGGGGAGAACACCGAGGTGAACGCGACGTTGACCCAGACGTCGATCGGGCCGAAGAATTCTTCGGCCTGGTCGGCTGCGGCGTTGACCTGCGCATAGTCGGCCACATCGGCCGGGATCGCCAGCGCTTTCCCGCCCGCGTCCTCGACATCGCGGACGGCGCCGTCCAGGCCAGCCTGCCCGCGCGCGACCAGGCCCACGCGCGCTCCCCGCTTGCCGTACAGCCGGGCCGTGGCACGCCCGATGCCCGCGCTGGCCCCGGTGATGACGACGGTCTGCGGAGCAGGATCATGCTCGGTCATTGGATCATGTCTCCCTTGGTTGAGTTGCGGGTACCGCGATAGCCGCGCTCCGGCGCGGATGCCAGCCTCGCGGTGCATTCGAGCAGCAAGGCGTGCACGAACGCCTGCGGAAGGTTTCCCCTCAGCTGACGCTCGGCAATGTCGTATTCCTCGGAGTACAGGCCCGGCGCACCGCAGGCCGCCCGGTTCCGCTCGAACCACCCGATGGCCTCGACCTCGCGGCCCTGCTGGTGCAAGGCGAGGGCCGTGACGAATCCGCACAGCAAGAAGGCGCCTTCGGCGTCGCCGAGCGGCCGTTCATCGTGGCGGAAGCGGTAGGCGTATCCGTCCTGGGTCAGCTCGGCAAGGTAGTCGTGCAGCGTCTGCAGGGTACGGGGATCGTCGGCGGGAACGCCGCCGCGGACAGGCGGCAGCAACAGCGCGGCGTCAATCGCCTGGTCACCGCGTGAGCGCTGCCAGCGGCCTGACGGATGTACCGCGTGCGCGGCGGTATCGGCGAGAATGCCATCGGCCAGGCCGGACCACTCAGTCGCCTGCGCCTGCGACGTGCAGCTCCGGGCAGCGGCTCGGAGCCCGGCCACGCAGGTCAGCCGGCTGTGGGTCCACGGCTGGCTGTCAATTTCCCATATTCCGGCGTCCGCATCGTCCCAGCGCTGCGCGATGGCGTCGGCGGCGATCTCAGCGGCCCGCTGGCCATCTTGGCCCAGCAGGTCGTGCCGCCCGGCCGCGGCCAGCAACAGCAGCGACTCGCCCAGAGCATCAAGCTGGAACTGCCGGTTCACCCAGTTGCCGACCAGGTCGAAGCCGCCAGGGTAGCCGGGCAGGTCAAGGGAGCGCTGGTGGGGGACGGGGCCGCCGTCGACGGTGTAGGCCGGCTTCAGTTTGGGCCCGTCGGCATGGAGCCGCTCGGAGACGAAGCGCACCGCGTCGTCCAGAAGCGAGTACGCGCCTGCCGCCGCGGCGGCCTGCCCCGCGTAACACTGATCGCGGATCCACGCGTAGCGATAGTCGTAGTTGCGGCCTGCCGTTGCCCGCTCCGGCAGGCTGGTGGTGGCGGCGGCCACCATTCCGCCGCCTGCGCTGGTCAGGCCGCGCAGTACCACCTGCGCCTGCCGGGCGTCACGACCGGCGATCACGCTCTGCGGTTCCGGCGCGGCCCGCGCCCACTCGGCCCGGGTGGCGCGCCAGAGCCTGGCGGCGTGGGGCGGGTCCTCCCGCAGCGGCCTCGGGGACAGCTCGAGAACGAGATCACGGCTTTCGCCCGGAGGCACGGTCAGGCTCATGGCCAGCATGGGCACCCGCCCGTTCCGCCGGACCGTTGCCTGCGCTACCGTCCCGGACCAGCGCAGGTACAGCTCACCTGCCCGGCCGGTCCAGGCGTCCCGGTCATCGCGGGCGAGCGAGCGCATCGCGTGCCGGCCGAAAGCCGGCCCGCGGATCCAGGACCACGTCAACTTTGGCCGGGATGTCATGGGCCACGATCTGGCGGAGCACTACCACACGGTCGGCGGCGGCAGGAGATGCGAGTGCCTCGCGGCATTCGATGATGCCCTCGGTGGTAATCCACCTGCTATGCCAGATCAGCGAGCCTTCCTCGTAGTAGCCGCCCCAGACGAAGCTGTCCGCTGGTGTGATGGCGTAGATCCCGCCGCCGCCGATGAGGGAGGCAAAGACCGCGTCCGAATCCCACCGCGGGGCGCACATCCAGACGATGCCGCCGCGCGGGCCGATCAGGGCGCCGCGCTCCCCATCAGCAATGAGCGCGTAGTCTCGCAGCACATGCGGGGGATATCCCTGCGTCCAGTGGCTCCCGGTATCGGCCACTGCTGCCGCGCCGATGGTCTGATCTGCTAGGGGCGGCGGGGGCACCGCTTCTCCTATCTACTCCTGGAGGTATTCCTCGACGATCTCCGACTCCACGGGCCTGGTGTTGCCGTCCGGGCAGGCCATGGGCGCCGTGTGGTCGGCTGGATGCAGGTCCGGCCCCGGCTCACGGCGCGCCTCTTCGGCTGACTGCTCGCCCGAGGCTCCGGGGTTGAGCATGATGTAGGGCGGATAGCGGGTCTCATCCACATGGCCGACCACCGGGCCGTGAGCGCCCTTCCGCAAGACCATCCGGCGGCGCAGCCACCCTTGCTGCCCGCGCTTGGGCAGAAATAGCCCCGCGACGCCGGTCGCCATCACCACCACCCCCGCGACCTGCAAGTTGAGGAAGCTGGGGTGACCGGTTACGGCGAAGGTCAGGATCGCCCCGATGGCTAGTAAAGCCAGGGAAGTCGCGTTTCTCATCTCTCATCCCTCTGGTTGGGAGTTCCGGTCCTCCCGGGGTTGGGCCCTGGCCGGGGTTGCCGGCGGCCTGGACGGGATGGTTGCGGTCGGCAGCTGTCAGGCCCGCTGGTAGCGCGCCGTATCGGTGATCCGGAGCTACAGGCCGAGCCCCGGTCGGCCGGGATCGGGAGCGAGCGCGCCGCCCGCCGGATCGAGAACCCCGTCGAACTGCTCCTCGAACACGTCGGCCACTTCCGGGCCCCTCCTGTCCTCAGCGGTCTGCGCCGGAGACTGTCGGCTACCCCAAACCGTCCGGCCCAAACCGTCCGGCCCAAACCGTCCGGCCTAAACCGTCCGGCCCAAACCGTCCGGCCCAAACAGGGTGAGCCCAGGTGGCGTACGGCCCGGAGCACGTACCGCCTGTAGATCCCGGTGCCTGACCGCATGGCACGCGCCCGCGCGGGTAGCTCCGATCGACTTGCCGCACGGGCGGGCCAGGAGGTGGTGGCTATGACCGCAGGGCAGCTCAGCGAATCCACGGCCGGAGTCGGAGGCGCAGCGCGCCGACCGCAACCTTGCCGAGCTGCTTCCGCCGCCGTCAGAAGGAACGCCTCGTGCGGGCGGCAAGCGTCATGGCGATCCTCGGGCTGGCCACCGTCTGCCTGGCGATCTGCGCCGCAGTCCTGCTGGTGGCCGGTTTCGTCGCAAAGAGCCTGCCGGCGGCGATCATTACCGCGATCGTGCTGAGCCTGTTCGGCGGCTTGTGGTTCGTCTTCCCGCTGATCCGCCGCGAGGGCAGCGGCGAATCATCAGGCGCCGGCCCTGCGCGTTGACGGAGGACGGCCGCCAGTGGCGCCGGGTCCGGCAGCAGCCTGATCGCCGCCGAGATGCTCGGCGCCGAGCGCGAGTCGTAGCCGCCCGGCGAAGGTACCCGTGGCGGCAGGGATGCCTCGTCGAGGATCGCGCAGCTTGCCTCCGAGTCGTGCGTCCACGAGCGCCTCCTGGTCAGGGAACCTCGGAAGCACTGCGATCAGAGTCAAGCCGGGTAGCTGGATTACCGTGCTGTTCAGGGGTGAGAAACCAGTCGTCGAGTCGCACCACGCGGCACCACCAGGCCGGTCGCCTCGGGCACCGCCGCGGATACCGAAGCGGTCGGCGGGTAGGGAGCGCGGTCGGCGCTAGGCCGCGTGCGGAACGAGCAGTACTCGGGCGGGCAGCACGCGACCAGGCCCGACGGCGAGGTTGACACCAGGCAGTAGCGCCCGCCAGTCCAGGTTCCGAGCGATGCGAGGCAGCGGCATGACAGCGAAAAGACCAGCAATTAACGCGGGCAGTCGGCCAGCCAAGAGCATGGGAGGCCGGCCATGGTGAGCCTGACCGCGGGAGGCATCCGGGTCGAGCTGTCCAACAGCAGCAAGGTCTTCTTCCCCGGTGATGAGATCACCAAGGGCGACCTCGTCGGCTATTACCGCGAGGTCGCCAGCCGGATGCTGCCTTACCTCCGGGACCGGCCGGTCGTGCTGGCCCGCTACCCGGACGGCATCACCGGCCAGCGCATCTTCCAGAAGAACGTCCCCGAGTACTTTCCTGACTGGGTCAGCCGCGCCAAGGTCGGCAAGCAGAATGGCACCCTCAACCACGTCATCTGCGATAAGCCGGCGACCCTCATCTACCTGGCCAACCAGGCCTGCATCGAACTGCATGTGTTCCTCAGCAGGGTCGGCGCCCTGGGCAGCCCGGACCAGCTGGTGTTCGATCTCGACCCCCCGGACAACGATCATTTCGACGACGCCCGCCGGGCCGCGCTCGCGCTGCGTGATCTCCTCGAAGGCGAACTTGGCCTGACGACGTTCGTCAAGACCACCGGCGGTAAAGGGCTGCACATCCACCTGACACTGAACGCCAGGGACGACTTCGACGCGGCGCGCGCGTTCGCCCGGCAAGCCGCGGGCCTGCTCGCCGCCAGGCACCCCGGCCTGGTGACCATCGAACAGCGCAAGGACAAGCGCGGCAGCCGCGTCTACGCGGACATCATGCGCAACGCCTACGCCCAGACAGTCGTCGCGCCATACGCGGTCCGGGCACGGCCTGGCGCGCCGGTCGCGGTCCCGCTGCACTGGGATGAGGTGGCGGACACCAGTCTCGCGCCTGGCCGGTTCACGCTGCGCACCGTCCCCCGCAGGCTCAGCAAGCTCGGCAAATCCGGCGACCCATGGTCGGGCCTGAACACCCGCCGATATGGCCTCGCCAAGCCCGCCGCGCTTCTCGACGAGCTGACGGCCCCCCGTCGGCCGACGCCAGCCCCGGGCCGATAGCACCGATGCGCCAACGCTGTCGCTGATTGATTCCGCAACGATGCGCCGTCGGTGCTGTTGAAACGGCCAGATTCAGGCGAATATCAGGTGTACCGCCGCAAAAGGGCGGCGGAGCGGCCGCATCAGGCCGCCTGCCGTGGGTAGCTGAAGGCGCATGGTGACCCAAATCAGAGAAACCGAACGAAAATACGAGGCAGGGCCGGGAACGCAGCTGCCGGCGCTGAGCGATCTGCCGATGGTCGCCATCGAGTCCGACTCAGGCGAGCAGACGTTGGAGGCCGAGTACTACGACACAGCCGACCTGCGGCTGATCCGGGCCGGTGTCACGCTGCGCAGGCGCCGCGGCGGCAGCGATCCGGGCTGGCACCTGAAGCTGCCGGCCGACGGCGACTCAAGAGATGAAATCAGGCTGCCGCTGGGACGAGCGGGCCGCAAGGTGCCCGCGGAGCTTGCCGCGCTGGTCCGCGTGCATACCCGCGGCGAGCCGCTGCTGCCGGTGGCGCTGATCACCACCAGGCGCCAGCTCCGGGTGCTGCTCGACGACGAAGGATCGTCGCTGGCCGAAGTCGCGGCCGACGAAGTGTCCGCCCAGGGGATGGGCGAGGAGGCGACCCTGTCGCGGTGGCACGAGGTTGAGGTCGAGCTCACCGGGGGCAGCCTGCGGCTGCTTGAGGCGGCTGACAAAGCGCTCCGGCAGGGCGGCCTCAGGCCGGCGCAGCAGCAGGCCAAGCTGGAGCGCGCGCTGGCCGGCCGGATGCTGTCAGCTGGGCAGCGGCCCCGGCCGACTCGGCGCTCCGCCGCGGCTGATGTCATTCTCGGCTACGCAGCGGCCCAGGTTGCGGCGCTGAAAGCTGCGGACCCCATGGTCCGCAGGGATGCGCCGGACTCGGTCCATCAGATGCGGGTGGCCACCCGCCGGCTGCGCGCCTTGCTGAAGTCGTTCCCCGAGGTTCTTGACGCCGGAGAGACGAGGTCGCTCGGCGACGAGCTGAAATGGCTCGGCGCCGTGCTCGGCACCGCGCGGGACGCCGAGGTCCTTGCCGAGCGGCTGTCGGCCAGTGTGCGGCAGCTGCCGCCCGAACTCGCGCTCGGGCCGGTCCAGGCGCGGCTGCGGGCCCACTTCGCTCCCGTTGCAGCCGCTGCCAGGGCCGCGGCGCTCAAGGCGCTGGACAGCGACCGTTACCTGGCCCTGCTTGACCGCCTTGACCTGGTGCTCAGTGACCCGCCGCTGGCGCCAGGAGCAGGCCGGCCGGTGACGTGCTGCCCGCTGCGGTCGGCCGGATGCGCCGACGTCTGCGCAGGCGGATGTGCCGCGCCCAGCGGAGGCCAGCGGGGCCGGCCCGGGACGCGGCCCTGCACGAGGCCCGCAAGGCCGCCAAGGACGCCAGGTACGCGGCCGAGGCCGTCAGCCCCGCCTTCGGCAGGCAGGCCAGGCGGTTCGCCAGCCAGATGAAGAAGATCCAGTCGGTGCTCGGTGATCATCACGACGCCGTCGTGGCCCGGGGCACCGTCAGGGACCTGGCCGTGCAGGCGCAGCTGGCCGGCGAGAACGCGTTCAGTTTCGGCATTCTCTACGAGGACGACAGCCACCTCGCCGCAAACCTCGACCGGCGCGCCCGGCGTGTCTGGAGGCAGGCGTCGCGGCATAAATACAGCAGGTGGCTGGGCTAGCTCGACTACCCTGACGGATCGCCTCCATCTTGGGGCGGCAGCCCGTATCGCAATGTCCGCCCCTCGTTCTGGAGTGCCGCGATGGTTATCACGCAGACGCCAGGTCCCCGCCAGCGGTCCGCGACCTACCGGGTCCAGCTGCACGCAGGCTTTACCTTCGACGACGCCGCCGCCATCACCGGCTACCTGGCAGCGCTAGGTGTCAGTCACCTGTACTGCTCGCCCTATCTGCAGGCCGTCGCCGGCAGCACGCATGGCTACGATGTGGTCGACCACGGGCGGCTGAACGCCGAGCTTGGCGGCGCGCCCGCGCACGCGAGGCTCCGCGAGCGGCTGGCCGCGGCCGGTCTCGGGCAGCTGCTCGACATCGTGCCCAACCACATGGCACTCGACGGACGGGCCAATGCCTGGTGGTGGGACGTTCTCGAGAACGGCCCGTCGAGCCGTTATGCCAGCTATTTCGACATTGACTGGGATCCACCGCAGCGCAAGCTGATCGCCACCGTGCTGATGCCGGTACTCGGCGACCACTACGGCCGGGTCCTCGAGACGGGCGAGCTGGCCGTCGAGCGGCAGGGCGGGTCGTTCGTGGTCCGCTACTACGAGCATGAGGCGCCGCTGTCGCCGCGTACCCTGGACGAGCTCCTGGCCCGCGCCGCGGCCAGGGCAGGCTCGGTGGAGCTGAAGAACCTGGCCGCCGACCTTGGCCAGCTGCCGCATTCGATCCTTACCGATCGGGCGGCCGTGGCTGAGCGGCACCGGGGCAACGAGGAGCTGCGGGACCGGCTGGCCCGGCTGTGCGAGACGCAGCCCCAGGTGGCGGCGGCCGTCGACGCCGAGATCGCGGCCGTTAACAGTAACCCCGACGCCCTCGACGATCTGCTCGGCCGCCAGAACTACCGGCTGGCTTACTGGGGCAACGCCGCCGAGGAACTCTCCTACCGGCGGTTCTTCAACATCGAGTCGCTCGTCGGGCTGCGAGTGGAGGACGAGACCGTCTTCAACGACACCCACCGCCTGGTTCTGGAGCTGGTCCGCAACGGGACGCTCGACGGACTGCGGATCGACCACGTGGACGGGCTCGCCGACCCAGAGGGCTACCTGCGCCGACTGCGGGACGCCACCGGGGGCGCCTACGTCGTGGTGGAGAAGATCCTCGAGGGCGATGAGGAGCTGCCCAGATCGTGGCCGGTGGCAGGCACCACCGGCTACGACTTCATGACCCGGGTCAGCCAGCTCTTCGTCGACCCGGCCAACGAAGCGGTGCTGCTGGCCGGGTATGCGGGCTTCACCGGCGAACGGACCGGCTATGCCGAGATCGTGCACGAGGCCAAGGTCCAGATCATGCGCGAAGAGCTGGCGGCCGAAGTGGAGCGCCTCACCGGCATGCTGGCTGAGGTCTGCGAGCGGCATCGCCGCCAGCGCGACCACACCCGCTCCGAGCTGCGCGATGCGCTGCGCGAGATCATCGCCGCTTTCCCCGTCTACCGCACCTACGCCCGCCGCCCCGACCGGCCCGCCACCGAGGCGGACCGGGCTCACGTGGCTGCCGCCGTCGCCGCGGCGCGCTGGCGCCGGCCCGACATCGATGCGGAGCTGGCCGACTTCATCGGCGAGCTGGTCACCGGAGATCACCCCGGCGCGGCAGAGGCCGCCTTCACGATCCGGTTCGCCCAGGTGAGCGCGCCGGTGATGGCCAAGGGCGTGGAAGATACCGCGTTCTACCGGTACCTTCCGCTGGTTTCCTCAATGAGGTGGGCGGCGACCCTGGCCGCTTCGCCCTGCCGGTGGCCGATTTTCACCAGGCAATGACCGCCGCGGCCCGGCACTGGCCGGCCGCGATGCTTACCCTCTCCACCCACGACACCAAGCGCAGCGGCGACGTCCGGGCCAGGCTCAGCCTGCTGTCCGAACTCCCCGAGGCGTGGGAACTCGCCGTGGACCGCTGGTCACGCCATAACGAGCGATATAAGCAGAACGGATGGCCCGACCGCAATGCCGAGTACCTGCTCTACCAGACGCTGGTCGGCGCCTGGCCGATCGATACGGAGCGGGTCGCCGCGTATATGGCGAAGGCAGCGAAGGAGGCCAAGGTCCACACGTCCTGGAGCGATCCGGGCGACAGCTACGACGCTGCCCTCGAGACCTTCGTCGCCTTGATTCTCGCGGACCAGGGCTTCGTCGCCGACCTGGAAGCGTTCCTGGCGGAGCACCGGCTCGTCGAGCATGGCCGGGTCAACTCGCTGGCGCAGACGGCGCTGCTGCTGACCTGCCCGGGCGTGCCCGACCTCTACCAGGGCAGCGAGGTCTGGGACCTGTCACTGGTCGACCCGGACAACCGCAGGCCGGTCGACTACGAGGCCCGTCGCAGTCTCCTTGACGCCCTCGCGGAGGCCGGGCCCGAGGCCGCGCTGGAGCGGGCCGATGAAGGCGGCCCGAAGCTCTGGCTGATCCGCCGGCTGCTTCAGCACCGGCGCCGCCATCCCCGGCCCTACGGCCCTGCCTCTGGTTACGAGCCGCTCCGCGTGGCCGGGGCGGCCGCCTCGCACGCGCTGGCTTTCGCCCGTACCGCCGGGCTGGCCGTGGTGGTGCCGCGGCTGGTCACCGGGATCGGGGACTGGGCCGGGACCACCGTCGCGCTGCCGGCCGGTACCTGGACCGACGTGCTCACCGGCGATCAGGTGGAGGGCGGCGACGCCAGCGTTGCGCAACTGCTGCGGCGGTTCCCCGTCGCAGTACTGGGCCGGGAAGGCTGATGCCCGGGTCCGGTGCCGCCCGGGCAACGGTGGCGTCCGGGTCGGGCGCGGTGGCGTCCGGGTCGGGCGCGGTGGCGTCCGGGTCGGGCGCGGTGGCGTCCGGGTCGGGCGCGGTGGCGTCTGGGTCAGGCGTTGTCCGGGCCGCGGTGCCGCCGAGGTGGGACGTCGGGCGGGCAGCGGCGCCGCCCGGGTGGTTTCGCGTCGCCATGGCGGGCAGGAAGGGCTGATGCACGAGTTCCGGGTGTGGGCGCCGCGCCCCCGCGAGGTAGAAGTGGTCGTGGCCGGCCGGCCGATACCGATGCGCCCGGCCGGTGATGGCTGGTGGGCGGCCGCCGTTGAGGAGGCGGGGCCGGGCACCGACTATTCGTTTAGTCTCGACGGCGGCCCGCCCCGGCCCGATCCCCGCTCGGCATTCCAGCCCGAGGGCATCGACGGGCCATCCCGGGTGATCGATCACGCTGCCTTCGCCTGGGGGGATGGCGGCTGGCGCGGAGTCCCGCTGGCTGGCGCGGTCTTGTACGAATGCCACGTTGGCACGTTCTCGGCGGCTGGCACCTTCGACGGCGTGATCGGGCATCTGGATCACTTGGCTGACCTGGGCATCGACGCAATCGAACTGATGCCGGTCGCGGAATTCTCCGGGCCGAGGGGCTGGGGCTACGACGGCGTCGACCTGTTCGCGCCGCACCACGCTTACGGCGGTCCTGACGGTCTCAAGCGGCTGGTCGACGCGGCGCACGCCCGCGGCATCGGCGTGGTACTCGACGTCGTCTACAACCACCTCGGCCCGGCCGGGAACTACCTGCCCGAGTTCGGCCCGTACTTCGCTGCCCGGCACCAGACCAACTGGGGCGACGCCGTCAACTTCGACGGCCCTGGCAGCGACGAGGTCCGGCGGTTCGTCATCGACAACGCGCTGGCCTGGCTGCGCGACTACCACTGCGACGGGCTGCGCCTCGACGCCGTCCATGCCATCCGCGACGACTCAGCCACCCACATACTCGAGGCGCTCGCCGTCGAAGTGGGCGTGCTGGCTGCGCACGTCGGACGGCCGCTGTTCGTCGTCGCCGAGAGTGATCTCAATGACCCCCGCTTCGTCCGCGGCAGGGACGCGGGCGGCTATGGCCTGGACGCCTCCTGGGCCGACGAATGGCATCACGCCCTGCACGCGGCCCTGACCGGGGAGACCAGTGGTTACTACGAGGACTTCGGCTCGCTGCGGCTGCTGGCCAAGGCACTGCGCCAGGCGTGGGTGTACGACGGCTGTTATTCGCCGCACCGCCAGCGGGTGCACGGCCGTTCGCCGGCCGGGCTGTCCGGCAGCCAGTTCGTGGTCGCCGCGCAGAACCACGACCAGGTTGGCAATCGGGCCGCCGGCGAGCGCAGCGGGGCGCTGATGAGCGACGGGAGGCTGCGGGTGGCCGCGGCGCTGCTGCTGACCTCGCCGTTCGTGCCGCTGCTCTTCCAGGGCGAGGAGTGGGGCGCCAGCACGCCGTTCCAGTACTTCACCAGTCACGCCGATGCTGATCTCGGCAGGGCCGTCAGCGAGGGCAGGCGCCGTGAGTTCGCCCATTTCGGCTGGGACCCCGATAGCGTGCCTGACCCGCAGGATCCGGCGACCTTCGAGCGCTCCAGGCTGGACTGGCCCGAGCTCGGCAGCGAACCGCACGCGAGCCTGCTGGCCTGGCACCGGCGGCTGATCGCGCTGCGCAGGAAGATCCCGGCGCTTACCGATCCTCGCGCCGACCGCACCTGCACCGAATACGGCGAGGAAGCCGGGTGGCTGGCGGTGCGGAGGGGCCCGGTCGCGGTAGCCAGTAACCTCGGAGGTAGAAACTGGACGTTCCAGGCAGATCGGGCGGCGGTCCAGCTCGCCGCATCGGACCCGGGTATCGGGCGTACGCGCGACGGCCTGGCCCTGCCGCCTGATACCGTCTCCATCCTCATGCGGGCTGGCGGGCCGTGACCGATGTCGTGACCAAAGCTGCGATCGGCGACGAAAGGACGTGGCCGTAGATGAGCGAGGCCGTCGAGACCTGGCCAGGCCGCCCCTACCCGCTGGGCGCCGCATACGACGGGGGCGGGACGAACTTCTCGTTGTTCTCCGAGGTCGCCGAGGCCGTGGAGCTCTGCCTGTTCGACGACGACGGGGCCGAGCAGCGGGTGGCCATCGAGGAGATCGATGCCTCCTGCTGGCACGCCTACCTCCCGACGGTTAGCCCCGGGCAGCGCTACGGCTACCGGGTACACGGTCCATGGGACCCGGAACGTGGCCGCCGCTGCAACCCGGCCAAGCTGCTCCTTGACCCGTACGCGAAGGCCATCGAGGGCCAGGTCGGCTGGAGCCAGGCCTGCTTTCCCTACACATTCGGCGACGATCAGGCGCGCAATGACGACGACAGCGCCGCGTGCATGCCCAGGTCAGTGGTGCACAACCCGTACTTCGACTGGGGCAACGACCGGCCACCTGACGTGCCGCTGAACGAGTCGGTCATCTACGAAGTACACGTCAAGGGCTTCACCGCCGCCCATCCCGAGATCCCGGACGCACAGCGGGGCACGTACTCCGGCCTGGCTCACCCCGCCGCCATCGAGTACCTCACCCGGCTCGGCATCACCGCCGTCGAACTGCTTCCCGTTCATCAATTCATCGACGACTCGCATCTCGTCGGGCGCGGGCTGCGGAACTACTGGGGCTACAACTCAATCGGCTTCCTGGCCCCGCACAACGGATACGCGGCGGCCGGGCAGGCGCGGCGAGCAGGTCGCAGAGTTCAAGGCGATGGTCAGGGCGCTGCACGAGGCAGGGATCGAGGTGATCCTCGACGTCGTCTACAACCACACCGCCGAGGGGAATCATCTGGGCCCGATGCTGTCGATGAAGGGCATCGACAACACCGCCTACTACCGCGTGGTGGCCGACCAGCCCCGCTTCTATTACGACACCACGGGTACAGGCAACAGCCTCAACGTACGCCACCCGCATACGCTCCAGCTGATCATGGACTCGCTACGGTACTGGGTCACCCAGATGCACGTCGACGGCTTCCGCTTCGACCTGGCCGCCAGCCTCGCCCGGCAGTTCCACGAGGTTGACCGCCTGTCCGCCTTCTTCGACCTGATCCAGCAGGACCCGGTCGTCTCCCAGGTCAAGCTCATCGCCGAGCCCTGGGATGTCGGGGAAGGCGGCTATCAGGTGGGGAATTTCCCTGCCCTGTGGTCGGAGTGGAACGGCCGTTACCGGGACACCGTCCGGGATTTCTGGCGCGGCCAGCCAGCCACACTCGGCGAGTTCGCCTCCCGGCTGACCGGGAGTTCAGACCTCTACGAGGCCGACGCGCGGCATCCTGGCGCCAGCGTCAACTTCGTCACCGCTCACGACGGGTTCACGCTGCGCGATCTCGTCTCGTATGACGACAAGCACAACGATGCCAACGGCGAAGGCGGGGCCGACGGGGAGAACCACAACAGGTCCTGGAACTGCGGCGCAGAAGGCGACACCGAGGACGAGGGCATCCTGTCGCTGCGGCGCCAGCAACAGCGCAACTTCCTCGCCACGCTGATGCTCTCCCAGGGCGTGACCATGCTGCTCGGCGGGGACGAGTGCGGGCGCACCCAGGGCGGCAACAACAACGCCTACTGCCAGGACAACGACGTCTCCTGGTACGACTGGGAACACGTCGACACCGATCTGCTCGACTACACCAAGCGCCTGATCGCTTTGCGGCGCGAGCATCCGGTGCTGCGCAGGCGGCGTTGGTTCCAGGGACTGCCCATCAGGGGCTCGGTCGACCTTGGCTGGTCCAAGCCGGACGGGACCGAGATGGGCGACGAGGACTGGGACGCCGGGTCCACCGGCTCGGTCGGCGTCTTCCTCAACGGCGAGGCAATCACGGACCGGGACCGGCGCGGTCAGCGGGTGACCGACGATTCCTTCCTGCTGCTGTTCAACGCCCATCATGAGGCGATCGACTGGACCCTTCCCAAGCAGTGGGGCCAGTACTGGGAGCTGGTTACGGAAACGACCGGGCCAGACCGCGAAGGCGAGGTCCTGGCGAGTTCAGAGACGCTGCAGGTCCAAGGGCGCTCGATGATCGTTCTGCAGCGCAGGGGCGCTCCGGAACCGACGCCGCGGCCGCGCCCGGCCACCGGCCGCGCCCGGCGGCCGGCCGCGCGCAGCCACCCCGGCTTGGTCAGGACAAGAGGCCCTCGATCACGCCGTAAGGGAACGCAACCGGCACCGTCTTACCGGGCCGGAGCCCGGCGGCGGTAAGGAGCTCCGCGTACTCGGCATTGGTCCGTTCCTTCCCGCCGGTGAAGACCAGCATGTTGAGGTCGCTCAGCGGGGTCGGGAGCGCGCGAGCCTGGTCATCGGGGATCAGCCGCTCAATGATCAGGACCCGGCTGCCCGTGGTCATCGCCCGGCGGCAATTGTCCAGGATGGTTACGGCCCGGCAGTCATTCCAGTCGTGCAGCACGTTCGCCATCAGGTAGCAATCGGCGCCGCCTGGAATCGCCGCGAAGAAGTCTCCGGCCACGATCTCGCAGCGATCGGCCACGCCAGCTGCGGTCAGGGCTGCTGCGGCGGTGGCCGCCACCGATGGCAGCTCGAGCAGCACGCCGCCCAGGTGGCCGTGGCGGCGCAGGATCTCGCCCAGCAGGATGCCCCATGACGATGCGGTCAGCCACGACTACTAGGAGAGCTTCCTCGGCCGCAATCGAGGCGCTCGCGTGCCGGAGCACGGGCTGCGCTGGCTCGCCGGGGCGCAGGCCGCCGCACCGAGGCGAACCGGCCCCGCTCGCCTGCGGCGCCTTCCTCCGGGCTCTGCGCGGTGGCCTAGCCTCAGCCCGGGTACCTGATGCCCTGCTCGGATGCCTCCGCATTGCGCCGGCCGGGCACCTGCAACCGGATAATGGGGCCGGCGGCGCCCGACCTGATGTCGATCCAGTCGCAGATCTGGCCGGTCAGCCACAGCCCGTCGCCCGGCCTCGGGTCCAGCTCGGCTGGCCGCAAGCCAAGGAACGGGTCGCCCACGCAGCCGCCTTGCTGGCGGAAGTCGCACAGGACCGCGCCGGCGTGCTCCCAGGTCCGTACGGCGGCGCTGCCTGGCGGCTGGTTCTTCAGGAAGGTGCCCACTTCACCTGCGGCCTGGACCAGCAGGCCGGCTCGTTCTCCCGCCAGGCCGTGCGCGGCCGCGCGGCTGGTGATGAACCTGCGCAGGCCGCGCAGGTCCCCGTCGAACTCGAACACCGCAGCGCTGGAAGGCGGGTCGGGCAGCGGGCCGGCGTCCCATTCGCCCGCGAACACCGCCGGGTCTGCGTAGTCCGGGCTGGCACTGGCGTGCGGTCCGTCAGCCAGCGCAGGGTGAGTGCGCCGGGCGGCCGCGACGATGTCCGGCGCGGTAACCCTGGTGTCATAGGGGCAGATCATGAACATGCTGGTGCCGGCGAGCGCAACGTTGAGCGCTGACTCCATCCGGGTCCAGGCGGCAATCTCGCGTTCAGAGCGGCCGGCCCATACCGGCTCGGCGAGAACACGGACCTGAGTACTGTCATCCGCGTCAGCATGCCGCCTCCAGTAACGGTGGAAGGCGGCCACCCGCTGTGGCGGCCGGGCGGCCGAAGAAAGCGGACTCTGCGTAGTCCACATCGCCGCCACGTTCCCCCAGGGCCGAGCTAATGAGTTCCAGGTTGGCCGGGGTGGTGACGGCAAGTACCGGCTCGCCGTTCGACAGGCCGGACTCGAGGAACGGCAGCGCCATCTCAAGGAACTCGCGGTCCGACCCATAGATACCGGCCTGGTGTTCGAATGTCGTCTCGCTCATGGGGTTCACCCCTGCCCCCCCGTCGGCATACCGGCCTTGACCGTCGCATCCGACCACGCGTGGCTGCTGGCGTTGTGCCCGTCGAGCAGGGCCAGACCGGGCATGGAATCCCAGCCGACGATCCGCAGTACCGCCTGCAGCTGGGATGGCGTCTCATGCAGCACAACACGCCTGCGGTGGCGCCCGTCGCGGTGCTGGCTCTGGCTATCGCCGTCGCGGCCCACGCCGTGGGCGCCGGTCAGCATGACGATCGCCCGCAGCCCTGCTAGGTCGCAGTAGTCCACCTCGGCGAGGCTGACGTGTACCTCAGCGTGCTCGTCCGCTCCGTGCCCGTCCGCGACCTCCTTCAGCACTCCGACCAGGCCTGGATAAGTGGATTCGTCTATCTCGCCGGCGATAGCAAGGACCGGCGGACTACCCACCCAGGCGATCCGCAACATACCGTCGTCATATACCGCACCCTCGCGCATCATTGCGGAAGAGCCACCCCCTCGGCACGCGTTGCCTTGCTGGCAAGATCCCCATGAAGAGCCGACGCTGGCTGCGCAGCCCCGGCGGTCCGCTGCCATATAACGACATCCCGGACAGGCGGATACGCGTGAGCAATACCGCATGCTGCCGCTCCCGGGAGGGGACCCGCAGCGTCGCCGCCGGACTATGTCACACCGGCAACGTCACGTGTAGTGAACCCGCCCACGTGCAATGTCGCTTCGTCACATTATTGTCGGCCTGGCAAAACCGGTCAACGCGCCCCTGTGGCAGCGGGGGTCAAGGTGCCCCTGCGGAAGGAAGTCCGAAGCAATGCTCAGTGGTGTCGCCTGGAGTGGCGGCGGGCGTGGTCGCGGGTTGTGTGCTGAGATCAAGGCGCGCCCCCAGTCGTGATCGTCAGGACTTTCGGCCCTTGGGAAGCTGCTCTGTCTGGGGGCATGATGGAGTTCATGGAGCTAGCCGGGGCTGCAGACGCGGGGTTGCCGGGGATGAGCGCGATTCCCGCGTGCGGCCTGGTAGGTCCGTGCGCGTCGACCGGTCGGCCGACCCCGGGGGTGGTACCTGATGCAATCTGACTCAACGGTCGCCGTCTGGGATGACGAGCTCGAACTAGGCTCGGCGGAGTCGGGGCTGAGTGTGCTGCTGGAGGCGTGTGAGCGGGCCGTGGAGGAGATCGGTGCCGCGGTGCCGCCGGTGCAGTTGCGGGCGCTGCTGGTGATTGACCGGGCGGGGAGCTTGAATCTGAGCGGGCTGGCGGGGTTGCTGGGGGCGTCGGCGTCGGCGGCGAGCCGGTTGTGTGACCGGATGCAGGCGGCTGGCCTGGTGTCGCGGGATCGTGCGGTGCTGAGCCGGCGGGAGATCGTGGTGGTGCCGACGGAGTCGGGGCGGCGGCTTGCGGAGTGGGTGCGGGGGCGCCGGGAGGCTGCGCTGGCCGACCTGCTAGACGGAATGACCGAGGCAGGACGTGCGGCGCTGACTCAGGGGCTTGGTGAACTTGCGGCCGGAGCCGCTGGCCTGGGCTAGCCAGGTAGAACCCGGGCTTGCCAGATAGCACCTGCAAGCCGGATAGCCTGGGCTCGCCAGGCAGAACCTTCACGCCAGCGAGTGCGCGCCGGGCAGGCAGTGCCATGCCTGGCAGGTCTCGCCGATCGCGCCGTTGGCCGGATTCCCGGTGGCTTGGTGGTCGAGATGACCGCGCCGTGACCTTTTCGTGATGTGGGCTTGCCTTGGGGCGGCCGGCCGTGGCAGTCTTTCCTTATGGAAACATTTGCTGCAAGGAATATGTCTGGCGTGGCGGGCACGGCCGGGGCCGGCGCGGGCGCGGCGGGGGATGGCGCGGGCGCGGCGGTGGATGGCGCGGGCGCGGCGGCGGCCGGGGTGGTGGCGGCCGGTGGTGGCCGGGGCGCGGGCGGCGGGCTGGCGGGGCTGGATGACGGGGAGCTGCTGGGGCTGGTGCGGTCGCTGCCGGTGGGCAGCGGGCGCCGGTCGGCGGCGTGTGAGCTGCTGGTGACGCGGCACCGGGCGCTGGTGCGGTCGTGCGTGCGGCGGTATCTGCGGAGCCCGGAGCCTGCGGAGGATCTGATGCAGGTGGGGTACGTGGGGCTGCTGAAGGCGATTAATAATTTTGATCCGGGGGTGGGGGGGTCGCTGGCGGCGTATGCGCAGCCGTGTATCTCGGGGGAGATCAAGCGGCATTTCCGGGATAAGCGGTGGCAGGTGCGGGTGGAGCGGCCGGTGCAGGAGCTGGTGCTTGAGGTGCGGGAGGCGTCGCGGGAGCTGGCGCAGCGGCTGGGGCATCTGCCGGGGGAGGCGGAGCTGGCGGAGCATCTGGGGCGCAGCCGGGAGGATGTGGCGCAGGCGCGGCAGGCGGATCTGGTGTTCTCGCCGTCGTCGCTGGATGCGCCGCTGGCGGGCCGGCCTGATGCCGGCAGCCTGGCGGATGTGCTGGGCGCGGAGGATCCGCGGATGGAGCATGCGCTGGATATGGAGTCGGTGGCGGCGCACTGGGGTGAGCTGCCGCGGCGGGAGCAGAAGATTCTGCTGTTGCGGTTTTACGGGGATCTGACGCAGGCGGAGATCGGCGCGCGGCTGGGGATCTCGCAGATGCACGTGTCGCGGCTGCTGGCGCATGCGCTGGGGTACCTGCGGGAGCGGCTGCTGGCCACTCCGGGGCAGGTCCCGGCCCGGGCCCCCGGCACCGGCACCGGCACCGGCCCGCACCCCCGGCGCGGGCGCTGGCGCGGGCGCGGGGGCGGGGGCCGCGCTGGCCGCGGCGAGCTGACCCCCCCGGGGAGGGTCCTGGCGGGTCGGCGGGTCGGCCCCCCCGCCCGCCAGGACCCGACAGCGGCCCGCGGGTTGGCGGCCCGGCACCGCTCGCGCAGGTGCAGCTGCGGAACTGCAGTTGCCTAATCCCGGGCGTGACCGCGGCGGTGCCGCTACAGCCAGTCTTTGCGCTTGAAAACGAAGTACAGCGCGGTGGCCGTGACGAGCATGATGGCCGCCGCGGCGATCAGGCCGGAGGACCGGCTGAATCCCGGGTACGGCACGTTCATGCCATAGAAGCCGGTGACAAAGGTGGGCACCGCGATGATGGCGGCCCAGCTGGTGACCTTCTTGGTGATGACGTTCATTCGGTTGCTCTGGATCGTCAGGTTGGTCTCCAGGATCGTGGTGACCAGGTCGCGCAGGCTCTCCGTCCACTCGGTCGCGCGCAGCACATGGTCATAGACGTCCTGGTAGTACGGCTGCAGCGAATCGTTGATAACCTGCAGGTCCCGGCGCATCAGGGCATTGACCACCTCGCGCATCGGCAGCACCACCCTGCGGAGCAGGACCAGGCTCTTGCGCAGCGCGAAGCTACGCTGCTGGACGTGTCGGTCCTCGGGCACATCGGCGAACAGCCGGTCCTCGACATCCTCGATGGCGTCGTCGAGGGCCTGGACGGCGGCGAAGTACCCGTCGACGATGTTGTCGAGCAGGCCGTGCAGGAGGTAGCCGACCCCGAATTTGGCGAGGTCAGGGCTGGCGTCCCAGTAGGCGACGACGGCGGCGATATCCAGCCTGTCGTCCTTGCGCACGGTGATCAGCGCGCGGTCGGTGATGAAGGCGGCCAGCTCGCTGGTGGCGAGCTCGCCGCTCTCGGTGTTCAGGTAGACAGCGTAGGCGGCGAGGAAAAGATGGCTGCGGTAGCGATCGAGCTTAGGCCGCTCATGCTTATGCACCGCGTCCTCGATGGCCAGCGGGTGCAGTCCGAACTCTGAACTCAGGACGGCGAGATCATCCCGGTCCGGATCGCGCAGGTCGAGCCAGAGCACCACCGACTCGTCCTGAAGGTAGTCGCTGATGTCGGCGACCGGGAAGCCCTCCAGCTCAAGTACGCCATCGCGGTAGAGCCGGGTGCGGGCCTGGCAACTGGTCGGAGTGGACCGCGAGATCGCTGAGGCGAGCACGTTTTCCGGGTTCTGCCCCCGGAAGGTGGCCGCGCCAGGATCGGGCCCCCGATCGGGCGGCTCACGGCTGTCGCGGGTCACGGCCTCGGTCATGGCCTTTCCGATCTCACGCTCACGCGGCTGCGGCCGGCGCGTCGGGGCGGCTGGTATCGCCGGCCAGGCGGATGGCTATGAACAGGGACCAAGCACCCTGCGCCGGCAGAATATCGCAAGGCCGAAGCAGCTAGCCGAGCCGCCGGCCCGCCAACGGTCGTGCGGCTGCCGCGGTAGCGTCCTACGCGGACCGCAGGACGCGGGCGATGCGCCCGGCGGCCTCACGCAGCTGATCGGGCGGGTGCGCGGCGTAGCCCAGGACCAGGCCGGGCGGCCCGGTGCGCTGACGGTGCCAGGACAGCGGGTGGACGAGGACGCCGGCCAGATGAATCCTGCGGGCGAAGTCGGTGTCGTCGGCCCCGCCAAGATCCGGGAACGTGATGAGCAGATGAAGGCCCGCTGCGACACCCTGAACGCGGGCCTGCGGCAGCTGCTCTCGGAGAGCGGCGAGCAGGACATCGCGCCGGTTCCGCTGGCGCTTGCGGACCAGGCGGATATGGCGCTCGAGCTCACCGCTGGCAATGAGGCGGGCGAGAACCAGCTGCGGCAGCGCGGGACTCCCCAGGTCACTGGCATGCTTTGCGGCAACAAGAGCTGCGTGCATCCGGCGGGGCGGGATCAGCCAGCCCAGGCGCATGCCGGGGGCCAGCGTCTTGGAGGTGCTGCCGGCATAGGCGATTCGATCTGGCGCGGAAGCCTGCAGCGCGGGGACCGGTGTCCGGTCGTAGCGGTACTCGGCGTCGTAGTCGTCTTCGATGACCAGGCCGCCGGCCGCCGCCCAGTCCAGCAGGTCACGGCGGCGCTGCGGAGCCAGCACGACTCCGGTAGGGAACTGGTGAGCGGGCGTGAGCAGCGCTGCCGGAAGACCGCTGCGCTCGAGGTCAGCCACCTGCACGCCGCGGTCGTCCACCGGGATCGGGACCGGATGCAGGCCCCAGTGGGCAACCTCGTCGCGAGCGCCGCGGGAGCCCGGATCTTCGACGGCGATCGCGGTTACTGCCCGAGCGCGTAGCGCCTGGGCTAGCAAAGCGAGGGCCTGGGCGACGCCCGCGACGACAACGATGTCCTCGGGACCGGCGCGAATGCCGCGGGTGCGGGTCAGCCAGCCTGCCAGTTCCGTCCGCAGCCAGGAGTTGCCGCGGGGGTCGCCGTAGCCCAAGTCGGCCGCACTCGCTTCCGCAAGAACTGCCCGCTCAGCGCGCAGCCACGCGGCCCGGGGAAACGCTGACAGGTCGGGCACGCCCGGAGAGAGGTCGATCTCCACCTGCGCCCGCCAGCGCTGCGGGAGTAGCGGAGGAGCCAGCGTCTGCGCCGGCGGCCAGCGGTCCGGCCGGGCCGCATCTGGATGCGGCTGCTGCTGTCGCAGGTCCAGCGGCAGTACCCGGGTTCCCGCGCCACGTTGCGCGCGGACCAGGCCTTCATCCGTGAGCCGCTGATATGCCTCGACGATGACCCCTCGTGAGATGCCAAGGTCATCGGCCAGCGGCCGGGTGGCGGGCAAGGACGCCCCCGCCTGAAGGCGCCCGTCGGAGATCCCCGCGCGCAGCGAGTCGGCCAGCCACGTCGTCAACCCCCGCGCAGGCGCGGACGCCGGACTCAGCTGCAGAAAGTCTGCCCCGCCCGGCGACCTTCGGGCAGCATGCCGCGCCATGCTCATTGGTACATTATAAATTCGACATCGTGGCCCTGTTAACTGGACCATCCGGTCCGTAGCGTGGCCGTCGTGCCTGGCGCCAGTGTCTCCGCTTGCCCTGATAACAGCATCGTCGGCGGGCCACCTGCCGCGCCCCCGCCGGCCGCCTGGCCCGGCGTCGTGGCGGGTGCCTCGGCGATGGTCTGCGTTGGCGGCAGCGTGGCGGTCTCGTCAGTGCTCGCCCGAGCTCCGCTGTTCACGGCGGAGGCGGTGCGTTACGCCGCCGCATGCCTGATTCTCGTCACGTTCGCGCGGCTGAGCAGCCGGCGGCTGGTCATGCCGCGCGGCGCGGAATGGCTCTGGCTGCTCGGTGTCGCGGCAACCGGCCTGGTGCTGTTCAACGTCGCGCTGGTCCAGGGCTCACAGCACGCGGAGCCCGCCGTCCTCGGCGTGGCGGTGGCCGGCGTTCCCGCGCTGCTCGCAGTGGTCGGCCCGGTGCTGGAAGGATCCCGCCCGAGCCCGGCCGTGGTGGCCGCCGCGCTCGTGGTCACCTGCGGGGCCGCCCTGGTCCAGGGCCTAGGCAGCAGCGACGCCGCCGGCATCGGGTGGGCTGCCGTGGTCTTGGGCTGCGAAGCCGGGTTCACTCTGCTCGCCGTGCCCGTCCTGCGTCGTCACTCGCCCTGGGGCGTATCGGTGCACGCCACCTGGCTCGCGACGGTGATCTTCGCCATCCTGGGGCTGGTGCGCGAAGGGCCGGCCGCCGTGGTGCGGCTGGGCCGGGCGGACTGGTGCGCCATCGGCTACCTCGCTGTCGCCGTGACCGCAGCAGCCTTCGTCTTGTGGTACTCAAGCGTCAGGCGCCTCGGTGCAAGCCGGGCCGGTCTCCTCACCGGAGTGGCACCGGTAGCCGCCGCGGCTGCCGGTGTATTGCTCGGTGCCCGGGCTCCCGCGCCGCCGGTCTGGGCGGGCATCGCGGCTGTCGCCGCTGGCCTCGCCCTCGGCCTGCGGGGAGGCCGGCGGAGCCGCCGCAGCTGAGATCCAAACATGGCAGCGAGCTTTCTCGAGGATGGACTCAAGCCGACCCGGTACCGGTGCGCCTCCGAGTCGCTGCCGCGGCGCTTCCGCTGGTCCGTCACGCCAACGGTCAGGGGACAGCGGTTAGTTGCGGGCCTTCGCCGCGTCTTAACAGGGGTGACGGGCATGGTTCGCTGGGCTCGCCTGGTGATCGTCGGCTCTGACGGCACTCGCCGGGAGGTGCTGCTTACCGGCGAGGGGCTGCCCGACCTGGCGGTCGTTGCGGGACTGGCGCGGTTTCAGCTGATGGCCCGCCGCGCCGGAAGCCAGGTGCGGCTGGAGGACGTGTCTGCTGGACTCGGGGAACTGCTCGACCTGGCCGGCCTGCGCGACGAGGTGCGCGGACAGGCCAGCCCGCTGTGCCCGCCGGGCGCCTTACCCCGGGAGGCGGGCGGGCAGGCCGAAGGCCCGGAACAGGCGTTCGGCGTCCAGGAATGAGTGAATGCCTGCGATGCGATTGCCGGAGATCTCCAGCACCTGGAGGGCCCACGGCGCATGCCCGCCCTCCGGGTCCGGTTTGTAGTGACCGAATGCCGGGCAGCCGTTTGCCGCCTTCGGGATGAGCCGGGAGCCCCGGCAGCCGGCCCCGGGGCCGAGCATGAACCGGCCGATGTCGCCGGCCCCGCGCAGCCACATCGCATAGGGAGGCATCGACTGGACCGCGTCCTCGTGCAGCAGCCTGACCAGGTTGTCTATGTCGTAGCGTTCGAAGGCATCTACATACCGGGCCAGCAGGGCGCGCTGTCCGGTGTCCACGGCCGCAGGTCCCGCGTCGGCCCCAGCCGATGCCAGGGTGGCCCGGGCCCGCTGCAGGGCGCTGTTGACCGCCGCCACGCTGGTACCCAGCAACTCGGCCGCCTCGGCCGCCTGCCAGCGGAGTACGTCGCAGAGGAGCAGCGCCGCCCGCTGGCGGGCGGGCAGGTGCTGCAGGGCGGCAACGAAGGCCAGCCGGATGCTGTCCCGCGCGACTGCAACCTCCGCCGGGTCGGCCTCCGGCGGGAGCACCCGGTCGTCAGCGATCGGGGACACCCAGCTTCCCTCGGGCAGCAGCGCCTCCAGCGACGACTCCACCGGCGGGCTCGAGGGACCAAGCTCCATGGGCCGGGCCCGGCGCTGGCGGCCGCGGAGCATGTCGAGGCAAACGTTGGTGGCGATGCGATACAGCCATGACCGGACGCTCGAGCGTCCCTCGAAGCCCGCACCGGCCCGCCAGGCCCGAACCATCGCCTCCTGCACCGCATCCTCAGCGTCGAAGCCTGACCCGAGCATCCGGTAGCAGTAGGCCGTGAGCTCCCGGCGATGACCTTCGAGGTCCTCGGGAGCGAGGGCGTTATGGCCTGCCATCACAACACCGCATGCTACGACAGCCAGCAAAGTCCGTAGCGGCACCCGAGCCGCGCGCGCTGGCACCTTGGTGCTGGCGGTTCGCGGACATGACCACGGCCGCGACGGCGACCGCGAGGACTATGGCAATAACAACAATGAGGACAACGATCCCGGTCGACATGACAACCTCCCCAGTTCCGGTCCGCCGTCCACTGCCCCCGGCGAGAGACCCCAAACGAGCCCCTAAGCTCGCCAACTTTCTGCGCCGTGCAGCGAGTAACTTCGCTGTTCCCGGGCAGTAAGAGGGATCCTGGCTTGCACTTAAGCCAGGCGTGCCACCGCAGTACACAGAGGTCGCAGATGAACCTGCCAGAGCCCGGTGCGACAGCCGGACCCGACTGGCGCTCGCTGAGCGCCTGCCGGGACGCCGATCCCGAGTTGTTCTTCCCGCTGTCAGCGTGGGGCCCGAGCCTCACTCAGCTTGCGACGGCCAAGGCAATCTGCAGCCGTTGCGAGGTCAGCGCTGAGTGCTTGCGTTTCGCGCTGAACAGCGGCCAGGAATACGGCGTATGGGGCGGGACCAGCGAGGACGAACGCAAGGAAATGCGCCGCCCGCAGCGTGCGCTGAGGCCGATGCCGGTCACCGGCCAGGTCCCTTGCAGCTGAAATTAGGCACCCTGTGACGCCTTGGAGCCAGCTTCCGCCAGCGAAATAAGGCGCTTGACGCTTCCGGTTGACGTCCCCAGCTTGACGTCCGCAGCTTGACGTCCCGGCTCCCCGGCCTGACGGATCGGCGTTTGACGCCTGCTGCTGCCCGGCCGCGCGGCCAGCAGGCACGCCGAGAACGGAATGCCAGGTCAGCTACGAGGTCAGGCAGCGGCTCCTGCGCCGGCCAGCCTGCCGACGGCGTTGAGGTAGCGCAGTGCCTGGGCGTAGGACCCCACCAGGCTGCTCTCGCAGTACGGCAGGCCGCGCTGCAGGCAGAACGCCTCGATCATGGACCGGGAGTGCCGCAGGTTGGGACGCGGCATGGACGGGAACAGGTGGTGCTCGATCTGGTAGTTCAGGCCGCCCAGGGCGAAGTCGGTCAGCCAGCCGCCGCGGACATTACGGGACGTGAGCACCTGGCGGCGCAGGAAATCGGTCCGGTCGCCGGCTTCGAGAATGAGCATTCCCTTGTGGTTCGGGGCGAAGGAGGAGCCGAGGTACACGCCGAACAGGCCCTGCTGCACCACGATGAACACCACGGCCTTGACCGGTGACATCACCAGGAACACCACGGTGAGATAGCCGACGAAATGAACGGCGATCAGCGTCGTCTCCAGCGGCCGGTTGCGTGCTTCCCTGCTGGTGAGAGCGCGGACGCTGGAGGAATGCAGGCTGATCGCCTCGCCGAGCAGCATCGGGAAGAACAGGTACGCCTGGTAGCGGTAGACCAGCCGGGCCAGGCCCCGGCAACCCCGTGCCTGTGTTTCGGAGAAGGCCAGCGCCCCAAGCAAGATGTCGGGATCTGCGCCCTCGGTGTTCGGGTGCGCGTGGTGCTTGTTGTGCTTGTTCACCCACCAGCCATAACTCAGCCCGATGCCGAGGTTGCCGAGCAGGACGCCGAGGATGTAGTTGGCCCGCCGGGAGCCGAAGACCTGCCGGTGCCCGGCATCGTGACCGAGAAAACCTATCTGGGTGAAGATCATGGCCAGGAACACCGCCAGGGCCAGCTGCCACCAAGAGTCGCCCACGAGGACGACCGCGACCCACCCGGCGGCCAGCAGCGCCACGGTCACCGTGATCTTCCAGATGTAATACGCGGGGCGCCGCTCTAGCAGCCCTGCCTGCTTGATCTGCCGCGACAGCAGAGCGTACGCACTGCCCCGGGCCGGTTCAGGCAACGACGGTGCCAGGGCCGGCGGCGCTACGAGCGACGGCGCGGGGGATGACTGGGCCGGCCGGGGCTGCTGCCCCGGCATGACAGCTCCTGCTTCGGTGGATCGCACCGGAGTAACTCCTAGGGGGCACATCGTGACCGGCTGGTGACGCGCCACCAGGGTCCGGGGCGGCTGCTGGCGGGGCAGGCGGTCGTGTCACGAGACGCCACTGCCCCCGGCATGCTCCCCCAGAGTACCCCCGGACCGACCCGGCCAGTGATCAACGCAACGTGCGAAGCCAGGCTGTAATAGCGGCAGGCCGGCAGCCATTGGACCCTCGTCGCTCGCGCCCCGCGTCCGGCAGGCCCGGGGTGCTGGTGTGATTACTAAACGTATTAATATGGTTACGAAAAGTGATCGTACGGCAGGCTGGCCGGCGGGTGCGCGGCATAGGCGCAGGCGGGCGCCGTGTAGGTGTCGGGGGATTCCCGCCAGCTGCATCCGCACCGGAAACCTGGTCGCGTGACCATTACCGTCGTGTCGTGCTTGTGAACGGCGCCCAGGGCGCAGCAGGCTTCATCCGCCCAGTGACAGGGGGGCTGACATGGCCAAGTTGACGAGCGAAGACGCAACGATAAACGAGCGCCCTGCGGTCCCGGTTGCCGGGTCGAATCGTGACGCGATCATCGGCATGACCCGGCGAGCGGTCATCACAAGCTGGAATGCTGCCGCCGAGCGGCTCTACGGCTACGCTGCGGCGGAGATGGTCGGCTACTCAGCGGAGGTGCTCTACCCGCCGCACCGGCGAGCGGATGAGGCGGAGATCCTGGCGCGGATCATCGGCGGCGAAGAAGTCGGGCGATTCCTTACCGACCGGGTGCACAAGGACGGAACGCTCATCTCGGTGTCGCTGACCGCATCACCGATCACCGACGAGACGGGCACCATCGTCGGCGCCGCTACCGTGTCCCGGAGTCTGGCCGAGCGGCGAGAAGCCGGGAACCGGTTCGAGGAACGGGTAACCGCGGAACGGGCCACAGCGCAGGATGCACACGACCGGTCCCGGGAACGCCAGACAGGCAAGCCCGGTGCGGCTGATCGCGGTAAGGCGCAGCTCGAGGCACAGCTACAGCAGGCCCAGCGGCTGGAACACCTGGGCCAGCTCGCTGGCGGGGTGGCGCACGATTTCAACAACCTGCTCGCGGTGATCCTCAACTACGCCTCCTTCGTTTCCGCGGAAATGGGCGCCGCGACGCAGGCCGACTGGGCAGAGCGCTGGGAGGCGGCCCACGAGGACGTCGGGGAGATCCGGCGGGCTGCGCAGCGGGCCGCCGACCTTACCCGCCAGCTGCTCGCCTTCGCGCGGCGGGAGGTAGTACGACCCCAGGTCCTCAACCTCAATGACGTCATCGAGGGAGTGGTGGAAATGCTGCGCCGCACCATCGGTGAGGATGTGGAGCTAGTCGTCTCGCTGGCCGACGACCTGTGGCCGGTCCTGGCCGACCCCGGTCAGCTCGAGCAGGTACTGGTCAATCTGGCGGTCAACGCCCGTGACGCCATGCCGGGCGGCGGCACCGTGACCATCGACACCGCGAATGTCACCGTGGACGCGGACGCCATCGCCGGAGGATCGCCGGCCCGGCCAGGACGCAACGTCCGGCTGCGGGTCAGCGACACCGGCAGCGGCATGACCGCCGACGTTGCCGAGCACGCCTTCGAGCCGTTCTTCAGCACCAAGTCCGAGGGCACCGGAACCGGCCTCGGCCTGGCCACCGTTTACGGCATCCTGACTCAGGCCGACGGCCACGTCCGGATCTACTCAGAAACGGGCTCGGGCACCACCTTCAGCATGACCCTGCCCGTCACCGATCAGGCCGCCGCGCCCGCCCCTGAGGCCGCGCTCGACCAGCGGACGCCCAGGGGAGAGACGATCCTGGTCGTCGAGGACGAGGACGCCCTGCGTGAGGTGACCAAGCGGATATTTACCCGCAACGGTTACCGCGTGATCACCGCCGCCAGCGGCCCGCAGGCACTCGACGCCGCCCGCCAGCACGACGGGCAGATCCACCTGCTCGTCACCGACGTTGTCATGCCGCATCTGCTCGGCAAGGAAGTCGCCGACCAGCTGCAGGCGATCATGCCAGGCATCGAAGTGCTCTACATGTCCGGCTATGCCCGTCCGGTCCTGGCCTCCCAGGGAAGGCTTGACCCCGGTGTGGCCCTTGTGGAAAAGCCATTCTCCGAAGCGGACCTGCTCGCCGCGGCTGCGCAGGTACTCAATGCCCACTCCCGAGGATCCAGAACCACACCGGACACCCCGCGCGACCCGACCCCACCGGTCGCCGGGCAACAGCCGTCCGCAGGTGAGGCAGGCTTCTCTGGCTGTGACACTAGGTGATAATATTATCGCTGTAAGTTACATTCGGGCATGTGGGGCGCGCTAGATGTAGATCGAGCTCGATCATTCCAGTCCACTGGAAGAAGGCAGCGAGATGGGCAGTCGTTCGTCTCCTAACGGCCTGCAGTGCGCGGTGCCGCCGCCCGGCGAGCATCGCACCCACCGACGCCGCGGCGGCCACGTCCGGCGCGCGCACCCCTCCGCGGCCAGGTCTCCGGACCTGGCTGCAGTTGCGAGGGAGGCGGTCGCGAGCTTCCTGCGCGACGAATCGGCCGCCACAGACGGACGAGACGCCACAGCCGGACCGGACGCCAGCACGGCGCCCGAAACTGTGCCGGACGCGACGGCAGCCGGCGTGCCCGGCGCAGAGGAGCGGCAGGCGAGAAGGGGCCCGCGAGTCTGAGGGGACCTTGGCGGCGGCGGGCGAGGAGGCAATTCCCGGAGCCGCCCAAGCCGCCGGTCAGTTCGCAGCGCAGGACGTGGCGCTGAGGGCGGCGGCCATCAGCGTCGCCACGCTGGACCGCATCGAGTCGGCAGCCGCCAAGCTGGAGACGGACATCGCGGCGGCTGTCACGGAGCAAGCTGAGCTGTACGCCGGGGCGGCCAGAGCTGCCGAGAACGCGGTCCGCGCCGCGCAGGAGGCCGCCACGGCCGCGGGAACGGCGGAGCAGGCCAGCGGACGGGCGAAGGCCCTCGCGCGCCGGGCCGGGCGTTACGTCGCGATCGCGGTCGTGCTCCTGGTGATTCAGGTGCTTGTCATCGTGCTGTTCGCCTCGTCCGCGCACTGAGATCACTCAGCTACGCGGCAGCCGTCGGCCTGGTCGGCGTGCGGCAGGTCGAAGCCGGCCCCGTTGTCCCGCGCGCAGCAGCAGATCAGGCGCCATCGGTCGTCCTTTACCAGGATTTTCCTCAGCTCGTATAATTTCACCGCTAACCGGCTGTCCTGATTCAGCGGGATCTGTCTCGGGTATATATAGGGTTATTGAGAATGTCAGCGATCGCAACCTGCTGCTGAGCAGTCCGGCGGCGGGGAAAGCCCGCTGCTTCTCCTTCAGATGTGGCCGAAACCGCAAGACGGACGAAATGGCAATAAAGACGGAGATCTTATGCTGGCCACTGGGGGCCGGACGAGGCAAGGATGTCATACTGGTTGCGGACAATGCTGACGACTCTTGAATGAGCCCGTGTCCATTGTCAGTGCACCATCGGATGAGGGGCGACAGCCATGAGCGACGATCACCAGCCCACCGAACCGGAGCCTCGTGAGTCGCAGGCAGCTCCCGCCCCCGGGCAGCCGGACTCGCTGCCCCCCGAAACGGCGGACTCGGCCGCACAGCAGGCCCGCATCCTCATCCTGGAGGACGAAACCTGGGATGCTGAGCTCGCGCAGCGCCTCCTGACCAGCGCAGGCCTTAGCTTCAGCGCCCTCGTCGTGGACACCATGGCCTCGTTCGTCGAGCAGCTGACTGCCTTCTACCCGGACGTGATCATCTCCGATTATTCGCTGCCCGGCTTCTCCGGTGCTGACGCCCTCCGCATTGTGCAGGAGCGGTGCCCGGATATACCGTTCATCTGCTGGTCCGGTGTGCTCGGTGACGAAGCGGCAGTCGAGCTCATCAAGCAGGGCGCCACTGATTACGTTCTGAAGGACCGGCCTGCGCGTCTCCCGTCAGCCGTCGACCGTGCTCTCGCCGAAGTCCGGCAGCGGTCTCGGCTAGCTCAGATAGAAAGACAGCTTGGCGAGGCGCAGCGCCTGGCCAGCCGGGGCCATCTAGGCGCGGCCGAACAGGCGCTGAGCCGCACCCATCAGATGCTCGCTAGCGTGCGGCGCGATGCTTCGACCCAAGATGCTCCACTTTGACGATGCCATCAGCGATCATCGCACTTTGCGGAGCCAGATGGAGCCCAGGCCTCTCGTCCGCGAGCCGTGCCGGGACGAGCTGCGGCTCGGAGTATGCCAGAACCACGACGAGAAGAAGAGGATCTCCCAGCTCGCATTTCCGGCGAGGAATGGCGTGCAGCAGGTACGCCTCCGTCCAGTCCCGGCCTTGCCGCAGCCAGCTGAGCCGGGTATTCGAACGGCCAGAATACGTCGTGGACGTGGACGACCACTCCGGCGGCCAGCCTGGGCAGCACGTGGAGGAAGAGCCAGATCACGTCCGACCCCGCCTTGACCACGTGCGTTGAATCGATGAAGAGCATGTCACTCGGCCCGAGCCGATCGTAGGCGTCGAGACCGACATCCTGGACGGGCTGGCGGAGCAAGCTGAGCCGACTGCCGTGGGGTTGCCGGAGAGGAGTCCGAGCAGGCGATCGGGGAACGGCTCGATGCAGGTGATCTCCAGTCCCGACAGCTGGGGGTTGGCGTCCGCCTCGTCGAGGGCGACCGCAGTCGAGTAACCCGAGCCCACCTCGACGCGCGGGCCGGCCCCAAGTGTGTCAGCATCGCCCGGTAGACAGCCGCGTCCCGGACCCGTACATGTTGTTGGCTGCGCTGTACCGCGGGCCGGGGAGGGGCTCGGCCAACAACGGCCGCAGCTGTTCGGCCAGCGCCACTCAGCGTTCCCGCCGCCAGATCAACTCCGGGGGCCTCGGTCCAGTGCAGGGCGCGGACCCGGTCTGCCTCTGCGGTGAGCGGCGAGTAGAAATGGCCGGGAGTAGCAAACGGCGGGCTGGCCACCACGGTTCGCACGGCGCGTGCGGTGCTTACCGCACGGTGAAGCATTGACCTGGACAACACGCCCTCCTGTCTGGTGGCCCTCGTCTCTCATGCTAGTACGCTCCCGAGACCCGCGGAGACGGCCGACCCTGTCTTCCAGAGCATCTGCAAATCAAGGAGCGAAGGACCAGTTCTCGACATAGCGGAGGTCGAGCCTCTCTGCCTCTTCCCAGGGCAGGTCGGAACGGCCACTGACCTGCCACAGGCCGGTGATGCCCGGCTTGACCGCGAGCCTTCGCCGCATGTGGTCACCGTAGCTCCGCGGCCTCCTCGGGTAGCGCGGGCCTCGGCCCGACCAGGGACATGTCCCCGATCAGCACATTCAGTAGCTGCGGAAGCTCATCGAGCGACCAGCGCCGCAGCCACGTGCCCGGGCGGGTGACCCGCGGATCCACCGGCGGATCTTGAACAATAATCCTTCCCGCCTCGTTGCGGGAGGTGAGTCTCGGCCTTGCGCTGTTCGGCGTCCACGGACCATGGTCCGGAACTTGTAGACGGCGAAGGACGTCGTCCTGCCGACTCACTGTCTGCCGGAAGAATACCGGCCCCCCGGTCGGCCACTGTAACTGCCAGCGCTGATGGCGCCGAAGAGGGGCGCGAGCAAGAAGCAGCGCGGAGCGGCGCATAGCCTTGTCGAACAGAATACCTTGATGACCTGCTTTTCGCCACTCCAAGTTCCGGATGGTCCACATGCAGCAGCGGCAGGCCCGCGACGGGGCGGATGGTCGTCCGGGGGCCGGCGACGTCAAGCAGGGCCAGGCGCGACGCACAGGTCGGTACCCGTTTTCTCCAGCCCCCAGGCCAGCTTCACGTGGCTGCCTCCCCGTCCATCTCCGGGCAGGCTAGCGCGGCGACCGTATCCGCGCGGAAGAAAGCGAACGGCCGCCGGGATGCCGTTCAGGTGGCCCGCCACGGCACGCCGGCGACCTCGCCCGGTTCATGCTGGTCGGCCAGGCAGGCGGCCACCACCGACAGGCCGTGATACTTGTCGCGCCGTAGGGTAGGTCCACCAGTCGGCGACGGCATCCACGTGACCTACCGCGACGACCCGCCGGGTACAAGGCCACGGCTGCGCTTCGGTGCAGGCGTTTGCGCAAGCCGGTGCCTGGCCGCTAAATCAAGGCCCGCTGCGGACGGCAACGCGACCGTCATATAACCGCGGGCGAGGTCGAGCTTCCCGAAATACGAAAAGATGGCCACCCCGGCAATAAGGCTGACCGCCGCGTTGAGGACCCGGCGGAATTCATCGGAGCCGAGTCCGATGAACCGGGAGTCATAGCCGCCAGGCCAGCAGCATAGACGCCCACCAAAGGACGGGCAGCGCACAGGTGAAGCCGAAGTAGGCGAGCGGGAGATGCTGCTCGCCGCTGAACCGGATCTGAGCCGCCGGCCGCACCGGCCGTTAGGGCGCACCCGCAGTCGACTAGGGCGGCCCGGCGAAGGTAGGCCGTTGTCCAAGCCTGCGGGCCCGGTGCGGTCTGCCTAGCGGCGCCTGTCGGCAGTGATCAGTTTCTACTGTATTGCCGGTCACGCTCATAGCGCCGCTAGCACCCTTTCTTTTCCCTTCGGTTGCCGATGTTCTCCGCAGCTAGCAAAGCCGCCGCCATCAGCGGAATAGCTTCCGGCTGAGAGCTTGGTAACCCGTGTACCCTATCCACCGGACAAGGGCACTAATCTGCCAGAGCGTGCAACGCCGCCCTAGTTGACAGATGAATGATGGCGCCTGGTGGTCGTCCGGCGGGTAACAGAGTAAAACACAGGCGGGACCGTGTTGTGCTTTCGGAACTATTCCCGGTTGTGCATCGAACATGGCAGTTCCCGCTGTCCGTCGGTAGGCATAATGGGATAGGATTCCGCTTTCGCTGCCGCGTTAAATCATGCGGGCCGCGGCTTGCGATCGCGGTCGCTGCTGCGGCTGCTCTCATCCCGCAGCCACGTTGCATAGTCGCCACGCCGCACCGCCCGGCGGGCCCTTAACCGGGCGAGGACTGCCATCGACAGGAAGAGTGCCACCCGCGGGGCCATGCGCGGCTCGCGGCGGATAATGGCGGCCAGGTCCGAGGTCTTTGTCCGCGCGGTGGACGCTGGCGCATCCTCGGTCCGTTCGAACTGGGCAACCACCGTGACGGCGCGGATCCGCCGACGTAGCAGGTCGGCCATGGTTCGCGGGGTATGGATGAGCACGCGAGCGTCAGGCACGATAGCCCGCTCCTGCGGTTCGAAAGAGAGCGACGCGGCTAGGTCATCCCCCGAGCAGCCGCGGCAATGCGGCGATACGCTCCTGCCCGGACTCAGTTGACCACGATGACGCCCCGGCCCCAGAGGCCGCTCCTGACTTCGGGTAAGCGCACCCAGACGTCGTAGAACCAGCGGACCGGCCATGGCCTCCCGGTCAGGACCAGCACCCGCTCCGGAGCGGCGGCGATTACCCCGGGCTGGCGCAGCGCCGCTGCGAGGGCGCGGATATCCTGCCCGCTCACCTCGACATCGGCGTCCACATAAATGCGCGGGAATTCAGCTTCGGTACCGTATGCCGTATTTAGGGCAGCTTGCTTGGAGGCCACGGGGATTGACAGGACCCGGATCCCGGGCCCGAATGAGGCTGCCACGTGGGCGGTATCGTCGGTGCAACCATTAGCAACGACGGGCGCGAATTTCAGCTCGCAGGCCGTCGTGGCGGGATGGAGTTGTCCCAGAAGGCGACCAATTATCTGGCCCTCATTGTGTGCGGGAATCACGACAGTGTTCACGCGACGACATTATGGATGGCGACGCCGCCTGTGGCCGGGTATTCGGCCGATCGGGATTGCGTTTTTTTTGATGCTCTTGATAAAGATCCGGGGTTGTTGGTCTTTAGCCTGATATAGAGGTAAGGTCGGCTGCGGTCTCGCAGTCAGAAGGCGAGCAGCTCGCGGGCGAGGTCCGCCGCCCATTCGCCAGCCAGGGTGATGCGGGCGAGGTCACCGCAGAGCCAGTCCCTCCCCTCAACAGCCCGAGATAATGCGACCGAATAATTCGCCGATGTCTATATCTCTCGGTCAGCAATAGGCACGCGGTGTCTCGGCAGCGCGATCCGAGCTTGCCAATGCCGGACGCGGAACTCGGCCTGCGCACTGGTCCCCAGTGCATCGGCCAGTTCATTCAAGGCTGCCTGCGCCGCCGCCGGGTCACCGAGCACCAGGCTGTCCTGCCCGGTAGCGGTGAGGGTTAGTTCGATGTGGACCATGTGCGACTGCATTCGCGCCGCGACGTGTGCCTGCGCACATTACGGGCAGTCAAGTGCCCCCCGCAGCAGCATCGCAGCTCGACGATGTCGACGAGCACGGGTACCTCGACCGCGTTCAGCTGCGCTGTCAGATGGCCGGTGTCCACGGTGACCGGAGCGGCGAGTAGCCACGCAACACGTTGCGTGATGGCCGTGGTCAGCGAGGTCCCGGGCGCCAGGAGCGGCGATTGCCCCTCAATCAGCCAGCGCAGTGATGCTGCCGCTGCGTCCAGCCGTTTTATTGCCATCTCGAACCGCGGCGCCGGACCGGCTGGCGCCGACCGGGACGTCAGTGCGCAGTTCGAGGGCGGCAGCGGCGATTTCCTGTATCGGGCCGTCTGCAGAAAGTCGACTAAGCCACGGCGCTCATGGGCGCGAAGTCGGCGGGTGAGACCGAGGAGCTGCCAAGCCCGGGGCTGACCGGCCGCTGGGCTGGTCTCGCGTCCTGGCGCCACGGCCTGCGGGAGCCGAGCGGGCGTAGGCCCGGCAGCCGGTGATGTAGTGCCTGCACGGCGGCAAGCAGTTCGTCTAGCTGGAACGGCTTGGCCAGGCGCGCAACGCCATCCGGAAGCGAGTCAATGGCTCCGCCCGTCATGAGCAGGCAACGCGTCGCCCGCAGCCGGGTCGTCCCGGAGCAGTGCTTCAACCAGGTCGATGCCGTTCTCAGAGCCGAGGCGGGCGTCCACAAGCACCGCGTCGTACCGGCCAGGCGCCATCCCGCGCGCCCTCGGCCAGCGTCGAGGCCGACATCAACCTCGTACCCGCGTGCGCGCCGAGAGCGCGGCGGATGACGACTCGCATCGCCTCAACATCATCAACGACGAGAACTCGTTGGCCACCTGAGCTCTCAGCCACTGTGTCAAATCCTCTCGCGAGGTGGGCGTCACTGTGAGCACTCATCCAGCTACTGATAGTAACATTGCTGTGACGGTTCGCTATGCAATCGCTGGGGGATGGCTCATGCCACCCAGGGCGGGTCGCACCGGCGGTAGGAGCTTCGCCCTGGGCGTGGAGAGGGGAGGCGCAGATGACTGAGACTAAGACCAAGAACCCGGAGCCTAGTATTAGGGACCCTAGTAACAGGCCGGGTCGGATCAGCGTATTCCTTCTCGACGATCACGAGGTCGTCCGGCGCGGCGTCCGGGATCTGCTGACGGCTGAGCAGGACATCGACGTGATCGGCGAGGCCAATACCGTGACGGCCGCGCTGCAGCGACTGCCCGCGCTGCGGCCAGATGTGGCCATACTCGACGTGCGACTGCCCGACGGGGACGGCGTGTCGGTCTGCCGTGAGATCCGCTCCAGCGCTGCCCGGCGACCGCCTGCCTGATGCTCACCGCTTACGGAGACGACCAGGCGCATCCTCGGCGCGATCATGGCCGGTGCCGCCGGCTACGTGCTCGAAGCAGACGTGCCGGCGCGGACCTCGTCAGCGCGGTGCGGAAGGTGGCGGCCGGCGAGTCCACCCTCGACCCGCTTGCATCCCGCCAGGTCATGATGCGGCTGCGGGAGCGGATGACCAGCGTGGACCCGGTGGCTTCGCTGTCGGCGCAGGAGAAGCGGGTGCTGGAGCTGATCGGCGAGGGGCTGACCAACCGCCAGATCGCCGAGCGCATGTTCCTGGCCGAGAAGACCGTGAAGAACTACGTCTCCGTCCCTGCTCACCAAGCTGGGCATGCATCGGCGCTCACAGGCTGCCGCATTCGCCGCGCGCCTGGCTGAGCACCACGGCGATTGATATCCGTGATTGGAAGCTTCGGTCTGCCAGGACTTCGGCGTAACTGATCTTGTAGGTTCTACTTCCGGCTCGCGAATAGGCGGCCGTCGAAGGTGATGTCGAAGGCGTTGAGTGCGGCCTTCCACTGGTCGGTCGAGAGCTGCAGCCCGGCCGGTGGGATTCAGGCTCATGATCGCCAGGTCGGAGCGTCTCCGACCCGCCGCTAGGCGCCGCAGCTGGAGCCGCCGTCGATTCGGTAGATATGCACTGCATTTCCATTATCAAAGGAGGCAGTAAAACTGCCGTGGTGAGCATATATGGACCGACCCTCCCCCAGCACGCTAACTGAAGTCGAGCCGACGCAGGGCATAGAGAAGGTGACCGCAACTGCGGTCGGGCTGTTAGAGCCCGAGTAAATAGAAATGACCACGATACCATTTAGTGGCGAAGTTAACGCCAGGACTGGCTGTAATCACGCCATCGGCGAACGGCGCATTCAGGACCGGAGCCAACGACTCGATCTCGCGATCGACGCTCGTAACCACAGCCCGGACCCTCGCATAGCACTGGTCGCGCAGCACGTTATCGGTGATACAGGGCCCGCCGAAACTATGATTGAAGTAAATAATTCCCCGGGCACCGGCAATCAGGCTCTGCCAGACCGCAGCGGCCACCTGCGATGGCTGAATAGATGGCCAGTTCTTCTCCGGGTAGGGGTGACCCAGTTCGACGAACGCCCACACCGGTTTCCGGTAGCCAGCCAGATAGCGGATCCGGTCGACCGTCTGACCGTAATTAGCCGCCAAATGACATATCTCCGGCGGGAGATAACCATCCACCAGCAACTTGGAACTGTACCAGCGGCCACCCTGACTGGCACTGCAGATGCTGTCGTCGGTAAACCAGTAGTCATCAGCCGACACGACGTCCTGGTAATTATCCACAAACTGCGCGGCCTGGGCATCGGTCTCCCAGAAGCTCACGCCCTTACCGTAGTCGGCAAACCTGAGTTTGTGATCATGAGGGAGCGCGGCAACGAGGGATTGCTGAAGGGTATATCCGCAGCTGGCCGTCGCGGGCCGACAGGAAGGTCCGTTGTAAGACTGGCTGCCAGTCGCTGCTGCATTTCCTGGCCCTGCCCACATATCCGCCTCGTCGTCAATGAACCAGCCGACCGAGTCCGTTCCTTCTTGATGGACATTATTGGCGATGAAATACATGCCCGATCGCCCGACTAGGCGAAAGTCACTATTGCTAGTCAGCGTGACATAGGTATTAAGCCCGGCAGCCCGGTCCGAAGTGATATTAGCCGGGCTATTGACGGCCGCCAGCCATACGCCGATCGGGAAGAACGACGCGTCGGCGGGAAGCGACGGCGAGAACTTCGCATAATAGTGCGGACCGCCATCCACCTCATGCAGTCGGGCGACCGGGCTACCGGACGCTACCGGGGTTTCGGACCTCGTGGCTGGCGTGCTTGCCGGAGCGGACCGGCTAGAGCACGCGGCGGACTGGGTCAGCCCCGCGGCCAGGGCGGCCGCAAGAATGACCCGTGCGCAGCCGGTGGCCCTGCAGGTAGACGCGGCGCGCATGCTACGGCTTGACGGCGATCATTGACTTGATCAGGCTCATCATGCGCTCGAAGCGCAGCGCCGAGGCAGGGAAATAGAAGGCCATCTCCGACCGGCTGAGCAGTTCGACGCCTAGCGCCCCGCGAAGCCCGTCCTCGTGACTCGATGATCGTAGGCTGGCCAACGGCCACCGTCTGGCGACCTCGGCGCGCACGGCCAAGGGCAGGAACTGGAACCCGGGGAAAGAGCCAGTGTGGCTCGACCGGGAAATACCGGTAGGGCGTCTGTACCCAATGCCGGTCGGCAAGCCGGTGCACGGTGTCGGCGAAGCGCATCCGCTCCGCGTGGCCGCCGACGTGCTCGATGACTGAGTTGGAGAAGACGAGATCGTAACTGCCGGTGGCGATGCGGGCCGGAAGCCGACACGCATCGGCCTGGTCAGCGCGGATCCAGTCCGGTATTTCAAGCGGTGGCGGGTCCAGGTTGACGACATGCACGGACGCGGGGCGAATCGGTGCGCGCAGCCATGACTCCATCGTTCCGCCCAGGTCGATGACGGACATCGACTCGATCTTTGGGAAGGTGGCCTGCAGCCAGTCCCACCGCCGGGATCGGCGGACCGCCCCGAGCGAGCTAGGCCCATCGACAACGCGATAGCGTAACTCGTTGATACTTCTCATAATTCCTCCCGATAAGTACTGCTGACAGTCCGACGGCAACGCCCCGAGTGTGCCTGGCCGCCGTCAAACGGCGCGGCCAGAGGGCAACGGCCGAGCAGTTTCTGATTCAACCTACAGGCCTGCAGGTTGGCTAGGTGACGCGGTCGCACAATTCGGGCCCCGAGGAATAACAGAAAAGCCGTAAGTAAACCAATTACACCAGGTACGCGCCACCTTAGCCCGTAGTTCCCCCCTGGGCCGATAAACCGATATAGGCGCTGACCAGGTGAAGCAGCCTCAGGTCATGACTTCGTAGACATGTAATTTCCGTGATCAAGGGCTCTGCCACCTGGTCAAACGCGCCGACCAGTCGGTTTGGGGGGAACCTCGGCCTAGCCATGCCCGCGTACGGCAGTTGATTGGGCTTAAGTGACTATCCGGCAGTCGGCGGCCTGAGGCCCGCAAAACCGGCGCACAGCCCGGGTGGCCTAGCCTCATATCTCATGCTCCCGCAGGTGATGAGCTGTCATGTCTGACTTTGCCGTCGGCTCAGCGGGCCAGATTCTGCCGATGCGGCTGGCCTGGCGGTCCTGGGGCCTGGCCATGAATGCGCCGGCTTGCGGTTGCGGAGCGAATGCGCAGGCCGAATGACCCGGACCGGGTGCGGCGAGCGGCAAGCGCCGTCCTGAAATCGCAGGCCGAAGTGCCCAGGCCGATCGCCCTGGGCCGAACAGACGGGCATAAGACCCTGTCCTAGTCAGGGAATATGCCTCTAGGTCATTATCCGAATATTTAAAAGACTGGTATCACAGCAACATTTAGGTTCAGGAAAGAAGGAATGTCATGGCCGGCAAGAGGAATTCCGCCACAGGTGGTACAGACATGCAACTGACAACCAGCGGCAGCGGTATTAAACGCCGCGTTGCCATCGGCGCGGCTGGACTGGCGGGCGCGGCTACGGTGGCCCTCGGGCTCGGCGTGCTGCTGCCGGCGTTGGCGTCAGCCAGTACGAAAACCGTCTTTCCGGGCTCATCGAATACGGGAGTACCGTCCGGGATGGTCTTGAAGACGGTTCCGGGCCAGGTTTCTAGCGGACCGGGCTGGACGTACAGCGCCGCCGAAGGTGTCACTGTCAGCGGTGCCGGAGCGGTGCTCAGCGGACTATCCATCCCGTGCAACGTCAATATCACGGCATCCAACGTGACGCTCAAGGACGACCGCATCGTCACCGGGGGTGACTTCGGCGTGAGCTTGCGGAACACCGCCGGCGCGACGATCGAGAACTCCACGATCAGCGGCTCGAATGCAACCACTGGCAGGGTTACCTACGCGATCGACGACATCTACGAGAATTCGACGGGGATGGTGATCAGCGATAACAACATCTCGGCCTTCAACCACGGCGTGCAGGTTTCGGCCGGCACGGTGACCGGCAACTACATCCACGATCCCGGGTACCTCGCCGGCGATCACATCGACGGAGTGTTCGACCCCGGTAACAGCGGCGTGCTGGTGATCAACGACAATACGATCCTCAACAACATGTCGCAGACCTCGGCCATCAACCTTGACGCACCGGCCGGCGGCCAGACCGTGTCGAACAAGACCATCGAGAACAACCTGCTCGGCGGCGGAGGCTATGCCATCTACGCTGCTAGCACACTCGGCAACACGACGTCGAACATCGTGATCAAGAACAACCGGTTCAGCCAGGTCTACTTCGCCAACAGTGGCGAGTACGGCCCGGCCGTCTACTTCAACTCCCAGGGGACAGGAAATGCCTGGACCGGCAACGTCTGGGACAGCACCGGGCAGACCATCCCGGCTCCATGACCCGGCGCAGGATAACCTGATCCGATCGCACCTGCCCCTGCAAGCCGGGGCAGGTGCGACCGGCGTTCTCCGTTCGGCTAGCGGTCACTGCCAGAAGAGGAACAGTGCCAGCCGTCATGCGGGAGCTGCCTCGCGGTGCGGCAGGCACCGCCAGGACCAGTTAGCCCCACAGCACCCGCGAAAGCCGACCAACCGGTGCGGCGTCGAGACGCACATGGTAGTTTCCCGATGACTTAAGGTAGTTGCCGTCGGCCAGTCATGCTCTGTTGCCGGGTAGGAATCTGGCCGTAGCGTGCCGCGGCGGACGTGCGGCTTGCCGCAAGACAGAAGCGGGGCTCCCTGAATGCGCCAGCTCACCGTAGGGCTCACGCTCGCCGTGATCGCCGTGATCGGAGCTGCCCTAGCCCTGCGTGGCCACCAGGCCCCGGCGTCACCAGCCGCGTCCGCTACGGCACCGTCACGCCCGTCCGCAGCCGAGCCGGTACCCGGATCGGCACCGGCAGCTCATGGATCCGCGCCGATCCCCGGGGGCTGCGCTGCTGTCCCTGATGCGTGCGGCTTTCCGGACGGAACGAATACGGGGGTTCCGCCTGGCACGACCCTGCGGTCGGTGCCTGGCCAGGTGTCCAGCGGCCCAGGCTGGGGGTACAACCCGGCTGACGGGCAGGTTGATGTCACTGGCGAAGGTGCGGTTCTCACCGGGCTATCCATCCACTGCAACCTCAATATCTCCGCATCCAAGGTGACGATCAACGATGACAGCGTCGTCGCCGGTGGGCTCTTCGGCATCAGTCTCCGGCACACCGCCGACGTCACGATCGAGCACTCTACGATCAGTGGCCTGAACGCAACCTACGGCCGGGTCAGCTACGCGATCGACGATATCTACGGGGATTCGACCGGTATGGTAATCAAAGACAACAATGTTTCGTTCTTCAGCCACGGCCTGCAGGTTTCCTCCGGATTGCTGACCGGCAACTACATTCACAATCCGGGATACATCGCCGGCGATCACAGCGATGGCATCTTCGACCCTGGCACCACGCGTTCGCTCACGATCAGCGGCAACACGATTCTGAACTCCCTCGGGCAGACCGCAGCCATCAGCCTGGACGCATCCGCTGAAGGCCAGGCCGTGGCGAATAAGACAATCGAGAATAATCTCCTCGGCGGCGGAGGCTACGTCATCTACGGTGGCGCCGCGCGCAATCGATCAAATTTCGCACATCGTGATTAAGAACAACCGGTTCAGCAAGATTTACTACCCCAAGAGCGGCCAGTACGGCCCCGTCGCTTACTTTGACACCAGGGGGGACGGAAACGCCTGGACTGGCAACATATGGGACACCACCGGGCGACCGGTTTCGGCCCCGTAACTAGCACGTATAAGAACAACAGGGATATTCTGCGCACTTAACCGCCATTGGCGGACACCGCTTTCTGGTAATGCGCGCCCGCTATGCCTACGGTGTCCACTAGGCTACCTGATATGTCACCTGACCTCGCGGTCGTTATCGTCACGTATAACAGCGCCCACGTTGTGGGTGATCTCCTTGACTCACTGCCCGCCGCCCTTGACGGCGTAACAGCTGACATTGTCGTCGTGGATAACGGTTCATCCGACGGGACCGCCGGATTCGTTGCAGATAGGGGCGGATGCCGCGTGGTGCAGGCCACGAACCTAGGGTATGCCGCTGGCATCAATCGAGGCGTTCGGGAGGCGACTTCAGCGGCGGCGATTCTCGTCCTTAACCCCGATGTGCGGCTAGATGAAGGATCGGTCCCGCTGCTTCTGGCGGCGCTGCACGAGCCGGACGTAGGCATCGTGGCACCGCAGGTTCGATCCGCAGCGGGAGACCTGGAACTATCGCTGCGACGCGAGCCGAGCCTGCCGCGTGCCCTTGGCCTCACCAAGACCAGGCTAGCGGTCTTCTCCGAGTACGTATCCAAGCCGTCGGCGTATGCAGGCTCGTGCACTGTGGACTGGGCGCTCGGCGCGGTCCTGCTCATGTCACGGAAGTGCTATGACACGCTTGGCGGTTGGGACGAGACGTATTTCCTCTACTCCGAGGAAACCGATCTGGCGCTGCGCGCGCGGGACGCGGGCCTGCTCGTCAGGTACGAGCCACGGGCAGTGGCCGTCCACATTGGCGGCCAGTCGGGCCGCAGCCACGCGACGCATGCAATGCAGGTCGTCAACCGGGTACGGCTGTACCGCCGGCGCTATAATGCCATCTCGTCCTGGTGTTATTACGGGGTTACTGTCGCGAACCAGCTTACGAGGGTGCCGCGCGGTCACCGGGAATCCTGGTCCGCTGTCATGGCCCTGCTCTGGCCGCCGTGGCGCCCCGCTGAACTCGGCTGCTCCAGCCAGCTTATGCCGCGCTGATCACGAACTAGAAACGAGACGAGGAACTAGATGTCGGATCACGGCCGCGGACAGGCCGCCCTGGCGACAAGCCCGCATCTGGCGGTGGCGGCCCCGCCACCCAGGGCCGACGCAGTCACCCTGCTCACCTGCTATGTCGTCCTGCTGATGGCCATCCCGTCAACGCTCGTCGTGGGGTCGTTCGGCGGGGCGGGCGCGCCCGCTGCCTTGTTCGCGGCCGTTGCGTTCTGCTGGTACCTGGTCGCCAGGCAGCATCCTGGACTGGGCATGGACCGGGGCCGGCAGCCGGTCCGGGCCGCGGCCATCGGCTTCGGGTGTGCCATCGTGGCGGCGTACGTATCGGCCAACAGGATCGCCATGCCTGCCGCGCTGGAGAATGCTGCCGACCGGGGTCTCCTTCTGCTGGCCGGCTGGCTTGGCGTATTGCTGCTCGCGGCAGACGGGATCGACCGGGCGGACCGGCTGAGGACTCTGGTTCGCCGGATGGTCACCGGTGCGGCGGCCATGGCCGCGCTGGCGATCGCGGAGTTCGTCACCGGCGTCGTCTTCACGAGCTACGTTGCGATTCCCGGGCTCACTGTGCATGACCAGTTAACGGATCTGTCGAGCCGCGATGGCCTTGTCAGGGTCATCGCGACCGCGGGACAACCGCTTGAGTTGGCCTCCGTGCTGGCGATGTGCTTGCCGCTCGCTATCCATCAGGCACGTTTCGCCGCCCCCGCGGTGCGCTTCCGCCGCTGGGCACAGGTAGCTCTTATCGCAGCGGCGATACCGATGACTGTGTCGCGCTCGGCCATTTTCAGCCTCGCTGTTATCTGCGTCGTACTCATCCCGACCTGGCCGAAACGTGACCGGCGCCGCGCCTACCTGGTACTGCTTGGCACGCCTATCCTGGTGTGGCTAGCCAAGCCCAGCGTGCTCACCGGTTTCGCGCAGCTCTTCGGCCAGCTCGGCACAGACTCGAGCAGCGCGTCGCGGACAGACGCGTATAGCGCTGCCGTCCCCTTCATCGCCCAGCACCCATGGCTCGGCCAGGGATTCCAGACGTTCTTCCCGCAGACTTACTTTTTCGTCGACAATCAATATCTAACGTCGCTCATCGAGACCGGCGTCCTCGGACTGATAGCCCTGATCGCGCTGTTCGTGACGGGCTGGTGGACGGCGCGAACGGCGCGACTGACGGCGTCCGACGCGCGGAGCCGCGATCTCGCGCAGTGCCTTGCCGCGTCGGTGGCGGTTGGCGCCGTGTCATTCGCGACGTTCGATGTGATGTCCTTCACGATCGCACCAGGCATCTGCTTCCCGGTGCCTCGGCTGCACGGGGGCGCTATGGCGGCTGGCGCGTGCCGAGCGGAAGGTGGCTATGCGGCTGGCTGCGTGAGCGCTTGCCGCCTACCGGCGGTTCCCCGCCGAGCATCACCAGCGCATCCAGCAATCCAACTTCATCGAGCGCACCTTCGGCGAAGCTCGCCGCAGGGTCCAGGTCATCCGCCGGCACCCCGGCGAGACCAGCTCGCCCTCGTGTGGGCTGTCCTCGACCGCGCCGCCCGCGGCTGGCGCGGCCTGACCATGACCGCCGACGGTCTGCGCCTGCTGCAGGACCTGCGCCGGTCCCTGCTCGAACCGCCCGCCCGGCTGCGGCAAGCCGCCGCCCGGCCTGCGGCAGGCCAGCCGGTCAGGACCGTCGTGCTGACGCGCCACGCACAGTCAGCGCCGCTCAGCCCGGCGATCCCCCCGAAACTGTCAGAGCTACCGCCTGACCTGACCATGAAGCCCGAACCACGTCCGCCGGTTTACACCGGATTCAGGAGCGCCCGCCCCTTGCCGGCCGCCAGAGCCTCAGTCACTGGCCCCGCGTGCCGTCCGGGCCGGACGCGGGCTGGTGCCGCTGCGTGCCGATGGCCAGTTGCCGGGCTGCAGGTGTGGTTCGGTGCTGGCGCGGGGGCCCGGTGCGGTGCGGTCGGCTGGCTCGGGGACGACGCTGGGGACCGCTGGCTCTCGCGGTCGCCGCCGGGCGATCTGGGCGTCCACGAGGACCGGGATCCCGAAGGCGAGCAGCAGCCCTAGTACCGCAACGGCGACCACTGGCCTAGCGGTGGTACTGACGTTGAGAGCTGCCCGCGGGGTGAACGAGAGTGTCGCAGCCCGGATCCTGTCATAGGGCTTGACGCCGTTCTGCAGACGCGCCAGTTCGGCGCTGACTTCCGCGTCCACGCCGGTGAGCGTGTGCCCCACCGCGGCCCGGTTACTGCCGGTGACCGTGATGAGCAGGACTGACCCTGTTATCGCTGTCGTGTCGGGTGCCAGCGCGACCGTATACGAACTGCGGAAACCATGCGCGGCGAGGTGCTGGCTGGTCTGTGGCGCCATGAGCGCCCGGCTCAGTACGTCAGCGGTGAGAGTCAGCGAGGCGTTGAAGCTCAGGAACGGATTACTGCCATTCAGCTTGGCGGCGGACCGTGACGCCAGCAGCACCACCGAGGACTCCGACTGATAGTAGCGCGGCAGGCTCAGGCAGCGGCTTCCGCGGTTCCGGCTGCGGCGAGGATGAGCAGTACAGTGGTCAGTATCCAACGAGTTCGCCAGATATGGCGCGATCTACTCAAAGCCATCTACCCGCCCCAATGATTGAATCTGCGGCCCAGTCTCCGCAGCGCTGCCGATAACCGCCAGAACGCCGCCGCCCGGTCACGAGGGCGCTGCGGCCTTCGGTCGTTTGCTGAGTCTACCGTGATGAGATGTCTCTGCCGTGCCTTAATTAATTATCCCCGCGGTATCGAACCGGGCCGATACGTATCGCCATCATGCCCGCCTTGGTCACCGTGCTGGATCGCAGTCGCAAGGGTGCGCTGGAGCGCGCGCAATGATCAATCCCCCTGGCGCGATGCGAAAGCTAATAAAGCTGGCAGCGGTGGCGATGGTACTCATATTGGCGGCCGGAGCGGGCTATGAAATCAGGAGTAATCGCCTGACATACTCGGAAAGCGCGCTTATCGTTTTTTCCCCTACCGAAATCACAGTCTGCCCCTTATGCGTACACGATGTTCGCGCCGTCTCTGATCGCGAGCGGCGATGCGATAACGCGGGTCGTGATGAGCCCGCAGGTTCAGAGGCAGATTCCTGCATGTCAGGCGGGACGGCCGGTGTCAGCATGGCTTTGGTAAATCTCTATAGTGAGCAGTATCCGGACTACGGTCAGCCGCTTGCAACCCTGACTGCCACGTCTCCGATCGCGGCAAATGTGCACCAATCCTTCCGGATCGCGGCGCGACTCCTCGCCCGCCTCCTCGCAGCCCAGCAGGCACATGCCGGGGTGCCGCCGCGCAAGCGCATTTCGGCACAGATCATCGGAGACACTGGGCCCGTAGCAGAGCAAGGCTCCGCGAAGCGGGTGTACGCCGGGCTGGCAGACCTGGCGCTTGTGGCCGTCTGCGCGGTAAGGGGCATCCTGCGCCAACGGGACGCGAGCAAGAGCAGGCCTGCTGCAGTTTATAGCTGATGAGTGGCAGCCAGGCCGCGAGGAATGACAGCCACATAGGAATCGACCGGCAGCGGACACGGCCATACGATGGCCACAGGCGGCACACAGCCTGGGATCCCTCGTCGCGACCGTGACCAACGAAGGCGGGGAGGGATCCCGCACGGCGCGCTGGAGTTACTTCCACAAGTCGGCCGGGAACGCGTCCAGGAGCGGCCGCACCGACAAGATTCCGCGGCAATGGCTCGCCTCCCGCCCGGATGGCTTCCCGGATCGTCGGCGCTGGCGAGTACCACCCGCGGCCCGTTCCCGGCGTAATAGTCGGCGTACTTGAAGTGGTGCTCGACCTTGGACTCGACAACCCGCGCCGGGATGCCGAAGGCTTCGGCAACGATGATAGCGTGAAGGGACGATCCCACGACAAGCTCACTGCGCACGATGCGATAGAGGCAGCGTCGCAGTCCGCTGCGCGGGTTGAGGACATTGGGGACCAGCCGAAGGGAGCGATGCAGGCGCAAGTCCTCCATGTTGGGCACTATGGTCACCTTGTGCCTCTTATGTTGTGCTGCATTCAGTAGCTCAGGCGCGACATGCGGCAGTAGCAACGCAGGGTCACCAAAAATCTCTGGTACGTTGATTCCCCGATCCTGCAGAAAGCCTCTCGTGTGCGGCCCGCGGACTGCACGGACGTCAAGGAAGGTAAAGGTGTGCGAATTTGGGGGGCATTTTCCCATTTACGCCGCTACCCCAGATAACGTCTTCCGTCTCGTGCAAGGTGAAGTATAGAGCCAACACTGAGTAATCGCCCCGCTATCCTTGCCTCATTCGGAAGATCAGCCATTCGCCTTAGGCGTTCTGCGATGATCGGGCCGAGTAGATCGCCGAAATTGTTAGCTGGCCTCTCGATCGGCACAATCTGCCTTACCCGGCCCCCGCAAACAGGCCATTTTGGGTTCCACGAGAACAACTCAACCTCCGCCACGAACCACTCCCCATTTTGTCAGCCGCTAACTACTGATGTGCCGATCCGCACTATAGTTCTGTTCGCGACATTTAGCCGGGAGTAGACACTTTGAGCTCAGCGACAGCCTAGCGAACCTTGGTCGCTGGGGCTGGCGAAGCCCTGACGGAGGCCTGCGGGTATTCGTAGGTGCGGGTTTGTCGAGTTTGGAACGCGAATCTCCACCAAGGCTCGTCATACCAGTTAGCCGAATTCGCGGCCGGGACCCACCGGCAGGCGGTGGAGCTCGGTTCGATCGGCGAGTTCATCGCGTGGCCAGGCCGAAGCAGGTGCCCGAGATGACCGCCGCCATCCGCGGGTCCAATGTCGTTCACGGCCCTGGGTGCCCAGGGCCGGTTGGCGGGAACGCGCAGCCTGAGATGGGTTGCAGCCGGGCGGAAACCTCTACGGCGTTGGGTCTATCCCGCTACGATCTCACCTGGTGTAGCTGACTAGCGACATGATGTGACCGGTGAAAGGGTGGCGGACCTTCTAATGACACTGCTCGCGTGGGCCGTCCGCGCAAACGTTTGTCGAAGAGGGGCCCTGCGAACCGGAGAAGGGCGGGGCGCGTGAGGAGCGAGGTTCCCCGGAAAGCACCCCGATCCAGCGCGTGCTCTGCATTTCCGTCCCCGTCCTGCGAGCTGGTGTCCGAGCTGCGGAACGACCGCCGGCACCGGCCATTATGGCGCGGGCACCGGCCATAATGGTCAGTCAAGACACGCGGCCCCCGGTCCACCTACCTGGCGTGGCGTGCCCTGGTGCTGCCTGCGGTCGCCGGCCGCGGCGCCGTGGAACCGGCCACAGTGTCACGGGTCCTGGGTCCCTGACAAATGCGCAAGGCCTCATGTGATCGAACAGCGCAGCGGAGAGTTCGCCGCCAGCGCGCGCGCCACAGATATGTCCGCGCGAGACGGAGGCGGCCGCAGCTCCGGACGAGACGCTTCGCCCGCGGACGGCAGCACCTTGACGGGCCGGGCTTCCCGCGCGCTGGGGTGGAGTTTCGGCAGCACCGTGCTGAACAAGGTCGGCATGCTCGGGATCGGAGTCATGCTCGCCCGCCTGCTGGGCCCCCACGCATTCGGCACCTACGCCGTCGCGTACGTCGCGCTCGTTGCGCTTGCTGAACTTCAACGAGATCGGAATGAGCGTCGCGATCATACGGTGGCAGGGCGACCCGAGCGAGATCGTCCCGACTGTTAGGACCATCTCCCTGGCCGTCAGCGTGGTCGTCTACATCGGCTGCTTCCTCGCCGCCCCAGCCTACGCCTCGGCCATGGGCGCACCTGCGGCCAGCACAATTGTTCGGATCCTGGCTCTCGCAGTCCTGAGTGACGGGTTTACCGGCATTCCCGCCGCGCTGCTGCAACGGAACTTCCGCCAGGGCAAAAGGACTGTCGCCGACATGGTGAACGTCTGGCTCGGCACGATCGTGACTGTCGCCCTTGCCTGGTCCGGTTACGGGGCCATGAGTCTCGCAATCGGCCGCTTGGTCGGCTGTGTGGCCGGGCAGGAGTATCCCAACCGTGGCCTTTGTGCCGGAATCGCTGCGCTTTGGGTTCAATCCGGCAAGGGCTCGCGCTTTGCTCAGATTGGCCTACCGCTCGGCGGAGCGGGTATCCTGACGTTTGCCGTTGGAAATGTGGACCAGGTCATCGTCGGCCATATGCTTGGCCCGGTCGCGCTCGGCTTCTACGCGCTCGCCTTGAATCTCGCGTCCTGGCCGCTCGGCATGTTCTCCCAACCGGCCCGCACAGTGGGCCCGGCGGTGCTCTGCGGCTTCAGCACGATGGCGACGCTATGCGCACTACCTTCTTGTCCGCTGCGGGGCTGCTGTGCGCCGTAGCCCTGCCGATTTGCCTTCTCATCGGGGGGGCTGCCCCGCCACTGATCAGCTTCGTCTACGGCACGCACTGGTTGCCCGCAGCTCAGCCACTGCTGTGGCTCGCGCTCCTTGGCGGCGTGCAAGTTCTTCTGGCCGCCTACGACTTCTTCTGTGGTCCTCGCCCGGTCCCGTTTCCTGCTGATCATTCAGCTGGCGTGGCTGCTGGCGCTGGTTCCAGCTCTCGCCTTAGGCGCCCATGCGGACGGCATATACGGAGCCAGCCTCGGAGAGTTCGCGGTCGCCGCGCTCTGCGTTCTCCCTGTGACTGGTCCAACTAAGCAAAGCGGGCATCCGCCTGCGCGCTCTCTGTGCGCATCTCTGGCTTCCGCTGGCCGGGGCAGCAGCCGCATGGCTCATTGCGGTGGGCGCGGCAAGGGCGGCCCCTAACGACTTCACGGCACTCGCCGCGAGCGGCGTGGCGACGGCCGCTATTGTCGGGTTGCTCGTCTACCGCATGCGATCGTTGCTTGCTCTGCTCCGGTCGCCCTCCGTCAATGCGGCCGCGGCGCTCCCTGCGAATGCGGCCGCCGCCGTGTCGGCGTCGGAAGTCGGGTTCGGCCGGGGCCATCGCGCCAGGCCATTCGGCCATCCGCGGAGTAATTGACGCACCGATTCGGCACCGCGAGCCAAAAGAGGCTTCCGTCGTCTCATGACGGTTCGCTCTCACGGTCAACTTACCCTGACGTCGCCGGACCGCGGCCTATTGCGACATTCTCGGGCTTCCGCCCTTGCGCCAGGATCTCAGCGCGACATCTCCGCTGTACCAGGAGACCGTCGCAGCGCGGCGCTGGGATCCGAGAGAAGGCCACGGAACCAGCCAGCGGCCACGCCGACCGCGCGAACTTGGCCAGTACCGAGGTCGGAGCGCATCCTTCAATTAAACGCCCGGTTGAGCCGTCCGCTGAAGGCGCGTCCGGTAGCTTTTCGATCCCCAGAGTTGGGATGGCTTGGACCTCCCGGCGTCCGCTGCAGGCAAAGGCCCATCGGTCCGGCCGCAAGCTGGCCGCGGCGAAGTGCCGAGGTTCTCCATGACACCGCCCAATGAGGAGCGACCGTAATGAGCGCCGAGTGACCCCTGTATCTCGTTCTGGATAGCCAATCAGCTTTGGGAAGATCCCGGCACTGATCGCAGCTTGACAAAGGAAATGGAGCGGCATGCCCGCATCTTGTGGGTTGACCCCCCGAGTCTCGCCGGCCACGCCAGCTCAGCGTCGCTTCGGGGCGCGCCGGACGGCACGGCCGATACTTTCAGCGATGAGCGATAAGGTCACCCGCTTGACACCTACGGCGCTTCCTGGGATGCGCCGTTTCGGAGTCTGCACCACAACAGGACCACTCGTCCGGGCGCAAATACGCTGGGCGCTCCGCCGGACAGGTATCGAGCCCTTCGCTGTCCTATCTACCACTCTCGAAGACGTGCTGGGCCGGTGGGGTGGCGGTGTGGTGAGCGCGTTGCACGGCACCGACGACTACGTGGCTGGCGCCGAACTGATGAGAATCTCGGCTAGTCGGCTCCGGGTCCAGGAAAGAAGGGCTGTCGATCGCGCAGACGTTGTGACGGCCCTTTCGCCGCTCCTGGCAGGACGTTGGTCTGCTCTCCGCGGCGCCCCGGTGCCGCTGATCCCTAACGGACTGCACGCCAGTGAAAGCCAGCACGCATCGCTTGCCCCCGGCACATCAGGGGACCTGCCACGGCCGGTTGTGGGGCTGGTCGGCCGGCTCAACGCCCGGATCGACATGGACCTTATCGAAGCCATCGCCGACGCCGGGTTCTCGCTTCTGGTGGTAGGTCCGCACGATTTACGATGGGAACCGCAGCGCTTCACGACATTGACCGCCCGCCCCCGAGTGAAATATGTGGGCCGGGTGACGCAAGACGAGGTACCTGCCTACATTGCCGCGACCGATATCGGCATCACACCGTATGTGGACAACCCTTTCAACCGCGCTTCGTTCCCGCTCAAGACCTTGGACTACATCAGCGCCGGACGGCAGGCGGTCAGCACGGCATTGCCCGCGGCACGCTGGCTCCTCGACGATCTCACCCGCAGCTGCCATGAAGCCCTTCCCAACCGCATCCTGGCCCTGGCTGACGATCATGCGGCCTTCGTCGACGCGTTGCGCTATATCGCGGGTGATCCAGGCAAGCCAGCCAAGACCGGCTGTGATGCCTCGGAACGAGAGTCAGTCCACGGCTGAGCGGTGCCGAGCGTTCGCCGCGCGGCACTCATGGTCCCGCCGCGCTGACGCATTGGCTGCGGCCATCGGGCTCACGGCTGGCCATTACAACGATGATGCTTCCGCAGGTACGGCGCGTGAGAAGGAACTGCCTGTTGAATTAAAATAAGTTCAATCGACGACTTCGATGGGTTGCTTACAAATCCGCCTGATGTGCGGCGGCGTTTTCTTGCTGGAACAATGCATGAGGAGTCTCCGTCTCAATGACTAGATGAACCGAATTCGGCCGCACAGCCTCAGCCGCGGCGTCGTTAATGTACTCATGAGCCCATCTCCGAGTGCACTTGCGGACAACCCGTTCCTTGCCTTACTCTTCACCGAGGCGGTTGAGTGCGGCGCTCGGATAAGTGCATTCTCCCGTAAGAAACTGCTCCTCAATCGCTACGATGTGGTTCATATCCATTGGCCAGAATGGCACGTTCGCTGGCGGACTATAGTCGGCGCGTTATTTGATATTGCCACATTCCTGAGCTTGATATGGCTAGCACGCTTTCGTGGCGCGGCGATCGTATGGACAGGACACGATCTAGAGGCTCATGAGATTTTCCGCGCCCGGCTTTGGCGACTGTTCCACAAGCTGTTTGTATCTCAGGTCGACCTTCTTATATCCTTCGGCGAAGGTGCTACGGCACTGCTGGTCGATCGGTATCCTCGGCTGGCTCAGATTCCGGTTTCAATAATACCCCACGGTCACTATCGCGATTATTACACGGCCTGTCCAGACGTCGCCACCTTCCGTGCGGAATTCAGGCTGGATCAGCGTGCCCGTTTTCCTTTCTTTCGGCCTTATAAGACCGTACAAGAACATTCCCGCATCTAATACGCGCCTGGAGAGCAGCTGCCCGTGCCGCGCCCGCAGCTCATCGTGGCTGGACGGCCATTGACCACCGAGCTCGAGACGGCAATTAGGCGCGAGGCCGACGGCGCAAAGGACGTCCGCCTGATTCCTTCGCTTCATCAATGACGACGAGGTGCCGACCATTTTTGCGGCCGCCGACTGCCGTCGCTAATGCCATACGCTGAGCCCGGAGCGCCCTCAACTCGGGCGTAGCGCATCTGGCTCTGTCGCTGGGAAAGCCCGCGATCGTAAACGATACGGCCGCGAATCGCGACCTGCAGAGACATCTTCGGCCCGGATTGGGTATGGCTCTGCGACGGCACGCCAGAAGACGCCCTTCGTGTCGCCGTGGACGCGGCTAGCCGCCGACCGGCCGGAGGCGCCCGACGTCTTTAACGGTCGTCGATGCGGCGCGCCTGGGAGCCGGAGGAGACACTGGCGGGCCTACTCCGCAACGCCATGGCCTCACGACGCGCAAGGACGACGTCACTGCAGATAGGCCCTCGGCCTCCGCGCACCTTCACGGGCCCGGGGCCGTCGACGCTGGCACGTGAGAGTCCCGGCCCCGCACGACCGGCAAGGCCGTCGGGCGCAGTCGTTCCCTAGCGTCGAAGGTCAGCAGGGTAGCTGCGATGCGCTGCCCGGCGTGGCCATCCCACAGGGCTGGCCGCCGCGGCGCTGGCGCGGGACGCACAGCACCTCGCGCGGGCCGCGGCGGTGATGCAGGCCAGGGTCGCGGCCGACCAGCCGGTTGGTGCCCTCGGTGAGCGTGACCGGCCATTCGGTGCTGTCCCCCCTGAGCGTCAGGCACGGGACGCCGAGCATTGTGGTCTCCTCCTGCACGCCGCCGGAGTCGGTCAGCACCAGCCGCGCCGATGCCTCCAGCGCGATGAAGTCGAGGTAGCCGAGCGGGAGGGTGACCCGCATGGGCTCCGCCGGCCAGCGCAAAGTCGAGCCGCTTAGGCCGCCAGGGGGTGGGCGGGCAGGATCAGCGGGCAGCACGAGCGAGCGATCTCGGCGAGCGCGGGAAGCAGCGCCGCCGAGCACCGCAGGGATCGTCCACGTTCGCGGGACGGTGCAGGGTCACCAGGCCGTACCCGCCCGGGCTCGAGGCCCCAGCCTGGCCGGGTGCCCCTGGCCGCGGCCCGTCCGGCGTTCGCGAGCAGCGTGTCGACCATGACGTTGCCGACGAGGTGGATCTGCGCGCCTCCGCGTGTCCCTCGGCCCGCAGGTTGGCCGCCGCGTCGTGCGAAGGGAGCGAACAGGTAGTCGATGACCCGGTCGGTGACGGATGCGGTTGATCTCCTCGGGCATCGACCGGTCGCGGCTGCGCAGGCCGGCCTCGACATGGGCGAGCAGCACCCCAGGCTTCGCGGTGGACCGGGCGCATGCCAGTGATCGAGTTCACGTCGCCGACCACGACCACCACGTCGGGGTCCAGGTCGGCCGCCCAGCGGCTCGAACGCCGTCATCACCCGGCAGGTCTGCACGGCGTGGCTGCCCGAGCCCGCGGCGAGGAAGTAATCGGGGCGGCGGATGCCGGAGATCGGCGAAGAACACGTCGCTCATAGCCGGGTCGTAGTGCTGGCCGGTGTGCACGAGGATGACCTCGGCCCCGCGCTCGGCCAGTGCGTCCATGACCGGCTTGACCTTCGTGAAGAATCAGGGCCGGGCCCCGGCCACGCAGATGATCCGCAGCGGCGCTGGTCCATCACAGGGTCTCGACATTCTCGCCGCGGTGGTCAAGGACGTACCCTGCTTGCTCGCTGACCTCGGCGGTATCGAAGGCATCATGCGCGGCCACTCGCCCGGACGGGGGCGCAGCCACCGGCTCCAGAGCGGGCGCAGGTACCCGAACGAGACTCGCCGGTCTCGGTGCCCTGGGCTCCCGCCGGGGGGTATCGGCGGTAGCGCGGCCCTGCTTGTCGATGGCTCGGTCATAGGCGGCCAGGAGCTGCGGAACCTGCAGGTCCCAGCTCAGCGTCGTCGTGAGCCGCTGCAGGCCGCACTGTCCCATTCGGGCACGCGCCTGCGGGTCATCGACAAGCCGGACGATGCAGGCGGCCAGTGCGGCGGCGTCGTTGCGCGTCGCGTAGAGACTGGAATCGCCAGCTGTAGACCCGTCCTTCATGCAGGTCAAACTGGACCATCGGCTCGCCGAGCGCCATGTACTCCAGCACCTTATATTCATGGTGGAGATGTCATTCATCCGGTTGGCCTCATCAGGGTTCACGCAGACGTCAGCCGTCGCGAGCACTGCGCCGCTCTCTCCATCCGACAGCCGCCCGGTGAACACCACATGCTCGGCGATGCCCTAGGGACTGAACGCGCTCGCGAAGGCGAGGAAACTCGGGGCCGGCCCTCACTAGTACGAACTGGATATCGTGGCGCCGCGCACTCGCTGCATGATTACCGGGCTGCTTCGACAAGGTAATCGAGGCCGTCCTGATGCCCCATTACTCCCACATAGCCGACCAGATGACTCGCGTCCGTAGCGCCACTTCTCGTCCGGCCGGGCAGTTGCGAACCGGCTGCATTCCGGCGCGGACCGCACGACGAAGACGTCTTCAGGCGACATCCCGCCACGTCCGAGGGCGATACTCACGATAACTCTCGTTGGTTTCGACGGACACGTCGCAGTACCGGTACGTGAGCCGTTCGAAGAGCCGCATCAGCCGGACCTGCCAGCAGCCGTCGCGCTGGCCTTTTGCGATCATCAGCTCAGGGCACGCGTCATGATGGTCGTAGATCAGGCACGACCCGAGCGCGACCAGCGGCAAGCCAACGAGAAAGAGGCAGGTCCGTGGATCGCAACGGGCGGAACCACAGCCCGGACAACGCCGCGCAGGCGGATTCTCGAGGTGATGGCGGCAGCGGCACAGGATTGTGATCAAGTACTCGGCCAGATAGGCGAAGGACCGCCGCGCCTCGGGACCGGGCCAGTATCGGTAGATCCGTACGCCTTGATAGTCTCGCGCCGACCCGGATGCCTCTCGTGGCCCGGGCAGACGACATGACCCTTGCATCCGGTGCCGACAAGCGCGAGGGCCTCGGCCCAGACCCGGCGATCGAAAGGAACGGGAAGGTTCTGGACCAGGATCAGGACGTGTAACGGACTGCCTTGGGCGCGCTCGCCCCTCCACCACGCCAGTCCCTGGTAGTTGGCGGCCGGGACGGCGGTGCGGGCGATTCCAGAAAGATCAAGCACGGGACGGCCGTGACCTGCTCGCTAAGAAGGGCGTAGGCCGGGTTGGCCTGTGCGACGATTATCAGGTCGGCGTCCTTGAGGGCCACTTCGAGGTTGTCACTGAGCAATGCCGGCGATGTGCGGGTGCATCGTCTCGATGTACTCACGGTTAGCACCCACAAGGCGGTCGAGATTGACATATTCATCATGAATGATGATCTCGTATCCCTTGCCGAGCAGTCGCTCGGCTAGTTCGAGCATTGCGCTCTCGCGGAGGTCGTCTGTTCCCGCCTTGAACGCTAAGCCGAGTAGCGCGATCCGCTTCACGCCGAATCCTTGAACAGCTCGCAGTGCGGCCTCGACATGCGACCGATTACTTGGCAGCACCGCCTCGAGCACCGGGATCTCCACGCCGAGCTGCCGGGCACGGTAGATCAGTGTACGGCGGTCCTTTGGCAGGCAAGACCCGCCAAAGGCGTATCCAGGAGTGAGGTAAGCGGCAGATATGTTGAGCCGGGTGTCGGACTTGAATATGTTCATGACGGCACTACTGTCGATGCCCAGCGCGGAACAGAATCGGCCGATTTCATTGCTGAAGGCCACCTTGAGGGCATGCCATGAGTTGTCGGTAAGCTTCGCCATCTCCGCCACCGATATCCTGGTGGCGGTAACTTCGCGCGCGTACGGGCGGAAGACAGCGGCTGCGCAGTCAAGCGCGCGTGGATCGCTGGCACCGACTACGGTTTTGGTGGATTCCGGTAGTCGTGGATCGCGGATCCCTCGCGGAGGAACTCCGGCGAGAACGCTACGCCGAAGTCTTGCCCGCATTTCCGTCCGGATAGTTCCTCGAGCCTCTGGGATCACGCGGTTCTCGGTAGTCCCGGGGGGGACGGTGGACGTCAGCATCACGAGGTGCCAGGAGTCCGACTGCCGGAGCGCAATGGCGACCTGGTCGATCACGCGGTCCAGATCCGTCAGCCTGACGTCACCGGAAACGCTGCTCGGAGTGCCGACGCAAATAATCGTCACCTCGCTGTCGCTAACCGCGCAAGCCAGGTCGTCGGTTGCCGATAGCCTGCCATCGCGGACATTATCGCGATCAGCCATCCAGGCCCGCTTCCATGACGGGGCTGCCGCCCGCGTTGAGCTGCGATATCTTTGTCTGATTGATGTCGACAACGACGACTTTGTTTCCGCTGTCGGCGAGGAAGCCGCTGCCACCGCTCCGACGTATCCGAGACCAAGGACCGTAATCTCCATGAGCACCTCCAAGAATTCAGTGGGTACAAGGAGTGCACGCGGGCACTTTTCCCCGCCGTGTCTGCCTGTTCCGGCTGTTTGCCGAGGCTTTGCCCTGAGTAGCCTCTGCTGGCGGAGATTTACCGCAGTATCTCTGTTTGTCCGATAACGGCGGGTAATCGGATGACTGCACTGCGTGAAATCATAGCGCTGATCGTGCATGCGCCGTCCGCCGTTTTGGAATGGACGCCATCGACGGCGATTAGCAGACCGAATCGGATCAGCAACCAGGTCAGCAGGAGAAGCCGGGCCGCTGAGGCGCTAGCTGGCCCAATTACAGCATCCGTGCAAGATCGCTGACGCACCTGCAGGTGCCGCGGCGCGGCCAGCGCCCGCGACAGCCCGGGTCAGGCCTGTCCTATCCGCTAGCGCCCGCAGCAGCACCAGACCGGCGACACGATCCCCGATCATGATCCGCAGTGACGGCCAGCCCCGCGACTACCCGGTAGCATTAGGCATAACACCCGTTGATGCGGTAGATATGCACGGCATTACCATTTGCGAATAGTCTCTGAAAGTACCGGCAGGAGCCGCTATCGTTCGTTTCTCGTTGAGCACTGTAGCGGTAGCCGAACCAGCGCACGGCATACTAAAGCGCGCCGTCTGCGGATTGGGAGTGTTAGAGCCTGCCAGTACATAGAAGTGACCATCATACCATTTTGTGGAGATGTTGACGCCAGAGCTGGCCGTTACCACGTTCTCGGCAAACGGCGCGTTCAGGACCGGAGCCAGTGACTCAATCTCATGATCTACCGTCGTAACGGCTGCCCGGATGCTGGAATAGCAGGGGTCGCGCAGCACGTTAAGAGTGAGACACTTTCCGCCGAAGCTATGGTTGAAATAGACGATGCCGCGGGCCCCGGCGATCAGGCTCTGCCAGACCGCAGCGGTCACCTCCGGCGGAGTGATACTAGGCCAGCTACTCGCCAGGAACGGATGGCCCAGCTCGACGACAGCCCATATTGGCTTGCTGTCTCCTGCCAGGTAACGCGCCCGGTCGATGCTCTTGCCGTAATTCGCTGCCAGATGACATAGCTGGGGCGGGAGATATCCATTTACCAGCACGCTGGGGCGATAAAATTTACCACCCTGACTGGCAATACAGATGGAGTCATCAGCAAACCAGTATTCGTCGACTGATACGACATCCTGGTAATCATTAACAAACTTCTCGGCGTTGGCGTCGCTCTCCCAGAAGACCACTCCCTTGCCGTAATTGGACCATCTGAACATATGATCCTTAGGGAGCGCCTTAACGATGTCTGCCTGAATCGTGTATCCACATGCGGCGGCAGCGGGCTCGCAGATAGTTCCCTGACCAGGAGAATTCCCCGTCCATGCTGCATTACCTGCACCGGCCCACATATCTACTTCGTCATTGACGTAGCGGCCGACAGTGCCTTTTACTGCTCTCCGGGGCTGATTGGAGACGAAATACATGCCTGACGGCCCAAGCAGGCTGAAGTCACTGGTATTAGTAAGCCCGACATACGTGTTGAGTCCCGCAGCCTGATCTGAAGTTATGTCCTTCTGCTTATTTACTGCTGCGAGCCACACCCCGATGGGGAAGAATGACGGACTGGTAGGAAGCGACGGCTCGAACCTCGCATAGAAATCCGGACCGCCGTCGACTTCTTTCAGTTCCGGACCGCCGTCGACTTCTTTCAGTATGGCAGTCGTGTCTCTGTGCGTGCCGTGGATCTCCGCTCCCCGGGCCGGGCGGCTTGCGACCGGGAGCCGGTCGGCGTAGGCCGCTGATTGGGACAGCGCAAGGACGAGCCCGCCAGCGAGAAGGATACCTGAGCCGATCTTCCTGGATGCCATGATCGATTCCTTCACAGCGGTGGTGAATGTAAAAGTGATCGGTCTAACGGAAGCTGCGCGATGCCATTGATCAGACCGGTGCGGTGTGCATTCCAGGGGCGGTGTCAGCCGGTGGGAGCAACTTCGCTGAGCATTTCGGCCGGGGTCCCGTAGCGCAGTAGGTCCCGTAGCGCAGTATACGCCACGTCCGGATCTTAAGCGAATGAGGTGCGGCATTCAGGAACACCGGAACAGAGGGAACGTGTCCCCCTTTGGGGACGTATTGCCGGATTAGCACATTGGTGTTCTCATTCGTGCCCCGCTCCCCCGGGGAATGCAGGTGGGTGAAATACGCACATCGATGCTCGTGGCCGGGGAGAAGCTGGCGTGATCTGCCATCTTCCGTCCCGTAGCTGTGCAGCATCAAGTAATTGCCCGACTGCAACATGTCAGATCCTAGCGGGGATGGCCGTGGTCCGTCTATGGTTTCCGCATGGAGGCACTCGAGGTTGACGGCGCCTGGGTCTTCACCCCGCGTCTTTACTCCGACCAGCGCGGAACATTTCTGGAATGGTTCCGGGATGTCGATATCCGAGCCGATTTATCCCGCCCCATGGAAGTTGCGCAGGCTAACTGCTCAGTGTCCGGGCGAGGGGTCATCAGGGGAATCCATTTCGCCGACGTACCGCCAGGCCAGGCAAAATATGTCACTTGCGTGAATGGCGCGATACTGGACGTCGTCGTGGATCTGCGGGTCTCCTCACCCGGATACGGGCGCTGGACAGCGGTGCATCTCGATGAGGAGAACCGGCGTGCTGTCTTCGTAGCCGAGGGGCTTGGCCATGCGTTCATGGCGCTGAGCGACCAGGCCAGCGTGCTGTACCTGTGCTCGGCGCCATACGCGCCCGGCCGTGAGCACGGCGTGCACCCGCTCGACCCCGACATCGGCATTGCCTGGCCGGGGGACGTCGAGGCCATCCTGTCCGACAAGGACGCGGCCGCCCCCTCCCTAGCCGAGGCCCGTTCCGCGGGGTTGCTCCCCGACTACGGCGAGTGCCTCGCCTTCGCCGCCCGCCTGCGCGCCGCGGACGGCGGCGATGCGGTCAGCCTGCAGTACAGCCCGCAGCGCCTGGGCGACACCCCCGCCGGGTAGCGAAGAACTCACGACACGAGCTGCGGCCAGGCCCGTCGCAGCGCCGCCCGCCAGTCGCCGATCGGCTCGATCCCCGCCGCGGCAAGGCGTGCGTGGCCGAGCACGCTGTACGCCGGCCGGGCGGCGGGCCGCGGGTAGGCATCACTCGTAGTCGGCCGCACCCGGTCCTGGTCGGCGCCCAGCAGCCGGAAAATCTCTTTGGCCAGCCCGAACCATGAGGTCTCACCTGAGCTGGTCGCATGGTAGATGCCTGGCGCCGGGTCCGAGGACACCAGCGCGAAGATCTGCTCAGCGGCATCTTCCGTCCAGGTTGGCTGGCCGATCTGGTCGGCGACCACGTCCACCGTCGGCCGCTCGCCTGCGAGCCGGGCCATCGTCTTGACGAAGTTCGGCCCGTGTGCCCCGTACAGCCAGGCGGTCCGCACCACGTAGCAGGCTTGCAGACGGAAGCCGAGCACGGCCCGCTCCCCGGCCAGCTTCGTGCGGCCGTAGGCCGTGCGCGGAGCAGGGGCATCATCTTCCGCATACGGCCGCCTGCCAGTCCCGCCGAACACATAGTCGGTCGAGATGTGCACCAGGCGGCTGCCGCTGGCCGCGCAGGCCGCCGCCACGTTCGCCGCACCCCGGCCGTTCACCAGGAGCGCGGTGGACTCATCCGTTTCAGCGTCGTCCACTGCCGTCCATGCTGCGCAGTTGATTACGACCGTCGGCTGGTAGCGCTTCAGTGCCGAGCCGACAGCCGCCTCGTCGGTCACATCGAGTTCGGCCCGGGCCAGGCCGGTCACCTGCTCGCCGCTGCGGCGAAGAACAGTGACCAGGTCACGGCCGAGCATTCCCCCGGCTCCTGCGACCAGCCACCTGCTCATCGCCCGGATGCGCTTCGTTCGCTCGTTCCGGCCTGCGCAACCGCTGCAGGCCGGGCGGACTCACCCGCAGTGCGGGGCGGCTGCCTGAGCGGCTGCCACCAGTGGCGGTTCTCCTTGTACCACTGCACCGTCGCGCTCAGCCCGTCGCGGAACGGGGTGCGCGGCGCATAGCCAAGCGCTCGCAGCGCCGAGTCGTCCAGGGAGTACCTTCGGTCGTGCCCCTTCCTGTCCTGGACGCGGGTGACCATGTCCCAGCCCGCGCCGCAGCATTCCAGCAGCGCCTGGGTTAACTCGGTATTGGTCAACTCCGCATTGCCGTCGATGTGGTAGATGGTCCCTGGCGCACCGCACTCGGCGACCAGCTGAACGCCGCGGCAATGGTCGTCCACATGCACCCAGCCGCGCACATTCAGGCCGTCCCCGTATAACGGCACCTGCAGGCCGTCGAGAAGGTTCGTGACGAACAGCGGGATTACCTTCTCGGGGAACTGGTACGGGCCGTAGTTGTTGCAGCAGCGGGTGATGCTGATGTCGAGCCCATGCGTGCGGGCATACGCCAGGGCCATAAGGTCGCCGCCGGCCTTGGCGGCGGCGTAGGGCGAATTCGGCGCGAGCGGCGCAGCCTCCGACCATGACCCCTCCGCCACGCTGCCGTAGACCTCGTCGGTGGAGACCTGGACCATCCGCTGTGCTCCCGCATCCAGGCAGGCCTGCAGCAGGACCTGGACACCGGTGACGTTGGCGGCGACGAAATCGGATGCGCCGTCGATGGACCTGTCGACATGAGTCTCGGCGGCGAAGTTGATCACGATGTCATGGCCGGGGACGACCTCGGCGAGCAGCGCCTGGTCGCAGATGTCGCCGCGGACGAAGCTGAACCGCGGGCTGCGGGCGACTGGTTCCAGGTTGGCCAGGTTGCCTGCGTAGGTGAGCTTGTCCAGGACGGTCACCCGGGCACCACTGAAACCAGGGTAACCGTCCATCAGCAGCGTGCGCACGTAGTGCGAGCCGATGAAGCCTGCGCCACCCGTCACCAGGACCCTCATGAGCTGATCTGCACTTTGCTGTGATCTCCCAGCACCAGGCGGTGTGCCCGGGGTGTTCTCGGCGCCGGAGTCACCTCCACCTCGTGGCCGATCAGGGACGCCTCGATCCGCCTGACCCCGCGGACGGAAGCCCCTGGCAGCATGATTGAGTACTCGATCTCGCTGTCGACCACGGCACAGTCCTGCGCCACCGAGGTGAACGGGCCGATATAGGAGCCCGCCACCCGGGTTCCGCTGCCGATGATGGCCGGACCCACGATGCGGGACCTGCTGACCACGGCGCCGCTGTCAATCGCCACCCGCCCGATCAGCTCGGTGCCGCTGTCGACCTCGCCGTTGCACCGCGTTTCCATGCCCTCCAAGACCATGCGGTTGACGTCAAGCATGTCGGCGACGTTGCCGGTGTCCTTCCAGTATCCCGAGATGGTCGTGGAGGCTACCTTGCGGCCGCCGTCGATCAGCCACTGGAGGGCGTCGGTGATCTCAAGTTCGCCCCGCCACGACGGCTTCAGCTGCTGCACCGCCTCGTGCACGGCTGGCGTGAACAGGTAGACGCCGACCAGCGCGAGATCGCTCTTCGGGTGGCTGGGCTTCTCCACCAGGCCGACCACCTCGCGGGCGTCATCGAGCTCGGCGACGCCGAACTGGCGCGGATCCGGCACCGTGGTCAGCAGGATCTGCGCGTCCGGGCGGGCGCAGCTGAACTCGTCGACAAGCGCCGTGATCCCGCCGACGATGAAATTATCGCCGAGGTACATGACGAAGTCGTCGTCGCCGAGGTAGTCACGCGCGACCAGCACGGCGTGCGCCAGCCCGAGCGGGGCATCCTGCCTGATGTAGGTCGCCTTGAGCCCGAACGCCCGGCCGTCGCCCACCGCCGCCCTGATGGCCGGTGCGGTTTCTCCCACGACGATCCCGACATCGCCGATGCCAGCATCCGCGATGGCCTCAAGACCGTAGAATAAAACGGGCTTATTAGCCACCGGGAGTAATTGCTTAGCGGATGTGTGCGTAATAGGCCGGAGCCGGCTGCCGGAGCCGCCAGCCAGCACCAGTGCTTTCATGGGAAACAAACTTAGCGCCCCCTTGGCCAGTTATGAGGGCCGTAAGAAGAAGACTATTAAACGGCCAGCTGCGGCCCGTCTGGCTGCCCGGCGTGGCCGTCGCGGAAGTTTCATGTTGCTTGCGCCGTCATGGGTAGCTATGCGCAATGCGGATGAGTGACCGGCAATGCTCGCGGCGCTGTTGCCGGCGAGCTCCGCGACTACCACGCAGGGCGCCCAGTTCAGTGCCCGCGCCCTGATGCGGACGTCAGCGCCCGGCCGCGGTGATACCCGTCCCATGCGCCGACGCTGAGCTTGTGTTCCGCTTGTAGTCCTGGCCGGTCAGCTGCCTGCCGTGCGCCGTCCAGCTGGTGCCCTTCCGGCCGCCGGGTCGCGCCAGCTAGGCTGGCGACATATGAGCAGTAGTTCAGATGAACAGGTTTCGGCGGACCTGGAGCATGACGCGGTCAGGGTGGTTGACGCTGGCCGGGTCGCTGTGGTCGCGGCGGCCATGCCGCCCGCCGCCCAGGTGGCTGACCTGGCGGACGTGTTCGGGCTGCTCGCCGACCCGGGGAGGCTGAGGGTGCTCGTCGCGCTCCTTGAGGGCGAGACGTGCGTGTCTGACCTGGCCGCCGTCACGCACGCGAGCGAGTCCGCGGTCTCCCACCATCTACGGCTGCTGCGCGCGCACCGGGTCGTGGAAGCCCGCAGGTCCGGCCGGATGGCCTACTACCGGCTTGCCGATGCGCACGTCCGCATGCTGCTGGACGTGGCGCTCACCCACATCGGCCACGCTCCCGCCGCCGCTCATCCCGAGCGTGGCGCCAGGGCTCAGGTCCGCGGATGAGCGGCGGGCACGCGGGCGCGGGCGCGGGCGCCGGCACCGGCACCGGTGCGGGCGCGGATGCCCGCTGGCTAAGCCGCGCCCTGGCGCTGATCGTCGCGTTCATGGCCGGCGAGGTCATCGTCGGCCTGCTGGCCCACTCCCTCGCGCTGGTCTCCGACGCGGCGCACATGCTCACCGACGCCGCCTCGATCGTGCTAGCCCTGGTCGCGATGCGGCTGGCGGCCCGGCCGCCGAAGGGCGGCTATACCTACGGCCTCAGGCGGGCCGAGATCCTGTCCGCCCAGGCCAACGGCATCACCCTGGTCCTCCTGTCGGCCTGGCTCGCGTTCGAGGCCGTCCGGCGCCTGATCACGCCGCCGCAGGTGGCAGGCGGCCTGGTGCTGATTACCGCGCTGGTCGGTGTCGTCATCAACATCGGCGCCAGCCTGATGATCTGCAGGGCCAGCCGGGCCAGCCTGAACGTCGAAGGCGCCGTCCGGCATATCCTCACCGACCTTTATGCCTTCATCGCCACGGCCATCGCCGGTGTCGTCATCCTGACAACAGGGTTCGCGCGCGCTGACGCCATCGCCTCCCTCATCGTGGTTGCCCTCATGGTCAAGGCGGGGACCGGGCTGCTGCGCGAGTCCGGCCGGATCTTCCTCGAGGCCGCCCCGGCCGGCCTGCAGCCTGACCAGATCGGCCAGGCGATGGCGGCCCGCCAGGACGTTGCCGAGGTGCACGACCTGCACATCTGGCAGATCACCTCCGGCGTGCCCGCGGCCTCGGCGCACGTGCTCGTGGCACCGGGGCGGGACTGCCATGCGGTCCGCGGTGATCTCGAGGACCTGCTGGCAGGCACCTACAAGATTTCCCACACCACGCTGCAGGTCGACCACGCGCCCGAGGAACTTCTCACGATCGCCGGGCCAAACGCACGCCAGGATCCGCATTGCATTGAGCCGCACGGCCCGGTGCACCGGCCACCGGCGGCAGGCACATCCGGCGGCGGCCAGCCGGCTAGCTAGCCGCGCGCCCGCCGCGGCGCGGCGGGGCCGGTAGTCGCGCGGCGGGGCCGTTAGTCGCGCGGCGGGGCCGTTAGTCGCGCGGCGGGGCCGGTAGTCGCGCGGCGGGGCCGGTAGTCGCGCGGCGGGCCAGGTGGCTGAAAACGGAGCGCGCGGGCCCTCGGCACCGGGCGGCCGGGTACTCAATCCCTTCGCGTCAGGACCAAAGACCCTGCCCCGCGCAGCCCGGCTCCGAGATGGTACAAGGCAGGGAGGGCACCATCCGGGCCGGGGCGCCATCCGGGCGCGTGGCCGTGCCGATCCAGGCCTGGCGAGGCCACGGAGGTCACCGTGGGCGCCGCGCACCGCATCGCGGAACTACGCGAGGTGGATGTCGACGCGCTGCTCGAACGTGCCGAGGAAACTCGCGAACGGCTTGACTTCACCGTCGCCCAGCAGCAGGACCTGCTGGGCAGGATCTGGAGCGCGATCACGGATGTGACGGCCGGCCGCGAGCGTGCCCTGATGCGGGAACGCCGGCTGCGGCGCTCCGCCGACCGGCTGCAGCGCCAGGCAGGGCAGGCGGTTGCCGGCGGCCGCGACGATTACGCCAGGCAGGCGATGGCCTGGCGCGCGATGATCCTGCATCACGTCGCTGAACTGACCGCCGAGCAGGCGGTGCTGCGGGCGAGCGAAGACCGGCTCTCGGTCATTGCCAGCCAGCTTCAGGAACAGCTCGAGGCAAGCCGCATTCACCTGGAAACTGGCAGCGCCGAGTACACCACGACGCAGCCGGTCACGGGCCGCGGCCAGCTGCCCGGCGGCATTCCGGCCAGGCTGGGCGGGCCGGTCGTGTCCGGCGTTCTGAGCTGCTGGCCTGCGGATAGGCACGCTGCCAGGACCTTCGGCCCTGTGAACCCAGCCGCCCCGGCGCGGTAATGGGGAGATTGGCAGGGTCAGGCGAGATCCGCCAGCCGGATCGCCGCACGGCTGCGCTTCGCGCTGGCCTCAGGTGACGAGAGGTGATCAGCAATGGAGATCGCACAGACGCTGCAGGTGCAGACCGAAGCCCGCGGCGCTGTTCAGCCAAGTTCGATGGCCGTGGCCGTGGAGAAGATCCGTGCCGCGCTGCGGCACGCCTCCGAGCCGGTCCTTTTCGTCCGGGTGAAGCTGACCATGGCCGCGAACCCGGCAGTAGAGCGCCCGGCGATCGCGCAAGTCAATCTCGATCTCAACGGGCGGCTGATCCGCGCGCAGGCCGACGCGGAATCGATGCGCGACGCCATCGACCGGCTGTCTGACCGGCTCAAGATCCGGCTCGACCGCGCGGCGCGGAACTGGGAGGCGGTCGGCGGTAGCAAGCCGGTGCCGCTGCCCGATGAATGGCGCCATCAGAGCACTCCGGCGCGGCGGCTGCCCTACTTCCCGCGGCCACCGGAAGAGCGCGCGGTGATCCGGCACAAGTCGTACGCGCCGACCAGGCAGACGCCGGACGAGGCAGCTACCGAACTGGAGTTGCTCGACTACGACTTCTACCTCTTCACCGAGCGTGCTACCGGTCAGGACTGCGTCCTCTACCGGACAGCAGGCGGGTACCGGCTGTCGCTGGCCCGCCCCCATCCCGGCCAGCCCGGTCCCACGGCCGCCTCGGTCACCGTCAGCGGGCAGCCAGCGCCCAGGCTCGGTACCGCTGCCGCCATCAACCGCCTTGAGGCTCTCGGCCAGCCGTTCCTGTTCTTCGTTGACAGCGAGACCAGCCGGGGCTGCCTGCTCTATCACCGCTACGACGGCCACTACGGCCACATCACCTCGGCCGGAACCTGAGCCGCCCGGACCGCACTGGTGACCGCCGCCGCCGGGCTCCGCCGGCTCCGGTTTCGAGAGGATCGTCAGTGCCCTGGGGATACGAGAGGATCGTCAGGGCCCTGGAGATAGGGGCGCTGGGGCCTGGGGCCCGGGGGGCGCCCGGGGCGGTAGGGGGACCTTCTGGTTGATGATGGTGATGTTTCCGGAGTTGTTGATGGCCGTGATCACGTCCGGTGCCGACGCCGCCTGCGGAACGGAGACGATGCTGTAGCATCGGCGCTGCCCAGCAGCGGGCCATCGGGGCGGCGCGAGATCGAATCAGCTGCTCCTGTCCTCGATCTCCCAGGCGTGGTCGAGTACGTGCCAGGCGACGCGACGGATGGCGTAGCGCGCCGGCCACGCGCCGCCGGTCCCGGCGCGCAGCGCCCCGGCAGTGCGGGAGCGCTGCTGCTGCCATGGGGTGCGCGGGGGCACCCGCGTACCGCTCTTGGCGCCGAACGAGCGCTCGGCCTCACGGACGTGGTCAACGATCGCGTCCCGGTCCCGGCCCCCGCCCCGTGGCCCCTTGCGCAGCAGCGCCGGGGCGGCTGCAGCTACGCCGTCGAAATACAGCCACGCCGCCTCAAGCAGCCCGACCAGGCGATCGGCCTCGGCCAGCCCCGGCGGCTCGTCGTCCCACGGGCCGGGCACGCCGGGTGCCCCGAAGTCCGTCGTCGCGTTGCCCGCGACCCGGCCGATGACCTCAACCTGGCCGGGCGTGAAGCCAGCACCCGCGACGAGGGCGTAACGTTCGGCGTAATCGAGCAGGACGTCGATGGCCGCCTCGTCGCCCTTGCCGCGCCTGCACCAGCCCGGCCAGTCCAGGGCGGACGCGAAGACCCACGTCTTGCCCTGTTCGAGGGCAACGCGTGTCGTCGCGGGCCCCGGCTGCTGGTGCGTCACGACAGCGAGATTACCGACTGCGCGGAAGGAGCCCGATGGCCGAGCTGAACTCGTGGGCACTGGCGGATTTCAGCGACGGCACCAGGACGTTCCCGACCTATCGCAAGGGAACCGGTCCCGGCGTGGTGGTCGTCCACGAGATCCCCGGCCTCACGCCCGCTGTGGCTGCCTTTGGTGACGAGGTGGTCGGCGCTGGCTTCACGGTGGTCATGCCGAGCCTGTTCGGAGCGCCCGGCGCCGCGGTCTCCGTTATCGGGGGGGCTTCGACGTTCGCCGGGATCTGTGTCCGGAGCGAGTTCGCTCGGACAGACCGCGCCGATCGCCGGCTGTCCGGTGCTCGGCCTGAGGTACGCGGGGGACAAGGCGGTCGGGACCCGGTTCGACACCTTGCGCAGGGAACGGGGCGACAAGTTCATCGCGGTGGAGTTTCCCGGCAGCAAGCATTCGACCCTGACCGAGCACCGGCAGCAGGAGGGGGTCGACCGGGTACTCGACTTCCTACGCCGCCGGCTATTCGAGCCTGGTACCGGGCGGCCCGCGCCCGCATGAGCCCCCCGAACGCGCCCGAGCGCGCCTGCGCCCGACAGCCTGGGCAGTCCGCATGGAGATCCTTGGAAGGGCCGGGCCGCGTGGCGGCAGCGAAGAGCCGGGCGGGAAGGTAGGGTGCGCCTGTGAAAAGCCTCGCGCCCCTGGCCCGCGCGCTGCGCGACTCGTACTACGAGGAGCTTGACCCGCGCCAGCGGGCAGCCCTGCTCAGCTGGCTCGCGTTCAGCGCTACATTTGCCGCGGTGCGCGGCGTCACGCTGAGCATCCGAGCGGGCCGCGGCCCGTTCCGCAACCTCAATGCCGGAGGCGAGCACCTGCATCATTACCTGTGGGGCATCGGGATGCTCGCCGGAGTCGGCGCGGTTGCTGTCCACGGCGAGGACTCCCGCCGCAGGCACCCGGTGCTGGCTATCAGCTACGGATCGGGCCTCGCGCTCATCGTCGACGAGTTCGCGCTGTTGCTGGACCTTAAGGATGTCTACTGGACCAGGCAGGGCCGGGTCTCTGTCGATCTGGGCGTCTGCGCCATCGCATCGGCGGGCTCCTACTTCGCCGCGCTGCCCGTGCTACGCGCCACTGTGCGAAAGCGCCCGCACCGCAATAGGCCCGGCCTATCGCCTGACGACGTCCCAGCTTGATCGGTTAGATGCGAAAGGTGCCTTCGAGCTGGCCGGGTGGCCCAGAGGTGTACCCCGACCGCATCCGAGCCCGACGACGCACCCTGCTGCAAGCCGGGTGATACGCATCGCGGCACGGTCGGCGCCGAACCTCGTCACGGGCTGCGACGTCTTCTGCGGGGCGAAGCCTGCCGTACCAAATCGGTAATGGGGGTAAATCGGTAATGGGGGTAATGGGAAGGCGGGTAGAATAGCGGCACCGAGGACATCGAGCGTGCAGGCAACCGTGTCGGCGTCGTCTTGGGCGCACCACCACAGCGGTTCTCGCTGAACCGAGATAGGCCCGGCGATCATGCGGATCCCCAGTACGGTGGGGCGAGCCAGTGCATCGGGAAGCCCGGCGTTACCCGCATCAACTGGCTCGGGCGGACCGGCCCAGGTAATGGGCCCTGGTACCGGTCAGTCGGCTGGTCTGAGCGTGTCGTGGCGAACCGAGGGCAGCTATGCGGTCGCCGCGCTCGGCGGCGAGCTCGACATCGCCTGCGCCGCGGCCTTGCGCGACCAGCTGCTCGGCCTGCTCAGGCTCGGTGCTGGCCGGCTCGTGATCGACCTGTCCGGGCTGAGCTACTGCGACGCCAGCGGCCTGTCGGTGCTGATTGTCACCGGACGCCGCGCGGAACTGCTAGGTGGCATGCTCAGGCTTGCCGCTCCACCGCCAGCGATCGCCAGTGCCGTGCGCGCGATGGGCCTGCATCGCAGGTTCGACGTCTTTGCCACGGTCCGGGCAGCGACGGCGGCCACGCTGCCCGGTCAGGTCAGCCCGTCGGCAAAGGCTGCGGCCCGGGGGCCGCAGAGCATCGTGTCCGGCAAGCGCGCTAGCCGTGCCGTCGGCGCCGCGGAGCTCCGCGCGGCTGTCGCAGCCTTGCTGTTGCACGCCGACGCTTGGCGCGACGCTGACCCTGACCGGCGCTTCGCGCCAGCCCTGCACGCCCTGGCCGGCGCCTACGCCCGTACTGACAACGCGCTGCTCACCGAGGCTGCCTGTGCGCTGCTGGCCGTCCTTGCCGAGCACGCCCTCGCCTATACCCCGGTAGTTGCCGCTACGGCCAGCCGCCTGCGGCGGCTCCTGGACGCCGACTGACAATCTCCTCCGGCTCCTCCGGCCGTTTCGTTCAGCCGTCTGGTCCAGCCGTCTCGTTCAGCCGTCTGGTCCAGCCGTCTGGTCCAGCCGTCTGGTCCAGCCGTCTGGTCCAGCGGGAACGGTGCTTCGTGCTGGGCGCCGCTGGGCAGGAGACTTGAGTGTGAGCCGCTGGGTACTCCACGTGGACCTCGACCAGTTCATCGCGGCCGTCGAGGTATTGCGCCGTCCTGAGCTGCGCGGCCGCCCGGTAGTCGTCGGCGGCGATGGGGATCCGGCCAAGCGCGGGGTCGTCAGCACCGCCTCCTACGAGGCCCGCGCCTACGGTGTGAGGTCCGGGCTCCCGTTACGCTTTGCCGCCCGGCGCTGTCCGGAGGCGGTCTTCCTGCCGGTAGACCGGGAGGCATACGAGGCGGCTTCCGCGCGGGTCATGGCGGTGCTGCGAGAGTTCGACGCGGTTGTCGAGGTATTCGGGTGGGATGAGGCGTTCCTCGCGGTCGACACCGCCGACCCGGAAGGCTGTGCCCGTCAGATCGCCGAACGCGTCCGGGCCAGGACGCAGCTGTATTGCTCGGTCGGGATCGGCGAGAACAAGCTGCAGGCCAAGCTGGCTACCGGCTTCGGCAAGCCGGCCGGCATCTTCCGGCTGACCCACCAGAACTGGTTCGAGGTGCTCGGGGCCGGCCGACCGACGCGCTGTGGGGCATCGGATCCAAGACCGCGGGCCGGCTCGCCGGGCTCGGCATCCGAACTGTCGGCGAGCTCGCGGCCGCCGATCCGCGGGCCCTTGCCGTCCGCCTCGGGCCGGCGACCGGGCCCTGGCTAGTCCAGCTGGCCCGTGGCCTGGACCCATCGCCGGTGACCAGCACCCCGTACCAGGCCCGCTCGCGTGGCAGGGAGACCACGTTCCAGCAGAATCTAGACGACTGGGATGAGGTGCGCCGCGAGGTTGCGCGGCTGGCCGGCCTCGTTGCCGACGATGTGGCCGCCGAGCAGCGACCCGCAGTGCGCGTGGTGGTTAAGGTGCGTTTTGCGCCATTTACGACGCGTACGCACGGCCAGCCGCTGGCGGTGCCGACGACCGACCGGGCAGTCATGGAGCAGTCCGCCCAGGCGGCCCTCGACCAGTTCAGCGCGCGGTGGCCGGTGCGGTTGCTCGGGGTCCGCGCCGAGCTTGCCGAGCCCGAACCGCCGATTGAACCTAATCCGTCCTTGTGAGTCAACGATGAACGAGTTCGAGTCAACGACGAACGAGTTCCTCCGCCGCTGACAGCCGGTTCCCCGGCCGCTGACAGCCGGCTCTGGTCGCCGGGGCGGCCCTCGTCGAAGGACGGGGGCCGCCCTGGCGCGTCAGGAAGCTTAACATCCGGCTGACGTCCGGAGATCCGGCTGCCGTCCGTCCGGCCCAGCTCGGCCGCAGATACCGTTTTGCCCTTTCTGGAGAGCCAATCATGCCAGGATGTCGCCGATGCAAAAGGACCGAAGTCACCGCGTAGCGCGCCGCGTCGTCATGGCCATCCCAGTGGCCTTTATCGCCGCCTGCAGCACCGCGGCTGCCCCCGCCGCGCAGGCCGGTCCCGTCGCGCAGGCCAGCGCCGCAGGAACGCAAGTGACTGCCCGCAATGGCGGCCCGCCAACGGCGGCCAGGGTCGGCCTGGCCGGCAACCGGGCCGTCCGCGGGCAGGCGGCAGAGCCGGCGGCGGCCACAGCGATCGTGGCGCCGGCCACAACGCTGCCCGGTGCCTCCGGCTGCCCGGTGTTCCCCGCGAACAACGTGTGGAACACCGACATCTCGAAGCTGCCGGTCAACTCGCACAATGCGGCATGGCTGCGGAGCATGGCCGCAGGCAGCACCTACCTGCACCCGGACTTCGGGCCGGACGCGGGCGGATACCCCTACGGCATCGCGTACAACGTCGTCACGAACGCGCACCAGCTGGTCAGGATCAGGTTCGAGTACGCGACCGAGAGCGACAAAGGCCCGTACCCGTTCGGCCCGGGCACGCGCATTGAGGGCGGCAGGAACGCCGGAGGCGACCGGCACGCGATCATGGTCAACAAGAGCACCTGCACGCTTTACGAGCTCTATGACGCCCGATATTCCGCGAAAGGCTCGACGGCGGGCTCCGGTGCAATCTGGAAACTCCGCTCCAACGCGCTCCGGCCCGCGGGATGGACCTCGGCTGACGCGGCCGGGCTGCCGATCCTGCCGGGCCTGCTTAACTTCAGCCAGGTCGAGGCCGCGGTCAGGGCCAGCAAGCCGATCACCCACGCGATCAGGTTCACGGCGCAGACCACCCGGACCGCCTACCTCTGGCCGGCCCGTCACGAGGCGGGCTCCAGCTCGAGCAGGAACCTCCCGCCGATGGGTGCCAGGTTCCGGCTGAAGGCGACCTTCGATGTCGCCAGGTTCTGCCGCAACTCCGCTCCTTACTGCAAGGACGCGAAGGCCGTGCTGACCGAGATGCAGCACTACGGGCTGATCCTGGCCGACAACGGCAGCAACTGGTACTTCGGCGGCAGCGCGTTCCCGCAATGGCCGGATGCACTGGTCTCGCTGCTGAAGGGCATCCCGGCCAGGGACTTCCAGGCCGTCAACGAGGCGTGCCTGATGGTCCGCCGCCACTCCGGTACGGCGGCCGCCAAGCCAGGCTGCCCGATCGGCTGACGGCAAGGCAGATCTGCCCGCTGAGCCCGCTCGCGAAGTCCTAGAGTTGCTTTCCATGGTTGTGCAGCCGCTTGAGCAGATCGTGGACCCGGGCTGGGCGGCGGCGCTGCAGCCGGTCGCCGGGCGGATCAGGGGGATGGGAGACTTCCTGCGTGCCGAGATCGCCGCTGGCCGCGGCTATCTGCCGGCGGGCGAGCGGGTACTGCGGGCCTTCAGGCAGCCGTTTGCGGACGTGCGGGTGCTCATCGTCGGCCAGGATCCCTATCCGACGCCTGGGCACCCGGTCGGGCTCAGCTTCTCCGTGGCGCCCGAGGTGCGGCGGCTGCCGCCGAGCCTGCTCAACATCTTCCGCGAGTACACCGAGGATCTCGGTTATCCCAGGCTGGCCACCGGTGATCTCAGCCCGTGGGCCGAGCACGGCGTCATGCTCCTGAACCGGGTCCTCACAGTGCAGCCGGGCAAGCCGGCGTCGCACCGCGGGAAGGGCTGGGAGGAGGTTACCGACCAGGCCATCCGGGCGCTGGCCGGCCGTGGCGGCCCGCTGGTGGCGATCCTATGGGGCCGCGATGCCTGCAGCCTCGCGCCGCTGCTCGGTGACGTGCCGCGCGTCGAGTCCGCGCACCCGAGCCCCATGTCGGCCGATCGCGGCTTTTTCGGCTCGCGGCCATTCAGCCGGGCCAACCAGCTACTTGCCGCGCGGGGCGCGGAGGCCATGGACTGGAAACTGCCCTAGCCCAGCCGAGTTCGCTGGCAGCTGGGTGGCGGGGAGCCGGCGCGGTAAGGCGCCCGAGGGAACCGTGCCGCAGGCAGCTGGCCACGCGGTGGCCCGGCGTCACGGCTTGCGGGCCACGCAGCCCCACATGGCGGTGGGCGGGCTGTCGAAGTCGAGGACCGACTCGGGACGCCATTCCTGTATCGGCAGCACGCCCGGCTCTATTAGCTCTAGTCCTGCTGACCGCCCGCCCGAGGAAGCGCCGGTTGGCCCGCGCCCCGGGCACGATGGTGGGAGTGGCGGCCATCGCGAGCTCTGCGGCTTCCCTGTCCGCCGCGAAGCTGTCCTTGCCGCCGAGCCAGTAGTCGTAGATCCGCGCGATAGTCCGGCCAGCCCGCTGGCCCGGCGCGGTCGGCTCAGCGCATGCCGTGTGCCCCGGGTGCGCGGCGGCCGCCGCGCCCAGGCTGGTCTACCGTGTCAGTCAGGCGGGTCTGCCCGGGTGCGCAGCGGCACGGCCGCAGCGCCGGTCTGGCCGACCACGCTGCCGCAAGTTGCTGAGGAGCCTATTGTGCGTAGCCGTCCCGGGCATGAACCCCGCTGGCATGGGCGCCCGCCGTGGTAGAGGTGACCGGCGTCCTGCAGAAGCAGGCGTGGCGGGATCGGGTGCTGCCGCCCGTCGAGGAAGTGCGGCCGGGCCTGTGGTCACTGCCGGTCCCGATCCCGCACAACCCGCTGCGGTACGTGCTCTGCTACGCCTTCCAGACTCGGTCCGGCCAGGTGATTGTCGACCCGGGCTGGCCAGTCGATGACGGCTGGGACGCGCTTTCTGCCGGGCTGGCCAGCATCGGCTCGGACCTCGCGGCTACCCGCGGGGTCCTGGTCACCCACGCTCACCTCGACCACCATGGCCTGGCGAACCGGGTTCGCGCGGAATCCGGCTGCTGGGTCGCCATGCACCCGGCCGAAGAACTGCAGGTGGCCAGGATCCGCGACGTCCGTGCCGTGGCTGGCATGAATGACCGCTGGCTCAGGCGCTGTGGCGTACCGCAGGCGGAGCAGGCGGGATTGATCATGGAGCCAGCGCGGGTGCGCGAACTCATGGACATCGTTCCCGATCGCCTGCTGGAGGACGGTGACAAGGCCGACGTCCCGGGATGGCGGGTTACCGCGCTCTGGACGCCCGGTCACACTCCCGGGCACCTCTGTTATGTCGTCGGTGACGCGGACGTGGTGCTCACCGGCGACCATCTGCTGCCCAGGATCACCCCGAATATCTCCAGCTACGGTGATGACGACGATCCGCTTGATGACTACCTTGGCGCGCTCGATCTGCTTCGCGGCTATGACGACCGCGAGGCGCTGCCCGGGCACGAATACCGCTTTCGCGGGATCCGCGGCCGGGTCGGCGCCATCCAGCGGCATCACCATGTCCGGCTCCGCGAGGTTGCCGGGCAGGTCGCGGCCGCCCCGGGCGGCACCGTATGGGATATCGCGCTTGCGCTCAGGTGGTCGCGGTCCTGGGCGGAGACGACCGGATTCCTGCGCCGCGCCGCTCTCGCCGAGACTCTCGCTCACCTGCGCAGCATGCGCCGGGCCGGGCTGGTGCAGGCTGCCGGGGCGGACCCTGCGCGGTGGCATCCGTCCGGCCAGACCGTAGCGGGCGGTCCGTGACGGGCGCAGCGCCCCTGGTCCTGACAACAAGAATCCGAAGATCTCGGGGATGGCCTCGCTTTTCCGGCCCAGCGCCCGAAGTGGCGGCCCGGCGGACGGTACTGCAGCATAATTCCTGTATGCCGCTCCCCGCAGGGCGAGGTGACCAAACAGTGCAAGAATTACGATAAACGGAGAATCCAGGCTTCAGGACATATGACGATAGCTCAGTTTCGCACTAATTTGCACGAGGAGCCGAATAGCTTCGTCGGCCGTGAGCGCGAGGTCGACGAGCTCTGCCGGTTCGTGCGGGTGATGCGTGCGTCAACGCTGTGCGGGACTGGCGGCATCGGGAAGACGCGGCTGGCTCTGCGCATTCTCGCGGCGCTCGCCGGCGATTTCCCTGACGGAGCCTGGTTCATCGAGCTCGGCGACGTGCGCCAGCCGGATCTTGTCATCTCGCGGGTGGCGTCGGTCGTCGGCGTGGACGAGGAGCGGGGGCGCCCGCTGGTTGAGACGCTCGCCGAGGCACTGCGGCCGCGGACGATGCTGCTGGCGCTGGATAATTGCGAGCATCTGATCGACGCGTGCGCGCAATTGTGCCAGCGCCTGCTGGCCAGCTCGGCAGGGCTGCGCATCATCGTGACGAGCCGCGAGCCGCTGCGGGTGGCCGCGGAAGCCGTCTGGCAGGTGCCGCCGCTGTCACTGCCCCCGCCGGATGCGGTAGCTGACGTGGCCGTGCTCAGCGGCTACGAGTCGGTGCGCCTGTTCGCCGACCGCGCCGCCGCGGCACATCCCGGCTTTGAGCTCAGCCCGGCCAACACCGCCAGCATCGCGGCGATCTGCCGCGCGCTTGACGGCGTTCCGCTCGCGATCGAGCTGGCCGCCGCTTGGGTCCGGGCCCTGTCGGCAGACCAGATCGCGGAGCGCCTTACTGATCGGTTCCAGCTGCTCACCACCGGCGACCGGACCGCGCCGGCCAGGCAGCAAACGCTGCGCGCCACCATCGACTGGAGCCATGACCTGCTTGCGGCCAGCGAGCAGGTGCTGCTTCGCCGGCTTGCTGTCTTCTCCGGCTGGTCGCTGGAGATGGCCGAGCAGGTGTGCGCCGATGAGGATCTTCCGGCCGCCGCCGTGCTCGATCTCATCGCCGGCCTGGTGGACAAGTCACTCGTGGTCGTCGAGCCTGAGGCACTCGGCCAGACCCGCTACCGGCTGCTCGATACGATCCGGGACTACGTGGCGCAGCGACTGGCCGATGCTGGTGAGGCGGCGGCGATCCAGGCCAGGCTGCGCGACTATGTGCTGCGGGTAGTGGAGAACAGCGCGGCGATCGGGATGGCCCTGATTCCGGCTCCGTGGTCGGCCAGGGTCGAGGTCTTCCGCCGCTACGACGTGGACGCCGACAATGCGCGGGGAGTGCTTGACCAGTGCCTCGCGGAGGCTGACGCGGAGACGGGCCTGCGGATCTGCACAGCGATCCGGCCGTGCTGGCTGGTGCGTGGTTCCTATGCCGAAGGCACCGAGCGGATTGACGCCTTCCTCGCCATCGACCCGTCCGGGGTGCTCGCCGGAGTCCGGGGCCGGCCCTGGTCGGGCGCGCGCAGCTTACGTTGGCGAGCGATCTGGCAGGCGCGGAGTCCTGGGCGAGGGCGGGGCTCGAGGTCTGCCGGGTGGCTGGCGGGGAGGTCTGGACTGCTGTCGCGCTCAACCTGCTTGCCGAGATCATTCTCCACACCGGCCGGGCCACGGAAGCGGAGGCGCTGGCCGACGAGGCGCTCGCGTTGGCCAGGTCGGTCGGTGACCGGTTGGCCGAAGGCTACGCACTCGGGACCAGGGCGGCATGTGTCGGCCTGCGGGGCGGCCTGCGCGAGGCGCAGCAGCTGGCGGAGGCCGCCCTCGCCGTCATGCGCGAGATCGACCATCAATGGGGAGCGGCGCGGACGCTGCTTGGCCTGGGAGAACTGGACCGGTTGCGCGGAGATCCTGACGGGGCGCGGCGCCGCTACCTGGAGGCGCTGCCCATCCTCCGGGAGATCGACTCCCGGCCCGAGACCGCGCGCTGCCTGGCCGGGCTCGGGCGGGTGGCCATGGAGCAGGGCTTGGTCGCGCAGGCCAGGGAGCACCTCGCCGAGAGTATCCGGCTGAGCCATGCCACTGGTGCCCGCATTGGCGTGGCCCGCGGGCTTGAGGCATTCGCTGCGCTGGCGCTGCTCGAGGACCGCGCCTGCCGCGCAATCCAGCTGATCGCCGCGGCTGCCGCGCTCCGCGAGGCCGCGCACCTGCCTCAGCTGCCCGGATCCAGGACCGACGGATACTTCGCAGCTGCCAGGCCTCTCGGCGAGCCTGTCATCGCGCAGTTGTGGGCCCGCGGCTTCAGCATGACCAGCGAGGCCGCGGTCGCCGCGGCGCTAGATTCGGTCCAGCAGGCCCGGGCCGGCGGCGGCCAGCATGCCCCGGCGGGTGTCCTGGGCGGCCCTGCGGCTGCTGCGCCGATGCCGCCCGGCAGGCTGACAACGCGGGAGCGCGAGATCGTCGCGCTCATTGCCGGCGGCCGCAGCAACAAAGCGATCGCAGACGAGTTGTTCATAAGCCCGGCGACGGCCGCCCGTCATGTGGCCAACATTCTGGAGAAACTGGGCTTCACCTCGCGCGCGCAAGTGGCCGCCTGGGCATCATCAGGCAGGTCCGGACCCGACGGCGGTGCCGTCAGCCACTGAGTCAGGTCAGCGCGGTTAATGCCGGAGCTTGATTCCCAGTGCCGTTTCCCAGTCGTGGATCACGCGAGGGCTGACTTGCGAGTCAAAGTACTGCAGGGCCGTCACGCCGTCCGTGACAAGCTCACTTCCCTCGGCGAGAAGCCTGGCCGCCACGAGGCTGAATCCGCCCTTGATCGCCGCGCTCAGGCGGCGGTGGCCATCGATGACATAAAAGAACGAGGCGGCGTACCCGACCGTCAGCGGCTTGAGCCCGGCCAGTCCGCCGCCCGGCGTGTCACCCGGCCCGTCGCTGGGCGGCTCCGTCGGCGATCCCGCTGCTGGCGACCTGGCTGCCGGCTCGGCTGCGTCCGGCTCGGCTGCTGCCGGTGCCGCCAGCTCCCGGGGATCCCTGACATCGCGGGACGGGTATATCCGCAGCGGGTCAAGCAGGAGCAGCGGGGGGGCATGCAACAGTATCGCCGCGCTGACGGAGCCGTGGTAGGCCGCGATTATCCGGTCGACGACCTCGTTGGATGGTGCCCGGCTCGTATCACAGACGAGGTCATAATTTCGCAGCCTATTCTTGTCTGCGCCATATCTCGTCAGGAAGCGGATGCGCTCGCTTTCACTGCGATTGGCAAGCCGCTCTTTCGCCTCGGTGAGCGAGGAGTAGGCCTCAACCTCATCCGGTGGCCGGGATAGCACCCGGCTCGCGGCAACCATCGGATCGGTTATGAGGTGAACCTTGAATGCATCGGTGAAAAAGAACCAGGCGAGCCGACCGTCCACGACCAGTTGCTCATCCGACTTGGCTATGTCCTGCTGCAGCTGATCGACATAGCCGTCCACCGCGTCGTCGAGTTCCGCATGCAGGTTGAGCTGAAGCGCGGACATTCCCCGCGACTGAGCCATCTGCCGGTACAGGTCTCCTACGCTCACCCGGCGCACGCCCAGGCGCCGGGCAAGCTCTCTCGACACGGTGGTCTTCCCGCTGCCGAGATCGCCGCTTATGACGATGGACCGGTAGGAGGGCATTTTGCAAAGATTTCCTTTTGGAAATAACAGTCTCACTGAGCTGCAATTTTCGTAGTGAGCGGTTTAGTCTAGCATGTGATGATCATGCCGATCGCCTTGGCGCGCATATTGAGCTGCTGGCTGATGGCCGCATGGATCCGAGCCGGCGGACGTCGACTGCCGCCGGCCCGCCGTGGCGCACCGGCGGGCACACGTCCAGTGGACTGTCTGGCGCGGTCCTTCCCGAGGCTGCGCCGCTTCCTGGCCGTAGCCTGATGCCGTGACCGACAGCTATCAGCTCCCGGCGGGCGGGGCGGCGGTGGCCCTCCCAGCGATTCCGGCCTCCGCCGGGGCAATGATCTTCGACCGCAAGCACCGGCTGCTGATCTTGAAGCCAACGTACAAGGCAGGCTGGACGATCCCAGGCGGCGTGATGGAGGCCAACGGGGAGACGCCGTGGGATGCCTGCAGGCGTGAGGTCGCGGAGGAATGCGGCCTGCATCTGCGGACTGCGAGGCTGGCCTGCGTGGACTTCCGCCCGCCGCGCAGGGGCAGGCTAGGCGGGATGCGGTTCCTGTTTGACTGTGGTGCCGTCGACGACGGAAGCCTCGCAGCTGTCGTCCTGCAGCCCGAGGAGATCTCCGAGTGCCGGCTTGTCGGGCTCCCCGAGGCGCTGACGTTGCTCGCTGGCCCCGTCCGGCGCCGGGTGAAGGCAGCCAGCAAGACGCGGAAAAAATGCCGGTACCTGGAGAACGGACGCCCCGTGCCCGCAGTCAGCTAGCGTCCCGGCATCCGGCGGATTTCCTGGCGCCCGCCATCAAGGTCCTGCCCGGGTCCCCGCACGAGCGCGAGCTCTGCGCGTCCCGCCCTGGTGTGCGCAAGAGCCCGCCCGCCTGGTCGCGGCGCTCGCGACCGTTCAGCCGCCGGGCAGGATGAACCGGTCGACGGCGTTGGCGAAGCCCTCGTCCTCATTGGAGGTAGTCACCCGCCGCGCGGCCCGCTGTACCTCGGTGCTCGCATTGCCCATTGCGATGCTCAGGCCCGAATGAGCGAACATCAGCACGTCGTTGGGCATGTCCCCGATGGTGGCGATCTCGTCGGCAGGTATCCGATAGCGGGCCGACAGCCATTTGGCCACTTCTCCCTTGTTGGCGTCCGGATGGGTCACGTCAACGTAATAGGGCTGTGACCGGGACGCCGAGACGTGATCGCCGAACTGATCGTGGGCGGCGGCTGATGCCCGGGCGACCGCGTCATAATCGTCGCTGACGCCAACGATCTTGGCCACATCATGGGTGAGCTGACTGAAGTCCGCCGTGATGAGCGGAGCGAACTTGACCGTCCAGGCTTCCCGGTCCACGTGCGGCCCGTGCGCGTCAAGCGCGTACCAGTCGGCGCGCTGGTACACCCATACGCTCATGCCGAAAGAGCACAACAGCTCAATGATCGGCGTCACCAGATCGCTGGCCACGACTTTCTGCTCGATGACCGTCATGTCGCGGTCGACGATGAGGCCACCGTTGAAGGCGGCTATCGGCGTCTGCAAGTCAAGGGGCTCAATCAGCATGGCCATACCGCGCGGCGGGCGGCCGCTGGTCACGGCGAACTGAATGCCTGCCGCACGCAGCCGGCGGACGGCCGCCACGGCACGTTCGGTGAGGATCTTCTGCTGCGTCACCAGCGTGCCGTCGACATCGGCAAGCACCAGCCTGATCGTGACTGCCACGCTCAGCTCCTTCCGGGCTCCTTGCGGGCCGCGCGGCCCGGCGGACCGTCGGCGGCTGCGGCTGCGGCAGCCTGCTGCCCGTAGGACCGGCCGCCAGGCCCGTGAGACGATGAGTCAGCGCCGCTGACATCAGGGCCGGGGGAGCCGGTGCTGGCCGGCGGGCGCCAGGACGACAATAGCGTGCGGGGGATGGACCTGAATGCTGCCCGCCGTACCGGGCCCCGCGGGGCTCAGACTGAGCAGCGCTGAGATGCGGCCGGGGTTGATATGAGGGCAGGATTGAGATGACAGCGACCGGGGCAGGCATGGGCACAGTGACCGATCCTGACCGGGCTTTGCCCTCCGTTAACACGACACGATCGTTGCGCGCGGACGCGATCCAGAGGGCGAACTCGGGACACCTCGGACGCGGCACGCCGGTGCATCGCCGCAGCAGCGCAGAAGCCGCGGCCGCAGGTACCGGAACGCTGCACCGGAGGGCCGTCTCCGCGGGCCGGTCACAATCAATACGATGCCAGATCAGACCCTGCCTGACCGATAGGAGGCACCAATCATGTCGCTCACCCCGCTCCGGGACCGGGTCGCCTACAAGGCGCTCGAGCGGCACCACGGCGAGATCGCGGGCCGCCACCTGAGGGAACTGTTCGAGCAGGACCCCGGGCGCGGCGAGCGGCTGACCGCCGGCGCCTGCGGGCTCTACCTCGACTATTCCAAGAACAGGGTGACGGACGAGACGATCCGGCTGCTGCTCGACCTCGCCGAGGAGTCGGGCGTAACGCAGCGGCGGGACGCGATGCTGCGCGGCGAGCACATCAACGTCTCGGAGGACCGCGCGGTCGGGCACGTGGCGCTGCGGATGCCACGGGGAGCCTCGTTCGTCATCGATGGCGCCAATGTGGTCGAGGAGGTCAACGATGTCCTCGACCGGATGTGCGAGTTCGCTGAGTCGGTGCGATCCGGGCATTGGACCGGCTATACCGGTAAGCGGGTCAGAAATGTTGTCAACATCGGGATCGGCGGGTCCGATCTGGGGCCGGTCATGGCGTACGAGGCGCTGCGCCACTATTCGATCAGGGACATGACCTTCAGGTTCGTGTCGAATGTCGACTCGACAGACTTCGTCGAGGCGACCAGGGACCTGGATGCCGAGCAGACCCTGTTCATCGTGTCCTCCAAGACCTTCAGCACGCTGGAAACTCTTACCAATGCCACCTCCGCCCGCGACTGGCTGATCGGGAAGCTTGGCGATGAGGCGGCGGTGGCCAGGCATTTCGTCGCCGTCTCGACCAACGCCGAGCGCGTCTCGCAATTCGGCATCGACACCGCGAACATGTTCGGGTTCTGGGACTGGGTCGGTGGCCGCTACTCGATGGACTCCGCCATCGGCCTGTCCACGCTCATCGCGATCGGGCCTGCCAACTTCCGCGCGATGCTGGCCGGCTTCCATGAGATGGACGAGCATTTCGCTGAGGCGCCGCTGGCAGCCAACCTGCCGGTGCTGATGGGCCTGCTGGCGGTCTGGTACGGGAACTTCTTCGGCGCGCAGACTGCCGGGGTAATGCCATACGACCAGTACCTGAAGCGCTTCCCCGCCTACCTGCAGCAGCTAACGATGGAGTCCAACGGCAAGCACGTCACGCTCGGCGGCCAGCCGGTGGACTACCAGACCGGAGCGGTTTACTGGGGCGAGCCGGGGACAAACGGCCAGCACAGCTTCTACCAGCTACTGCACCAGGGCACCAAGCTGATCCCGGTCGATCTCATCGGGTTCGCCAACAGCCTCAACCCGCTGGGCGACCATCAGGACATCCTGTCGTCCAACATCTTCGCGCAGGCACAGGCGCTTGCCTTCGGCAAGACCGAGGCGGAGGTGCGGGCCGAGGGAACGCCCGCGGCGGTGGTGCCGCACCGGGTGATGGAGGGCAACCGCCCGACCAACGTCATCCTGGCCGAGAAGCTGACCCCGCGGCTGCTCGGCTCGCTGATCGCCCTTTACGAGCACAGCGTCTTCACCCAGGGCGCCATCTGGGACATCGACTCCTTCGACCAGTGGGGGGTCGAGCTCGGCAAGGTGCTGGCCAGGCAGATCGTCCCCGAGCTCAGCAGCGCGGCCGAGCCGCAGCTGACTCATGACTCATCCACGAACGCCCTGATCCGGCGCTACCGCGCGCTCAAGAGCTAGGAGAAACGCCATGCCAACCGACAGACCGATGCAGCTGGGCATGATCGGCCTTGGCCGGATGGGCGCCAATCTGGTGCGCCGGCTGATGCGGGACGGGCACCGCTGCGTCGTCTACGACCGCACCGCCGACGTGGTCAAGGCGCTGGAAGCCGAGGGGGCGACGGGTGCCACCTCGCTGGCTGACTTCGTGGCCAAGCTGGACAAGCCGAGGAACGTCTGGATCATGGTGCCGGCCGGCGTCGTCCAGTCCACTCTCGACCAGCTGGTCGACCTGCTGGAACCCGGCGACGCGATCATCGACGGCGGTAACTCCTACTACCGCGACGATATCGAGCGCGCCCGCCAGTGCCGCGCCAAGGGGCTGCACTACATCGACTGCGGGACCAGCGGCGGCGTCTTCGGCCTGGATCGCGGCTACTGCCTGATGATCGGCGGGGAGACCGAGGCGGTCCAGCGCCTGGACCCGATCTGGCTCACGATCGCACCAGGCGAGGGCAGCGCGGCGGCGACGCCCGGGCGCACCAGGACCGGCGGCACGGCTCCGCACGGTTACCTGCATTGCGGCCCGAGTGGCGCGGGGCACTTCGTGAAAATGGTGCATAACGGCATCGAGTACGGGATGATGTCCGCCATCGCCGAGGGGCTGAACATCATCAAGCATGCCGACGCCGGCAAGCATCAGGGTGAGGTGGATGCCGAGACCACGCCGCTGCGGGATCCGTGGGCCTATCAATACGACATCGACGTGGCCGAGGTGGCCGAGGTGTGGCGCCGGGGCTCAGTCATCGGCTCCTGGCTGATGGACCTCACCGCCGACGCGCTCGCCCGGTCGCCGGACCTTGACGACTTCTCCGGCCGGGTGTCCGACTCCGGCGAGGGCCGCTGGACGCTTGAGGCGGCGATCGACACCGGCGTGCCCGCCGGGGTGATCGCCTCCGCCCTGTTCGAGCGGCTGGACTCGCGCGGCGACGGCGAGTTCGCCGACAAGATCCTCTCCGCGATGCGTTCCGAGTTCGGCGGGCATGCCGAGAAGAAGAGCTAGCCGGTGGAGCACGAGCTTGTCAGCCTCCCCGATGCCGACGCGGTCGCCCGGCGCGCCGCGGGGTTCGTGGCCAGCCTGGCCCGCGCGGCGGTAGCGGCGCGCGGCGCCTTCACCTTTGCCGTCAGCGGCGGCCACACGCCCTGGGCGATGTTCGCCGAGCTAGCGGGCGAGGACGTGCCGTGGCAGCAGGTGCGGCTGTTCCAGGTCGACGAGCGGGCAGTCCCGGATGGTGATCCCGACCGCAACCTGACTCATCTGCGGGACAGCTTGCGCGGCGCACCGGCCAGGGTGACCGCCATGCCGGTGACCGAACCCGACCTGACCGCCGCGGCGGCCGAGTACGGGGCGAGGCTGCCGGACCGTTTCGATCTCGTCCACCTCGGGCTCGGGCCGGACGGGCACACCGCCTCGCTGGTGCCCGGGGACCCGGTGCTAGATGTGACCGACCGGCTGGCCGCTGTGACGGGCGTCTACCAGGGCCACCGCAGGATGACCCTGACCTACCCCGCGCTGGCCCGGGCGGATCAGCTCCTCTGGCTGGTCACCGGCGCCGACAAGAAGGCGCCGCTGGCGCGGCTGCTAGCCGGGGACCGCTCGATACCGGCCGGACGGGTGGAGGCAGCCCGCTCGCTGATCCTCGCCGACCAGCCGGCGACCTGACCGTGACCGGCATGGGCCAGGTCAGCTGCTGCTACCAGGGCGAGGTCCGCCAGCGTCGGCCCGGGTCCGGCGGCCGGCGGCGGTCAGGTTGTGGCGGCGATGCTGATCTGCTCGGCCGACCGCCCGCGTCCAACCACGACCGCCCAGACGAGCTGCGGGGGGAACAGCCCGTGCTCGATGACGCCCGGTGTCGTCGACAGGAAGTCCGCCAGCGCCGCCGGGTCGGTGACGTCGCCCGTATAGTCGGCGATGACGCCCCCGTCAGGACTGCGCGGCACATCGCGCAGCGTCACCGGGCCGAGCCTGCGGATGGTGGCGCTGAGCCCGAAATCCAGCAGCTCGAGCGGGACCGGTCCGTGCAGGGCAGGCACCGTCTTGGCCGAGTCGACGATCACTACGAACCGGTCGGCCGCCGCAGCGACGATCTTCTCCCTGGTGTGCGCGGCGCCGCCGCCCTTCACCAGCCATCCGGCCGGTGTCACCTCGTCGGCGCCGTCGATCGCGATGTCTACGCTGTCGATGCTGGTGAACGGCTCGGTGTGCAGGCCGAGGCTGCTGGCCGCCTGCTCGGTCCGCGGCGAGGTAGACACGCACCGGACCGCGAGGCGCCGGCTAGCCAGCGCGGTAAGCAGGTACGCGACGGTCGAGCCAGTGCCGAGGCCGACGGTCATGCCATCTTCGACCAGTTCGGCCGCGGCTTCCGCGGCCGCCTTCTTCTCCGCTTCGGCATCGACTGTCATCGCGATCTCCCCGTACTGGATCTGCTGCGGAGCCCAGGAGCCTGCCCCGGCAAGGCCGGAAGCTCACACCAGGGTAGTGGTGCCTGGCATCCGCGCCACCGACAGGCTATGGAGGCATCATGAGCCACCCGACCAGCCGCCGGGCTGCGGCGATCACCCGGCCGGACAACCACGTCATTGTCCTGTTCGGCGCGACCGGAGATCTTGCCAGGCGCAAGCTGCTGCCCGGGCTGTTCAGGCTCGCAGCCGCCGGGCTGCTGCCGGAGCGCTACCAGATCATCGGGTCGTCACCCGTGGCGTCCGCGCTCAGCGACGCGGACTTCCGCGCGCACGCCCGCGACGCTGTGGCCGAATTCGGGACCGTCAAGCCCACCGGCGATGCCTGGCAGCAATTCGAGGCGGCGCTGCATTTCGGGGCGGCCGATCCGGATGACCCCTCGGCGCTGATCGCCGCGGTCGCAGCGGCCGAGGGCGAGATCGGCGGCCAGCCACGACGGCTGTTTCACCTCGCGGTGCCGCCCGCGGCATTCGGGTCAGTGATCAAGATGCTCGGCGCGACCGGGCTTGCGGTCGGCACTGCCAGGGTGATCGTGGAGAAGCCGTTCGGCACCGACCTGGCCTCGGCCAAGGCGCTTGACGCGGAGATCCACAGTGTCTTCGACGAGTCGCAGGTCTTCCGCATCGACCACTTCCTCGGTAAGGAGTCGGTCGATAACATCCTGGCCCTGCGCTTCGCCAACGGGATTTTCGAGCCCGTCTGGAACCGCCAGCACATCGGCTATGTGCAGATCGACGTGCCCGAGACCCTGTCCATCGAGGGCCGGGCCGGCTTCTACGAGAAGACCGGCGCCTACCGCGACATGGTCGTCACGCACCTGCTGCAGGTGCTCGGCTTCGTGGCCATGGAGCCGCCCTCGTCACTGTCGGCCAAGGCGCTGCGTGCCGAGAAGCTGAAGGTCTACGAGAGCATGCGGCCAATCGACCCCAGGCACGTGGTGCGCGGCCAGTACGACGGCTACCGCGCAGCGCCCGGCGTGGCGCCGGATTCGCAGACAGAGACCTTCGTGGCGGTCCGGGCGGAGGTCGACAACTGGCGGTGGGCCGGAGTGCCGTTCTGCCTGCGTACCGGGAAATGCCTCGGGGCCAGCCGCCAGGTGCTCACCCTCGGGTTCCGGCAGCCCACCATGCGGATGTTTCCTTTCGACGGTGCCGCCGCCGGGGTGCGCCGGGGCAACGAGATCGTCATCGACTTCGCCGATCCGGGCTCGATAACGGCACAGTTCCTGGCCAAGGAGCCAGGCCCGGAAATACGGATTGCCCCGGCAGAAATGACCTTCCGTTACGCGGACTCGTTCAACGCCGCGAACGAATTGGAAGGGTATGAGCGGCTCATCCTCGACGCCATGCTGGGCGATCAGGCGCTCTTTACCAGCTCGGACGGCATCGAGCGGTTGTGGGAGATCTCGATGCCGCTGCTGGACAAGCCGCCGGAGGTCGAGCCGTACCAGCCGGGTTCCTGGGGACCCGATTCGGCGCGCCGCATCCCTGCGCCGTACCGGTGGCATCTTCCCGAACCAGGCTGAGCCGGATATTCGTCCCTAGCCGCTGATATTCAGCATCCGGCGGGCGTACCGGACCCGGGCGGGGACCTTCGGATCTGGCCGGGGACCTTCGGCCCTGGGGCCGCCACCCGCGGATAAGCGGCAATGGAAGAAGGGCAAGGAGGTCGTCATGTCAGCTACTGGCGTGCATAGCATCGACACCAGCATCACCAGGACTAATTCCTGGCTTGCCGATATTGCCGACAGCCTTGGGACAGACGATCGTCGGCTAGCCTTCCGGATCGCGCGAGCGTGGCTGCATACGCTGCGAGACCAGCAGACGGTCGACGTCGCCGTGAGATTCGGGGCTCAGCTGACCGAGGTGCTCCGCGGCGTGTACTACGAGGGGTGGGAACCCGGGCAGGTGCCGTTCAGGTTTGGCCCGGCGGAGTATGCGGCACAGTACGCCCACGAGGCGCGGATCCGCGAAGAGCAGGTGTGCCTGGCCGCGGGCGTGGTCACCGCGGTGGCGAGGCGGCACCTGCCGCCTGGTGCGGTCGACCGGGTGCTGGCGCTGCTGCCAGCGCCCACCCGGGAATTGCTCGAGCCGTCGCCGCCCGCTCTCAGTGCCCGGACCGGTGAATGAGCGACGGCAGCGGGCACCGTGTCATGCTGTTATCTAAGCGTTACCATCGCGGCGGACCGTTCCGCAGATTGGGGTGCGACGGCCGGTGAGGTATCTGGACCGCGTGGATGCGGGCTGGCGCCTTGGCGAGCGGCTGCGGTACCTCAACGGCGAGGATGTCGTCGTACTCGGGCTGCCCAGGGGAGGCGTGCCGGTCGCCGCAGGCGTTGCCCACGCCCTGGGCGCACCGCTCGATGTGATCATCGTCCGTAAGCTGGGCGTCCCGCGCCAGCCGGAGTACGCGATGGGCGCACTGGGCGAAGGCGGCGTGCGGATCATCAGCGACGAGGTCGTCGCGATGGCTGGGGTGAGCCCGCCGGAGCTGGCGGCGATCGAGGGACGTGAGCGGGCCGAGATGGAACGCCGCGCGCACAGGTTCCGGGCTGGCCGCCCGCCGGTCCCGATCACCGGCCGGACCGTTGTCGTGATCGACGACGGCATCGCGACGGGCTCGACGGCCCGTGCCGCATGCCGGGTCGCCCGGGCGCAGGGAGCCGCGAAGATCATCCTGGCGGTCCCGGTCGGGCACTCCGAGGCGATCGCGAGCCTGCGTGGCGACGCTGACGAAGTTGTGTGCCTGACCGAGCCCCGATCGCTGCTGGCGATCGGGGAGTGGTACGAGGACTTCTCGCAGACCTCCGATGAGGAGGTCATCAACCTCCTGTCGGATGCGGCCGCGTCACGGGCGGGCGGCGCGGTTACCGGGGATCGGGCGCCCGGGAGCGCAGGGGCCGATCCAGCGGGCACCGACGAGGAGATCGTCCTGCATGCGGGCTCCGCGGAGCTGGCAGGTCATCTCACCGTGCCCGCGCAGGCAGCAGGCCTGGTCCTGTTCGTCCATGGCAGCGGCAGCAGCAGGCACAGCCCGCGAAACCGTCTTGTCGCTGGGGTCATGAACAGGGCAGCCCTCGGTACGCTGCTGTTCGACCTGCTCACCCCCGCCGAGGAACTGGACCGGGGCAATGTCTTCGATATCGAGCTGCTGGCCGGGCGGCTGCTTGAGATCACCAGGCAGGTTGCCACGCCCGGCATAAGGATCTGCTACTTCGGGGCCAGCACCGGCGCGGCGGCCGCTCTATGGGCCGCCGCCGAGCCGGGCAGCGAGATCGCCGCTGTGGTTTCCAGGGGCGGCCGGCCTGACCTGGCCGGGCCGCGCCTTTCGCTGGTCCGGGCGCCCACCCTGCTGATCGTCGGCGGCGCCGATGAGATGGTGCTGGAACTCAACGCGCGGGCGCAGCAGCGCCTGCGCTGCGAGAGCAGGATCGCCGTCATCCCTGGCGCCACCCACCTGTTCGAGGAGCCTGGCGCGCTGCCCGCGGTCGCCGAGCTGGCCCGTGACTGGTTCACCGGCCACCTCGCGGCCGCGGACGGCGCGCGGTAACTGAGAGCTGCTCCTGCCTGACCTCAGGCGGCGATCGCCGACCGGGCGGCCGCGGGCTCGAGGGCTATGTTCAGGACCTCGCGCACGTCGCTGACCGGATGAATCTCCAGCTCAGCCAGCACGCTATCGGGCACGTCCTCCAGATCGGGCGCGTTGCGCGCCGGAACCAGCACTGTCGTGATACCAGCGCGGTGCGCGGCAAGCAGCTTCTGCTTCAGCCCGCCGATCGGCAGCACCCGGCCGGTCAGCGAGACCTCACCTGTCATCGCCACGTCCGAGCGGACCAGCCGACCGGACAGCAGCGACGCCAGCGCGGTCGTCATCGTGATGCCCGCGCTCGGGCCGTCCTTCGGCACCGCGCCGGCCGGCACGTGGACGTGCACCCCGCGGTCCTTCAGGTCGCCGACCGGCAGCTCGAGCTCAGCACCGTGCGAGCGCAGGTAGGACAGCGCGATCTGGGCGGACTCCTTCATGACCTCGCCCAGCTGGCCGGTGAGCGTGACTCCGGTGCTGCCGGTCTCCGCGTCGGCCAGCGACGCCTCGATGAACAGCACATCGCCGCCCGCACCGGTGACCGCCAGGCCGGTGGCCACGCCGGGCACCGCTGTCCGGTCGGCCGACTCGGGGGTGTGCCGCGGATGGCCCAGGTAGCCGTGCAGGTCCTCCGGCCCGACCGTGACCGGCAGCTCTGCCTGCTCGGCGGCGAGCTGCGCGGCGATCTTCCGCAGGATCCGGGCGATGGCCCGCTCCAGCGCGCGCACCCCCGCCTCGCGGGTGTACTCGGCGCTCAGCCGGCGCAGCGCGCCGTCGGTGACTGTGACGTCGGACGCATCGAGGCCGGCCCGCTCCAGCTGCCGCGGCAGCAGGTGGTCGGCCGCGATCGTCACCTTCTCGTCCTCGGTGTAGCCGTCCAGGCTGACGACCTCCATCCGGTCTAGCAGCGGGTCGGGGATCGCCTCCGCGATGTTGGCCGTCGCGATGAACAGCACGTCGGACAGGTCGAGCTCGACCTCGAGGTAGTGGTCGCGGAAGGTGTGGTTCTGCGCGGGGTCGAGCACCTCGAGCAGCGCGGCGGTCGGGTCGCCCCGGTAGTCGGCGCCTAGCTTGTCCACCTCATCCAGCAGGATGACCGGGTTCATGGTGCCCGCCTCGCGGATGGCCCGCACAATCCGGCCGGGCAGCGCGCCCACGTAGGTACGCCGGTGACCGCGGATCTCCGCCTCGTCGCGGACGCCGCCGAGCGCCACCCGGGCGAACTTGCGGCCCATGGCGCGCGCCACCGACTCGCCCAGCGACGTCTTGCCAACGCCGGGCGGCCCGGTCAGCGCCAGCACCGCGCCGCTGCGGCGGCCGCCGACCAGGGTCAGGCCCTTGTCCTCGCGGCGCTTGCGCACGGCCAGGTACTCGATGATCCGGTCCTTGACGTCGGTCAGGCCCGCGTGGTCAGCGTCCAGGATGGCGCGGCTACCCGCGATGTCGTAGGACTCGTCGGTCCGCTCGTTCCACGGGATCTCCAGGACCGTGTCGAGCCAGGTCCGGATCCAGCTCGCCTCCGGCGAGGCGTCCGAGGACCGCTCCAGCTTGGCCGCCTCCCGCAGGGCCGCCTCGGCGACCTTCTCCGGCAGAGCGGCCTTCTCGATCCTGGCTCGGTAGTCCTCTTCCTCGGTGCCCGGCTCGCCGTCCAGCTCGGCCAGCTCCTTGCGGATCGCGGCCAGCTGCTGGCGCAGCAGGAACTCGCGCTGCTGGCGCTCCATGCCCTGGCGGACATCGTTGCTGATGGTCTCGGATACCTCGAGCTCGGCGATGTGGTCACGGGCCCATCCGGTCAGCAGCTCGAGCCGCCGCTCCGGGTCGAGGGTCTCGAGCAGCTCCTTGCGCTGCTCCAGGGTCAGGTAGGCGGCATACCCGGCGCTGTCGGCCAGCGCCGACGGGTCGGTGAGCCGCTGCAGGACGTCGACAACCTGCCAGGCGCCGCGCTTCTGCAGGATCGCGGTGGCCAGGCCACGGTACTCGCGGGCCAGCTCCTGGGCGCGCGGGGTGGCGGCGGGCTCGTCCTGGACGGTCACGTCGACCCAGAGGGCGGCGCCTGGACCGACGGTCCCGGTACCGATCTTGACGCGGGCCCGGCCGCGGATCACCGCAGCGGGCTCGCCGCTCGGCAGGCGGCCGATCTGCTCGACGTCGCCGAGCGTGCCGACCGGCGCGTACTTGCCATCCAGCCGGGGCACCAGCAGTACCTGCGGCCTGGCCTCGGACTGGCCGGGCCCGGCGGAAAGCTGGGCCGCCTCAATGGACGCGCGGACCTCTGCGCCGGAGATATCAACCGGCACCACCATGGTGGGCAGCACCACGGTGTCGTCGAGCGGCAGCACCGGCAGCGAGAGGGTTTCGCTCATATCGGGTCACTTCCCTGGTTGCCTTACTTGATTACAACTGTTCAAGCTTCAACAACGGAGAGCCCGGTTTGTTTCCGCCGGCCGTTCGCGGTGAGCGGACACGCCGGCGCGCGGGGCGGGCGCGGGGCGCGCGGGCGGGCGCGGCGGCGCGGGCGGGCGCGGCGGGCGGGCGCGGCGCGCGGGGCGGGCGCGGGGCGGGCGCGGGGCGGGCGCGGGGCGCGGCGCGCGGGCGCGGCGCGCGGGGCGCGGGGCGCGGGGCGCGCGGGGGGCGCGAGGGCGCGGACGGCCCGGCGACCGGCCCGGCGACCGTCCCGGCTGGTCGTGCCGCGTTGCTACGGTCCTTCCATGAGACCGCCCCGGCGCCCGCGATGGCGAGCCGTGACCGGGCTGGCGGCCGCCGTCCTGCTGATCGCCTGCGCTGCCGTGATCGCCGTGATCGCCACCCGTCCCGGGCCCGTCAGCGCGCGCAACGTGATGATTCCCGTGATTGACGGGCCGCACAACGACGATCACGTGCTGATCGACGCGACCTTCTTCACCCCGCCGGGCGGTGGGAAAATCCCGGCGGTGCTGCTTGCCCACGGCTTCGGCGGGACGAAGGAAAGCGTCCGGCCGGAGGCCGAGCAGCTGGCCAGGGCCGGCTTTGCCGTCCTCACCTGGTCCGCGCGCGGCTTCGGTGCATCGACGGGCCAGATCGCGCTGGACTCCCCCGACTACGAAGTCAAGGACGTCGAGCAGCTGGTCAGCTGGCTGGCCAGGCAGCCGCGGGTGCTGCTTGATCACCCCGGCGATCCGCGGGTCGGCATCACCGGGGCGTCCTACGGAGGCGCCATAGCCCTGCTCGCCGCCGCCTACGATCACCGCATCGACGCCATCGTTCCCCAGAGCACCTGGAACAACCTGGCCACCGCGCTGTTCCCGAACGCGGCGGGAGGCGGCCCCGCCGACGGCGTCTTCGCCAGGCAATGGGCGGGCCTGCTGTTCACGCAGGGTTCGGCGGGCTTCGGCGCAGCCGGGCCGGACAACGGGACCGCCGCGGCGGCTCAGGCAGCCCGATGCGGCCGGTTCCTGCCCTCGATCTGTGCCGTCTACCAGCAGGCTGCGACCCTGGGACGAGCCACGCCGCAGGCGATCGCCCTGCTGACCCGGTCCAGCCCGGCGAGCGTCGCCAGCCGGATCAAGGTCCCCACGCTGCTCGTCCAGGGAGAGAATGATTCGCTGTTCGGGCTGGACCAGGCCAATGCCAACTATGCGGCGATCCGGCGCAACGGTGCGCCGGTAGACATGGTGTGGTTCGCCGGCGGTCACGACGGGGGCGATCAGGAGACCAGCCGGATCAATGAGCTGACTGCGCAGTGGTTTGACCGCTGGCTCAAGCCAGCGCGCCCGCCGCTGCGCCCCGGCATTCCTCGCGGTCAGCCTCCCAGCGGCCAGCCGGCGTTCGCGGTCAGCCGCGACCTGGGCTTCGACTCGTCCAGCGATCAGGAGGTCCTCGGCATCGCCACCGCGTCCGGCTACCCGGGCCTGGCAGGCACCCGGCGCACGATCGTGCCCCTCACCGGGCCGGCCCAGACCATCGAGAACCCGCCGGGCGGCGCGCCGCCGTCCATGTCGGTTTTCCCGGGCCTCTCCTCGGCTGGCCCGGCCGGCAGCAGCGGGCGGCAGGCGGTGCCGCGGGCGACGGCGTCGCTTTCGACATGCCCGGCCAGAGCGCGTCCTTCCGCTCTGCCCCGTTGCGCAGCCCGCTCCAGGTCACTGGCGCGCCAACAGTGCGCATCAGGGTCGGCGGCGGGGCGCGGATCACGCTTTTCGCCAAGGTTTATGACGTCGACCAGGCGGGCAATTCGACCTTGCCCCATCAGCTGGCCGCGCCGCTGCGGGTCAGCGCCGGACCGCAAGGGCGCGTGCTGATCATCCAGCTTCCCGCGATCGACTACGACTTCGCCGCCGGGCACCGGCTGCGCCTGGTGCTGACCACGACCGACTTCGCCTATGCCACGTCGCCGGTCCCGGCTACCTACCAGGTTGCGCTGGCCGGCGGCGGCCTGTCATTGCCGTCCGATCCCGCCCTCGTCGTCGCTGGCGCCGGGGCGCCATGGTGGGTCTGGGCGGCCCCTGCCGCGGCGCTTGCGGTGGCCGCCGCGATCCTGCTGGCCGGGCGCCGGCGTCCCCGCGACACGCTCGTCCCCGGCCTGGCCGACGTGCCACTGCAGATCAGCGGGCTGACCAAGCGCTACCGCGATGGCCAGCTCGCCGTGCACGATCTCTCGCTGCGCGTCGAGCGCGGCCAGATCCTGGGGCTGCTCGGGCCGAACGGCGCCGGGAAGACCTCGACACTGCGCATCCTGCTTGGCCTGCTGCACCCGGACGCGGGCACGATCACCATTTTCGGCAGGCGGGTTCATTCGGGGTCGCCCGCCCTGTCCAGGCTGGGCGCTTTCGTGGAGGGCCCGGGCTTCCTGCCGCACCTGTCCGGCCGGGCCAACCTGGAGCTGTACTGGCGCGCTACCGGGCGGCCCGCCGCCGACTCCAGGCTCGCGGAGGTGCTCGAGGTCGCGGGCCTGCAGGCGGCCATCGACCGCAAGGTGCGCACCTACTCGCGCGGCATGTGCCAGCGGCTCGCCATTGCCCAGGCCATGCTCGGGCTGCCGGACCTGCTGGTCCTCGACGAGCCGATGAACGGGCTGGATCCGCCGCAGATCAGGCACATGCGTGAGGTGCTGGTCCGGTACGCAGCCGATGGCCGGACGGTGATCTTGTCCAGCCACATGCTCGCCGAGGTGGAGCTCACCTGCACCCACGCCGTGGTGATGCACCTTGGCCGCCGGCTGGCGGCCGGCCCGGTCCCCGAGCTCGTCGGCGCGGGAGCGCCGCTGGTCATCGGTACCGGGCAGGCAACCGAAGCGGTCTCGGTGCTGCAGGGCCTGCCCGGGATCGAGCGCGCCGAACGGCACCCCGACGGCGTCCTCGTGCACCCGGACGGCGTGCCTGCCTCGGTCGTCGTGGCGGCGCTGGTCCGGGCCGGGATACCCGTCGAACAGGTGACGCGGGGGCGCCGCCTCGAGGACGCGTTCGTCGCTTTGATCGGCGACCACGCAGCCGCGCCCAGCCCGGTCCCGCCCGGCCCTGGGCTGTCTGACGGCGCGGGATCATCCGGCCCGGGGCTGACCGACGGCGCGGCCGTCCCCAGCCAGGAGGGACCCCGGTGACCACCCGGGAGAGCGCGCCCGGTTACAACCCGCGCCACACCCTGCCGCTCGCCGTGGAGGCCGTTCGCCAGCTTCGCCGGCGACGGACCCTGATCGCGTTCCTGATCTTGCTTGTGCTGCCGTGGATCCTGATTGGCGCCTTCCAGGTCAGCGGGCCGCCCGCAGCGGGAAGCGGGGCGCCCGGCCTGGTCGACGTCGCCACCGAGGGCGGCCTCAACTTCGCCATGTTCAGCGTCTACGTGTCGGCCGGGTTCCTCCTGGTGGTAACGGTCGCGTTGTTCTGCGGCGATACGGTGGCCACCGAGGCCAGCTGGGCCTCGCTGCGGTACCTGCTGGCTGCGCCGGTGCCACGAGCCAGGCTGCTGCGGCAGAAACTCGCTGTCGCCCTGGGCTACTCAGCCGTCGCGGTGCTGAGCCTGCCGCTGATGGCCCTGATCGCGGGGACCGTTACCTACGGCTGGCATCCGCTCAGGCTGCCTCCCACCGGCGTCGATCTGGCCACCGGGGCGGCCCTGGGCCGGCTCGCCGTCGTGCTGGGCTACGTGCTGGTCACCGAGCTGGTCGTGGCGGCCCTGGCGTTCGGATTGTCGGTGTCGACCGACTCGCCGCTCGGTGCGGTAGGCGGCGCGGTAGGCCTGATGATCGTCAGCAACATACTCGACGCGGTGACCGCGCTCGGGTCGTGGCGGCAGATCCTGCCGAGCCACTGGCAGTTTGCCTGGCTAGACGCACTTGCGCCGCAGGTCAGCTGGAGCGGGATGATCGAGGGCGCGTCGGTATCGCTCTCGTACGCGATAATCCTCTTCGCCGTGGCGTTCCGCAGATTCGGGGCCAAGGACATCGTGTCCTGACGGCGTCATAGGCTTGCGGATAGCTTCCGGTGCCATGGGCGCTTCGGCGGGATTCGGTACGGATGTATCGGTAGCTGGCCGACTCCTACTTCGCGTACTTCGCGGTCGAGGACTACCAGCAGTTCTGCCGCGACCTGACCAGCCTCTGGGCGCGCGACGAGGCGGCGCGCCTGGTCTCATGCGAATAGGAAGGAAAGACCATGACGGACTCTCACCCGGCCACCGCCAGGCTCCACAGCGGCGGCCTGCAGGGCCGCTGGGTGCTGGACCCGGCCGCTTCCACGGCCGAGTTCCGGGTGCGGCATTTCTGGGGCGCTGTAACGGTCCGGGGCCGGTTTGACCGCATGACCGGCGAGGGGTCGGTGGACACCGCCGGCACCATCTCCGGTCAGCTGACGATTGACGCCAGCTCCCTGAACACCAAGAACTCCCAGCGTGACAAGCACCTGCGGTCGGCTGACTTCTTCGACGTCGAGAGCCACCCGACGGTCGTACTCACGGTGACCGGGGCAGCCGACCCGGAAGCCGTTGGCCACATCGCCTTCAACGGCACTCTCGCGGCGGCTGGCCGGAGCGCGCCGGTCAGCTTCACCGCACAGGCCGAGGAGTCCGGCGATGACGCCGTCACGCTCCGCGCTGACCTCGGGGTCGACCGCACCGTCTTCGACATGACCTGGAGCCCGCTGGGCATGGCCGCCAAGCAGGCGGCCGGAACCGTCGTCGCCCGGTTCGTCCGCGGCTAGCCCGTCCTGGCCCGTCCTGGCGCGCCAGGCCCGGCCGCCCGGACCGCGGAGCCTGACGTTACCGTGGTGTCATGGCGCCAACACTGGAAGTAGCCGCGCACGTGCTGGTGCAGGCCGAGCCGGACCGGGTCTGGCAGGTGGCCATGGACTGGCAGCGCCAGCGGGACTGGATGCTGGGAACGCAGGTCAGCGGCGGCGAGGGCGTCGGAGCCGAGGTGATGGCCAGGACTGGCATCGGCCCGATCGGGTTTGAGGACACCATGGTGATCACTGAGTGGGATCCGCCGCGCAGCTGCATCGTCCGGCATACCGGCCGCCTGGTGCGCGGGCTGGGGCTGTTCGAGGTGGCGCAGGCTGGCGACGTGAGCCAGTTCTCCTGGACCGAGCGGCTGCAGCTGCCATTTCCGGTGCCGCGGCTGTTTCGGCAGTGGGTGCTGCTGCCAGTGGCCCGCATCGGAATGGCCGCCTCGCTCCGCCGCTTCGCGCGGCTGGTCTGAACTGGCGGGTCAGGCGGCGGCGGCGATCCTGGCGAGCGCGTCCGCGCGCAACGCCGCTGGGTCGGCTCCCGCGGCGGCGAGTGCCCGCAGCGCCGCGTTGTCTCGCTGATCGATGATCCCGATCAGCAGGTGGCCCGTGGTGATCTGCCGCTGCCGGAGGCTGACGGCGCACCGCAGCGCGAGTTCCAGTGACTTCTTCGCGTCCGGCTGCCAGCGGAAGCCTGCCGGGGATCCGGCCGGTCAGCCGCGATGGCTGCGCCGCCCGGTTCAGCGCGCCTGGGCCGAATGCGGCCTCGGCCGCGCGGCGCACGGTATCCAGATCGATGCCCAGCGAGGCCAGCGCCGCAGCGTCAAGCGGTTCGGCGCCAGCGGCGGTCCCGGTCGCCACCCGAGCCCGCAGGCTGGTAATGTCCAGGCCGGCTGCGGCCAGTGCCTGGCCAGCCGCCCCGTGCCGCTCGTTCAGCAAGCCGAGGAGCAGGTGCTCGCTGCCTATGGCGCCGTGCCCGAGCCGCAGGGCCTCGCTGCGCGCGAGCGCGACCACCTGCCGCGCTTCTGCGCTGAATCCTTCGAACATGATCCTCTCCTTCGTCAGACGCGTCGCCCAGCGTGCTTCTTATGCACTGCCTGCTTGCTGACGCCGAGGAAGAACGCGATCTCCTGCCAGGACCAGCCGTGCGCGCGCGCGTTATCGACCTGCAGTACTTCAAGGCGCTCGGCGAGCTCGCGCAGGGCGCGGGCGGCGCGCAGTCCTTCCGCCGGATCGCTGCCGCTTGCTGCCTCGGCCAGCTGCGTACCCTCGTTCATAATGTCAACATAGATTGACGAGACGTGGCTTGTCAACTCTGGTTGACAGACGACTTCGCAGCGATGTTCGCTGAATACTCGTCACGATCTGCAGATTGCCTAAGACGCCAGGTACAGCAGGGCCACCAACAGGAAAAATCCGCCGATAACGATTCCGGCTGTCGCCACGCCGTCGCCCCGTTCGCCGCTGTCGCGGATCTGACTGCGCGCGATGAGGCCGGTGACAATGGCTGCGATCCAGGTTATTCCCGGGATCAACGCGCACACCAAAGACGCCACGGCCAGCGTATTCACCGGCGGGCGCGGCTGCTCCGCCGGCCAGTGCCCCCGCGGCCGTTCGGGTGCCAGGGCCGCCTGCGATGGCAGCAGAGCACCGAGCGGGCCGGCCTGCAGGTCGGCCGTGAGCGCGGCAAGCTCGGCATAGGTCCGCGACCGGTAGGCCTGCCCGGTTCGCTCCTCGAACTCGTCCCTGCTGAGCCGTCCCTCAGCGAACGCGGCTTTCAGGACATCGGCCGCGCGCTCCCGGTCCGCGTGGGAAGCACGCAAGTGACCGTACCCACCGGCCGCCGGGTCGCGTTCAGGCTGTAGCGTCATCGGCCTCTCCAGCACAGGTTCCCCACCAGCGTACCCGCGGCGCGAGGCGGCGGCCGTCCCTCAGGCCGCCCTCGCGAGCGTCCTGCCGGATTAGTTCCGGGCGGCGCCCGGGTCCGCGAGGCCGTCCCCGACGGCGGGCAGTGTTCCGTGGCGGCGGCGGATCACATCGGCGATCAGGCCGGTCCAGCCGGTCTGATGCGAGGCGCCGAGCCCGGCCCCGGTGTCCCCGTGGAAATACTCGCTGAACACCAGATTGTCCCGCCACGCCTGGTCCCGCTGCACCAGGCCGTCCGGCCCGAGGCACGGGCGCCGGCCGTCAGGGCCCCTGGTGAACAGCGAGATCAGCCGGTCCTGCAGGTCCGCAGCGACAAGGCCCAGGGTGAGCTGCTTGCCAGACCCCGACGGGTACTCGATCGTCAGCTCGTCGCCGAAGAACTGGTGATAGCGCTCAAGAACGCTGATGACCAGGTAGTTCAGCGGGAACCAGATCGGCCCCCGCCAGTTGGAGTTACCGCCGAACATGGCAGTGGTGGACTCGCCGGGCTCATAGTCGATGGTCGCCAGCCTTCCCTCCACATCGATCTCGTACGGGTGCTCGCGGTGGTAGGCCGACAGCGCCCGCAGGCCGTGCGGGGACAGGAACTCGGACTCGTCGAAGAGCCTGGGCAGCATCCGCAACAACTTAACGCGCCCTGCCAGGCTGAGTAGCACCCGCTGCTCGCCCGGGGCGCCGCGAAGCATACCGGCCGCCGCCAGCTTCTCCGGGTCGTCGAGATCACGGTCGGCCAAAAAACCGGCGAACCGCTTGCCGACGACAAGCGCCTGCTCCAGCATGTCCTTGCTGACAACGCCGACCGCCAGGACCGGGATCATCCCGACCATCGACCGCACCTTGACCGGAACTACCTGATTGCCGGACGTGATCAGCCGGTCGTAGTAAATGCTGTCGGCGTCGTCCCACAGGCCCTGGTTGTCGATGGCTTCCCTGATGGCGGCGAAGTGCTCAAGGAACTTCAGCACCAGGTCGGTGGCGTGCCGCTGGCCGGACAGTTGCAGGACGCCAGCGATGGAGGCCATCGCCATCGCATAGAAACCCATCCAGCCGGTGGCGTCGGACTGTTCAAGGATGCCGCCGACCGGCAGATGCGAGCGGTCCAGCGGGCCGATGTTGTCCAGGCCGAGGAAACCGCCCTCGAAGAGGTTGTTGCCCTCCTCGTCCTCCCTGTTCACCCACCAGGTGAAGTTGACCAGCAGCTTGTCGAAGATCCGGCTGAGGAAACCGATGTCGGTGCCCCCGTCGATGGCGAACACCTCAAGCGCGGCCCAGGCCTGGACCGGCGGGTTCACGTCACCGAAGTCCCACTCGTAGGCGGGCAGCGCGCCGCCCGGGTGCTGGAACCACTCCCGGCAGAGCAGGATCAGCTGGTACTTGGCGAACGCGGGGTCGATGTGGGCCAGCGCGACGCAGTGGAAGGCCAGATCCCATGCCGCGAACCACGGGTACTCCCAGGTATCCGGCATTGACATGATGTCGAACGCGTCAAGGCACCGCCACCTGGAGTTCCGCCCCCGCGACCGGGCCGGGTCGGGGGCGGGCTGGGCCGGATCGCCATCCAGCCAGCGGGTCACGTCGAAGTAGTAAAACTGCTTGCACCACAGCATCCCGGCGAAGGCCTGCCGCATCACCAGTGCCTCGTCCGCGCTGGCCCGATCCGGGGTCAGCTCGGCGTAAAACTCGTCCGCCTCCGCCTGCCGCTGGGCGATCACCCGGTCGAAATCAGCGCCGAGCGCCTGCGCAGCGGATGCCCGTTTCCCCGCCGTGGCCGCCGGCCGCAGCCTGAGCCTCAGCTCCGCGGTCGCTCCCGCCGCGACGTGCAGCGGGTACCAGAAGGCGCACTTGGTGCCGTGGCCGGCCGGGTTCACCGTGGCCGCGCCGCGGACAACGTGATCGTTGATGCCATCCTTGGGGTACGGCGAGGACGGTTTGCTGCCGAACAGGCGCTGGCTGTTGGTCTCGTTCTCGCAGAACAGCACGGTGGGCACGGTGCCGTCCGGCCCGGTGCCGCCCAGCAGTTCAAGATCACCGCAAAACGGATGATCGATGCTGACTGCCGCCGCACCGCCCGGTGGGTCCGGGGCGACGGCAAGGACCGGCCTCGGCGACCTCTGGTCCCAGGACCAGGTATTGCGGAACCACGCGGTCGGTAGCACGTGCAGGGCCTGATCGTCTGGCCCCGCGTTGGTCACCTGGATGGTAAGCAGCAGGTCGTCCGGGCTGGCCTTGGCGTAGCTGGCCTCGACAATCCAGTACCGCCCCTCGTCGAAGATCCCGGTATCGAGCAGCTCGTATTCAGGCTGGAGCCTGCTCCGGGCCGCGTTCTGCGTGATCAACTCTTCATAGGGGTAGGCGGCCTGCGGATAGTGGTAGCGCCACCGGTTCCAGGCATGACTGGGAAGCGCGTCAAGGTACCAGTAGTACTCCTTGACGTCCTCGCCGTGGTTGCCCTGCGCGCCGGTGAGGCCGAAGGCGCGCTCCTTCAGGATCGGGTCGCGGCCGTTCCACAGCGTGATCGCCAGGCAAAGCCGCTGTTCGATGTCGCAGAACCCGGCCAGCCCGTCCTCGCCCCAGCGGTAGGCGCGGGACCTGGCGTGATCATGCGGCAGATAGTCCCAGGCCGCGCCGTCGGGGCTGTAGTCCTCCCGGACGGTTCCCCACTGACGCTCGCTGACGTAGGGTCCCCAGCGGTACCAGTCGCCAGCCTCGCGGAGCCCGTTCTCCAGCGGCCCGAACCTGGTCACCCGGTCGCGTTCAGCGCCCATCCGCATCCTCATGGCTAGCAGCTCAAGCGGGCGCGGGCGAGTGTCCCGTCCGACGGCCCGTTTTGTGGATGTTACGGCATTGGGCGGCTGTCACATTTCCGCGGCCGGTGCCGATCAACGGCAGCGCCGGCCTGCTTGTCACCGCGGGGCCGGGTTATCGCGGCGGCCACGGTGGCGGTGACAGCCAACCAGATCACGGCCATCCAGCTAGTGGCCAACCCGGACAAGCTGCGGGCCATCTCGGCTCGCCGCTCGCCCGGTCTGACGGCCCGAAGTGCGGCGGGCGTGGATGCACTTGCCCGGCCCCGCGCTTGCGCGTGCTGCCCGCCCGCATGCTGTACAACAGAGACCCATGGAGAGCTTTCTGAGTCATGCCCTGACTCACGCGGGCTACGGAGCCCTCATCATCCTCGGATTTCTTGAGGCCTGCTGCGTGCCGATCTCCTCTGAGATCACCTTTGGCTTCGCCGGCGTCCTGGCTTATCAGGGCCACCTCAACCTGGTGCTGGTCATTGTCATCGGATCGCTCGCCGAACTGGCTGGTTCCTACCTCTCGTACGCGGTGGGCCGGATCGGCGGCAGGCCGCTGGTGGAGCGGCTTGCCCGGTATGTCCTGATCACCCGCTCGGACATCCAGCGCGCCGAGCGCTTCTTCGCCGGCCGGGGCGCCTGGGCCGTCGCCGTCGGCCGGGCGCTGCCCTTTGTTCGCGCCTTCACCTCCCTGGTCGCTGGCCTCATCGAGGTGCCAGCCGTGCAGTTCGGCTTGTTCAGCCTGCTGGGCACGGTGGTCTACGTCACGGTGTTGTCATTGATCGGCTACGAGGTCGGCAGCGCCTGGAGCAGTGTGTCCCGTTACTTCTCGATCGGCAGCTACGTGATCGTGGGTGTCGTGGTCATCGCCATCGTCGGTTTTGTCGTGTACAGGCTCCGCGAATTCAGGAAGGAAGCAGCCGAAGACAAGGCCAGGCACGCGGCCCGCTCGCACAGCAGGCAGCCCCGGGCGTGAGCCGAGGCTGGACTATGACATTCCAGGCATGTCGCATTAATAAACCCGAATCTCCTTCCTGGCGAATTCGCGCGGCCTAATTTACCTACCTGGCACTGCCCCTTGACCTTAACTTGACACAAGTCTGAATAATTGTTTAACTGCATCTAGTTGCTATGACGCGGGATTATCCAAGGCTGCTACGGATCCGGGCCCTGATAAGCGTCAGTTCGCACACAAGGAGCAGGCAAGGAGCAGGCAAGATGAGGGCAGGATTCGTAGCCCCCCGCTACCTGCGGGGCGGACTAATCGGAGCAGGCGGCGTTGGCGTGATACTCGCGCTCGCCGGAATCAATACCGTGGCCCGTGGACCACTGGTGCTGCTATTTCTCTTGGCGGCGCCCGCACTGGCCATAGCGGGCCTACTGCGCGGCCTCGACGGCGCGGCCAAGTACATCGTCGCCGTGACCGCAGCGATCGTCATCAACATGCTGGTGGCTGAGACCATGCTGGCGGCCGGCGTCTGGTCGCCGCCCGCCGGACTTGTCGTGATCGCCCTGGTTAGCGCCATCATCGGCGTGATCGGGCAGCGGTCAGCACGCGGCGGGTCAGCACGCGGCGGTATCGCGTGGTCGGGATGGGCAGCCGCCCGGCAGGCACCCGACGGCGGGGTAACTGGCCGCACCTAGGCACGGCACCCGTGACGCCGCCAGGATGCCCGGCTGAGCTGACTTAAGCAAACCTGACTTAAGCAAAGCCGACTTAAGCAAAGTGATTCACCGACTGCCGCGCCACATTTCTCGGCGCGACGGCAGTTCATCTCTTCTATCGCAAAAGCAGGCGCACCGGCTACCGGGCGCACGGGGGGCCTACGCGCCCGATTACCTGACGCTGACACCATCTCGGGGGGGATCGTCATGTCTATTGCATTCCAACGCGAATCCGGGCCAGCTGTCCGGCAGCCAGGACAGCCGCGCCAGCCCGGCGAGGATAACGAGAATAACTCGAGCGACCAGCCCGCTGCGGATAACTCCGCTGACTCCATGCCACGCAACGGCACGGCACTGGGCGCCACGGCGCTCAGCGGCACGGCGGTCGTTCCGGAGCCAGCCGCCGATCGCCCGGCCACGCAGCACGCGCCTGGCTACCGCCGGGTGTCCGAGAGCATGGCGATCGCGCCGACCATCACGGTCGTGATCCCGGCCATGAACGAGGCGCGCAACCTGCCCGATGTCTTCGCCACCCTTCCGGACTGGATCGATGAAGTCGTACTCGTGGACGGCCGCTCGAAGGATGACACCATCGCGGTGGCGCGCTGCCTGTGGCCGGATGTCAAGGTGGTGCACCAGGGCGGCATCGGCAAGGGCGACGCGCTGGCCGCCGGGTTCGCCGCGGCCACCGGCGACATCATCGTCGCGATTGACGGTGACGGGTCCACCGACGGGCGCGAGATCGTCAGGTTCGTCAGCACGCTGCTGGCCGGCGCCGACTTCGTGAAGGGCTCGCGGTTCGCCAGTGACGGCGGCAGCGACGACATCACCGCCATCAGGCGTTATGGCAACAGGATGCTGAACATCCTGGTCAACAGGCTGTTCCGGACCCAGTACACCGACCTGTGCTACGGCTATAACGCCTTCTGGGCGCGGCACCTGCACAAGCTCGCGCTGGACAGCCCGGGCTTCGAGGTCGAGGCGCTGATGGGCATCCGGGCTGCCAAGGCGCGGTTGCGGATCCACGAGGTGCCAAGCCATGAGCGCCCGCGCCAGCACGGGACCAGCAACCTGAGCGCGATCAGCGACGGCCTCCGGATCCTGCGGGTGATCGTGAACGAGAAGGCCAAGGCTGCGCGGCACCGTCGGCCGAAGCCGTTCATGGCGCCCGCCCGGCTCGCCCGCGATTCCAGGACGCAGCCATGAGCCGCGAGACCGGCCGGGCGCCCGCTCGCCCGGACGGACGACAGGCCGCGCGGGCGGGCCGCCCGGAAGTGTCGGTGATCATCTGCGCCTACACCGAACGGCGCTGGAATGACACGCTCGCCGCCGTCGCCTCGGTGGCAGCGCAGAGCCTGCCGGCCCTGGAGACCGTCGTCGTCGTCGATTACAACCCGTCACTCTACGAGCGGCTGAAGGCCGAACTGCCGGACGTCACCGTGGTCAGGAACAACGAGGCGCCCGGGCTGTCTGGCGGCAAGAACACCGGCATCGCCACCGCGCACGGCGAGATCGTGGCGTTCCTCGACGATGACGCGGTCGCATCGGCCGACTGGCTGAAGTTCCTTGTCGACTCCTACACCGGCGCCGACGTCATGGGCGTCGGCGGGCAAACGCTGCCGCTCTGGGAAACATCGCGGCCGTCGTGGTTCCCCGGTGAGTTCGACTGGGTCGTCGGATGTACCTATATCGGCATGTCGGCATCGCCGGCCCGGTGCGCAATCTGCTCGGCGGGAACGCCTCGTTCAGGCGGGATGCGTTCGCGAAGGCCGGCGGGTTCCGCAGCGGTATCGGGAGGTCCGGCCGCGGGCTGCCGGCCGGCGGCGAGGAGACCGAGTTCTGCATCCGGCTCAGGCAGCGCTCACCCAGCAGCACGCTGCTGTTCGACAACCGCGCCGTGATCTGGCATCGGGTGCCCGACGTGCGCAGCACGTTCTCTTACTTCCTCACCAGGTGCTATGCGGAAGGGCTATCCAAGGCCCTGGTGACGAGCAATGTCGGGATGGCCGAGGGGCTGTCGGCCGAACGCGCCCACGCGCTGCGGGCGCTGCCCAGCGGGGTCAGGCGCGGGCTGGCCGAAGCGGTCCGCGGCGACGAATCCGGCCTGGGCCGGGCAGCCGCCATCGTGGCAGGCCTTGCCGCTGCGGTGGCCGGCTATGGCGTGGGCAGCGCGCGGTCGGTGCTGCGGCGGCTGCCGCGCGCGGGCACCCGGCGCGCACAGGAAAGCCGGGGGGACCGATGAGCGCCCTGCGAGACGCCAGCCAGCCGGCGGCCGAGATGCCTGCGGGTACCGCAAAGGCGCTTATGAACGGGATCCCGGTCCTGATGTATCACCAGATAGCCGACCGGCCCGAGGCCGCGGACCGGCTGGCGGTCAGCCCGGACGCTTTCGCCGGACAGCTCGAGCGCCTGGCGGCCGGTGGTTTCAGCACGCTGACCGCGGCGGCCCTTGCTGCCGCGCTCGACGGCGGCCCCGCGCTGCCGGAGCGGCCGGTCGTGCTCACCTTCGACGACGGGTTCGCCGACTTTCATTCCAGGGCGCTGCCGCTGCTGCTGCGATATGACTTCACCGCGACCGTGTTCGTGACGACGGGCTGGATCGCCGACGCCGACGCCGACGCCGAATGTCAGGCGCCCGGCAGTCCGCCGCCCGGGCCTGATGCTCAGCTGGAGCCAGATCGCAGAGGCGGCCAGCGCCGGAGTGGAGATCGGCGCGCACAGTCACACTCACCCCGAGCTCGACCACCTAGCCGAAAACACGCTCCGGTTCGAGCTGCAGCACAGCAAGGTGCTGCTCGAGGACCGGCTCGGCCGGCCTGTGCCCGGCCTTGCGTACCCGTTCGGCTACTCCAACGCCGAGGTCAGGCGGGTAGCGCGGGATGCCGGACATCAATACGCGTGCGCCGTCGCCAACACCGCCGTCGGCCCGCACTGGGATGCCATGGCGCTGCCGCGGCTCACCGTGCGGCAGTCAACGACTCCGCTGGTCTTCGACCAGATCGCAACCGGCCGGGTGCGGCTCATCTTCGTCAAGGACAGGTCGCTCACCAAGGGCTGGTCAGTGGTGCGACGGGCGCGCGCCGCCCTGGGCGGTGCCAGCCTCAGTGGATAAGACGCCGACGGCTACCGCCCCCGTGGCGGGCCGCGAGCTGCAGCCGGACGGACTGGACGGACGGCCCGGTCAGGCCGCCATCCGGCCTGCTACGGCCGCGGCCCGGTCGGCCACGGCTGCGGCCCGGCCTGCCGCTGCGCCGGACCAGTCCGTCACGGTGACGGACCAGTCTGCCGCGGCGCCGGGCCAGGCTGCCGCGGCGCCGGGCCAGGCTGCCGCGGCGCCGGGCCAGGCTGCCGCGGCGCCGGGCGGCGCGGTCGTTGGCCTGTTCCGGCGTTCCATGCGGCTGCGTGAGCACCTTTCGGATCCGCTGTTCCGCAATGCCTACGCCCTGATGATCAACACCGGTACGACCGGCCTGCTCGGCCTGGTCTACTGGCTGCTGGCCGCCCGGCACTACGCGGCGGCCGACGTCGGCCGGGCCTCGGCCGCCTACGCCGCCATGAACCTGCTGGCCGGTATCACCGCGCTCAGCCTGACCGGCGCCCTGGCCCGGTTCATCCCGCAGTCAGGCGGGACCACGCGGGCGCTGATCCTGCGCGCTTACGCCGTCAGCACGGCGGCCTCCCTGGTTATCACCGTCCCTTTCCTGCTGACTGTCGGGCACTGGGGATCCTCATACTCCGAACTCGGCGGGGTTACCGCCGGGTTCGTGTTCACGGCCGCCGTCGTGGCCTGGGCGATCTTCACGCTGCAGGACGGCGTGCTCATCGGGATCAGGAGCGCGCCGTGGGTGGCCATCGAGAACGGCGTCTTCGGTGTCATCAAGATCGTCCTGCTGCTCGGGTTCGCCGTGGCCCTGCCGCACCTCGGCATCTACATCTCCTGGATGCTGCCGGTGGTCATCTCGCTGCCGCTGGTCAACATGCTGATCTTCAGGCGGCTGATACCCCGGCATGAGCGGCTGGTCGGCCACCGGCAGCCGCCGACCAACCGGCAGGTCGGCCGGTTCGTGGCCGGCGACTTCACTGGTGCCGTCTGCCTGCTGGCGACCGCGAACCTGGTCCCGATCGTGGTGGCCATGCTGGTCACTCCCGGCACCAACGCGTACTTCTACATCGCGTGGACAATCGGTACGACGATCGACCTGCTGGCCATCAACATGGCCATGTCGCTAACGGTCGAGAGCGCCTTCCACGCCGCTGCGCTGGCGGCCAACACCAGGACGGCGCTGCGCCGGACCCTGCTCATCCTGGTCCCGATAGCCGGCCTGACGGTGCTGCTCGCCCCGTGGGGGCTGGGCCTGTTCGGGCCCGGGTACGCGCACTACGGCGCCCCGATCCTGCAGTTGCTGGCGCTCGCGACCCTGCCGAAGGCGCTGACCGAGATGTACTTCGGGGCACTGCGGGCGCAGAGCCGCACCTCGCGGATCGCGATCGTCCAGGTGATCCGGGCGGTTCTGCTGCTCGGCCTGGCCCTGGTGCTGACCAGGCTGATGGGAATTGTGGGCGCGGGCGTCGCGGTGCTGGCCAGCCAGGTGATCACGATGATCCTGATCCTGCCGGGCCTGCGCGGCATCCTGGCCGGCGGCCGGCTGCAGCCTGCGCCTACTGCGGCGGAGGGTGAGCTGAGTTGAGCATCGACCTCAGGACCGCCAGCCGCAGGCCCCCGGCCGCCGAGGCCGTTACGGCGCCCGGGCGCGCCGCCGTCCGGCCGCCTGCCCGGGCCGCAGTCCGGCTGCCTGGACAGGCCGCCGCCAGATTGCCCAGCTGGGCTGCACCGACCGTCATCGGCGTCCTCGCCTTGATCGGCCTCGTACTCTTCGCTGTCCCGCTGCGCCACATCGACCTGGGCCGGATGAGCTCGATCGGCCTGGTTTCGGTGCTGCCCGTTACCAGCCGCGCCGGGATAGCCCTGCTGGTGCTTGCGTTTGTTTCGGCCCTCGGGCTTGGCAAGGCTAGGCCAGCGTTGCTGGGCGGCATGCTGATAGCGATTGTCTTGGCCCTGCACGGGGTCACCTCGGTCATCGAGTCGGCGCCGCGGTTCCCCACCGGCTACCAGATAGCGGGTTTCACTGAGTACATCGGCAGGACCGGGCATGCTGCCCCGACCCTTTACGCGTACTTCAGCTGGCCAGGCTTCTTCGCGCTGGTGGCTTTCCTCAAGGCCGTCACCGGCGGTCATAATCTCCTCCCCGTGCTGCGGTTCTGGCCGGTCGCCATCGATCTGGCTTACCTGGTTCCGATCTGGCTCATCCTGCGGAACCTGCGTGCCAGCTGGCGAGCCAAGTGGTTCGCCGCCCTGCTGTTCACCGTGGGCCTTTGGGTCGGCCAGGACTACTTCTCCCCGCAGTCCTTCGACTACCTGCTCTACCTGCTGTTCGTGGCGTTCGTGCTGACGTGGTTCCGCACCCTGCCGGCACCGCGCCGGCCGGGCCGGGCGGGCGGCAGGCTGAGCGCGATCAGGTGGCGGCTGGCCGGCCGGTTCGAGCCTGGCGAGCTGCCTGCCCGTCCGGCAGGCAACGGCGAGCGGGCGGTGCTGCTCGGAGTGCTTATCGCGATCTTCGCCGCCGCTACGGTGAGTCATCAGCTCACGCCATTCCTCATGGTCGGCGTGTGCGCCGCGCTGGTGCTGGCCCGCCGCACCACGCTGACCGGGCTGCCGGTGCTGTTCGCCGTGATACTGGTCGGCTGGCTCAGCTTCGCGGCGACCGGGTTCTGGTCCGGTCACCTGTCGGAGATCTTCGGTGGTGTCGGCCATCTGGGCGGCAACGTTTCCTCCGGCGTCACCGGGCGGCTGGCCGGCGCGTCGCCAGGCCACGAGCTGGTGCTCTACCTGCGGGTGGGTTTCGCCGGGGTGATGCTCGCGCTGGCCGGCGCCGGCCTGCTGCGCCGCAGGCACGCTCTCATCGACGACCGCTTCGCCCTGGTGCTGACCTGCGTTCCGTTCCTGGCGCTCGGGCTGCAGAACTATGGCGGCGAGATCCTGCTGCGCGTCTACATGTTCGCGCTGCCCGCGGCCAGCGTGCTCGCCGCCTATCTTTTCTTCCCCAGTACTGATCCCGCCACGGCGGCTGCCCGGGCTGACGTGGCCGAGGCTGACGCGTCCGCCGAGGCTGACGCAGGCGCCACCGCCGGCGCCGTTGCGCCGCCCGCGGGATCGAAAGTCGCCAGGGCCGGCCGGGCCGTGCAACCTGCTCCGCCGGCTCGCCGGTCCTGGCCCAGGGTGGCTGCCGTGGCTGCCGCGGCCGTGTGCGCCATCGCGATGACCGGTGGTTTCTTCATCGCCAGGTACGGCAACGAGGCGTGGGAGCAGACGCCAAGTGGCGAACTGACCGCCATGAACTACCTGTATGCCCATGACCGGGGCGGCGAACGGGTGCTCTGGATGAGCCAGGAGCCACCGGTGGACGTCACGCCGGAGATGCCGTGGCAGTACCGCGACATCGAGAAGATCCAGTACGAGTCGACCCAGGCGCCGGTCAACCCGGCGGAGGTCGGCGCCCTGGTCGCGCAGCTGCGCGCGGCCGGCCCTAACAGCTACGTGATCACCACCCGGACCCAGGAGGCCTACCTCCAGCAGGTGGCGAGTTACCGGGCCGGGTGGGGCCCGCAGTTCCGAGCCCACATGAGCACGACGCCCGGAGTGCGGACGGTTTTCGCGAACCGGGATGCGGCAATCTTCACGCTGCGCTGGCCGCCGGGCACCACCGCATCGCGGCTGAGCATGAACGCCTCCGGGTCGCCGGTCGCCGCCACCATCTGGACCCCGATCGGCCTCGCGGTCCTCGGGCTGCTGCTGCTCGTGCTGCTGGCACGGGAGTTCATCCGGGTGTCCGCGCCGGCTGCCGTCAGGTTCATCAGGCCGCTGACCCTGGCGTCCCTGCCGTTGCTCGTAGCGCTGCTGCTGATCGTAGCCGAGCGATTCGTCGTGCTGTCCTGACCGCCACCATTAGCCACCTGGCCCACCGGGGCCGAGATTATGAGGAGGTAACCGTGAGGACCATCCAGCCGGGCGGCCCGCGCCACCTGCGCGACGGCGCCGGCCTGCTTGGACCCGACGCACCCGGGACGACCGTGCCCGCGGACACTGAGGTTCCTGCACTGATCGTGAAGATCGGGCGGTATCCGTTGCACCACGGCGGCGTCGGCGCGATCAGGACGCTCGGGCGCCTTGGAATCCCGGTCTATGCCATCACCGAGGATTCGTTCACCCCAGCCGCCGTGTCGAGGTACTGCCGTGGCTCGTTCGTCTGGCCTACCACTGGCCGGGAGGATCCGGACCAGCTGGTCGACGGGCTGATGGCGATCGGCGAGGAGCTCGGCCGCCAGACGGTGGCGGTACCCACCGACGAGGAGGCCGCGGTTCTGCTGGCCGAGCATGCCAGCCGGCTCTCGGCGCATTTCCTGCTCCCTGATGTGCAGCCAGGCCTGCCCCGAAAGCTGGCCAGCAAGCGGGGGCTCTATGAACTGTGCCGCGACCACGGAGTGCCCGCGCCCGCTTCCGCCTTCCCATCGACGTCGGAGGCGCTGGCCGGGCTTCGCCGGCGAGGCGTCCTACCCGGTGGTGGCAAAGAACCTCGAGGCCTGGGTGCGGCGGCAACGGCCGGCGGTCGCTGGCACCACCATTTTCGGCACCGAGCAGGAACTGCTCGCCGCCGCCGAGGACTGGGGCACTGAGCCAAGCGTGATCCTCCAGGAATACATCCCGCGGGAGCATGCGCAGGACTGGATCGTCCACCTGTACTGTGACGCCGACTCCAACTGCCTGGTCGAGTTCACCGGCGTCAAGGTGCGGTCCTGGCCGCCGCACGCCGGGATGACCGCAAGCGCGAGAACGGTGCCCAACCCGGCCCTGGCACGCGCGGCGGCACAGTTCTGCAAGCGGATCGGCTTCAGCGGCATCGCTGACCTTGACTGGCGCCTTGACCTGCGCGATGGCCAGTACAAGCTGCTCGACTTCAACCCCAGGGTGGGCGCGCAGTTCAGGCTCTTCGAGACCGTGGCCGGCCTGGATGTCGTCCGTGCCATGCATCTCGATCTCACCGGGCGCCCGGTTCCTGTCAGTCCGCAGGTGAACGGGCGGAAACTGATCGTGGAGAACATCGACCCGCTGGCGCAGCTGGCCTACCGCGGGCGCGGCAAAGGGCCGGCGCGCGCCGGTCACGTGCCGGGGCCGGCGCGCGCCGGTCACGTGCCGGGGCCGGGCCGGGCCGGTCACTTGCCGGGGCCGGCGCGGGCCGGTCACGGGCCGGGGCCGGGCCGGAAGCCGCGGACTGAGCTCGCCTGGCTAGCGCCTGACGACCCGCTCCCGTTCGTCGTGATGTCAGCACGCCTCGCCGGTCCTGCGATAGGGCACCTCAGCCGGATGCGGCGGTCACGCAAGCTGCGCCGCCGCGCGGCCCGGGAGGCGGCGGAGGGTATCAGGACCGGCGGGCACGGCTCCGGCGCCGCGCAGGTTCCTCCTGGCACCGCTGGCGCCGCGCAGGTTCCTGGTGCCGCGGAGGTTCCTGGTGCCGCGGAGGTTCCTGGTGCCGCGCAGGTTTTTCCTGGCACCGCTGGCGCCGCGCAGGTTCCTGGTGCCGCGGAGGTTCCTGGTGCCGCGCAGGTTTTTCCTGGCACCGCTGGCGCCGCGCAGGTCCATCCTGGCGCCGTGGCGGCTCAGCGCGCGATCGAGGTTCACGGCGCCGTGCCAGATCCAGGTTCTGCCGAGCCTAAGACGGCCGGCAAGCAGATCAGCCGGGCGGCCCGGATGTCGGCCCGGCACGCCATCGCCGCCTCGGCGGTGACCATCAGCGAGATTGCCCGGGTCCCAATGACGGCCGCCAGGCCGCCCACGCTGGCCGGGCAGCGAAAGGAAGGTGCGTCATGACCGCAACAACAGTCAGGCCTGCTGTCATCGTCGGGGCCGGTCCATACGGGCTGTCGATAGCCGCCCACCTGCAGGCGCGGGGGGTGCCAGTCCGGATCTTCGGCGAGGTCATGGGCAGCTGGCGGCACCGGATGCCTGCCGGGATGTGCCTGAAATCGACGCCGTGGGCATCCAGCCTGGGGGCGCCGGAGCCAGGATTGACGCTGGCCGACTTCCAGGCCGCCCACGGAATTCCGCAGCTCAGGGACGACGAGGTGGTGCCGCTCGAGCAATTCATCCGGTACGGCGAGTGGTTCGCAGGCCGCCTGACGCCAGGGGTGGAGCCAAGCATGGTGCGCTGGATCGAGCGGCGGGGCGACGGGTTCCTTGTTCGCCTCGACACCGGCGAGGACGTCGAGGCGGGATCTGTGGTCCTCGCGAATGGCCTCGCCGGGTTCGCGCATGTGCCTGCCGAACTCGCTGCCATCGCGGCCGACGGCCCGTCACCCGCTGGCCTGGTGTCGCATAGCTCGAACCATGACCAGCTGGCGGAGTACGCCGGGCGCGAGGTCGTGGTGATCGGCGCCGGCCAGTCCGCGTTGGAAAGCGCCGCGCTGCTGCATGAGGCGGGCGCCGGCGTTCAGCTGATCGCACGCGAACCTGTCCGGTTCGGTGACCCGCCCGCCGATCCTGACCGGCAGGCTCACGCCCTGCTGCCGACGCCGCGGACGCCGCTCGGTCCCTCATGGGGGCTTTACCCGTTCAGCTACCTGCCGAGCGCGTTCAGGTACCTGCCCGAGCGCACCAGGCTCCGGCTGGTGCGGAAGGTGCTCGGTCCGCTGGGTGCGTGGTGGCTGGCAGACCGCGTCACCGGCCGGTTCCCCGTTCACGAGGGATACCGGCTGGAGGAGGCGTATCAGGACGGCGGCAAGGCGGCGCTGCGGCTGGTTGCCGAAGACGGATTCCGGTTCACGACCCGGGCCGATCACGTTATCGCGGCCACGGGCTACCGGCCCGATATCAGCAAGATCGGTTTCCTTAGCCCCGACCTGCGGGCGCGGCTGCGGACGCCGAACGGCTGGCCGCGGCTGTCGGCCAATTTCGAATCCGATGTGCCCGGCCTGTACGTGGTCAGCTTGGCCTCGGCCGCGTCGTTCGGTCCGCTGATGCGGTTCGTCTGCGGGACGCCGTTCACGGCTCGGCGGGTCAGTGCCGCCGTATCGGCGAGGAGCCGGACGGCGACCCTGCCTGACCGGGCACGCCAGGCCGCCTGACCGGGCACGCCAGGCCGCCTGACCGGGCACGCCAGGCCGCCTGACCGGGCACGCCAGGCCGCCTGACCGGGCACGCCAGGCCGCCTGACCGGGCACGCCAGGCCGTCTGACCGGACGCCAGGCCGCCTGACCGGGTCACGCCCGACTGACCGGGCCAGCCCGAACCCGGGTCAGCCCGAACCCGGGCCAGCCCGACCCCGGGCCAGCCCGACCCCGGGCCAGCCCGAACCCGGGCGGGCCAGCCCGCCCGATCGGGCCAGCCCGGCGGAGAACATGGACCGGCTGGGCCCGGTCGGCCCTCTTCATGTGCTCGGGGCGTTGACCGCGACGCCGAACAGTCCCTGCCGGTCCGCCGAGGGGCAGACGATCGTCTGGTACTCCGGATGCCGCCGCGCGAAGGTCGCGAAACCTTCGTGCGTGCTGATGTCGTCTACCAGCATGACGCCACGTGCCGACATTGCCGAAGCGGCCTGGTCCATCTCGAATACGGTGTTCTTCGCGGTATGCAGGCTGTCGTGGATGAACATATCTACTTGGCCTACCTTGGTGACCAGCGCGGGCATCCGCTGGCTGCTGGAACCCTCGAGGTATGACCAGCGGGCCTTGCAGGCATCCGTGACGGCCGCGCCGGTCTGCGCGTGCAGCTGCCGATCGAAGGGGTGCGGCAGGTCGATGCTCCATAGATGGCCCCGGTCGTTCTGGCCTAGTGCCTCAAGCACGATCCGGCTCGTGACACCTCGTGCGACGCCGGTCTCGATGACCGTCTCGGGCCCGGTATGCAGCACCGAGCACCACGCTGCCCGGCTGAATGAATCGTCAGCATCGCTGTACCCGCCGTAGGTATGGCGGCCGTAGGCGAGTCCCCTGGCGGCCAGCAGCGCGCCGATCTCCGCGATCAGATCGTCGAGCCGCTGCCGCTGCGGGCACGGCCAGGCGGCGCCGAGCAGGGAATGCAGATGCTCGTCCCACGCTTCGTCGACTTCGTAGCCAGGCTCGCTTTTCAGCTGCATGCGGACATGCCCGGGCAGCGCGCGGACGACTCCGATCGGGTCGACGGCAAAGGTGCGCAACAGGCCAGCGATCATGCGCTGGCGCGACTGTCCCCCGGAAGCCACATCAGTAGCCTAGCCCGCAGCCATGCACGGACAGTTAACTGGGAGGGACGCAGAGGTACATAGCTGCCAGCCTGGCATTGGCAGGGCCGGGTCCCTGACCGCTAGGCGGCCGCCCAGTTACCAGGATCGGCTGTCCCGAGTGGCGCGGCCGCGGGCGCTGGCAGCGTTGCCGGATCGACGAAGGTACTGCCGTTCGGCCCGGCCTGCACGGCCATGTGCGTCGCGCTGCCCTTCAGGTACTTGTGCCAGCGTCAGGAACCATTCGGTCCAGCCGTTATCCCACTCGCCCGCGCGCGGGCTGCCGGTGATCGTCACCGGATCGCCTGGCACCGCCATCTGGTAGTACACCTCGGCGTCGGCCGGCGGCATGTTGACGCAGCCATGGCTGACGTTGGTGAAGCCCTGCTCGCCCGTCGACCAATAGGCGTCGTGCAGGTAGTCGCCGGTCCAGGTGAAGCGCACCGACCAGGGCACCTCGATCGAGTATCCCGGGCCCGTCATCAGCACCGGGTTGCCCTTCTCGATGGTCAGGTAGGTCCCGTTCGGCGTGTTGTCACCTGGCCGCCCGGTGCTGATCGGCCAGCGGTCCAGCAGCTTCCCGTTCCGGTACAGCTTCATGTAGTGCGTTGACGTGCTGGCCACCACGATCAGCGAGCCGCCGATATTGAACGATTGCGTCGAGGGTGTGGGCGCCGTAGACGCCGGGGGCCATCTCCACGCCGTTCAGGTGCCCGGTGAAGCTCACCTGGGTGTGGGCCGGCCAGTAGCTCTCCGGCCGGAAATCGAGCGTCTGGCTGCCGTCCCAGTACCAGGCGCCGGCCACCGGCTTGGACGTGCGGAGCTGGAGGGATCTTTCGACGGCCGCCTTGTTGACGACCGGGTGGCTGAAGGTGAGCATGATCGGCATGCCGACGCCGTAGGTCTGCTGGTAGCCCTCGAAGATCATGGTCTGGGCCGTCTGCGCGGGCGTAAACGTGCGGAACGAGCTGGTCTGGGTCAGCTTCTGGCCGGTCGGCCCGGTAGCCGCGGCGGTGACCGTGTAGCGTCTGCGAGACCCCCAGTGCCCAGCTGCTGTGCCAGACAGTGCCAGCGGAGTTGAGCGAGCCGGTGACGGTGCCGCCCGCCGTGCTGACTGTCACGTTCGTGATCTTGCCTTGCGCTGCCGTGACGGTGATTCCCTGGTCAGTCCTGGCGTCGGTGCTGCCATTGGCGGGCGTGATGGACAGCTGGCCAGCTTTCTGGCTAGCGCTCGAGGCGACCGCCGGGCGTGCCCGAGCCGCCTGCCGCGCACGCGGTCAGGAGCAGGCCAGCGGTGGCGCAGATCGCCGAGATCGCGAGCCGGCGACGCTGGCTCGCCGGGGTGGTCACCTTCGCGCGCAGGCTGGACATCCCGATGCGAATCTGACGGCTCACGCATTGTCTCCTCAAAAACAGACTCGGCAGTCCGCACGCGGCGCCTGGGCATGGCGCTGTCGTTATTCCCAGACCGGGTAACGGCATTTGCCGCTTATGGGGTTCCCGATGCAGAGCCAGACCGGTGGCGCTGGCTGCGTTCCCAGACTATGCGGGCCCGGTCACGGCGACGAATCCGAAGCCGGCCCGCCCGGCCGGTACGGATCAGCGCGGTGGCCGCCGCCAGGGCAACGATTCCCACTGCGCTCCAGGGGACGTAGTCGCCCAGCTGGTCATAGAGTGTCCGGGCCGACGCCGGTGGAAGGCCGAGCCGCACGTAGATCACCCCGCGGAACGAACCGCCCGCCCACGCCAGCAGCCTGCCGCGCGCGTCGAACGCGGCGGAATCACCAGTCAGCGCAGCCTGAACCACCGGGCGCCCGGTCTCGGCGGCGCGCACCGCGCCCAGCGCCGCGTGCTGCGCGAGGGCCCATTCCCAGCTTGCCTGCAAGGTAGAGTCCGAGGTCTGGTAGATGATCAGCTGGGCGCCGTGATCGGCGTCCACCCGCGACATGTCAGGGAACGCGGACTCAAAGCAGATGAGAACGCCCACCGTCAGCGGCCCCCCGTCGGGCGAGGCGATACCCGCAGGACGCGGGCTCCGGTACCGGGTACCATGTTCTGCGGCGCCGCTTTGCTGATCTTAGTGAGCCAGCCGAGCTGCTGCCGGAACGGGATGTACTCGCCGAACGGCACCAGCCTGGACTTGACGTACCTGCCATCGATGCCGTTGGTGCCGACGAGCACCGCCACCTTGATTTCGCCCCGTCGCTGTCGATCGAGTCCTGGCTCACCAGGATCTGCGTGCCGTCCGCCGCCGCGAGCCTGCGGATCTGGCCGAGCAGCGCGGCATCCGCGTTCAGGTCGTAGGCGACGCTGCTCTCGCCCCACACGATGAGGTCGGCACGTGGCCGCGCAGGCCCGCGGTGAGCCGCTCGGCTGGCATCGACGCGGAGCGCCGGATTGGGCACCACCCCGGGCTGGACCAGCGCGATGCTGAATTCCGCGCACCGTTGGCGGCGGTGGCGTCAGCACGAACGCGACCGGGCCAGCTCCGACGGCGACCAGGGCGGCTGCGGCCCCGATCAGCCGCACCCCGACGCGGCGGCCCACGCAGCATGATCAGGATCCCGGTATTGGCTGCGACCAGCGCGAAGCTGACCAGCCAGACCCCGCCGACAGCGGCGAGGGCCAGGACGGCCGGATGCTGCCACTGGCTCGCGCCGAAGACCGCCCACGGGCCGCCGAAACCCTGCCAGGACCTGACCCAGTCCACCGCCACCCAGCAGCTCGGCACGACGACGAGGGCGGCGACCGCCCGCCACCGCGCTGACCGGCGGACGCAGCAGGCCCCAGGTCGCCGCGCCTACGCTGGCCCACAGCGCGCCGAGCACGGCGACGACAAGCAGCAGCCCCGGGCCCAGATTCGGTAGCAGCCAGTAGAGCGCGGCGAGCAGGAAACCTGCGCCGAACCACCAGCCGCGGACTGCGGCCGCCCGCTGCGTTGGTGCCGCATGCATCAGCAGCAGGCCGGGCACTAGCCCGAACCAGGCGATGAACTCCAGGTTCGGGGCCGGGAAGGCGAGCACCGGCAGCGCGCCTGAGATCAGCGCGGCATAGTGAACCGGCTGAGCGAAGCCGCGCCAGAACGCCACCTAACCATTGTGCGGGCCGGGACCGGGTGCCCGGATCGCGGGTGCTGGCGCGGCCGAGCGCCCGATGGGGGTGCCGGCACGGCCGGGACTGGCGGATGGCGGGTGCCGGGGTGGCCGGGACTGGCGGATGGCGGGTGCCGGGGTGGCCGGGACTGGGGAATGGCGGGTGCCGGGGTGGTCGGGACTGGGGAATGGCGGGTGCCGGGGTGGCCTGGTGGCGGCTGTTATGGCCGGGAGCGCCGGTGCCCGGCGGCGATCCCGCCGCCCAGCACCATGGCCAGCGCGGCGACGGTCAGACCGGTGATCACGATCTCGGGCCAGCCGCCGAGGCGGTCGGCCAGCGTGCGGTCGCTGCGGAGCGGCACCCGTGCATCGAGGACGGCCCGCCGCCAGGTGCGTGCTCTGGGCGAGAAGCGAACCGTCCGGGGCGATCACCGCGCTCACGCCGGTGGTGGACGCGACCACCACGGCCCGGTCGTACTCGATGGCGCGGATCCGCGCCATCGCGAGCTGCTGCAGGGTCTCGCCGAGCTGGCCGTCCAGCTCGAAGTCCGCATCGTTGGTCTGCACGGTCAGCAGGTTGGCGCCGGCCGTTACCTCGGAGGAGACCAGGTTGTCGAAGCCGACCTCGTAGCAGATCACGTCGCCGAGCCTGATCTTGCCGATCCGGAAGACGACGGCACGGTGGCCTGGCGTGAAGTCAGTCGGCACTAGCGAGGGCAGCGAGGTGAACTCCGACAGGAAACCGCGGAGCGGGATGACCTCCCCGAACGGGACGAGCTGGCGCTTGACGTAGATCGCGACGGGGCCACGGCCCGGCAGCCAGAGCTGGCCGACGTTGCGCATCGGATCCTGCAGCACGGCGCCGACAAGCACCGGCCTGCCGATCGCGGCGACGGCGCTGGCGATGCTGGCGTAGGTGGCCGGGTCCAGGTCGGGGTCGATGTCCGTGGAGTTCTCCGGCCAGATCACCACATCGGGCCTCGCTCGCAAGCCCGCCCTGACCTGCGTGGCGAGCGAATCCGTGGCAGCAGCGTGGTTCTGCGTCACGGTCGTCTCCTGCAACTGCTTCTGCAGCGTTCCTTTATGCGGGACGTTGCCCTGCACAGCGGCCACCTCAGCGGTTGGCACGCCTGCTCCGCCCTGGTCGACCGGCAATGCCCGGCCAGCCAGGGCAACGCCCGCCGCTATGACGAAGGCCGCGGCGGGAATCAGCCGCCCGTGCCGCGGCGGGTGCCGCTGACCAGACATCAGGCCCGGCCTCGGACGCGTCGGGCCTGACCTCGTGCCTGGTGCCGGGGTAGCTGGCCAGGCGATGGATGGCCGGGCAAGGAGCAGCCAGGCGAGTGCCGCGCCGGTCAGCGCCACCAGGAAGGTCAGCAGCGCCGGGCCGCCTACCGCCACCCACCGGGCGGTCGGCGCCTCGGCCTGGCTCATGGCGAGCCTGCCCCAGGGAAACGCCCACGGCCACCGGTCACGGACGGCCTCGGCGGCGACCCACCAACCAGCGACCGCCACCGGCCAGGCCCGCAGTCGCAGCAGCAGCCGCTGGCCCACCGCGAGCACCGCGAAGACGATCGCCTCAGCGATGGCCAGCGCTGCCCACGCGTACCAGGCGACGTTGACCAGCCAGGAGAGCAGCGGCACGAAGAAAGCGAGGCCGAACACCAGGCCGACCATCGCAGCACCGCGCAGGCTCCTGCGCCAGAGCGCGACGGCCAGCAGGGCCGGCCCGGCGGCAGCGAACGGCCAGGCGCCCACTGGCGGGAAGGCCGCGGCCAGGGCCAGGCCGCCGGCCACCGCGAGCAGAACGGCTACCCGGGCCCGGACGCCACCGGAGCCGGCCGCCGGTCCGGGACCGGACCTGGCCGCATGGCCGCCCGTCGCCGATCGGCCCGGGTCGGCGTGGTCGGCTGCGGCGGGGCGGGCCGGGGCGGCGTGGTCGGCTGCGGCGGGGCGGGCCGGGGCGGCGTGGTCGGCTGCGGCGGGGCGGGCCGGGGCGGCGTGGTCGGCTGCGGCGGGGCGGGCCGGGGCGGCGTGGTCGGCTGCGGCGGGGCGAGGCGTAGTGGCCCTCCCGGCCTCGATGCCGGGCACGGCGGATCCGCTAGGCTCGCCGCTCGTGCCGCCCAGCCGCACTGGTCCTCCCAACTGCACTGAAAGCTTGCTGCCGAAAGCCCTGATCATGCGAGCGTAGCCGGGGCCAGGACCACGCCGATAGCAGCGATGGCACAACGCTGCCGCCGACGTGACAGCAAAGCGCCTTCACACCATTGTGTGTCGGCGCCCGGCCCGATTGGTGTGCCGGCGCCCGGCTCGCCTGATCGGCGGGGTGACTGCTGCAGTTCCGGGATACGGGGCCATCCTGGCGTGGCAGGGGGCCGCGCGGCCAGCTCGCCAGCCGCCACCGCGGGTATCTGTGGTCGCTTGTGTCACTGGCGCCACAGGAGTCCGCCGCACAGCCGGGAAACCGAGCCTGATCCGGCTGCTTACCCGGTGGTTCTCAAAGATCTTGTCGACTTTTCAGCGATATCTGCTGAAAAGTCGACAAGATCTTCGAAATAGCGCCAAGGTGCTGGGGCTGGGCAGACTGCTGCTGCCAGCGTGACCGGATCGCCGCGGCGCGGCTGGGCGGGGGGCCCACATCGGCCAGGCCGCGGCTGGCGGGGCGCCCGCTTCGACCCGGCCGCCGCTGGCGGGGCCGCCCGCATCGGCCCGGCCGCCGCTGGCCGGGCGCCCGCAGCCACCCGGTACTCCAGCCGAGCAAGCCCGAGCACGCCCGTCGCGCAACGGCGCGCAACGGCGGGCCACAGCGGGCAACGGCGGGCCACGGCGCGCAACGGCGGGCCACGACCGGCCGGCGCGCTGCTGGCACACATCGACAGTGCCGCTGTTTCCGTCGCCATGTGCCGTTAGTGCGCCGATGGCAGATGTTGGTGCACCGATGGTTGATATGGGCAACGCCGCTGTTTCTGCAGCAACTTGCCATCCCGGCCATCGCCGTCGGCGTTCCCGCTCGCATGGCCGGCAGCGCTGGCAGCCGACTGCCGTGCCAGGTGCGCCGTGCTCAAACAGCGCGCCCAGACAGCTGCCCGAACAGATGGTACGTAGACCGCTGCATAGGGCTCGGGCCAGGCCAGTTGCGATGGTTTCGTGAGATTGCAGCTATCTAACGTGATAATCTCGTCACTGTTTGTGGAGCACCCATCGGGCGAATACCCCCTTTAAGGAACAATAACGAGGTCCGGGCCGTGATCAAGATCCGATACTCAGACCTGCCGGCCGGGTTACATGTCCGGACTGCGGTCCAGGGACGGCACACGATTCTCTACTTGCTTCCCGGGCTGACAGCCGCGCAGCGGCGGGCCGCACTGCACCGCGCCCGGAGCAACGCACGTGTGGGACACGGTCCCCGGTTGCCGGCGGCGGGTATCGCATTCGCTCGGTCCGCGGACCGGATCCGGACAACCGCCAGGAACAGCCTTGCGGCCGTGCGCGTCCACCCGGCATTATTTGTGCCCGCCATGATCATCGTCGTATCTGTGGCTGTCGCCTACCTGCTCCTCGCGACTGTCTCGAACCAGTTCCGCCCGCCTGAGACTGCCGGGGCCGGCCAGATCGGCGTCCCGTTCGGAACGACGCACGGAGACGCACAGGCCGACGCTCCGGCTCGCGGCAGCCAGCCCGCGACCCTGGCGTCCCCCGGCCGGTCGGCTGCCGCAGGCACGCTCGGTGTGGGACCGAATCGCGGCAGCGGGCTACACCCGGGGCCGACTTCCCGTCCCTACCTCTCTCCATCATCACCGGCATCGCCCGCACCGACCGTGCCAGGCTCTCCGCCCCGTCCTTCACCAGGTATTTCACCTGGCCCCTCGCCATCATCGTCATCATCACCGTCACCTTCCGCAGCACGGATCCGCAGCGGGTTATGCGAGCATGCGGGCCCACTCGGCGTGTGCCTCAAGGATTAGCCAATGCGGCCCAGCCAGCGCGGAGTGCTCGCGATGCCCGGCGGCCGCTCAGTGCCCAGGCAAGCTCGGTGACCATGGCAAGGCCGAGGGCGCGGAGTGTGCGCGCACCCAGCACCCGCGGCTGAGCGCCCGCGCCCCGCGCCCGCGCCCGCCGCCCGCACCCGCCGCCCGCAGCACCCGCACCCGCACCAGGTAAGTTGCCGCAGCCCAAGGCGCGGCGGAATATTCGCCGTCCCCGACAGGTCACACACTGATGTGGCAGTGCGCCTGCTGGAAGGAGACCATCGGTGAGCCGCCGGGGCTGGGTGCTTTTCGCGGCGATGAGCGTGATCTGGGGGATCCCTTACCTGCTGATCAAGGTCGCGGTGGGCGGTGTGCCCGTTCCTGTGCTCGTCCTGGCCAGGGTGGCCATCGGGGCCGCGCTGCTGCTTCCGGTCGCGCTGCGCAGGCGCCAGCTTCGCGCGCTCCGCCCGTACTGGGGCTGGCTCGCGGTCTTCGCCGCGGTAGAGATCATTACGCCATGGCTGCTGCTGTCCGAGGCCGAACGCAAGCTCACCAGCTCGATGAGCGGCCTGCTGGTCGCTTCGGTGCCGATCATCGGAGCGGTCCTCGCCCGGCTGACCGGTGATACGGATCGGCTGACCCCGCTGCGCTGGGCCGGGCTGCTCGCTGGCCTGGCCGGCGTCGCGCTGCTGGCCGGCCCTGGCGCCGCTGGTGGCGACGCCTTGTCGATCGCTGAGGTCATTCTCGTCGCGGTCTGTTACGCAGTCGGGCCTTTGGTCGCAAGCCGGAAGCTCAGCGCCGTCCCGCCGCTGGCCATGACCGCGGTGTGCCTGGGCATGGCGGCCGTGGTCTATGCTCCGGCCGCCGCATTGACCTGGCCCGCCGCCATGCCGTCGGCGCGCGTGCTGGTCGCGATCGGCACTCTCGCCGTGCTCTGCACGGCAGTGGCCTTCCTGCTCTTCTTCCGGCTGATCGCTGAGATCGGGCCGGCCAGGGCAACCGTGATCACCTATGTCAATCCCGCAGTCGCAGTGACCCTGGGCGTCCTGATCCTTGGCGAACGGCTGACACTTTCGATGGCCGGAGCGTTCGCGCTGATCCTGGCCGGATCGGTGCTCGCGGCGCGGTCTGGCGTCCGCCGGAGGCCGGCCAGCCAGAACCCGTGCCGGTACTGGCCAGCCCGGCTCAGGACCCTGCCGTGCAGCCGCCCGCATCGCGTGCCGCACCGCTAGACTCGCCCGGGTGATTGACCTCAAGGCTGCCCGGCGGGAGCCCGACCGGTACCGGGCTGCGCTGGCGCGGCGCGGCGCCGGCGCTGACTTCGATGCGTTGCTGACGGCCGACGCGAGCTGGCGGGGGCACACCGAGCGCGCGGAAGCACTCCGGGCTGTGCAGCCGACGCTTGTCGAAGGGCAAACCGCCCGGACCAGACCGAGATAGGCCGAGCTGCGGCGGCTCAAGGAGGAGCTGGCGGAGGCCGAGACGGAGCAGGCGGTGGTCGGCCGGGAGCGCGATGAGCTGCTGGCCCGGATACCGAATCTGCCCGACCCGACCGCTGCCGACGGGATGGACGAGGAGGACGCGGAGCTTGTCCGCGTCTGGGGCCACGCCGCCTGTCTTCAGCTTCGAGCCAAGGGACTCGCTGGATCTGGGATCGCCCGCCGGCTGGATCGACATGGCCAGGGGAGCTCGGCTGTCCGGCTCCAGGTTCGCCTACCGGATCGGTGACGTCGCGCAGGCCGAGATGGCGCTCTACCGTTTCGTCCTCGACAGGCTGGCGGTGCAGGGATTCTTGCCGGTGCTGCCGCCGATCCTGGTCGGCGAGCGCGCCATGTACGGGACCGGTTTCCTGCCGACCGAGGCGTCTAACCTTTATCACCTCGAGAAAGACGACCTCTACCTGACCGGCACGTCCGAGGTCGCGCTGGCCGGGATTCATGCCGACGAACGGCTGGAGGAAAGCGCCCTGCCCGCCAAGTACGCGGCCTTCACCACGAACTTCCGGCGCGAGGCCGGTGCGGCAGGCAAGGACACCAAGGGCATGTTCCGGGTGCACCAGTTCGACAAGGTCGAGATGTACGTCTACTGCCTTCCCGAGCAGTCGGCCGACTTCCATGAGCAGCTGTTGGCCAACGAAGAGGAAATCGTTCAGGCTCTCGGTCTTCCTTACCGCGTGATGAACATAGCTGTCGGCGACCTCGGCGCGCCCGCGGCCAAGAAGTACGACATCGAGGCGTGGTTCCCGACCCAGCAGCGGTACCGGGAGATCACCTCGTGCTCGAACACCACCGATTACCAGGCCAGGCGGCTGAACATCAGGTTCAAACGGGACGGCAGGCTGGAGTTTGCGCACACCCTGAACGGCACCGGCGCGACGGCCAGGGCGCTGCTGTCGCTGATGGAGAATTTTCAGGACGAGCGCGGCATCATCGCGGTTCCCGAGGTGCTGCGGCGGTACGGGGCGCCCGCCACTCTCGGCGCCGCGCGCTAGCCGCCGCGGCAGGACCGGTAATCACCCGGAATGGGTGACGACTCGATACCGCCAGGCTGCGCAGCATCGGTGGATGATCAGACGCGCGGGTACCCGGATTCTTCTCCCGTGCCTGGTCGGCGGCCTGGCGCTGTCGGCCCTGACCGCCGGCTGCGGCAGCAGCAGCACTAGTGCTAGCAGTAGCAGCAGCAGTAAGCCCTCGTACTGCGCGGCTGGCCAGCAGCTGAAGACCTCCGTGCAGGACCTCGGGAAGGGCAGTGTCGCTACCGGCGGCACGAGCTCAGTCCAGACGGCCCTGAATAATGTAGGTACCAGCGCGAAGAAGTTCGAAAGCGACGCGAATGGCGCGTTCTCGTCGCAGACGACAGCCTTCCGCAACGCGCTGACCGGCCTTCAGTCAGCCATTAAGTCGCTGCACGGGCAGTCGCCCACGGCCGCGCTCAAGGCACTCGCCAGCCAAGGCGCGAAACTCAAGACCGCTGCCACCAATCTGGAGAGTACGTGGTCCGCCAAGTGCGGTTAATGGCGAGGTGCGGTTAATGGCGAGGTGCGGTTAATGGCGAGGCGCGGCTGACGGCAGTTGCGGTATAACGGCTGCCGGCGTGGCCCGGTCACCGGGCACAGGGCCGCGGCTCAGCCCGGGAGCGCGACCTCCAGGCAGCTGATCCCGCGCAGGTCAAGCCAGGCCCGGCTGGGGGAGCGGACCAGCCGGAGCACGACCTGCCCGCAGTTCTCGCAACGCGCGACCAGGCCGGGCGCGTCGGCGTAGACGCGCGCTTGCCCGATGGCGCCGGAGTTGCCGCACGACGCGCACTTGCCGGTCGCGCTGGTGATGTCGAAGGTGAACAGCTCGCTCAGCGCCCCGGCGAGCACGTTCCCGTCCAGACAGGCGCTCATCGCTGGCCTCCGGAAGGTCCGAATCGTTCGGTCTTGATCTTTCCCGGCTGATGGCCGGCGTTGACGAGCAGGTCAGCCACGGTCTCTACGAAGCCGGTAGGGCCGCAGACGAACACCGATGGCATCTTCTCCGGCGGCCAGCCTGCTGCGGTGAGGAGGTCGCCGGTGACCCGCCCGGCCGGCCATGGCCAGCCTTGGGGCGCGGTCCTGGTGTAAACATGGGTCACCTCGAGCCCAGGTTCCGCGTGCTCGATTCTGGTCAGCTCGTCGGTGTACAGGGCTGTCCGGGCGCTTCGCGCGGAGTACACGAGCCGGAACGGCGCCCGGCTCCCCGTAGCCGCGCGCGTCCTGACCATCGCCATCAGCGGCACGACGCCGCTGCCGCCGCCTACCAGCAGCACCGGCCCGGTGTCGTCGGGATCCCAGACGAACCAGCCGCCAATCGGGCCACGCAGCTCGACCGGATCACCTACCGACAGGACCTGCGCCAGATATGGCGAGACCTCTCCGTCGGCCAGCCGCTGGACGGTCAGCTCAACCGTCGTGCCGCTGGGTGCCGAGGCGATGGAGTAGGACCGCTGGGCGGAGTAACCGTCCGGCGCGGTCAGCCGCACGTCGACGTGCTGTCCAGCGAGGTGGCCTGGCCACTCCGGCACCTCGAGGGAGATGGTCCGGGCGGTCGGCGTCTCGTCGCGGACCGCCGCCACGGTGCCCACCTGCCAGGTCAGTCTCCCCAGTACCGCTGCTCGCGCCATGGGTCTCCGTAGTTGTGGTAGCCGAGGGTCTCCCAGAACCCGGGCTCGTCGGTGTCGGAGAGCTGGATGCCCTGCACCCACTTGGCTGATTTCCAGAGATAGAGGTGCGGCACGAGAAGCCGTGCCGGGCCGCCGTGCTCCGGGTCCAGGTCGTCGCCGTCGTACCGGAAGGCGATCCAGGCCTGCCCGTCGGTCAGGTCCGCCAGCGGCAGGTTAGTGGTGTACCCGCCGTAGGACCGCACGAGGGCATATCCGGCGGTGGTGTTCACGTCCGCGAGCAGCGTGTCCAGGGACACGCCCTGCCAGCCGGTGCCGAGTTTTGACCATTTGGTCACGCAGTGCAGGTCGACCGTGATCTCCTCGGCTGGCAGCGCGCGGAAGGCGGCCCAGTCCCAGGTGTGCGCCGCGCCCGTCTCGCTGGTGATGCTCAGCTGCCACTTGCGGGCGTCGACCCGCGGGGTCGGCCCGGCCGACAGCACGGGAAAGTCGGTGACCAGGTACTGGCCGGGCGGGAGCTTCTCGTTAGCGGCCCGCTTGCGGCCGAAGAAGCCGGGCGACACTATTCCCATAGTGCTCCCTCCTCCCTCAGGGCAGGTGCTCTAGTGGAGGTGCTCTTGCCAGTCCGCGGGAACGCGGCCTGCTGGTCCAGGGACTGGCTGGTCGACGGGGTGGTGCTCCGGTGGCGCCAGCGCCGGGCCGTTGTAGAACTCATGGGTCTCGTAGCTCCAGAACCACGACTCACCGGGCTCGAAGCTCGCGATCATCGGGTGCCCGGTCCCTGCGGCGTGCGCGCTCGCGTGTTGCGAGGGCGAGGTGTCGCAGCAGCCGATGTGCCCGCACTCAGCGCAGCGGCGCAGGTGGAACCACCAGCCGCCGCTCGCGTCGCACTCGGCGCAGCCGGACCCGGTCGGCGCTGCAGTCGGGTCGATTCCTCGTATTTCGGTCATCCGAGCGTACCTCTCTCATCGGTGCCTTTGGCCCGGCCTACCCAACTCTGCCAGGTCTGCACCTTGTACCTGTACGGGCCCCCGCTTTCGTACCTGTACGGGCCCCCGCCTTCGTACCTGTACCGGCCCCCGCCTTCGTCAACTGCAAGCACCGCCTTGTCATCGGGGCGGGGGCAGCCAGCCGCGGGCCGCCGACACGAGCGCAGCAACGCCGGTGCCGAGTGTCGGTTCGATGACCGGCGCGAACTGCGGGGAATGGTTGGACGGCAGGTCGCGGACGATCCGTGCCACGTCATCGGGGCCGGCAGCGGTGCCGAACGCTGCCGGGTCGGCCCCGCCAAGCAGCCAGAAGACGCACGGCGCCCCGGCGGCCGTGGCGAGTATCCCGACGTCCTCGCTGCCCGTCACCGGGCCGGAGTCGAATACCAGCCCAGGGCCAAGGTCGGCGTCGAAGCGCTCCTTGGTTAGCGCGCCGGCCGGGCCGTCGTTGACCACGGCGGGGAAGGACTCGAGCAGCATGATGTCAGGTTCGCGCGGTGCGCCGGACGCGCTGGCCTCGGCGCGGACGATCCGCTCGACCGCGGCCACGACCTGATCCCGCACCCGCGGGTCAAAGCTCCGGATGCTCACCAGTAGCTCGGCGTCGTCCGGGATGATGTTCCCCCTGCTGCCTGCCCGCAGTGCCCCGACCGTGACGACGGCAGTCTCGGCGCCCGCTAGCTCCCTTGACACAATGCCCTGCAGCCGCATCACGGTGGCGGCGGCCATCACCACGGGATCGACCGAGGTCTCCGGCCGCGACCCATGCCCGCCGCGGCCGTGCAGCACGACCCGCAGGGAGTCGGCGGCGGCGAAGGCGGGGCCCAGCCGAAGCGCGAGCATGCCCGCCGGCAGCGGCGCGACGTGCTGACCGAGGACGACGTCCGGCCGGCCAAACCGCTCGAACAGCCCGTCGTCGACCATGGCCCGGGCGCCGCCGCCGACCTCCTCCGCGGGCTGGAACACCAGCATCAGGGTGCCTTGCCACGAGCCGCGGTCGGCCGCAAGCGCGGCCGCCGCGCCGAGCAGGCAGGTCACATGCACGTCGTGTCCGCACGCATGCATCACAGGCACGTTGCTGCCGTCGCTATCGGTCCCCGTGGCCGTGCTGGCGTAGTCCAGGCCGGTCTGCTCCCGGACGGGCAGGGCATCCATGTCAGCCCGCAGCAGCGCGGTCGGTCCCGGACCGCTGCGGAGGACGCCGACGACACCGGTCCGGCCAACCCCGATCGTCGTCTCGTAGCCCAGTGACCTGAGCCGGTCTGCCACGATCGCGGCGGTGCGGGTCTCGCCGAACGCCAGTTCGGGGTGGGCGTGCAGGTCCCGGTAGACAGCGGCCAGGTCCGCATCGGTCGCGGCCATATGTCACCTCCCGTGCGAGGGCACCATAACAGCAGCGCCGCGAGCCCGGTTGGGGGCGGTCTGGTGGCCGGGCGGCCGGACTTGGCAGGGCTGCCGGGCAGTCTGGGTAGCTGGCGGTATGGCGGTCTGGCGGCCGGGCGGGCCGGCGATTCTCGTCCGCTGTCAACGCCGACAAGGATCGGATGGATGACGGTGCGATGGATGACACGGTGCGATGGATGACACGGTGCGATGGATGACACGGTGCGATAGATGACGGTGCGATAGATGACGGTGCGATAGATGACGGTGCGATAGATGACGGTGCGATAGATGACGGTGCGATGGATGACGGTGCAATGGATACGGTGCGATGGATGACGGCGCGATGGATGAGGCCAGGGGCCGAGAAGTGATGGTGGACTCTCGCGTCGAGGACCTGCTGCGGCAGCTAGTCCCGCAGGTCATCGGCGCGCTGGTGCGCCGGTACGGGCACTTTGACGCCTGCGAGGACGCGGTGCAGGAGGCACTGCTTGCCGCTGCCGTCCAGTGGCCGGACCAGGGGCTGCCGGAGAACCCGCGGGGCTGGCTGATCACCGTAGCATCCCGCAGGCTGACCGATGAGTGGCGCAGCGACCAAGCCCGCAGGCGCCGGGAGGTCACGGCGGCGGCGCTGGTGCCGCGTGACGAGCGCGTCGCGCAGGACCCAGGGGAGCCGAGCCAGGATGCTGCTGCCCGGCGACGGCGAGATCGCCGGGCTGCTCGCGCTCATGCTGCTCACCGAGGCCCGGCGCCCTGCGCGCACGAAACCTGACGGCTCCCTGGTCCCGCTCGCGGAACAGGACAGGAGCCGGTGGCACCGCGACTCCGTCAGGGAAGGATCGGTGCTTATCGCCGATGCGCTGGCCCGGGCGCCTGTGGGTCCCTACCAGATCCAGGCCGCCATCGCAGCGATCCATGACGAGGCACCAAGCGCCGGGGACACCGACTGGCCGCAGATCCTTGCTCTGTACGAACTACTTGAGCGCATCTCGCCCAGCCCCGTCGTCACGCTCAATCACGCCGTGGCAGTCGCGATGGTGCACGGGCCCCAGGCCGGCCTCGGCATGCTCGCCACGCTGGACGCTGACGCCCGGATGGCCGGTCATCACCGACTGCACGCGGTCCGGGCGCACCTGCTGGACATGGCCGGCGATCATGCCGCCGCCCGCGGTTGTTACCAGCGGGCGGCGCAGCTCAGCACCAGCCTTCCCGAGCAGCGGTACCTGCAGGAACAGGCGGGCAAGCCGGAGAGCGCATGATGGCCGCCGGCGACAACTGCCGCGGCTGGCGCTAGGGGCGGACTCCGGAGCCGGGCCCGGCGCCCTGGCCGGTTCCGGCGCGTCGGATGAGCCGGCGCACCGGGATCTCGGCCGTCGCCCCGGCCGGGTCGGCGCTCATCCCTGCCGGGTTGGCGCTCATCCCTGCCGGGTCTGCGCTCATCCCTGCCGGGTCAAGCAGGCCGCCGTAGCGCCTGGCCAGCGGTTCCGCGCTCGCACCGTGCAGGATCACGCTGAGCAGGACCGTAACGGTGATGACCGTGACCGCCGGGCTCGCCGCGCGCTCGCCGAGTTCCTCGAGCGCCAGTAGCGCGAAGACGACGGAGGCAAGGCCACGCGGGCCGAACCAGCCCACGAAGGCGACGGCGGCAGGACGCAGTCCCGCGTGGGCCATTGCGACGGCCACCGGGATCATCCTGATCACGGTCAGGCTTGCCGCGGCGTACAGCGCCACCCGCCAGCTCAGGCTGTCCAGCGCGGGCACGACGGCGACAGCGCCGAACGCCAGCCAGGTCAGCAGCGACAGCACAGCGCCCGTTTCTTCGACGAACGGGACGAGCCGCTCGCCCCGCTGCCCTGCCGTGTTGCCAAACGCCAGGCCGCCGACGAAGGCCGCGATGAAGCCGTTGCCGTGCAGCGCCAGCGCCGAGGCGTAGGCGCACGCGGCGAGCCCCAGGACCGCGGGCCCCGCGAAGCCGTCGGCGGCCCAGCCCCCGCGCCGTGCCAGCCTGACCAGCCAGCCGCCCGCACCGCCGATCGCGGCACCGACGACCAGGCCGACCACCAGTTCGGCCACGGCCCGGCCAGGGCCGAGGGGGGAACCGTGGCCGCCGGTCCCCGCCCCGGCGAGCGCGACAAGCACGACGGGCGTGACTATGCCGTCGTTGAGCCCGCTCTCCACGTTGAGCAGGCGCCGGATCCTGGCAGGTACCTGCGGGCTGAGCAGCACGCCGGCGCCGAGAGCGGCGTCAGTCGGGGCCAGCGCGGCTCCCATCAGCAGCGCCAGCCAGATGCCGCGGGTCCCGAAAAGGGCGAGCGCGGCCAGCATGCCCAGGCCGATGGTCAGCGGCAGGCCGATTCCGAGCAGCCGCAGGTACAGGCTCAGGTCGGCGCGCAGCGCTGCCAGCCGCACCCGGGATGCGTCGCAGAACAGCACCAGGACGAGGGTGGCTTCGGCCAGGCCCTTGACCAGGCCACGGCTGGGCACGATCGACAGGACCGCGAGCGGTCCGTGCGTCAGCGCCAGGCCCGCCAGCAGGAATATGATCGGCGCCGTCACGTCGAATCGTTCCAGCCGGGCCGACATCGCGCCCCAGCCGAACACCAGCGCTGCCACGATCGCGATATCGTCGGTAGTCATCAGCGCACCCGGTGCGGGCCCGTCCGGGACCGCGCCGCCTTGCAGCCCCTTCTCGCGACAGCGACCTGCCAAACGGACCGCTCCAGTTGCTCATGGTAGCCGGGGCCTGGCATCACCCTGGTGAGGTGAGGAACGCGCCTGACGGTAGCGACGCATGAGCCCGGTGGGGATCGCCGCGGGACGCTCGGGCCTGGTCATGGGACGTTCGGCACTGCCCACTGGACGCCATCGCGTGGAACGTCGGCAGGGGATCCTGGCAGCGGCCCGGGTCCGGACGAAGCGGAGAGCCTTATGCGTGCAGTTGTTTATCACGGGCCGGGTCTGAAGACCTGGGAGGAAGTACCCAAGCCGACAGTTACCATCGACACAGACGCGATAGTGCGCGTGGACGCGGCGACAATCTGCGGCACCGACCTGCATATCCTCAAGGGCGATGTCCCCGCCGTGACCGACGGGCGGATCCTCGGCCACGAGGCGGTCGGAACGGTCGATTCGGTCGGCAGCGGCGTGAAGACCGTCAAGGTGGGCGACAAGGTTCTCGTTTCCTGCATTTCGGCGTGCGGGACCTGCAGGTACTGCCGCGACAGCAGGTACGGGCAATGCCTGGGCGGAGGCGGCTGGATCCTCGGGCACAAGATCGACGGCACCCAGGCGGAGTACGTCCGGGTTCCGTTCGCCGACACCTCCACCTACCCGGTGCCGGACGGCGTCAGCGACGCGGAGATCCTGATGCTGGCCGACATCCTGCCGACCGGCTATGAAGTCGGGGTGCTCAACGGCAGCGTGCAGCCGGGCGACGTGGTCGCGGTGGTCGGGTCCGGGCCGATCGGCCTGTCCGCGATCATGGGCGCCCGCTTGTACAGCCCGAGTCACGTGGTGGCGATCGACCTTGCCGACGCCCGGCTGCATGCGGCGAAGCAGTTCGGCGCGGATGTCACCGTGAACAGCACCAGCGAGGATCCGCTGGAGGCGGTGCTGTCCCTCACCGACGGGCTGGGCGCTGACGTCACGATCGAGGCGGTCGGGACGCCTGCCACCTTCGAGCTTGCCGTTGCGCTGGTGCGGCCCGGCGGCCGGGTCGCCAATATCGGCGTGCACGGCGAGCCCGCGACCCTGCACCTTGAGGAGCAGTGGATCAGAAACATCACCATCACCACCGGACTGGTGGACACGTACTCGACCGCGACCCTGCTGCGCCTGGTCACCAGCCATCAGATCGACGCAGAGCAGTTCATCACCCATCATTTCGGGCTCGACGAATTCGATGAGGCCTATGACGTGTTCGGCCGGGCGGCCGAGACGGGCGCGCTCAAAGTCGTCCTGAGCCGTAACGCTTAGCCCCGACCTGCCGTGACCGGCTGGCCAGGCCGCCGGTCACGGCGCGCTGCCCGGCCCTGGCCCGGCGGGCGGCGGCCGGCCGGCTCAGCTGAAGCCAGGATTTACCGGACGCCAGGCTGCGCGGCGGTCAGCGGCAGCCGCACCAGGAACCGGGTGTCGCCAGGCACCGACTTGACCCGGAGATCGCCGTGGTGCTTGTTGACGATGATGCGCCAGGAGATGTCAAGCCCGAGTCCGGTGCCTTCGCCGACCGGCTTGGTGGTGAAGAAAGGTTCGAAGATCCGGTCCCGGATTTCGGCCGGCATGCCTGGACCGGTGTCACCGAACTCCACCAGCAGGAAATCATTATCCAGGGCGGTCCGCACGGTCAGCGTGCCGGTCCCGGCCATCGCGGCGGCCGCGTTATCGATCAGGTTGGTCCAGACCTGGTTCAGCTCGGCCGGGTAGCCGGGGATCGGGGGCAGTCCGCGGTCATAGTCCCTGACCACGGCGATACCCGGGCCGAGCTTGCCGCCCAGCATCAGCAGCGTGCTGTCCAGCAGTTCGTGCACGTCGACGACCTGATACGGCGCTCGGTCCAGCTGTGAGTACTGCTTGGCGGCCGTGACGAGCCCGGAGATCCGCGTGATCGCGTCCTCGATCTCGCTCATCAGCAGCTCGGTCTCGACGCTGTACCTGAGCCAGCGCACCGCGCCCTCGAACGTCTGCTCGTCGACCGCCGCGGCCGCCTGCTCCAGCCAGGCAGTATCCAGCCCGGCCTGGACGAAGGTGGGCGCAAGGTCCCAGCCGTCCGCGATGCCGCGGCCATCCAGCCAGTCGGCCATGGCATCCTCGGCGTCGGACGCCTCGATCGGGTCGAGCGAAGCCGCCTTGGGGACTCGCTCCACCGCTTCTTCCTGCAGCCGGATCAGCGTCTCCAGGGCCACCCGGTCATACGCCCCCGACGCGATCGTGCCCAGCTTGTGCCGCATGCCGGCGACCCGCTCGCGCAGCGCCGCCGTCGCCCGCACGGCGGCGGCTGCCGGGTTGTTGAGTTCATGGGTCAGGCCGGCCGACAGCGAGCCAAGCGCGAGCAGCCGCTCGCGCTGGCCGATCACCTGCTGGGTGTTCCTGATACCGAAGAACAACCCCTCCAGCAGGTGCACGGGCATCGGGAACCACTCCCGCATCATTTGCGTGAAGGCCGCGGCGCCGAGCACGAAGAACCTGGATGGCTCGGTGACCCGCATCGAGCTGTTGTAGACCTGCGGCGCGCCGTTGATGTAGGCGTTGAATGCGCCGGTGTAGACGCCGCGGCTGGAGGTCCTGTTTACGTCGATGTCGTCCGCGCCGACCCGGCGGGACAGCACCAGGGTGCCCTCAAGCAGCACGTAAAGATTGACCGCCGGATCCCCTTCGGCGTATGCCGGCCCTGGCTCCAGGTGCTCGATGTGCCCTTCGCGGCACAGCCAGGCCAGCTGCTCATCCGAGAGCTTCTCGAACAGGAACAGCGTGCGCAGCTCATCGGCGCTGCACGGCAACTGAGCCGGGGAGTCAGCCCCGGTACCTCCGGCCGAGCCGGTCATAGCTTCTCCAGGTATCTATGCACGAGCATGACGGCCATGGCGCCCTCGCCGACGGCCGAGGCGACCCGCTTGGCCGACTCGGATCGCGCGTCGCCGGCGACGAACACCCCGGGCACGCTGGTCTCCAGGTGGTAGGGAGCCCGGTCCAGCGGCCAGCCCGGCGGCCTGCCGCCGTCGGGAGCCAGGTCGGGACCTGCAAGCACGAAGCCGCGGTCGTCCCTGGCGACCACGCCGTCGAGCCAGCCAGTGAGCGGTGCGGCGCCGATGAACACGAACAGCCATTGCGCGTCGACTGTCTCGGTGCCGCCGGAGGAGTTGTCGCGCAGCGTGAGCCGTTCCAGATGGTCACTCCCGTGCGCCGCCGCGACCTCGGTGCAGCCGCGGACCGAGATGTTGGGAATGCTCTCGATCTGCTGGATGAGGTAATACGACATCGACGCGTGCAGCGATGCGCCGCGGACCAGGATCGTCACCGACCGTGCGACCCTGGCCAGGTAGACCGCCGCCTGCCCGGCCGAGTTGGCGCCGCCCACGATGTACACGTCCTGATCGGTGCAGCCGACCGCCCCGGTGAGCGCGGACCCGTAGAAGATGCCGCACCCGGTCAGCTCGGCGAGGCCGGGAGCTGCCAGCTGCCGGTAGGTGACCCCGGTAGCCAGGATCACCGTGTGCGCACTGATCGCCGCGCCGTCCGCGAACCGGACGCTGCGGCCCGACCCGTTGACCTCCAGGCCGACGACGTCGCGGGTGGTGAGCACCTCGGCCCCGAACTTGTGGGCCTGGCGGCGGGCCCGGTCGGTCAGCTGCGCGCCCGACACGCCGTCAGGGAAGCCCAGGTAGTTCTCGATCCGTGAACTCTGGCCTGCCTGGCCGCCGGTCGCGGTGCGCTCGACGAGCACGGTGCGAAGCCCCTCGGACGCGCCGTACACGGCGGCGCCGAGGCCCGCCGGGCCGCCGCCGATCACGATCAGGTCGTAGAAGTCGGTAGACGGAGTAGTGCTGAGCCCGGCCTTGCCGGCCAGCTCCGCGTCGGTCGGCGCAACCAGCACCTCGCCATCGGTCGTGATCACGACCGGGAGCGTCAGCCCGTCCGCGGCCGCCGCCTTGAGCAGCCGCTCTCCCTCCGGTTCGTCCGAGGCGTACCAGCGGTAGGGCACCTGGTTGCGGGCGAGGAACTCGCGTACCTCGTTGGAGCGGGCCGACCACCGGTGCCCGATCACCTTGATCTCGCTGACCGGCCGGTTGTCCGTGGTCAGCCAGGCATCGAGCAGCGCGTCGACCACCGGGTAGAGCTTCTCCTCCGGCGGATCCCAGGGCTTGAGCAGATAGTGATCGAGATCGACGACGTTGATCGCGTCGATAGCCGCGTTAGTGTCCGCATAGGCGGTCAGCAGCACCCGCCGCGCTGCCGGGTACACGTCCATCGCGAGCTCGAGGAACTCGATGCCGTTCATCTGCGGCATCCGGTAGTCGGCCAGGATCACCGCGACCAGCTCGCCGCGCAGTTTCATCTGGCGCAGTGCGTCCAGGGCCATATCGCCAGATTCGGCGCGCACGATCCGGTAGCGCTCGCCGTAGCGGCGCCGCAGGTCGCGGGCGACTGCGCGGGACACGCCCGGGTCGTCGTCGACGGTCAGCATGGCCGGGCGCGCCCGGCCTTCTGGGCTTGTCACCGGCGCGAGGATGGAACATCGCCGCCGGGTTCGAGACCGGACACTTGCATCGCCCCATTTTAGCCGCCGTTGCGCCCCGGTGCATGACCGGCGGTTACGGTGGCAGAACGTGGTGATACGGCGAAGCATCGAGGCTGGAGGGGATTATGACGGCCGAAGCCGCAGCCTGGGCAGGCGACGGTGTCGTAGCCACCGCGACAGGTACCGGCAGGCATTCCGGGCCTGACTTGACCGGCAGCCACCTGAACGGCCGCGTGCAGGCGGCGGAGCAGGTCATCGGCGCGGTCCGGGCACCCCATGGCTCCTAGGCGGCGCGGCGGCGTCCTCTTCGACGTGGACGGCACCCTCCTCGACACCAGCTACCTGCACGTCGCCGCCTGGTGGGAGGCATTCCGTGAGCGTGGCCATGACGTCCGCTGTGCGGACATCCACCGGGCTATCGGGCTGGAGTCCGGCGACCTGATCCAGCGGGTAATCGGCAAGCCGGATCCGTCAGTGAGCGACGCGCACAGCCGCCACTATGCGCCGTACCTGGGCCGGATGCGCCGGCTGCCCGGCGCCAGGGAACTGCTCGTGGCGACCGCGCGGCTCGGCCTCAACGTGGTCCTCGCTACCAGCGCCAAACACGACGAGCTCGGCCTCATGCTCGACGCCCTCGGGGCCGGCAGCTCGATCAGCACCGTCGTCAGCTCGATCAGCACCGTCGTCAGCTCGGCCGATGTCGAGCAGGCCAAGCCCAATCCGGACATCATCGAGCGGGCGCTGGGTGAGTCAGGCACCGCCCGGACGGAGGCCGTCATGGTCGGGGACTCAGTCTGGGACGTGCTCGCGGCCCGGCGGGCGCGGATGCCGTGTATCGGCGTGCTGTCGGGCGGGATCGCCGCGGAGCAGCTCCGTGAGGCGGGCGCTGCCGAGATCTACCCGGATGCTGCCGCACTGCTTGAGGACCTGGAGGCCAGCGGGATCGGCCGCCTTGCGGTCGCCTGAGATGGTCGCAGCTACGGTGGGCGTCAAGAGTCGAGGAAGTAGTCGTTAATGTACTTCTCGCCCTCATCGCAGAAGAACGTCACCACGTGCCTGAGTTCTGGGTGGCGCGCCCGGAGTTCGCGGGCGGCAGCGAGATTCGCGCCGGAGCTCGGCCCCACGAAGAGCCCGCACTCCCGGGCCAGGCGGCGCATCTCGCTGATCGCTGCGTCGCTGTCCACGGCTACTATCTCGTCGATCATGTGACGGTGCCTGGCGTAGATGCCGGGAACGAAGCCGTCGGCGATGCCCTCGATGAGGTGCTGGCCGACCTCTCCGCACATCAGCGTGCACGACTCGCTGGGCTCGATGGCGACGACCCGGCACGATGGGTTGCGGGCGCGGAAGCACTGGCCGACGCCGACGATGGTCCCTCCGGTGCCGACCCCGTTGACCACGGCGTCCGGGACCACGCCGGGCGGCAGCTGGGCGAGCGTCTCAGGGCCGAGCCAGGTGCGGTTCTCCTCGACGTTCCACTCTGAATCGAATTGCCGCGGGGCGAAGTGTCCGGGCTCACCGCCGAGTTCTCTGGCCTTGGCCAGCGCGTCATTGACGTGAAAGTCACCGAGCTTCATCACCTGCGCGCCGAACGCCCGCGAGATCGCCACCCGCTCGCCGGTCATCCCGTTCGGCATGACGACGAGCATCCGGTAGCCCTTAACGGCGGCGACCATGCTCATCGCATTCCCGGTATTGCCACTGCTCGCCTCGACGATTGTGTCCCCGGGCCGCAGCAGCCCCTCCAGCTCGGCTCGCTCGATCATGTACTTGGCGATGCGTGCCTTGATGGATCCAGACGGGTTGAGATGCTCGAGCTTGACCCATATCCCGTCGACCATGACCAGGGGAGTGTTGCCGATCGCGTCGAGGATGGTGCTGCCGCCGCTCCGGGGCAGCTCAGCCGCCTGCGCCGCGCGCCCGGCCGGCCCGGCCGCAGGTCCCCGCACCTCCTGGACGGCAGCACGCGCCCCATCCGTCGCATTCATGACTGCACCCTATGCGGCATGGCCGATCCGTCTGGTCAGGAGCCTGGCGGCTCAGGTCGGCTTGCCAGGCACGGCCGGCTGGTCGTGCCGGCCGGTGAGCAGGTCCTGCACACGGACCTTCGCGCGCATCACTGGCAGCCGCAGCCGCTGCTCGCGGCTGCTGGCCCTGGTGAGCTTGCCCGGCCGGTCCCGGTAGCGCCAGCGGGCCCACGGGGAGCCTGGCCGGGCGAGCCTGATCGCGCCTGCGATGAAGAGCGGCGGCACGAACAGGCCGAACAGCCCGGTCCAGACCTTGCCCTTCAGCAGCGTGATCGTGGCGAGCCCGAACAGCAGCGCCACGGCCGCGATGAGCGTCAGGATTGCGCCGAGGCTTCCGGGCAGCCATCTGTAGTCGGCGACGCTCTTCACGCCGGCCGGGCTGACGCCGACCGGGCTGATCCCGATCAGCAGGAGCGCCGTCACTCCCGCGGCGACGAAGACGGCGTCGATCGACAGCCGTCCCTCATTGCTCCAGTACACGTCGCGCAGGTGCAGCAGGAGCGCGAACTCATCGAGCACCAGCGCGGTGCCGAGACCGAACAAGGCCGCAGGTCCCGATCTCCAGCCCACCGAGTACAGCGGCGCGGCCAGCTCGGCTACGCCGCCGATAGCCATGAACACCACGCCGAAGACCATGTGGTGGATGTGCACCGCGCCGGCGACGACATTGCCTGGCCACCACCGGACCTGCGCGCGGATCAGCCGTACCGACAGCCGGATGAAACCGAAGCCTGCCACGAACGCTACGAAGAAGCAGAACAGCGGCAGCCGGCCGGTGTGCACGATTTGCGCTTCGAACCAACCGGACATCCCACCCCCTACCCCGTGGTGTCGACCGGGCCCGGGTAACGGCGGCAGGCACCCCGTCAAGTCTCCCGTACCCGGGGAACTGCCCGCTAGCACTGCCGTGGGCGGGAATGCTCTGGTGATGAACTTGTCCGACGCGAAAGCGGCGGAAGAAACCGCTCCGGGCCTGAGTTGGGCTGTTAAGTGACCGACGTGCCGCTTTCCGTTCTTGACCTGTCGCCGGTAGCCGCGGGTACCACTGCCGGGCAGGCGCTCCGCCAGACGACCGAGCTGGCCAGGCGCACCGAGGAGCTTGGCTACCAGCGGTTCTGGGTCGCTGAGCACCACAACATGCCGGCGATCGCCAGCTCAGCGCCTGCCGTCCTGATCGCGCATCTGGCGGCGGCCACGTCCAGGATCCGGGTCGGCTCCGGCGGCGTGATGCTGCCCAACCACGCTCCGCTTGTCGTGGCCGAGCAGTTCGGCACCCTGGAAGCGCTGCATCCGGGCCGGATCGATCTGGGCATCGGCCGTGCCCCTGGCACGGATCAGCTCACCGCGCTGGCGCTGCGCCGCACCATGGAAGGCTTGTCGGCGGAGGCGTTCCCGCAGGAGCTCGACGCTCTGATCCGGCTGTTCACCGGCGAAGACCCGGGGGCGCGGATCACCGCGACGCCCGGCCGGGGTGACATGCCCGCGATATGGCTGCTTGGCTCCAGCGGATTCAGCGCGCAGCTGGCCGGGCTGCTCGGACTGCCGTTCTCCTTCGCCCACCATTTCAGCGCCGCCAATACGGTCCCCGCGCTGGCCTTGTACCGGCAGCAGTTCCGGCCGTCGCGGTGGCTTCAGCAGCCTCGGGCCATGGTGGCGGTGAGCGCGATCTGCGCCGACAGCGACGAGCGGGCCCGCTGGCTGTCCGGCCCGGCTGCCCTGTCCTTCCTGCAGCTGCGCGCCGGGCGGCCGCAGCCGCTGGTAACCCCCGAGGAGGCAGCCGCCTACCCGTACTCGGTGCGGGAGCTGGAGTTCGCCGCGGAACGTTTTGCCGGCCAGGCGGTTGGCTCGGCGGAGACGGTCGGCCGCGAGCTGGCCGCGCTGCTGGCGCGATCGGGCGCTGATGAGCTGATGCTCACCGCGATGGTGTACGACATCGAGGACCGGATTCGGTCCTTCGAGCTGATCGCCGAGAAGGTCGCGCCCCGGCTGCGCGCACCGGACTAGAGAACTCGGCTCGGCCCGGCGGCCCGCATCGGCTGCCGGTGTATCGTGCAGCAATGCCGTCCGCTGCAGAGATTGAATTCCCGCAAGGCAGTCCCGACGAGCGGGAGCTGTTCTTGCGCTGGCTCCGGTTCCTCCGGGGCGCGGTGATCCGCAAGGTCGATGGTCTCAGTGATGACCAGGCCCGCTGGCGGCCAGGCAATGCCCTGATCTCGCTGCTCGGCATCGTCAACCATCTCACCCACGTCGAGTGGCGATGGATCGACGGCGGGATGCTCGGGCAGGAAGTCAGCAGGAATGAAACGGAGTTCAGTCCCGGACCGGACCTGACGGTGAGCGCCGCGGTCGCCGCGTACACCGAACGTGCGGCTGCCACTGATGCGGTCGTCATGTCGATGCCGCTCACCGCGCCGTGCGGCCGGGCCGCCGACGCCGACCTCCGCTGGGTGCTGTTGCACCTGATCAACGAGACGGCACGGCACGCGGGACACGCCGACGCGACGCGCGAACTGCTAGACGGCTGCACCGGCCAGTGAGCGGCCCGGAGGCCGCCGGGCGCGGTCGTTGCCCGCTACGTCCTGTCGGAGCCTGGTTCTGTCGGAGCCTGGCCGTAGGGTCGGCTCGCAAACAGGACCGGAGGAGGAAACAGGACCGGAGGAGGACAGCCGGAGAACAATGGGCGAGACCGACGTGTTCGTGCTCGCCGACCGGGCCCGCGGCGGTGCGGTCACGGTTCTATCGTGACCCTGGGCGCGTAGCGTGTCGAACGGGACGCTCGTCGCGTCCCCGACGTGACAGGTTTCTTGCGCTGCGGAGCGGAGCGGAAGTTGCGATCGCCGGGCCGCACGCGGAGCCGAAGGGCCTGGTTTCCGGGGACCTCGGCCTGCTGCGGTCGCCAGCAGTGGCGGCGCACCGTGACGGGAGTACCTGATCGCGCCGCAAAGCGCCGCCGGTGATCACGCGGGCTGGCGGCCACCTGAACCGGAGAGGGACATGCCAGGTCAACCGATCGACCACGCGGGGCTCGAGCCGCTGCCCTTCGACACCTGCCTGGAACTGCTTGCCTCGGCGCCGCTGGGGCGGGTCGGCTTCCAGGCAGACGGCGAGCTGGTGATCCTGCCGGTGAACCATGTCATGGACGGACAGGACGTGGCCTTCCGGACGGCCCGGGGGTCGAAGCTCGCCGCAGCCGGTGAGCAGGGCGTAGTCGCGTTCGAGACCGACTTCTATGATCAGCAGAGCCGGTCGGGGTGGAGTGTCCTGGTGACCGGCGTCGCGACGGTGGTCTACGAGGCGCCCGAAATCGAGCGGCTTAGCCGGCTCGGGCTGGACCGGTGGGCCGCCAACGTGGAACATCCGTTCTGGGTCCGGATCCGGCCCACCTCAGTGACGGGACGGCGGACGCCAGGGATCAGCGGCGCCGCGGGTTAGGTGCCGCGGGCTTCCGGCTATCCGACCATGCAGCCACCGCTGTGGCCGGTTTGCGGGAATGCCTCGGCCAGGGCATCGGCAATCTTCTTGGCGCGGGCGGCGTAACCGGCTGAGGTGTAGTGAATTCCGTCCGCGATGAACCACTTGTTCTTCGCCACGGAGGCCCAGTCGAAGATCCGCATGTTCGGGTATCTGGGGCAGGCGCGAAGGAGATCGCTATCCCACTTCAGCATGTTCGCCTCGGCGTAGGGGCCGCTGACGAGCAGTGACTTCACGTTGACCCACATGACAGGCTCGCCGTGGGCCGCGGACATCATCCGCTCGATCCGGGTCATCAGCCCGATCTGCGAGCCGACGGCCACGTCAGCGGTGTCGTTGGTGCCCAGGGCGATCACCCAGCAGCCGCGGAATCCTGCCGCCGTCATGGCGCGGGCCGCGTCGTATCCGTTGACCTGCCCGGGCAGCACTTCGACCACCGACCGGGCTCCCGAGATGTCCGTGCGGACGGTCTGCACGCCGACGTCCTCATATTGCGCGGGGATCCGTTTGGCTGGTTGGGCAGGTAGTCGGGCGAGACCAGGCCATCGGAGGTCGAGTCCCCGATGTGGGCTACGGCACGGCAGGAGGTGCGCAGCGGCCCGGTGTTCGGCGCGGCCGCGGACGACCCCGGCGATCCGGGAGTCGCCGGGCGCGGCCTGGCAATCGTGACCGACTTGATGGCCGCCGAGGCGCTAGCGGCAGAGGGAAGCCGGGCCGCTCGCGGCCGGGGTCGGGGCCGGGCAGGCGCCGGCGAGGCCGCCGCAGGCGACCATGAGCACCCCGGATCCGCGCCGCCGGCCGCGGCTACGCCGCCCAGCTTGACGGGCCGGGCGCGCCAGCCTGCTGCGCCGGACCCGCGTCACCAGCCGCTCGATGGCGCCGCGCCGCACGGGCTCCTCAATGAACTGCCAGGACAGGGCGGCCAGGGCCACGCTCGCCGCAATCTGGAGCGCGGCCCGGGGCAGGTCCTCGCGCGGCGTTCGCCGGCGACGTCAGCACGATGACCGGATAGTGCCAGAGGTATATGCCGTAGGAGCGGACGCCGATCCAGCGCAATGGCCGCCAGCCAAGCGCAGCGCCGACCAGCGGGCCCGGGCAAGCCGCCGCGGCGACGACAGCGACAGTCGCCATCGACAGCAGACCAGTCCGCCCCGGTACGTGAACGGCGAGTACTGGCCGACGCGCCAGATCATCACCGCGATCACGGCGAGGCCGGCGATCCCGGCGCCGTCGAGCAGTCAGCCGGGCCCAGATCGCTCGGCCGTACCCGGTTCCGGCTTGGCCAGACCATCGCCAGCGCCGCGCCGCGAGCAGGCCGAAGGCACGGGTGTCAGTTCCTTCATAGACCCTCGTCGGGTCCAAGCCCGGATGATAAAGCCGGAGCATGGCGACTGCCGACGCGGCCGGCCAGCACGAGCGTGGGCACGGCCAGCCACCGGAGCGTGCTGACCCGGCGGGTCCGCAGGAAGCACACGCCCAGCAGCAGCAGCCAGGGCCAGACGATGTAGAACTGCTCCTCCACGGCCAGCGACCACAGTGATCGAGCGGGCCGGGCGGCGCGAACCTGGCGAAGTAGGACTGATTCGTCGCGATCAGGTACCAGTTGCTTGAGTACGTGGCGGCGGCGGCCACCGGCCCGCGCAGGCCGGCCAGCCGGGCCCGGTCAGCGATCGTCACCCAGGCCGTCACGACGGCCAGCATGACGAACAGCGCGGGCAGTAGCCGGCGTGCGCGGCGGAGCCAGAAGTCGCCCAGGCGCAGGCTGCCGTGGCCGACCATTGCCCGAGCAGCAGATCGGTGATGAGGTAGCCGCTGAGGGTGAAGAACACCCCGACTCCGAGCATCCCTCCGGGCGCCCATCCGAGCTGCTCGTGAAAGGCGATGACAGCGAGCACCGCCAGCGCGCGCAGCCCGTCGAGCCCGGGCATATAACGCTGACCGGTGCGTACCGGTTCCGGCATGGTAGTTTCCCCCTTGCCGCAGGCCGGTCCGCCGGACTCCTTACTGTCTGGCGCGTCTCGCGCCGCGCGGCAAGGGGGTCACTACCCAGAGTTACCTAATGATTACGTATTGTAGTTGGCAAGATACGGAACCGGGCGGCACGGCGGCCGATATGGCCAGCCTGTGGCGGTTAGCGCACGACGCAGCCGTTGCTGTGGCCGCCGCGGGGGAACGCCCTGGCTAGCCCGTCCGCGATCGCCTGGGCCCGGTCTGCGAAGCCGGCCGAGGTGTAGTGAATCCCGTCCGAGCATGAACCAGCCGGGATTCGCCACCGAAGCCCAGTCGAGTACCCGCATGTTCGGATACCTCGCGCAGGCCTGCAGCAGGGTGTTGTTCCAGGCCTGCATGTTGGCCTCCGACCAGGGGCCGCCGGAGAGCATGGTCCGCGCGTTGACCCACAGGACCGGCTCGCCGTGCGCCGCCGACATCATCTGCTCGACCCTGCCCATCAGCCCGACGGAGGAGCCGACGGACACGTTGGCGGTGTCGTTGGTGCCCAGCGCGAATACCCAGCACCCCCGGTATCCCTCGCTCCACCAGGCGCTGGCCACGTCGTAACCGTTGACCTGGCCGGGCATTTCCTCCACGATGGAGCGCCCGCCTGAGGCGTCCACGCAGCAGGTGCCTGACGCCGACGTCCGCGTACCTGGCAGCCAGCCGCTGGGCTGGATCGGGCAGGTACTCCGGCGAGACCATGCCCACCGAGGTCGAGTCGCCGATATGCGCTACCGAGCGGCAGGAGGTGAAGAGCGCCATCGCGGCGGCCCGTGAGCGGGCCGGAGCCGCGGCCTTCGGCGGGCCGCTCGCGGCCTTGGGGCTTTGCGCCCCGGCCCGGCTGGTGGCAGGTCCGTTACCGGCATGGCCGGCCTGGGTAGCCGCGGTTGGGTTGCCAGCCGGACGGGCGGTCTTGGCGCCAGCCGCCTGGGCGCCGGTCCCCTGGCCCGCGAAGACTCCAGCCACGGCCGCGCCGACCAGCACCAGCACGAGCGCGGCTCCGCCGGCGACCGCTACCACGCGGCGGGGCCCAGTCAGGCTCCTGGGCCAGCTGAAGGAACGGGGGCGTGCGTAGCGGTGGTCGAGGCCAGAACGACGCATTACCCTTTCCCATTCAACATGAGCAGGCGCATGGCAGCGCAGAGATGGTGACCGCCATACGCAGCCGCCGCGCGCGGTCCGGCCAGGCTGGCCAGGTACCGGACACCGGCGACGTCAGCTGCGCTCGGTAGCCGCCGCACTACGAGGAACGCGATTCCGGGTCGCGCTGATTCCATCGGCGCCGAATTACTGCTGGTCTTTCACCCAGCTCATGGTCTTCACCCAGCGCAGTCCCTGCGCGCCATGCCTCCGGGCAGGCAGCGCGGCGACGAGATCAGGTGCCGACTGCCACCCGTTGCGCAGCCCCACGGACGCGATAGTAGGCGGTGGGCTGCCAGTAGCCGTTGAACCGCAGCCAGCCGATCCGGGTGCCGGCGTCGTGCGCTCCGAACGTGATGTCGCCGCGGACGAAGAGCTCCACGTGCCCCGTGCCATAGAAGGCCAGGTCGCCTGGCCGGGCCTGGGCGTGGCTGATGCGGATCAGCCGGCCGCTGTTGAGCATGTCGTAGGTAGTCCGGCCCAGCCAGATGTGAGCGTGCCTGTAGGCCGCGGAGACGAGACCTGAGCAGTCATAACAGGACGGCCCTGCGCCGCCCCAGCAATACCACTTGCCGCGCTGCGCCGTGGCGTACTTGTATGCGATCCAGCTCTTAGAGTGACGGATGGTACGGGTTGCGGCATGCGCGGGCGCGGTGCTGAAGGCAACGGCAAATGCCAGCGCTGTCAGGGCCACGGACATCATAATCACGAACTTCCGGTGGAACATCTGTTCTCCTTTGTTACGTGTGAATGATCTCGGTGGTCCAGGGGCTTTCGCCGTCCCTTCCGTGCTCGCTGGGGCCGCTGCGGGGGCCCGGGGGCCCGAGGGCCCGCGTCCGTGGCCGGCCCGGCGCCTTGCCGCGCTCGGCTTGACGTCCGGGTGTTTCCTACCCCGCTGTCGGCGTCTACCGTGCGCTGTCCAGGCACGTCATGTCTGGGTTTTGGTAAAAGAACCAGGTCAGAGGCACCGAGTTGGGGCCCGGTGACGGCCGGCTAAGGCTCGCGCGCGGGTCCGGCCACTCGCGCCCGGGTAATCCGGCCGGGCGTTACCCTTTCACCCGAGTTCAGCGAACGCGCCCGCGATCGCGCTTACCGAAGCTCCCTGAGCGGCCAGCAGCCGCAGCAGCACCCGGGCCTTGTATGGATGCACGAAGCCGCCATTGATCAGCCCGAGCCCTTGCAGATCACGCTCGGAGCCGATCGCGCCGTAGGTCGCGCTGAGCACCGGGCCCGCTCCGGTGCGGGAGGTCAGCACCACCGGCATGGTGGCGGCAAGCTTCCCGAGCAGCGGTGAGAGCGCAGCGGGCACGTGACCGGCACCGAATCCGGCGACGACAAGCCCCTGATGGGCCAGGGCGACCCGATCGAGCAGCGCTCCGTCGTCATCGAAAGTCGTGGTGTACAGGGCGATCCTGGTCGCGGCCAGCCGGTCCCGCGCTGGCACCTCGACCGGCGTGCGCCGACCGACATCCGCGAGGAATCGCGGAATCCGCTCGACGACGTGGCCGATCGGACCCATGTCGGGCGAGGTGAACGCCGCGGTGCTGGTGCTATGCGCCTTTCGTACCTGCCGTGCGGCGTGGATGTCGTCGCTGAACACCACGAGCGCTCCGCGGCCGCGAGCCGCAGCCGACGCGGCCACGAGGAGGGCCGCGTTCAGGTTCGCCGGGCCGTCCGCACCGGGCAGCGTCGGATTGCGCATCGCCCCGGTGAGCACGAACGGCGTCTCGCGCTGCCATACCGAGTCGACAAGGAATGCGGTCTCCTCGAGCGTGTCCGTGCCCTGGGTCAGCACAATGCCGCAGGCGCCGTTCGCGGCCGCGGCTCCCGCTGCCTCAACCACATCGAGGATGTCGGCGAATGACAGGTTAGCGCTCGGTTCGGCACCCGCGTCGCGGATGTCGATCTCGACGCCGCCTAGCCCGCCCACGCTGGCCGCCAGGTCACGTCCGGTTAGGCGGGCGGTTACGCCGCTACCCTCGGGTCCGGCCATCGAGATCGTGCCGCCGAGTGCGAACAGCGTGACCGGCGTGACGGGCGTGACGGGCTCCTTCGACGGGAGACGGCTGCGGGCGGGCCGCGGGCGGCGGGCGGGCGGCTGCGTCACGGTCACTAGCCTGCCAGGGCACAATGACCATCCGGACATCCGGCTAGGGGATGAGGACGATCTTACCGGTGGTGTGACCGCTCATGATCGTACGGTGCGCGGCCGCCGCGTCGGCGAGTGGGTAGGTCCCGCTCACGAACACCCGCAAGGTCCCGTCCTGGGCAAGTCGCGCAAGCTCCAGGCGCGCGCCGGCCCGGATCTCGGTGCCCGGATCCGCGCCAGGCGCGCCACCGAGAACCTTTATGCCAGCCCCGGGACCTCGCGCGAACGCGGCAATGGTGACGATCCGTGCCCGGTCGCCGACCAGCTCCAGCGAGACGTCGATGGCCTCGTCGCTGCCGATCAGGTCGAGCGCGGCATCGATGCCGCCTGGCGCGGCGGCCCGGGCCCGCTCAGCCAGGCCGGCGCCGTAGGCGACGGGTGTGGCGCCGAGCCCGCGGAGGAAGTCATGCCGCGGCGGGCTGGCGGTTGCCACGACCGCGGCACCGCTGGCGGCGGCGAGCTGCACCGCGATGAGGCCCACGCCCCCGGCTGCGCCATGGATCAGCACCGTGTCGCCTTCGTGCACGTTGGCCGCGGCCAGGGCGTGCCATGCGGTCACGCCGGCGAGCATGAGGCCGCCGGCCTCCGGCCAGCTCAAGGCGGCCGCTTAGGAACCAGTGCCTGGGCCGGTACCACCAGCTCGGCGGCGTAGGCGCCGGGCGCCCGGAAAGCGATCACCTCATCGCCGACCGCGATCGGCCCGGCCGGGCCCACCGCATCCGGCCCCACGGCCGTCACCACGCCCGCAGCCTCCGAGCCGAGCCGGATCGGCAGCTGCGCGGGATCGGTGCCGAACGCCCCGCTGTAGACCTTCACGTCGACTGGATTCACGCCCGCGGCACGGACCTCGATGCGTGCTTCGCCGGGACCGGGCTGCGAGGCCGGCTGGTCGGCGATGGACAGTACCTCAGGGCCGCCGAAGGCGGTAGCGATCACAACTGATGGCATGGCGGCCGGAACGCGGGACGCCTCAGGGTCATTCCCCAAGTCGCGAACACGGGGCCAGGGAACCGTGATCACGAGGGACGGAACCAAGGCCAGCAGCCCGGGACGGAGTGGCAATCACCGCCTGGGTGCCAGGTGCGGTATTTTCCCTGGGTTCACGGGAAATGCCTGGCCGTCGGCTCGGGATGTCCGTTTCATCCGGCCAGGTGCCTGATCCTCGAGGAGGGTGACCAGTGCGGAGCAGGCAGTACGGCCCGGACGTACTCGCGGCGGGACGCCGTCGCCCTGGGCAGACTCAGCTTCCGCGGGTGGCGGCACACCGCGGCCTGGTCGTCGAAGACGCCGCGGGCGAGTTCTGCGGGGCCGTGGTCTGCTGCGAGAAGGACGCCGTCACGCTTGAGGACGCCCGCGGCAGGCAACGGGTATTCCCGCTCAGCCCGGGCGCCTTCCGGCTCGAGGGCCAGCCGGTCATGCTGGTCAGGCCGGACCGGGCGGCGGCCACGGATCCGCACGCCGGCGCCGCCGAGCCGCCGGCCGCACCGCCTCAGGATCAGTCGCCGCTCCGCAGAGCCGGGCCAAGGTCGCGCGGGCCAGCCGGATCTACGTCGAGGGACGCCACGACGCCGAACTCGTGGAGAAGATCTGGGGAGACGACCTCCGCGATGTCGGCGTGGTCGTCGAGTACCTCGGCGGAATCGATGACTTGCCCGCGATAGTCACCGGGTTCGCCCCCGGGCCCGGGCGCAGGCTGGGCATCCTTGTCGATCACCTTGTCACCGGGTCGAAGGAGAGCCGGATCGCCGCGCAGATCCGGTCACCGCACGTCCTGATCGTCGGGCACCCTTTCATCGACGTCTGGGCGGCGGTCAAGCCGGCTGCGGTGGGGATCGGCGGCTGGCCGCCGGTCCCGCCCGGTACGCCATGGAAGGAAGGCGTGCTGCAGGCCATCGGATGGCAGGCCGGCCCGGCCGCGGCCTGGCAGCGCATCTTGCGTTCGGTGACGTGTTTCGCGGATCTGGAACCCGAGTTCCTCGGCCGGGTAGAGGAACTCATCGACTTCGTCACAGCACCGGGAAGTGCCTAGGGCAGCGGTATCACCTCGGCGCGCGGACCCACGCCGGGTCCGACCTGCCCAGCGCAAACGTCGTAGCTGCGCCTAGCGTAATCGCTGCGAGCGCGATTACGAGCGGGTAATAGATCTGTGAATGAATCACGAGGGCCGCGCCGATGAGAGCGCCGCCCAGCATTGTGGCTATGGTGACAAGCCGGCGTCCCGCCTTCGATCCAGTTCCACCCGCCAGGGCGCTGTCAGCGGCGATACCGGTGATGGTCAGGGTGAGAACGGTGGTGGTGAGGTCAGGCACGGCGATTTTACGCGCAGCGGCGTTCTGGATTCCCATGGAGGCGCCAAGCGCAACAATGAGGGCGTAGCGGTACCCGCTGGCCACGGGGCTGCCGCTGAGGACGGCAAAGATGACCGAGACCGCGAGGAACGCGGCCTGTATGGCCGCAGCGGAACTGTGGAGCCGACCTCGATGCTCGTGGTAGCGTGCGCCGACTCTGCCGCCTGCCAGGGCACCGAGAGCGAACGCCGCCAGAGCTACCACAGAGGCAGCAATCGAAAATCCGGGGGCGCCGGCCAGGGCGAAACCCAAGAACACGACATTGCCAGTCATGTTGGCGACAAAAACATGACCGAGAATGAGATAACTGAACGCATCGACCAGTCCTGTAACTAAAGTCATGCTGAGCAGGATTGGCGGCAGCGGGCCATGCCTGCCGTTATTATCCGGGACGATCGTGTCACGGATATCGGTCATAAAGGTACTCATGTGAGAACTCCAGGCGAGCGCATCGGGGCGCCGCGCATCGTGTATGAGCCCCTGACGTCCGGCCGGTCGCCAAGAGGAAATCGGTGCTGGCGGCTCTAGCTGGAGCCTATTGCGGCCGGTGGAGCCAGCTGAGCTGCCGGCTCTGACGGGCGCTCCTTGCGGTCCTGGGCGTTACCCGGCTCGGGCAGCTTGACGAGATGATCCTGGCCCGCGAGGAGGGCCAGGACCTCGCCGACCGTGCGGCTCTGGGCGGTGGTTTCCGGCAGCGGCAGGTGCGCCTGGATCTGGTAACGGTTCCGGCGGCCGTCCTTGTGCTTGACGACGTAGCCGGCCTCGGTGAGGTCGGTGACGATGCCGTAGGCGCTGCGTTCGGTGATGCCCAGGCTCGCAGCGATATCGCGCAGGCGCACTCCCGGGTCGTGGGCTATGCACAGCAGCACCCGGGCGTGGTTGGTCAGGAAGCTCCAGCTCGGCACGCTAACGAAATTACCACAGTGTCTCCAGAAATAAATTGCTTGTTACTGAGTGATCCGCTGCACCGCGAGGGTCTGCCCCGCCGACCTGAGCCGGTCGGCGAGCGCCGCGCCCATCGCCGTCGCCGGCGTGAGGACCCCGGCGCGGCCGGGCAGGCGGTCACGGTCCAGCGCGAGGCACAGCGCGCTCTCACCGAACATCACCGATGTGGCGGCATAGCCCGGGTCGCCCCTGGCCTCGATCATGCCGAGGTAGCGCGCGTCCGCCGAGGTAGCGGCGTGGATCTGGATCCGGAAGAAACCCCTGCGGCGGGTCCGTGCGCTGGGGCCCTCGCCCAGGACGGGCAAGAGCCGGCCAGCGCCCTGGACGGCCCGAAGCCGAGCCCTGCCGCCATGGCCTTTCCCGCGGCGGCGACCGCGGCGGCCTGCGCGGCCCCCGCCGGGCCGGTGCCAAAGCCGGTGACCTCCCGATAGCGGAACCGCCGGCCGTAAGCCCAGTCCTGCAGCGCGTTGCTGCGGCGCACTACGCGCGTGTTGAGCCCCGCCATGAGAAACGGCCCGACCCAGCTCCCGACCGCGGCGTCGTAGCTGGCCCACTCCAGGTCCCGCTCGTCGCCGAGGTCGGGCTCGGCGGCCCGGTCAGGGCTCAGCGCGTACGGGTCCTCGACCACCGTGCGCCGCTCCGCGCTGGCCGCGGTCTCCTCCAACTGCCCCAGCCCTGACGCCAGCGTCCCGCCGCTGACACCTCCCTTCAAGGCCGTCACGACCAGCGTCGTGTCCGCGAGAGCCCCGGCGCCATCCGCGCGGGCTGCCTGGTGCAAGAGCAGTACGCCCAGGTCAGAGGGGACGGAGTCGAACCCGCAGCAATGCACGATGCGCGCGCCCGTTTTCGTGGCTACCGCATGGCATCGGTCGATGCTTTCCCTGATGAAGAGCACTTCACCGGACAGGTCCGCGTAATCGGTACCTGCGCTGGCGCAGGCCTCGGCCAGCATCAGCCCCTGACCACGGTATGGCCCCACCGTGGTCGCCACCACGCGGGACGCGTGCGCTAGAGCCGTGACCGATGCCGGATCCGCCGAATCGGCCGCCAGCAGCGGCCACGCCGACGCGGCACCGCCGAGCCGCGCCCGGATGTCAGCCAGCCGCTGCAAGGACCGGCCCGCAAGCCCGATCCGAACATCGTGCGTCGCGTGTCGGGCCAGATAGCCAGCGACCAGCCGCCCCACGAAGCCGGTCGCGCCGAACACCACCACGTCCAGCTCACGGTCTCCGCTCATCAGCTCATCCTAAGGACAAACGGCCCGGGACCGTCGAGTAGAAGACACCGGCGGGGACGGGCCGGTGCTGGTGTTCACCCACGGCCGCCGGCGCACCCGGAGGCGAGGCCGGCGCACGGGAAGATCAGTGACTATGGGCTGCTGCCGTTACCGGGCCGGGCCGGTATCCCGATTCCCTCGCCGTGGGCGATCGCGGCTGCCTCGGTCCGGCTTGCGGCCCCGAGCTTGGCGAGGATGTTCGATACGTGCACGCTGGCGGTCTTGGACGTGATGAATAGCTCGGCGGCGATCTCCTTGTTGCTGCGGCCGGCCGCCAGCAGGCGCAGGACCTCGGCTTCGCGGGCGGTCAGCTGGCGCAGCGGGCTAGCTGGCCCGGCGCCGGCCGCGTGGCCAGGGCTCAGCCTCGACCGCCGTCCAAGATCAGCGAGTGCCCGCAGGAGGGGCCGGGCGCCGAGCCGTTCGGCTGCGCCGGCCGCCTGGCGCCACTGCGACTGCGCCTGCTCGCGGTCACCCGCGGCCACCAGTGCCTCGGCTAGCCGCCAGCGGGTCAGTGCCGTTTCATAAGGGAAAGCCGGGCCGAATTCGCGCAGCACCGCGCGCCACGCGCCGGGTTCGTCGTTGCCCTGAGCGCGCGTGCCGGAACGCGTAGCCGCCGTCTCCGTCGGGCACCAGCAATGACCAGTGCGAAAGCAGGCTGGCCCGCGACCGCCTGATCCAGCAGCCCGGTCAGCCGGCCGAGCTCGGCCGACCTGCCGACAAGCTGGCTGGCGACGGGATGCAGCACGAGTCGATTATCCCAGTCCTTACCGCCAATCCCAGCAGGTCCGGGGGGGTTGCGGGGCGCCTTCGGTGGCGTGCGCTAGCCAGGGAGACCGCTCTTGCGGGGAAAGCCGCGCTTGCGTCCGGGTGCGGGTGCGGGTGTCTAGCGGACCGGCCGGCCCCAGCTGGTTTCGTCGCGTATCTGCCGTTTGACCAGCTTCCCTGCGGCGTTGCGCGGCAGCGGATCGGGCCGGACGACGACGTACTGCGGCACCTTGAAGCGGGCGATCCGCTCCCGCAGGTAGGCGAGGACCGCGTCGACGTCGATGGTGGCGCCGGGTGCGGGCACGAGCACCGCGCCGACCTTCTCGCCCATCACGTCGTCGGGCACGCCGACCACGGCTGCCTCGTACAGCCCGGGCGCGCCGGCCATGGCGTTCTCGACCTCGACGCAGTACACGTTCTCGCCGCCACGGTTGATCATGTCCTTCACCCGGTCCACGACGTAGACGAGGCCCTCGGCGTCGATGCGGGCGAGGTCACCGGTATGCAGCCACCCGTCGACGAAGGCCCGGGCGGTGGCTTCGGGGTTGTTCCAGTAGCCCGCCACCACGTTGGGCCCGCGGACAAGCAACTCGCCGACGTCCTGCGCGCCGGACGTATCCACTCTTACGTCGATCACTGGCATCGGGAAGCCCACCGCATCGGTGTGCGCGGCGGCGTACTCGTGCGGCATGTTGCACACGGCGCTCGCGGTCTCGGTGAGGCCGAAGCCGTTCGTCAACCGTGCGTTGGGGAACGCCTTCATGATCCGCCCCACCAGCTCCGGCGCGATCGGCGCGCCGCCATAGAGCAGGCCGCACACGCTGGATACGTCGGTCTCGGCGAACTGCGGCTGGTTGATAGCCAGCCAGTAGATGGCCGGCACGGAGGTCAGCACGTCGATCCGCTCGGTCTCGATGGCCCGCAGGAACGCGCCGACCTCGAACTGCGGCATAATGACGCTGGTCCCAGCCAGGTACGCCCAGAGAAGAAGCTGGCTGTTGCAGCCGGTGACGTGGAACATCGGCACCGAGATCAGCGTGCGCGAAGGCTCGCCCCCGCGGCTCAGGCCTTGGCCTCTCCGGCAGCTCTCGCAGTTCGACAGGAAGTTCTCATGGGTGGTGACAGCGCCCTTGGGGAAGCCGGTCGTGCCGCTGGTGTAGAAGATCGCCGCCGCGTCGCGGTGCCCCGCGTCCTCGATCGCGAGCGGATCGCCATCGGGCAGCGGCTCGCCCGGCGCGAAGACATAACTGGCACCGCTGTCCGACACCACGAATGCCACCTCGGGCTCGGCCAGCCGGGTGTTGACCGGCACGACGATACCGCCGGCGAGCACCGTGCCGAAGAAGGCCAGCGCCCAGTCGATGCCGTTGCCCAGCCGTATCGCGACGCGGTCGCCGCGCTGCACGCCGCCCGCGCGGAGCCCGCCCGCCACCCGTGCGGCACCGTCCCACACCTCCTGGTAGGACAGCCGCCGGCCGCCGAGCTCGACTAGCGCCTCGCGGTCCGGGTGCTGCTCGACAACGCTGCGCAGCATGTGGACCAGGCTGTCCGGCAGTTCGTCGTAGCGCTTGATGCCGTCCGCGCCCCTGGTCACCCCTGTGGTATCGAACGGCGAGTTCATGACGCACCTCCGCTGAAGTACCCAAGCGGGTTATCCGGCTGCACCCCGCCGGTCAGGTCGGGGACACCGGCCAGCACCCGTAACGTCTCGAATGCTGTCACGCGACCCTCCTCCGCCATTCGCAGCCTATGCCTTGCGGCACGCGATGGTTAGGCGCGCGAGCACCGAGATGTTGCAGCGCGGCCGCGCCTTCGGCAGCCAGGCAGCGTCCGAGCTGCTGAGGCCGACCAGGCTGGGGCCCTGACCAGGGGCGATCGGTCCATGCAAGCTAGGGCCAGCGGCGACCATGCGGGGGCAGCTGTCTTGGTTCTCCATCGGCAATCCGGTGACGCCGAGGGGTGGCATCATGGGCAAGACGTGTTCGACGGCCAGGCGGACGGGGAGTGAATCGTCGGGATGGCGATTGCAGGCGGCCAAGCCAGCTCGCACGATCTGGACCCCCTCGCGGTAAGCGACAGGTTCCGCCTGTTCAACTTCACGCGCCGCGACGATTACCTCGCTTACCTGTGGGTCCTGCGCGCCATGGACCGGCTTCGCGCGATGCATGTGGCGCAGTCCCACGCCGACGACGTGGCAGCCGTGCTGGCTGAGCTCGCCGACGCCCGCGACAACATGCCCGCGAACATCGGCAACCTGCGCGACCGGCTGGACAACCTGTTCGATGACGGAGTCCTGCACCGGCTGGAGGACGCATCCCGCGCCGGAACCCTCGCGCTCTACCGGAACCGGCAGTCGGTGTACCAGTTCAGCGAGCTGGGGCACCGCGCGTACACCGCGGTCGAGGGCGTACTGGCCGCGCGGGTGCACGACGCGAACCTGTCCCGGCTGGTGTTCTCCGACATCCTGCGTGACCTGCACGACCTGGCCGAGGCGAACCGGGGCGCCGATGGCGACGAGATCGTGCGCCGCCTGACCAGCCTCGACCGGGTCATGGAGGACATGGCCCGGCGGTCGGCGCGCTTTCACCTGACGCTCGGCGACATCACCCGCTCGACGGACGCGTCGCCGGAACTGTTCCTGCGTTACAAGCACGCGCTGATGGCGCACATGAGCGACTTCATGGCGGAACTCGACCGGTACCTGCCGCGCCTTGCCGCGGCGGTTGAGCAAGTCGAAGCCACCGGCATTGGCACCTTGCTGAACCGCGCGGCTGAGGCTGATGAGCGGCCGCTGATGCAGCGGGCGGAGATCCTTGACGACTGGCGGCGTCGGTGGACGGCAGTCGGCGCCTGGTTCATCGGGCCGGGCAGCGACGACTCGCGCGCCGCTGAGCTCGCCGCCGCGACCCGAGCCGGAGTCTCCAGCGTGATCGCGCTGCTGCGCCAGATCACCGAGTCGCAGCGGGGCGGGATCAACCGGTCCACCCAGCTCAGGCACCTGGCCGGATGGGTGGTGGACGTAGCGGACCAAGATGCGGCGCACGCGCTGATGTCCGCGGCGTTCAACTTGCGCCGGGCCCGTCATCTCGGCGGCATCCATGACGACGCCGAGCTGATCTCGCCCCGGCTGTCCTGGCAGGACGCGCCGGGAGTGGAGGTCGCGGTGACGTTGTTCCGCCGCGGCAAGGCGCCGACTGCGGGCGTGCCGCAGCGGCTTGCGGCCCAGGCCGGCATCCGGGCAGAGCTGCGCCGCCGCCAGGCCATGCAGCGGGCCGCGGAACGAGATGCCGCACAGCAGTTGCTCGCCTCGGGCCCGGCCGGCCGGGTACTGGACGAGGGCCAGACCCGGGTGCTGCTGAAGCTGCTGACCCGGGCGCTGGAGGCCAGGTCGGTGGTTGCCGGGCGGATCACCGGCGGATCGGGCGCGAACGACGTGATGGTCATCCGGCTGGTCCCCTCGCCCGACGGCAGCGCCGTGCGCACCGTGCACGGGACGCTGCACCTGCCCGGCCTTCGGCTGGAGATATCGCCAACCCGGACGTCGGCCACCGCGGGAGCGCCCGATGGCTGAGCCCGGCGCCGCCCGCGGGGTCGCGCCCAGCGATCTCGGCTCCTATCAGCATGCCGTCCGGCTCGTGCTGACCAACGATTTCATCACCCCGGCCCGTCCCCGCGCCGGCGCGCTCGCGGCGGTGCTCCGCTGGGCGGACCTGATCGCCAGGGATTTCGCCGAGCTGCTCGGGTACACGCTGATCGCGACCGCCCATCAGGTGCGGCTGGTGCGGCGGCTCGACACGCTGGACGCGACCCAGCGAGCTGTCTTCTCGACCAGGAGCGGCAGGCCCTTCGACCGGCGACGGCTCGGTTACCTGTGCCTGGTGCTGGCAGTCTTCCAGCGATCGAGGATCGAGATCAGCCTCGCGGACCTGGTCCGTGCCTTCGCCCCGTCGGCTAACGCGATCGACGGCCTCGGCTTCGAGGCGACCATCACCGAGCACAAGCGCGCCGTCGTCGACGTCCTGGACTGGCTCGCCGACCACGGCGCGCTGCGCCTTTCCGACGGCTCAGCGGAGACCTGGGCGCACGACAGCGAGCGCGGGGACGCCCTGTACGACGTCGACCACGACATCTGCGCATCCCTGTTCCGGCCGGGCCGCCCCATTCAGCACCTCCCCGGCGCTGTCGGCCTGCTGGATAGTGCTGACGTCGGAGCGAGACGGTCTGCCCAGCGAGAGGCCGCCGCCCGCCGTGCGCGGCGCCTGCTGCTTGAGCATCCCGTTCTCTATTACGCGATGCTCGACGCCGAGACCGCCGCGGCATTGCGCGGGACCGACCTGACGGACAACCTGGCCAGGCTCACCGGCCTTGTCGCGGAACGGCGGGCCGAGGGCGTAATGCTGGCCGACCCCACCGGCCGGTTCACCGATCAGCCGTTTCCCGGCCGGGGCGGCGCCGTCAACCGGACCGCCGGGCTGCTGCTGGCGAAAATCGCCGACCTGGTGGAGGATCCTGATGCCGGCCCGGCGCTGACCCGGATACCCGTCCCGGCGGCCAGCGAAGATCTCCGCGAGTTGCTGGAGCGAATTAACGCCGGGACGGCACCCGGTGCCGCGGGTCATGATCACTACCTGACTGGACACGGCGCGCGAACAGCCGGGAGCGTCGAGCCTGGCGGCTGCCCGGTGCCGCTGGCGGCGCCGTTCATCGAGCGAACGCGAATGGAGGGCATGCTGGCGGACCTTTACGAGGACTTCGGCGCGGCCTCGTTCACCGCGCAATGGCAGTACGACCAGCACGGGCTGCTGGACGCCGCGACGCGGCTACTCGGCGACCTGCGCCTGATCCGGCAACTGCCCGGCGGCGCACTCGATCCTCCCCGCCGCGGCGCGCTACCGCAATATCACCGCCGCGCTACCCGGCAGCGGAAAGCGGGACGGCCAGGGCATGTTCGACTTCACTAGCTTCGAAACGGGAGGATCCGCGTGAGCGCCGTCCAGGGCACGGCTGCCGAGGCGCGGTTCAAGCCGAGCCGCGCCGGGATCATCAATCTGTGGGACTACGCAGACGAGGAGTTCGCCTTCGGTGACGGCCGGCTCGCGCTGCGGGGTCACAACGGCTCCGGCAAGACCAAGGCCCTGGAGGTGCTGTTCCCGTTCATCCTGGACGGCAGCCTGGACGCCCGCCGCCTCGACCCGTTCAGCGGCGAGAACCGCACCATGAAGGCGAACCTGCTCTACCGGGGACAGGATGCCGAGCACGGCTACGTGTGGATGGAGTTCGCGCGGCCGCATGAGACCGTCACCCTCGTCATCGGCCTGGCAGCGCACAAGAACTGGGACCGGCCCCGCCCGTCCTTCTACCTGACCGGCAAGCGGATGGGCGTCGACTTCGGCCTGCTTTCCGCGGACTCCCGCCCGCTGACCGCCAAGCAGCTCACCGCGATCCTCGGCCGGGACGCTCACTACGGCGACCGCAAGGGCGCCTATCAGGACGCAGTCGACGCCCGGCTGTTCGGCCTCGGCCGCGAACGGTACGCGCAGCTGCTCGACCTGCTGATCGCCCTGCGCCGCCCGCTGCTCGCCAAGGACCTTGATCCCGCGAAGGTCTCCGACACGCTGACCGCGGGCCTGAGCCCGGTCGATGAAGATCTTGTCGACGCAGGCAGCGCGGGATTTCGAGAACCTGGCCGCCGTGCAGAAGCAGTACGACGACCTGGCCGCCGCCGATGCGGCGGTGCGGGCCTTCCTCGCCCATTACGTCGCATACCTGCGTGCCCATACCCGGCATCAGCTGGACCAGGTCGCTGCCCGCCAGGCTGCGGCGGCAGGGCAGGTCGGCGTGATCACTGAGGCAGCGCGGGAGGTTGCGCGGGCGGGGCGCAGGAGCAACGGCGAGCGAGCGACGCCGGGAAGGCGGCCAGCATCAGCGTCGGCATGTTCGAGGCGCAGCTGTTCGCGCTGAAGAACCGAGACGCGTACAAGGACCACGAGAAGCTGGCGTTGCGGCACGATCAGCTGGAAAAGGATGAGCGAGGCCTGGCTGCAGAGGCCGCGGCTTGACCGTGCCGTGGCCAATGTCGGCGAACTCGAGCAGGAGGCCGCGACAGTCGCGGACCGGCTCGCCGAGGTCAGGCGGGCCGCAGCCCGGCACGCCCGGCGGCTAGCGGAGACTGCGGACAGCGCGGGTCTCACCCGCGCTGGTGAGCTCGCCGAGACCGGGGACGACCTGCAGGTCACCGCTAAGGCAGGCGCAGCGGCGCGCCGGGACGACATCCGCGAGATCCGCGGCCACATCGGGCGGGTCCGGGATGCCGAACGGGACCGCAGGGGCGCCGAGACCGCACTCGGCAAAGCGCAGCAGCTGCTGGCGGAGCGCGAGCAGTCCTGCCGCGATGCTGATGACCATCTGCACGGCGCCCGCGCCGCGATCGCTCAGGACCTGCGCTCCTGGGCTGAGCCGGTGGAGCGGCGACCGGGCCCTACGCCGCGGTCACCGCCGACCAGGTCGACGTGCTGGCCGGCCAGCTGGACCGGATCGGCGAGCCGGACGTGCCCACTTTGACCGAGACGTTCACGTCGCTGACCGAAAAGCGCCGGACAGCGCTGACCACCCGTGGTGAGCAGCTCAGGAACCGCGACAAGGACCTGGCCGCGGCGCAGGCGCGGCTGACCGGTGAGCGGGAGAAGATCGCGGCGGAGCGCGATGACGCCCCGCCTGACTCGGATCTGCGGCCCGCCGGCCGAAGCGGGCGTCCGGGAGCGCCGCTATGGCAGCTCGTCCGCTTCGCTGACGACCTCGGCGAGGACGTGGCCGCCGCGGTCGAAGGCTCGCTTTACGGCGCGGGCATGCTCACCGCGTGGATCCATCCCGATCCGGCGCTGACGTCGGCGGCGGTAGCCGAGGCTGAGGCCGACGGCTACCTGGTCGCGCTTCCCCCGCGGGCCCGGCCAGGGGGCCGGACTCTAGCCGACGTCCTCGTTCCCGAGCAGCAAGGTACCGTGCCTGGAGCCGTCGTAGCCGGTGTGCTGGCTTCCGTGGCCCTCGCTGGTGACATCCTGAACGGGTCTGGTTCGTCAGCCCCGGCGGTCGTTGACGGGACGGCCCCCGCCGGGCCGGTGCCCGATGGCTGCGCGCCTGGGGCTGTTCCCATCGTCACCACACGGGCGCAGTTCAGCTACGGCATGCACCTGGGTGCCCGGCCCAAGCCAGTGCCCGAGTTCATCGGCGCGACCAACCGGGCTGCCCGGCGCCGGGCCCGGCTCGCCGAAATCGGCCAGGAAATCGATGCCGTAACGGGCCAGCGAGACGAGGTCGCGTCGGAGCTTGCGCGCGCGCAGAGCGCGCTGTCGGATCTCGGGCGCGCGCCGGCGGGAGCTGCCCCGGACAGCGCAGGTTGCCAGCTCACTGAAAGAAGTCACGCACGCCGTCGCGCTGCGCTCCGCCGCCAGTGGCGGCTGGAGGAGGCGAGGTCGGGACTCGACAAATCCATCGCCGAACTCGACGCGCGGCCGCGTCACCTCCGCCGCGCCGGGTCTGACCGTGACATGCCCATCACCTCCGACGATGTCGACGCGGTCGAGCGGGCTGTCGCCGACTTCGAGCGCGCGGCCGAAGACCTGGCCCGCGCCCGTGGCGAGACCGCCAGGCTCGACGAGGACCTGACCGGGCGGCGGGACCGCATCCACCGGCTGCGAACCGACAACGACGAGGCCGCCGAGGTGCTCGCGGAGAACGAGTCAGCACATGCCGCCGCCAGCGCGGAACTGCGTGTCGCGGAGCGCGTCAGCGGGCCCGAGTACCAGCAGATCCAAGCGGAAATAACTGCGGCGGACGACCAGCTTCGCGCAGCCCGAGGCGAAACTGCGCGACGCCGCAAGCCTGGAGTCGGCGGAGCACGACAAGCTCGTGCGCGCCCAGGCTGATCTTGGCCACGGCCGCGGGGCCCTGGCCAGCGCAGTGGCCGAGCTGTTCGCGCAGGCGGCCGTGTTCGCGCCCTACGCTCATGGCGACCTGCGCCCGCTGCTGGGGGTGACCGAAACGGCGCCCTGGCCCGGCGCCAGCTCATGGCCCACCGCCGAGCAGGCGACCGCGGCGCTCGTCGGAGCGCCTCCTCGGCGCGGGCAGGACCCGCGCCGGGCCCGCCGCGGCGATCAGTGCGGTCCTGCCGGGCGGAGGCCGTCGTGATCCTGGCGGCTTCACCGCCGCGACCCGAGGCGGTCGCGCGATCACCGACGGCGTGCTCAAGGGCAGCGTGGACCGGATGTGGAGCGCGTACCGGGAATTCGAGAACGCGCTCAAGGCGGGCGAGGACGGATATCAGGCGGACCTGGCCGGGGATGCGCCGTTTATCGTTGACGTCGCCACTAATGCGGGGCGGGCATCCGCCGCTGCATTCGCCCGCAAGATCGCGGAGGATGTCGAGAACCAGGGCATCCTGCTGGCGGAGCGCGAGCGGACGGTGCTGGAAGACTCGCTGCTGACGGTGCTGGCCCAGCAGATTCACTCCCGCGTGCTCGCCGCCAAGGATCTCGTCGCCGAGATGGACGCCGACACCCGGTCCAAGCCGATGTCCTCCGGCATGGCAGTCGGGATTGGCTGGGTGCGGTCCGACAAGCTCACCGAGCAGCAGGCCGCGGTGTCACGGCTGCTCGACCAGGACGCCGGGACCTTGGCCCGGACGGGCTGGCAGAGCTGCGCGGCCTGCTCCGGGAGATGATCCGTGACCACCGCGCAAGCAATCCGCGGGATACCTACCGTGAGGTGCTCGCGACGGTGCTCGACTACCGCGCCTGGCGCACCTTCGAGCTGCGAATACTCCAGCCCGGCGGGCCGCAGGAACGCCTCACCAGGAAGAAGCACTCACGAGATGTCCGGCGGGGAGAAATCCGCCGCAATCCACATGCCGCTATTCGCCGCGGCCAACGCGCTGTACTCGTCTTCGAAGCCGACCTGCCCGCGCATGGTCGCGCTGGACGAGGCGTTCGCGGGAATCGACGACAAGTTCAAGCCCGAGCTGCTGGGCCTGACCGTCAAGTTCGATCTCGACCTGTTCATGACCGGACACGACCTGTGGGTCACGTACCCGACTGTGCCGATGATCGCGCACTACGACATGCAGCACGACAAGGCCGCGCACGCGCTGTCGGCCTTCCTGGCCCTGTGGGACGGCGGCCAGCTCATCGACGCCGGCGCGGGTTACGCGGGCAACGAGGATCTCGCCGCTGAGCTGCTCGGCTTCCGGCCTACCCGGCACGTCCCCGCCGGGGTCGGCGATCTCACCATGAACCTGGACGGCTACGACGGCGATGAGGGTGATGAGGACGCTGAATGAGGGCGGCGCGCCGGATCCGGGAATGCGCGGCGGACCGCCGGATCCGGGAATGGGCGGCCCGCCGGAACTGGGCCGTTACAGCGGTTGTGAGTACCGACGGCTGCTCGCCGCGGCGCGCAAATCGCTGGAGCGTACCGGCGGCGGGCTGGCCGGCCGGATCAGCGTCGCTCGAGCCAGACGATGCCGAGCGGAAGGCGATCATCGGCATCACCGGCGTCCACCAGCCTGCCGGGACCAAGCGCCTGACCGTGCCGCTGGCAGATCTCGATGCCGCGCTGAGCCGCGCCACGGGCCTCAGCCTGGCAGCAGCGCTCGCGGCCGTTCGGCGGCCCGCTGGACAACCGGCCCGGAAGGACCGCTCGGTTGGCTACGGCCCGCGCCGCGCTGATCGCGGCCGCCGAGGCGAGCCCGTTGCACGAATCCTGCGACTGGTATCGCAGGTGGCTGGCCGACCTGCGGCGGGACGGCACGCTCACCCGGCTGGCGAATCAGGGTGATGAGGCGGTACTCAGGCAGGCGATCCGCGTCCTTGACTTTGCCGGCCGGCCCGGCCGAGCGCCGCGCCGATCGCGCTGCCCGCGCTCGCCGCTCAGATCACCGGCGACACGAAGTCGCTTAATCACGGCACCGCCCTTGCCACGCTGGTCCTGCGGGCGCTCGCTCTTCGCGCCCGCGTCAGCCGCCCGGCTTCCGCCGCTGAGCGGCGGGAATTGTGGGATCTCTCCAACGTCATCGTCGACGACCTTTCGAGCCGGGTGCTGGTCCTCAACGTCGCGGCGGAGGGCACCGGCCTGGCTGAGTGGCTGACCGACGCGGCGCGCTACGGCACCCCGTTTCAGGTGACCCTGCATCAGCTCGTCAGCCACCCGATCCGGCTCGCCATCCCCGGGTATTCAGCTGTGAGAACCCTGCCGTCCTCAGGCGCGCCTGCGAGGAACTCGGCACCGCTTGCCCGCCGCTCCTATGCACCGAAGGCCGGCCATCAACTGCCTTTCACCGGCTGGCCCGGATAGCCGTGGCGGCGGGCGGCGAACTCTGGTACCACGGCGATTTCGATTGGCCCGGCGTCGCCATCGCGGCGGACGTCATGGACCGCCACGGCGCACGCGCCTGGCGGATGGGCGCCGGCGATTACCTGGCGGCGGCTACGGCGGATGATCCCAGCGTCGCGCTCAGCGGCGTGCCCGTGCCGACGCCATGGGAACCCGGGGCTGTGCGAGGCGATGCGCGAGACCCGACGAGCCATCTATGAGGAGACTGTCACTGACCAGCTGCTCACGGATCTAGTCGCGTGGGGATCCGAGTCGTCCTGAGCGCGAAGTGCGTGTTAGCGCACCGGCACCGGCCCTGTCCTGCCACTGTGCTGTCCTACCACTGTGCTACCGTCAGGTCATGGCAGTTCGCAGGAAGCGCTCCATCTCGATTCCCCCCGAGCTGGATGCCGAAATAGCCGCCGCCGCCGAACAGGCAGGCATGAGCTACAGCGCATGGCTGGCCCGCACCGCGCGGAAAGAATTCACCATCCGGGCAGGCCTGGCCGCCGTCACCGAGTTCGAGCGCGACCAAGGCGCGTTCAGCGCCGCCGAGATCGCGGACGCCGACGAGTGGGCCGCCCAGGCGATCCGGCGGGCCGGCAACGCCGGGACCGGTTCCGGGCGCCGGAGTGCCTGATGGGCGTCACCTACGACACCGGCGCGCTCATCGCCGCCGACCGGGGTGAGCGCCTCATGTGGGCCCGCCACCGGGCCCTGTTGGTGCGCCGCGAGGTCCCGGTCGTCCCCGCAGCCGTCGTGGCGCAATCCTGGCGCGGCACCAGCCGCCAGGCCCTGTTAGCCAAGCTGCTCTCCGGATGTTACGTCGAGGCCCTCGACAGCAGCCGGGCCCGATCCGTCGGAGCGCTGGCCGCCCGCGCCGCGACCACCGACATCGTCGACGCGTGCGTCGTCGAGGGAGCCCTGCGCCGCCGTGACCTGATAGTCAGCTCCGACGAAGGCGACCTCCAGCCGATCGCAGCCGCCGTCAGCCGCCGCCTCGAGATCGACCACCCTTAGCTAGCCTGCGCCCAATCTCCTGCTGGCCACCGCAGACTGTGCTGCAGCTCCTGCTGGCCACCGCAGACTGTGCTGCGTTGTTCAGCCTTGCCCCCCGCTGTCGTTTGCTGCCATGGCCGCGGCCGTGCCTGGGCTGCTGCCCGCGGAATGAGCTTGGTGTCGCGTGGTTGAAGACTAATGATGGCAACGGAGTTCAGGGCGAAGGGGAGCTGATGGCTGTGAAGACCTGGTTCATTACCGGTACATCGCGTGGCTTCGGCCGTGAGTGGGCGATCGCGGCCCTCGACCGCGGCGACAAGGTCGCAGCGACCGCGCGGGACATCGCGAGCCTCGATGATCTCGCGGCCAAGTACGGTGACGCGATCCTGCCGATCCAGCTGGACGTTACTGACCGCGACGCCGACTTCGCCGCGGTGACGCAGGCGCGTGACCACTTCGGGCGGCTTGACGTCATCGTGAACAACGCCGGATACGGCCAGTTCGGCATGGTTGAGGAGATCAGCGAGCAGGAGATCCGGGCGCAGCTGGAAACGAACTTGCTCGGCGCGCTGTGGGTCACCCAAGGGGCCCTGCCGCACTTGCGCGAGCAGGGCAGCGGGCACATCCTGCAGGTGTCATCGATCGGCGGGATCTCAGCATTCCTGAACACCGGCGCCTACCACGCCTCGAAGTGGGCCCTGGAAGGGCTCAGCCAGAGCCTGGCCCAGGAGGTCGATGGGTTCGGCATCAAGGTCACGCTGATCGAGCCGGGCCTTTCGACGGACTGGGCCGGACCGTCGGCGAAGCACGCGACGGAACTGCCCGCCTATGAGCCGGTCCGGCAGCAGGCCGTGCAGAAGCGAGCCAAGCGCTTCACACCCGGAGATCCGGTCGCAACCCGCGGTGCCGTGCTGCGACTGGTGGACAGCCCGAGCCCGCCGTTGCGCCTGTTCCTTGGCGAGGCACCGCTCGGTATCGCGACTGCGGACTACGAGTCCCGGCTGGCCACCTGGCGCGAATGGCAGCCAGTGGCCGCCGCCGCCCAGGGCAACGGGACCTGAGGGCAGGCCGGTTATGGCGGGACAGGTCATAGATCCGGCGCAGGGAGCACTCCGCGCGCTGACCGGGGTGGTCAACGGGGTCAGCCTGGCACCGGCTGATTAGATGAGACGCTGGTGCCGGCCTACGGGATGGTGCCCCTGCCGCCCGGCGCAGGCAAGGGCCAGGAGACCATGAGCGACGCCTATGAGCGCGGAGGCTTCGGTGAGTGCCTCGACACGGCCTGGTCAGCCCGCTGTACGTGGCTGCCGGCGGCAGATCATCGCCGTTGTCTGCTCAGCACTGGCCGCTGGCGGCTGCACGGCGATGGGTTCCGCCCCCACAGCACCTGCGTCACGTCATCCGGCGGCCGGATCCGGGACGCCAGCGGCCACCAGCCGCCCGGGGCGAAACCCCGGCAGCGCTGATTTCACCGTCAGCGGCGCTGTTCCCGTGCAGCCCGGCCCGAGCCAGGACACGCACGCCCGGCACCCCGCCACAGCCTGTCAGCCAGGGCAATTCCGCCGCGACGAGGCCCTCGGGAATGCCGCTGCCGCGGGTTTTGCCTTCGCCGGGGCACCGGTCTCAGCGACGCTTCTCGCTCATTTCCTCGCAGGTACGGGAACGGCGATGCATTTCGGCGCGGGATCGCAGATATCACGGGAGGCACGGGCCAGCAGCGCCTTCCGGAGCCTCAACGGGCATATCCAGGCGGCCGTGCTGAACCAGCTCCGCGCGGGCAGGTCACACGTGCGGCTGGCAGGACCCGCGCTGCGCACGATCCGCTTTGCCCTGCCGGGCTCTTCGCGCGACCTCTACCTCGGGTTCCGCGGCACCCAGGGCCTGGACGTCCGCGGCACCGCCGCGATGACCGACCGCGGGTACACGGGAAGACTGACCTATGTCATCGACGACAGTTATGGTTTCCCCCCGCAGGACCAGCTGCTCGGTTTCGGCCCGGCGATGAGATACCTGCAGGTGAATTGCGGAAATCCGCCAACCCGGGGCGGCGCCCACTGGTTTCCCGATTCCATTGCCGTCACCGTGCCGTTCCGGCTCCTAAATTTACCGTCCAGGGCATAACAGCATGGATTCTTCGCGATGTCGCGACGCGGTAGATGGGAAGCTATACCCGCCGGAGGCGGCTTGCCAGGTCGGCGCAGCCGCGCCTCGCGGGCTGGCCGGGGAGCGGACCTGGAGGTTGTCCGGGAACGGCAGGCCCCGGTATCTCGATTGCGGGCGACCGCATCGAAGCTGGCACTGCCCGCCACGAGGCTTTCCGGGCGATCTGATGATATTTGTGGATTTTGGCGATGTGTGGCGTGAGGGTGGATGTAAGCACCAGCCCCGGGTGGCACAGGAGCCCGAGGCATCGACAGGCCGAAGACAGCAAGCTGAAGACAGCAAACGGAGAGGAGCTGGCATCGTGGACCTGAAGCTCGAGGTGGTCATCATCCCCGTCTCGGATGTCGACCGCGCGAAGGAGTTCTACGGGAGACTCGGGTGGAGGCTCGACGCCGACTTCCCCTTCGATAACGGCTTCCGGGTCGTCCAGTTCACGCCGCCCGGCTCGGGGTGCTCGATCCAATTCGGCACGAACATCACGTCGGCCGCGCCCGGCTCGGCCCAGGGCCTGTACCTGATCGTCTCCGATATCGAGGCTGCGCGCGACGAGCTCGTCGCCCGCGGTGTCGAGGTCAGCGAAGTGTTCCACGCCGGGACGCCAGGCGCTCAGTTCCAGCCCGACGGCACGAGCGGTCGCGTCAGCGGCCCCGCGCCCGATCACGCCAGCTACAGCTCCTTCGCCACGTTCAGCGACCCGGACGGCAACGGCTGGCTGCTGCAGGAGGTCACGACGCGGCTGCCCGGCCGGATCGACGCGGCTGAGACGGCATTCGCATCCACGGCGGACCTGGCGAGCGCGATGCGGCGCGCGTCGGCCGCACACGGCGAGCACGAGAAGCGCATCGGCAAGGCAGACGCGAACTGGCCCGACTGGTACGCCGAGTACATGGTGGCGGAGCAGGCCGGGACGGAGCTGCCGACATGAGCGACTACGACGTGATCGTTCTCGGCGGCGGGGCGCCCGGCGAGCACTGCGCTGCGGCGCTGGCTGCGCGCGGGCTGCGCGTCGCCGTCGTTGAGCGAGAGCTGGTCGGCGGCGAGTGCTCCTACTGGGCTTGTATTCCGTCGAAGTCGCTGCTGCGGCCGGGCGAGGCGGTGCAGGGCGCGCGCGAGGTCGGCGCCAGCGCGCAGGTCGACGTTGAGGCCGCGCTGGCCTGGCGGGACTTCATGGTGTCGGACTATTCCGACGCCGGCCAGGAGCGCTGGCTGGCGGGCCGGGGCATCGACCTGCTGCGCGGCACGGGCCGGCTGGCCGGCACCGGCGTGGTCGAGGTCGACGGCGTCCGCCACACCGCGGAGCACATCGTCGTGGCGACCGGCTCAGATCCGGTCGTGCCTCCGGTCCCGGGACTGCGTGAGCTCGAGGGCGTCTGGGGCACCCGCGAGGCGACGAGCATGAAGGCCGTCCCGCGCCGCCTGCTCGTGCTGGGTGGCGGCGCCGGCAGGCGTCGAGCTTGCGCAGGTCGTGCGGCGTCTCGGCGGTGAGGCGGTGCTCGTCGAGGGCGCCGACCGCGTGCTTCCCCGCGAGCCTGCGCCGCTGGGCGAGGCGCTCGGCGAGGCCCTGCGCCGGGACGGCATCGAGCTGATGCTCGGGATGCACGCCACCGCCGCGCGGCGGGAGGGTGACGGAGTATGTCCTGCAGCTCGACGGCGGTGCCGGACCTGCGGGGCGACCGGCTGCTCGTGGCAACCGGCCGGCGCCCGCGCGTCGAGGGGATCGGCCTTGAGACGGTCGGCGTCGAGGCCAACCCGCACGGGATCCGGGTTGACGAGCACCTGCGCGCAGGCGAGCGCCTCTGGGCGATCGGCGACGTCAACGGCATCTGGCCGCTTACCCACGTCGGCGAGTACGAGGGCGACGTGGTCGCGGCGAACATCGCCGGCGATGCGCGTCCGGCGAACTACGAAGCCGTCCCGCGAGTCACCTACACAGATCCGCAGGCCGCGGCGGTAGGCGCGGTCGAAGCGGAGTACAGCGGCACCGCACCGGTGTCAGAGGTGCCGAAGACCGCCACCTACACACACGCCTACGCCGAATCCAACGGGTTCCTGACGCTGCTCTCCGACGGCGAGCGACTGACCGGCGCCTACGCGCTCGGGCCCGAAGCCGGTGAGTGGATGCAGCAGGCGACGCTGGCCATCCGCGCACACGTCCCGCTCGAGGTGCTGAGCGACACGATCCAGCCCTTCCCGAGCTTCTCGGGGATCTACGACGCGGCATTGATGGCGCTCCGCATGCAGATCGCCGACATGCCGCCGCCGGCCGGGCCGATGGACGCGCAGATGGCGAGCCTGCCGGGGTGAGCAGGACAGTAGATTCCCGCCCGCAAGGGCCGCCGGCGAGCCGGTGACCGGTCGCCGGCACCACCCATCGGAGGAATCATGACCACTCAACCACTGCGTTCCCGCCCAGCGCGAACCGGAACTGGCCGGACAGACCGTCGTCGTGATCGGCGGCAGCGCCGGCATCGGGCTCGAGACAGCCCGGCGCGCCCGGGCCGAGGGTGCCGATGTCATCCTCACCGGCCGCAATCCCGACCGGCTCAAGCAAGCGGCGCTGGAACTCGGCGCGCAACGCACCGCGGCCTTCGACGCCAACGACGCGGCTTCCCTGACGGGGTTCTTCCGCGACCTGCCGACACCGATCGACCATGTGATGGTCACGGCCGGCGGCCCGCACTACGGGCCCCTGCTCGAGATGGACTCAGCCCAGGTGCGCCAGGCGATCAGCGAGCACGTGGTGCTGGCGCTCGAGGTCGCGCGCAACGCCGCCGGCAAGATGAGGCCCGGGGGCACGCTGCTGTTCATGGGCGGCACCGGCGGCCGGCGCGTCGGTCACGGCCTCGGGATCGCCTCCGCCGCCACCGCCGCGCTGCCTCCGTTCACGGCGGCCCTCGCGCTTGAGCTCGCGCCGGTTCGCGTCAACCTCATCGCCGCCGGCTTCGTCGACACCCCGTTGTCGGCATCGCTGCTCGGAGATCGCCTCGAGGAGCGGCGCAATGAGCTGCGGGCGACGCTACCGATCGGCCGCGTCGTCGGCCCCGCCGACGTCGCCGCGCTCGCCGTCCACATCATGACCAACACGGCGCTCACTGGCGCGACGTACGACATCGACGGTGGGCAGCAGTTCGTCTCCTCATGAACACACGGCACTGACCGGGGCCCGGGAGGCGATCGGCGAGGCCCGGCAGATCGGTCATCCACGGCTGGGTTGTACACAGAAGAACGCCCTCGTGCCGAAGGCCCCGAACCGCAGCGACCGTATCGTGAGGGCCACGACCGGAGGCCACTACGCTGTTGAACGCAGGCACCCAGGAGCTGGCAAGACATTCACCAGCACGGAGCTGACGCGAAGCCATGTGGGATCAGATCAGGAATTTACACGCCTGTCACGCGGACGTTCCGGTCGAGATACGCCTGCTGAAGCTGACCGAGGAGACCGGGGAGGCGGCGGAGGCGTTCATCGGGATGCACGGCCTGAACTCGCGCAAGGGGTCTGCCGCAGCCGCGATGACCTGCTCGCCGAACTGGCTGATGTGATCATCACTGCGGCAGTGGCGATGAGCGGCATCACCGGGGGAGACGTCGACGAGGTCAGCCACCATCTCGAACAGCGCCTGGCCGTCGTGACCGAACGCGCCAGGCGCTGACAGTTAACAGTCCGATCGGCTATGAGTTGCCGCTTACGATGCTTCCCGCGCGGGAGCAGGCGTGGCGTCGCGGTGGTCGCTGGGCTGGGACGTTCGGGCGCCAGCGCGGATGGCGCCGATTCCGGCGGCGACCACGAAGAGGATGCCGGCGGCTGCTGCCGCGCTCGGGACCTGCCCGAGGACGAGCAGGCCGGCCAGTAGCGCGATGGCGGGTTCCAGGCTCATCAGCGTGCCGAAGGCGCGGGCGGTGAGGCGCCGCAGGGCGAGCAGTTCCAGGCTGAACGGCAGCACGGGATGCAGCGCGGCCAGCGCCAGCATGACGGCAACTAGCGGCCAGGTCACCCCGCCCAGACCGGAGGAAAAGGCGGCAGGCAGCGCCACGATGCCGGCCACCGGGATGGAGACGGCCAGCCCGCTCAGGCCGGTCACCCGGTCGCCGACGTGCTGGGTCAGCAGGATGTAAATGCCCCAGCAGACCGCGGCTCCCAGCGCGGAGTCAAGGCCGGCCGGGTCGACGCCGCCGGTCCAGGGCCGGGTCAGCAGCACCACGCCGGCTGCGGCCAGGACCGCCCAGCGCCTGCGCCCGCCGCCGGGCGCGAGCACCGACACCGTCAGCGGCCCGAGGAACTCCAGCGCGCTGGCGGTGCCCAGCGGGATGCGCGTGATCGCGAGCATGAACAGCATCATCAGGCCGGCGGTCACGACGCCCAGCACGCCGCAGGCCAGCAGGTCCTTGCCGGTGAAGTCGCGGGGGCGGGGCCGGACCAGGATCAGCAGCAGAACGCCGGCCCAGGCCAGCCGCAGTCCCGCAATGCCCAGCGGACCGAGCTGATCCAGCAGGTGCGCCGACAGGGCCAGCCCGAGCTGGACACAGCACATCGAGCCAACCGCCATCATGGCTCCGCTCCCCGCGCCGCGCAGCCGGGCGCCTGGTAGGCGGGGCGCGGGAGCGGGCTGGCTCATGACGTGACGCTAATGACCGCCATGCCTTCAGTCCAGCTAATGTTTCTGTATTACGGTTAGCCATACTTATGTTATGGAGCTTGACCAGGGCCAACTGGATGCGTTGAGTGCGGCGGTCGCCGAGGGCACCTTCGAGGCGGCGGCCCGCTATCTGCACGTCACGCCCTCGGCCGTCAGCCAGCGCATCAAGGCCCTGGAGACCGCGGTGGGCCGGGTCCTGCTGACCCGCACCAGGCCCATCCATCCCACGCAGTCGGGCCAGACACTGCTCCGGGTCGCCCGCCAACTCCAGACCATCACCGCTGAAGCCGCCCACGAGCTCGGCACCGGGCCGCCAGACCTGAAGGCGGTGATCCCGGTGGCCGTTAATGCCGACAGTCTCGCCACCTGGTTCCTGCCCGCGCTGGCCGCCGTCGAGCCGTCTTGTGTCTTCGACCTGCGCCGCAGCGACCAGGACCAAACGGCCGAGCTGCTGCGCGACGGAACCGTAATGGCGGCGGTCACCGCCCAGGCCGAGCCGGTTTCCGGATGCACAGTCCGGCGGCTGGGCCGGATGCGCTACCGCCCGCGGGCCGCTCCCAGTTTCGCCGCGACCTGGTTCCCCGACGGCCCGACGGTGGCTGCACTGGCCCACGCACCGGTCGTCTGCTCCGACCGCCAGGACCAACTGCAGGACCGGTATCTACGTCGCCGCAGCCGTCGACGTCTGTATCCGCCCCGGCACTACGTGCCCGGATTAGCTGACTACGCCCAGGCGATCTGGCTCGGTCTGGGCTGGGGCATGCTTCCCGACCTGCAAGCACCCCCTGGCGCCCTCGTCGATTTCGACCCCGGGCACCACATCGACGTCACCTTGTTCTGGCAGCGATGGCGCCTTCGCACCACAGTCCTTGACCGCCTTAGCGAGGCCGTCCAGCAAGCGTCGGCAGGCAAGCTCCACTGACCGGCCCGACCACCCGGCCTTCACCTGCGCCCATCCCGGGCTGGTAAGGACCAGTGATTTCTACTGGCGCGGCGCGCCCGCCCGATGAGCGATCGTGAGGCTATCCGCTTGGGAAGGAGGATCCCACGAGGTCGTAGCCCACCCGCCTGCTCCCGGAGGGTCCCGGTTCCATCCAGGACGGCCAGCACTGCATCGACCACCAAACCAGATCAAGGAGACCCACATGCCTGTCGCGACCGAAAACTCAGCGGTTACCACACCGATCCGGCCGTTCACGGTCCCGATCACCCCGGAGGCGGAGATCGAGGCACTGCGTTCGCGCGTCGCGGCCACGCGCTGGCCCGACCAGGAACTCGTCACGGATCATTCGCAGGGCCCGAAGCTGGCCGTCATGCAGGAACTCGCCCGCTACTGGGCGACAGAGTACGACTGGCGCAGGTGCGAGGCGAAACTGAACGCCCTGCCGCACTTCATGACGGAGATCGACGGGCTCGACATACATTTCATCCACGTCCGATCGGGGCACGAGAACGCGCTGCCGGTCATCATCACGCACGGGTGGCCAGGCTCGGTCATCGAGCTGCTAGCGATCATCGACCCGCTCACCAATCCCGCCGCCCACGGCGCGAGCGCATCGGACGCCTTCGACGTAGTGATCCCGTCGATGCCGGGCTACGGGTACTCCGCCAAGCCGCGGGAAACGGGCTGGGGCCCGGACCGCATTGCCCGTGCCTGGACCGAGCTGATGAGGCGCCTGGGCTACACCCGGTTCGTGGCGCAAGGCGGCGACTGGGGGGCGATCGTCACTGACGTGATGGCCACCCAGGCACCCGCGGAACTGCTCGGCATGCACACCAACATGGCCGGCGTCATTCCGGCCGATGTCTCAACGGCGCTGGCGCGTAACGTCCTGGGGGCCGGCGGCCCGCCGCCATCCGGTCTGTCCGCCGACGAAAGCCGCACGTACGAGCAGCTGAACTTCTTCTACACGAAGGGCATCGGCTACGGGATAGAAATGATTACGCAGCCGCAAGCGCTCTACGGGATCGCGGACTCACCCGTCGGCCTGGCCGGCTGGATGATCAACCACGACGCGGCCAGCTACCAGGACATCGCTGACGCCTTCGCCGGGCACCCCGTCGGCAACCTGACCCGGGACGAAGTCCTGGACAACGTCACGTTCTACTGGCTGACGAACACAGGGGTTTCCTCCGCGCGGCTGTACTGGGAGAACACGTTCGACTTCTTCGGCGTCAAGAACGTCGCCATCCCGGCCGCCGTGACCGTCTTCCCCAACGAGATCTACAAGGCCCCGCGCAGCTGGGCCGAGCGGGCCTACCCCAACCTCATCTACTTCAACGAGGTCGACCGGGGCTGCCACTTCGCCGCCTGGCAGGAGCCGGCGCTGTTCACCGCTGAGCTACGCGCGGCGTTCCGGACTCTGCGCTGACCGGGCACGGGCGGGTGGCACGCACACCTGCGCGCCACCCGCCGCGCATGGGGACATCGGCCGGGAAACCCGTACCCTGGCCCGGATATCGAGCCACTGGGAGGCATCGTCATGAACGTACACTGGCCCGTACCAGCCGGATTGCACACAGCCTCGGCCCGGCTGCCCGTCGAGGGCGGGCTGCCGTCTTTCGATGGTGCGACCGGGTGGCTGAACTCGCCGCCGCTGACGCCGGCCTGCGCGCGAAGGTGGTCCTCGTCAACTTCTGGACCTACACCTGCATCAACTGGCTACGCCAGCTTCCCTACGTCCGCGCCTGGGCCGGGAAATACTCCAGCCACGGCCTTGCGGTGATCGGCGTCCACACGCCCGAGTTCCCGTTCGAGCACGACCCGGGCAACGTCCGCCGCGCCGTGGAGGACATGCAGATCGGCTACCCGGTCGCGATCGACAACGATTACGCGGTATGGCGCGCCTTCGACAACCATTACTGGCCAGCCCTGTACTTCGCCGACGCGCAGGGGCGTATCCGGCATCACCACTTCGGCGAAGGCGAATACCGGCAATCAGAAATGATCATCCAGCAGCTCCTGGCCGAGGCCGGATCCGCCACCAGCCATGACCTGGTTTCGGTCGACGCCCGCGGCCTGGAAGCCCCCGCCGACTGGGCCAACCTGAGATCACCGGAGAACTACACCGGGTATGAGCGCACCGAGAACTTCGCATCTCCCGGCGGCGTCCTGCCGGGCAAGCCCCACGTGTACAGCGCCCCGGCGGAGCTCGGGCTCAACCACTGGGCTCTGTCGGGTGACTGGACGATGGAGGACCAGGCCACCACGGCGAACGGGGCCGGCGGGCAGATCGCCTGCCGCTTCCGTGCCCGCGACCTGAACCTCGTCATGGGACCGGCAGCGCGGGAATCCTCCGTGCGATACCAGGTGCTTCTCGACGGGCAGCCGCCGGGCGCGGCCCACGGGAGCGACCTTGACGGCCAGGGCCACGGCACTGCCACCGGACAGCGGCTGTACCAGCTCATCCGCCAGCCCGGGCCCGTCACCGAGCGCACCTTCGAGATCACGTTCCTCGATCCCGGCGGTCAGGCCTACTCGTTCACCTTCGGCTAGATCAGGGAAGTCCGCGCTCCGCAGCCGGGCATTGCGCCAAGCCGGCGACTGCTACGACCGCGCTGCTCGCGCGCCCTACGGGGCGCATCCCCGTCCCGCCCCAGTCGGGACGGCCTGCGCGGGGCAGCTTGTCTGCTCCCCGCCGCCAGATCCGTGACCGCCGATCCCACGCCCGCCCAGATCACCCTGGCCGTGGGAGAACAAGGGCTAAAGAGCCGCTGGGACACCCTGGACGGGTGCCCCAGCGCTCGGGGTATGAAGGTCAGATCTTGACGGAGATCGGCTCCAGCGGTCCATTAGGGGCCGGATTCGGCTGCTTCACGTTGAAAGCGCACTCGCCGAACGCGGCGCCCCGTACCTGATTCGGGGAACTCCCGGAGTCGCCGTATTGCACCGCCGGGCTGTTGCTCAAGCATGCGATGCTGCCATCAATGCGATTGGCCAGTACCTCGCTCGCATCGGGATCGGCCATCGTGTTCTTCAAGACCACGGCGTTCCCGCGCACGTTGTTGCGCAACGCCCCCATCCAGCAGGTCTGGAGTCCGGTGACAGTGAAGCTGCCGCCGATGGTGTTGTCCTCGGCATCGAAGTATGCCGGGGACTGCAAGGCAGCCAAGATCCCGGTGGTCGGGAGAGCGCAGCTCACGCCGCCTCCCCCGGCAATATAGCTCAGGTTCCCGTTGATCTTGCTGGCATGGGTGATGACGGTCAGCGCCCGCAACGCCACGACGTTACCGAAAACGTGGTTCTGGCCGGTCAGTGTGCCACCGGTGCCGGCGTTCGAGTCGTCTGAGCAGGGAAAGAAGTTCGGTTCGCAGCCCATTGCCAGGACCGCGCCAGATCCTACGCTGACGTTACCGAAGACGGTCAAGCTGGAGGTGCCTGTCCCGGCCACGTCGTTGAGAGCGAACGTCGCGTTCAGGGCCGCGCCGGGCGCGAGGATCAAGTTTCCCTTGATCACCGCCGCGCCGCCGTCGACGGCGCACACGCCGGTGACGACGACATCGCCGCGGTACACCCCGGCCAGCACGCCTGGTGACGCCACCGTGCCGCTGCAGGTATTGGGTTGCTGATAGTGAGTCTCAGCGGCTCCTGCCGCACCTGTTCCCATCACGACAGTCGCCAGAACCAACGATATTATCGCAGCAAGGCGTAGCGCTTTTGCCATTGGACCCCTCCCGATCAGTGCCTCTAAAGCATCGCGAAACCGCGGGACGCTGAGATCGGCGGGACCGCCCCCTGTGCCGAGCACTGTAACCCGGCGGCTCCAGGACCCGCAAGACCAGCCAACGGCCCGATCAGGTGGTCGGTCAGGACCCTAACTGTCACTCGCGGACAGGCCGTTTCCCGGATCACCCTGATTGCCCTGGCCAGTGGCGGGTGGCGGCAGGCCCGTGGTCCGCCGCCACCAAGCGCCAACCGCTACGGGCCGACCGCCACCCCGTATGGGTCGTCCTGACTGGCGAAGAGGGCATGCGGGTTGCTGCCGTTCAGGCTGGCCTGGTTGACCGTGCCGCCGTTGGGGTTGGCCCAGTACAGGCTGGTGGAGTCGACTGCCACCCCGGCCGGGGCGTTCTGGTTGGTGACGAGGGCGTGGGAGTTGGTGCCGACCAGGTTGGCCACATTGATCGTGCCGCCGCTGCCGTCATCGGTGTTGGCCCAGTAGAGGTCGGTGGGGTCGACCGTCACCCCGGCCGGGTTGTCCTGGCCGGCGAGAAGAACGTGCACGCTGGTCCCGTTCAGGCTGGCCGCCCAGATCGTGCCGTCGAGGGGGTTGGTCCAATACAGCTGGCTGGCGTCGACCGCCAGCCCGTACGGACCGTTCTGGTCGGTAATGAGGGCCTGGGGGTTGGTGCCGTCCAGGTTGGCTGCATAGACCGTGCCCTCACCTATGGCGGTCCAGTAGAGGTGGCTGGCGTCAACTGCCACCCCGTCAGACAGCACACCGCTCACGATGACGTGCGGGTTGCTGCCGTCCAGGTTGGCCTCGCTGATCGTGCCGTTGTCGGTATTGGTCCAGTAGAGGTGGCTGGCGTCGACCGCCAGCCCCTGCGCGCCCAGCTGGCCGGTGACGAGGACCCGGGGGCTGCTGCCATCCAGGTTGGCCACGTTGATCGTGCCGCGGCCGGCACTGGTCCAGTACAGGTGGCCGGGGGCCGCCCCGAGGGCCCCGGTGCCGGTGAGCGCCACGGTGGCGGTAACGGCGGGCTTCCTTCCGGCCGCAGTCAAGGTCGCGGTCACCGTGCCGGGGCTGGCGGGCGCGAACCGCACGCGCACCGTGCAGGACTTGCCCGGCCCGAGGCTCCTGCCGCGGCAGGCATCGCCGGTGATGGAGAACCCGGCTGCGCCGGCCACCCGCAGCCGCAGCGCGCCGCTGGCCCGCCCGCCCCGGTTGCCAAGGGTGAAGGTCCTGGAGGCCGTCAGCCCGGTGGTCACCTGCCCGTAGTCGTAGGAGGACGGCGTGAAGGCCAGCGCCGGCGGTTTCGGCTTCGCCGCGGCCGGCCCCGCCCCAGTCAGCGCCACCGCCGCCACCGCCGCCACCACCCCGGCCGCTGCCACCCGCCGCCGCCACCCGCTGATCGCCTGCCTGAGCTGACCGGACCTGCTGTGCTGCGCCATGTCGTCCCCTCGCTGCCGCTCCGGCCAGAACCCAGCCGCCAGCTGACGGGCGCAGCCGGGCGCTGCAACGCACCCAGCCTCCGGTGAGGCTGCGCCTGGGCTGGCGCCTGACCTGTCATGGCCATGAAACCTCCGGGCCCTGGGTCTGTCCAGCAGCAATCGGCTGCACCGAGCATCTTCACGCCCGCCGCTTGGGTCGCTGGGAGGCGCCGCCTTCCTGGCCCGGCTGGTCGCGTCACCGTCTCGCCTGATATGGTGCTCCGCCATCCATCATCCGGCTGATCGGGGCGGTCTCACACAGGCTTGCGGGCTAGATCGTAGGCGAAACTCACGGTCTCGGTGAAGGCACCGCCGTGGCTGTGCCTGACGAGGCTGGCCGCGAGGTCGGCATCGAATGCGGCAGCATGGTCTCCGAGTACCGAGGCCGGGAGGGACGATGTCGACCGGATGTGCCCGGCCAGCTCCGGCAGGCTCCAGCGATGCTCGGCGGTGAACTCATGGCGTCCGGCGACCTCGAACCCGGCCTCGGACAGTACCTGAAGATCGGGCCGTCGCTGCCGCGCCAGGTCCCAGCCCGCGGGAACCCGGCCCTCGGCGCCGGGCGCCTTCCATCTGTCCAGGGTGGCTGCCAGCGCCCGCTGCCAGTCCTCCTCGCCCACCCATGGCGAGGACGACCAGCACAGCGCTATGCACCCGCCTGGCCGGAGCCATCCGGGGATCCGGCCAGCGACCAGATCTCGGTCGAGCCGGTGGAACGCGTTACCGATGACGGCCAGCCCGAAGTACTCCGGCTCGGCCTGAAGGGTCTCGGCGCTCGACACGATCGGCCGGATATCCCGCGCGCCCCTGGCGGCGGCCTTGGCCCGGACCACTTCCACCATGTCCGGTTCGGAGTCTACGGCCCACACTCCGGAGAACCACTGGCGCAGCGGGAAGGCGAGCTGGCCTGTCCCGCAGGCCAGGTCCAGCAGGCGCCCGCGCTGCGGCACCTGGGCACGCCGGACCAGATCTGTGAGCATTGCTTCGGGGTAAGGCAGCCGGTACCGGTCGTAGTACCCGGCCCTTCCCCTGTATAGATCCGCCGCGAACCGCACCTCGTCGTCCACGGGATTCAGCCCTTCCTGCGGCACTGCTGAGGACAGTCATGAAATCGCCAGGGTAATCAAGCTGGCATCCCGATCTAGCCGTCATGGCTGTTGCGGCGGGCATTGGTTGCCGTGGCCGCGGCGATGGCTCGCGGCGATGGCTTCCGCGTAGGCCGCGGCCAGGAACCGCGCTGGCGAGCGTGCCTGCTGCCGCTGGCTGGCAGAAGTCGGCGATGGCGGACGGCGCGGCTGCCAGCGCCGCGAGCGGCCGACCAGACAGGGTGCCCGCGCGGCCCCCGGCAGCGTCACTAGCCAGCTAGCGACTGACCAAGCCGCCCGGTGCCACGTTGCGGTGCCGTGCCCAGTGTTGCGCGGCGGCGGCGAGGCGCTGTTTCCAGGGCTGGGGGTCCTCGTGGGCGATCTTGGCGTACAGCCGCGCGCACGCGATGGCGAAAGCGTCAATGGCCTTGCCCGATGCGGCGCCCCAGGAATTGCAGTGTGTGGCCCAGGCCTTGGTCGGGGCGGCGGTGTGGCCGGCGAGCATCAGCCGGAGCAGGAAGCAGGCCGGGTCGATGAACGCGGCGCCGCGGGTGGGCCAGGCCCAGTCGATGAGCCAGGCGGTCCCGGCGCCGATCAGCACGTTGAGCGGGTTGAAGTCGGTGTGCAGCAACGTCTGGCCGGCGAGCAGGTCCCGGCCGGCATTGTTGTCGAGATAGGCCGCCCACCGGTGTTCGGCCTGCTTCACCGGAAGATCGGGGCACGGGATCTGCTGCAGCTGGTTGAGGGCCTGAACGACGGCCGGCAGGTCCGGCGAGCCGGGTGTGTAATCGGCATGCCGGGCGCCGGGGACGTAGTTGAAGGCGAGCAGGTTCCATCCGGCGCCTTCGGCTTCCCAGCGCAGTTTCGGGGCCAGGGGCAGCACGTTCGGGTGCCGACCAGCTACTCGAGCACTGCAAGCCAGGTAAGAGAACTTCGTTCACACGACACTAGGAGCAGAAACTATTTCTTCTGCGACCCTCACTGGCACGGAGTGAACGCAGCCGAACCATATTGAACTACGCCGCGCCAATCCGCATCAGTAACAGTCACTTGACTGCGCTCGTGCCATTTAACGGGAATGGAGGTTATCGGCAATCGCGTGCGAGTAGCTCTTCGTCGTCGACTCCGCGCCGTCACGGCCGAACCGGCCGCAAGAAGCCATCAGCCACCGGCACCACGGCCAGATCCTCATCGAGGACCGTCCAGTACCTCGCGCCAGAAGGCAGCCTTACCGGGAACGCCCGCATCCTTCGATCCCCGATCTCGTGCTGGGCTGCATGAACTACCAGCCACGAGCGCCACACCAGGAAAGACGCGCCGCGCAATCCCGTCACATGACTCGTTCACCCAACGTCGTACAACAGGCTGAGGACCCTGGGAGAAGGACCGGGCATGCGCGACCTCTACGCCCACGCCTCGGAGCGGATGCGCGACGACCTGAAGGCCGCTCTCCAGGCCCGCTGGGAGGACTCGCTACGCGCCAGAGCGGCCACCGCCCCGCACTCGCCGGTCCCGCTACTCGACGAGCTGCTCGCGCCGATCCGCGCACAAACCCGGCCGCAAACCAGGGGCCGGGCGGACCAGATGGGACTGTCCTGCGTGACACGCAAGGACCCGGCGGAACCGGGGGACAGGGAGAAGATGATCTCCCAAATTCCTCCCAGAACGGCAGCAGGCCCCACCCCAGGAACTGGGATGGGGTCCAGCCAACGTGGCTCTGACCTGGCGAAACACCAAATCCAGCGGGTGGAGCTAAGGGAATTTGATTCCCCTGACCCCGTCGACGCGAACGAAGCGCTCACTGGTTCAGCACCAGTAGCGGACTGTGCTGCAACGATCTGATTATCAGATATCATGATGGCATGCGGACGATGACGGCGACCGAGGCCTCGCGCAACTTCTCGGACTTGCTCGATGCGATCGAGCGGGGGGAGACCGTAATCATTACCCGCGGGCACCATGTGGTGGCCGAGATGAGGCCTGCCCGGCGCCGTACCGGGACAGACCTGCGGGCGGCGCTGGAGCATATCCCGCCGCCGGATGATCGTTTCGCTGAGGACATCGCGGGCGCGCTGGCCCTGATTTCCAGTGAGGGTACCGATCCGTGGGCCGGCGCCTGATCCTGGATACCAACGTCCTGATCGCCTACGAACGCGGAACGATCGACCGAGCTGCCCTGGACACTGACGAGCTCGCCATCGCAGCCGTATCCATCGCTGAGTACCGGGTGGGTATCGAGCTTGCGGATACTCCCGATCGCGCTGCTGATCGTGTTCGTGCCCTTGTCGCGATTGCCTCGGCCATGGACATCCTCGACTACACCGAAGCCACCGCCGCCTGCCATGCCCGCCTGATCGCGCATGCCCGCCGGGCCGGCAAGATCCGGGGCGCTCATGATCTGATCATCGCGGCGCACGCCCTGCAGACCGATCGCATCGTGCTCACCTTCGACGCGAACGCACGGTTCGGTGATCTCCCCGGGGTGAGCGCAACCGCAATATAGGACCTGCCCCGTGCCTTGCGCCCCGTTATACGAGAACCGGCGTAGTCGCGGCCACCTGCCCTGTCCCGTTGATGCTGGGATACGGACGGTCTCAGCCCCGAGGGCACGGCCATATGGCCAGCCGGAGACATCGTGGATGGGTCCACGGATGGTGCGCGAGAACAGGTGTCGTCGGTACCGGCTCGGGCGGGCTGACCGACCGGGCCCGCCGCCGACCTGTCGCAGAAGGGCTTCACCCGGACCGGCTCGGTGCTGCGGGGGGTGTCTTTGTTCAGGGCCCAGTAGCGGGTCGCTTAAGGACGGCGTGGCTCCGGCGGATCGTTGTCGGCCGGGGGTAGATCGCGGGGGACAAGGCGGAGGTCGACCCGGGCATCCGGGATGCGTTCTTGCTCGCGGGCGAGCAGAGCCAGTGCGCGCTTGTCGGCCGCGGTGGGGCGGTTTAGATCCAGGGCCCGTGGCCACAGGCGGGCATACCATACGGCGGCGACCTCGGCCGAGTAGACCAGCGCCTGGCTGACCAGGTAGAGCAGGGCGAACATGCCTGCTACGGTGGCGAAACTGCCGTAGACCGCCCCGGCCTTGGTCACCATCCGTGCCAGCAACGGTGGGCCGATGTTGATCAGCAGGGTCACCGTCGCGGCGCCCAGCGCGGCGGCTGGCCAGAGGGCACGGACCGGCGCGGGCCGCGATAGCAGCAGCCTGCCGCCGAGCAGCAGGACGGCGAAGACGATCAGGGCCGATCCGAGCGCCGCCGCGGCCCGTTCCGCTCCCGGCAGGTCGGGCAGCGCCGTGACCGCCACCGTGAGCGCGCCGACCGCCACTGCCCCGAGCAGCAGCGCCGCCAGCATCACGAACACCCGGATGTACCGGGGGAAAAACCCGGCGCGAAGGCGCCGCGGGACGGCGGCGACGTTGTTCAGCGTCTGGTACGCGGAGAACACAACACCGGTGCCGGAGAACAGCAAGCCGATCAGGCCGGCGATGAACGGGATAGTCGATGTCGGCAATGTGGCCGCGGAATGCTCGACCGTGGATTGCAGCGCCGGCGGCACGGTCTGGGTGATGAGCCGCTGCCGCAGATCCGGATTGCCAGCCAGCACCCGGGACAGGATCGCCACCCCGAGCAGCAGCAGCGGGAAGACGCTGAGGAAGCCGTAGTAGGTGATGAGCGCGGCCTCGCGCCCGCCATCGTCGTCCCCGTACTTCTTGATCACCGCGTACGGGAATCCGAACACGCCATGCCGGCGCTGCATGCGGTCCGCCCCGGCTATGACCCGGCTCACCAGCGCGGTCAGGCCTTCGAAGTTCATGCCCCAGCCTCCCAATCGGGCTGGTGCCTTGGCTACTCGCGGGCAAGCATGGCTAGCACTTCCGGTAACACGGGGGCGCACATTCCTGCCTCGTTCGGTACGCCGCCGACGGGTCTCGATCGGCCGCAGCGCCATTGCAGAACGGGACGTTCGGGAGCGTTCCGTGACTGTCATGCAGCACGATTTCCACGTCCGCCAGCTGCGGGACTGGAAATATTCCATCGCCATGAAAGACCTGGTACCGCGCGGCATGTGCATCTACGGCGAACTGTGCGGGTGGACACTGGCCAGCCCACGGCCGCTCCGGCGACCGGATCGCGATTGCGTCCTACCTCGGCAGCTCCGACGTCTTCGACCTGGCCATCACCGAATTCGCGGGCACTAGGCCCCACTCGCTGACTTACGGCAGCCCGCCATCGGATCTCTTTCGGCACCAGTGGCGGCTCGGTCGGGAGACTGGTCGGCTAGCGTCGTTGACTGTGTCGGGAGACGCCATAGATGGCCGGGGCCGCTGGATCATCCATAACGATCGGCTGGTGGACGAGAACCCGCATATCCGGATCAGCCTGACGAATGTCGAGCTGCCGGATGGCAGCGAGTTCACCCAGTACGTGTTCCGGCTCCGCCGGTGCGCCATGATCGCGGTCCTGGATGAGCCTGGCGCCGAAGATCCTGCTGCTGCGCCGTCACCGGTTCATCATTGACCGGTGGGTGTGGGAGCTTCCCGGCGGCTACGTCGACGACGGCGAGGACGGTCGGGCTGCCGCGATCCGGGAAGCCGAGGAGGAGACTGGCTGGCGTCCGAGATCTGCGCGGTTGGTGCTTTCGTTTCAGCCGATGATCGGCAACGCGGACTTTCCCCAGGACTTGTACCTGGCGCGCGGCGCCGACCTGGTACGCGAGCCTGAGACCGATGAGACGGCCGAAGTCGCCTGGGTTCGGCTCGATGATGCCGCCGCGATGATCGCTGACGGGCAGATCGCTGGGGCCGCCACCGTCATCGGCGTGCAGCACGCGCTGATGCTGCGGGCAGGCGCTGCTCCACCCGGGCAGTGAGTTCCCGGACGGCGGGTGCGTCAGCCGCGCCGTGCAGGGCCCGCTGCAGGGTCCTGATGTACTGAACGCTCCGTGCCGATCGGAGCCCGGCCGTCAGGTCGACCGCTTGCGCGCCGATCGCGCAGGCCTGCTCGATATCGCCTTGATCAGCGAGGGTCGTGGCCAGGAGCGACAGATTGAAGGCCTTTCCGCGGACGAATCGTCCGTCCATGTCCAGCGACCGCCGGGCGTAATGCTCGGCATGCCGGGGCTCACCCAGATCGCGGAAGCAGTGCGACATCCGTGCGGCGAGGTACGCCTCGTCGAAGTACCGCAGCCACCCTGGGTCATTGTGCCGGGCTGATCTTTCGAAGGCGTGTTCTGCGTCCGACAGTGCCCGGGCGCAGGCCCGCGCATTGTTCGCGGCGGCGTGGCCATGCGCTTCCATCACGCAGCACTCGGCCAGCAGCGTCGGAAGGGCGGCCCGGCGTGCGGTGGTCTGGGCGGCCCGTGCCAGGTCCACGGCCTCAGCTGGACGTCCCAGGTACACGGCCTGGTGAGCCTTGGCGGCCAGGATCTCCGCTCCCAGCCCGTCGTCCCCGGCATGACGGGCGAAGCTCAGGGCCAATGTCAGGTACCGCTCCGCGTGCCCGTGGAGCCCAGTGTCGTAGGCCACCCATCCGGCCAGCTGGGCAAGTTCCGCCGCGACACCGGCGAGCTGGGTGCCGATGTCGGGGCTGAACTGGCCTTGCGCCAGCACCGGAGTTATCTCATCAGTCAGATACTGCATGACCGCACTGCGCACTCGGCCGCCACCGAGCCGGTTATCCAGCTCGCGGAATGACTGCGCGGCCCGCTCGATCGCCGCCACGTCGCTGGCACCGATCTTCCGCATGCCAAGCCCAGAGGGACGACCCGCGGATGGGCCTACTAGCCATTGCAGTGCCGCGGCTGAGGACGCCGCCGCCAGGGCCGAGTCCTGGAGGAACTGCCGTCTTTCCACGTCAGCCCTCCATAGTGTCGTGGCGGTGGCTACGCACCCAGCCCAGTCTCCGGACAGTCGCAGCCCGGTGCTCGACGGGATGGCGCTCGGGACCATGCCCAGGTCCGTTGCGGTTAGCGGACGATGCAATAAGGCGGCCAGTACCTCGGCGATTAATTCTGGAATGGGCTCGCGCGGTTGCTGGCCAGCTAGCCACCGGGCCACCGAACTGTGGTCGTAACTCAGACCCTGCACGCCCCGCGCTGCTCAAGAGCCCGCGGCCGACGCGGCCACCGCCGACGCCCAGCCGCTTCCGCTGTCCCCGTCCCGGCACCTACTGAGGCTGATCGTGGACGCGCTGCAGTTACCCGATCCGGCCAGAACTCCGCAGGACCAGATGGCGTACCTGGCGATGGTCAGCCGCCGCGCCATGCTCGTGCTGCAAGCCTGCCAGCAGGCCCTGGCCGGGCCCTCCGAGGGCGTCGTGCTGTTTGCCGCACGTGACCTGTTCGACGGGGTGTCCAACACGCCGCCGGTGACCTACCGCCACGCGCGGACCGGCCCGAGGGCGTCGGCATGACACTCGGAAGGCCCGGTACGCCCGCCCACGACTTGCAGGACACCTTCGAGCAGTCCCTGAACGATCTGGTCGAGGTCAAGCGATGGCTGGCCGTCGAGGACATGCAGGATGTCGAGGGCGCCGCCCTCATCCTGGACCGGCTGTCGGAAGAAATGGCTGAAGCCGCCGCGATGACCCGTGCCCTGCCCGCCCGTCCCGCGGATGAGGCCGGGCACACCTTCGCGACCGCCGCCGCCCTCACCACGGCCGTTCGCATCGAGCCGGACTTCGCGTGCTGGCTCGCCGGCGTGCTGGCCGGCGTCGCGCGACAGCCCGGCGACATGCTCACCGCCAGCCCGCCCAGAGGCTGGAACGCGTGGCTGCTCTGGCCGCCTGGACGGCCGAGCGGGAAGTGTCCGTGCTCGGTGACGAACTCATAGCTCCAGGCGGTTGCTCCGCACTCCTGCAGCGCGGTCAGCAGGCCGGCGTCGCCTTCGGCGTGGAACAGGGCTGCGATGTGCTGCTCCGGACGCAGGTATCGCAGGTCGCCGGGGTCGGGTGATTTGTATCGCAGCAGCAGCGGAGCCGACCACACTCGTCCGGGCTCGGTGAGACGGGCGCCTGCCGCAGCGTATTCCTCGTCGCCGATGAACACCCCTGATCCGATACCGGGCTCGGCGATGACATCGAACCCGGCTCTGATCAAGGCCCGGGCCATGCCGGGGGTGAGGATCGTTCGCCGTTCGGTACCACTCTCGCGCGGGAATCCGACGGTCAGATCGGCGGGGTGGGTGTCCATGACCAGTGTCCTCTGCGGGCGGGCGATTGGCTGATGGGAAGACCATCACCCGGCAGGCAGCCGCCGGCCAGCGCACCGGCTGGTGTGCGTTTGCTGTCCGTTTGCCGATGCTTTGTCGGCAGCAGGGCGCTCGCCGCAGGTCAGGAGGGGTTTAGCAGGGTGAGCAGCGCTTGGTGGTAGATGCCCTGGACAGGCGGGATCGATTCCAGGGCGATCCGTTCGTCGGTGCCGTGCAGTCCCCGGTAGTCGACGCCGAACCCGGCGGTGGCCGGGATGCCGAGCCCGGCCAGGTAGTTACCGATGTTCGCCGGCCCGGCGACCTTCGCCGTCGCAGCCACCCCGGCGGCCTCGGCGGCGGCGAGCAGCGCGGTGCGCAGCCGCGACTCCTCCGGGAGCGCGAACGCCGGCCACCGGGTCGTCACCTCCACGTGAGTCGGCTGGGTCCCTGGCCAGGCCGCATCGACCCGGGCGGCCGCCGACCGGAGCAACTCCAGGGCGGCCTGGTCATCAAGGGCGGGGATGAGCCTGACGTCGACGTTGAACGTGCACAAGTCCGGGACAGTCGAAAACCCCTCCCCGCCGTTGATCGCGGTGACAGTCAGCTTGGCCGGCAGCGGGAACTCAGGACCGGACGGTCCCGGCAACGGTATGTCGTGCAGCCGGGAGATGAGCGCGGCGGCCTTGGCGATCGCCGACGGAGCGGTCTTACTGCCCCCGGAGTGCCCGGCGATGCCATGGACGTGCATCCGGGCGCGTAGCACGCCCCGGCCGCCGGTCACCACGTGGTCCAGGCCGGGGTAGCCGATCATCACCCCGTCGACCCGGCCGCGGGCGTCATCCTCGAAGTAGGCTTTCGCGCCGCCGAAGGCACCGGTGTGCTCATCGACGTCGAACAGCAGTACGACGCCGCCGGCCCACTGGCCGGCCGTCTGCTGGAGCCGGGCGGCGATGTGCGCGAAGATCGCCGCGCCGGCCTTGGAATCCGATGAGCCGCGCCCGTGCAACCAGCCGCCCGTGATCTCGCCGGAGGTCGGCGGGTGGGCCCAGGCATTCTCGTCGCCGAATGGAGCGGTGTCCAGGCAGGCGTCCAACACATAGCGGGGACCTCGCCCGCTGCCGGTGATCTCGCAGGTCAGCGCAGCTGTCGTTTCGCCCGGCCCGGCCAGGCGGCGGCAGGGCAGGTCGTGCTCGGTCAGCCAGGAGGCCATGTAGTCCAGCACCGGGTCGTAGGGGTCGATGCCGCCGCGGCTGGGGATCCGCACCAGCTCACGGGTGAGCTTCACCACCGCGGCGTGGTCATCGCGGGCGGCCTGCAATGGGCCAGCGGCGTCAATGACGTTCTTGCGCCTGGTCGTCATACCCGTGCGCTCCGTTCCCGCAGCACGTCCAGCGCGGTGACATCCTCAACGGTCTCCACCCGGCGTGAAGCAGCGTAGGCCTGACGTCCATGATCCAACAGCCGGGCGGCTGGAGCCGCCCCGAGCACTACGCCAGAGTCGAACGCCTCATGCGAGGTCAGCGACGGGATCGGCACGACCGCCATCTGCTCGCTGGCGCAAAAGAACCGCTCCGGCACCAGCGTGATGTCTTCCACCATCCCCAGGTGCAGCGTCTTGACGCCCAGGCTCCGATCGTACGGGTCACGTAACCGCAGCAGCGCTAGCAGATGCTCCTTGAGCACCTGGTGGTGAGGCGGTCCGAACAGCACACGGTAATACACCAGCGAGGGCCGCTCGGCCAGCACCGTCTCGATCGCCTCCAGGTACTTCCCGTCGCGCGACCTCGACCCCGTCACCACCAGGCATTCTCGGGCGCCGGTGACCGTGGCCAGCATCGCCTTCTGCAGGTCACCGAATCCTGCCAGCAGACGGGGCGCGACCCCGGCGGTCAGCCCGAGGTCCTGGTGGGCGAACAGCACCTCCGGCGGCTGCTGGTAGATGTCACACAGTGTCGCGCGGTGCCCGATGCTGGTGGTATGTCGGCCGAGTTCCCAGCCCGAGACCATGCTCGGTGTGACCCCGGAGTGCCCGTCGGGAGTACGCAGGTCGATCTCCTCGACCAGTCGCTCCAGCGTCCAGTTCCGCGCTTTTCTCGCCTGCCGCAGCGCAGAGTCCTGCTGCGGAACTCGTGACGGGCGGCGCGGCATACCCGATCACCTCCGGGTTCCTGCAGACAGCGCCAAGCGCGGCGCGGATATCACCCATGATGCACCGACATTTCCCGGATCGGGCTCCCGCCGGCGACCTTCTCACAGACCGTCAGCAGATGCGGATGTTGCCGCAACCGCACATACCCCTGCGGCGGGTGGAACGCGCCTAGCTCACCGCGGAGTTCAGCCGCCGACAGGCCCGGATACTCGGCGACATGCAGGATCGGGATCGCGAACGCCCGCTCAAGGTCCCCGACATAGCCCAGCACGCTGGCCCCGTTCCCGGCCCGCGCCCGGTCCGCTATCGCCGCGATCTGCCCGGGAGCGTCCACCACCGCTGGGCCCAGGTCGATAACCGCCGCCAGGCGGGACACCGGCGCGTTCAGGTAGACGAACCAGCGGGCCGGTCGGCCTTCCAGGAAGCGGCGGCGGAACTCGTGCGTCTTCAGCCCCTTCCAGATCAGCTCGTAGTACTCGGCATGCAGCGCCATCAGCACCGGCTCAGCATCGATTCCCAAGCTGCCGCCGAACAGGTCCTGCTGCGGAGCTGCGCCCCCGGTACCGATCACCTCACCATCTTGCCCGCTCAGCCCGCTCAACCGCCGCCATTCCGCATCCTCAGCCCGGCCCGGTCAGCTCCTCGGCGTGGCGAAGCGGAAGCCTTGTCACGTTACTTGCGGCGGCCAGTTCCTCCTTCGCCTGCATCAGCTCCAGGGACAGCTCGGCCGCCGCCTGCCTCAGCGCCACCCCGGCGGCTCGTTCCCCGGCCGGCTCGGCACGGACCTCGGTGAGTTTCTCCGTGAACTCGGTGTTGCGTTCGGCTAACTCCCGCATCGCGACCTGGTCCAGATGATTTTTCAGCGGGCTCTGCGGCATTAGCCGACAGTAATCGAACCTTAGCGAACCTAGCTGACCTATTTCGTTACAGGTGATCTGCTAATGATCGCGGTCATAGCGTTTGACTTACGTCCGCTTTATTGGCATAACCTGGTCATACCTGCTCGTCCCAGGTGAGCGTCCAGGACCTTGTGGGCGAGTGAGTTTGTCCCAGCGCTGGCGGAGGTGGGATACCAGATGACCGGTGAGCTTCATACGGCTGCTGAGGCGGCAAGGATTCTCAAGGTCCGCGAGTCTTGGCTCAAGACAACAAAGGCCTCCGCGCGCTTGATCCCGTGCACTTTCGTCGGCAAGCACCTGCGATTCAGCGATGACGATATCGCCGACATTATGCGGGCGGGCGAGCGACAGCCCGTCACAGTCCGCGACCGTGCAGCAAACGGCGGAACTGCCCGACGGCCAAACGGCAACGACGGCGACACGTACCTCACGGAGCGGACCTGGCCGTCGCGTCGGCGGTGATCTGCGATCGGCATGACCAACGACACCTGAGGAGAGAGCGTTGGCGTACGCGGAGAAGCGGGGGAAGGGCCCTACGCCGTGGCGCGTCAAGTACAAGATGCCTAGTGGCATGGACGCCAGCGAATCCGGGTTCAAGACCAAGGCCGCCGCGCTGGCGTGGGGACGCGACCAGGAGGCCAGGATCCGCGAGGGGCGCTGGGCCGACCCGAACGCGGGGAACATCACGGTCAGCGAGTGGATCGACCGCTTGGCTGGCTATGCATGACGTTGGCGTCAGCACGGAGTACAACCGCGAGTACCTGATCCGGCGGTTCATCCGGCCGGTATCGGGTGCCAGCCCGCTGAACTCACTGACCACCGAGGAGATCACCCGATGGGAGAACGGCCTGCCCGTCCGGGCCGGCATCTCCCGGCGCACTGCCCGGGACGCGCGCAGCCTGCTGTGCACCATCCTGGGTGACGCCGCCGCCGCGAAACCGCCGCTGATCCCCTACAACCCGGCTCTACGGCCGCGCAACCGCGGCCGCAGGACCGGCCGCAAGCTCGACCGTGCTCCGCAGCGAGTCTGGGCCACACCGTTGCAGGCACTGGTGATCGCCGAACGAGCCGCCCTGCTCTCGGGCCGGGACGACGACTTCACCATGATCGTGACCATCCGCTACACCGGGCTCCGCTGGGGCGAGGCCATCGGCCTGGAACGCGACTTCGTTCGCCCGGCCGAGATCCACGTCGAGTGGCAGCTTCGCGAGATCAACGGCCGGTCCACCGGCTCCCGCCCAAGGACGACTCCTACCGCAGCAGCAGATGGGGAACCGTGCCTCCCCATCGACGTACCCGAGTTCCTGAAAGGCTTACTCACCCGCCGGGCCGCGGCCAGTCGGGCCAGCGCTGTCCGTGTGCCGCCCAGCATGGCGGCAGCGGTCAGTATGTCTTCCTCGGCCCCGACGGCGGCCACTACCGGCGCAGCAACTACGCACGGCGCGTGTTCCGGCCCGCCTGCGACGGACGACATGAGTCAGCATCGGGCCGTCCCGGTAGGCTGATCATCACCGACACCACGGTCTGGCCGGGCCTCCCGGTCGCCGCCTGGCCGGCGGCCCATCCAAGCATCGCCTTCGCCGCCAACCGGCCGGGGTATTCAGCCCATCCCGGCAGGCACTCCGCTCGCATGCTGGCTCCCGCTGAAACCCGGCCTAATACCTCACGGCCTCAGGCACAGCCACAAGACCTGGATGGCTGAAGATTGCATCCCCGAAATCCTCGCCGAGCAGCGGCTCGGGCATAAGGTGCCTGGCATGCGCGGCCTCTACGCCCATGCCTCGGACCGGATGCGCGACGACCTCAAGGCCGCTCTCCAGGCTCGCCACTCTCGCTACGTGCGAGAGTGGCGATTACCCCGCATTCCCCGGTCCCGCTTCTCGACGAGCTGCTGGCGCCGATCCGGGCACAACCTGGTCGCAAACCAGTGGCCGGGCGGATCAGATGACACCGCTCTTGACACGCAAGGACCCGGCGAAACGGGGGACAGCGAGAAGATGATCTCCCAAATCCTCCCAGAACAGCAGCAGACCCCACCCCAGGAACTGGGATGGGGTCCAGCCAGCGTTCCTCTGACCTGGCTAAACACCAGAATCGGCGGGTGGAGCTGAGGGGATTTGATTCCCTATGGGAGCTGCCTTGTCAAGTTGTCGCGGGTGAATGCTGCTAATCAGTTTGTCTGGGCGATGTGCGGGCACGCCGGGATGACCCATCGGCGGGTGGCTGATGGGCGGCCCGGTGACGTGGAACGCTCCTTAGCTGGGCTGACGTGAGGTGGCGGTCTTGACGGCCTGGCTGCGGGGCCGCGACGATCGGGGGCGGGGAGGGTCGCCTCGCCTGTCCGGCCCGGTTGTGGCCGCCTGAGGGGCCTTCCCCGCCAGCTTGCGGCTGCGGCGTCGTTTGCGGACGTCTTCGGGGACGGTCCATTTGTCCGCGATGATCTGCCTGGCCTGCTCGGCGGTGACCGGGTTGCCGTTGGTGTCGCAGATCACGTACGGGGTGCCGCGGTTGAGCGTGGTCCAGGACCGTTCGGCGAGGTGCCCGGCGACGACGCAGCAGGCCTTGAGGTGGGTGGCGCCGCGCTCGGTCATCTGCAGGTAGTAGATCCGGGCGAGCTGGGGGTCCTGGCGGCGGGCGGTGTCGGCGGCGCGGACGAACGCTGACCGCAGCTGGGATGGCCCGGCCTTGCTCATCGGCTGGCCCTTGCGGTCGGTCTCGCCGGTCTCGCTGGCCCGCGGGGCGAGCCCGACATAGGACTTGAACCGGGTCCCGTCCCGGAACCGGCCGGGCCGGCCCATTGCGGCGACCAGAACCGGTGCGCCGATCTCGGCGAACCCGGGCAGCGACCGGGCGAGCTGCCCGGGATCGACGTGGAGGTAGTGGTGTTCGCGGGCCGCGGCGTGGACGCCTAGTTCGGCCTGGATGGCGCGCAGCAGCCGGATCTCGGTGACGACCTCCGCGGCTAGCTCGTCAAACGGCACGGCCGGGTGGTCGCCGTACAGTTCGATGGCGGCGGCCGCGGCGGTCAGCCATTGCCGGGCTCGTGCGGGGCCTTGCTGATGGCCGGACGCCTTGGTGATCAGGCGGGTCAGCTCGCTCTCCCCGGCAGCGGCCAGGGAGCGCGGGTCAGCGAAGCGTTCCAGCACGGCCAGGACCGGCCTTGCCGAGGTCCCCGGTCAGCGGGGTCATCGGCATCAGCTGCCTGACCAGGTCCTTGATCCGGACCTTGTGCTTGCTGGCCGCCTCGGTGAGCCGCCCGCAGGCCCGGACCCGCCGGTCCAGCGCCGCCGCGTCCGGGCCGGGCAGCTCGAGGCGCTGCAAGCCCCGCGGATCGGCCAGCGGTATCCGCGCCAGCGTCTCGGCATCGATCCCGTTCGATTTAGCGTGCCGTCGCAGGAACCGGCGCAGGTCCGCGGCCTTCGCCGAGGACACCCGGAACACCGCGTGCCCGCGACGGGCGAAGAACACCGCGATCGGCATCCACGCCGGCCCGGTCGGCTCGAACACCACCGCCAGCCGCGTGCCTTCCGGCGCGCCGGCCAGCGCGGCTTGTTCCACCGCCGACAGCGATTCCACCGTCGGCACGCACGACGACCGGCACACCACCCGCCCGTCGGCCTCCAGCACCCGCACCGAGTGCCGCGACGCGATCCCCAGATCAATACCCACCAGCCGCCGCGGCACCGGCTGCCCGTCCTGCTCCTCCACCAGCCACCTCATTCCTGTATCACCGGACTCATCAGCTCCGGCGGCGCAGCAGGCAGCAACCCATCGGCCACGGTCCCAGGGCGGCAGAGCCCGGCAACGGCTCCCACTCATGTGCTGCAACCGGGCCAGACCCCAGCCGGGGCTGGCCCACTTCCCTAATGCGGGTCATCCGTGGCCAGGCCAGCAGTGGCAATCAAATCCGCGAGGCCTGGCGAGAACGCCAGCCTCAGAACCTAAGTCGTCGCCACCTACCGGACCAGCCGGGGATGCTATGCAACCCTGGAACCCCCGCGCTGATCAAGCGCCGGAGTTCCTTACATGAACCTGCGACCTCTGGGTTATGAGTGCAGTATTCCCGTTCAAATGAGTTATCCACACCTGCGGGCATTTCGACTAAACTGCTGGTCACAGGCCATATTTTGGTGTCGGTGGCTATCAGGCTCATGACGGTGAATGCCGACAGAGCCCGCTGCCATTCTGCTGCCAAGCGATCTATGAGGTGTGATCAATGGGCTGGTCCCAGAAGAGGAAGACCAAGGAGGGCGAGCCTCGCTACCGCGCCTGCTATCGCGACGTACGCGGCCGGATCCAGAGCGCAGGGACGTTCTCCAACAAGCGCGACGCCGACAAGGCATGGCAGCGCGCCGAGATGAAGATCGCCGAGGGACGCCTCAGCGACCCGCGGCGCGGGAGGCAGACCTTCCGCCGCTACGTCACCGAGGAATGGCTGCCCCATCACGTGATGGAGGTGACCACCCGGGAGGCGTACACCTACCAGATCGGCAAGCACATCCTGCCGTGGTTCGGCCCCATGCGGATGAACGAGATCATGCCCGCCATGTCCGCGAGTGGGTAACCGACCTGCAGGACAAAGGCGTCAGCCCGGCGACTATCCAGAAGGTCCGGTTCATCCTCAGCGCGATCTTCACCGCTGCGCTCGGCGACGTGACGTTCCTGCACCCCTGCAAAGGCGTCAAGACGCCCACCGTCCCGAAGAAGCCACTGAAGATCATCACCCCCGAGCAGTTCGACGCGATCTACGAGGCGCTCCCCGACGATGCCATGCGGCTGCTCATTGAGACCGACATCGAAAGCGGCCTGCGGTGGGGAGAGCTGACAGAACTTCGCGTAAAGGATCTCAGCCTGCGACGCGGATCCTCACCGTCAGCAGGACGGTCATCCAGGTCGACCCGAAGTTCCACCCCTCCGGTCAGCGGTTCCTGGTCAAGGAGTACCCGAAAGACAAGGAGTACCGGCGGCTCAAGCTCAGCCAGCAACTCACCAGCAAGCTCAGCGCGCATATCTCGGATGCGGGCCTAGGCGGCGATGACCTTCTGTTCGCTATGCCACCCACCGACTCCCCCGCCGCTCGCCTCCGCGCGATACCCGACCCGGCCACGCTGGGTTTCACCAAGCCGAACGCCGCCGGGCGTCAGTACCGGCACGCGACAATGAGCGGCTACAACGCCGGGAGATGCCGGTGCAGGCACTGCAAGGACGCCGCCGCCATCTACCGCGCCAGCCCGGCGTACGGCCGGCAAAGATGAGCCACGCCGTTCGCGCACCGTAGACACTGACGGTCACATTTCACGAGACGCAGGGCGGCGAACTGCTGGGCGTTGGCATGGGCGTTCTCGCTGTAGCAGTTTGCCCGGGCGGCTAGTGCAGCAGCCTGATCGAGGGCTACAGCGCTCACCGGGATGCGGCTCAGCGGGAAGGCGAGCGTGCAGTCCGGCAAACCGCCGCAGCCGATTGCGATGGTGCGTCCCGCGCCGGAGCCTCCTCTGCCAGCGGGTTCAGGCCCATGGTTCGGGTCAAGGATTAGTGGTGGGTGATCCACCAGAGTGCCAGGCCGACGAGGCCGGAGCCGACGGCGGTGGCGGCGCCCCGGGCGGCGGCGAAGATAATGGCTTTGCGGAGCTGGCGGGTAGCGCGGGAGGTCTTCACCGGATGTCCTTCCGATAAGTGTGGCCTGGCCTTATGCCTGGGCGCACTACCTATTGGCGGATGGCTGCTGCGCGGATTGAACAGATCCCGGATCCGGCTTGGACCGTGGTGGTTACGCTCCAGTTCAGGGCCGGATCCGGACTGTACGAGCCGGATCGGATCGTGTCGGCGAGAGGAGGCCGTGGTGGAGGCCGGGCCGTTTCGTCATCCCAGCGGCCCGAACTCGCATTCGCGGGTGCTGGCCGAGCTGGCGCGGCTGTGGGACCAGGCCGGGCACCGCGCTGCGGCTCGCGGTGACCGGCTGACGCAGCGGCGGCTGGCCGGGGAGTCGTCGGTGCCGTTGACGACGGTGAATTCGTGGGCGACGGGCACGTCACTGCCACGGGATCTGGACCAGCTGCACGCGGTCGGCGTGACGTTAGCCCGGTGGGCGGCCGAGGAGCCGCCGGCCGAGCGGGAGTGGGATCGGCTGCTGCGGGCCGACCAGGACGCGCGCAGCGTCCCAGGGCGAGGAGGCGGCGATGATGCCGCCGCGGCGGGGCGGCTGGTGGCGGACCTGACGGATCCGTTCGTGCTGGAGGTGCACCGTCCGGTCGTCGTTGGCTCTGCTGACGCGGACTTGCCGGTTCTGCCGCCGTACGTCCGGCGCGACCACGACGCGGACCTGACCCGGGTAGTCGCGGCGGCGGCCCGCGGGCATAGCGGGATGGCGGTGCTGGTGGGCGGGTCGTCGACCGGCAAGACTCGGGCCTGCTGGGAGGCGATACATCTGTTACCGCGGGGGTGGCGATTGTGGCATCCGTTCGACCCGACCCGGCCTGAGGCTGTGCTGGCGGAGGTCCCACAGGTCGGATCGCGGACCGTGGTGTGGCTGAACGAGACCCAGCTCTACCTGGACACCCCTGGCGATACAGGAGAGCGGGTCGCGGCGGCGCTGCATACCCTGCTCACCGACCCGCGCCGCGGACCCGTGCTGGTGCTGGGCACGCTGTGGCCCGGCCACTGGGATGCCCTCACCCGAGACGGCTCTCCGCATCCTCAGGCCCGCGCCATCCTGGCCGGGACCGACATCCCGGTGGCCGCCGCGTTCACCGGCGCGGCGCTGCGGGATCTGGAGCGAACCGCCGCCGACGACGTGCGGCTCGCCCGGGCCGCCGCGGACGCCCAGGACGGTCAGGTCACGCAGTACCTGGCCGGAGTCCCGGAACTGCTGGCCCGCTACCGCAATGCTCCGCCTGCCGCCAAGGCGTTGATCCACGCCGCGATGGACGCCCGCCGACTCGGCCACCGCCTCGCCCTGCCGCACGACCTGCTCGAAGCGGCCGCCCCGGCCTACCTGACCGACACCGAATGGGACGCCGCGGGCGAAGACTGGCTGGAACAAGCCCTGGCCTACACCGTCGCGCCCTGCAAAGGCGTCTCCGGGCCCCTCACCCGCATCCGCCCCCGCCCGGACACAGCACGCGCAACCAGGCCAGCCTCCCAGCAGGACCACGACGAGCGGACCGGCTACGCGGTCGACACTCGAAGCGGGCCGCTGTACCGGCTCGCGGACTACCTCGACCAGTACGGCAGGCGCCACCGAGACGACCAATTCCCGCCGGGAGGATTCTGGGCCGCAGTCGCAAACCATGCCGACCTGAGCGATGCGGCCTCCCTTGGTGACGCCGCCGAGGCCCGTGGTCTCTACCGTGACGCCGCACAGCTCCGCAAATACGCCGCTTCCCGCGGCGACCCCCACGCTGGTCTCACCCTCATCGCCGCCCTGCGCCACGTCCACCTAACTGACCACCGCCCCGCGCACTGGGTCGCGGCCCGCGCCGCCCTCGACGACCCGGACGCCGTGGCCGCCCTGCTCGACAGCCTGCGCGAGGCAGGCGCACACCAGCAGACCATTGTGCTCGCCGACCGCGCCGCTGCCAATATCGCCCTCGAAAGCCCATACGCCGTGGCCAGGCTGCTGGACAACCTGCGCGAGGCAGGCGCGCACCAGCAGGCCGCCGCGCTCGCCGACCGCGCTGCAACGGGCATCACCCTGGAAAACCCGCGCGCCGTGGCCAGGCTGCTCGACAGCCTGCGCGAGGCAGGCGCGCACCAGCAGGCCACCGCGCTCGCCGACCGCGCCGCAACGGGCATCACCCTCGAAAACCCGGACGCCGTGGCCGCCCTCCTCGACAGCCTGCGCGAGGCAAGTGCGCACCAGCAGATCATTGTGCTGGCCGACCGCGCCGCTGCCGACGTCACCCTCGACGACCCGGACGCCATGGCCGCCCTCCTCGACAGCCTGCGCGAGGCAAGTGCGCACCAGCAGATCATTGTGCTGGCCGACCGCGCCGCTGCCGATGTCACCCTCAACGACCCGGACGCCGTGGCCAGGCTGCTCGACAGCCTGCGCGGGGCAGGCGCACACCAGCAGGCCACCGCGCTCGCCGACCGCGCCGCTGCCGACGTCACCCTCAAAAACCCGGACGCCGTGGCCGTCCTCCTCGACAGCCTGCGCGAGGCAGGCGCACACCAGCAGGCCACCGCGCTCGCCGACCGCGCCGCTGCCGACGTCACCCTCGAAAACCCGCGCGCCGTGGCCAGGCTGCTCGACAGCCTGCGCGAGGCAGGCGCACACCAGCAAGCCACCGCGCTCGCCGACCGCGCCGCAACGGGCATCACCCTCGAAAACCCGGACGCGGTGGCCTGGCTGCTCGACAGCCTGCGTGAGGCAGGCGCACACCAGCAGGCCACCGCGCTCGCCGACCGAGCCCCTGCCGACGTCACCCTCAACGACCCGGACGCCGTGGCCAGGCTGCTCGACAGCCTGCGTGAGGCAGGCGCGCACCAGCAGGCCGCCGCGCTGGCCGACCGCGCCGCAACGGGCATCACCCTCGAAAATCCGGACGCCGTGGCCAGGCTGCTCGACAGCCTGCGTGAGGCAGGCGCGGACCAGCAGGCCACCGCGCTCGCCGATCGCGCCGCTGCCAACGTCACCCTCAACGACCCGGACGCCGTGGCCGTCCTCCTCGACAGCCTGCGCGAGGCAGGCGCGCCCCCGCAGGCCACCGCGCTCGCCGACCGCGCCGCTGCCGACGTCACCCTCAACGACCCGGACGCCGTGGCCGTCCTCCTCGACAGCCTGCGCGAGGCAGGCGCGGACCAGCAGGCCACCGCACTCGCCGACCGCGCCGCTGCCAATATCACCCTCGAAAGCCCATACGCCGTGGCCAGGCTGCTCGACAACTTGCGTGAGGCAGGCGCGGACCAGCAGGCCACCGCACTCGCCGACCGCGCCGCTGCCAATATCACCCTCGAAAGCCCATACGCCGTGGCCAGGCTGCTCGACAACTTGCGTGAGGCAGGCGCGGACCAGCAGGCCACCGCACTCGCCGACCGCGCGGCAACGGGCATCACCCTCGAAAACCCGCGCGCCGTGGCCCGGCTGCTCGGCAGCCTGCGCGAGGCAGGCGAACACCAGCAGGCCACCGCACTCGCCGAAAGCGCCGCAACGGGCATCACCCTCGAAAACCCGGCCACGGTGGCCGCCCTCCTCGACAGCCTGCGCGAGGCAGGCGCACACCAGCAGGCCACCGCGCTCGCCGACCGCGCCGCAACGGGCACCACCCTCGAAAACCCGGACGCCGTGGCCGCCCTCCTCGGCAGCCTGCGCGAGGCAGGCGCGCACCAGCAAGCCACCGCGCTCGCCGACCGCGCCGCAACGGGCACCACCCTCGAAAACGCGGACGCCGTGGCCAGGCTGCTCGACAGCCTGCGCGAGGCAGGCGCGCACCAGCAGGCCATTGCGTTGGCCACTCGGCTGCCCGCTGCCGGGATGTTCGACCTGTGCCAGAAGAACACCGGGTCGCGGTTCCGGTTCGGCCGTGAGCCCGATAGTCGCTCGGCTGAGCGTTGGGGCTGGGACGACCTGGAGTGACCAATGGCATGGTACTGAGACGGCACCTCCAGACATACCGCCGCTGCGGCTCAAACCTCAGGCGCCAGCGCGCAGTAGTTGCGGAGCAGATAGCCAGAAGATCGCCGAAACGGAACCGCGCCCGCCTCATACGGGTTCTTTGCCGGGCAGCCTGCAGTGGCACGCCGCGTGTTCAACGGACGCGCGTCTGCGCCATTGCTCCTGACCGGCTCCCAGGCTCAGTTGCAGCTGGCGGGGCGCATTCAAACCGGGTACGCGCTATAGGCGAGCAGGAATGAGCTTCACGCGGCCGGGCCCGTGCACTGGCCCGGACTTACCGTTCCGGTCCGTGCCGTCTACGCGGCGGCGCTCGACGCGAGTCGGGGCCAGGCCACCCGGGGCGAGCAGGTGGATGCCTCTTGGGATGCCAGGGCGTCGCGACGTCGTTGCGGGCGAAGTCTGCCGCGCTCACCGTGCGGCTGCTCCGGGACGCCTCTGGGCGGCGAGGGTGAGGCACAGGTGAACGAACCCGGACGCTGGCTTCGCGCAGCTGCGTGGCTGCCCTTCGGGCCGCTGCGGCTTGGGTTGCTAGTTGTTGGGCCTCGCGCAGCTCGGCGACCGCGATGGCTAGCGCGACGAGGTTGGCGATGAGCACCACGGTCATTAGCGTGCCATCGCCGGTGACCGGGCCGGTCAGCGCCATCAGCCGGGCCGCGGCCCGGAGCTGAACCCCCTCGCGGGCCGGGCGCGGGATCTGACCGTGCTGGGCACGGGCGGCACGATCGTAGGTGTCCGCCGCGCGGCGCAGCTCAGGGTTGCGCAGCGCCCGCGCCGCGATATGCAGGGTGTCCGCCGCTGCCCACGCCGCATCAGCCGCCCCGGCCCGATCGCCGCGGGCCGAGCAGCGGATGTGTTCCGCGGCGGTGGCGGCCTGGCGGGCCGCGTACTCGAAGATCGCGTCCCGCTCCAGGATCGTGAACCGGCACGTTCCGGGCCGATCCGGTCGGCCGCTCCGGGGATCCCAGCGTGATCGCAGCCGCGGCAAGGTCAGCTCGGCCGACAGCCGGCCCCCGCCATACCACCGCGGCGCCCCGCCCCCTGCGTCCTGGCCCGGCAGGGCTACCGCGTAGCCGGTGACCTGGCCCGCGTTGATCTCGCTGAACCGCAACCGCACCAGCACACCGGCCTCATGCAGCCGTGCGAAAGAACGGCCTCATCTCGTGCCTGTTCCGCCGCCCCGCTGACCATCTTCCGGAGCACGGCGCGGGCCGCCGCCGCCGACATCCCGCGCCCTGGAACGAGCGGCGACGGCTGGGCGGGTGAGCTCGCGGAGCCGCTTGTCCCAGGTGCGGTCGGCGTGCCCGCCGGCCAGGTGGGCCAGCGCCCGGCTGGTTTTGAGGAACCGGGCGTCGGCGCCCTGGCGGACGGCCAGGTGGCCCAGGGCCTGGGCGACATGGCTTTTCCCCACCCCGACCGGGCCGTACAAGATCACGGATTCTCCGTTGTGCAGCCACCGCAGGGCGGCCAGGTCGCGGATGGCGGCGGCGGGCAGCTTGGGTGAGGCGGCGAAGTCGAAGCCCTCGATGGTGGCCTGCTGCTCGAACCGGGCGGCGCGGAGCCGGCGGCCCAGCGACAGTGTTTCCCGGCGGGTGATCTCGTCCTGGCACAGGACCTGCAGGAAGTCCAGGTGGCCGAGTTCCCCGGCGCGGGCCTGGGCGAGCCGGGCGTCGAGGGTGTCCAGCATGCCGGACAACTTCAGGGCCCGCAGCGCCTGGGCGAGCCCGCCCCGGTCAGTGGTCGTGACCGCGGTGCCGGTGGTCATGGCGTGTCCTCGATCGCGGTGAAGATACGCACGGCGTGCCCGGCGGACTGCCCGTCGGCGAACACCCAGCCGTGGGTGCGGCTGCCGGGGGCGGTGTCGCGGGACGGCCTGCCGCCTGCGGCGGCGGCCAGTACCGCGACCGCCGTCGTCCTGGCGGCCGGGCCGGCCAGGTGCACGGGCACCTGGATGGTGATCCGGTCCGGGTCAATGGTCAGCGACAGGCCCGCGATGCCAGCCTGCTCGATGAGCGCGGCTGCGGCGCGCAGCGCGTGCGCCTGGGCGGCCAGCGGCCGGGCTGGGAGCAGGCCGGCGCCGGCCTGGCGCACGGTGAAGCCGGCCACGCACTCGCTGCCGCTGGTGATGGCGCCGGTCATGATGTCGCCTCCCCGCCGCGCAGCTGGCCGCCGCCGGCCGTGCTGCCCATGGGGAGCTCGTCACTGGTGACCGTGCTCGCCGGGCGCATGGGCACGACGTTGGCGAAGGACGCCGGGCCGTGCAGGAACGCCGCCGCGCCGCCGTCCCCGGCCGCCGGCGGTATGTCGTCGCGCTCGGTCCCGGCGGCCAGGATGCCCTTGATGGTCCGGTAGGACGGGTCACCGGCGTCGATCGCCTTGGCGCAGGCTGCTTCCAGCCTGCCCGGGTGGTGCTTGTCGGCCAGCCCGACCACGCCCTGGGCCGAGCGCAGCCGATACAGAGCATTGTCGGTCAGCAGCCCGGCGATGACCTGCTCGCATGCCGGGCCGATCCCAGCCGCCTGCTTGCGGCACCACACCGGGGTGCGCATGTGGAACGCGATCTTCTCCGGCGGGTAGTCACCGAAATCGGTCTGCTTGCCCCAGCTCTTGCGCGGATGGGTCTTGACCAGCTCGCCGCCGATGAAGAACTGCACCATGGCGGCGGTCACCCGCACATCGGCGGTCTTACCGATGTGCCGCCACGGGATGGAGTACAGCACCTTGCCCACCCGGGCATGCAGATCCGGGCCGATCTTCGCCCTCGCCCAGGTGGCCAGCACGAACGGCGCCTTCGGCAGCGGCGCCAGCGCAGGCGCCTCAACGGCGGCGAACACCGCGGCCGGCGCCGCCCCGTCCAGCGGCCGGCAGGACCGCTGCCCGGCGACCTCGGTGCACCAGCGCTCCGCCTCGTCTTGCATCTGCTCCAGCGAGGTGAACTCCCGGCCCCGCCAGAATGAGTCCCGGATATAGGGCATCGGCCTTTCGATCCTGGCCTTGTCGCGGGGCTTTTTTGATCTTGCCGGGTCTATGAGGCAGCCGTAGTGGGCGGCCAGTTCGGCATACGAGCGGTTGATCTTCGGGTCATACAAGTCCGGCTTGTCCACCCCGGTCTTGAGGTTGTCGGGGACCAGCCGCGCGGGGACCGCGCCGAAGAAGGAGAACGCCGCCAGGTGGCACTCGGTCCAGGCGTGCTGGTCCAGCCTGATCACCGGGCGCACGAACATGTGCCGCGAGCAGGCAAGCACCATCGCGAACGCCCAGATCACAACACGCTTCCCGGTCCGCGGGTCCAGCCACCTGCCGAGCTGCCCGTAGTCGATCTGCGCCTCACCGGGCTCAGCCGGAAATGGGCGCAGCACCCGCACCTGGCTGCGGCGCGTCTCCTCCGGCAGATTCGCCGCCACATACCGCCGGAAACTGGCCACGCTGACCGCCAGCCCCCGCTCATCACGCAGCCGCTGGTGAATCGTCGCCATCGTCACCCCGGCCTCCAGCTGGCCGGTGATGAACTCGTGATGCTCCCCGATCGCCGGCCAGGTCACCTGCCGCAGCCGGGTATCGGCCAGCTCCGGGAACCACTCCCGCACCCGAGCCGCCCACTCACCCTCGCTGGCCGGCGGCCCGCCCGGGCGGATCCCCGCGCCGATCGCCGCGGCCGTGTACTTGCGGACCGTCCTGCGGTCCACGCCCAGGCTGGCCGAGATCTGGTTCTGCGACCGCCCAGCGTGCCAGTGGATCAAGATCTCCGAAATGTCGATCACGTCGAAGGTTCTCCTTGCCATCGGCCCCCCGCCCTCCAGACGGGGAGAACGTTGCTCCTGCCCGATGACCAGGTCCACCCCGACACGCACGCCATGCTCATGAGCAATTACGTGATCGGGGTGAGCAATTACGTGATCGCTACCCGCTCAACCCTGGGGAATTCCGTGATCGTCCACAGCTGACCAATCCCCGGATCGGCGCCCGGCTCTACATATCGCGCCGGACGGTACAGACGCACCTTGCACACGTTTTCGCCAAGCTGGACATCACCTCCCGGGCTCAGCTCGCAGCTCTGGTGACCCAGCATCAGGCCAGCGAGTCACCACAGGGCACAGGTCCCGGCGGCGCGTAGATCACCGTCTCGCAGGCACGGGGCAAGGCCACGGCCCACCTGGCTCCAAAGGCGACCGCCATGGCTACACCCGGGGCCCGGATATGGGCACGGCAGCTGACGATCGGCCGACGCCCATCGCGTTGAGGTGCTCAGTCAGCACCGCACCGCCCAGCAGGCCGACCACCATCTCAGCGTGCGCAGCGACGAATATCAGCCAGATGGCGGACGTTTTGAGACCGCGGTGGCCACACGATAAGAACGCCGCTGCCGCATGCAGGGACAACGGCCCCGGCGCGAGATCGGCTGGCCAGGATGGCGGAGCTGGCGCCGGGTGAATGGTCGCTGGGGCGTCCGAGCCTTCAGATGACGGGCGCAACCTGTCCGGCAGTGAGGCCGCGACCTTCGTCGCCTTCTACCTGCTCAGCGGCGACCAGCCGCTGATTCAGCTGATTCATTAAGGAGAACCTCCATGCCATTCGTCCGCATCGACGTGCTGCGTGCCGACCAAGCCAAGCTCGACGCGCTCGGCCGCGCGGTCCAGCAAGCCCTGATCGACGCGATCGGCATCCCGCCCGACGACCTGTTCCAGGTACTGACCAGTCACGACGGGGCGACCGGAGCGTTCCGCTACGACCCGGACTACCTCGGCGTGCACCGTGACGACGGTCTCGTGTTCGTCGATATCACCATGCGGTCCGGCCGGACCAGCGAGCGGAAGCAGGCCCTGTACCGGCGGATCGCAGAGCTCGCCAGCAAGTATGCGGACACCGAGCCACGCAACATCTTCGCCACCATCCACGAGAACGATCTGCCGGACTGGTCTTTCGGCGACGGGATCGCACAGTACGCAACCGGCCCGGCACCGCACGACGCGCCGCGGCACGCCCCTGCCGAGAGCAGCCGGTAAGGGCGAATACCGCAGCCGCTCACAGCAGCGCGTATTCGGCGATATGCGTGCTCACAATCGTTCAACGCCAGCCAAAGTGCTCACGCCGTGTAGCGGACAGGTGACACGGCCGATGCCTCCGCTGGCAGTTCGTGATGGCCCAAGTCTGGCGCGGCGGCCGGCCGAGATGCCGATCGGTGCCAGTCCTCCGCGCAACGTGCCGCACTTCGGGGCCCCATCCCGCCAACGAACCGCCAACAAACGATCAAAAGGCCCGACCGCCGCTGTGGCAGCCGAGCCTCTGACCTGCACTTCGTGGTGGTAGCGGGGGCAGGATTTGATTCCCTATGGGAGCTGCCTTGTCAAGTTGTCGCGGGTGAATGCTGCTAATCAGTTTGTCTGGGCGATGTGCGGGCACGCCGGGATGACCCATCGGCGGGTGGCTGATGGGCGGCCCGGTGACGTGGAACGCTCCTTAGCTGGGCTGACGTGAGGTGGCGGTCTTGACGGCCTGGCTGCGGGGCCGCGACGATCGGGGGCGGGGAGGGTCGCCTCGCCTGTCCGGCCCGGTTGTGGCCGCCTGAGGGGCCTTCCCCGCCAGCTTGCGGCTGCGGCGTCGTTTGCGGACGTCTTCGGGGACGGTCCATTTGTCCGCGATGATCTGCCTGGCCTGCTCGGCGGTGACCGGGTTGCCGTTGGTGTCGCAGATCACGTACGGGGTGCCGCGGTTGAGCGTGGTCCAGGACCGTTCGGCGAGGTGCCCGGCGACGACGCAGCAGGCCTTGAGGTGGGTGGCGCCGCGCTCGGTCATCTGCAGGTAGTAGATCCGGGCGAGCTGGGGGTCCTGGCGGCGGGCGGTGTCGGCGGCGCGGACGAACGCTGACCGCAGCTGGGATGGCCCGGCTCGCGGACCTTGACCATGATGGCGTCCAGGAACACGACAGCGTAAACGGGATCGAGCGGCCGGCTCTGCCAGGCCCGGACCTCTTCCAGCACGGCATCGGTGATGCGGGAGACGGTCTCGGCCGACAGCTCGGTGCCATACACCTGCCGTAGGTGGTGCAGGATGTCGCGGACGCTCATCCCGTGCGCGTACAGGCTGATGATCATGTCGTCCAGGCCGCCGGAGACCCGCCCGGACCGCTTGGGCACCAGCACCGGCTCGAACATTCCGGCCCGGTCCCGGGGCACCTCGATCGGCACCGGCCCGATCCCGGTCTGCACCTGCTTGCTGATCGTGCCATTCCGCGAATTGCCGGAATTATGGCCGGACGGGTCATGCCGGGCATAGCCCAGGTGCGCGGTCAGCTCAGCCTCCAGCGCCCGCTCCAGCACCGCCTTGACCAGCTCGCCCAGCATGCTGCCCTCACCGGTCAGCCGCAGGCCCCCGGCCTCGTCCCGCGAGCGCTCTAGCAGCGCATCCAGCAGCCGGTCATCGATCAGCTCGCGCAGCGGAGCCAGCCCCCGCCCGGCCGGAGGGGATTTTTCCGCGCCGTAGGGAGCAGCCTCTCCCAAAAGCGCATCCGCTTCCGCAGTGCGCGCTAGCCCGGCCGAACCTGGCTCTTGGCGTGTAATGGACATGATCGTTGTTCTCCTTCCGTAACAGTGGCCATTCCCTCTGGCCACTCAGTTCCCTTTGATCACTCCTTACACACCTAGGGAGATACCCCCCGCCCCGCTGCAGGCGGCACGCTAGCCTCGGCCGGTGCCGCTGTGGGGGTATGCGGGTCAGGTGCTGCGGACGCCCAGGACCGTGAGCACTCGATGCCCGACGATGGCCGGGAGCACCGAAGTAGGTCGGAAGCGCCGGATCGCGAGGCGCGACCCCTCACTCGTAGATGACCTGGCCGCCGAGCGCACTACGGGCCTTATGTACGTCGTCGACGCAGATCACTGCGAAGAACATGTCGTCGGAGATCCGGACCGGGAGCAGCAGGTCGGTGTTGATGCCGGCGTCGGCCAGCTTACGGAAGGTCGCCGCGGCCGTGCCGGGCACGTTGTCCATCCGAACCGTTAGCGCAGGGCGCATCTTGTACTCGATGTCCGCACGTTCGAGCACCGTCCGCGCGCTGGCCTCGTCGTCGGCAATGAACACGACGGCGCCGCTGTCGCCGTGGGTGGTCGCGCACAGGACGAGGTTGACGTCACTGCCGGCCATTGCCTCACACAGCCGGGCAAGCTCACCGGGCTTGTTCTCCAGTTCCACGGTGAAAGCGCTCATCTGGTGCCCCTCTCCCCACGGCGCGACGCCGGATAGCAGGTATCCCGCGGTGACATGTCACCGCGGGATAGCCGGTCACGCGGTGACCGCAGCCCGCGCTGCCGATCCTCAGGTAACGGATGCGCGCGCGCGGGCATCCTGATGCCCGTTCCCGCTGCCGGGCTACTCGCCGCCGAACTTCCTGATCTCCTCAAACTCGGCTTCGGTCAGGTCACGCGGCACGTCGTTCCTGGCGACCTTCGCGCTCTGTACGTGATGCCGGATCTCCTCGACGATCTCCGGGTTGGCCAGCGTGGTGACATCCCCGACATCGGCGAAGTTGGAGATCGAGGCGATCACCCGGCGCATGATCTTCCCGGACCGGGTCTTGGGCATGTCGGGCACGATCCAGACGTTCTTCGGCCGCGCTATCTTGCCGATCTCGGTCTCGATCGCCCTGCTGACCTTGTCCTCCATCTGGCTGCCCGGCTCGAAACCGGGCTTGAGCGACACGTAGATCTCCACTGCGCGGCCTCTGATGTCGTCGATCACCGGCACGGCGGCCGCTTCGGCTACCTCGGAGACAGTCAGGGCCGCGGACTCGATCTCCTTGGTGCCGAGCCGGTGCCCGGCCACGTTGATCACGTCGTCCACCCTGCCGAGGATCCGGAAGTAGCCGTCGGCGGCCTGCACGGCGCCGTCGCCGGCGAAGTACGGCCAGTCACGCCAGTCCTTGCTGTCCGGGTCCTTGTTGTACTTGCGGTAGTAGGTGTCCACGAATCTCTCGGGCTGGCCCCAGATGGTCTGGAAGATGCCCGGCCACGGGTTGCGGATGCAGATGTTGCCGGCCTTGCCGCTTCCCGCCGGCACCTCGCTGCCGTCCTCGTCGTAGATGACCGGGTAGACGCCGAGGACGCCGGGCCCGCAGCTGCCGGGCTTCATCGGCTGCAGGGCAGGCAGGGTGCTGCCGAGGAAGCCGCCGTTCTCGGTCTGCCACCAGGTATCGACGATCGCCGCCTCGCCCTTGCCGACCTCGGAGTGGTACCAGTGCCAGACCTCGGGCTCGATCGGCTCGCCCACCGTTGTCATGTGCTTGAAGTGGTAGTCGTACCTCTTCGGCTCCTCCGGGCCGACCTTGCGCAGCATGCGGATCGCGGTTGGTGAGGTGTGGAAGATGTTCACCCCGAGCTTCTCCGCGATCCGCCAGGGCCGCCCGCCGTCGGGATAGTTGGGGACGCCCTCGTAGATCACCGTCGTGGTGCCGAGCGCCAGCGGCCCGTAGACGATGTAGGAATGGCCGGTGATCCAGCCGATGTCGGCCATGCACCAGTACACGTCCCCCGGATGGATGTCCTGGTAGTACTTCGACGTCCCGGCCACGTAGGCGAGATAGCCGCCGGTGCTGTGCACGCAGCCCTTGGGGCGGCCGGTCGTCCCGCTGGTGTACATCAGGAACAGCGGTGCCTCGGCCGGCATGGACACCGGCTCCACCATCTGTCCGCTGCAGCCGGCGAGCAGCTCGTCGACAAAGACATCCCTGCCTTCCGCCATCGGGGTCTGCGAGGCGTACTGCCCGGCGCGGCGGCGCCAGACGAGCACCTTGTCGACGTCCTGGCCCTCCTGGCTGGCCGCCGCGAGCGCCTCGTCGGCCTTGACCTTGTGGTCGGTCAGCTGGCCGCCACGGTAGTAGCCGTCCATCGTGATAAGGATCCGGCTGCCCGAGTCGGCGATCCTGTGCCCGCACGCGGTGCCGCTGAACCCCCCGAACACCTGCGAGTGGATCACGCCGAGCCGCGCGCAGGCCAGCATGGTGACCGCCAGCTCGGGCACCATCGGCATGTGCAGCGTCACCCGGTCGCCGGCCTTCACTCCCAGGGAGCCGCGCAGCACCGCCGCAAACTCGTTCACCTGGCGGAGCAGGTTCGCGTAACTGATCTCGACATGGCCGTCAGATTCCAACTCCGGCACGAAGATGATCGCGGTCTTGTCTGGGCTAGCCTCGGCGTGCCGGTCCACGCAGTTATACGAGGCGTTCAGCTTGCCGCCGGTAAACCACCTCCAGAACGGCGGGCTGCTGGTGTCCAGCGTCGTATGCCACCGCTCGTCCCACGTGAGCAGGTCCGCGTACTCCTTGAAGCAGTCGGGGAAATTGTCCTCGGAGAAACGCTCGAGAATGGCCGGATCGGCGGCGTTTGCCTGCTCGACGAAACTCGGGGGTGGCGGGTAAGTCTCCTCCTCCCGCCAGTGCACCGCGATCTGTGCCTCGGAGACCTGCGCCGCAGAACCCTGCGGCTCCTGGCTTTCCGCCATTACCTTGACCTCTCGCTCGACAGTGACCCGGAGAGCCGCCGGCAGGTCCGTGCTAGACCTCCTTGAGCAGGCCGGCGCACACGCCGAACTCATGCAACTCAGCGCTGACCGCAGCCAGGCGGGTGAACGCCGCTAAGTCGCCCCTGTTCAGCGAATCCCAGCACAGGCTCTCCGTAAATGCCAGCGCGCACACGGTGACAGACCGCAGCGCCTGGATTGGTTCCGTCTCAGCCGCGTGCCGCAGGGACCACGCCTCACGCCCGGCCGCCTCGGTCGTAGTGACCGCCTGCAAATGCGCGAGCAGCACAGACAACTCACCAGCCAGGTACTGCCGCGTCATCGCCATCGCCAGCTCGCCCGCGCTGCGCTACCCCGGCCATCTGATGCGTACTGGCCCGTATCCCGCCAGGCACCACGCTGCTGCCCATATCAAGCCGCCTCCCAGGCTTCGGGAGTGACTCAAATCTACCGCCGGGCGGCATCCACCGCCAGGGCCCGGGACCGCAGCATCCAAACGACCGCCGGCCTGGCGTCCGCCGGGCCTTGGGCCGCGATCGCCCGCATTCGATCGGCGTGGAAGCGGCGATCCAGACGTTGTCGAACCAGAAGTCGCAGTCGGCGGCGAGGTCCCGGATAACCTGCTTGACCAGCGGCAGCGCGGCCCGCAGCCGCTCGGCCGCGTACACCAGCTCCTGGAGCGCACCGACCGCCAAAGCTCCCAGTAGCAGCGTCGCCAGCATCACGAACACCCGGATGTAACGGGAGACAAACACGGCCCGCACGCGGTGCGGGGGGTGCGGCGAGATGGTTCAGCGTCTGGTAGGCGGAGAACACAACACCAGTCCCGGAAAACAGCAAGCCGATCAGGCCGGCGACGAACGGAATCGCCGACGTCGGGCAGGCAAGGCTCGCGAACCTGACTCACGGGCGCTCGCTGACCAGAGAGCCGGGCCTATGGATACCACGCCGGGGTCGACGCGCATGACCGCGTAACCAGCGGTAGCGCCGCTCGAATGCCGGCGTGAAAACCCGGACTGGTCGGGTGATCACCCCGTCTGCTACTGCGTCGCGGATGGCGAGCGGGATACTGGCGGCGGAGGTGTTACCGACGCGATCGATGTTGAAGTACAGCCGGCTGGCGCTGAGCCCTGCATCCTGGGCTGCCTGGAGCACCATTACCTTGTTCGCCTGATGCGGCACGATCACGTCGATGGCTTCAAGCATTGACGCTGCGCCCCCGTCCGGGTCCTGCAAATCGGCCAGTTCGCCGATCATCTGGGCCAGGTAGCGCGTGACGAACGACTTGACCTCCGGCCCGGAGACGGTGAGGCTGTTGTCGAATTCCGGGTTGGGCCAGATGACGGCGTTGACCTCGCCGAGGGTGCCGCCCGCGTAGGTCTGGACCACCTCAATGTCCGGCTTGCCGCCATGGCGTGCGGGACCGATGACCAGGGCCGCCGCGCCATCGCCGAAGAGCATCCGGGACGCCCGGACGTTGCCCAGCTTGTTGGAGAATTTCTCCACGCAGACGACCAGGGCGGGACGCTCCGTCTCCTGCAGAACCCGGGTCGCTTCTGCGAGTCCGTACGGCAGTCCCGCGCAGGCAGCGACCAGATCCGCGCAGGTGTGGGCCTGCAAGATCCCGAGCTCGGCGGACAGTCGGCTAGCGATCGATGGGATGAGCCGCTCGCTTGTGCAGGTGCAACACAACACAGCGCCGACCTCCCCCGCTGCGCGGCCCGCCTTTTCCAGGGCGCTTCTGGCAACGTCCATCGCCATCTGGTCGAGCGTCCGGTGGGTGTAGGTCCGCTGCCTGATACCCGTCCTGGCTGCGATCTCCTCCGCCGTCATGGGCGACCAGTTCCAGCTGGAGTTCCGGACGATGTCCTCGTTGGTGCAGACGTACTCACCGGTCAGGCCAACCAGGGATTCCAGCCGAGGCATGACAGCAAACCGCTTTCGTACCTCGAGCGGCCGGTATGCCGTGACGGGACGGACCGCCGGGGCGGGATGACGCCGCTGGGCCAGGCGGTGCTCGCCGGTCCTGACCCGCCGGATGAAGTCGGCAACCTTCTCATCGCGGGGCCAGAACAGGACCACGAAGTCGTCGTCACTGATCTCGTCCCTTGCCGCGATGCGGGTCTCGTTCCCTGCCCAGTGATACTGGTTGTGCAGCACCATCGCCCAGCGCAGCAGCGCCTCCAGCTCTGGCACGGGGGCCGTGCAGTCGATGATCTCCTCGCGCGAGTACAGCGGCCAGTCCGGCTCATAGTGCGACACGACGAACGTGTGGTTCTCTGGGTGCGCAAGAAATTCCCGCACCGTCGGCTTGATCGCCGACAGGCGCGTCGCATCATGCTTAAGATGCGTGAACACCGCGAAGATGATCTCGAAGATCCGCTGCTCAATGTCGCCATCCCACCTGGCTGGCAGCCGGCAAGAGGCGTGCTCGATCTCGTCGGCGGTGTGGTCGAACCCGGGCCAGGGCGTGAGCAAGGGCAGGAAGACATCCTCGCGGGCGCGGGGCACATCCCGCCACCGAGTCGGCCTCTTGTCATACATCGTGATAGCGAACCTGTTCGCCCAGAACGAGTGCAGCCCTAGGTCCCGCGCTAACTCGTAGCGGGTCGCGTACCCGCCTGACTCAATCCGCCCGACGATCTGCTCGGCGCTGAGCGCCTTCGCCTCGAAATCACGGCTCACCGCCGCGGCGAGCTCGCCAACGCTGTCGAAGGTAGAGAAGTCCAGTCGCGGCCACACGTTGGACGGGAATACCAGCCGGTTATATTTGTTGAGGACGAACTCTTTCACTGCTGCCCATTCTTCTCGTGTATGCGGTCGCCGCCAGGACAGGCCTAAGCCTGTCAAGCCCCCAAGTCGTCGATGGTGGTTCGTCGCGAGTTCGCCGACACGCCGCACATCGCATGCGCATGATTGCCGCCCGACTTTAGAGGCGCGCAGCCGGGCCGCAGCGGCGTAGCGGCTGCGGATTAAGGCGACCGGGCCCAACTTGGCCACGCATGAGGTTGACGATATCCCCACCCGGCAGTCTCCAAAACCCGGTCATCCACAAGCTCGGAAGGCGGCCCGGCCCAGACGCTCCCGCTTGAGGAAGGCTAAGACTCTCGCGCATGATGCGAAGGTCCAGCTGGAGCACGAACTACGAGGTGCATACAGCGCCTGAGCCGCCGACACCGCTTAGCCTGCGCAGCGACCAGCAACCCGGCGCGCAAGTCCCTACCAGCCCGAAGGCATCTAGCCTTGAGTGGAGCATGGCTCAGCCCGGCGAGCGCAGCCGCTGTACGAGCGCAGCCGCTGTACTAGTGCCACTTCCTGCCGGTCCCACACGCCTCGTGTCGCGCCGGAGGGCCCAGTTCGACGGACAAACCGCGGACTAACGATCAAGAGGCCCGGTCGCCTACTGGCAATCGGGCCTCTGACCTGCACTTCCTGGCTGGTAGCGGGGGGAGGATTTGAACCTGCGACCTCTGGGTTATGAGCCTAGCGGCAGTGTTCAACACTGGACAGCACCAAGAGCGCTTGCCCGGCATCGCCTGGCGGCCAGCACTTGGCAGACCGAGCTGAGCGGCATACTCAGGCCGAGGTCCACAGACACGGCAGAATATGGACGTGTGCTAGCATCGGTACATGTCACTGAAGAGGACCAACGTCTATGCCGACTCCGACGACCTTGCCCTGATCAAGGAGATCGCCGCCCGCCGGGGCGTTCCCGAGGCGCAGATCATCCGGGAGGGCATTCACCTGGCCGCCATGAGCAACCGGGTGTGGGACGGTTCCCTCGACTGGCCCGCCTTCGAAGGAAGCGGCAAGCCAGCGCTAAGCGATGAGGTCACCGAGGCGGTTACCCGGGCAGCCGCCAGCCAGTGATTGTCGTCGCCGACACCTCCGGCGTCATCGCCGCGTCCGACCGCAACGCGCGCGAGTCAGCGGCATGCACCGAAGTCATGCAGGAAGCAGGCACAGTGATCATCTCGCCACTGGTGCTGACAGAAATTGATCACCTGGCCAAAGCCCGCTTCGGATCCCAGGCCCGGACAGCGATCATCGAATTCATCCTCACCCAGGCCCGGCAGCTACGCTTCCAGATCCCAGAGACCGGCCTGGCGATCCTGGACACCGCACGCCTGGTCCAGCAGCAGTACGCAAGCCTCGACCTGGACCTGGCCGACGCGGTCAATGTCGCGCTGGCCGCCCAGTACCGGACCGACGCGGTGCTCACCCTCGACCGGCGTGACTTCCGCGCGATGCGCCCCCTGACCCCGCACAAGTGGTTCAGGCTCCTGCCCGACGATCTATAGCAAGCGACCCGCTACAACCTCAGGAAATCCAGCAGCATATCCGGGGGGGAAGGCGTCGAGTGCAGTCGTCGGTTCACTGGGTTGGGCCAGCCCCGCGGCCCACGGCCACCGGCGAGCGCACGGCGCTGAACCACATCGCCCAGCGGACCAAATGTGCGCTGCACCACCGGCAGCGCCTGCCCGAGGTCTTCACCGAACAGGATGCGGCACACAGTCGCCAACCTGAGGCGAGTCATCTCCTCATGAAGATCGACAGTGCCGGGCGGCCGAGCCCGCCACCGCTGCACGACCTGCTGGACCTGCTCGGTCATGACCGTGGCGTAACCGTTCACCCGCCTGGCCGCAAATAACGGCTGCAGGTACCGCTTCTGGCGCTGCCACTCGGCATCCTGCGTGGTCAGCAACCCATCGCCAAACGCGCTACGGACCTCGCTGTAGAAGACATTCTCCTTGCGGTAATTCGTCGGCCAGCCAGCCAGCACCCGATGCGCTGCATCGGGATGGAACAGCAGGCGCATTTCATGCTCGCCCCGGGCGGGCCGAACCGGAAGCGCACCACGTCGCTGTAGCGCTGGAACGCCCGCTCGCACGACCCAGTATGTCGCGCCGCAGGTCCAGCGCCGAGCTCAGCCAGAACGATCCGGGCACGACCGGCGCTACGCCCAGTGTCGTGCCAGCCGGTGCGGCAGTTTGCAAGCTTATTACGTCCGCCGTCTACGTTGGCGTATGGAAGCACGGAGTGTCGATCTACGGGTGGCCGCAGGGCAGGACGCCGGCTTCACCAAACGCCATCCCGCGCTCAGGACCAGCAAGGGAACCATCCAGTTGCGGCCCGAAGACGCGGCCGGGATCCCCGACGACGAGATCTCCGGCCTGGTGCCGCTGCCCTCGGCGCCTGGCTCCCCGGCAATCCCGCTTGACGGGCCGACGGAGACGTTTTCCTGATCTGGGTAAGCCCGCCAGCTCGTCCGGCAGCCCGCACGCGGCGGCCGGCGGTCCGGAACGAGAACTTCAGGAAAACGCGTGCTACTTGCCACTTGCTCTGCCGCCGACGTTACCTATCGTGGCGGTTGGCCGCCTTCGGCACGCTAGATCCTCGTCGAGGAGTCGGGCCAACGCCAGCGCTGCCCGGTCTGGACCGCGCCCTGCGGTGATGGCAGCTACCTGATATTGACCTACCTGCCGAGCGAACACGGAAAGATTTCGCATGGACACGGACGGGAGCGGCAGCTTCCGATCGCCTGCCACGCTCCGGCAGAGCCCAGCCGGGCCGAGCGCACAATCCGCGCTGGCCGCACCCGGCCAAGCTGGCCTAGCACCACCCCAGGATCCGCCGCCGGACGCGGCCCGCAGGCTGCTCGGCTGGTCGGCCGGCGCGGCGATCAGCCTGGCCACGCTGATGATGATCGCCGCATCGGCCGGGAGACCTGGCCGCCAGGTCACCCGGGTGCGGCCACCACCGGGCGCGCCACCATGGTGGCTGCCGGCGCGGCTGCCGGTGGCGCTGGTGACCCCGGGCCTGTGGGCAGCGGCCATTATCGGTGGCTGCGGGGTGATCGCCGGCCTGACCGCCGTCTCCTTCGGCGCACGGCCACCGGTCCGCCCGCTGCTGGCCGCGGCGTTCATCGCCTCGGCGGCGTTCACCGTGCTACCGCCGACCGGATCCACCGACAGTCTCGACTACGCCGCGTACGGCAGGATGGTGGTACTCGGCCACAACCCGTACGTGATGACCCCGGACCAGCTGCGCCGCGGTCATGATCCGGTCGGCCGGGCGGCGCCGACGGACTGGGACAGGTATGCGTCCGCCTACGGCCCGCTGGCCAGCGCCGAGCAGGCGTCTGCCGCCGAACTCGGCGGCAGCTCGGCGCTGTTCATCGTGTTCTGGCTCAAGCTGTGGAACGCGCTGGCGTTCGGCGCGGTGGTCCTGATCCTGGACCGGCTGCTGCGGCGCGACCCGGCCCGGCGGGCCCGGGCGCACCTGTTGTGGACGGTGAACCCGCTGCTGCTGTGGTGCCTGATCGAGGGCGGTCACGCGGACGGGCTCGCGGCCGCGGCCGGCTTTCTCGGGCTCGTAGTGCTGACCGTGGCGCCGGATACTGGCCGGACCACGGTTCCGCGCGCCCTGGCGGCCGGGCTCCTGGTCGGAGCGGCCATCGACATCAAGGCCACGCTGGCGGTGTTCGGGCTGGGCGTGGCCTGGGCGGTGCGAAAATCAGTCAGCACGGTACCCGCAGCCGCAGCCGGCGCCCTCGCCTCCTGGTCCCGTCCTATCTGTGGTTCGGCCATGCCGCGGCGGCCGCGCTGTCGTCGCGCCGTGCCTACTCCAGCGCCGACAACATCTACGAGTTCTTCGCCCGGCCGTTCGGGTACGCCGCCTTGCCGCATGTCACCCGGGTGGCCGGAGCGATCTTCCTGGCGGTGGCCGGACTGCTGCTGTGGCGGCTGCCTGAGGGCAATCCGGCCCGGCCCGCCATCCGGCCCGCTCTGGCGCTCAGCCTGGCCTGGCTGCTGGCCTGGCCCTACGAGTTCGCCTGGTACGACACCATGGCGTTCTGCCTGCTCGCTCTCTACCCTGCGTCCCGGATCGACTGGCTGATGGTCCTCCGGCTGATCGCCGGCCTGGTCATCTCGCTGCCCGGACTTGACGGGCAGACCGTGCGGACGCCGTGGATGGCTTGGGTGACTTACTGGGATACGGTGCTGGTCGTGCCGCTCATCCGGCTTGGCGTGCTGGCCGGGGTCGTCTTCCTGTGCCTGTCAGGGGGATGGCGGCCGGATCGGGTCAGACTGCGGCCGCTTAACTGAGACCATAGCCGTATGACCGATTCCCGTCGGGCCCTGCGGCATTCCGCGCCGCCGCGATCTGGTGCTGACGACCCCGCGAGGACTACCAGGCGGCCAAGAGCCAGTTCAGCTGGCCTGAGCTGACCGAGTTCAACTTCGCGCTCGACTGGTTCGACGTGCTCGCCGCCGAGCAGCCGGACGCCACGGCCCTGCGCGTCCTTACTTGGCGCAGCGACCAGCAGCTCAGCTACGCCGAACTGGCTGCCCGGTCCGACCAGGAGGCCAACTGGCTGCGCGGGCTTGGCGCGCAGCGCGGCGACCGCCTGCTGCTCATGCTCGGCAACATCGTTCCGCTCTGGGAGGTGATCCTGGCCGCGATGAAACTCGCCTCGGTGATGATCCCGGCCTCCGCAGTTCCACCCATCCCAGCGATGCAGGGCCCGAGTAACACCGCCTGCCCCGGTTACCCTCTTGGGGTGCGGGGTCATGCGACGGTCCGGGAACTGGCCGATCAGGCGTAGGAGCGGGGCTTGACCGGGATCCGGTCGCTGCGTTGCCTTGCCGCGGCGGGCAGGTGGACGCGTTGCCGCGTGGCGGTCCTGCTGCGATGGAGCATGACGTATTGGTAGCAGCGGGGCGCGCTCGCGCGGCTTGAGGAGTTCGGCGGTGCCGAGGCCGCATTCCTGCGCGATCAGCTTGGCCAGTCGCGGGCGCCGAGGGCGTCGTGCGTGTGCTCGAACACCGTGAAGTGCCCGAGCAGGTCCAGCAAGGTCGCCGGGCTGAAACTCCTTGGTGCCCTTCACCCACGAGGTGCGGGTGATAGCCCGGCTGCTTGTACGCCTACTGGCCCGCGGTCCTATGGTCTTGCCGGGTTTCGTCCGCGGTGGCGAGGGCCTGTGTACCCCAGGCCCGGATGGTTTCCCAGTTCCGCAGATCCCGCGGTGGATGTTGGCTGCGTCCAGGCGGGTCGACACCGCCGAATACGGTGACTGCGATCGGGGCCAGCCAGTCGCGCTTAGCTAGCGCCCGGTCGAGCTGGGCGCCGGAGCGCTGCCAGGCATCCTCGGTGCCGGTGCGCGGTCCCATCCCGAACACGGCCACCGGCACGCCGGGGAACTCCCGGCGATGGCGCCTGAGGAAGCGGTGGGCGTCGCGGTGCCAGCGCCCGGAATACAGCGGCGCACTGAGCACGACCAGGTCATATCCGGTGACTGGCTCGCGCACTGCCCTGGCTGGCCGGATCACGACCTGCGCATCGCGCTCGCGCAAAGGCGGCGGCGATCGCATTGGCCACCTCCTGGGTCGAGCCGTTCTTGGTGGCATAGGCCACGAGCACGCTCATCACGCACCTCCTGGGACCTACCCTCGACCGGCCCCCGCCGTCGCCACAGAGCCCTTGGTCCTCCTCTCCGGCCGCAGCTGTCCACCGCCAGCGCCTACAGCGCCGGAAGATCAGCGGCAAAGTGCTGCTGGTGCCGCCCCAATGCCGCGTTGTTACGGCTGTCAAGGACCCGGCCGGGCTTGGGCTCGGCGCCGCCCGGCCGCCCAGCGGCGCTTCGCCCGGCCTATCACGCTCCGTTACGAGCCCTCGGTGGGCTTGACGCGCTCGAGCCGCCGTTCGGCACGGCTGCAGGATCAGGATGATGGGGCGCTGGTCACCCAGACGGCGCAGGGAGATAGCCGAAAGGAACGATGTCGCAAACCTGAATTCCGCGGAAATGGGCGCCACCCCGAAGGGGGGCCACCCCACCGATCGCGCACGGGCCCGCCTTCGCACCGGCGCAGCCCGCGCCCGGCCCGAGGCCGCCGTCCATCCGATCGCGATAACCCCGGTAGTCACCGACGTGCCCGGACGCCGCAGACGGTCGCGGCACCGCTGCCGCCCCGTGCCGTGCGCCCCCGCCCACACACCCCAGGGGCACGGAGATCTGCGATGTCTCAGCTGTCATTTCCTGCCAGCTTCACCTGTTCCTACCCGGCTGATGAGGCCAGATCCTGCTGCCATCGCGCTGCCACAAAGATCAAGGCCCGACCGCCGTTCCTGGCGATCAGGCCTCTCACCTGCAACTTCATCTCTCTAGGTGTGTAAGGAGTGACTAAGGGTAATTAAGTGGCCAGCGGGAATGGCCGCTGATACGGGGGAGAAAAGGATTCATGTCCGTTACACGCCAAGAGCCAGTGTCCCGGCAGGGATGGGGCATGCTGCAGGAGCGGACGGGGTTGTGGGGGACCCCTCTCATTACGACGGGGAAAATCCCCCCTCGGCCGGGCGCGGAAGCGGTCCCGCTGCGGGAGCTGATCGATGACCGGCTGCTGGACGCGCTGCTGGAGCGCTCGAAAGACGAGGCCGGGGGGCTGCGGCTGACCGGTGAGGGCTCGATGCTCGGGCGAGCTGGTCAAGGCGGTTCTGGAGCGGGCGCTGGATGCCGAGCTGACCGCGCACCTTGGCTATGAGCGGCGCGAGCGCGGCCGGGCGTAATCAGCGGGAACTCCCGCAACGGCACGATCAGCAAGAAAGTCCAGACCGGGATCGGCCCGGTGCCGGTCGAGGTGCCCCGCGACCGCGCCGGCAGTTTCGAGCCGCTGCTGGTGCCCAAGCGCTCCGGGCGGATTTCCGGCGGCCTGGACGACATGATCATCAGCCTGTACGCGCACGGCATGTCGGTCCGCGACATCCTGCATCACCTCGAGCAGGTCTACGGCACCCAGCTGTCGGCCGAGACCGTTTCGCGGATCACCGACCAGGTCCTCGATGAGGTCCGGGCCTGGCAGGACCGGCCGCTGGACCCGGTCTAGGCGGTGGTGTTCCTGGACGCGATCATGGTCAAGGTCCGCGACAACCACGTCGTGCAGAACAAGCCCGCCTACCTCGCGATCGGCATCGACGCCGACGGGGAGAAGCACGTGCTGGGCATCTGGCTGGCCAAGACCCCGCCCGACACCGCCACCGCCGGCGAGGGCGCCCGCTTCTGGGCGCAGCGTCATGCCGACCTGCGCAACCGCGGCGTCCGCGACATCCTCATCGCCTGCTGCGACGGGCTGGCCGGGTTCGAAGACGCCATCGGCGCCGCGTTCCCCGCCGCCGTCGTCCAGGATGCGTCGTTCACCTGGTCAGAAACGCCCTGCGGCCGGTCGCCCGCCGCGACGCCGCCGCGGTCGCCGGCCGAGCTGCGCACGATCTACACCGCGCCGCGCGAAGACGCCGCCCTCGAGGCCCTGGCCGCCTTCTCCGCCTCGACGCTCGGCCGCAAGTACCCCCAGGCCGCCAAGGTCTGGGAAGACGCCTGGGACGCCTTCACCCCGTTCCTGGCCTTCACCCCGCGGGTGCGCAAGCTGCTGTACACCACCAACAGCATCGAGAGCCTGAACTACCAGCTGCGCAAGGTCACCAAAGCCCGCGGGCACTTCCCCGGCGACGACGCCGTCGTCAAGCTGCTCTGGCTGGCGATCATCAACATCGAGGACAAGCGCGCCCGCGAGCGCGCCGCCCGCCGGCAGCGAAACCGGCAAACGCGCCGACCAGCCCGCACGCCTCGTCGAAGGACAACGCGTCATGGGCTGGCGCGAAGCACTCAACGAACTCGACACCGCCTACCCAGGACGAATCAGGTAAAGGAGGCACCACCAGCCAGCGAAGCATAAATGATCTTACACACCTGAGGTTACAAGCTCCTGGTGGGTTAACGACAGAACCCTGATGATCAGCGGTTATTGGATGTTCGCTGGGGGCTGGTCCCGGCTTAAGCGCGCTGATCTCCCGGTGTTTTGGGTGCTGGGGGCTGTTCGGCGAGTTCGATGGAGACGGTTTCGAGTTCGGTGATGAGCTGGCGCAGCCGGCGGTGGGCGGCGAAGTAGGGGCGTAGCCGTTCGGCGTCTTCGGGGGTGAGGGTTCTGGTGATGGAGCGGGTGCCGGCTTTGCGGGTCCAGGTGGGGTAGGGGCCGTGCAGGATGGGCGGGCTGGCGTGGCAGTGGCAGCCGGCCCGCTGGCAGCGGGTGGTGCGGCTGGTGAGCGAGCCGGGCAGGGCGATGCCGATCTGGGCGAGTTCGGCCTGGATCTGCTGGTGCCGGCGGGCCGGGTCGTTCATGGTCTCAGGATCCCTTATCCGCCACGCTGGTGGCATCCCCCGGTTCACGGCTTGAAGTGACTATATTTCAAGTCATGGCCCGGGCTGGCCGGCAAGGCACGCAGGACGGCGGGGCCGCGGGCAGCCCGCGGCAGCAGGCGATGACTGCCACGGTAGCGCGGGGGCTGTCCCGGTTCGCTGAGGCTCGCGGGGTCCCGGCCGGCCGGGAGTTCTGGCTGGACTATGACGTGATCGAGGGATTCTGCGTGGCGGGCCTGGCGGGTGCCGCGTCCTCGACCCGGGGCACTTACCGGTCGGTGCTCTACCGGCTGGCCAGCGTCGTGAACGGCCCGCCCGGGCGGCGGCCGACACCGTTCCCGGGCGCCAAAGCGCCGCCGCCGTACCCGGCAGCGCAGCGGGCAGAGCTGGCCGCCGTCGCGGCCGCGCAGCGTGACCCGGCCAAACGCGCCTCGGCGCTGGCGCTGGTGGTGTTCGGCATCGGCGCGGGGCTGCGGCCGTCCGAGCTGGTGGCGCTGCGCGGCAGCGACGTCGCCCGGCGCGGCCGCCAGGTTGTGGTGCAGGTCAGCGGGCCGGCCGCGCGGGCGGTGCCGGTCACCGCGGATTACGCCCGCCGGGCCGGGGAGCTGGCCCGGCGAGCGGGCAGCGATTTCGTGTTCTGCCCCGGCCCGGCCGACCGGAACTACAAGAACTTCATCACCAGCTTCACCCGGCGCCTGGCAGCTGACCCGGCCGCGCCGCGGCTGACCGTCGGCCGGTGCCGGGCTACCTTCATCTGCGGGCACCTGGCCGCGGGCACCCCGATCGGGGTGCTGCTGGCCATCACCGGGATCGCCGAGGCCGGGTCGCTGGCCCGCTACGCCCGGCACGTGCCGGGCATCAGCTGCTCCAAGGGTGCCCTGCAGGCCCGCTGGCGCGCGGAGCGCATCCGGTGAGCGGCGCCGGGCTGGCCCTGCCCCCCGCCGGCGGCGTCAGCGACCAGACGGTGGCCTTCGCCGCCGAGCTCACCGACCGCTGCGGCCAGGCCCCCATCATCGAGGCCGCGCTGGCCCACCGCACCGGGCGGCCCCGGCCATTGCCGGTGCGTGCGGTGCTCACGGCGCTGATGTGCCTGGCGCTGGATGACCGGCCGCTGTTCCTCACCGAGGCCACCCGGCTGCTGTTCTGCGAGCTGTCCAAGGCCTCCCGCCGGCTGCTCGGCGTCCCCGGCACCGTCAGCGGCGACCGGGCGTTCCTGGCCGCCTACCGCCGGGTCCGGTACTGCTTCCGGCAGATCTGCTCGGTCGCCGACCCTTCGCCGCTGCCGAAGAACCGCCGCCTGACCGAACAGGAACTGAAAGCCCGCATCAGGACGATGATCCCGGGCCAGGCCGAAGCCGCCAGGCACCGGCTGGAGGCGCTGGCCAACGCGCTGCTGGAGGCCAGCATCTCCGTCTTGTCCAGCGAAGAACACGCGGCATACGACGGCTGCACCGGGCTGGACGCCACCCCGGTCCCGCTGTTTTCCCGCGGCCCCTCCCGCCGCAGCGGCCTGTCGGCCAGCGACCCCGACGGCGGCTGGTACGTCCGCGAGGGCGACCACCGCGAGCGCGAGGATGACAAGGGCAGGCCGTTGCGGAAGATCTGCTGGGCGCTGGAGGCCACCATCGCCACCACCGCCCGGCCGCCCGGCGCGCCGCCCGCCACGCCCAGCCTCGCGATCGGGATGGCCATGGCCCGGCCCGGCGAGGACCCCGGCGGCACCGGCGCCCGGGTCCTGGCCTCCGTGGCCGTCCGCGGCCACAAGACCGGCCCCCTCGGCTACGACCGCGCCTATACCCAGGCCCTCCCCGAGCGGTTCCACCTCCCGGCCCGCGCGCTGGGCTACCACCCCGTCATGGACTACCGCGATGACCAGCTCGGCATCCAGGCGAACAGCCAGGGAGCGCTCCTGGTCGAGGGCAGCTGGTACTGCCCCGCCCTGCCCGGGCCGCTGATCACCGCCACCACCCGGCTGCGCGGCCACGCCATCACCCGCGGCCTCTACGACCAGCAGATCACCGCCCGCCGCCCCTACCAGCTCCACCGCAAAGACGGCCCCGACACCGACGGCTACCAGCGGCTGTCCTGCCCCGCCACCGGCCACCATCCCGGGCTGATCTGCCCGCTGCGCCCCGCCTCACTATCGCCACGCGACGGGCGCGCCAAGACACTCCAGCCACCACCCGAACCACCGAAGGTCTGCACCCAGACCGCGATCACCATCGCCCCCAACGCCGGCGCCCGCTACCGCCAGGACCTGCCCTACGGCTCACCGGCCTGGCACAACACCTACGCCGCGCTGCGCAACACCATCGAAGGCCTCAACGGCTACCTCAAAGACCCCGCCCACCAAGCCCTCGCCCAGCCCGCCCGCCGCCGCGTCCGCGGCATCGCCGCACAGTCCATCTTCACCGCGCTGCTGCTCACGGCAGCGAACATCCGCAAGATCCGCGCCTGGCGGGCCCTGACCGCCCGCGATAAAGCCCGCATCACCCAGCGCGCACGACGGCGCCGGACCAGCCTGCGCGACTACCTCCCCGACGGCTGATAGCACCAGCACCACCGATCACCGTCATCATCTTCACCCGGCAGGTCAGCCACGCCCCAGCCCAGCCAGCAACCCCCAGGCAGGGCCGCCGGCGCTCCCCGGCCAGCACCAGGCCCGCGTCAGAACCCGGCGCCATAATAAAAAACAGGCCACCGCCAGAATTCTGTCGGTACAAGACCGGCAGTTCTGTCGGTGACCCCCTGGTAGCGGGGGCAGGATTTGAACCTGCGACCTCTGGGTTATGAGCCCAGCGAGCTACCGAACTGCTCCACCCCGCGTCGATGGCACTATCACTTTAAGGTCTCCCGTCGGTCCAGGCAAATCCGCCGCCCCACCGCCGGAAATGGCGCCTTGAGCTGCTGGCGCTCAGGAACCCCGGGCACCCACCGCGCGGAGGCGCTCACGTGCCGACCCCAAAGCCATTCGACACAGCCAGCCAGATCACGTAATGAACCGGCCAGGGCATGGTCGGCGGCTGCGTCAGCGTATGCGGGTCCTGCGTGGTCACCAGATCGAGCACGCGGACCGGACTCCCGCCGTATCCGGCGAGCTGCCTGGGACGCGCCGCGAGCAGAACCGGGCGCCGCCCAGCCCGTTCTATGCCCGACACCACCGTGGCCACCTCGCCGGGCGGCTGGCCGGCCATCGACGCCGCGGGCACACCGCACATCCCGCGGATCACCTGCAGGAATCGCTCGGCTACCAGCCGGTCAAGGACGATAACTGAGGAGTCAGCACGGATCGAGGCGCACAGCCCACGGACCGCACTGATCTCCCCCTGCCCGATCCGCTTCGTAGCTAGGCCGTCGGCCACCGGCTGCAGCGCACCGCCCTTTCCTGAGTGCGTCAGTCCCAGCCCAAACGTTGTCGCGATGGTAGGCACCAGCAGCGCAGCAACGCAGCACACCGAGACGAACGACGTCGCCACAGTTCCTGCGCCCCGTTCCCTGGCCCGTCCGACCAGCCAGGCCGACGCCCAGACCGCGCAGACGATAAAGCCCGGCAGCACCAGCGGCACCAGCCGGCGGCTGGCCGACGGCTGGTCGGGCACGACGGCCGGGTACCACAGCGCGGCGGCAGAGCCCACGCAGATGATCGCCAGCGGCAGCCCCCAGATGCGCGCCGCTCCCGTCGGATCGCGCCAGGTGATCAGCGCGCCCACGCTCCGGCGCACGAGCAGCGCGACGCCGAACCCGCCGAGCAGGATGGCCGGAAACCCGATGTACCAGACGACCCAGTACAAAGTGTCCTCTGCATACGTCCGCCCTGGATCGAGCCTTAGGTGCTGCAGCCGCTGCAGGAGGGCGATGTAGTCGGCCGCCGCCCCGGTGGCCGGTCCGCGCACCGTCTGCAGGTAAGGGCGGATCGCCAGGCCCGCCAGCGCGGCGATTGCGAGGCCCGCGCAGATCTGGGGCAGCCACCGCAGCGGCCTTTTGCCGAACGCGCTGCGCACGGTCCCTCGGATCCGCGGATACCTGAGGAATTCGATGGCCGCCAGCGTGAATGCGGCCAGCCACACGGCAATCAGCCCGATTATCTCGGGTGTCGGCTCCAAGGAAGCCATGAAGGGGCGGGCTAGCAGGTAGCCGTCGGCCAGCCCGTAAGCGACCCCGACAATAAGACCAATACTGAACGCAGCGCCGGTGCCCCGTCGGCCTGCTATCAGAATCCCGCCGAAGGCGATCGCGGGAACCACGTCGAGGAGCCCGCCCACTTGCACGACCGAGGTCAGGCCGAGGGCCAGGCCGCCCAAGGCGATCATCGCACGCTGCGGCGTATACCAGCTGATCCAGCCCGGCGGCCGCTGCAACCGCCGCCTGCCTCCCACCGCCGGCCCAGTCGTCGCCTGCCCGGCCGCCGGCGGCCGGAGGCGGGCCCGGCCGGCGATGGTGAGCGTGACCGCGTCACAGACAAAGCAGAGCCCGCCGAACAGCAATACCTGGGCGGCCGTCTCGCTGAGTGCCGCCCTGCTCGCGTATTGCTCGGGCAGCGTGAATCCGAGCACCAGCGCCCCGGCAGGTGCCCACCGTGGACCGGCGAGCCTGCCCGTAAGGCCGCCGAATGCGAGGATGGCCAGACCGCCGATGATCGGCCCCAGCGCCGTAGCCGCGGATATGCCGTGCACCCAGAACGCGCCGGCCAGCAGCATCGGCAGCCCTGCCATCGACGCGGGCACCACCGAGTTCCCGGAGGCGAAGAAGCCGATGCTGGAGAAGGCGAGTCCGGGGTGGGCGCCGCCAAAGGCGGCCAGCGACTGCGGGATCGGCAGCGAGCCATGCTGCGCTATCCAGTAGCCGGTCTGCAGGTAGGTTCCGGGGCCACGGAGCACGATGACCGACTCCGACCTGAAGATGAACTGCCAGATGGCGAACCCGGCCGCGACCACGAGAGTGCCGGGCAAGCCCGTACCAGCCATCCCGGCGCCGCTCGCGCCGCGCGCCTGCCAGCGCCCTGGGCCAGCTCAGCGGAACCTGACGCAGGCCGATGACAACGAGCACGACGGTCAGTGGCACCGAGATGAGCAGCATCGGCACCGGCACGAACGACCCGGTAAGCAGCAGTGGCAGCCCCGGCACCAGCCACGCCATCACCAGGATCGCGGGCAGCAGGGTGAACCTGGCGAACCCGGCGTCACCAGCTTCCGGGCGGCCCAGCCGGCCAGCGATGCGGCGGGCCCGCCGCATCGGAGCTGCCGCCCAGGCTGCGTCCAGCCAGTCAGGCCTGGGGATATTCATCCTGCGCCGGGCCGCGCCGAGCCTGGATGTCCTCGGCGGCGCCGCCCTGACGCTGGCCGCCCTTACCCTGGCCGCATTGAGGCCGGTCACCCTGGCGGGCCATGCCACCTTTCGCCGCCCGTCGCTTTGACCGGACTTATCCGGCGCAGACCCGTCCTGCGTAGCGTCGTCCGATGCGTGGCCGCCCTGGCCAGGTGCAGTTCCCTGAACCTCCCCTGCGCGCAGCGCGACCTCTGTATTCTCGTCCTGCCTCGCGAGTTCGGCGACCTTCTCGGGCTTGCCAGCCGCGGCTGAGCTGCCGGGCTGCTGGTCTGGCGGGCGCACGGCTCCCACTGTAGATGGGCCGCGGCCCGCCGGGCACCAGCAGCCGTCCTGACCATCCCGCGTTGCGGCCTTGGAGTTCCGCAAACGTGCCGATCCGAAGACCTGATCTTTGCTATCTGGATGGGATACCTCCCGTTAAGACCACGTACTATAGGGCGCAACTTAAACTGCCGGATCCCCGTGCCGGTCGGCGAGGATCCATGGCCGGAGGACCGATGAGCCGCTACGACGAGTCCGACAGCAGGGGCGGGAAACCGCCCCGTCGGACGCGGCGGTCGGTCAGTCCGCGCCGGGCCTCAGTGTGGGTGCTTGTCACCGGCTGGATGGCCGCGGTCCTCGTCGGAGTGCTTGTCGTCGCGGCGCTCGGCGCCTACGTCAAGTACCGCACCGTCTGGGACAGCATCATGCGCATCGACGCGACCAGTCTCGGCAAGCAGCCACCGAAGTACAATAACGCGGAGAACATCCTGCTCCTCGGCTCCGACACGCGCAGCGGAGCCAACGGGGCGATCGGCGGGGATGTTGGCTGCAACTGCTCTGACACCCTGATGGTCCTGCATATCTCTCCCGGCCACCACCGCGTGACCGTGGTCAGCATCCCAAGGGACACCATGGTCCCCATCCTGGCCTGCCCGGCCGACAAGCAAGTGGGTGCCGCCGGCCAGCAGGCGGGTTCGCCAGGAGAGGTCGAGCGGATCAACTCCGCGCTCGCCTACGGCGGCCCCATCTGCACCTGGAAGACCGTCGACTATGTGACCAACATCCATATCGATCATTTCATCCAGCTCGATTTCACTGGATTCGAGAAGGTCATCGACGATATCGGCGGGGTGAGCGTCTGCCTGCCATTCGCGGTGGACGATACCATGTCGGGCCTGCACCTGAGCGCTGGCAGGCATCACGTCATGGGGCGTGAGGCGCTGGCTTTCTGGCGCACCCGCGAGGACCTCGGCTATGGCTCTGACCTGCAGCGGATCCAGCGTGACCAGCTCCTCATGGCCTCCCTCGTGCAGGGCATCGAGCGCAGCGGCCTGCTCAACAGCCCGACCAAGATCCTCAGCGTCGTCAAGGACGCAGCGGACGCCATGGAGACGGATAGCGGCCTGGAGCAGTCCACGATGCTCCAGATCGCGGACAGCCTGCGCGGGCTGTCGTCCCAGTCGGTGCAGTTCGTCACCGCGCCCAATGTCCCCTACCCGGGGGATCCGGGGGCCGAGGTCCAGCTGGAGCAGCCGCAGGCCAGCGCCCTGTTCAGCGCGATCGCGCATGACACGAAGCTGCCCAGCATGAAGACCAAGAAGCCGAAGAATTCCGCGGCGACTCCAGTGCTCGATACGGCCCCGTCCAAGGTCAACGTGAACGTCCTGAACGGCACCGGTATCAGCGGGCTGGCGGGCCAGGCAGGATCCGATCTCGCCGGACGCGGTTTCAACGTCGTGAGCACTGGCGATGCGGCCACCACCGGCTACACCGATCCCGTCATCGAGTACGCGTCCGCTGCTGACCTGCCCGCGGTCCGTACGCTGAAGGCGCAGCTCAGCAGCGTCACCGTGCAGAAGGACACCAGCCTCACACCGGGGACCGTCGACCTGATCGTCGGTTCCAGCTTTAGCGGTCTGGCTTCCGCGTCGTCGTCATCGCCCGCGAAAGCGCCCTCCGTCGATAACCTCAGCAGCACATACGGCGGGGTCACCGCGAACACCAACATCTGCAAGGACCAGAGCGCCTTCGCCGGGCCAAGCAGCCCCGGGGGCTAAGCTTCACCGGTTCGCCGGAACCCCCCCGCACGGCTAGCGCTGACCGGGCCGGAACGGCACCAGGGGCGGACGTCCGCCCCGGCTGGAACGGGCCGGAACAGCCCGGCGGCGCTACGCCGAGTCGGTGAGCACCAGAGCGCGGGCCTGCCAGCCGTTGCCATCACCTGGCTCAATGCCTGACCATCCGCGGCCGAGCAGGGATACCTGGAGCCACATCAGCAGCGCGCCCGGGTAGATAAAGTAGCCGAACCTGGTTGCCGGGGCCAGGGCGAACATGAGCGTGAGGCCGATGATGAGCCACCAGGCCGCGGCGGGAACGGTCTTCGGTGGCCTGATGATCAGCGAAATGGCGATCCCGAGACCGGCCGCCACCAGCAGGGCCACGGCGATCAGATGCCCGGTATGACCGGTCTCAGCTATCAGGTGGCCCGGCAGCGGGCTCGCAGCGGCTGACTTGATGGGGGCAAGTCCGAGCGGGAACATGATCGTGTTCTCGACGAGTGCCGACGGCCAGATTGCGGCGACCGGGCCGACTAGCGCCGCGCAGGAAAGCAGCGCCGAGCCGAGGAAGATGAGCGTGGGCCTGCGGCCATCACGGACTCCGAGCAGCACAACGGCAACGAGCACCGCCGGCCATGCGGTGGCCTTGGCCGCCGAGGCGACACCGAGCGCTATCCCGGCCAGGACACACCGGGGCTGCCGCCAAAGTAGCGCCAGGCCAAGGCACATCAGCGCGAGAATGGGCACATCCGTGCCACCGACGGCCAGTTCGAACGCGATCACCGGTGTGGCCGCGACAAAGATCGTCCAGCGGACTACATGCGTGGCGCCTGCGACTGCCAGGGCCAGCCCGAAGAAGATCACGAACGCCAGCCCGAAGAAGATCCGTGGATCAGTGATCAAGTGCGACCCGAACAGGGCCCGCGGAACGCCGAACAACGACATAACGGGCAGATACGGGTTATAGGCGTTCGGGTTGTGAACCGTCGCCAGCGCGGTCGCGCTCTGGTACGGCGACTGGTGGTGCATGAGCTGGACCGCAGAGCGGTTGATCACGGACACTTCTGGCTGCCGCCGGCCGGTGGCGGCGTTCCAGAACAGCGGCGTAACGAGGGCACCGCAGACGCTCAGCAGCAGCGCGAGATCGATCCCGCGGGACCGCCAGGCCAGGACAGCCAGGCAGGCGGCCAGATACGCACAGGAGGCAACGACCCCCCAGCGCCTGTGCAGATCGTTCGAGCTGAACAGGGCGACCCCGCCGGCAAAGGCGGCGCAGATGGCGAACGCGGCCGCCGTCCAGCGCTGCGGAACTGCGACTGCGGGCGTCCATGCGATTAGGCGGCGCGTGCGGGACTTATCCGGCGGCGCCGCCTTCAGTGTGAGCATCGCGATTGGCTACAGTCCACCGCACGAATTCTAGCCGCTCGTGTCCAATGCGGGCCGATGTAGCCGGGATATGCCGCCTCAGATCACCGGAGGCCGTCCGGCGCGGGCCATCAGCCACACCGTCCTGGCCGACATCGGCCTGCGCTGTCCCGGATCCATCCGCCAGCCGCTGGCGAACCCGGATAGCCATGCCCTGGTGGCCGCGGGGGACCGTTCCCTCAGCACCGTGATCGCGAACCAGTCCAGCAGATAAGCCCAGGCCAGCAGCCAGGGCAGGTTCCGGCGGGCCAGCAGTACCCGGTTCCGTCCGTCTACTTCGTAGAATCCGGCATGCCGCTTATTCGGTAGCGGCGGGTGGCACATCCGCGCCCCGGCATCGTATTCGAGCCGGTAACCGAGGCCGATCAGCCGCCAGGCCAGGTCGGTTTCCTCGTGCGCGAAGAAGAACACATCAGGCAGGCCGCCTGCGTCCAGATACGCCGAGCGCCTGATGGCGCAAGCCCCCCCGCTGAACGTGGTCACCTCCGATGACCGTCCGGGATCACCGGCCCGCAGCCTCGGAACGTGCCATCGCGCGCCCGGACCCCCGTCGGGGTCGACGACCTGGAACGACAGCACCGCTAGCCGGGGATCGGCCGCGAAGGCGCGGGCGACGTGCTCGGACAGACCCGGATCGGGGTACCAGCCGTCGTCGTCGAGGAACAGCACCACATCGCCGGTGCAGGCGGCCACCCCAGCGTTCCGGCCGGCCGCGACGCCCATATTCTCCGGCAGCCGGATGCTCCGCACACCACGCGGCACCGGCGGCACATCCGCACCATTTCCGACAACGATCAAGTCCACGCCGTCCCCGCGCAGGGCCGCGGCGCTGGCGATCGCCCGGTCAAGCTCGGCAGGCCGGTTGCCCATCGTGAGGATGACGCAGGACAGCTTCACCGCAGCCGCCGGGACGCGAGGATAGCCGCCAGATGCGCGACCACCATCAAGGCGGCCACTACCAGGCAGGCGATGACCAGCACCCGGGTAGCCAGCAGCCCGCCGCGGATAGCGTCAATTATCGCCGCGACCAGGATCAGCACCGAGAGCTCGACCGCCTGGATTATCCGGTGCACGCGCAGCACGCTAGCCAGGCGGCGCGCCGCGGCCAGGCCGGAGGACTGGGGCTGCAGCGAGTCGTCGTCGTGCCCGCCCGGCAGCCCGGCCTTGGCCCTGGCGACCACCACGTTGTCGGTTTCCGCCTTGACGATCATGGCGAGCAGCGCGGCACCGAGCCCGGCGCTGACGTAACCTCCCGAGACGGTGAGATGTCCCTGGGCCCGGATGCCGAGCCCGGTGAGCAGTGCCGCCTCGCCCAGGTAGTGCCCGATCCCGTCGAGGTAGATGCCGGCCACCGAGGTCCTCTTGCTCCACCGGGCCAGTTCGCCGTCCGAGCAGTCAAACAGCAGATAACCCTGGATGAGAACGGCGCCGGCAACGGCCGTCGCCAGGCCGCCGAACGCGATCACCAGGCCGGCGGCAAGCCCGCAGACGATGAACAGCGCGGTGACGGCGTTCGGGCTCCAGCCCAGCCTGGCGAACACCCAGGTCGCCCATGGCGAGAGCTTGCGCATGTAAACGCGGCCAGCCCAGTGCTCATCGTTCAATCGCGCAATAACAGCAGGCGGCTGGCCCGCCGACCTGAGCTCAGCCAGCGTAGGCCCTGGCATACTCCTCCACTCGCTTGGCCGTCTCCGCCTCCGACATCGCGAGGCGCTCGAGGATCGTGTACCGGCCCGGCCGGGTGGCCGGGGCGAACGCCACCGCCTTGGCGAATTCAGCCTGGGACAGGCCCAGGTCCGCGTAGCTGCGCGGCAGCCCGTGCCGCTGCAGGCAGGCGGAGATCACCACCGCCTGCCCAGGATCATCCCGCAGGTGAGCGCAGAGCAGGGCACCCACCCCGGCCAGTTCGCCGTGGCTGGCGGTGCCCGGATAGAGCTGGTCGATCGCGTGCATGATCTCGTGATCGCCGCCGCTGCACGGGCGGCTTGAGCCCGCGACGGCCATCGCCATCCCGGACAGGATCAGCGCCTCGGCGAGTACCGTGAGGAATTCGTCGGAGCGGGCCGGACCTGGCTGGTGCAGCACTGCCTGGGCCGCCGTCCTGGCCATGGCGACAGCGAGCCCGTCCACGCGCTCGCCTGTGTCGGCCGCCGCGAGCTCCCAGTCGGCAATCGCCGACAGGTTGCTTACCACGTCACCTATCCCGGCGCTGGCCAGGGGGTCGGGGGCGTACCGTACCCGGTCAAGGTCTACCACTACCGCCACCGGGGACACCACCCCGTAGGATCCCTTCCCCGACTCATGCTCTAGCGAGCTGACCGGCGAGGCGATGCCATCATGGGCGAGGCTGGTCGCGACCGCGACCATCGGGATGCCAGCCATATGCGCCGCGAACTTGGTCACGTCGATGGTCCGGCCGCCGCCGATGCCCGCCACCGCCTCGTAGGCACCGGACCGCAGCCGCTTACCAAGCGCGACGGCACTGTCATGGGTGCCGTCCGTGACGCGGAACACCTCAGCCGCGTCGATCTGGAGATCCGCCACGATGCTGTCACCCTGGCCTGGCCCGACCGCGATAGCCACCCGTCCCTCGGTCGCGATCCGCCGGTCGGCCAGCAACGCACCGAGGCCGGTGACCGCGCCAGGCCGGACATCGATGATGAGCGGCGCGGCGAGCATCCGGGCCAGCAGCGGCATGAGCTTCCTCCGGGTTGACGCCAGGACACGAAACGCCTGCGCCATGGCGAGCTGAGTGGTCAGCAGTCAGCGACCGCGTGCGGCTCCCGGCAAGGCGGGCGGCAGCCGATCGTGACAGCCACCCGCGAGATTAGCAGCGGCCGGCGAGATTGGCAGCGCCGCGCGAGACCGGCAGCGGTGCCCGAGCCTGGCGGCGGCCCGCCAGGCTAGCAGCGGCCCGCGATCTCCCTGGCCCGGCGGAGGTCATCGTGGTTGTCGACCTCTACCCAGTCGACCGCCCCGATCGGCGCCACCGCAATCTCGCCGCCCCGGTCAGCGAGTTCCTGATAGCCGTCCTCGTAGTAGCGGCCAGGATCGCGCCGCCAGGTTGCCTCCAGCGCCGAGGCGAGCGGCGCGGCGGCAGCGGCCTCGATGAGCGTCGCGCCGATGTACTCGCCGTAGGCCCCGGCCGGATCGAGGTTCTTGTTGATCCTGGCCAGCAGCCCGCGTGCGTCAACGACGACCTTCATCTCCTCGTCCCCGAGGCGCTTCACGTTGTCGACAGCCAGGATGACGTCCGCCAGGCCCTTCCCGTCCACCACCCGCGCTGCGAGCAGCGTCTTCTCGACGCTGACCGGATGCACGGTGTCACCATTGACCAGCAGCACCCCGGCACCGAAATACTCGCGCGCCAGCCAGAGCGAGTAAGCGTTGTTCCAGTCAAGGGCGCGGTCGTTATGGATGAGCTCAAGCGTGATGCCGTAGCTGCGTTCCAGGCTCGCCGCACGATCGGCGATGGCGGCTGCCGCGTGCCCGACCACGATGACGACCTCGCTCAGCCCTACGGCGGACAGATTGCGCAGCGCGATGTCGAGGATGGTCCTGTCGCCCGCCACCGGGAGCAGCGTCTTGGGCAGCTGGTCGGTCTCCGGGCGCAGCCGCCGGGCGGCGCCTGCCGCAAGGACCATCCCGATCACTGGCCGGCTCCCTCGGCAGGTGTCATGACTTTCGCGCAGATAAGCACCCCAAGATACGCCGTCAGCGCCGCGTACGCGAATGTCGTAACGCCGGCCATCGCGCCGACCCCGACCACGAGCATCCGCCCCTCCCAGCCCAGGCTGCTGCCGAGGTCAAGCCGGCTTTGGCCGGGCAGCACCGGACCGGCAAGCGCCAGGTAGCGCAGCCCGATCACGGCACACAGGGCGAACGTCAGCGGCGCGGGGACGCCACAGGAAAAGCCGACGGCGGCAATGTAAAGAAACTGACCAGCCTGCAAGATCGCGGGCACCAGCCAGTCGAACATCCCGGCGTGCAAGTCGCTGGAACCAGGTGCCGCGAGCAGCATTGCTATGGCCGGCGTGAGCACCAGGACCCCTGGGAGGTCCCGCAGGCCGAGCACGGCGAGCGTCGCAGTGGCCGCGAGACCCGCCAGCGCAGGCGGCAGCGCGGGGATGTTCCCGCGGACCAGCCGGCCAAGCCAGCGCGCGATCTGTCCGTCGTCACGGTACCTCGTCACACTGGCCCTGGCCGGACCAGCCGCCTGCGGGGCCGTCATCGCGTAACCAGTGGCGGCGATCCCCCAGGCCAGCAGGGCAACCAGGGCCATCCGGGTCCCCCAGACCGATGCCACCACAGCGATCAGTGCCAGCCGGCCGGCGCCTGGCGGCGCCAGGATCCGCCAGCCGCCGCCGCTGAGGACCTGCCGCGACCTCGCGCCCGTGTTGTCGCTGCAGGCCAGCATCGTCCGGCGCACCGACAGCAGGATCGCCGCTACTGTTGCCAGCTCCCACGCCCCGCTCCAGCGTGCCGCATGCGCGCCGACGGCAAGTCCCGCGTAGATCGCGAATTCACAGGCCGGGCCGGTCAGCCTGGCCAGCCGCTCCGCACCGACAGCGGCACTTGCGGTCGCGCCGACGGGGGCGGCGCTCGCCCTGCCGCCGTCCCGGGCGATGTCACGGCCATTCGGCACGGCGCCGGCTGAAATGCCGACTGGCGCCCCGGCTCGGACGCCGGCTGACGCCCCGGCTCGGACGCCGGCTGGCGCCCCGCCTCGGACGCCGGCTGGCGCCGCGGCTCGGACGCCGGCTGACGTGCCGGCTCGGGAACCGGCTGTGGGCATGATCAGCAGCCGGGCGGCCCACGCGGCAAGGTAGCTGCCGCACAGGGCGAGCGCGGCCTTCGTGCTGTCGGGCCTGCTACCCCCGGAGAACCAGACTGCGGCGCATACCGCAAGGATGAACGAGATGCCGGTGGCCGAATTCGGGGCCATGTTGCGCCGCATTGCCCACTCCGCCACGCGGCCGGGCACATACTCAATGGCTTCGGAAATGCCCGGCCCGGCGCCCGCGGCCGCCGGCAACTGGCCACGACCAGCCGACGGCCCGCCGACCGTAACCGCCGGCAACTGGCCACGATCAACGGCCACCCCGCCGCTCGCGGCCGCCGCCAACTGGCCACGACCAGCCGCCTGCCCGCCGCTCGTAACCGCCGGCAACTGGCCACGACCAGGGGCCTGCCCGCCGCCCGCGGCCGCCGCCAACCTGCCACGGCGAGCTGCTGGCGCCCTGGTCACGGAGCGGACGGACGAGCCGAGCGTCTCGCTCACCGACCCGCCGACCGGGCCTCCAGCCGCGCCGCTGCTGGCTGGCCCGTCGGCAGGCCCGTTCGGGCCCGATGTGATGGAGTCCTCCATACGCTATGCATTGAATCAATTACCTAGAGTACATACGCGATTCGGCCCCGGCAGGCGGCCCCTGCCCGGGCCGGCTCTACAAGTACAACCCGCTGCCGCTGTGTCGGCAACAGGAGGCCGGCCGGGTAAGGTCCCTTCATGCGGACGGTCGCGGTCGTGCTGGCCGCCGGGGCGGGCCAGCGGTTCGGCGGACGGCTACCCAAGCAGCTGCAGATCCTCGCGGGGAAGCCGCTGGTGGAGCACTCGGTTGCGGCCTTCGAAGCAGCCCCTGGCATCGACACTGTCCTACTCGTGATGGCCACCGGCTACGCCGGACAGGCCAGGAAACAGCTGGCCCGCGGCCGGTACCGCAAGCTTGCGGACGTTATCGAGGGCGGCGCAGCACGGGCGGACTCCACCCGCCGCGCGATCGCGGCACTTGGTGCGAGCGAGTGCAACGTGCTGCTGCATGACGCCGCCCGGCCGCTGCTCGACCAGCGGATCATCGCCGACTGCGTGACAGCACTGGACACCTCCCTTGCGGTAGGGGTCGTCGTTCCCTCAGCCGACACGATCGTAGTCGTCAACGACGGGCTGATGACGGGGATGCCAGCCCGGGACAGCCTCCGGCGCTGCCAGACTCCGCAGGGATTCCGGCTTTCCGTGCTCAGGCAGGCCCATGACCTCGCGCTGGCCGATCCTGCCTATACCAACGCAGCCGCCACTGATGACTGCGGGGTTGTCTTGCGCTACCTGCCCGGGGTGGCGATCCACGTGGTTCCTGGCAGCGAGCGCAACATCAAGATCACCTACCCGGCCGACCTGGACGTTGCCGAGGCACTGCTCGCCGGCTGACCACGCCCTACCTCAGGGGCCGGCGGTCCCGGGTGACGAAGGATCAAAGTTTGCCTTGACATTAACCAACGCAGAAGTAAATTAGACCTCTTGTATCGGGAATACGGCTTGTGGCCAGATATGCCGGGAGCCGCCGTGACCGACGAGCCTGCTGGGAAGTCAGCCGGCGATCCCGGAGGTGCCAGCTCTGGTGGCGAAGGTCAGCGTCATCGTGCCGTTTCACAACGTCGAGCGGTATATCGAGGCGGCACTTGAGTCCATTGCCAGGCAGACGTTTCGCGACCTCGAAGTCATAATGGTCGACGACGGTTCTACCGACACGAGCACCGTCGTCGCGAAGGATTACGCCGCCCGCGACTCAAGATTCCAGCTCATCCAGCAGCAGCAGCAGGGCCCTGGAATCGCGCGCAACACCGGCGTGCGCAGGGCCACCGGAACCTACCTGGCCTTCGTTGACAGCGACGACCTGGTCGACCTGCACGCGTACGAGCTCCTGGTCGGCTCGCTGGAGAAGACCGGCTCGGACATCGCGTGCGGCGGTGTCAGCCGCATCAGCTCGCTGGGAACTCGGCCATCGGTGCTGCACGAGGAGCCGTTCCGCAAAACCGTCCCGCGCACGCACGTGTCCAGATTGCCTGCCCTGCTCAAGGACCGGACCTGCTGGAACAAGATCTTCCGGCGATCGTTCTGGGATACGCACGGGTTCGAGTTCGCCGACGGCCTCTATGAAGATCCGCCCGTCATGGTGCGGGCGCACGTGCTGGCCTCATCCGTTGACGTCTTCCGCGACGTGGTCTATTACTGGCGCGAGCGTGACGACGGCGCCCTTTCCATCACCCAGCGTTCGCGCGAGCTTCAGAACGTCGAGCATCGCATGGCTGCCATGGCCGACATCGCGTCGTTCCTTGAAGCCAACGCGCCCGCGCTCAAACCGATCTTCGACCGGTCCGTGCTCAGGAGCGATTTCCCGCTGCTGGCCAACGCATACGCGTACGCCAGCGACGCCCATCGCGTGCGGCTGGCCGAGCTCGCCACCAGCTACCTGCGCCACGTCGGCGATTCCGGCTACGTCGATGTGCCCGCGCTCATGAGGTTGCACTGCCATCTGCTGAGCCACGGGATGATGTCTGAGTACCTGGAGGTGCTGCAATTCTCGCGGCGCAATGACGGCCAGGGGGTTCCGGTCGTGGCGAGCAGCGCTGAGCCGGGACGATGGTATGCCGCCTACCCGTTCTTCCGGGATCAGGCCCGCGGCATACCCGATCATGTCTTCGACATCACCGCCGAGATGACGCTTAGCGCAGCCATGAACGCCGCGACGTGGCGGGGGCCCAGGCTCCGCCTCGAAGGTCACGCCTACATCCGGCGGCTCGACTCCCCCGGCAAGTCAGACTCGCAGATCCGGGTTATCCTGCGCAACAGGAGGGCGCGCCGGACCGTCAGGCTCCGGGTAGAGCGCGTTTTCCGCCCGGACGTCACGGCCAACTCAGGCCAGAGCGCGGCATGCTACGACTGGTCAGGCTTTGCCGTGGAGATTGACCCGCGCCGCCTGGCCACCCTGCCTGGCCTGTGGCGCGCCGCGAACTGGGAGCTCACGGTCGAGGTCCGTGGCGGGGGGCTGGTGCTGAGCGGCGCGACCAGCACCGTCACGAGTGGCTCCGCCCAATGGCCAGCAGGCCGCTGGATCAGCGAAACTGTCTGGGTCCAGCCCGCTCCCGAGCAGGACGGGCGGTTCGTCATCCAAGGCAGGCGGATCACCGCGTTGGTGACCACCTGTCGCGCGGGCACTGACACGTTCGACATCGAAGGCTGGACAAGGTTCCCGCTCCGGGCAGGAGCCATGCTGGTGATTTCACCCAGCAAGGGCGGCGGGAAGGCGGTCCGGGTGGCTGCCGAGGCCACCGGGCCCTGGGCGGGGGCTGGCAAGCGGGACCGCGGCCGCCGGCGCACGGCCTTCCGGGCCCGGGTGCCGGTCGGCAAACTGCTCCGCTCAGCGGATCCGGCCAGCCCGATCGCTAAGATCACGCATATTCATGACGAGTTCACCTGGGACGTCTCGATCAATCCCGGTGGCGGCGGCGCGACGACCCGGCTGGCGACGGCCCCTTGGACGGTGGGAGCGCGACTGAGCCAGGGCGGGCGGGAAGTTACTGCCTTCGTCACCCATTTCGGCTTCCTGTCGGTGCTGGAACGGATCCTGCGCCCGGTGATCACGGGCTTCGACTGGACTGCGGCGCGGCACCTGCAGCTGCGCGGCGACTACACCGACCCCGCCAGCAGGCCGGCCGAACTGATCCTGCGCCACAGCGAGTCAGGACAGCAGCACCGGCTGCCGCTGACCTGGGCGGCCGACAATTTCGTCACCGAGCTCGCGCCGGAAGCCATGCCTGACCAGGGCGATTGTCTTCCGCTGGCCAGCGGCGGGTGGCGGCTCCTCGGATCTGCCGGAGACGGGGAGATCACCATCGCCGTCGCCCGGCACCTGCTGGCAGAGCTACCTGGCTACCAGCGCATCGGCTCGCACGAAATCGAGCTGCAGCCGTACCGCACCGATGCGCTACGGCTGAACGTCCGGCAGGCATTGTCCGACGACGAGCGCGGCCGCTACGCGGTGCGGCGGCTGACGACCCGCGATTACCCGAAGGCCGTCCGCCAGCCCTTGCGTGACCTCGCTGTCTTCGACAGCTTCAACGCCCGTGCCTGCTCAGACAACCCGCTCGCGATCTATGCGGAACTGCGCCGTGTGCGCCCCGAGCTGGACTGCGCCTGGGTCAGCGAAGCCGGCGACTTCGCGGTTCCCGACGGCGGCCGGGTGATGCTCGCGAATAGCAGGGCGCACTTCGAGGCGCTGGCCCGGGCACGTTATGTGATCTTCAATGACATGCTGCCGCGCTGGTTCACCAACCGCGACGGCCAGACCTGCCTGCAGACCTGGCACGGGACGCCGCTCAAGCGGATCGGCCTGGATGTTGACCGGCCGCAGTTCACCAGCGGTATCGTCTACCCGGACCTGCTCCGCGCCGACGTCGCGAACTGGGATCTGCTGCTGTCGCCGAACTCGTTCAGCACGCCCATCTTCCGGCGCGCGTTCGGCTTCCAGGGGGAGATCCTCGAGTCCGGGTATCCGCGCAACGATGCCCTGCACCGCCCGGGGCAGGCTGAGCGCAGGGCGGCCATCTTGAACCGGATGGGCCTGCCCGCCGACAAGCGCATCGTCCTATACGTGCCCACCTGGCGTGATGACGCGGCGGCTGACCGGGGACGTTACCGGTTCGAACTTGAACTGGATCTCGAGAAGGCCGCCGCCGCCCTCAGCTCCGACCATGTCCTGCTGATCAGGCTGCACACCCAGATGCGGAACGGCCTGCCTGACCGGGCGGCGGACGGCTTCGCCATCAACGTCACCCGCTATCCCGATGTCACCGACCTCTACCTGATCAGCGATGTGCTGCTGACTGACTACTCATCGGCCATGTTCGACTTCGCCGGTACCGGCCGCCCGATGGTCTTCTTCACCTACGACCTCGATCGCTACCGGGACCGGCTGCGTGGCTTCTACTTCGACTTCGAGGCAACCGCGCCGGGTCCGCTGCTGGCCACCTCAGCCGAGGTCATCGCGGCCCTTCAGGACATCGCCGCGGTAGAGCTGTCATACCGAACGGCCTACAGCAGGTTCGCCGCCAGGTACTGCAGTCTCGATGATGGCCACGCCGCCGAGCGCGTGGTGCGCCGCCTGCTCGCTGGCAGCTAGCAGGCCTGGCGCAGGCTAGTTCCGGCAGCGCGGTTCCGGCAGCGCGGTTCCGGCAGCGCGATCCGGGCAGGCAGATTCGGGTCCGGCGATCCGGGCCGGGCGGCTCAGGCCCGCGGACTGTGACCGCCTGGTATGAGGCTGCGCGGGCTGGTCAGAAATCCGGCCCCCCAGCAGACATGCATAGTGACCAGCGCGGCAGGCAGCCGCGCCAGCACGGGCGGGGCAAGGCTGCGGGCCGCCGTCACGGTAACGGCTAGGATCCCGGCCAGGTAGCAAGCGGGAATCACGAACCCAAGGGTCAGCCACCGCAGCGGGCCGGCGGCGGCCAAGCCGACTAGACCCGCGGCGATCCCGGCAGCCATCGCCAGCACCGCCAGCGGCGGCGCCAGGTAGCGCGGGTTGATCGTGCCTGCATGCTGACGCGCCACCACCCGTCGCCACCGGCCATAGTGAAAGTACTGGGTGCCAAGTGCGCGCACACTGGCCCGTGGCCGGTAGGTGACGTGAAGATCGGGCTGGAACCAGATCTGGCCCCCGGCCAGCCTGATCCGGTGATTCATTTCCCAGTCCTCGGCACGCTGATACGCCTCGTCGTATCCGCCCACCCGCTCGATCGCGGCCCGCCGGTAGACCCCCAGGTAGACCGTGTCGGCCGGGCCGGCCAGGCCGCCAGTGTGAAATCGCGACGCGCCGACCCCTGCCGGGGACGTCATCGCCCACGCGACGGCCTGCTCGAATTGCGTCACGCCGACTGCGGCCATGATGCCGCCGATATCGTCCGCGCCAGTCTCCTCAAGGACGGCCATCGCGGTCCGCAGGTACCCGGGCGGCAGTACCGCATGCCCGTCTAGCCGTGCGACGACCGAGTGCCGTGATGCCTTGATCGCCGCGTTGAGCGCGCTGGGTATCCGCCCGCTTGGATTGGGAATCACAGTGACGCGGGAGTCGGCGGCCGCCAGCCGTTCCGCGATATCAAGGGTCCGGTCGCGGGACGGGCCGATGGCGAGCACAAGCTCGATCTCTCCTGAGTAATCCTGGCCGAGCACGGACCGGACCGATTCCTCCAGGTGCCGTTCCTCGTTTCGGATCGGCATGACCACGGAAATCGCTACGGCGCTAGCCGGGCCCGGCTGCATAGCGCGGCGCCGCAGCCCGGCAGCGGCAGCGCTGCCGGGCGCGTCGGGCGCGTCGGGCGGATTGCTCATGACGCTGGTCACCGTACCGTGCCAGGGCCCGCATTGCGACTCCCTGGTCGGAGCCACCCCATTGGAGTGACCGCGGCTGCAGCGTACTCCGGTCCCTCGGTGATCAGGGAGCGGCGTCCTCCAGCATCTCGGTGACCAGCGCGGCGATCGGGGACCGTTCGGACCGGACCAGTGTGACGTGCGCGAACAGCGGATGCCCCTTCAGTTTCTCGATCACCGCTACGACACCGTCGTGCCTGCCGACCCGCAGGTTGTCCCGTTGCGCAATGTCGTGGGTCAGCACCACCCGCGAGCCGGAGCCGATCCTTGACAGCACGGTGAGCAGGACCCCGCGCTCGAGCGACTGCGCCTCATCCACGATGACGAACGAGTCGTGCAGGGACCGGCCCCGGATGTGGGTCAGCGGCAGCACCTCGAGCATGTCGTGGGTTAGCACGTGGTCGATCACGTCCTTCGACGTGACGGCGGACAGCGTGTCATAGACCGCTTGCGACCAGGGATTCATCTTGTCCGCCTCGGAACCGGGCAGGTAGCCAAGCTCCTGGCCGCCGACCGCATACAACGGCCGGAAAACGAGCAGCTTACGGTGCTGGTGCCGCTCAATGACCGCCTCAAGGCCCGCGCAGAGAGCTAGCGCAGACTTACCGGTCCCGGCGCGCCCGCCGAGCGACACGATCCCGACGTCGGCGTCGAGCAGCAGGTCAAGCGCGATCCGCTGCTCGGCACTGCGGCCGCGCAGTCCGAACACCTCGCGGTCACCGCGGACCAGCCGGACCGACTTGTCCGGCTGCACCCGGCCGAGCGCGCTTCCGGCTCCCGAGCCGGACAGCAGCACGAGCCCGGTGTGACACGGCAGGTCACGTGCGGCAGCGCAGTCCAGCCTGCCCGAGCTGTATAGCTCGTCGATCTCGGCCGCGGTGAGATCAATCTCCCGCATGCCAGTCCAGCCGGAGTCAGCCGGCAACTCGGCGCGGTACTCCTCGGCGGGCAGGCCGACGGCAGCCGCCTTGACCCGGAGCGGCAGGTCCTTGCTGACCAGGACGACGCAGTCACCCTCGGCGGCCAGGCTGCGCGCCACCGAGAGGATCCTGGTGTCGCTGTCACCAAGGCGGAAACCAGCGGGCAGGACCGACGGGTCGGCATGGTTCAGCTCGACCCGGACAGTGCCCCCCTGATCGCCCACCGGCAGGTCAGCGTCCAGCCTGCCGTAAGAGATCCTCAGGTCATCCAGATGCCGGAGGGCCTGGCGGGCGAAGTAGCCCAGTTCGGGATGATGGCGCTTGGCCTCCAGTTCGGTAATCACCACGACCGGCAGCACGACGCGGTGCTCGGCGAACCTGCCGATGGCACCCGGGTCGGCCAGCAGGACGCTGGTGTCAAGGACGTAAGTGAGCCTGGTACTGCCGGCTGCGCTAGCCGCTGTTGCGCGGCGGCTGGCTGACTGACTCGATGGGTGACTGGCCACTCGCTCTCCCCTGGGCGCCGGGGGCGGCGCCGCGTTCGGACACATGCGTGTCGGCGGGACCGGGACCGGCCAGCGACGGGCCGGGCGCCGGCCAGTCGCTCGTCTCGCCTGCGTGCCAGGACGCGAAGCTCGAGGATGTCGAGGGCCTTCCCGTCGGGCGGCTACGCACCGCCCGTCAGGTCTGACGGTACCCTCGGTCACCCTGATCTCGGAAGTACCGCAACAAGCTGTTAACCCGCCCGACACGGCAGACGTCATCCGGCCTATGGATCACGCTATCCATCGATTGGATCATGCACTCTCCGGTGCGCGGGCCGGGCCGGAGCGTGCCATTAGCGGCCGCTCCGTTAGATCATCAACTGATCAGCTCGATGCCTCAGGTGCCGAACCTGCGTTGCCGTGCCGCATAGGAGCGCAGCGCGCGGAGGAAGTCCACCCGGCGGAAGGCAGGCCAGTAGGCGTCACAGAAGTAGAACTCCGACTGCGCGCTCTGCCAGAGCAGGAACCCGCCAAGCCGCTGCTCCCCGGAGGTGCGGATCACCAGATCCGGATCGGGCTGGCCGGCGGTATACAGATGCTCGGCGATGTGCTCGACGTCCAGGACCTCGGCAAGCTCTTCGATCGTGGTACCCCTGGTCGCGTGGTCTTGCAAAAGGGACCGCACCGCATCAGCGATCTCCCGCCGCCCGCCGTACCCGACCGCCACGTTGACCAGCAGCCCGGGACGCTTCGCCGTCGCCTCGCCGGCGTCCTTCAGCACCTGAGCGGTCTCCGCGGGCAGCAGGTCAAGCGCTCCCATCGGATTGACATGCCAGTTCTGGGCGACCAATTCGCGGACCGTATCTTCGATGATCCGCAGCAACGGATCGAGCTCGGCGGCCGGGCGGCTGAGGTTGTCAGTGGACAGCAGCCAGAGGGTTACGACCTCGACGCCAGTCTGGCGGCACCACTGCAGCAGCTCGAAGATCTTGTCGGCGCCCTTCTGGTGCCCGCTGCTGACGTCCAGCAAGCCGGCTGACCGGGCCCACCTTCGGTTACCGTCGCACATCACCCCGACATGCCTGGGCATCGCCTGTGGCGAGAGCGACGCTTCGAGCCTGTGCTCGTAGAGCCGGTAAACGAGATCGCGCAGTCCCATCCGGCACCCTTTCTCGCTGCCGCCTGGCCGGCCTCCTGACGCCGCCCAGCAGCCTTCTGGCTCGTTTCACCCCGGCCGGAGCAGGGGCCACCAGGGCCGCTGCATCTGGCTCGCTTAGCACCGTATCCAAGAATGTCATCAGTTCGGCTGAGGTCAGCACGGACCGTACGCCGATTCCTCCAGCGTCCCACGCTTCGATGACCACTCGGCGGGTCAGCCGCCAGCCGTCGACCCAGCGCTCGCCGGACGACTGGACGCCGCCTGGCGCCCCTGGCTCCCCCGGCCCGCCCAGCCAGTGCGCGCTGGACCGCAGCGTGCACCGGAGTTCTCCGGCGCCGGGCAGGTCAGTCCGGTCCCTGGACCGGAGCAGGAAGTACTCGCGTTCGGCCGGCGGATAGTCCCGCAGCGACCCGAGCGCGCTCGCGTCATCCCCGGCATCAGGAAAACGGTCGTCGGGATCGGGCCACGCCGCAGCCTGTTCCAGGTCGCCGCGCGCGGCGGTCACCCTGGCGGCTAGCCGGGAAAGCCGGAACCCGCAGCGCTCGCCGACCGTCGCGAATGGCCGGCCATCGCGGCTGAGCTCCAGGGTGATCTCATACGGCTTCCCGGCCCGGTCACGACAGGGGACGGGGACAACTGTGAGAACAGAGCCATCAACGCAACGTAGTTCACCCATGACGGAACGTTAACATTGCCGTCCGTAAGACCGGTCAACCCCACGCCGCTTATCCTCCATACCGGACCGGGGCCAGCGCCTGACAGGGCCAGGGTCAGGCGCTGGCGCGCTCAGGCGGCCCGGCGATCCTGGTCAGCCGATCGACTTCACGATAGCGTCGTCGAGGCCGGGGAACGATCCGAGGTACTCGCGGCGCTCCCGCTTGAGCCTGGCGACCATGGCGTCGTACTCGTCGAGCCGGCCGGTGCGCTCATAGAGCCGACGGGGCTGCAGGATGTCGATGTCGTCTACGCCAGGCAGGGACGAGGCTACCTCGTAACCGAAGTCATCGTCGCTCACCCACTCAATAGTGCCCTCTACGATAGCCTGCACGATGGCGGACGAATACGGGATCGTCACCTTCTTCGACTCCGGGTTGTCACCGCCGCCGCCAACCCGGCCCGTGTTGAGCACGAACACCTTCATCTCGTGGCTGTCGAGCAGTTCCAGGATCCGGTTACCCATGTCGGCCATGTCCCGCGGGAAGAACGGATTGGTGCCGGGAACGCGCAGGAACTTGCCTTCCTCGTCCCTGCCTCCCGCCGAGGTCCCGGTGGTCTCGCCGAGCATGAAGTAGGCGGCCGCGTGCTCACGGTCAAGCCGTGCCACGCCAGGGACGATGTTCTCGTTCTTGTTCAGGATCAGCAGGAACTCCGCCGGCGGCACCGCATTGCCCGGCCACGGATCGACGTAGGAAAACGGCCAGGTGGTACGCCCGTTTTTGGTGTAGGAGGTGTCGAAGAAGTCGACTTTGCCGCCGGCATCGACGGAGACGTTCTCCAGATAGGCGTCGGGCTTGGTAGTGGCGTTGTAGATGGCAGGCTCGAGCTCCGGGTCCAGTCCGAACGTCTTCGCGAAACACCCGTTCTCCGTGGTGTAGACCAGCCCGCTGGGCATCAGCGCGATGAAGTCGTCCTGGGCCGGCTTGCTGCCCAGCTGCGTGGTGAACGTGGTCGTTGTCTTGCCGGTCCCGGACAGGCCGACGATGAGCACCGTCGTGGGTTTCCCGTTCACCGGGATCACCTTGCAGCCCGCGTGCAGGGACAGGCCACCGCGGTTATAGACGATGTTGTTCCACATCCGCAGGCCGCCCTTCTTGGACTCGCCGAAGTAGTCCGAGTTGAGCACCCTGGTGAGGTTGTCGCGCAGGTCGACGGCGATGAGCCGGTCGTCAGGGTAGCCAGGGGCGGCCAGGCTGGGCGTATAGATAACCGTGGTGTCCGGCTGCCACGTCGCCGGTTCGTAATCCGCACCCACGGGGTAGTAGAGCTGCTGCTGCATCGCCGCGACGTTCGCGTTGGCCGCCTCGATGATCAGCCTGGCCCTGGTGCGGAATTCCGGGTCGGATCCGATGTACCCGTCCACGACGACCATGTGCTGACCGGCCATATAGGCGTCCTGGTCGGCAGCTACCCGCTCATACTCCTCGCGGGTGATCGTCTGCTTGGTGGCGTTCGTCGAATCATCGACCACAAAGGTCGACCGAGTGCTGCGAGCGTCCACGCGCGCCTTGACCACCACGTTGCCGAACTCAGTCACCTGGCTGTTCGGCATCTTCTCGGTCAGTTCGCGCAACCGTTCCGGGCCCGGATTCCACTCCACCGATGCGGCACTCACGTCATAAACCACTACTGATCCTCCCCGCCGGCCGCGTAGCGCGCCCGGTCCGCCTCCGTCACGCGCTGCCACGCAGTCAACGCATCCTGCGCACGGATTTGGGGAGTGTACCCCGACATGGGCGCGGCCAATTACACTCGGCGGTCCGGAGATTCCGCCCGTGTCGGTCAGAAGGATCAGATTCTCGGCTACGCAACGTTACGGATGCCGCCGTGGCGCCGCCATCAGGGCGACAGGCGCCCTGCGGTCAGATGGTCAGGACCTGGGCCCCTCTGCCCGCACCTGCTCGACCTTGCGGAGCGCCTCCCTGAGATCGGTCAGCCAGCTATCCTCGTGCTCCCCCACCAGCCGAACGCACCAGGCGAGCGCATCGCTGCGGCTGCGGGCCACCCCGGCGTCGACCAGCGTGTCGAGAACGAGCCGCTCAGGCTGCCGCAGCCTGGTCATCACCGGTACCGAGAACGTGGTGAACATGACCTTCCTGCCTTCGCAGACCACGCCCCAGGAGACCTTGCGGCCGAATTTATGCTCGGCCTCGCGGGCGATCTCGATCCGCGCCTGGCGGGTTTCCTCGCGGAACCTGCGGCTCCGGCCGTCGGCCGCCGCGGCGCGCTCGGCCTCGGTGGCCCCCCCGGGGGTCTGCGGATCCGGCAGGGTGCCGACCACGGTGACCTCTTCGCGGTCCAGTGTGACGTCAGGCACATCGCTGAACCAGTCACTGGGCAGCCGCCCGGTGAACCAGCCGCGAAGGTGCTCGGATAGCGAGGTTGCTGTGCTCTCCTCAGTACTCATGTAATCATGATTACACATCGTTGATACGACGGCAACCGAGGCGCCCGAGGGTGCAGTACGGAACCGCCGGACCGGACCGCGGACCGCTCGAACGGCGGATCCAGGACCGCGGCGGACCCGGGCTGCCCCGCAATCGGCCGGTCCGGGGTAGCCAGCGGGTCCCCGGCCAGCCCGCGAACCCGGCCAGCCCGCGAACCCGGCCAGCCCGCGGACCCGGCCAGCCAGCCCACCGGACCCGGCCAGCCGCCCACCGGACCCGGCCAGCCCGCCCACCGGACCCGGCCAGCTCAGGAGAGCCGATCAGGCGACCGGACTTGCGGCGGCCGCCGCGGCGACCCTCGGGTACACGCGCACCGCGCCTGCGAAGCCCGAGCCGAAGTCAGCCGGCACGATCTGCACGTCCATGCCCGGCTCCGGCGCCTGAATCATCAGGCCCTTGCCAAGGTAAATGGCGACGTGCGAGATATACGTCGGAGCTGTGGGGTCGGTGTGATAAAAGAGCAAATCCCCTGCCTGTAGCTGGCTCAGCGGTACCTGCGGCCCGGTGCGGGCCTGATCGACCGCCACCCTGGGCATCGTCACGCCGGCCTGGGCCAGCGACCACTGCACCAGGCCGGAGCAGTCGAAGGAACTCGGTCCCGCCGCGCCCCAGACGTACGGCAGGCCCAGACGGCTCACCGCAGCCTTCAGGAAGACGGACAGCTCGGCGGCGGACAGGCCAGGTCCGCTGCCCGCGGAAACTGCCGCCGCCCCGGCTGCGCCTGAGGTCAGCGGGACCCCGGAGACCGGAGCCTGCGCCACCAGGGCAGCGACGGTGGCGCGGCGGGGCAGTAGGCTGCCGATCCGTTTCGTCAGCGCGCCGAGCTCCGCGTGCGGCGCGCTGACCACGATCGCGTTGCCTGCCGGGATTCCCAGCGAACGTGCTACCTGATCGGAGACGACCGCGTCGACGCCGGCGATCCCGACCGTGCCGAAACCGGCCACCCGCAGGTCCTCGGTGCTGCGCCCGGCCACCCGCAGCGGCCGGCTCAGCGACAGCTTGTCCAGCTTGCCCATCGTGTAGGAGACCGCGACACCGCCTGCCGCGACATCGCGCCACAGCGGCTCCGACTCAGCGGTCGGCTTGGCGGCGAACGCGCGGAACGCCACCGGGTCCACGCCGAGCATGGCGACGAACTTGCCGTCCACCTGGATCCTGGCCGCATCGACCTGCTCGGCGGCCACCACACCGGGCAGCCGCCGCAACGCCGCCGCAGCATCGCGGGGCAGCGAGGTGGGTGCCACGACGAGCAAATCGGCCTGGAGCAGCCCGTGTAGCCGCGGCAGCGCGCCAGGACCCGCCGGGGAAAGCAAGTTCGCGGCGTTTACCACGTGCGGTTCTGAACGGATATTGCCAGGCTGATCCCATCCCCAGGACGTGATCTCGTCGTGCACCCGCTCGAAGGCGACGCTCAGCCCGGTGTGCGCCGGACCGTTGCGTGCCGGACCGGAACGCAGCGATCGCTGGGCCGACACGGGCTGGGCCGACGCGGGCTGGGCCGCGGCCACCGTCAGAAGCGCTAGGCCGGCACCGATCGCGGGCAGCGAGCGACGCGCCAGGTTACGCACCCGCACCCCCCTCGGCATGAGGCTGTTGGCCTCGGCTTGTCACCTCACCGCCCGCACTGAGCGAAACGATGCGCGCGCGTCAATATGTCAGTTCCCCATAATCGCTGCTGTCATGCTCTTGGGCAAGCGCCAGCTACCACCGGTAATGGTTCTGCCGCACCTAATGGTTCTGCCGCACCATGGTTCTGCCGCACCGCCTACCGCCCGCCCCGCCGCCCGTCCCGCCGCCGTGCGGCCTACCGATGTGCGGCAGCTTCAAGCTCCGCCCGCAGTTGCTCCGGGTCCGTCACCGGCAGGCGGCAGGCGAGGTTCCTGCAAACGTAGGCCGCCGGCCTGCCGCCGACCAGCCCACGGCCGGCCAGCAAGGGGATCGCCGGCTCCCCCGGCCCGGGCCGGGCACCGGTATCCGTTCCTTCGCGATCCCGGCCGTCATCCGCTTCGCCCGCGCCCTCAGCGCCAGCACCGCCGCGAGCACCACCGCCGCCAGCGCCACCACCGCCAGCGCCACCACCGCCAGCAGCACCGCCGCCGCCGCCAGCACCACCGGCAGCACCACCACCGCCAGCACCACCGGCAGCACCACCACCACCGCCAGCACCACCAGCTCCGCCCAAGGCGATCACGGCGCCGGGCGGCGCGGCGGCAAATGCCATTGCGTGCAATGCCGCAGTGCGCTCATCATCGGGGGGCCCGACAATGGCGATCTCAGCCGGGCCGGACAGCAGCGCCTCCGCCACCGCCAGGCCCGAGCCCGCAGCCCGCGGGAACCTCGAAGCGATGGCCGGCAACGGCCCGAGCGCGGCTGTCGCTGCTTCGGCGTGCCGCGTAGACCCGGTGAGCGCCGCATAGCTGAGCAGGGCCCCGGCCACAGCGAACGCGCCAGACGGGCTTGGCCCGTCGGCCGGGTCGGCCGGCCGGTAAATCAGCTGCTCGCCATCGTCCGCGGTGTCGTAGAAGCCGCCCGCGCCGTCGCCAAACCGGTCCAGCGCGGTATCCAGCAGCTGCCCGGCAAGCGTCAGCCAGCCTGCTTCCCCGGTCACGCCCGAAAGCACGAGGAACCCGTCCGCCACGCACGCATAGTCGTCGAGGACGCCCGGGCTGTTCCCCGCGACGCCGTCCCTCGACGTCCTCGTGAGGCGACCATCGCGGAGATGCACCCCCGCGATGGCTTCAGCGGCGGCCCGTGCGGCCGCGATAAACCCCGGCCGCGCAAGCAACAGGCCGACCTCAGCGAGAGCCGCAACGGCGAGGCCATTCCAGGCAGCGACGATCTTGTCGTCCCTGGCGGGCCGGACCCGTTGTTCCCTGGCCGCCAGCAGCGCCGCCCGGATCCGCTCGAACCGCACCGCATCGGCTGGATCGGCGCGAAGTTGCAGCACCGAGCTGCCATGTTCGAAGGTGCCACGCTCGGTGACGCCGAACGTCCCGGCCGCGTACTCACCGTCGCCGGGTCCCAGCGCATCCGTGAGCTCGCCGGCAGTCCAGGCGTAGAACTTGCCCTCTTCGCCGTCGCTGTCCGCATCAAGCGCTGACGCGAAGCCGCCCTGGTCAGTCCGCAGCTCCCTGATCATCCAGGCGCAGGTCTCCGCCGCCACCCGCCGGGCAAGACCCGAACCTGTCCGCCGCCACAGATGCGCGTAAACCCTGGCCAGCAGGGCATTGTCGTAGAGCATTTTCTCGAAGTGCGGCACGACCCAGTCGGCATCCACGCTGTACCGGGCGAACCCGCCGCCAAGCTGATCGTAGATGCCGCCGCGGGCCATCGCCTCGGCCGTACCTGCCGCCATCCGCAGTGCCAGCGATCCGCTGGCCCCAGGGTCCCGCTCGTAATGCCTGAGCAGGAATTCCAGCACCATAGAGGGCGGGAACTTGGGCGCGCCGCCGAATCCGCCGCGCTGAGCGTCGTAGCCCGCCTCAAGCCCGGCGACCGCAGCCTGGCACGCCCCCACCAGCCGCGTCGCTCCGGCGCCCGGCTGCTCACCCGTCCATCCGGCCGGGCCCGCGGCAATGGCGCGCTCCGCCAGCGCCCCTGCGATCCGCTTGGCCTGCTCAAGCACGTTGCCGCTATCCTCGCGCCAGGCATTGGCCACGCCGAGGACCAGCCGCTGGAAATGCTCCCTGGGAAAGTACGTGCCGCAGAAGAACGGCTCGCGGTCGGGGGTCATGAAGACAGTCATCGGCCAGCCGCCCTGACCGGTCATCGCCTGGGTCGCGGCCATGTAGACCGCGTCCACGTCGGGGCGCTCCTCGCGGTCTACCTTGATCGACACCACATTCTCGTTCATCAGCGCCGCCGTCTGGGCATCCTCGAATGACTCGTGGGCCATCACGTGGCACCAGTGGCATGCGGAGTAGCCCACCGAGAGCAGCACTGGGACGTTGCGCCTGCGCGCCGCTGCGAACGCCGCATCAGACCACGGCCACCAGTCGACTGGGTTGCCTGCGTGCTGCAGCAAGTAAGGACTGGTCGCGGTGCTCAGCCGGTCTGCCATCCCTCCATCTTGGCCCAGGCCGTTGTGCGGGCTCGTGACGGGCCGCCAGCCCCTGCGCGGCTGCGGGAAACCGGCAACTGGCTGCTACCGTGCGTGTGTGACCACCCCTCGGCCCGCTGCCCCGTCCCGGCCCGCTGCCACATCGGGATCCGCTGCCCGGTCGCGGCCGGCCGGGGCGCCGCAGCCCGCCGCCGCGTCGCGGTCCGCGGCGCCGCCGGCCCGTGGCACCCGGGTCCGCGGGACCAGGCAGGCTGAGGCACTGTCAGCGGTGCTCGACGGGCTACCTGGATTCTGCAGCGCGCAGCAGATACATGCCGAGTTGCGCAGCCGCGGCGAGCATGTCGGCCTGACTACCGTCTATCGGCACCTTCAGGTGCTCAGCGAGGACGGCACCCTCGATTCGATCAGGGACGCAAGCGGGGAGACCCTCTACCGCAAGTGCCGCAGCGATGCGCATCACCATCATCTGACGTGCCGCAACTGCGGAAAGAGCGTCGAGGTCGAGGGGCGGGCGGTGGAGCGATGGGCGGAACATGTCGCGGCCGAGGCCGGCTTCACCGCCGTGGATCACACGGTAGAACTGTTCGGCTTGTGCCCTGAGTGCAACAAGCTCTGACCCGAAGCCAGGGACCGGCCGTCAGCGCCGCCGGGCGGGACCAGCCGTCAGCGGTCCGGCGTGCATGCCGAGCCACTTTGCTAGCGGCCCGGCCGCGGCGAGGAAGTCGGCAACGCGCTGCTTCGCAGCCGGGGTGCCGAGCCACGGCTCGACCGGCCACGCCTTCCATGCCCATAGGCCCTTATAGCGCAGCAGTTCGATGTGCGGATGATCGGCCCGATATCCGCGTGGCGCGGTCTTCAGTACCTCGCGGGAGCGCACGTCGATGCCGTGAACCTTGACCGCCCGGATGATGTGCTCGAGTTCCGTGCCAGTAGCGTCGTCTGCGGCCGCTCGCCGGTACGCATCCAGCTGGCCGGGCACCATCTCGTACATACCGCTGCCCGCCGCCAGGCCGTTCGCGGACAGTTGGACGTAGCCGTGGTCGCCAATGACCCCGCCCAGGTGGGTCTTGTAAGGCGACTTGTCCGAGCTGAACCGCACATCCCGGTACGGACGGAATATTTTGCTCTCGCCGAACTCAGGGCCGAGCTCATCCAGCAACTCGGCCATCGGTCCGAGTACAAGCGTGTCGTAGGTCGTCTTATGCGCGGTCCAGTAGGTCTTCGTGTTGTCTGCCTCCAGGCCCTCGTAGAAATCGAGAGCGTCCTCGGGCCAACCCTGGAAGGTCATCGCGGCGATCCTCCCGCCTCTCGTCCGCTGCGGCGCAGCGTACGGCTGCGCCGCAGCGTACTGCGGGCAGACCGGTCAGCGGCTCCGGTCGCCGCGGCAAACCGGCCACGCCAGGCCGGCCGGGCGGACCACATGCATCGGCAGTACCGGGCTGGCGGCCCTCTTTCTGCCAGCCGTCTTGCCGCTGGATGGATCAGAGATCAAGACGTCCGGGCCTGACCCGTTTGCGATCCCGTACTCGGGAGTCACCTGGGTATACGTGCCAGTCACCGTGCTGGCCAGATAGGTGGCTGCCGTGGTGGTCCAGGCGAGCCAGCCCGTGCCCATAGCGAGGTCAGCGAAGTCGACCCCGATGGGCAGCCGGAGCACGATCCGGGCTCGGTGGCCCTGCGCCGGCGAGTAGTACAGCGCATTGAGATTAGGACTGAAGTACGCGGTCGTGGTCCCGTCTGTGACCACGAATTCAGTCCCGTGCACCGCCCGCAGGGCCCGGGGCAGCTCGGCCGCCGTGCCCGTCACCAGGCTGTACGCGTGCAGGCTGGTCTGCGCTCCAGGCCGGTCGGACTCCGGCCAGACCACCAGGCTCCGGTCGAAGAACGGCGGCTGGGTGTGGCCGGTCCGGATCACCGTGACCTGGCCGGTGGCGAGATCGGCCAGCCGCACCTCCACTTCGCCCGCAGGACCGTAGCCTTGAGCCCACGCTGCGTAATGGCCGCTGACTGCCGGAGGGTGCCAGGGGCTTGGCCACGGCACTCCGCCGGGGCCGGCCAGCGAATGTCCGAGGGTGAGCAGCCTGCCTGTGACCGGATTCCACGCATAGACGGTGAAGTTGTCGAGGCTCTGCAGGGAATACGTCTCCTCCCACACCAGCCAGCCGCCGTCCGAGGAGCCGTCAGCCTGGTCGGTCACCCGGTTGGCGAACGGCTGGATCTTCCGCATGCCGCCGGTCGCCAGATCGACCGCGGCAACCCCGGCGAACCGCGGCGTCCAGACCGACGCGTAAGCGTCCTGTCCGCTCGCCGACGTGCCCAGCGGGATCACCTTGGCGCGCAGCGACTCAGGAACAGCGCGTCGCAAGTCTGCCCGCAGATCCGGGCCCGGCGGTGCGGCGCAGAGTACCGACCAGGACGCGGGCGGATCCCGCGGCGGCCCGCCAACGTCAGCGCGGTGGGCAGGAGCCATGCTGCGGGCTTTACCGGATCCGTCCGCCACCTGACTTCCGCCGCACCCGGCGCAGGCAAGGCCGACCACGGCGAGTACCGCCGCAGCGGTCCGCCTGCCCGACCGTAACCGGCTACCAGTCGTAGCCACGGGCCCCGACGATGTTCACGATCGCGGACGAGGGCAGCGACGAATACGCGGGGACGGAGGCGCCCCAGCCGATGCTCGACGCACCGTGCACGGAATCCTCATAATCCGTGATGGCCCCGGAATTTCGGTATCCCCTGATATCGAACCAGTGCAGGATTGTCAGGTCTGCCGGATGCCCTACCAGGTGCGGACCGCCAGGAACCTCATAGGCGTCGCCCGCCAGCGGCGCGCCGCTGCCATGATTGATGTCGGTTACCAGATCCCTTTCGTAGGTTCTGATCTCCGACCTGCTCGGTACCCAGGGCAGGCCAACCGCGACGTAATCGTTAATGCGCTGGTTTTTGTTGAGTACCCTCGGCACCGGATATCCGGAAGAATCCGACCAGGCTGTGCCGCCCAGCGTGGTGCCGAGTTCCCTGGCCGCCTTGCGCTGGCCCAGGGCAACGTTCATCTGGGCGAGCATTTCCGAGACCGCCGCGGGCCCGCAGAAGTAGTTGGTGATCTGCCTCCGCTGGGTGGGCTTGAGGTTCCGCGCCGCCGGGAGGCCGGCGCGGCACGGCCGTTTCGCACACTTACCGGCCGAGCCGGCCTGCCGCCTCATCCTGTCGAGAAAAGTCCTGGCTATTGCCTGCTTCTCGGCGTTGGCCCGGCGCATCGCTGAACTCATCCGGGGGGCGGCGAGGCCGGTTTTCGTCGCTGACAGCCCGGAGTCTGCGACCCATGGAGCCGCTTTCCGCCCGGCAGCCCGGATTGCCGCGAACGCAGCGCCGCCGCCGTCGGCCACCCGCGCAGAGCGGACGGCCCCAGCCGGGCTGCTCGCCGCTAGCGCGCCTGGCCCGGATGCAGCAACCGAGGCAACCGGCAGGCAGATTGCTACCATTATGACGAAGCGGTCCACTAACGACCGATGACCCATAGCCTCCTCCATCTTACGGGCAGCCGAATCTCGAACGTTCGATTATCGGCAATATCCGGTCTTGCCCGTTATCGTGAGTATTAGTGATCGGACATCATGTATCCCAAAAATTAGGTTATACAAATAAGATACTGGTGCCTGTCAAATTGCATCACCCAGGACGTGATCCGTTATACACCCGACGCGCTTTCTGGGCCGCGAGACCATAGCATTTGGTAACTGGATAGGTTGTAGCGGCCCGGCCCTGCTTCGCCGATCCAGTCAATACAGGCGTATTGCCAGGATCATGGAGTTCTGGCCTGAGCCTTACGAGTTGCACATCAACGGGGGGCATCTGGCCGAGTGCGGCTGATGATTGACCGCAGCAGGTCCGCGACGAGGTCGGGCCTGCTCCACTGGGGGCAGTGGCCTGCGGGCAGGGTGAGCACCTGGCTTGCATGCTCCCAGTAGGCGGGGCTGATGAGTTCGTAGGGCAGCCGGTCTTGGGTGCACCGGATGTAGGTGGACGGAATGTCGCGCCAGGCGGCCGCGGTGGCTGGCTGCGTTCCGGTGGCCGGGGTCTGCGGCCGGAGCAGCGTGATCGCGGTCTTGGCGCGGGCGGGCGAGCAGTCGTGGAACAGCGCAGCGCGGGCGCTTTCGGGGCGCATGACCATGCGGCCGTCCGCGCGCATATCAATTTCCTCGCCGTCTGATTCTTCCTGCGCTCCGGCTGGGTTGTTCTTGGCGGCCGCCTCGGCCAGGCTAGCCAGGCTGTCTCCCACGTCCGGGACGGCGGCGGCGAGGAATACCAGGTGACGTACTGCCCGGTGCGGCCCGGCCGCCGCTTCGCTGATCACGGCACCCGCGTAGGAGTGCCCGCACAGCACTGCATCGGCGCAGCCATTGAGCGCATCGCGCACAGCCCCGGCATCGTCGTGCAGGCCGGGCAGGTGATCGCTGCTGTCCTGGCTGCTGGGCAGATCCACGGTGACCGATCGGATCCCGCGGGCTTCCAGCAGCCTGACGGTGTCCGCCCAGATCCACGGCCCAAGGAATCCGCCGTGGACCAGCACGGCCGTAGCGGGGCGCGGTTGGCGGTTGGTCACGGCACCTCCAAGATGCGCGGCCAGGGGGCAGCCAGGCAGGCAGACTCTGCCGGCGTGGTCACCCGTTACGCTAGCCCCGCTGCCGGCCAGGGGTAACGTCTTCTGCGCTCAGCTGGTTTGTGGGCCCAGTCTGGCTCGACCTCTGCTGTTGCGGCAGTCAGCGGCTGCTGCTGCGGCGGACCGCGCGCGACTGACCTCGGGCTTTCGTATGAGCGCGGCCCGTCGTCGGCGCTTGCTGATACGAAGGAGTGCATGGCCGACGAAAACTCCGAACCAGCCCGCCCCGCCACCGCGCCTGACACCTCGGACGAGACCGACCGGGATACCGCTCCCGACCGCCGCGACGAGGCCGAACGCTTTCTGCGCGCGCTGGCGGGGCCAGGCGCGCGGCTGCGCGAGGACCAGTGGACGGCGATCCAGGCCCTGGTCGAGGGCCGACGGCGGGCTCTGGTGGTTCAGCGCACCGGCTGGGGCAAATCGGCCGTCTATTTCACGGCCACCGCGCTGCTACGCGCCCGCGGTGCCGGACCATCGGTCATCGTGTCGCCGTTGCTCGCTCTCATGCGCAACCAGATCGACGCGGCGGACCGGGCAGGCATCCGCGCCCGCACGGTGAACTCCGCCAACACCGACGAATGGGAGCAGGTGTACTCCGAGGTGTCGGCTGGCGAGGTCGACGTGCTGCTGGTCAGCCCGGAGCGGCTGAACAATCCGGGTTTCCGTGACCTGGTGCTACCCAAGCTGATCGCGGCGGCCGGGATGCTGGTCGTGGATGAGGCGCATTGCATCTCCGACTGGGGCCACGATTTCCGTCCCGACTACCGGCGGCTCCGGACCTTGCTCAGCGAGCTACCGCCAGGCGTTCCGGTTCTCGCCACGACTGCCACCGCCAATGCCAGGGTCACCCGCGATGTCGCCGAGCAACTCGGGGCCGGCCACGAGCCTGAGACGCTCGTGCTACGCGGCCCGCTGGATCGCCGCAGCCTCCGCCTGGCCGTCGTGAAGCTGCCTGCCGCCCAGCAGCGCCTCGCGTGGCTCGCCGAGCACCTGGATGAGCTCGCGGGCTCGGGCATCATCTATACGCTGACCGTGGCGGCTGCACACGACACCGCCAGCTTCCTGCGCGAGCGCGGCTTTAACGTCGCGCCCTACACCGGGCGCGATGAACATGCTGAACGGGAAGCCGCAGAGAACTCGCTGCTGAGGAACGAGCTCAAGGCCCTGGTGGCGACGAGCGCCCTCGGCATGGGGTTCGACAAGCCTGACCTGGGATTTATCGTCCACCTGGGCGCCCCGCAGTCGCCGATCGCCTATTACCAGCAGATCGGCCGAGCTGGACGGGGGGTGGAGCGCGCCGACGTGATCCTGCTGCCAGGCCGCGAGGACGCGGACATCTGGGCTTACTTCGGTTCGCTGGCCTTCCCGCCGGAGCGCCTGGTGCGCGCGACGCTCGCGGCCCTCGCCGAAGCGGGTCGGCCGCTGTCGACCAGTGCGCTGGAGACCAGGGTCGACCTGAGCCGGGGCCGCCTGGAGATGATGCTCAAGGTCCTCGACGTCGATGGGGCAGTCCGGCGGGTGAGCGGCGGCTGGGCGGCAACCGGCCGGGACTGGGTATATGACACCGACCGGTACGCCCGGGTCGCGGCTGAGCGATCCCGCGAGCAGCAGGCAATGCTGGGTTATATCGCCACCCGAGATTGCCGGATGGAGTACCTGCGACGTGAACTCGACGACCCTGCGGCCGCGCCGTGCGGGCGATGTGACAATTGCACGCCGGCCCTGGCCGGACGTGGTGCAGGAGGCCGACGCCGCTGCTGTCGGCGAACGGCTCCTGCGGCCCGGGGTGGAGATTACGCCGCGCCGAATGTGGCCGACTGGAATGCGGGACCTGGGTATCGCAGTATCGGGCAAGATCGCTCCTGAGCTGTCTGCTGAACCGGGCCGCGCCCTCGGCAGGCTTACCGACCTTGGCTGGGGCCCAAGGCTCCGCGCCCTGCTGTCCGCCACTCGGTCTGCAGACGCCCAGGTTCCTGACGACATCATCGATGCGGTCGTCAAAGTCCTCGCGGCATGGGAATGGGCAGCGCGTCCGGTCGCCGTGGTCGCGCTGCCGTCTCGCACCCGTCCGCAGCTGATCAACAATCTGAGCCAGCGAATCGCGGAGATCGGCCGGTTGCGCTACCTCGGCACGCTCGCCTTCGCCCACGATTCAGTTGCTGACGGCGGCACCTCCGCCAGCAACAGTTCCTCCGCCAGCAGCGGCAGTTCCTCCAGCAACAGCACCTCCGCCAGCAGCCTGGCGACCAGCGAGCCCAGCCGGGCCGGGTCCGCTGCCAGCAAGCCCGGCGGACCCGGTGCCAGCGAGCCCGGCGGACCCAGCGGGTCCGCCGCGCAGGCCGCCATTGCGCAGTCCGCCCCCCGCCAGAACAACAGCGCCCAGCGGCTACACGCCCTATGGGATGAGCTGACCGCTCCCCAGGCCCTTCGTGACGCGGTTGCCCAGACGGGTGGCCCTGTCCTCCTAGTGGATGACCGCGTCGAAACCGGATGGACCATGACCGTGGCAGCCAAGGTCCTCCGCGAAGCCGGAGCCCCTGCGGTGCTGCCCTTCGCGCTCGCGGTCACGACCGGCGGCTAAGGATGAATGTCAGGCGTCGCGGAGTAGGTCCGTCCCGTCGGGGTGGTCCATTGGAAGATGCCGGGAGCGGACTGGGTCAGCGTCCACCCGAGGTGCTGCTTGAGCCGATGATGGAATCTGCATTATGCCGACCTGCGGATTATGCCGACCAGCCGACCGGTGAGTGACGTTTGTCCAGGTCAGGGTAGGTGGATGCGCTGGCGGGGTCGGCATAATCCCGATGCCCCGAGCTGCCTCTCACCGGGCTCGGCCACATATGCCTGTCCCGGCACTGAAGCGCATTCCCGCTGGTAAGCAGAGCGCCGCACGGCGTTGCGCTGACCCACGCCGCTTTCCGCTGTGGCGTTGGCCATCCCTGACAACCGCCGTTTATTGCCGACCTCACGACCACGAGGCGGCCTCGCGACCAGCGGCTCCGCATCACAGGTCGGCATAATCCTGAGGTCGGCATAATGCACCTTATGCCGACGTCGGCATAAGGTGCATAGTCCAACATGCAAGTGATAACAACACACGTTAGCCACGACTCGCTTCCAAGCATCCTGATGTCGGCGTAGCCAGGAGGCGGATCCGCCTCCTGCGGGCGCCGGGCGGTTGACCGCGGATTCACAGCGGTAACTCGTCGTCTGCGCCGAGGATCAGGGACGTGGCAACCCCGGCGTGGTCGGATGCGCAGGTTCCGTTGCGATGCCCGCTGACCACGGCGAGACGAGCAGTCTGCGTGCTGCCGGTTGCGTCGGTCCATGCCTCCTGGACGGTGACGATATCCGAGTGGACGTCGGCCAGCGTCGCTAGCAGCGCGTCTTCGCGGGCCTGCCAGTCAGCGTTCTTGCCCCAGATATTCCAGGTCAGCAGCCGCACTGTGGTCATCAGGGAAGCATTTAGGCGTGGCGGGTGATTTTTGCTGAGTGCAGGAGTGGCGCGGTGCCGTGGACGGTGATGGTGACATCTTCGGGCGTGATGCCGAGCAGGTCGGCTGCGCGGGCGCGCAAGGCGGTCGCGGTGGCGGGGGTGAGGGCGGTAAGCAGCCGGACGGTGGCGCGGCCGTGCTGGTGGCGGACGAGTGCGCACCGGCGCCCCAGCAGGGGGCCGAGGGCGTCGAGTGTGTCACGGGGCCACAGACCGCTGATCTGCTCGTCGTCGGTCCGGCCAACCAGCCGCAGTCTGCCGTGCCCGTCGCTCGCGCCGAGGTCGGTGGTGCGCAGCCTCCCGGCGGGAAGTGCCTCGCCCGGGTCGAGGGGGATCCCGGTGGCAGGCCCGGACAGCTCGATGACCGGCTTCCCGTCGCGGCTGGTGATGGTGGCGTGCACGCCCGGCATCGCGGCGCCGACCGTGCCAAGGGACGCTGCTGTAGCTTCGGTGTCGAAGTGGGTCAGTGAGGCTGTCTCGGTCAGGCCGTAGCCCTCGCGGACATCGATGCCGCGGGCCCGGAAGTCGCTGATCCCGCTGGGGCTCAGGGGCGCCCCGCCGGAATCGACCAGCACGCTGGCGGGCAGCCCTGCCGTCGGCTCGGCCTGGTCGAGGATGACGGGGTTGGCCAGCACGATCAGGCGGTCGGCGGTGCTGGCCAGGCACGCGGCATCGTCGAGCACCCGGTGGCTGCCTGCACTGAGGTGCAGGCGAGCGCCGAGGCGGGCCGCGAGTAGGACGCCGGCGACAAAGGTGAAGTTGTAGGCGGCGGGCAACGAGGTCACAATGATGCTGTCGCGGGTGACCTGGTAGATGGCCTGGTACCAGGACGTGACCACGTCGAGCTGGGCGATAGTGAATCCGTAACAGCGGGGAGATCCCGTAGTGCTGCCGGAGCTGAACATGGCGACGTCCCAGCCGTCGCGCGTGGCAGTGCCGGTTACCGGTGTTGCGGAGGCGGTCTGCCCGGCGGCGCGGAGCAAGGTGCCGCCGGGTGCGCTGATGGGGTTGCCGCCGGAGGTTCCGGGCAGCAGCACTACCCGGTACCCGGCACGTAGCGCGGTCTCGGCGCATGCGGCGAGCTGGGGCTGCGCGGAGCCGGTCAGCAGGTAAGTACGCTGCCGCGAGGCTGGCCGGGTCAATGTCGGGTACGCATGCGCGGCGAGCTGGCGGGCGGGGACCGGGGCGAGGCCGTCGGCGGAGATGGTCCAGTCAGGCATGCCAGGTCTCCAGTCCGTCCGCCGGGGGATCGCAGATGAACCCGGCTGCGGCCCAGGCGGCGGAGCTGAAGATCGGCAGCTGGCGGCGAGCGCTCGTGCGGGGCGGTGACGGGGACCCGGGAGCGGCGGCGCGCATGGGGATGCTGATATCAGGCAGCCGCACGATGAAAAGCTGGAGGTGAGCGGTGCAGTTGACCTGCAGGCAGTAGGCGAGCGCGACCGGGTCGAAGTGGGCCAGACAGGCCCGGCATTCCGTGCCCGCCGCGCACACCAGCCCCGGCCGGCGGCCCTGCGGCGATGCGCCGGGCCGCGCGGGTGACCGCGGCAGGGTCGGATAGGTCAGCGCGCTCGAAACGGTCGCCGGACCGTAACCCGGCCGGAGGGGTATGGCCGAACGCGCGGATCGGGCCGGGCAGCGAGGCGGCCAGCTGTTCCGCGAGCGCGTGGCCGACGGTCCCGGACGCGCCGGTCATCACAAGAGCCCGGGGGTTAGTCATTGCAGACGACCCGGCCGGTGACGGCGTTGAAGTGGATAGTGACCAGCCGCAGCGGCAGGCCGAGGAGGCACAGGAGCTCCCGGACGCGGTGCTGCTGGACTTCGTAATAGTCCTCCAGCACGTTCAGGTGGGCCGTGACCGGCGCGGCCTGCTCTAGCACGTCGCTGACCAGCCCGGTGATGCCCGGATCAGCGCGGCTCGGGCTGGTGACATCAGCGAACGTCGCGTAATAGCGGGCCAGTTCCGCGACCCTGGCGTCGTGAGGCTGGCTGGCGGACAGGATCGCGGCGGCGTGGTCGTGGACGCCTTCGCGCAGGTGGTACCGGTCGGTGAAGTACCGGTCGAACCGGGCCGGGTCGCAGCGGTAGGTGAGCAGGGCCAGCTCGAAGAACACGCATCCGGTGATCGGCGCGCTGCCATCGATGCCCTCGAACAGCTCGCAATGGCTGCCGTCGCCCAGCGGGAGGAACAGGTTGCCGCCGCGGCGCTGATAGCGGCCGGCGAGCGGGGAGCTGCTCATCCGCCGGAACAACTCGACGACGATGGCGCGGATGATGGGAGAGGACTCGCAGATCAGGTGCATGGGCGCGGCGCCGAACGTGCGGCGCAGGAACGCGCGGTAGGTCGCGGGGGCCAGCCGGACGAGGACATGGTCGTCGTCCATCATCGGGGTCAGCAGCGGCGGTGCGCTCTGGCGGGCGGCCAGTACCTGCAGGAGCGCGGCGCCGATCACGGTCCCGGTGTTCTGGTCGATGTCCGGGTCCCGGTCAAGGTGGATATGCCCGGCTTCCATGCTGACCAGATCAGGGCCGGCATAGGACGCCAGCAGCTCCCGGGCGCGCCCGGCCAGGTCCGCAGGGGAGAACGCGCCGGCCGCCGGATCCGGCGCGGTGATCCCGGCGGCCTGCGTTCCGGTCTGGGTCTCCGTCACAGCGGCTGACAGGTGATCGCCAGCGCGCACGCGGTAGCTTGCCTCGCCCATGTCTATCAGCGTCGTGTCACCGGGCGATAGCCGGATGATTGCCGGAAGCGCCGCGGCGACGTGCACGATCACGTCTTCGCCGACCGGGCAGAGACCAGGCTGGTAGCTCCACTGCACGGCGGTGATCCCGTGGCGGGCGTCAGCCTGGACCACGGCGAGCTGCACGCCGACGGGCAGCTGCTGCTCGCCACTATGAGCCCATAGGGCGAGTGCGGCCTCAGCCGGGGTGAGGTAAGCGAGCAGGGCCGACAGCTCGTAGCGGAACTGGCGGCGGATCCGGCGCCGGCCGCAGCGCACGGCCATCCAGTAATCGGGACTGCCCGGCGGGGCTGCTGTCGTGAGATCCGCGGATGGGTCGGCCTCGGCAGCCGGGTAGGGGCGAAGCCAGGGCGCCGGCAGCAGCAGGCCGCGCTGGGCGAGGCGGGCGCGGGTCACGATGAGAAGCTCGGACAAGACCTTCAGCGAGTCCGGCAGCCGGCTGGAACCGCGCAGCCGCCGCAGCGCATGCTCGTCAACGCCGACGTGGAGGCCGAGACGGCCGATATCGACGATCCGGGAGAAGTGCACGAGTTCCTGCTGGATCTCGCTCGGCCCGGCCGCAGCCTCGCCGACGCCATCCTCCAGGAACGCGGCCGCCACGTCCACGACATCGGCTCCGTCCCCGGCATTGGCCAGCGCGGCGAGGAACGTTCGGACGGCGTCGGCGCCGTGCAAGGCGACCAGGACGGCGAGGCGCTGCATGAGCCGCTCGAACGCGCCCGTCAGCTCGTGGGCGGTGAATGTCGCGGTGGTCGGGTGATCCAGCGGCGAGAACGCGGCCAGCAGATCCCGGCTGAGGGTGGTCTGGTCGCGGTAAGTGCTGGTAAGGATCATGGCGTACTCCCGGGGTCGGATGCCTCGACCCAACACCCGCGAGCAGGCCCGGGCCGACCCCCTGCGGCGAGGAACGCCGGCGAGGATCTCCCCGCCCGGCGGGGAGTGCGCAAGCCGGGCTGGCGTTTACGGTGGGACGGGGAGATGTGCCCGACGGAGAGGCAGGAAGCGTGATGGATGCCGGTGCGCGCCGTCAGGCCGGGGAGCTGCGCAGCGCCCTGCGCCGACGCGGAGCCACGACCCGCCAGGTCGCTGCGGCCATCGCTGCGGGCTTCGGGGTGACCCCGCAGGCGGCGTTCCGGCACGCGGTCGGCCTGTCCCAGGCCGAGGTCGCCGAGCGGTACAACCAGCGCTGGCCCGGTGAGCATCCGAAGACGTTCAAGCACGTGTCCTACTGGGAGTGCTGGCAGGGTCCCGGCGCCGGCGCGACTGCGTCCTCCCGCGCCCCCTCCTATAAGGACCTGAGCCGCCTAGCCGATTTATACGGCTGCCTGGTCGATGACCTGCTCCTTGGCCCCTGCCATGCAGCTGCGGCGCCGGTACCTGACCCGGCCGACGGCCTTGCCCAGGTCATTTCGCTGCTGATCGCTGGCGGCTACGCTGAAAGGCCAGAGGGCGATGAGGACGAGATGAGCATCGCCCTGCGCGTACCCGACGGCGAAGGGACCATCACCGTGAAGCTGTCGCGCCGGCATTTCACCGAGCTGCTGGCCGCCGGCAGCTTAGCGGCAGCTCTCCCGGATTTCGCGCCCGCCAGCGTCGGCGCCCGGAGTGCTGCGGACTACCGCCGGGTCCTGGCGGCGCACCAGTCCGGGCATCACCTGCTCGAACCGAGGGCCCACATCACCACGCTGCAGCAGATCCTGGGCACTATGGAGCAGCAGCGCGCACAAAGCACCAGCAGCCGGGCACGGCAAGAGCTGCGGCACGTCCAGAGTGAGTACGCCGAGCACGTGAGCTGGCTCTCCCGCGAAGCAGGCGACCTGGGAGCCTGCCGGCGCTGGGCCGATCGCGCCGCCAGCTGGGCGCTGGAGAGCGGCGACACCACCATGGCCACTTACATGACCCTGCGCGGCGCCAACCTTGCCCTCGACCAGGGCGACCACCGGCAGGCAGCCGAGCTGGCGGTCACCGCCAAGAACGTCTCCTGGCGGATCCCGCCGGCCCTGCGCGGAGTAGCCCTGGCCTACGAAGCCCGCGGCCGTGCCCACACCGGAACGGTGGCTCTCGCACAGCTGGACGACGCCGCGGAACTGCTCACCCGCTCCGGCCCGGACGAAGCCCCGGCCTACCTCCGGTTCTATAACGCCGACTTCGCGGACCTGCAGCGCGCCACCTGCTACGTGGATGCCGGGGTGCCCGGGCCAGCGGTGACCATCCTGCAGAGCAAGATCACCACCCTGCCGGCCTCCCATGGCCGGGACCGCGGCCTGTACCTGGCCCGGCTCGGCGCCGCGCACGCCGCCGGCCAGGTGCCCGACGCCGCCGCGTACGCCGCGATGGGGTCCCTGGCTGAGGCACGCCGTGCTGGCTCCCGGCACGTGCTCGCCGAGCTCGTGCGCCTGGACGCCACGCTGACGCGCCGGTGGCCGGCACAGCCGCAGGTCCGCCAGTTCCACGAGGCATTGCACGCCGCCCGCGCTGCCTGACCCGCGAATCACCCGCCACGCGGCCACCCGGACTGGAAGACTCCGCCCCGTGAACTCATCGACCGGCACCGCTCTGCGGCCCTCCTGGGCCGAGCTGCCCGGATCGCTGCGCGACGGCCTCGCCGACCGCCTCGGCGCGATCACCACTGCCCGGGTGCAGGACGGCGGCTTCACTCCCGGGCTGGCCGCCCGGCTGCAGCTCGCCAGCGCCGAGCGGCTATTCGCCAAGGGCATTCCCGTCGGCCACCCGCTGGCCGGCAAGTACCGCACTGAGGCCGGCACGGCCCGGCTGCTGCCCCCAGTAACCCCGGCACCCCGGCTGCGCTGGGATGGCCCGATCGCCGGATGGGTCGTCCTGATCTTCGACGACATCGACGGCAGGCACGCCGACCTGTCTCCCGGCTCACCCGACGTCGGCCCCGTGGTGACCGCTGTCGCCGCGCTGGACAGCGTCCTGACGCCTTGCCCCGTCCCCAGCGCGCCGCCGGCCGCCGCTGACCTCGCCGGCCTCGTGCACGGCTGGCGGGAACTCGCCGCCGCACCCGAGTCCGTTTCGGACGACTGGGCTCGCCGGCACCTGGACGACCTCGCCGCCGCCGAAGCCCGGTGGCTGGCCGCCGCCGACGGCAAGACACTCGTGCACGGCGACATCAATTCATCGAACCTGCTGATCACCGGCACCCGGGAGGTATTCTTGATCGACTGGGCCCAGCCTTCCTGCGGCGCCGCCTGGCTCGACATCGCTGACCTGGTCCCGCACCTGATCCTGGCCGGGCACAAGCCCGCCCGCGCGGAACAGGCACTAGCCACCGTACCCGCCTGGCGCGACGCAGACCCGGACGTCATCACCAGCTATGCGATCGCGTTCGCCGGTTACTGGACCCGCGTGTCCCGCCAGCCTGCACCGCCCGGCGTGCCGAACCTCCGCGCCCACCAGGCCCGCGCGGCAATCGCGGCCACGGCGTGGGCGGCCTACCGTACCGGCTGGCCTTAATCTCAGCACTCCACGTGCTCCCACGGCGATAGAGGACAGTGCGAGCCGGGTGCTCGGGTTACTTCTGGGCGTCGCTGAGGGTGTCGAGGTAGGCGCGGGTGGCGGCGAGGGGCGCGGCCTCGCGGATGCCGGGCGCGGTCGCGGATCTGCTGGCGGCGCAGCCGGGCGGCCAGTGCCCGTTCGCGCGCCAGGCCGGTGCCAAGGCCCGACGTCCAACAGCGCGCGGGGTACGCCGGAGTATGCAGCAGGCCGGGCAGCACCAGCGGAATGTCGACGCTGATCCGCGCCGCGTCATTCTCAAACCCCGCGTTATTTGTCGAAGACCCTGTCCGCGGCCTTCTCCGGCTCGTGCCACCACGCCCGGACCCGGGCAAGGGGCGACGAGATCCTCTTATTCTCGCACTCGGCATCGTAGCTCCGTAGATCCGGGCCAGGTGTCGCACGTGGCTGGGATCGGGCTGGCGCCACTGATTGGCCTCGAACCAGGTTCAGTCGGCCGCGCCTCCAGCCGAGCTTGTCGCTGGCCTGGTTCGGGCTCAGCCCGCCCACGGTAGTGGTGGCCGGCGGCACAGGCAGCCTCGGCGCCCACGTGCAGCTGGTCTGCCGGGGCGCGTGCGCGGCTGCATGGTCTGGCCCCGACGGCACCGGGGCAGAAGCACCGCCGCTGGACCAGCGGCTGGCCTTGTTTGTTCGACCGCATCACCGCCATGTTCTGACCTACCAGGATCCCCCGGGCAGCAAACCCCGGCGTGCAACGCGACATGCTCGCGCCGCGCTTAGCCGGGCGATGACCAGCCGCTCGATGAAGTCCTCCACCGGCGCGGCCTGCCGCGCCACGTGCCGGATAGCCAGGTTTCCGGTCCGGCCCGGCGCACCGGTATATGCGATGCCCGGTGTGACTGACCATCCCGGGGACCACGTTCCCGCACCCGCACCGTGCCAGACGGCCCAGCAGGGTCCGCACCCCGCGCAGCGGCTTGCGCGCCGGATCCTCCAGGATCCCCCCGCACCGCCCGCCACGCCTCCTCCCCGACCAACGGCTTCCACCCGCCCCCCGACGATCTCGTCGCCCGGGTAGGCCGACAGCCCGGCAATCCGCGGGTTCAGCAAGATCGTGCGCAAGGCGGGCGACGCGCATGGTGTCGGTAACCAGCTGCGGGACCTAGAGAAGCGGGAAGAGGCGCGGGGCTGAACGGTCATCTGCTGTGCGTGTGACAAACGACATCGGGGTGACTCGCAAGGATCCGACGACAGCGGGGCGCTACCAGCCGGCGCATGAGGACGCCTTGCGGCTCGTTGATGCATGTGCGGTGGACGGGGTGTTTTGCTGGCGGTGGGACCGGTTCATCCGGGAGCCGCTTAACCTGGAGTACCTGATCCCGAGGTTCGACAAGGCGGGGGTGCGGTTCGCGGAGGCGGACGAGATCATCGACCTGGGCACGGATTCGGGGCGACCCAGCGGACCGGGACCAGCGGTTGGCTCCGGCGGCGGACCCGGCGGACCGGGACCAGCGGTTGGCTCCGGCTGCGGACCCGGCGGACCGGGACCAGCGGTTGGCTCCGGCGGCGGACCCGGCGGACCGGGACCAGCGGTTGGCTCCGGCGGCGGACCCGGCGGACCGGGACCAGCGGTTGGCTCCGGCGGCGGACCTGGCGGACCGGGACCAGCGGGCGGTTCGGGGCCCGGCGGTTGAGAGTCAGTTTCCCGGCCGGCCGGCGACGCGGCGCCTGCGTTGCCCGGGCGGCCGGGCCGGGAAGTTAAGCCATTGCCGGTCCGCACGCCTTGGCCCCGCGGCGGCGCCGAACTGTCCGGGCAGGTTCCCCCGCTCCCGGGGCGTGGCTGTCCCTCGCCGTTGTCCGCACCGGCGGGATCAGCTCCGAAACCGTCATCCGGCGGCTCGTCCGGCGGTTCGTCCGGCGGGTCGTCCGGCGGCTCGTCTGGTGGTTCTTCTGGCGGTTCGTCGGGCAGGCCATCGGGACCTGGGGGGATGTAAGGCAGCGTGCCCAGCAGCAGGCCGATGAAGACCTGCGCGCGCAGCAGGTCGATACCGCCACCCGCCCCGGATGCCTTCATTGCCCTGGCCATCGCGCTAATCCGGGCCATCGCGGCGGCAGCGCGGATTCCGGGCAGGCTCTGCCCGGCCAGCGTCGCGGTGCCCTCGTCATCGGGGTAGAGGCAGACTCTCGCCTTGCGCTCGGCATCTTCGCGGCGCCGCTCCGCGCCATCGGGGTCCGCGATGATCACCGCGCGGCGCAGCGTAGCGCGCAGCTGGCCCAGCGTCTGATCACCGGCACGCGACAGGACCTTCTCCTCCACCGCGCGGGCGGCATCCTCGCTCAGCACGCTGGTGGCCTCGGCTATCAGCCGGGCCCGGGACAGGTCAATCACCCCGTCACGCAGCGCCGCCCCGGTGCGCGCGAGCCGCCAGCTCAGCGTTACCGCCAGATCCGCCCACCATGACGCGCCGCACTGCGACATCACCAGAGCTAAACAGATCTCCCCGGTTGCGTCAGCGCAAATGCGGGCCGGGCGGCCGTCAGCCGCCACGCCGATGTCCTTATCCCGGGCAGCCGCACGCGCTGCGATCTGCCCGACCACGGCGAGCTCGCCCGCCTGGGCCCAGGAGGCCAGCCGCCGCCACGACGCCGCTACCCCCGCCAGCGCGCCGTCGTCCAGCCCGGCCGCCGGCGTGGCCGCCAGCCACCCGGCCAGGCCGGGCCCGGGCGGCAGGAACTCTGCGACCCGCCCAGCGACTTCTGCCGTGGACAGAATCCGTCCTTCGCTGGCCAGGATCTCATCCAGCACCGCATCCTGATCTTCGTCACGCCCAGGACCACCGCCGGCCCCGGCCCTGGCGTCCTCGGCAGCCGCGTCCCCAGCCGCCGCGTCCTTGCCCGGCCCGTCCTTGCCCGGCCCGTTCTTGCCCGGCCCGTTCGTGCCCGGCCCGTTCGCGCCCGGCCCGTTCTTGCCCGGGCCGTTCTTGCCCGGGCCCTTCTTGCCCGGGCCCTTCTTGGCCGGGCCTTTCGTGGCCGGCTCGCCGGATGCCGCATCCCCTCCGGCGCGGGGGGCATGACGGCCGTCAAGCGCCGCTAGCAACTGCTCGTAGTCAAGCTCCCAGCACCAGGACAGCCCGGGCGGGCCGCCACCGTCGTCGCGCCCTTCCCGGTAGCCAGGACCTGACCCCAGATCATCGGGTGATCCGTGATCACAGCCCCGGCCCGGCTGGCCGGCTGAGCCCGGATCCGCTCCCCCGGCTGGCTGATCTGCGGGTTCAGGCGGCTCTTGCGGGTCCGGTAACCCGGCTGGTTCTTGCGGATCGGCTGGCATCCAATCACCCCCTGGCAGCGGGGCCATTTCTGCGGGCCATCTTGACCTCGGCACCGATCAGTTGGTTCTCGATCACAGTACCGACAGCTACCGACAAAATTGCCCAGAGTCGAAAACATATTCGTCAAGCCGTATGACGCAGCTGGCCCGGACCGGCCCGGCAGCTGGCCCGGACCGGCCCGGTGCAGGCCCGGACCGGCCCGGACTGGCACGCAGCAGGCCCGGACCGGCACGGACTGGCACGCAGCAGGCCCGGACCGGCCCGGACTGGCACGCAACTGGCCCGAACTGGCCCGCACCCGCTAACCAAGCACACGTCCGCGAACCGGCCACCGATCCAGGTATCAGCCACACGCCCGCCCACCGGGCACCCTCACAAGCCCGGGCAGGTGCCGCCCCCGGTCATCGGCGGCGCCAAGGCGCCGGTAACCAGCGGCCGCCCGGCACCGGTGAACGGCACTGGTGATCAGCGGTGGCCAAGCACCGGATGCGGAACATACGGCTCTTCCAGCCGCCGCATCTCCTCTTCGCTGAGCTCAAGCTCCTCCGCGGCCAGCGCGTCGTCCAGGTGGCCGAGCTTGGTCGCGCCCACGATCGGTGCTGTCACGCCTGGCCGGTGCAGCAGCCAGGCGAGCGCTACCTGCGCGGGCGGTACGCCACGCGCGGCCGCAATCTCCGCCGCCCGGTCCGCAACGTCGAAGTCGGCAGGCGTGTTGTATAGCGAATCGCCGAACGGATCAGAGCCGGAGCGGGTCGTGCGCCGCTCGCCGTCCCTGGTCCGGTTGCCGGCCAGCACACCGCGGGCCAGTGGGCTCCACGGGATGACGGCCACGCCCTGATCGATGCATTGCGGGATCATCTCCCGCTCTTCCTCGCGGTAGATCAGGTTGTAGTGGTCCTGCATGGAGACGAACCTCGTCCAGCCATGGGCAACCGCCGTGTGCTGGGCCTTGGCGAACTGCCAGGCGAACATGCTGCTCGCGCCGATGTAGCGGGCCTTCCCCGCCCGCACCACATCGTGCAGCGCCTGCATAGTCTCGGAGATCGGCGTCCGGTAGTCCCACCGGTGGATCTGGTAAAGATCCACATAGTCCATGTCAAGCCGCCGCAAGGACGCGTCGATCCCGGACAGGATGTGCTTGCGGGACAGGCCGCCGTTGTTCTCGCCAGGACCCAGCGGCATGAATACCTTGGTGGCGACGACCACATCATCACGGCTGAACATCTTGCCGAGCAACCGCCCGGTCGCCACCTCGCTGGCCCCGCCCGAGTAGACGTCAGCGGTATCAAAGAACGTGATGCCAGCGTCGGCCGCCGCCTTCACGATCGGCTCGGCGGCGTCTTCGTCCAGAACCCACGGCCGTTCGCTGTCATTGCCGTAACTCATCATCCCCAGGCAGACTCGCGAAACCCGCAGCCCGGTCGCACCAAGGTTCACGTATTGCATTGCCAACCTTCTCCTATCGGCAGCACGTCCGAGCACGTCCGGCAGCACGTCACGGACCGACCTTGTCCGACCGTACCGGCACTGGATTACCGAGGAACCCGCCGGCGTAGCAGCTTGACATTGACCGCGGCCGCGACAACCGAGAGGACCGCGGCGAAGCCGAGCACGGCGACCTGGCTGCTCACCAGCTCCGTCGCGATGCCAAGCCCGAGGACCGGCACGACAAGCCCGATGTAGGCGGCAAGAAACAGTCCTGCCAGGGCCTCGCCACGGGCCTTGGCGGGCGCGATCGAGAGCACGGTGGAAATGCTGCCCTTGAAAGCGGCTCCGGCACCGCCACCGGCTACCGCGCCGCCGATCAGGAGCAGTGCCAGGCTCGGCAGCCACACCGCAACGGTTACCAGGGCAAGCCCCAGGACCAGTGCGCTCAGGCCGATGCCGAGCTGACGGTGCAGCGCGGTCCGGCTCACGACGATCTGAGCAATCGCGGCGGCACCGAACACAACGAAAGCCGCGAAACCCGCGAGCGCGTGCGAGTGCTCGTGCAGCGTACCGCCGATGAAGCCGGGAGCGAGCGAGGTGAACAGGCCGAACAGCGCGAACTCGGCGGCCGCCGCGAAGCCGGCCGCGTAGAACAGGGACCGATGCGCCGGCGGTACCGATACCCGCTGCGGGCGGTAACGGGGCCGCGGCGTGGCCCGCTGCACCGTCTCAGGTACCGCCGCCAGGGCTAGCGCGCCGGCCAGCATCAGAAGCTCGGACACGAGGTAAGGCAACCGCAGCGGCGCCCAGGCCAACTGGGCAAGAAGGCCCGCGAGCAGCGGACCGAGCCCGAGGCCGCCGAGGTTGGCCGCCGTCGCCGTTACTTCGGCGCGGGCGGGCGGCTGCCCTGGCCGTGCCGCGGCATGCAGTTCGCTGAGGTAAGCGGTCGCGGTTGCGGTGAGCATCCCGATGCTGACGCCAGCGACGACCCGGCCTGCGATCAGCCCGGGCACGGCCGTCCAGGCCAGAAATATCAGGCCGGAGAGCATGTTGATGGCAAGCGCGACCGCCACGATGCGCCGCCGCCCGAGCCAGTCGGAGACGTGACCAGCGAGGAAAAGACTCACGATGACACCCACTGCGTAGGCGGCGAAGATCACCGTGACCAGGAGCGAGCCGAAATGGTCGCGGGCCTGGTACAGGACATACAGCGGCGCCGGCACCGTGGAGAACGCCATCGCGACGGCGAAAGCGTAGCCCACTATCCAGAACCCGGCAGCGTGCCTGCGCCGCCGCGGCTGGCCCTGGTCCGGGTAGCCTGCGGCCTCGCCGCGGTCCGGACTGGTCGCGCTGGCCGCCTGGGTCGTGTGGGTTAGCGCTGGCACGGAACTCCTCTGCTAGACGTTCACCATCCAGCATGGGCGCCCCGTTGTCATCAATGCCAACGACAAGTGGAGCTAACAACTATCTGAATGAGTGATAATCCGTTTATGGAACTCCGGCATCTGGAGTACTTCGTAGCCGTCGCGGAGGAGCTGTCCTTCACCCGCGCAGCTCGCCGCCTGCACGTCGTACAGTCGGGGGTGTCCAGCGCCATCCAGGGCCTGGAACGGGAACTCCAGGCTGCCCTGTTCGACCGGGACCGGCACAAGGTCGCGCTGACCGACGCCGGCGAGGCACTGCTCCCCGAGGCCCGCGCGACGCTCGCCGCGGCGCAGGCGGCCCGAGAGGCGGTGGGCGAGGCCCGCGGCGGGCTGCGCGGGACGGTGACGGTGGGCACGATGCTCTCCACCGGCACCCTGGACCTGCCGGAACTGCTCGGCCGGTTTCACGCCACGCACCCCGGCGTCGTGGTGCGGCTGCGGCTTGCGGCGGCGGGCTCGGCGGGCCTGGCGCGCGAGGTGATCTCTGGCTCACTGGATCTGGCGATCGCCTCGCTACCAGGCCAGCCGCGGCCGGGCTCACCATCCGGCCGATCAGCGAGGAACTCCTGCTGCTCGCCTGTGGCACCGGCCACCCGCTCGCCGCGCATTCAGGCGTGACACTTGACCAGCTGGCCGGCGAGGCGTTCATCGACTTCCCGCCGGGCTGGGGCAACCGGGCGGTCGTCGACCGCGCCTTCGCCGCGGCCGGCCTGGACCGTCAGGTGCCGTTCGAGGTCGCCGACTTCGCCGCGGCCGCTGGCATGGTGCGCACCGGCCTGGGCATCGCGTTCCTGCCGGCCTCGGTGGCGACGGCACTAAGCGAGCTGGCCGTTGTCGAGGTAACCGGCCATACCCTGATCTGGGGGATCTCGGTGGCGACGCCCGCGCACCGCAGAATGTCGGCCGCAGCGCGCGCGTTCCTCGCCGAGTTGACCGGTTCGGTACCTGCTGATCACCACATCAGATGACGGTTGGCAGGAACCGGCATCACCAATGCGACATAGCCGGCCTGACCCGGGCAGTTAAGAGGGCTATAACGCTAACAGTCCGGCAGTCCCGTCGGGCAGCCGATTCAGCACCAGGAGAATTCATGCGAACGCGGAATATCGGCCAGGCAACGGTCAGCGCTATCGGCCTTGGCGGCATGCCGATGTCCATCGAGGGCAGGCCGGATGAGGAGCGCTCGATCAGGACCATCCACGCGGCGCTGGACGCCGGAGTGACGCTGATCGACACCGCGGACGCCTACCACCTGGAGCCCGGCGAGACCGGCCACAACGAGCGGCTCATCGCGAAGGCACTCGCCAGCTACAGCGGGGACGCCAGCGATGTGCTTGTCGCCACCAAGGGCGGCCATCAGCGGCCCGGTGACGGCTCATGGACCGTTGATGGCTCACCCGGGCACCTGCGGGAGGCCGCCGAGGCCTCGCTCAAGGCACTCGGCGTGGACGCCATCGGCCTCTATCAGTTCCACCGGCCCGACCCCAAGGTGCCCTACGAGGACTCCATCGGCGCGCTGAAGGAGCTGCTTGATGCCGGGAAGATCCGGCTGGCCGGCGTCTCCAACGCGAGCATCGAGCAGATTGACATCGCCCGCCGGGTGCTCGGCGAGGGCAACCTCGCCAGCGTGCAGAATCAGTTCTCGCCCGCCTTCCGCAGCAGCGAGCCTGAGCTCAGGTACAGCGCGGAGCACGGCATCGCCTTCCTGCCCTGGAGCCCGCTCGGCGGCATCGGCAGCGCAGCGAGACTCGGCACCAGGCACGCGGCCTTCAAGGAAGTAGCGGCCGCCCACAGTGTCTCACCGCAGCAAGTCACCCTGGCCTGGCTGCTCGCCAAGGCGCCGACTGTCATCCCCATCCCGGGCGCAAGCCGCCCGGAGTCCATCACGGACTCCGCGCAGGCCGTTGACCTTGAACTGTCCGGGGCCGAGCTGGACCGGCTCGACAAGGCCTGACCCGGCAAGGCCCGGCCCGCTGCGCGCTGCTGGTCGCTGGGGGCGGCCGGCAGTCCGGCCCGGCCTGAGCATCGGGTGCACTCAGGCCGGGCCTTCGCAACGCTGCTGTCCGGTCCGCTAGACCAGGCGCCTCGCCAGCCTCGGCGGGTGGGCGGCCATCTCCCGCTCCGCGATGATCATCCCGACGCCCATCAGCTTGATAATCGTGATCCCTGAAAGGCCGGGGAACCCACGGTCCGGCCCGGGGACCGGTACAGCACCACGACATCTCCGGTATCCCGGCCGAACGCGCTCGCCGCCAGGTTGCCTGCCTGCTGGCTCTGGCTGTTCGGCGCGTCGAATCCGCCGGCCGACTGCAGCTTGCCGAACACGCCGGTGCCCCAGAGCACGGCGAACGCCACGCCGGCCAGCGTAATGACGAGGACCGGCCGCCGACGACGGTAGACAACGCGTCCCCAGGCCTCGAACATAGATCCTCCGCAGCTGAACTCCGCGTGTAGACTGATGATCACTCTGGTAAACACTGTAAACTGTGAATAGCGTTAACTTGACATACGGCCTTCACCGTTGTCAAGCCCGTTTAGCAACTGGGAAGGGGCCGAGGTGGTCCAGGCGCCGAGTCGGCGCGCCCGGGTCCGGGCCGCGACCGCAGCGGAAATCAAGCAGACGGCCCGCAAGATCCTCGTCGAGCAGGGCACGGACGCAATGACGCTGCGCGCTATCGCCCGGGAAATGGGCATGACGGCACCCGCGATCTACCGGTATTACGCCAGCCACGAGGATCTGCTCAGCCATCTCGTGGCCGACATCTTCATCGAGATCGCCGATGAGATCCACGGCGCCATCGAGGCGGCGGCCGCGGCCAGCGGCGGTGACATGACCGTGAAGCTGATGGCCGGGTGCCGGCAGTTCAGGCGCTGGGGCCTGGACCACCGGGCGGAGTTCGGGCTACTGTTCGGTACCCCGCTGCCCTCGCTTGAAGGCATGCACCATGACGACCTCATCAACGAGTGCGCGGCGAAGTTCAGCGGCACGTTCTTCGCGCTGTTTCTTGAACTCTGGCACCGGCATCCGTTCGCGGTGCCCGCGCCTGCCGACCTCGACGCTAGTTTGCGCGCGCAGCTGGAAGGCTACCGCGACGGGCTCGGCGTGGACCTGCCGGTCGGCGCGATGGTGGTCTTCCTGCGCTGCTGGGTCCGCCTGTATGGTGCGGTGAGCATGGAGGTCTTCGGGCATCTGCACTTCGCCCTGGACGATCCGGCGCCCATGTTCGAGATCACGCTGAGCGAGCTCGCCGAGCTGCTCGGCCTCAGCTACCTGCCCGTTCCGCCGGGGCCGGCTCAGGCCACGTAGGGCGTCATGCCCGAATCCGTGATCATCGGACGGCCGGCGGCCTGCCAGCCCTGCATGCCGTCGGCCACGTTCAGCGCCGCCCAGCCCGCGCCGGCGAGGGCCTGTGCCGCCCGCCCCGACCGCACCCCGGACCTGCAGATCACGTAGACCTCGCGGTCCCTGGGGATCTCCTGGTAACGGGCACTGACCTCGCCAAGCGGGATGTGCCAGGCGCCTGGGGCGTGGCCAGCCAGCCACTCGTCGGGTTCGCGCACATCTACCAGGACTACGTCATCTGGCACCGCTGCCGCGGGCACCTGCGGAACTGGTTCGCTAAGCGTCACTGGGGCTCCCTCCACTGGTCAGTCATCTCCCGGCAAGCTTGCCCTGCCGTGCGGCAACCGGTACAGGATTGCCGCGAACGTCGCTCTATGCACAAACTGCCTTACGCAAAGTAAATATAATCAAGAGCGACGTCTTAAATCAGCTGATCATGGTTATGACCCGCCAGCCACTCGTACGCAGGGGCCGGGCCGGCAGGTCCTTGCCTCCGGCCGGATGGCGGGCGGTTCGAGCATCCGCAGGAGCAGGTCAGGAGCTGTTGCGGGAACAGGACCCAGCCGGCGCAGCCGGGCTGTGCTGAGCCCGGGCGGCCAGAAGGCGTCGAGGCATCCGGCCAGCGGTTCTGCCGGGACGTCGATCACCTGTCTGGACGGCTCCGGCGCTGCGCCATGGGACCGCCGCAGCGAGGCGAGCAACGCATCCCGGTCTCGCAGGGAGTCGGTGAAGGTCGCGCCGGTATAGGCGACCGATCCCGAGTTGGTCACTGAAACCTTGTAATGCACGGCCCCTCCCGGAACCGCCGTGACCGGGCTGGCGGTGGCCGAGATCGTCAGCTGCAGGGAGCGCGCAGGACTGGACCGTCGCCGCGACCGGGTTGAAAGTGGCGCCCGGAGCGTACACGGTCCCGGGCACCGTCGATAAACCGCTGAACGTGAGCTGGGTGGCTGTCGGGAAATTCCACAGCATGTACCCGGCGGCCGCATTCTGGATGCCGTTGAAGTTCGGCGGTGACCAGGTGAAGTTGTTTCCCGCCCCGGTGGTGTCCATGTTGACGATCAATGGCATGGTGGCGGCGGGCGTGTTCCTGAATTGCAGGATGGAGATGTTGGCCAGCTTAGCGGCCCATATGTCGAGCAGGATTGAAACCCCGTATGTGTTAGCGCGGCAATATCCGATTTTATCAGCCCGACGTCCGCGCTCCGGCCGTTATCGCCAAAGGACTTGATCAACGGACGATTATATGTAGCTTACTACTCGTGAAAATTACTGGTGCGAGGCTCGGAGCTCCCGGGGGAGCACCTCTCGAAGGATCTGGCCTACGCCGGGCTGCGGGGAAGGGAAAAATGCGAAGCTCGCGAAGCACCATGCGTCGGCTGCTCGGCACGCTCATGCTGATACTGTCCACGGTTACCCTGGCTCCGGCTGGTGCCGGCGCCTCCGTCGCTGGCACCCCCGGCAGCGACCTGGGATTACCGCGATTCGGAATCCGGCTCTACGACGTCCCGGTCGATGAGGCGCACAACCCGCGCGGCCTGCGGTATATCGTCGACTACCTTCCGTCCGGAACGGTCATCCACCGCAGAATCCTGATCATGAACGATGAACCGGGCAAAACGCATTTCACCGTTTACCCGGACGCGGCCACGATCACGGGTGGGACATTCGTCGGCGATGCCGGCGAAACCCGCAGCGAGCTGACCAGCTGGATCACGGTGGCGCATTCCTCGCTGCACCTCGCCCCGCACGCGCAGTTCCTGGATATGGTCACGATCCGGGTGCCGCGTAGCGCTACCCGGGGCGAGCACTACGGCGAGATCTGGGTCCAGCAGGTCTCGCACGTTCGCAACACCTCCGGGGTGGCCATCAAGGAGGTGGCCAGGGTCGGCATCCGGATCTACCTGGCCGTCGGCCGCGGCGGCGCGCCTCCGACGAAGTTCGCCGTCACCTCCCTGACCGGGTACCTGTCCCCCCGCGGCCAGCCGATCCTCGTCGCCCATGTCCGCAACACCGGGGGCCGCGCCGTCGACCTCGGCGGCCGCGCCCGCCTCACGCATGGCCCCGGGGGCGAAAACGCGGGCCCGTTCCCGGACCAGCGGATCGTCACGCTCGCGCCCGGGCAGTCGGGAAAAGTGACCTTCGCTCCGGGCAAGGGGTTGTCGACCGGGCCCTGGCTCGCCACCGTCACCCTGGTGAGCGGGTTCACCACGGACACCGCCGCGGCGACCGTCGAGTTCACCAACCATCCCGCCGCCCCTGCACTACTGACGAGACTGCCCATATTGCTCTCGGCGGGCGGCGTCGTGATCGCCCTGCCGCTGATCGCCCGGACCCTGAGACGGCGCCCGCGGCGAGCCAGCCGCGTCCACGCCTGACGCCGCGCCGCAGCCGCCGGTCACCCGGCGAGACTTCCATACGTCACCGAGCAGTTCGCGCTGTCTGGAACTCTCCGCAGCGACACCCTCAGCTGGTTCAACTACATTGAGTTAACAGTGACTACTGTGGGTAGCCAATGTCAGGAGGGGTCGCCGTAAGGGGAGCCGCGGCCTTTCCCAGAGGTCCCGGCAGCTGGCCGGGCGACTAACCGGGGGAACCATGCGCAGGTCACTGATTCTTGCCGTCACGGCCGGTGCGGCCGTCACGGCGATGCTGGTCCCGGCGGCGGCATCCGCCGCGGCGTCCGGCCCAGCCACGTTAAGGCACCACGCGTCGAGCACGACCGCCACGCCGGACCCGATCGCAGCGCCCGGTACCGCGCCCACCAACGTGCTGACTACCGCACCCGGGGCCGCCGCTTCATCCGGAAGCGACCCGACCACGACGCTGACGTTTACTGTCAACACCGGCGCGCTCTCGATGACCGCGCCGACCTCCGCGTCCCTCGGCTCGGGCGCCCCAGGAGCTACCATCACCGGCGTGACGGGCGCCGTCGTAGTCACCGACAACCGGGCCCTGCTCAACGGATCCTGGACCGCGGTCGCATCCTCGACCGACTTCACCACCGCCGGCGCCAGCCCGGCGGAGACCATCCCGGCCACCGACGCCACCTACGACCCGGGCGTCCCGTACGTCACGGGGTCGTTCGTCGCCACAACCCATACGATCACGCTGTCCGCTACTCCGCAGACAGTCGTGTCGAGCACCGGGAACGGGAACAACACCGCGACGTGGAGCCCGACGATCGCTGTCGCCGTGCCCGCCACGGCCGTTGGCGGCGGTTACACCGGCACGCTGACCCAGTCCGTTTCCTAGGCGTCGATTCCTGACCGATGCGCGGTCCGGTACCAGAAGATAATCCGTACCGGGCCGCGTATCCGCTTGACCGGCCTGCTGCCGCCGGGACCTTCCCGCGCCAGGCACTTCGCCGAGGTCGCCCCAACCCGCAGCCGCCCAAACCGCAGGGGCCGCGTGGAAGTCCCGCCACCGTAGCTGACCGAGGATCCCGAAACTAGCGGCAGCGGGGGCTCGCACTGGTGGCTTGGCGGGTGGCCCGCCGGCCGTGACTCATCCGTGACCAGCCAGGACCGGCGGTCAGTGGCCGACCTGCTCGTCCCGGTCGCCGAGCCGCTGGTATGCCGGGGTCAGCAGGGTGCGCAGGTCCTGGCCGCGCACCAGGACCGGAGGCGGCTCGAACGTGCGCAGCAGCAGGTCGGGGGCGGTGGCCGGGGCGGGCGGCAGGGCACGCAGCCGGGCCGGGCTCAGGCCCGCAGACCAGAAGTCCGCCAGGTACTCGGCCAGCGGCCGACCGGTGACGTCGCTGAGCGGGCCGGTGACGCGCGGCCGCGCCTCGGCCTCCCCCGCCGTCAGCCCCCGTAGCGACGCGAGCAGGTCCTCCCGGCCCCGCCCGCGCCAGGCCAGGATGCCGAACGGGTCGAGATCGAAGGCCTCGGCGAGCACGTAGCAGACCGCGGCCAGGTGCTTGCACGGCACCTCCCAGTCCGGGCAGGAGCAGGACATCTGGATGTCCCGCGCGGAACGCGGGAACAGCGGGGTGCCGCAGTCGGCGAACACCTCCTCGATCTCCTGCGGCATCTCGCCGGCCAGGAGCTTGGCCCGGAACAGGGCCTGCGCGGCGAGCGCCTGCTCCACCCGCCGCCATTGCGGCGTGGTAAGCGGCGTGACCGACAGGCGCACCCGGTACGGCTTGGGCCGGGACCCCTGCACCTGGGCGGTCGCATACCCGCACGAGATCTCGAAGCCGAGCACCTGGCCGGAGCGGGCGTAGTTCCGGCCCCGGGCCAGCCTGCCGCTCATGCCGAACGACTCCAGCACGCCGGTGAACCGGCGCGACCACCACTGCTCGCCGATGGTTCCCCGCTTGCTGCGCGCCCGGATGCCGCCCTCGACCCGGAGCGGGCGAGACGGCGGGGGCCAGTCGGGGTCCAGCCGCTCACTCGGACACCGCCTCCGGCGACAGGGCGACGACCCGGCGCAGGTCGGCCACGGAGAGTTCGGTGAGCCAGCCCTCCCCGGTCCCGACGATGCGATCGGCCAGCGCCTTCTTCTCCTCGATCATGGCGTCGATGCGCTCCTCAAGCGTGCCGACGCAGATGAATTTCCGCACCTGCACATCACGAGTCTGGCCGATCCGGAATGCCCGATCGGTGGCCTGATCCTCGACCGCCGGATTCCACCATCTGTCGATATGGATGACGTGGTTGGCGGCCGTCAGGTTCAGCCCGGTACCACCGGCCTTCAGCGACAAGAGAAAGACGGCGGGCTCCGTTATGCCATTAAACCGGGTAACCATCGCATCTCGTTGCTTCTTCGACGTCCCGCCATGCAGGTAAAGGACCGGGCAGCCGAGCCGCGCGGCCAGGTAGGGCTGCAGGACCGCGCCGAACTCCGCGTACTGGGTGAAGCAAAGGGCCTTCTCGCCGTCGGCAATGACCTCGTCGCAGATCTCCTCGAGCCTGGCCAGCTTTCCGGACCGGCCAGCCAGCCGGGAGCCATCGCCGAGCAGGTGCGCGGGATGGTTGCAGACCTGCTTGAGCTTGGCCATGGTGGCCAGCACGAGCCCGCGGCGCTTGATGTCCTCTTCGGCGGCTTCGATCCTGGCCAGCATGTCCGTGACGGTCGCCTGGTAGAGGCTGGCCTGCTCGGGCGTGAGGTTGCACCAGACCTTCATCTCCAGCTTGTCCGGAAGGTCGGAGATGATCGAGGAGTCGGTCTTCAGGCGGCGCAGGATGAACGGCGCGGTGATCCGTTTCAGCCGCTGCGCCGCTTCGGCGTCGCCGTGCCGCTCGATCGGGACGGCGAAAGATGTCCGGAACTTCTCGGCAGACCCGAGCAGGCCCGGGTTGGTGAACTCCATGATCGACCACAGCTCGGCCAGCCGGTTCTCGACCGGCGTGCCGGTCAGCGCGATCCTGGAGTCTGCGGGCAGGCTGCGCACCGCCTGGGACTGGCGGGCCGCGGGGTTCTTGATGTTCTGCGCCTCGTCGCAGACCACCCTGGACCAGCCGATGGCGGCGAGCTGGCCGACATCGCGGGCGGCGATGGCATAGGTGGTGATCACCAGATCAGCGGTGGTGACGGCTTCGGTGAGCTCGGGTCCGGTCAGCCGTCCCGCGCCGTGATGCACATGCACCTTGAGGCCGGGGGTGAACCGCTCGGCCTCCCGCTGCCAGTTGCCCGCCAGCGACATCGGGCAGACCAGGAGCGTCGGCCCGCGCGCTGGCGGGCTGGAACGTGCATCGCCTGGCACCGGGCGGAGCTCACGCTCGTGGGCCAGCAGGGACAGCAGCTCGACGGTCTTGCCGAGTCCCATGTCGTCGGCCAGGACCAGGCCGACACCGAGCCCGCCGAGAAAGGCCATCCACGCGAGGCCGCGTTCCTGGTAGGGCCGCAGCGTACCGGCGAACGCCACCGGGGTGGCTACCGGCGCGAGCCGCCGGTCGGCCTGACCTGACAGCATGTCAGCGAGCCAGCCATCAGCCTCCGCTGCCACGACCGGCAGGTCATCTTCGCCGCGCAGCCCGGCGAGCAGGGCGTCGCCCGCCCGCATGGTCCCGGTGGCGTTGCGCTCAAGGAACCTCAGCGCCGCCCGCAGGTGCCGTTCGTCCAGCTCCACCCACTGACCGCGGACCCGGATGAGCGGGATCTTGAGTCTGGCGAGCTCCGCGAGCTCGTCCGGGTCCAGTGCCTCATCGCCGACCGCCAGGTCGTAGCGGAAGTCGACGAGATCACCGAGGCCGAACTTCGGTTCGGTGACAGCTCCGTTCTGGCTGCTTCTGGACCGGGCCGTGAGTTTGAGTCCCAGCCGCGCCTTGCGCGCCCAGTCCGGCAGCAGGACGCCGAAGCCGGCGCCGGACAACAGCGGCGCGGTCTGGCTGAGGAACCTGAATGCACCAGCGGTGTCCAGGGTGACCAGCTCCGGGGCCGCGGTACGCAACTCGGCGTCCAGCTCGGGGAAGAGCCTGGCCGCGGCGCCGAGGCCCGCCAGCAGTTCCTCTTCCGGATGCCGGATCCCGCCGGCCTGCCAGCCGACCGTGCCCGCCCAGACGTCGGTGGCCGGCATGATCAGGCTGGGATCGTCGGTGGACTGCAGCGAGAACTCGACCCGCCAGGCGGCGGCCGCCAGCTGGCCCGTTTCACCTGGCTGGCCCGTTTCACCTGGCTGGCCCGTTTCACCTGCCTGGCCCGTTTCGCCTGGCTGGCCCGTTTCGCCTGGCTGGCCCGTGCCGCCTGGCTGGCCCGTGCCGCCTGCCTGGCCCGTGCCGCCTGCCTCGCCCGTGCCGCCTGCCTGGCCCGTGCCGCCTGCCTCGCCCGTGCCGCCTGCCTCGCCCGTATCGCCTGCCTGGCCGTCGCCTGGCTGCTGCGCGGCTAGCTCCGGCTCGGTCAGCCGGAAGCAGGTACGGACCGGCCCGGCCGGGATCTGGGCTGCTTCTCGCCAGGCTGCCAGCTGAGCGCCGAGGTCCGCGGCCTCCGCATCTTGGGCCGGCGTCAGCTCGCCGATGCTGGCGTCGGGGGCGGTCAGTGCCGCCAGCCACCGGTCGGCCACCTTGGCGCCTGCCCGGCCGCGGCCGCGCCCGGGCCGCAATGCAAGCCCGGCGAGGCGAGCCCGCGCGGCGGTGTCCGAAAGCGCGTCGAGTGCATCGGTGACCAGCCGGGCAGGCGGCTCACCAGCGGCGGCGGTGGCGCGGCAGAGCGGCGGCATCGCCGCGGCCAGGTCGGCCGCTCGCTGCGCGTCAGCCCCGGTCAGCACCGGGCGCCAGCACGCTGCCCAGCCGTCATCGGAGTCGGCGAGCTGCGGCAGCACCCGGCTGCGGCCCGCCAGGTCATCAGCCATCCTGGCCAGCGCAGCGAGATACAGCACCGAGCCTGCCACGACGAGCTTGCCCGCGTCGCCGGCTTGATCGCCCAGGGCTGGCTCGACCGGCGGCGGATTACTCAGCGCCGGATCGCGCAGCGCCGGATCGCCCGGCGCCGGATCGCCCGGCGCCGGATCGCGCAGCGGCGGATCGCCGAGTGCCGGATCGCGCAGCGCCGGATCGCCGAGTGCCGGATCGCGCAGCGCCGGATCGCGCAGCGCCGGATCATCCAGGGCGGTGAGCAGGCTGAGGGCGGGGCCTGGCTCGAAGGTGAGCGCGGGTATCCGCCAGGCGGCGAGCGCCGGCCGCCTGCTACCGGGTCGCTGTCCGTCCTCGTGATCGCCTGCCGGCGGCCGGATCAATTCAGGCGAGGCGGCCGGGCCGGCCGCTGTCGATGGCAGGAACAGCGTCAGCTCGTCCTCGACCGCCTTGCGGACCAGATCGGCAACCGGATCAGGCAGCTCGGCCATGGCATCAGCGAGCACGGACACATCGCACGCGAATGGGTGCGGCCGCGGAGCACGCGACGGCCGGCCACGCTGCGGAGCCGATCCAGCTGGGCGCTCGGAGTCCTCCGCCCACAGCCAGAGCGCGCCATATACCCAGATCCCGTGCATCACGAGCATGAACTAGCGCTCCCCACGGCGACCTCGCCGCGCTCTGGCGCACCTTCACCAGACTCAGTCGCCTGCGTAGCACGGTAGCGCGCGGGCCCCCGAAGCGGGGCTAAACCACGCCGTGTCAGCCAGACTGCCGCGAATCCGGGGCCGCTGTGCTGACATCCCCGGCCCGGCCCGGATCATCCGCCAGCGCAGCCGACGCTTCTTCCTTGCGCGCCTGATCGTTAACCTTCCGCAGGTGCTTAGACATCGAGCGGAACAAGAAGTACAGCACCAGGCCCATCCCGGCCACGACAAGGAACCCGAGCGTGCCCGGCGCGACATCATTGCCCGACGCTGCGAGCAAGGTCACAAGCTCACCTTCTCCCGGATTCCGGCGAAAAGATCGTCTTCCGGTATCTCAGTATTCACCAGGGACCTGGCCAGGTGGAAATCCTCGGTCGGCCACGCGGCTTGCTGCACCTCGACCGGGCAGGCGAACCAGGAACTGTCCGGGTCGATCTGGGTGGCATGCGCGAGCAGCGCCTGATCGCGGATCGCGAAGAAGTCACCGCACGGCACCCGGGTCGTGATCTCAAGCTCTGCCCGGCGCGGGTCCTCATCATCCCAGCTGGCCATCCGCTCCGCGTACGGCGATTCGAGGCCGCGCCGTTCCATCTCGTGGTGCAGGGCGATGAAGCGGGCCCGGTGGAAGCTGGCGAAGTAGTACAGCTTGAGAGGCTGCCAGGGCTCCCCGCAGTCCGGTTCGCTGTCGGGGTCGGCAGCCGCCCCGAACGCGGCGACGCACACCTCGTGAGTCTTGACGTGATCCGGGTGCGGATAGCCGCCGCGCTCGTCGTAGGTCAGGATCACGTGCGGCCGGAACTCCCGGATCGCTTTGACCAGCGGCCGCACCGCTGTATGCAACGGCTCGAGGGCGAAGCACCCATCCGGCAGCGGCGGCAGCGGATCGCCTTCAGGCAGCCCGGAGTCGGTGAAGCCGAGGAACTGCTGCTGCACCCCCAGGATCTCGCGGGCCCTGGCCATCTCGGCCCGCCGGACCGCCGGCAGGTCGGCCCGGACCTCGGGCCGCTCCATCGCCTTGTTGAGGATGTCACCTCGCTCGCCGCCAGTTAGCGTACATACCAGCACATCAGTACCCTCCCGCGCATAACGGGCCATCGTCGCGGCGCCCTTGCTCGACTCATCATCCGGATGAGCATGCACGGCCATCAGCCGCAACGGGGTGCCCACGGACTGGCTGACGCCAGCGGGGTCAGAAGTTACGGCAGCCAAAAAAGGGCCCTTCGTACCGCAGCGGACGGGTAAGCCCGGCATGACCCGATCGCCATCACCAGGCTCAGCGCGCCTCCGATGGTCACGCTGAGAGAATATTGTGTAGCACAACAAGTGCTCCTGGGTAAGGCATTCCCCGTGCGCCCCGGGGGCAGCCAGCAGGCTGAGGACTCCGGTGGGCCATTGACACATGCCGGTTAGTCACCGAGCCTTGTTAGCCTCAAGGGATTACCCCCCAAGGGCCAGCCTGGCCCGGCGGAGATCATTTCCGCATCCCACGCAAGGAGTTCCCGTGACCGATACCCGCGACGACACCGTCACCTGGCTCACCCAGGAGGCGTACGACCGTCTCAAGTCAGAGCTTGACCAGCTCTCGGGTACAGGCCGCATCGAGATCGCGAAGAAGATCGAGGCGGCCAGGGCTGAAGGCGACCTGCGCGAGAACGGCGGCTACCACGCGGCCAAGGACGAGCAGGGCCAGATGGAAGGCCGCATCCGCCAGATCACCTACATCCTGGAGAATTCCCGGGTGGGCGAGCCCCCGCGCACCGATGGCGTGGTCGGCCCCGGCATGACTGTCACGGTCCGGTTTACTCGCGACGAGGATGAGGTCACCTTCCTGCTCGCCTCCCGCGAGGAGAGCGGTGCGCCCATCGACGTGTACTCGCCTCGATCACCCCTGGGCAGCGCTATCTCCGGGAAGAAGGTCGGCGAGACCGCGACGTACACGCTGCCTAACGGGCGCGCGTCCACAGTCGAGATCCTCGAGGCGGTCCCGTACGGAGGGATGTAGCCGCAGTACCGCCGCCGCCGCGACCGCGGCTGCCGACGGCTGGACTGGACGAGGCCAGCCTCGGAAGTAGCCGCCACTGCAGCGGCGGCGTTGTGTCCGGCGGCGGGCAATCGCTGCGCGGTCCCGGGCGCTGGTGGCCCGTGCCCCAGGCACGGGCCACCAGCCTTCCCGGTGGGCTGGACCCGGCCTCAGCGGACCAGTTCTGGCTCGCCGGCGGGCACCGCAGCGGGCGCCGGCGGTGAACAGCCTGGCGACCGCCAAGGGCCGCGGCGACCTGTTCCGCGAACGGCTGACCGCGCTCATCGACCTGCTCACCGGGCCGGGCGCGCCGCGCGGCGACCGGCTGACCGCGCTCATCGACCTGCTCACCGGGCCGGGCGCGGCGCGCGGCGACCGGCTGCGTGCGGGGATGGCGCTGGGCGGGGTCAGCGTCGGCTGGATGTTCTTCGCCGACCATGCGCCCGATCGTCGTGAGCTAGGCGCGGAGGTCCTCAAAGTGGCCTGTGAGCTGGCAGACGCCAGCCCGCCAGGCCCGCCGCAGTAGCCGCCAAAGCGCGGGCGCCCTGTCTAGTCGCGGCGTCCTGCCGCCGCCACCGCCCGGACCAACGGAAGCACCCGGTAGCCGACCGGCGTCGCGAGCGCTATGACCGTCGAGGCCCGGACCACACCGGTCACATCCACGATCGAGTCGATGACCCGCTGCAGGTCCGAGTTGGTCCGTGCCACCACCCGGCAGAGCATGTCGCCTGCACCGGTGATCGTGTGCGCCTCAAGCACCTCGGCGATCATGGCCAGCCGCGCGGCGACCGGATCATGGCCGCCAGCCTGTCGGATCTCGAGCGTCACAAACGCGGTGACCCCGTGCCCCAGCGCGGCCGGGTCGACGTCGGGACCGTATCCGGTGATGACGCCGCGCGCCTGCAGCCGGTCGAGGCGGGCCTGCACGGTGCCGCGCGCCACGCCAAGCCGCCTGGATGCCTCCAGCATGCCCACCCGTGGCTCAGTAGCGAAAAGCTCGATCAGCCGGTGGTCAAGCTCGTCGATCAATCCGCACCCCCGGCAGCACACTGCACAGTTTTTCCAGAAGGACCGTGGCCTAGCTATACAAAATGACTATCAGTGCACTTCATGCTTGCACATCTTGCTCGTCTAGTCGATGCTTCGAGCAGTGCCGCTACCTGGAAGGGGCCATTAGATGCCAGCCAGCACTGCGCCTCGTACCGCAGCCCAGCCGGATGAGTTTCCCGTAATCGGCATGGACGCGGTGGTCTTCGCGGTCGGCAATGCCAGGCAGGCCGCGCACTTCTACTCGACCGCGTTCGGCATGCGGTGCGTCGCCTACCGAGGGCCGGAAACCGGCTGCAGGGACGAGGCCGGGTACGTGCTGGAGTCCGGCACTGCCCGTCTGGTGCTGCGCGGGCCGGTCAGGGGCGGCACGGCCATTGGCGTCCACGTCGCCGAGCATGGCGACGGTGTTGTCGACCTGGCGATCACCGTACCGTCGGCCGAGGCCGCGTATGAGTACGCGCTCGCGCACGGGGCAATCGGGCTTGATGAGCCTGAGGTCACCGAGGACTCAAGCGGGAAGGTGGTCCTCGCTGCCGTGGCCACCTATGGCGATACCAGGCACACGCTTGTCGAACGGGCCGCATACTCCGGGCCGTACCTGCCCGGTTATGTGGCAGCCGATCCGCTCGTCACCCCGCCCGCCCGGCCGTACTTTACCGAGATCGACCACTGCGTCGGTAACGTCGAGCTCGGCAAGATGGACGAGTGGGTCGAGTTCTACCACCACATCATGGGATTCACCAACATGAAGGAGTTCGTCGGTGACGACATCGCCACCGAGTACTCCGCCCTGATGAGCAAGGTGGTCGCCGACGGCAGCCGGAAGGTGAAGTTCCCGCTCAACGAGCCTGCGGCCGGCAAGCGGAAGTCGCAGATCGACGAGTACCTCGAGTACTACGGCGGCCCCGGAGTCCAGCACATAGCGCTCGCGACCGATGACATTGTCGCCGCCGTCCGGGGGATGCGCGCCAGCGGATGCGACTTCCTGCCGACTCCCGGCAGCTACTACGACACGCTGGGTGAATGGGTCGGCGACACCCGGGTACCGCTTGATCAGCTGCGAGGGCTCAATATCCTTGCCGACCGGGATGAGGACGGCTACCTGCTGCAGATTTTCACCCGGCCCGTGCAGGACCGGCCCACCGTGTTCTTCGAGCTGATCGAGCGCCACGGTTCGCAGGGCTTCGGGAAGGGCAACTTCAAGGCTCTCTTCGAGGCGATCGAGCGGGAGCAGGAACGCCGCGGCAATCTCTGATTGCCTCCGCGGGGGCGTCACACCACCCCGCGAAAAGCCGGCCCCCTTGCCAGCACACCCGCTTGTCCATCAGCCGCCCGGCCAGTAGCGGTCTGCCGCGAAAAAGCCAGCCCCTTGCCAGCGCAACCGCTTGTCCATCAGCCGCCGGCATCAGCTGCCCGGCCAGTAGCGGTCTGCCGCGAATATGAGCGCGCCAGCGCCCACCAGGCCAGCGCTCTGGCCGAGTGCCGCGGGAACCACCCGGACCTGGCGCGCGAAGCCGAGTCTGGTGTGCGCCCGCAACGCCTCCTCAAGCGGCTCGAACAGCAGCGCGCCCGCCTGGGACAGCCCGCCCCCGATCGAGACGACCTCCAGGTCGCACAGGTAGGTAGCGGACGCGATCGCGATACCCAGCGCCCGGCCCGCCCGGCGCATCGCAGCCTGGCCGATCGGGTGTCCGAGCGCGGCGTCGCCCGCGAGATCCTTGGCGGTGGATTCCGGCCGGCCAGGGCGCCAGCCCTGGCTCTGCGCCCAGCTGACCAGCGCAGGCCCGCGCGCGATTGCTTCCAGGCAGCCCCGGGCGCCGCAGCCGCAGACCGGCCCGGTGTCTGGATCGACCACGACATGCCCAATATGCCCGGCGTTACCCGATGCCCCCTCGATCAGCGTGCCGTCAAGTACGAGCCCGCCGCCGACCCCGGTCGAGACGACCATGCCAAGCATGTTGCGCACGCCCCGGCCAGCGCCTCGCCAGTGCTCGCCGACTGCCATCGTGATCGCGTCGTTGTGCACCCGCACCGGGATGCCACCGAAACGCTCCTGCAGCGCGGCGCGCAGCGGGAAGGACTGCCAGGCCGCGATGTTCAGCGGCGACACAACGCCTTCCGGCCATTCCATCGGCCCGCTGCAACCGCAGCCGACTCCGGCGAGCTCGGCCGGGCTGCTGATCCTGCCGGTTTCGAGCACCCGCGTCAGCAGCGCGTCGAAGGTGCGCCACAACTGCTCGTCATCCACGTCATGGGGGGTAGGCGTCTGCGCCCAGCTGATCAGCCGGCCAGCAGATTCGGCTAGCCCAGCGGCGATCTTGGTGCCGCCGATATCGATCACTACCGCCGGGCCTGACCCGTCCATGCCCAGCCTCCCAAGATGCGGATCAAGCCAACATGCACATAGTGTCGAACAGTGCAGCCATTCAGCCAGCCTCAGTCGGCAGCCCCAGTATCAGCACCCCCACCAGCCCGGACTCTAGCCGAACTCCGCGAGAGCGGGCATCAGTACCGGACCGTGAAGCAGGAGATACGGCGGAATCTACTGGCCCGGATGCGGGCCGGCGAGGACGCTTTCCCCGGGATCATCGGGTTCGGGCACACTGTGCTACCGCAGCTGGAACGCGCGATCATAGCCGGGCACGACGTGATCCTGCTCGGCGAGCGCGGCCAGGGCAAGACGCGGCTGATCCGCACGCTGACCGGCCTGCTCGACGAGTGGACGCCCGCCGTCGCGGGATGTGAGATCAATGACCACCCGTACGCGCCGGTGTGCGCGCGCTGCCGCCGCCTGAGCGTCGAGCTGGCGGAAGACCTGCCGGTCACCTGGCGTCCCCGCGGCGATCGCTACGGCGAGAAGCTCGCCACGCCGGACACCAGCGTCGGTGACCTGATCGGCGACATTGACCCGGTGAAGGTCGCCGAGGGCCGGACGCTCGGCGACCCCGAGACCATTCACTTCGGCCTGGTACCGCGGACCAACCGGGGCATCTTCTGCCTGAACGAGCTTCCCGACCTGGCCGAGCGGATCCAGGTGGCGCTGCTCAACGTGCTGGAGGAGCGCGACATCGGAGTCCGCGGATACGCGCTGCGGCTGCCGCTCGACCTGGTGCTCGTCGCCAGCGCGAATCCGGAGGACTACACCAACCGGGGCCGGATCATCACTCCCCTCAAGGACAGGTTCGGTGCCGAGATCCGCACCCACTACCCGGCCTCGCTCGATTCCGAGCTGGCCCTGATCCGGCAGGAGTCCCGGATCGCCTGGGACGGCCACGGCCCCGACGCCATCGTGCCCGAGCACCTGATCCAGGTCATCGCCAGGTTCACCCGGCTGGTCCGCGCCTCTCCGGCGGTGGACGCCAGGTCCGGTGTCTCCGCCCGGTTCGCCATCGCCGCCGCGGAGGCGGTGGCAGCCTCGGCGGTCAGGCGCGCGGCCATCACCGGCGAACAGCAGCCGGTGGCACGGGTGTGTGATCTGCCCGCGATCGTAAGCACCCTGCGTGGCAAGGTCGAGTTCGAGGTCAGCGAAGAGGGCAGAGAGCAGGAGGTGCTTGATCACCTGCTCCGCCGGGCGATCGCGGAGACCTTCCGCGGGAGCCTGGGCAATGCCGATCTGAGCGGCCTGCTGGCCAAGTTCGACGAGGGCGGCAATGTCGAGTCTGGCGATCTCGTGCCCGCAGCCGACCTGCTGCGCAGGATCGGGGATGTCCCCGGCCTCGCCAAGATCATGGGTCGGCTGCACATGGCCGGAGGTGAGTCACCCGGACAGGCCGCGGCTGCCCTGGAGTTCGCTCTCGAAGGGCTGTACCTGACTCGGCGGCTATCGAAGGATGTGGTCGACGGTGGCGCGATCTACCGCACCTGAGACCGGGTCACGTGCAGCGCGCGACTGACGGGCCGGCCTTCGCCGCCGGGCTTCGCATGCAGCGGGGAGGCGAGCCCTGGTGAACGGCTACCGCTACGGTCAGTACCGGGACGGGCCTGACCCGCTTGAGCCGCCCTACGACGTCCGCGGCGCGATTGACCAGCTCGGCGAGTCGGTACTGTCCGGGTCCGATCCCGCCGAGGCATTGCGCGACCTGCTGCGCAAGGGCATGTCCGGCCATCAGGGCCTGGACGATCTGCTCCGGCGGGTCCGCGAGCAGCAGCGCGCGATCCGCGGCCGCGGGCGGCTTGACGGCATCCTGGAGGAGGCCAGGGCACTGCTCGATACCGCGATCGGCCAGGAACGCGCCGAGCTCTTCCCGGACCCCGCCGACGAGGCACGGCTGCGCGAGGCCGAGCTCGATGCGCTGCCCTCGGACACGGCACAGGCCATCCGGCAGCTTGCTGATTACCAGTGGCAATCAGGTGCGGCTGCCGAGACCTTCGAGCGGCTCAGGGACCTGCTCCGCCGTGAGGTGCTGGACAGCCAGTTCCGCGGCATGAAGCAGGCCCTGCGAGATCCAGCTCCCGAGACCATGCAGCGGGTGAAGGACATGATGGCCGAGTTGACCGCGATGCTGGAGGCCGACGCCGAGGGACGCCACACCCAGCAGGACTTCGATGATTTCATGGAACGCTACGGCGACTTCTTCCCGGACGGCCCCCGTGATCTCGAAGAGATCGTCGACTCGCTCGTCCGCCGGATGTCAGCAGCGCAGCAGGTCCTCGACTCGCTCACCGATGCGCAGCGGGAAGAGCTGTCCGGGCTGATGTCACAGACGCTGGAGGACGCGGGCCTCGCCGCCGAGATGGCCAGGCTGGCCGACGCGTTGCGGGCCCGCCGGCCTGAGCTGGATTTCGGCGATTCATCGGAGTCGATGACCGGCCGGAGCCCACTCGGCCTGAGCGACGCCACCACCGCTCTCGCTGAGCTGGCCGACCTTGCCGAGCTCCAAGACACCCTGCTGCAGGATTACCCGGGTGCGCGCCTTGATGACATCGACGAGGACGCGGTGCGGCGCGCGCTCGGCCGGCAAGCCGTTGACGACATGGAGGCTCTGCGCCAGATCGAGCGCGAGCTAGAGCGGCAGGGATACCTGCACCGGGCCGATGGCAAGCTCGAGCTCACGCCCAAGGCGGTACGCAGGCTCGGCGAGACCGCGCTGCGCCGGGTGTTCGCCGAGCTTCCGAAGGGCGGCCAGGGCGGCCACGACCAGCACGATGCTGGCCAGGCCGGCGAGTACACCGGCAGCACCAGGCGGTGGAACTTCGGTGACGAGCAGGCAATCGACGCGGCGGCGACCGTCCGCAATGCGCTGCTGCGCAGCGGCCCGAGCCTGGCCGGCGGCGAGCAGCGAGACTCGCGGGTACGGCTGTCCGTCGGCGACTTCGAGGTCGCCGAGACCGAACGGCGCGCTTCGGCCGCCGTCTGCCTGCTCGTCGACCTCTCCTACTCGATGGCGCTGCGAGGTACCTGGGGAGCAGCCAAGCAAACCGCGCTCGCGTTGCACGCCCTGGTCAGGAGCCGGTACCCGCAGGACGCGATTCAGGTCATCGGGTTCTCGAACTACGCTCGCGAACTGCAGGAGACCGAACTCGCCGGGCTTGGCTGGGACATGGTGCAAGGTACCAACCTGCACCATGCGCTGGTGCTCGCAGGACGGTTCCTCGACCGGCGGCCCGAGCACAATCCGGTGGTTCTCGTCGTGACGGACGGCGAACCGACCGCGCACCTGCGCAGGGACGGGCAGTACTGGTTCGACTGGCCGCCGTCGCCGGAGACGCTGGAACTCACGCTGGCCGAGGTGGACAAAATGACCAGGCGCCGGGCGACGATGAACATATTCATGCTCGCCGATGACGAACGGCTGACCGCCTTTGTCGACGAGGTGGCCAGGCGCAATGGCGGCCGGGTGCTCCGGGCCATGGCCGATAGCCTGGGCGAGTACGTAGTGCGGGACTTCCTGCGAGCACGCAGGGAGAGCAGGAGATAGATTTTACTTTCGACGCTTTTGGGAAGGACGGCGCGGCGCCGCCGGGCGTAGTACGGTGCCGCAGGTAGCAGCCATCGCCAAGGGGAAACAAACCGGCGGGTGGCCAATGATACGTGAATCTTTGAGGAGGATCCGTGAGTTCTGCAAGCATGTCCGGCGGTTCATCGAGCGGAAGCCGGCCGCTGGTGATCGTCCTGGCGGTCCTTGGGGTCATCGCGCTTATCGTCGCGGTGCTCTATTTTGTCGGCGGTAGCTCGCTGCCCAGCTTCCTGACGGCCGGCAGCCACGTCAAGAAGGGCAGCCATGCGGCCCGGGGAGCCGTCGCGCTCGTGATCGGCATCGCGTTGCTGGCCGGTGCCTGGTTCACCGCGCGCAAGTCGAAGGCTGCCGCTTAGCCGCAGCGGGAAAGTCCGCCAAGGCCCGCGGACGCCCACGTGGCTGACCCTAGGATCGGGACATGTCCTTTGCCGACCGGCTGGTGCTGTGGCTGCACATTGGCTTCGCGATCTTCACGATTGGCCCGGTCACGGTGGCGATCTCATCCACGCCCCGATATGTCAGGAACCGCAACCTGGCGGTTGTCCAGTATCTCTACCGGATGACGCGCGTCTTTACGATCCTGTCTCTCGCCGTGCTCATCGCCGGGCTGGTCCTGGCGAAGGTCGACAAGGACTTCAGCAAGCCGTGGCTCGCGGTGTCGGGCACCCTGTTCGTAGTCGCGATCGTGCTGCTCGTGCTGATCATGCGGGACCAGCATCGCGCCATCGGCGCACTCCAGGCGGCCGGCCCCGAGGGCTTGCCGGTGCCAGCGGGCGGCGGTAAGGCGGCGGTCCCTCCTGCCGGGCCTGGCATCCCTGGCACCGGCGGCGATGGCCGCACAGGCGGGGAACCGGCCGAGACCGTGCCCGGCAGTCCCCCGGCTGGGGCCGGTGCCGCGCACCTCGCCGCCGTCGAACGCGGCCGGATCGCGACCATGGGCGGCGTTGTCGGCGCTATCTGGCTGGTCATCCTGGTCCTCATGGTGTGGAAATAGCTGACCAGGCCGGCTCAGCCCGGTGCATAGCGCAGGGCTGAGCGGAGGTCTTCCAGGAGGTCGTCGCACGTTTCGATGCCGACCGACAGCCTGACCAGGTCGGCGGGAACCTCGAGCGCCGAGCCCGTGACCGACGCGTGAGTCATCCGGCCCGGGTGCTCGATCAGCGACTCGACGCCGCCGAGGGACTCGCCAAGGGTGAACAGCCGGGTGCGGCCGCAGATCGCGACGGCCTCCTCTTCGCCGCCGCGTGCGCGGAACGACACGATCCCGCCGAAACCGTGCATCTGCTTGGCGGCCGCCTCGTGGCCTGGATGCGTAGCCAGGCCAGGGTAGAAGACCTCGCCTACGGCGGGATGGCTGGCCAGCATGTCGGCCACCCGCGACGCGTTATCGCAGTGCCGGTCCATCCGGACGGCGAGGGTCTTGATCCCGCGCAGCGTCAGCCAGGCGTCGAACGGGCCCGCCACCGCGCCGGTAGCGTTCTGGTGGAACGCGAGCTGCTCGCCTAGCCCGGCATCGGCGACCACCAGGGCGCCGCCCAGGACATCGGAGTGGCCGCCCAGGTACTTGGTCGTGGAATGCACCACCACATCCGCGCCGAGCGCCAGCGGCTGCTGCAGGTACGGCGACGCGAAAGTATTGTCCACCACCAGCAGCGCGCCGCCGTCGTGCGCGGCAGCCGCGAGGGCGGCGATGTCAGCGATCGAGAGCAGCGGGTTAGTCGGTGTCTCCACCCAGACCACCTGCGCGGGCCTGGCCGCCAGGGCAGCGCGGACGGCCGACGGGTCCGACATCGGCACCGGGAGGTAACTCAGCCCCCAGGGCTGCAGGACCTTGTCGACGAGCCGGTAGGTGCCACCGTAAGCGTCATGCGGGATCAGCACGTGACCCCCGGGCCTGCAGACGGTGCGCAGCAGAGCGTCCTCGGCGGCCATCCCGGATGCGAAGGCCAGCGCGCGCGCGCCGCCTTCGAGAGCGGCCAGGCAGTCCTCGAGCGCGCGCCTGGTCGGGTTGGCGGTCCTTGAGTATTCGTAACCGGACCGCAGGCCGCCGACGCCGTCCTGCTTGTAGGTAGAGACCTGGTAGATCGGCGGTATGACGGCACCAGTCACCGGATCGGGGTCCTGGCCTGCGTGGATCGCCAGCGTGTCGAATCCGTCCTGATTGCGCGCTTGCATGCCGCCTGTCCTCCTCCTCGGTCCGGCGCCTCTATCCGGCGCCTCTATCCGGCGCCGTTATCCAGCGCCGTTATCCAGCGCCGCTACCCGGCGCTGTTAGCCAGGTACGTGAGCACATCCTGCCGCGTGATCATTCCGGCTGGCTTGCCTTCGACCAGAACGACAGCGGCGCCTGCCTTCTCCATGGCATGGACCACGCTGCTCACCGGCTCGCCCGAGCCCACCATGGGCAGCGGCACCGACATGTGGCCGCTCACTGGATCTTGCGGCCTGGCCCGCCCGGATACCAGCGCATCCAGCAGGTCACGCTCCACGATGGAGCCGATCACCTCGGCCGCCATCACCGGCGGCTCCGCGTTCAGCACTGGCATCTGAGACACCTCGTACTCGCGCAGGCTCTCGATCGCCGCCCGCACGGTCTCGGCTGGGTGCACGTGCACGAACGGCGGCAGGCCGCCCTGCTTACTCTCCAGGATGTCGGTGACCCGCGGCTCGGAGGTCTCCGAGGTAAGGAAGCCGTAATCGGCCATCCACTCATCGTTATAGATCTTCGACAGGTAGCCGCGGCCGCCGTCGGGGAGCAGGACCACGATCACGTCATCAGGCCCCGCGTGCTCGGCGACGCGCAGCGCCGCGACCACCGCCATGCCGCACGAGCCCCCGGTGACGAGGGCTTCCTCGCGCGCCAGCCGCCGGGTCATCAGGAACGACTGGGCATCGCTGACCGCGATGATCCGGTCGCAGATGTTCTTGTCGTAGGTTTCCGGCCAGATGTCCTCGCCGACGCCTTCGACGAGATAGGGCCGGCCGGTCCCGCCCGAGTAGACCGAGCCCTCCGGGTCGGCGCCGATGACCTGGACGCGGCCGCCGGACACCTCCTTCAGGTACCTGCCGGTGCCCGAAATGGTGCCCCCGGTGCCGATACCCGCCACGAAGTGCGTGACCTTCCCGTCGGTCTGCGCCCAGATCTCCGGTCCGGTGGAGCGATAGTGCGAGGCGGGGTTCTGCGGGTTGGCGTACTGGTCGGGCTTCCAGCCGCCTGGAGTCTGGCTGGCCAGCCGGTCCGACACCGAGTAATAGGAGTCCGGGTGATCAGGGGAGACGGTGGACGGGCAGACGACGACCTCGGCGCCGTAGGCGCGCAACACGCTGATCTTGTCCTGGGCGACCTTGTCGGGGCAGATAAACAGGCACTTGTACCCCTTCTCCGCGGCGGCGATCGCCAGCCCGACTCCGGTGTTGCCCGAGGTGGGCTCGACGATGGTGCCGCCGGGCCGCAGCTCTCCCGACACCTCGGCAGCCTCGATCATCGCAAGCGCGATCCGGTCCTTCACCGAACCGCCCGGATTGAAGTACTCGACCTTGGCCAGCACGGCGGGCACCCCCGGCCCCCCGCTCAGGTACCGGGTCACCTTGCGCAGCCTGACGAGCGGGGTGTTCCCGATGAGCTCGATGAGCGACTCATGTACCTGCATGCCCAACCACCTCGCTCTCAGTGCATTGACCGTATCCCACGGCAGCGCAAGGCGGCGCCACTGCCATCTCGCCCATCGCCGCGTACTCCCAGCTCTCAGGCCTCGCAGGCCGACGCCGCGGCCTGCACGCGGCGCCGCGGCCTGCGGCCAGTCGCGGCCAGTGCGGCCAGTGCGGTCAGTGCGGTGAGCCGGAGTGCGCGGACGGCCTGGCGCGGGGGCATAAAGCGGACGGCCTGGCGCGGGGGCATAAACTTGTAACAAAACTTAAAATAAGGGAGTTCGTCATGTCCGAGGCAGTGATCGTTGCTACCGCCCGCTCGCCGATCGGCCGCGCATTCAAAGGATCGCTCAAAACCATCCGTCCCGACGATCTGGCGGTCCAGCTGGTCAAGGCGGCGCTCGCCAAGGTACCCCAGCTTGACCCGGCCGACATCGAGGACCTGATGCTCGGCTGCGCCTGTCCCGGTGGCGAGCAGGCCTACAACATGGCCAGGGTAGTCGCTGTGCTGCTTGGCTACGACAGCCTGCCTGGCACCACGCTCACCAGGTTCTGCTCATCGTCGCTGCAGACCACCCGGATGGCCTTCCACGCGATCAAGGCGGGCGAGGGCGATGCGTACATCTGCGCGGGCGTCGAGAGCGTGAGCAGCTACGCCAAGGGCAGCAGCGACGGAATGCCGGACACCCAGAACCCGCTCTTCGCAACCGCGCAGGAGCGGAGCGTGGCCGAAGCCGCGGGCGGCGCCGACACCTGGCATGACCCTCGCGACGACGGCGAACTGCCCGACGTCTACCTCGCGATGGGCAACACGGCGGAGAACGTCGCGCAGCTGCGTGGCATTAGCCGCCTCGAGCAGGACGAATTCGCCGTCCGGTCGCACAACCTGGCCGAGAAGGCACTGGCCAACGGGTTCTGGCAGCAGGACATCACCCCCGTGACGCTGCCAGACGGCAGCGTGGTCGCCGCGGATGACGGGCCGCGGCCCGGCACCACCCTGGAGAAGGTGGCGGGCCTGAAGCCGGTGTTCCGGCCGGACGGCACGGTCACCGCCGCTAACTGCTGCCCGCTGAACGACGGCGCCGCCGCCCTCGTGGTGATGAGCGACCGCAAGGCCGCAGAGCTAGGGCTCACCCCGATCGCCAGGATCGTCGCGTCCGGCGTCACCGCGCTGTCGCCCGAGATCATGGGCCTCGGCCCGGTGGAGGCATCGAGGCGCGCCCTCGCCAGGGCCGGGCATGACGATCGGCGACATCGACCTGGTGGAGATCAACGAGGCGTTCGCCGCCCAGGCCATCCCGTCGTATCAGACGCTTGGCATCGATCTGGACAAGCTGAACGTGAACGGCGGGGCGATCGCTCTCGGGCACCCGTTCGGCCAGACCGGCGCCAGGATTGCCTCGACGCTCCTGAACAGCCTGCGGTTCCGCGACAAGACCTTCGGCCTGGAGACCATGTGCGTGGGCGGCGGCCAGGGCATGGCGATGATCTTCGAGCGGCTGTCCTGACCGGCTAGCCCGGGAGCCTGACCTGCCAGCCGACGACTGCTGTCGGGCTGGCAGGCCGGGAACCCGGCGATCGTCGCCTTGATAAACAGGGGCATTACGGACGGGTGACATCCAGGGGTTGTCAGCGGCCCCAACCGTGGTGCAGTCTCGACAACAAGAGGACTCACCCTGGAGGTGTCACTTGTCACTGACCCACTCTCCGGAAATGCACAAGAACCTCATCGCCCGCATCCCCATCGTCACAGGACGTGAGCTCCGAGAGTGGTTCCATCGGCTTGAGTCCGGACCTTCGTTCTCGCGGTGCGAAGAACGCGCGCACTGGCTCGCCGACGAGCACGGCCTCACGCACGGCTACGCCCGCGCGATCGTGCACGAGTACGAGGTGCAGCGCCGGCTATGGCGCAGCCGCACCTGAGGTGGATCCGCAGCGCGCCAGGGAGTTTCTGCGCGAGCATCATCGCGCGGTGCTCGCGACTACGCGGGCCGACGGGCGACCGCAGCTGTCACCCGTTACCGCGGCCGTCGACGCGCAAGGACGGGTCCTGATCAGCACCAGGGAAACCGCGATCAAGGCCAAGAACCTTGCTCGCGATCCGCGCGCCTCACTGTGTGTCCTCAGCGACGGCTTCTTTGGTGAGTGGATCTCTCTCGAGGGCACCGCCGAAATCGTCCACCTCCCCGACGCGATGGAACTCCTGGCCGACTACTACCGGAGAGTCGCTGGCGAGCATCCGGACTGGGACGACTACCGTGACGCGATGCGACGGGAACGCCGGCTGATACTCAGGATCTCGATTACCCGCGCCGGTCCCGACACGAGTGGCTGATCGGGATCGGTCCGCCTGGGGGCCGATCTGATTGTTAACAATACGTAAATCTAGCATCGGAACCTGAAGCCCGAAGGCCCGGAGGCCCGAAGGCGCACGATTAAAGAACTACTAAGCAGTTAACGATAATTCGCACCCGGTCAGGTAGGACATACCTGACCGATCACTCGACATGTCTGACCGACCGAGTTGAACGATCGGCCACGGCATCGTCCGCCGACCTATTGACTGAAAGAACAGTCAGCCACGTCAACGGCGCGGTGAGCGGCATACTGGCCACTCAGACGTACCCCCGGTCGGAGTCGAACCGACACTGGGGACCCTTTTAGGGGGGCCGCCTCTTCCTTTGGGCTACGGGGGCTTAGTGATGATACCCCGCGCCGTTCGGCTAACTCTAGATTAACGGATTACGGTGAGTCCGATTCACGCGCAATGACACCCATCTAAATCATTTGATCTATACAGTTCATACGCGGCGTAGCTAATGCCTGGTCGCCATATACACTCTGTAAGCACATCGCCTCGGCGGATCCGGGCGCTACAGGCCAGCCTGCTCCCTGGCGCGCCGGAAGACCACGTCCAGCATGATGTCGGTGACCCGGCCGGTGAAGGTGTTCTGCTGGCTGGGGTGGTAGCAGCCAAGAACGAGTAGCGGCGCACCAGCACCGCCCCCGTCAGCACCGCCCCCGTCAGCACCGCCCCGGTCAGCACCGCCCCGTCAGCACCGCCCCCGTCAGCACCGCCCCCGTCAGCACTGCCCCGGTCAGCACTGCCCCGGTCAGCACCGCCCCGGTCAATCAGGACTTCGGCACCGTGGCCGAACGCGGGACGCGGCCTGGCGATCGGCAACCCGAGCGCGGCTAGCTGCGGCCATATCGCCTGCCAGGCGAAGTGACCGAGGCAGACGATGACTGCGAGATGCTCCGCGACCAGTCTGAGCTCAGCGGCAAGCCACGGGGCGCAGGTATCGCGCTCGGCAACCGACGGCTTGTTCGCGGGCGGCGCGCACCGGACCGCCGCGACCATGCGCACCGAGTCGAGCCGTTGCCCGTCCCCGGCGGCGATGCTGTCGGGCCTGGCAGCAAGCCCGCACCGGTACAGCGACGCGAACAGCACATCGCCGCTGCGGTCACCGGTAAAGATGCGCCCGGTGCGGTTACCGCCGTGTGCGGCAGGCGCCAGGCCGGCGATCAGCACGCGCGGCTGGTCGGCACCCCAGCCGGGAACCGGCCGCCCCAGTACGGCTGGGACCGAAATGACCGGCGCTTATCAGCGGCGACCTGCTCGCGCCAGGCGACCAGCCTGGCGCAGGCACGGCAGACCGACTGCCTAGCGGCAAGCTCCGCCAGGGTTCCTGCCGACGCGGCAAGGGCACGGACGGCTCCGACGTCAGCCGCGACCGGGGTGGCCGTCGTAGCCGGATCATCCGGCCAGCCACTGCCAGGCAACACCGGACCGGTCACGGCGCCATGCCGCTGCCCGCTAGCGACCAGGCGATGCCATCCAGGATGTCGTGCTCGCTGGCCACCATCTCGCTGAAGCCAAAGTTCTGCACTATCTGGTTGAGCACCAGTGCCCCCGCGCCGATCACGTCCACCCGGCCTGGGTGCACCACGCCGATGCTCGCGCGTTCGGCGTGGCTGAGCCGCAGCAACTCGGCGGTCACCGCGCTGACCAGGTCGGCCGGTATCCGGGCGTGATGGATGCGTGCGGGGTCGTAGGCGCCAAGCCCAAGCGCGATCGCGGTCACCGTGGTCACCGAGCCGGCCAGGCCGATCAGCGTACGGGCGCTGGCCACCGGTATTGTCCTGGCCACCGCGGCAAGCGCCGCGTCAATGTCCGCAGTCGCTGCCTCGATCTCGGCTGCCAGCGGCGGGTCGGAGTGCAGGTGCCGCTCGGTCAGCCGGACGCAGCCGATGTCGACGGAGATGGCAGCCTGCTGGTCTGAGGTCCCGGTGCCCGGGTCGCCTACCACGAACTCGGTAGACCCGCCGCCGATGTCCGTGACCAGGTAAGGCGGCGCCAGGCGAACCTTTCCCGGCGCCGCATCATGATCCCCAGCCGCCCCGTCGCGCCGGGTCGCGAATTCCGCGGTGGCCCCGGTGAACGCCAGTCGCGCCTCCTCGTTGCCGCTCAGGACCTCGGGAGCGACCCCCAGTATCCTCCGCACCCCGCGAATGAACTCCGCTGCGTTGCCGGCGTCCCTGATCGCGCTGGTCGCGACCATCCGGACGGCTTGCGCCGAGGTTGACTGGATCGCGTCGGCATACTCCATCAGCGTCCGAAACGTCCTGTCCAGCGCGTCGGCTGCCAGCCTCCCGGTCGCGTCCACGCCCTGGCCGAGCCGGACGATCTCCATCCGCCGGACCAGATCGGTGAGCTCCGCACGGAATGGATCCACATCGGCGATCAGCAGCCGCAGCGAGTTGGTGCCGCAATCGATCGCGGCGACCCGCATGGTTCCCCGCTGGCTGGTCGCCTCGTTCATGTCAGGGGCCCGCCCGCGCCGCTGGGCTCCTGGCTGGCCCCTGCGTCGCGGCTGGCCGGCCGGCCAGCCGCGACGCAGGGGCCAGCCAGCCACCATTCGCCTGCAGCCTGCGCCGCCGCGCGGCCGATGGGATTGGCACCCGGGACCGCAAGATCGTGCGCGACAAGCGCATGCAGGCATTTCACCCGGTCCGGCATGCCGCCCGCGCTCTGCGTACCCGGCGGTAGCGGCTCGATGCCTGCCGCACGGGCCGCCGCGTCCCTGCGGCCGAGGTAGTCTCTGTTGGCCGCCGCATAGGCTCGCGCCAGCCCTGGCTCGGCAGCTAGCCGCGAGTTCATCTCGCGCATCAGTCCTGCGGCCTCAAGCCGGCTGACCGCGGCAGTCGCGCGAGGACATGTCAGGTAGTAGAGGGTCGGGAACGGCGTGCCGTCCGGCAACCGCGGTGCTGTCTCGACGACATCAGGCAGTCCGCACGGGCACCGGTGCGCGACGCCCCGAAGGCCCCGCGGCGACCGGCCGAGCTGTGCCGCCACCGCAGCGACATCTCCAGCTGTAACCGCCTCGGCCGGTCGTTCCCTGGCGCCCACGATCACCTGGATCCGGCCTTCTCAGCCTGCTGGACCGAGCTCCACAGCCGCTCGTACCATGCCGGTGCGGCGGTGTGCGCATGCGGTTCACTGCCCGTGTGCGCACCACCGTTGACGACCACATAGCAGGTCTGGGACGGCAGGCACATATGCAGGTTGTCCCTTGCCTGCTGCTCCACGTACGCAGGACTGCTGAGACTCCGCTGCTCGGCCGCGAGCGCATTCACCTGCGCCGTGATTTCCTGCCGCTGTGCCTCAAGCTGGCCGATCCGGCGGCTCTGGGCGATGTACTCACGGACCGGATAGGCCAGGCTCAGCGCGATAGCGCAGAGCACCACGGCAAGCAGCGCAGCACGGCCGGTGAAACGCGGCGCGTCCGGCTGGCCAGCGCTGCGGTCCGCCGGTGCTGTCATCTGCGGCCAGCCGACGAGCGCGGGAACGCGGCCCTTCCCGCGTACGACGCCGCGTCGCCAAGCAACTCCTCGATGCGGAGCAACTGGTTGTACTTGGCGACCCGCTCGGACCTGCAGGGCGCTCCGGTCTTCAGCTGACCGCAGTTGATCGCCACCGCAAGGTCGGCGATGGTCGTGTCCTCGGTCTCGCCAGACCGGTGACTGATCTGGCAGGTGAACCCGGACCGGTGAGCTAGCGCCACCGCGTTCAGCGTCTCGGTCAAGGTGCCGATCTGGTTGACCTTGACCAGCAGCGAGTTGGCCGAGCGCTCGGCGATGCCGCGGCGCAGCCGTTCCGGGTTGGTGACGAAGATGTCGTCGCCCACGATCTGGACGCGGTCGCCCAGCGCTGCCGTCAGGTCGCGCCAGCCGGTCCAGTCCTCCTCCTGCAGCGGGTCTTCCAGCGACACGATCGGATAGGCGTCGAGCCAGTCCGCGTAGATCCCGGTCATCTCAGCCGCGTCACGGCGGCTGCCCTCGAACTGGTAACCGCCGTCGGCATAGAACGAATTAGCGGCCGCGTCTATCGCAAGGGCCACGTCCTGCCCCGGCTGCAGCCCCGCCTTCCCGATCGCCTCGACGATCAGTTCAAGCGCTGCCCTGTTGTGCTCCAGGTCGGGGGCAAAGCCGCCCTCGTCGCCCACGCCGGTATTCAGCCCGTGCTGCTTGAGCACGGATTTCAGGGCATGGTAAGTCTCCGCGCCCCAGCACAGCGCCTCGGCGAACGTGCCTGCTCCGACCGGCGCGACCATGAACTCCTGGATATCGACATTGCTGTCGGCATGCGCGCCGCCATTCAGGATGTTCATCATCGGCACCGGCAGCACGTGCGCGTTCGGGCCGCCCAGGTAACGGAACAACGGCAGCCGGGCCCACTCGGCCGCTGCCCTCGCCACGGCGAGGCTGACCCCGATAATCGCGTTCGCACCGAGCCTGGATTTGTCTGGTGTCCGGTCCAGGTCGATCAGCGCCTGGTCGATGAGCCGCTGATCGTCGGCGTCATAGCCGAGCAATGCAGGCTGGATTTCATCGATCACGGCCTTGACCGCTTTGCGGACGCCCTTGCCGCCGTATTCCGGGCCACCGTCACGCAACTCGACGGCTTCGAACGCGCCGGTCGAGGCACCGCTCGGCACGGCCGCCCGGCCCAGCGTCCCGTCGTCGAGCACGACCTCGACCTCCACGGTGGGATTGCCGCGCGAGTCCAGGATCTGCCTAGCGTGAATGGCTTCGATGGCGGCCAACTGAAAACTCCCGAGGGTGCGAAGACGGAGACGACATGTCCGCATTGGAGCCTAGTGGACTGACCTCAAGGCGGCGCAGCGGCCACGCCGGGCGGGGCGCTCCCGTCCCGCCCGGCCCGGCCGCCTGGCCAGTGTCACCAGGCCTGATGCCCGGCTCAGGGCTCCCGGGCCTGACTAGGGCTCCCGGGCCTGACTAGGGCTCCCGGGCCCTGACTTGGGTTCCCTGGCCCGCTCCCAGGCCAGCACCCGGTCGCGGTAGGCACGAGCGGCCACGCGCAGCTCAAGCTCCGGATCCAAGCCCGCCGCACAGGCCTTGGCCACGAGCGCAAACAGTTCCGCGCCGATCTCGCTGGCCGGCGAATCCGCGCCGATCCCGCTGACGGGAGACGCCGCATCCGGGTCGGCTTCGGCCCCGGATTTCCCCGGCTCAAAGAAATGAGCCAGGTCGGCCAGCTCCGGTGGCGCGCCCGCGCGCCCGGCGCGGCGCTGCAGCTGCGCCGCGAGCGACAGGGCAGGCTGCCCGAACGGAACGCCGTCCAGGACGGAGCCCGCACCGCCGCCGGACACCGCACGGGCCGCCGCGCGCTCGGCCGCCTTGATCTCGTCCCAGTTCTGCTTCACCTCGCCGGCCCCGGTGACGGTCACGTCGCCGAACACGTGCGGGTGTCTGCGCACCAGCTTGCTGGCGATGCCAGCGGCCACGTCGTCGACGGTGTAGCCGGTCCCGTCATCTCGCTCGGCTGCTATCCGGGCATGGAAGAGAACCTGCAACAGGACGTCGCCCAGTTCCTCGCGCAGGGCGGCGGCGTTGCCGCCTTCCAGCGCCTCAAGCGCCTCGTAGGTCTCCTCCAGGAGGTAGGGAGCCAGCGACTCGTGCGTCTGCTTGGCGTCCCACGGGCACTCGGAACGCAGCCGGTCCATCACGGCCACCAGATCAAGGAGCCGTGCCCCTGGCGCACTCTGCTGGGCCGCCCGGCTGAAGCTCGCGCCCTCCGGACGGCCAGGCGCACTCTGCTGCGCCGTCCCGCTGAAGCTCGCCTGCGGCGGAGGGCCCGGGGGCCGGGCCGGGCTGGAACCTGGGACGTCCGGGTCGCCTTGGCTCGCGCCAGGCGCCGGCAGGCCGCTATCGGGATCCTGCGGGTCCTGCGGCACGGCGGTGCTGGCTCCCGGGATGTCTAGCAAGGCGGCGTCAGCTGCGGCTTCGCTGAGGCGCTTGCCGGCGCGGACGGCGTCGCCGAGGGAGGCGTCGCGGACAGGGAGGGCGCCGCGGCAACGACGCTGAGCTGGCTGTAATCGAGCATGCCGAACTGCGGATTGATCTTGATGTTGAGGCTCTTGGAAGCCCGGCACTGGACCGTGCTGAACTGTGCCTGCAGTGACGCCTGCGCCGTCTGGCTGGTGGGCAGCTTGCCGCCGTCCAGCTGGGCGATGACCGCGTTCTCGATCGCCTGGTACCTGGCCAGGTCGGGGATCAGGTCCGGCGGCAGCCCGTTGGCGACCGCGAGCTCGGGCAGCGTCGCGCTGCTCCCCCCTTGCTTTATCTGGGCATTGATCTGGGCCAGGGCGCGCTGCACGGCACCTGCGGTCACGGTGACGTTCTGCTGGGCTGCCATAGTGTCCCGCACCTGGAACCGCACCAGCCAGCTGAGCGCCTGCTGCGGCATCTGCGACACCGGGTACTGCAGCTGGACCTTGTTCTTATACGCGTTGTAGCCGTCGTTTAGGTTGGACACCTGAGCGGACAGCGTCGCAGCGGAGATTCGCTGATTGCCGAGGACCGCCGCGGCACCCATCTGCAGGGGCCCGCAGGCGGCGACCGCGATGCCAGCGGCAAGGACCGCGGTGCCCACCTTCACCGCGGTTCTCACCTTCACCGCGGTTCTCACCTTCACCACGGTTCTCACCTTCACCACGGTTCTCACCTTCACCACGGGGCCCGACTTCATCGAGGTGCAGAGCACGTCGACGTTCCTCCTCACGCTTACTGACCGGCGCGTTCACTAGCCGGCACGGTTACTGGCCGGCTGCGTCCTGGCCAGCCGGTGAGATCCCGCCGAGCACCTGCTCGATGAGATCCTCGCACCAGGCGAGCAGCTCCCGGTCGCGCAATGGCGGGGCACCGAAGGACACTGCCGTCGACGGGCCAGCCCGCCCGGAACCCATCCGGCCGCCTGCCGTTCCCGGCCGCGCTGCGCTGTCCGCCTTCGGCACCGGTACGAGCATGGTACGCACCGCCGGCTTGAGCAGCGTCCTCGGGTACAGCCGCTCCACCCGGACCTGCCGCGACTCAGGCAGCACGACCGGCGAGAACCTGATATGGCTGCCCTGCTGGGTGATGTCGGCGAGGCCGGCGTTACGGGCCCTGGATCGCAAAGCCGCCACCGCCAGCAGGTTGCGCACCGGCTCGGGCAGCGTGCCGAACCTGTCGGCCAGCTCATCGGCGACCGCTTTGATGTCAGCGTCGGTGTCGATAGCGGAAATCCTGGTGTAGGCCTCAAGCCGGAGCCGCTCCCCCGGCACGTACTGGTGCGGGATGTGCGCATCGACCGGCAGCTCGATCCGTACCTCGGGCCGCTCGGCGGGCCCGTCACCGCGCAGCTCGCTGACGGCCTCGCCGATCATCCGCACGTACAGGTCGAACCCGACGGCGGCGATGTGCCCGGACTGCTCGCCGCCGAGGTAGTTGCCCGCGCCCCTGATCTCCAGGTCCTTGAGCGCGACGTACATGCCCGCGCCCATCTCGGTGTGCTGCGCGATCGTCGCGAGCCGCTCGTGCGCGGTCTCGGTGAGTGGCTTTTCCGGCGGGTAGAGGAAGTACGCGAAACCGCGCTCCCTGCCGCGCCCGACCCGGCCGCGGAGCTGATGGAGATCGGGCAGCCCGTAGGCGTCGGCCCGGTCGACGATCAGCGTGTTGGCGTTCGGGATGTCCAGCCCCGACTCGACGATCGTGGTCGACACCAGCACGTCGCAGCGGCGCTCGACGAACTCCCCCATGATCTTCTCGAGGGTGCGCTCGTTCATCTGGCCGTGCCCGACCGCCACCCGTGCCTCAGGTACCAGCTCGGCGATCCGGGCGGCAACCCGGTTAATCGATGAGACCCGGTTGTGCACGAAGAACACCTGGCCGTCGCGGAGCAGCTCGCGCCGGATCGCCGCGGCGATCTGCTTCTCCTCATACGGGGCGACGGAAGTCAGTACCGGGTGCCGCTCCTCGGGCGGAGTGAGGATCGTGGACATCTCCCTGATCCCGGACAAGCCCATCTCCAGCGTGCGCGGGATCGGTGTGGCCGACATGGCAAGCACGTCGACCTGGGTGCGCATCCGCTTCAGGAACTCCTTGTGCTCGACCCCGAACCGCTGCTCCTCGTCGATGATCACAAGGCCGAGCCGGGCGAACGAGGTCTCCGGCGACAGCAGCCGGTGCGTGCCGATCACCACGTCGACCTTGCCCTCGGCCAGGCCGGCCAGCGTGTCGGCGGCCTCGGCGTTCGACTGGAACCGCGACAGCGGCCGGACCACCACGGGGAACGGCGCATAACGCTCGCTGAACGTCTCGGTGTGCTGGCCGACCAGCAGCGTGGTGGGCACAAGCACGGCGACCTGCTTGCCGTCCTGTACGGCCTTGAACGCGGCCCGCACCGCGATCTCGGTCTTGCCATAACCGACGTCGCCGCAGATCAGCCGGTCCATCGGGACCGGCCGCTCCATGTCACGCTTTACCTCGTCGACGGCGGCAAGCTGGTCGGGGGTCTCCACGTAGGGGAAGGCGTCCTCGAGCTCGCGCTGCCACGGGGTGTCCGGGCCGAACGCGTGCCCAGGCGAGGCCATCCGAGCCTGGTACAGCTGGATCAGCCCGGCCGCGATGTCCCTGACCGCCTTGCGTGCCCGGCCCTTGGTCTTGGCCCAGTCGGCGCCGCCAAGCCGGTGTAGCGCGGGTGCCTCGCCGCCGGAATACCTGGTTACCTCGTCCAGCTGGTCGGTCGGCAGGTATAGCCGGTCAGGCGGCTGGCCGCGACGGCTCGGCGCGTACTCGATGACCAGGTACTCCCTGGTGGCGCCCTGAATGGTGCGGCTGGTCATCTCCAGGTACCTGCCGACGCCATGCTGTTCGTGGACCACATAGTCGCCCGGCGTCAGCCGCAGCGGGTCGATGCCGCCGCGCCGCCTGCTCGGCATCCGCGCCGCGCCCGCGCCGCCGCCGGTCCGCTGACCGGCCAGATCGGCCTCGGACAGCACCGCGAGCCGCGCCGAGGACCAGCTGAACCCGTGCTCAAGCCTCCCGGTGGCCACATACGCGATGCCAGGCTCCGGCGGCTCGGCGAGATCCCCGGCCCGGGCTCCCACGTCCTCGCCGCGTAGCAGCTCGGCGAGCCGCTGCGCCGGGCCGTGCCCCTCGGTGACCAGGACGACACGCCAGCCAAGCGCCAGCCATTGGCGGACGTCGGCGATCACGCGCGCGGTATCGCCGCGATAGGCATCCGCAGGTTTCGCGTTCAGCCGAAACGCTGACCGTCCGCCGGACGGCTCGATCAGGTCAGCCTCGATGCCCGGCCGCGATAGCCCGCCGGGCTGCTCGGCCTGGCCAGCCCCGGCCGCCGGGCGCACCGGCGATCGCCCGCCGACCTGCTCGGCCAGGCCAGCCCCGGCCGCCGGCAGCTCCGCCCGGTTATCCGTTATGCCCTGGTCTTCCGAGACGAACGGGGTGACGGTCCACCATGGCAGGTCCAGGGCCGCCGCCGCGCCGCGAATCTCCGCGATCGGCCGGAACGCGGCCGCCCCGAGATCGATCGGGACCTGAGCGCCGACGGCTGCGCTGACCCAGGACGCCGCGAGGAACTCCTGGCTGGTCCGGACAAGGTCAGCGGCGCGCGCCCGGATCCGCTCCGGGTCGCACGCCAGCACGCAGCCCCCGGCGGGCACGTAGTCCAGCAGCAGCTCCATCCGCTCGGCGAGTACCGGGGCAAACGCCTCCATGCCCTCGGTCGTGATGCCGTCCGCGAGCTTGCCAAGGATGTCGGACAGGCCAGGATGGGCCGCCGCCAGCTGCTTGGCGCGTTCCCGCACCGCCGGGGTCAGCAGCAGCTCACGGCATGGCGGCGCCCACAGGCCGCCGTCCGCCGCCGCCAGGCTGCGCTGGTCGGCGACCTTGAAATAACGGATCTCCTCGACGGTGTCGCCCCAGAACTCGATCCGCAGCGGATGCTGCTCAGTGGGCGGGAAGACATCCAGGATGCCGCCGCGGACGGCAAGCTCGCCGCGGTGTTCGACGGTCTCGGCACGGGCATAGCCGATCTCGACCAGCCTGGTCACCACGTCGTCGAACGCAGCCTCCTGACCGGGGAGGAGCCGGACAGGCTCCAGCTCGCCGAGACCGCCGACAATCGGCTGGAGCAGGCTGCGGACCGGCGCGGCGACCACGGTGAGCGGGCCGGTGCGGCCGTCAGACGGGTCGGGATGGGCGAGCCTGCGCAGCACTGCAAGCCGCTGGCCAGAAATGTCCGGCTGCGGCGACAAGCGCTCGTGCGGCAGCGTCTCCCAGGGCGGGAAGCAGGCGGCGGCGTCGTCGGGCAGCAGCGAGCCGAGCGCCGCGGTGAGGTCTTCGGCCTCCCTGACAGTGGCCGTCACGGCCAGCACAAACCGGCCGGGGACCTGGCCGGCAATTGCGGCGGTCAGCAGCGGGCGCAGCGCTGGCGGCGCGATGAGGTCGGCGCCGCCGGTGGCGGGCTGGCCTGCATCCGCCAGCGCATGCCGCAGCTGCGGGTCATCGGCGATGATCTCCAGAAGGCCGGCGAGGCTCATTTTTTCCCTGGGTTGACAGCGCGAAGCCCCCGCGCCCAGCGCCGCGGCGCCCAAGTTGCCCCGGAGATCACCGACTGGGCCGGGGTGCGGGATATCTCTCAGTTTACGGCCGGCTGCCGACGAGGCGGACCGGCCTGCCACTCGCCCAGTTTAGGGCCCCCAGGGCCCGCCGCAGACCGCGACGCGGACTACAGCGGGGTCACCTTGTAGCTACTTAAGGTATTCGGAGGGCTACGCTTTGGATCTGTGATGAACGTAAGCGAACCTGCAACGGGCGGCGTCGCGCAGGCCAGCCCGGCCCGGCCGAGCCGGCCCGACGGGCCGAGGGGGGCGTCTGGGACCTCTGGGCCGGACGGGCCCGACCGGCGCGGGCGGCACCGGGTGGGCCCGGATGGCAGAATCCAGCCGGCCTGGGCGGCGCTGCAGGTTCCGCCGCCCGATGGCCCTGGCCCTGAGATGTTCACCCGGAGCGTGCGGGACTACGCTGCCGCGCGGTCCGACCAGCCCATCGCCGTGCTGCTGGCCGGCTTCGCGACCGCGGGCGATGCACTGGATATCGCAGAGCTGCGGGCCGGTGGGTGCGAGGTGATCATCAGCGCGATCGATGATGACGACGACGTGGTCGGGGCTGCCGTCAGCCAGCATGCCGACGGAGCCGGCTGCACGCTGGGTGACCTGCGGACGGTGCCGCTGCCGCCGCGCTCGTTCGATGTCGTTGTCTGTGCCATGCTGCTGGACCGGATCCAGCACGCCGAGCTTGTGCTCGACCGGTTCGTGGACGCGCTCAAGCCAGGCGGGCTGCTGCTGCTGCGGATCGGCGACCGGGACAGTGCGGCGGGGTTCCTGGATCGCACGCTTCCGCTGGCGCTCCGGGCCGCGATCTGGCATAGCACCCACCCCGGCCAGCCAGGTCCCTACCCGGCCAGCTACGAACAGCTGGTATCTGGACGCGGCATCCAGTCCTACGTGCTGCGGCGCGGCCTAGTGATCGCCCAGCGTCAGGCACTGAACACGCTGGCCGGCCAGCGCCGGCCGCCCGGCCTGTTGCTGGCCCGCAAGCTGGTGACGATGCTGTCGAGATCAAGGCTGACATGCAGCCATGATGAGCTGCGTTATGTGATCCGAAAGCCGGAGGACCGGTTCGCCAGGGTGCTATGAGCCTGCGGCCCGCCGTCTCGCCTTGCCTGGATGACCAGGCCGTCAATTCCCGTGTAGCCTCAGGCGTGCCCTGGCAGTCCCAAGGGCGTTGCACGCCTGCCGAGCGGGATCGGGATACTGCCGAGCGGGATACTGCCGAGCGGGCAGAGCGGGCGCTGTGCCGGACGGAGGTTAACGTGACTGCTGAGGCGCAGGCTGGCCTGTCCGCAGACCTGGCCGGGCTGCCCACGCTGACGCTGGGCGCGCAGCAGCTCGGGGACCTGGAGCTGCTGCTATCTGGCGCGTTCGCGCCGCTAACCGGCTTTATGTGCGCGGCGGATGTCGCCGCCGTCACCCGCGCGGGCACGCTGGCTGACGGAACGCCGTGGCCAATCCTGGTGACGCTCGATGTGGCGCAGGAAACGGTTCCGCCGGAGGTCGATCGCATTGCCCTGGCCGATCCTGAGGGCGCACCGCTGGCCGTGCTCGAGATCACCGAGCGCGGCGAGCTACCCGCCGCAGAGCCAGGCCCAGGCTCCGGCCGCAGGCTGGTGAGGCTCGGCGGCCGGGTCTTCGGCAGCCGCGAGATCGAGCACGGTCCGTTCCGGCGGCTGATGCTCGCGCCCGCGCAGGTACGCGCGCAGCTTGCGGCCGACGGCGATGGGGCCGTGCTCGCGCTGGTCACCCGCGGGCCGCTGCACAGACGCCAGATCGGCCAGCTCAGGCATGTGGCGGGACAGCTGAAGGCACGGCTGCTCCTGCTGCCGCTGGTCGTCGGCCAGGCGGACGTCGTGTCTGCCCCAGAAGCGCTGGTGCGGGCGGTCCTTGCGGCGGCCGCGACCAGCCTTCCGGCCGGGACGCTGGTCGTCCCGGTGCCGATGGCCGCGCGAGAGCCCGGTCCCGGCGCTGGCCCGGAACGCGAACTGGCGGCCCGGGCCATGGTCGCGGCTGCCTACGGCGCCACCCACCTGATGGCCGATCCCGCCGACCCGGCGATCGGCCCGGCCATCGGTACCGCTGCCAGCACAGCCGTCGGGCCGACCGGGCGCACCACGCTCAGCTCGGCGGCCGGCCCGGCTGCTGGCCATCCGCCGGAGCGCCAGCGGGCAGCCGACCCGGGGCAGAGCCAGGCACCGGACCGCCAGCGGACAGACGGGCCGGCCGGCGGCGAGCCCGAAGGCGCTGCCACCGGGCTCAACCCGGTCATCCCGGTGCTGACCGTAGGCACCTGGGCCTACGATCCGAGCGCCGAAGTCTGGCGCCCGCTTGGCCTGATCGACGCCGGTACCGAGCGGGACGACCTGTCGGTGGACGAACTCGGCGACCTGCTGGACGCCGGCGCTCAGGTGCCGGACTGGTTCACGCCGGAGGCCGTGGCGCGTGAGCTGCGGCGGGCCAGGCCGCCCCGGGCGCAGCGAGGTTTCGTGCTGTTCCTGACCGGCCTGTCCGGCTCCGGCAAGTCCACCATCGCCAGGGACCTGCGGGACGCTCTCGCCGAGCGCGGCGACCGGCGCGTGTCCCTGCTCGACGGGGACCTCATCAGGCAGCTACTGTCGGCCGGGCTGACGTTCTCCAGGGCCGATCGTGACCTGAACATCGCTCGGATCGGCTTCGTGGCAGCAGAGATCGCACGACACGGCGGCATCGCGATCTGCGCGCCTATCGCGCCGTTCGCCGCAGCGCGGGCTTGGGTCCGCAAGATGGTCACGGAGGTCGGTGACTTCCTGCTGATCCACGTGGCAACCCCGGTAGCGGTATGCGAGGCGCGGGATCGCAAGGGCCTGTACGCGAAGGCCCGGGCTGGCCTCATCGGACAGTTCACCGGCATCTCTGACCCGTACGAGGAACCCGGCGACGCTGAGCTGACCATCGACACCTCGGTCATGAGCCGCGAGGAGGCCACCGACGCGGTGCTCAGCATGCTCACATCGGGAGGCTGGCTCCCCGCCAGCTGATACACCGGTGCCGCTGCCTGATTCACCGGTGCCGCTGCCTGATTCACCGGTGCCGCTGCCTGATTCACCGGTGCGGGCGCCTGATTCACCGGTGCCAGCGGCCGAGCCGCCGGGTGCCGCCTTCGAGTCGCCGGATGCGGGCAGTCGCGTGCCGACGGCCGACTAACCGGATGCCGGGTCGCCGGCTACCGGCCGGTGACCGGTGACCCACTTCAAGGCCCTGCCAGCTCTCAGTCGTTGTCCTCGGCCCTGGCGCCATCGTCGAGTCGGCTGCGGAAGCTGCCGATCCTGGCGGCGAGCGCCGACGACATGGCGTCCCGCTGCCGGGACAGCAACACAAAGCTGGCGATGCCGCTGACCACCAGGGCCAGGCCGATCAGCAGCAGCCCGGTGGCCCCCGCGAGATAGAGCAGGATCATCGAGGCCACGAAGAGCAAGATCCTCGCGGACGTATAGGCGAAAGTAGCACGCATGGTGAGCCCAGAATATTCCGTGCGCACCTCAGGTCTGCTCATCCGGGTGCCGTTGAGTGGTCTGCTGGCGGCCGGCAGCCGCCGGCTGCCAACGGTGCGGTTCGGGTGCGGACATTGCTGGAATGGATGACGCCCTGCGGCCAGACCAGCGGCAGTGCTGCTCGGTCGATGCTATTGGACCTGCCGGGCTCCGCCGAGGAGGACATCCGCGAGCAGCCCGGGATCGACGTTGCCGCCGGAGACCACCGCCACTCGCGTCGCGGCAGCGGGCAGTTGCGTGCCGTGGAACAGGCATGCCGCCACCGCCACCGCGCCGCCAGGCTCAGCGACCAGCCTGGCCTGGATCGCAAGCCGCCGCATCGCCTCGCGGATCTCGTCCTCAGAGACGGTCACGATTTCGTGGACTTGGCGCAGCATGTGCAGCAGCGGCAGTTCGCCTACTTCCTCTACCCGGAGGGCGTCGGCGATCGTGCGCTGCGTCTGGGCGGCCTGCCAGGCGACGCGGCGCCCCGCGTGCAGCGAATCCCGCGCGTCGGCGGCCAGTTCAGGTTCTACCCCCACCACCTTGGCCCGCGGCAGCACGGCCGCTGCCGCCGCGCCGATACCGGAGATCAGGCCGCCTCCGCTGACCGGGCAGACGATGAGATCTGTATCCGGGCGGTCGGCAGCTATCTCGAGCCCGATCGTCCCCTGCCCGGCGATTACGGTGCGATGCTCGAAAGGCGGGATGATGGAGTAGCCGTGACGTTCGACGAGTTCGGCCGTCGCCGCCGTCCGCGCCGCCAGGCCCGGCTCGCAGACGACGATCGTGGCACCTAGGTCGCTCGCGGCCGCGACCTTGACCTGCGGTGCGTTCGCTGGCACCACTACGGTCGCCGGGACCTTGAGCAGAGCCGCCGCGTAGGCGACGGCCAGCGCGTGGTTGCCGCTTGAGTGCGCCACGACACCGCGCCTGCGCTGCCTGTCCGCCAGCTCGCTGATCGCCGCGTACGCGCCGCGCAGCTTGAACGAGCCAGTGGGCTGCAGTGATTCAGGCTTCAGCAACAGCCCGGGCCCGGCCGCGGGGAACGGCAGAAGCTGAGTTCTCAGCGCCACGCCCGCAAGCCGGCCGGCGGCAGCGCGAATCTCATCAATGGTCACGAGTTCCGGCACTGCCTCACCCTACGACCCGACTGTCACGCCCCCGCTGGTAATCACAGCAAGCGCCGGTGCCGTCGCTTGGCAGACTGATAGCCGGCCCGCGGCGCCGGGTGGTCTCGATCGCCGGAATGGCAGCGGCAGGAACAGCCCGCCAGCTACCGCCGCCGGGCGCCGAAACGAGCGAGCCGGGCTCGACGTGATCCAGATCCAGATCCAGATCGGCAAATGATCAGGCGGGAGAATCTCGCAGAAGGTCACCGGCGCGACTAGGCAGCCGACACTTCTCGAACGGCCGGCGCAAAGGGTATCAACCGCCCCCGCCTGGATCACGAAGCGTGCAGCGCGTCCTGCCTGGCGTACGCGCTGACTGAGCCGCTCGGGCGACGTGCCTGCCGCGGCACATGCTGACAAGGCAGCGCCTTCGGGCTGGCCTGGGTGGCACCTCGTGCTGGCTGCGTCATCATGCCGTCACGCGCAAGATTTCTCAGACCAGATTTTACGGAATCTAAGGAGAAAAACCATGTTTGTCGCGACACTTAGGACAAGCTCCTATGGAGACGAGGAGGGGTACGAAAATGGACGGCAACAGTGAGCGGCTGCTCACTCCCGGAGAGGTCGCTGCCCTGTTTCGCGTTGACCCGAAGACCGTTACCCGATGGGCAGCATCGGGGCGGATCAGCAGCATCCGCACCCCGGGAGGCCACCGGCGGTTCCGCGAGTCGGAGGTAAGAGCGCTGCTCAGCGGCGATTCAGACGCTCACGCGACCACGGCGGTGTGACGCGGACCCGTGACACACGGTACGGCGCGGCGGCCGGGCCCCGATGGACGAACAGCTGACGGGGTGGGCCGACCCGAATAGTGAGCGGCATCCGTCAGTCTCATCGGATGCCGCTCCACTAAGCATCCTCCTCATCACGCGAACCGTTCCTGCCGCCTCCCCTGGCCAGGAAGTCGAGAAACAGCCTGCGCAGCGGCTCGTCACCGTCCTGCCACTGCTTGCGCCGTTCAGCAAGTTCCTCCTGCGTTATCGCCTGCTCGCCGAGCCGGGGGTACTCCGCGTCGTCCGGGCCGATCTCGACATATGCATCGCTCATCAGCTGGCCGTCGCCGCTGATCGCGGACTCAGGAACCAGCAGGTTGCCGTTAGGCAGCCGTATCACGTACATCGCTTGACCACCCTAGATGCCATAACGCACGTTGAAGTAGAGCATCACGTCCAACGCCGCGCGCGTGTCCCCGCCGACCATATCTACTAGGGCCGGACGCTGATGCGACGCGATCGCCGCGAAGGCGTCCGCAAAGAACTCCCTGCGCCCGAGTATCCCGCGCTGCTTATGGAAGTCGCTGACCATGTGCGGCAGGCACCCATCGTAGACCGCCCGGAATTCCGCCGAGTCAGACTGCCACTGCTCGTCGGTGCCATCGAGATCATCGAGCGCGTGCCCGATCTCATGGCACATGACGTCGGGGCTCGGTGACGGCCGGGAACCTACGACGATCTTCCGCTCGCCATAGGCGCCGGCGCACGCGTCCCAGGTCGCACGGCCGGATGGCAGCGGGACCCCGCTTAGGCCGCCCATGTCGTCGAGGTCGGGAACGCCGCCAGGACCGACGTGAATCGCGTCCAGGCCCGCCACAAGCTTCTCCTTGATCAGCTGCGGTAGCTCAGCAAGGCGGTCGATAGCGGCAACGGATTCTGGCGGCGGGATCACGTCCGGCGCCCACTCCCGGCGGACTACTTCCTCAAGCCGCCCGCAGTGCCTGCGGCCGGCCGCGGTTCGATTGCTGTGCGCAATCTCATACCAGGGCAGTTTCGCCGCAGCGCCGTCGCGCGCCGCGGTCCTTTCCGAGTCCCTCCCCGCCGCCTGGCCTGCGACCCCCTTGCCCGGCGCCGCACGAGCCTCGGCCGCCTGGCCAGTCCCCCGGGCCGCAGAAGGCCCGCCCGAAGCTGGCTGGCCCGCAGCCGTCGGCCGGCCCGTAGGCAGCCAGGCCCGCAGCCAGCCGGTCCGCAGCCAGCCGGTCCGCAGCCAGCCGGTCCGCAGTCAGCCGGTCCGCAGTCAGCCGGTCCGCAGTCAGCCGGTCCGCAGCCGTCGGCCAGCCCGCAGCCGGTCGGCCCCGCAACCGGTCGGCCCGCAACCGGCTGACCTGCCGTCGCCTGGCCGGCGGAATCCTCATCCGCTGGTCGCTGGCGCCTGGACGGCCGGCTCAGGGCGGGATCGTTGGACGCGGTGCGCACGGCGGCTCGCGCCGTCCCCCACCGGCGCGGCGCAGGCCGGCTCCTCGCCGCGCCGGTGCGCGTCGCAGGAGCAGCCATCCCTGTAGCGGCTGCCGCGGTCGCCGGCGCCGCAGTCCCCGCCGCCGCAGTCCCCGCCGCCGTCCCCGGCACCGCAGTCCCCGGCACCGCGGGGGCGACTCCGGACGACCGTGCTCGCCGGCAGGCCCGCTGATCCGGTGCGTCCGCCGCACCCCCGCCGGGACCGCCGCCACCTGGAGTGCTGTTATCAGGAAGGCCGCCACCTGGAGTGCTGTTATCAGGAAGAACGAGTCTGGGCGCCGGGCCCTTGCGATGACTGCCGATTGAACCGGGCGGCGGCCTGCCAGGCCAGGCGCCCGGTCGGTGCACTCCGGGCAGCCGGGCGGCTCCGGCAGGAGCCGCGGGCGGGCCAGCGGCTGCGTCCGGACGGCCCCGTGCCCCAGCAGCCCGGCCCTCGGCGCGCCGCGCAGGTCTTCGCCTGAGGGAACGCCGGACACGATCAAGTAACCGCAGCCGCATGTAGCGCACCCCCTGGGTCGCGTCAGGCCGTAAGGCTACGACGAATCCCTGCAATCGTCATATTCAGTCACCGATGGTGATCTATTACGGTCAGTCAGAGTTTGCTATGACGACTAGCCCGATTCGCCGACGAGTCCGGCATGGTAGCAGCTAGGCTTCGGCCATGTTGCTCATCGGCCTGCTGTTTGCGCTGATCACGGTCGGTTTCGTGGTGCCATGCCTCATCGATGTCGCCCGCACGCCTCGCTTTGCGATACGCAGCCTAACCAAAAGAACCTGGCTGCTCCTGATCATCTTGCTCTCTGTAGTCGGCGGCTTGGCCTGGCTGCTGGCCGGCCGACCGGCCGGGCGCTGGGATGCGCCACTGAGGCGCCGTCATCTTGACGGCTCGCGAGGCTTCCGAAAGCAGGAGGCATTCCGGCGCCATCCGGCCAGCCGGGACCCGGAACTGGGCTTCGACACCCTTACGGGCCTGACCGCAGGCGCGGGCTATGGGCCGCGGCTGATCGGGCCCGACGATGACCCTGAATTCATATTGGAACTCGCACGCAGGATCAGCGACGGCCGTGAGGCAGACAACGAGGCCTGACCCCTCGGCTGCTCAGCCAAGGCCCGCATAGGAATGCAGGCCGGTGACCCAGAGGTTGATCCCGACCAGGTTGAACATCAGGCAGCCGAACCCGACGAGCTGAATGTAGGCCGCGCGCCGTCCGCGCCAGCCCGCAGTAGCCCTGGCGTGCAGGAATCCTGCGTACACCACCCAGGTGATGAAGGACCAGGTCTCCTTCGGGTCCCAGCCCCAGTACCTGCCCCACGCCTGGTCAGCCCAGATCGCGCCGGCCATGATGCCGAACGTCCAGACCGGGAAGGCGAACAGGATTGCTCGGTAGGAGAGCCGGTCAAGCACTAGCGGTTTCGGCAGCAGCTGTATGATCCCGCCGAGCCCCGATGGCTGGCCGCCCGCGACTCTGCGCTCATACCTGTCAACGGCCAGGTACATCACCGTGACAACCGCGCCGACGATGTACAGCCCGCTGGCGATGATCATTGCTGTCACGTGAATAGCGATCCAGTACGACTGCAGCGCGGGCACCAGGGCCCCCGCAGGCGTGTACACGACGGTGACGGCCAGGCCGAGTGCGAACACCACGGGCACCAGGACGAACAGGCCGATGTAGTAGGCCTTGTAACGGATGATGGCGGCGACCAGGACAATTACCGCCATGCAGCTGATGGCGATGATGAACTCGTACATGTTGCCCCACGGCACCCGGTGCTCGGACAGGCCGCGGGTGAGGATGCCGGCGACATGCGCCGTGAGGCCGATGCAGGTGAGCGCGAAGGCGAGCCGCACCCAGAAACCGACAGGACCGCGGGCCTGCCCAGCAGGCAGCGCTGCTGGCGCACCAGGCCCCGAGCCGGCCATGGCACCGCCGACCTGACGGTCCGTGGCAGGCGGGGCTGCAACCTTAGGCGGGGCCGCAGCCGCGGCCGCAGCGGCATGCGGGGCAACAGCCGCAGGCGGTGCAACAGCCGCAGGCGGTGCAACAGCCGCAGGCGGTGCCGCGGCCCCAGCGGGACCGGCCTGGCCGGCGACGGACGCCGTGCCGACAAGTTCGGGCACCCGGACCGTGGCGGCCGCAGCGGCCGGCCTGCGGCCGAACGCAAAGTCACATGCGTAGGCGAGCATCGCCAGCGCGTAGATGACCACCGTGGACAGCAGGAGGGCGTTGCTGGCCTGGGCCAATCCCAAGTTGACAGGCACTGGAACCTCACTCCCCCTCTTCGTGGTGAAGGGATGGATCGCGGCTGCTTGCGTCGCGAAGGGATGGATCGCGGCTGCTTGCGTCGCGACGGGATGGATCGCCGCTGGCTGCGTCGCGACGGGATGGATCGCCGCTGGCTGCGTCGCGACGGGATGGATCGCCGCTGCCTGCGTCGCGAAAGGCTAGCTCGGCGTGCTCATGCGCGTCGTGAACGGATGGGCCGTCGGCCCCGTGCGCACCACTGAGCGCCCCGGCCAGCGCGCTGAACTCGGCCTCGAAGCCACCAGCGACATCGGACCGGGCAAGGCCGCCGAGATCGACCACGGTTGTCCCGTCGTCGCCCGGGTAGGCACGCACGAATATCCTGCGGCGCCTGACGAGGAACGACAGCAGCAGGCCGGCCAGCGCCGTGAACCCGGCCACCAGGGCGGGCAGCTGCCCGGGGTCGTAGGTAATCGCCAGGCTGATCCACTGCCGGTACCCGGTAAACGTGATCGTGCCTGCACCACCAGGCAGCTTCATGGACTGGCCGACTGACAGCGCGTTCAGGCGCGATAGCGAGCCGGTGCAGGCCGGCGGTGTCCAGCTGGTACACCGACTGCGGCTGCCCGGTGTTCATGCCGAGGTTTCCCCCGTACGCGAGCAGGCTGACCCTGGGATTGAGGGCCGCGGGAAAAGCCGAGCGAAGGGTCCCGCCCACGTCGACCATGGTCGGCAGGAACACCCCGGCGAAGCCCAGCTGGGTGGGGCTGGCATCCGGTACCTTGATCACGCCGTCTGAGGTGAACCCGGCCTGCTCGACCGGGATGAACGGCACGGGCTGGTTGAAGACGGCGCGCCCGGTTCCGTCGGTGATCCGGAAGATTGGCGCATAGCCATGACCGATCAGGTACACCCGGACGTCGTCCACCTGCAGCGGGTGATTGACGCGAATGCTGTCCTTCCGCACCGGATCGCCCGGCGCCGCCGTATAGCTCACGGCGGCGTCGAATGCCGACGGCTGACCCCGCTGCAGGCCGGAGGTGACGTAGCTGGCGGTGAAATTCTCCAGTGTCACCGAGAACGGCTGCAGGTCGGCTGGCGAAACGAGGCGCCCCGGCCGGAACTGGTCCAGCGCGGTGGGCGTATTAGCGAATGAGCTTCCCACCACGAGCAGCCGGTTCGCCTTGTAGCCGAACAGGCCGCCGATTGCGACCGCGCCGAGCAGGGCGAGCAGCGCGATATGGAAAATCAGGTTGCCGACTTCCCTCAGGTAGCCCTTTTCAGCTGCCACCCAGCCATCGCCGGTACGCAGCCGGAACCGCTTCCCCGACAGCAGCTGCCCCGCCGACTCGAGCGCGCTGGCCGGCGTGTGCGGAGTCCGGTAGCTAGCCGTGAGCGGCAGCCTGGCCAGGTTGCGCGGTGCCTGCGGCGGCAGCTGCCGGGCCGAGCCCACCAGGCGGAACGTGCGCGGCAGCACGCAGCCGGCGAGCGATGCGAACAGCAGCAGGTAGATCGCGGCGAACCAGGGCGCCGCGAACACGCTGAACAGGGACAGCCTGGCCAGGATGGGAGCCAGCGCCGGGTGCGCGGCGTAGTACTGTGCCACTGCCGAAGGGTCGATGCCTTCCTGCGGCAGCACCGAGCCCGGCACGCTCGCGACCGCCAGCAGGAAGAGGAGCACGAGGGCGGTCCGCATGGATGTGAGCTGCCGCCAAGCCCACCGCAGCCAGCCAGCCAGGCTGAGCCGGGGACCAGGGACGGGTGGCTGCGCCGGCTGCCCGGGACCAGCTGACGATTCCGGCGTCCCGGCCGGCCGCGCGGCCGCGGGGGCAGCCGGCGTTTCGGCCCTGGCAATAGGCGCAGCCCGGTCATCGGGCTGCCACCCGGCCCCGCCGCCTCATGAACGACCTGCGGCGATCTGCGTGATCAGGGCCATCAGCCCGTCGTAAGTCACCCCGCCGACAATACGCGCGGCGATCCGTCCGGCGCGGTCGATCACTAGCGTGGTCGGGATTCCCTCCGGCGGAACCGTGCCGCGGAACGCGAGCGCGATCTCGTCGCCGGGGTCATTAAAGCTCGGATAGCTGATCCTGAAGGTGCGCAGGAACGCGTCCGCGCTCGCCGTGCTGTCCCTGATGTCGACGCCGACGAATCGAACCCCCGCAGCCTGGAAATGGTTCGCGAGCGCCGAAAGCGCCGGCGCTTCCTGCCGGCACGGCGCGCACCATGAGCCCCAGAAGTTCATCACCACGACAGCGTGGCGGTAGCTGGAGAGAGCCAGCTTCTGGCCGGTCAGCGTGGTGCCGGTGACGGCGGGCGCCGCCGGACGCGCCCCTGCGTTGAACAGCGTCGCGCCCGGGCCGCCCGCCACGAAGCTCGTCCCGTTGCTGACCGGGGTGGTCTGCCCGATCGCCCCGCCCGAGCAGGCCGCCACGGTCAGCGTCATGGCCACGGCAGCCGCGGCTGCGGCCGCACCCGCGCCAAGGCGGACCGGCCCGCGCACCGCGCACGGCCGGATGACGCCCGCTGCTCGGGCAGCGGGGCGCCGAGAGCACGCCAACCGGAACACGCGAAGATCTCCTACAGGCAGTAGTACCCGCCCCATTGTGCCGGATCCAGCCTCGCCGGGCAGACCTGGGGCCGGCGTTGCGGCTCAGCCCGTCAGGCGCCGGCGACCTGCAGCCGACCGTGCCCCGACGGCTCGAAGTAGCTCACCCCGGCAAGCCGGCCCGCTCGGAAGCTGAAACTCGTGATGCTGCCAAGCGCGCACTGGCGGCGGCGCGGGTCGTGCCACAGCGGCCGGCCCTCCGCCGCCCGGCGGGTGATCCAGATCGGCAGCTGGTGGCTTACGCAGACCGCCTCGTGCCCGTGCGCCTCACGCGCCGCTTCGGACACTGCGGCGCGCATCCTGGCCAGCACTTCCCGGTAGGGCTCGCCCCAGGAAGGCCGGAACGGGTTGCGGAGGTAGTACCAGTGCTGGGGCTGGAGCAGCGAGCCATCACCTACCCCGAAATTCTTTCCCTCGAAGTGGTTCCATGGCTCGATCAGCCGGTCATCGACGGCGGCCGCCAGGCCAAGCTGCGCGGCCAGCGGCTCCGCAGTCTCCAGGGCCCGTTCGAGCGGCGATGACCTGAGTACGGTCACATCCCTGGGGGCCAGGAAGTCAGCGGCCGCCTTGGCCATCACCCGTCCGTCCTCGGACAGACCGTAGCCGGGGATGCGCCCGTACAAGATGCCGCGCGGGTTCTCCACCTCGCCATGGCGCACCAGATGGACTGTCGTCAGGTCCTGAGGCGGCTGCAGATCACTCATGGCGCGCACAGCTTACCTGGACAGGCGGCGGCCAGCCGCCGGTGAAATCAGCGATATCCTGGCTAAAGCATGTGGCTGCGCCTAGGGTTCCGTGCCCCGTCCGCCTCCTGAGCCGAAAAATCAGGACGGGGCGGCCTGGACCGAGCGGCGCCGAGAGCCTGTCGCACCCCCGGATGGCAGCGGGGATACTGCGGCAGACGTACACCTGACGGGATAGAAACCTCGAGGGCTCTGTTGGCCATGCCCTTACGGGCCAGGAGGCAGGAGCCGATCTGTTGAGCGTTACCGCCATTGCCCTCATCCTGGTGGCGGCTGTCGCCCACGCCAGCTGGAACCTGTTCAGCAAGCAGGCGTCGACGGCCGGCGCCGGGGCTTCGTCTGGCTGATGGCCGTATCGGCCACCGTCGGGTACGGGCCGCTCGCGGCCGCCGTGCTCATCGTCCAGCGACCTCATCTGACCGCGGTTAACTGGGCGTTCATGGCAGGAACCGGAGTCCTGCAAGCCGCCTATTTCCTCTTCCTGCAAAACGGGTACCGGGTGGGTGACCTGTCCCTGGTATATCCGGTCGGCCGCGGTACCGGTGCGCTGCTGGCCGCCCTGGCAGGCATCATCCTGCTTGGTGAACGTCCAGGCCCGGCCGGGATCACCGGAATATTGCTCATCGTCGCGGGCGTGATCGTGCTCGGCCTTCCCGCTCAGGCCCGCCGCGCTCCGGCACTTCACCTGTTCCCGCCGGTGCCAGCCGCAAGCCCGGCGCGCGTCGCCGCAGCCAGCCCGGACGGCGCTCCGCCGCGGCAGGCGCCGTCCGCGGCTAATCCGGACGCCACCCCGCCGATGCAGGCACCGCCCCCGCGCCAGAACGCGCGCGCTGCGCCGCCGCGGGCGGCCGCCAAGGCGGTGATGTTCGCCGGCCTCACCGGGATGTTCATCGCCTCCTACACGCTGTGGGACAAGCATGCGGTGACGACGCTGCATACCCCGCCGCTGCTGCAGGCCTATGCGGCCTTCCCGATCATGGCCGTGGCCCTTGCGCCGCTTGCGCTGCGGGATAAGCCGCGGATCGCCGAGGTGTGGCGGTCATACCGGCCCCAGGTACTCGGTGCCGCTATCCTCGCGCCGCTGGCCTACATCCTGGTGCTGATCGCGCTGGAATTCACTGCGGTCAGTGCCGTCGCGCCGGCTCGCGAGGTCAGCGTCCTGTTCGGCGTGCTGCTCGGCGGCCGGCTGCTCGGCGAGGGCAGCCTGGCGCGCCGCCTCGGCGGCGCGGCGGCCATCGTGGCGGGAATTGTCGCTATCGCCATCGGCTAGCTCGACGAGGTCTTCATCGACGCTGTGGCCCGTCCGTTCACCCAGCCGTCCGCGATCACCTCGGGTGGCGGTCGCGGACGGCCGTGAGAGCCCGGCTGATCAGGTGCGGGCGCGGAAGAATTTCCGCACATCGGCGGTCAGCAGGCCGGGCGCTTCGAGGGCGGCGAAGTGGCCGCCGCGATCGAACTCCGACCAGTGAACGATGTTGTTGACCTTGTCGGCGAACGGGCGGATAGATATGTCGGTGGCTGCGGCCGCGTGCCCTGGACCTGCATGTAGGCCCCGGAGCGCTGCTGCCACTCCTTCATCGCGCCGAGCCGGCCGCGTTCGGCCCCGGTCATCACGGCCATGTCGGCGGGGTCGCCGGACGGGAAGGTGACCAGCGCGTTGACGTGGACGCCGATGAGCCGGTCGGGGGCCGTGCGGCCCATCGCCGGGGCGATGAAGGCTCCCACGTCGCCGCCCTGCACGCCGTAGCGGTCATACCCGAGCCGCGCCATGAGCTCGACCAGCGCAGCGGCGGCGCGGCCATCCGTCCAGCCGACAGCTGTCAGTGGTCCGGAGAATCCGTAGCCGGGCAGCGACGGGATTACCAGGTGGAAGGCGTCGGCCGGGTCTCCGCCGTGCGCGGCCGGGTCGGTGAGCGGGCCGATCATGTCGAGGAACTCCACGATCGAGCCCGGCCAGCCATGGAGCAGCAGTAGCGGCGTGGCACCGGGCTCGACGGACCGCACGTGCAGGAAGTGCACGTCGGCTCCATCGATCGCCGTGATGAACTGGGGGTAGGCGTTGAGCGCCGTCTCGTGGGCGCGCCAGTCGTAGTCCTTGGCCCAGTAGTCGGCAAGCTCACGCAGGTAAGCGCTGGGGACGCCGCGCTCCCAGCCGGTGCCGGGCAGGTCGCGGGTCCAGCGGGTCCGGGCCAGCCGATCGCGGAGGTCGTCGATGTCGGCCTGCGGGACGTTGATGCGGTACGGCCGGATTCCGGCAGCTGTGGCGGTGCCGGCTGCAGTCTGCTGCGGCGAGGTGATGTCGTTGTCGGTCATGTATCCAACGGTAGAGACCATTGGTGTCAGGTTCTGGCACCAATGCTTGCCAGAATGGAAGACATGCTGGAGACCTCGGCTCGCCTGCTTCGCCTGTTGTCTCTCTTCCAGTCCCGGCGCGACTGGCGGGGCACGGAACTCGCCGACCGGCTCGGCGTCGGCCTTCGGACCGTGCGGCGCGACATCGACCGGCTGCGTGACCTGGGTTATCCGGTGGACGCGGCACCGGGCGCGGCGGGCGGTTACCGGCTCGGCGCCGGCGCCGGCCTGCCGCCGCTCCTGCTGGACGATGAGGAGGCGGTCGCGGTAGCGATCAGTCTCCACACCGCCGCGACCGGAAGCGTGGCCGGGCTGGAGGAGACCTCGCTACGGGCGCTGACCAAGCTCCAGCAGATGCTGCCGTCCCGGCTCCGGCATCGGATTACCGCCTTCCACACCACAACGATCCCGCTGACCGGACCGGGATCCTCGCCCGACACCGTAGCTCCGGAACTGCTGACGAACATCGCGGCGGCCTGCCGGGACCAGCGGCGATTGCGCCTGCGCTACTTCGGCCGGGACGGCGCAACCAGCCGCGACATCGAGCCGCACCGCCTGGTCCACACCCCGCGCCGCTGGTACCTGCTGGCCTGGGACAATGACCGCGGCGACTGGCGGATCTTCCGCCTCGACCGCATCCTGGGGCCACCGAGCCCACCGGGTGCCCGCTTCTCGCCACGTCAGCCGCCCGCCGACGACGTGGCGGCATACGTCTCGCAATCCATCTCCGCCGCCCCTTACGGTTACCAGGCGCGCGTCCTCATCCACGCTCCCGTCGCTGCAGTCGCCCAGCGCTCGTCCCCCGCTGCTGGCCGGCTCGAAGCCATCGACCGGCACAGCTGCATCCTGCACACCGGATCCAACTCCCTCGACGAAATCGCCCTCTACGTCGCCGTCAAGGGCTTCGACTTCCAGGTCCTTGACCCGCCCGAGCTCGTCCCCGTCCTGCGCACTCTGGCAGAACGCCTTCACAAAGCCGCCGAAGCGTCCTGATGAAACCGGTGCCTTTTCCTCGGGAAGGCACCGCCTCCCCGAGATCGATCCACCGGCGCCGGGCAATTGCTCTGAGGCAGCGCAGCCGCGGCCGGGCTCAGCGCAGCGCAGCCGCTGCGGCGCGGGCGGCAGTCGGGAGCGCCGCGGCTATACAGGCGACTGCCGCGTCGTCGTGCGCCGCGGAAAGGAACCAAGCCTCATAGGGGGACGGCGGCAGGTAGACGCCCTGATCCAGCATGGCGTGAAAAAATGCAGCATACGCCTCGCCGGACTGGCCCCGGGCCTCACCGAAGTCCCGCACCGGACCTGTCACGCCGAGGAACACCGAGAAAAGGCTGCCGGCCTCCGGTAGCCGGAACGGCACCCCCGCCGCGGTCAGCGCGTCCGCTGTCAGCGCGGCGACGGCCGCGGCTGCCGCATCCACCCGCGCGTACACCTCTGGCGTACACTCGCGGAGCGTGGCCAGGCCCGCCGCCGTAGCAAGCGGGTTGCCGGACAACGTGCCTGCCTGATAGACGGGCCCGGCCGGGGCCAGCCGGTCCATGATTTCTGCGCGCCCGCCGAACGCGGCTGCGGGCAGGCCGCCGCCCATCACCTTGCCGAACGTCATCAGGTCCGCGGCAACGCCTTCGCGCCCGTACCAGCCGGACCGGGTGACCCGGAAGCCGGTGAGCACCTCATCCATGATCAGCAGTGCGCCGTACTCGCGGCAGAGCCCGGCGAGCAGCTCATTGAATCCGGCAGCAGGCGGGACCACGCCCATGTTCGCCGGGCACGCTTCGGTGATCACGCAGGCGATCTGCTCGCCGTGAGCCGCGAACGCCTGGCGGACCGCCGACGCGTCGTTGTAAGGCAGGACCAGCGTGTCGGCCGCGATCGCCCCGGTCACTCCCGGTGAGTCAGGCAGCCCGAAGGTGGCGACCCCCGATCCGGCTGCAGCCAGCAGCGCATCGACGTGCCCGTGGTAGCAGCCGGCGAACTTGACCACGAGCCGCCGCCCGGTGAAGCCCCGCGCCAGCCGCAGCGCCGACATCGTCGCCTCGGTCCCGGAACTGACCAGGCGCACTTTCTGCACCGGAGCGCGCGACGCGAGCTCCTCAGCCAGTTCGACCTCGGACGCCGTTACGGTCCCGAACGAGGTCCCGTGGCCGACAGCCGTATGGAGAGCGCTGGTCACCACGGGGTGCGCATGCCCGAGGATCATCGGGCCCCAGGAGCACACCAGGTCGACATACTCGCGGCCGTCCACATCGGTGAGGTACGGACCGTGCCCGGAGGCCATGAACACGGGCACGCCGCCGACCGCGCCGAAGGCGCGCACCGGGGAGTTGACTCCGCCGGGCAGCACGGCGGTTGCCCGGGCGAACAGCTCGGCGGATCGGGCCCGGCCGGTCATCAGACACCCCGCCGCGGGCCCGGCCGGCCGTCAGGCACCGCGCCGCGGGCCCGGCCGGCCGTCAGACACCCGGCTGCCGGCCCGGCCGCCATCAGACGGCCCCCGCCGCGGGCCGGCTTCGCCATCAGTCGGCCCCGGCGCAGGCATCGGCGAGGAACTCGAGCAGCCGCAGCCCGTCAGGCAACGGAGCATCAGCAGGTGGCCGCAGCCATTGCGCGGTTAGCGAGCCCGCGTAGCGGGACGGCGGAGCCAGCACGTAGCTGTCTCTGCAATGCCAGCGCAGCCCGGTCACCTGGGCGACCGTTTCAGGCTCGCAATCCAGATGGCACGACCACCATTCGATCTCATCTTGCGGCGCGCCGCGTGTGGCGACGAAGAACAGCGCCCGGTTCCCTGCGCTGAGCGCAACCGGCCCGGGCCGCACGCCAGACCGCTGCATCCTGGTCAGCGCCGTCTGCCCGACCTCGGCCGGAACATCAAGGACATCAAAGGTCCGGCCGGTTACCAGGATGACATTCGCCTCCGGCAGGATTGCCCATCGGCGCGCGACAAGCGCCGGATCGGCGGTCGCCTGCAGTTGCCAGGCCGGCGACATCGGATGTGCGCCAGGAGCCGGGCAGCCGATGCGGTCACATGAGCAGGACCGGCTTGTCTCGCCCGCGTGGTGCGGCCGACCAGGCGGATGGGCGCCGGCGCATACCGGCCACCCCATTGCCGCATAGCCGACGGCAGCTACTGCCATCCGCTCCACGGCCCTGCGGCGCCTCGCGCGCAGCACCGCCTCGACCATCGGCCCCACTCCCTGCCCGCTGCTTTAGTTACCGATAATGCCCTGACCACCGCGCGATTGGACCAGGACTTCCCCAGCCGATACCGAGGTGTTGCCCTGCGGTTGCCGCATGGTGACCGTTGCCCGGTCATCCAGTGGCCCGCGGGACAACGCCGGGCCATGGCGGTCCTGCGCCGCCGGTCGTGCGCGAGCAGCCGCTCGACACACGACGTCATACCGCGACCGCTGCACTGCCGCGTCGCGCTGCACTGCCGCGTCGCGCTGCACTGCCGCGTCGCGCTGCACTGCCGCGTCGCGCTGCACTGCCGCGCTGCATGCCCTTCGCGCTGCACTGCCGCGCGACGCTGCCGTGCCGCGATTGGTGTGGGTGGCACTCTACTGCCGTTCTTTCTGCGGTAAAGCGCCATCGACACTATTGGCCGCGGCCGCGAGCCCGGTTAAGCGTCCATTCCGGTGCCATTCGGAACATCACGATCCGGCTCAGCGCAGGCGGCGGGCGGCCTCGGCGGCCCAATAGGTGAGGACGATGTCGGCGCCTGCCCGACGGATCGCGGTCAAGGTCTCCATGATCGTCCGGTCCCGGTCCAGCCAGCCGTTGGCGGCCGCCGCCTCGACCATCGCGTACTCCCCGCTGACCTGGTAGGCGGCGACCGGCAGGTGCACGGTCGCGGCGACCCGGCTGATCACGTCCAGGTAGGCGAGCGCGGGCTTGACCATGACGATGTCGGCGCCCTCGGCTACGTCCAGCTGCACCTCGCGCAGCGCCTCGTCGGAGCCGGCCGGGTCCTGCTGATAGGCAGCCCGGTCGCCGAACTGCGGCGCGCATTCGGCCGCCTCGCGGAACGGCCCGTAGAATGCCGAGGCGTACTTGGCCGAGTACGCGCAGATTGCGACCTCGCTGAAACCGCCCGCGTCCAGTGCCGACCGGATCGCCGCGACCTGGCCGTCCATCATCCCGCTGGGGGCCACGATGTGCGCGCCGGCGGCAGCCTGGGCGACGGCGATCGAGGCGTACCGTTCCAGAGTCGCGTCGTTGTCCACCTCGCCGGTCCCGGTGAGCAGCCCGCAGTGACCATGGTCGGTGTACTCGTCCAGGCACAGGTCGGCCATGAGCACCGTGTCATCGCCCACCTCGGCCGCCAGATCCGCGCAGGGCCAGCCTGCACGATGCCACCGGGGTCGTCGGCAGCCGCTGCCGCGCCCGTCCTTGGCCGCTGGGATGCCGAAGAGAATCAGCCCGCCAACCCCGGCGTCGACCGCATCGGCGGCGGCCTTACGCAGACTGTCCCTGGTGTGCTGCATAACGCCGGGCATTGAGGTGACCGGCTGCGGCTCGCTGATGCCCTCCTTCACGAACAACGGCAGCACCAAGTCGGCGGGCTGCACCCTGGCCGGCGCCACCAGGCGGCGCAGCGCCGCGCTGCGGCGCAGCCGGCGCGGGCGGGCGGCCGGGAATCCAGCGGTCATCGGACGCTCCTTGCTGCTCAGTGGCTAACCACGCCGGTCAGGCACCTGGCGTTCCGGCAGCCTGCCAGCCGGGCCACCTGACCGGCGGTTACCTGATCCGGCGGCGTGCACCGCGGCGGCGCTCGCTCGGCTTGCGCACCGGCTCGCCCGCCGCCACTGCCGTGTCCCGCATGCCGGCGCCGTACTCGGCCAGGGCGTCGACCGAGCGCCGTGACCGACGGCTTGGGCGCCGTCACGTCCACCCGCAGCCCGAACTCGGCAGCCGTCTTGGCGGTCTGCGGGCCGATCACCGCGATCACCGTGACCGCGTGCGGCTTGCCCGCGATGCCGATCAGGTTCCGCACCGTCGACGACGAGGTGAACAGCACCGCGTCGAAGCCGCCGCCCTTGATCGCCTCCCTGATCGGCGCGGGCGGCGGCGCGGCGCGCACGGTCCGGTAGGCGGTGACGTCCTCCGCCTCCCAGCCGAGCTCGGTGAGCCGGGCGACCAGCGCCTCGGTGGCGATGTCGGCCCGCGGCAGCAGCACCCGGTTGATCGGGTCGAGCACGTCGTCGTAGACCGGCCAGTCGTCGGCCAGCCCCTCGGCCGACTGCTCGCCATCCGGGCATCAGGTCAGGCAGTGATGCCGAACTCGCCGCAGCGCCGCGGCGGTCTGCTCGCCTACCGCGGCCACCTTGACCCCGGCGAACGCCCTGGCGTCCAGCCCGTACTCCTCGAACTTCTCCCTGATCGGCCGGACCGCGTTCGACCGAGGTGAACGCGATCCACTGGTACCGGCCGGTGACCAGCCCCTTGACCGCGCGCTCCATCTGCTGCGGGGTCCGCGGCGGCTCGACCGCGATGGTCGGCACCTGCTCGGGCACCGCGCCGCGGGCCCGCAGCAGGTCGCAGACCTCGCTCGGCCTGCTCCTTGGTCCGCGGCACCAGCACCCGCCAGCCGAACAGCGGCTTGGTCTCGAACCAGGACAGCGTCGCGCTGGGCGGCGACGCCGTCGCCGACGACGGCGACCGCGGGACCGTGCGCCGTGAGCAGGCTGACCCCGGCGGCCTTGAGGTCGGCCGTCCACCGTGCCGAGCGTGCCGACCACGGTGTGCTGATCGGTGGTGGTGCCGTTCCAGGTGATCGCGAACGGCGTGCGGTCTCCGGCCAGCCCGCCGCGATCAGCATCTTGGCCAGGTCGACCGGGCCCGGTCTCGGCGCCGAGGATCACCAGCGCTGCCCGGGCCCGCGGACATCCGGCTGACCTCGGCGGCGTGGATCACCCGGACGTCGCCGCTGGCGTCGGAGGTCAGCGGGATGCCCGCGTAGGCGGGCACCGCGGTGGCCGCGGGCACCCCGGCACGATCTCGAACGGCACCCTGGCCTTCGCGCACGCCGCTGCCTCGGCGGCCGCATTGCAGAACAGGAAGCGGGTCGCCGCTGAACAGCCGGACCACGAGCTGGCCTGCCTTGGCCGCCTTGATCAGCAGCTTCGGGTCCTGCGCGATGCGCGTCGGAGTCGGCCACCGTCGCGTCTCGGCGGGCAGCAGGTCGCTCCGAGCCGGCTCGGCTGACTCCAGGTCGCTGCCACCACCAGGTCGGCCTGGCCGAGCAGGCTCGGCGCCGCGAACGGTCAGCAGGCCCTCGTCTCCGGGTCCGGCGCCCACCAAGGCGACCAGGCCGGCGGCGCCGCTGCCGCTTTCGCTGCCTTGCCGTCCGGCGCTGCCTTGCTGCGGCCTTGTCGGGCGTGGGGTTCACTGCGTCATCGTCCCCGTTGCTGATGTGTCCACCGGACATAGCCGTATACCTTCCCGCGCCGCGTCGGAGCAGTTCGGCGGCCACCTCGCGGCCGAGGCGCTCGGCCTCGGCCGCTGGGCCGCCGGCGCTCGCCGCGCAGCGCCATCCCCCCGTCGGCTGCCACGACAACCGCGCGCAGCCGCAATACATCCGTCCCGGCAGCATACGCGCCGACCGGGGCCGCTGCAGCCCGCCTGCAGCGCGGCGAGCACGCTGCGTTCGGCCGTCGTGGCCGCCCGGCTCGCCGGGTCGTCCACGCAGGCCAGCAGCGCCAGCCAGGTCGGTCCCGGTCCGCCCGGCACTCGACCGCGAGCGCGCCCTGGCCGGGCGCCGGGAGCATCTCGTCGGGCTCGAAGACCTGGCTGACCGCGTCGAGCCGGCCGATCCTGGCCAGGCCCGGCGTAGGCGAGCACGACCGCGTCGACCTCGCCGGCCGTCGACCTTGGCCAGCCGGGTGCCCGCGTTGCCGCGGACCGGCACCGGGCGCAGGTCGCGGCCGAGCAGCAGCAGCTGCGCGGCGCGGCGCGGCGAGCCGGTGCCGATCCGCGCGCCCGGCGGCAGGTCGGCCAGCTTGGCGCCGTCCCGCGCCGCCAGCGCGTCGCGCGGGTCGTCGCGGGCGGCGACCGCGGCCAGCACCATGCCCGGTCGGCCGGCCGGTCGGCAGGTCCTTCAGCGAGTGCACGGCGAAGTCGACCTCGCCGGCCAGCAGGCTGGCCCGCAGCGCGCTGACGAAGACGCCCGGTGCCGCCGATCTGGGCCAGCTGCGCCCGGCTGACGTCACCGAACGTGGTGATGCCGACCAGCTCGACCTGCGCGGCCGGTCCGCTCGGTGACGAGGTCGGCGACCTGGCGGGACTGCGCCATGGCCATCGGGCTCTTCCGGGTGCCGAGCCGCAGCGGCGCCCCGGTCACGGCGCGCCTCCTCCGGGCCGACCCGGGCGAGCAGCCCGCTCTGGCCGGATCACCGCCTCGACCGCGTCCGGGTCGAGCTCGAACAGCACACGCAGCGCGTCCGCGTAGGAGTCGCCGCCCGGCGCTCCGGCCAGCTCCTTGACCCGCACGGTCGGCGCGTGCAGCAGCTTGTCCGCGACCCGGCGCATGGCCTGGGCGATCTCGCGCGCTGCCCGCGAGTCGAGGCCGGCCAGCCGGCCCGTCCAGCCTGGCCAGCTCGGCGTCGACCACCTCGGCGGCCTTGGCCCGCAGCGCCACCACTGTCGGCGCGACCCTGGCCGCCCGGTCCGCCGACAGCCTGCGCGGCGAACTCCTCGGCCATGATCCGCCGGACCGCGGCGACGTCCTCCTCGGTCGCTGCCGCCCCGGCCACGCCGTGCGCCGCCTGCGTCCGCCAGCGTCTCCAGGTCGATCACGGCTCACGCCGGCCAGGCCGCCCGACGTCCGGCCTCGACGTCGCGCGGCAGCGCCAGGTCGAGCAGGACCAGCGGCCCGGCCGGCCGGCGGCCGCGCGGCCAGTGCGGCGGCCACGGCGTCCGCGGTGACCACGTGCCCGGCCGCGCCGGTGCAGGAGACGACCAGGTCGGCGGCGGCGATCTCGGCCGAGCAGCCGGGCAGAGCTCGGCCGCGGTCGCCGCCGACCGTGGCCGCCAGCCGCTCGGCGTGGCCGCGGGTCCGGTTGGCGACCACGATCCTGGCCGCGCCCATCCCGGGCCGTGGCCGCGACGGCCAGCGAGCTCATCGAGCCCGCGCCGACGACCAGGACGGACAACCCAGCCAGCACCGCGGCGGGCGCGCGGCTGGGAGCCGGGGCCTGCGGACCGGGGCCGGACCGGGCCGGGAGCCGGGGCTCGCCGAGCCGCGCCGCGCGCCGCGGTCGCAGCCCGACGCTGACCAGGCTCGCGCCGGCCCGGTCGATGCCGGTCTCGGCGTGCGCGCGCTTGCCTGCGCGCAGCGCGAGCGAGCCCAGGTCGGACAGCGCCCGGCCCAGCGTGCCGTGCTCCCTGGCCAGCCTGCAGGGCCTGGCGCACCTGGCCGAGTATCTGGCTCTCGCCGACGACCATGGAGTCGAGCCCGCAGGCCACCGCGAGCAGGTGCTGGACGGCGCGGTCCTCGTAGTGCACGTACAGGTGCGGGGTCAGCTCGGCCAGCGGGACTCCGGCGTGCCGGGCCAGCAGCTCGCAGATCGCCGCGACGCCGCCGTGGAACTTGCCGACCTCGGCGTAGACCTCCACCCGGTTGCAGGTGCTCAGCACGAACGAGCCCGCGACGTCGTCGGCGCTGAGACGTCGCGCAGCAGCTTGGACAGCGCGTCGCCGGTCAGCACGGCCCGCTCCAGCGTCGCCACCGGCGCGCTCGTGTGGCTGAGTCCGACGACGAGCACGCTCATGTCGCCTACCGCCTGCGCCTCCACCCCGTGCCATCGCCCATTGCGCCGCCACGCCGATGTCCCGCCGGCCGCGGCTGAGCCTCGCGGCCGCCGCGCCGCCGTGCCTGCCGCCCCTGCCACTTCCCTCGCTCCGGGCTACCCGGACCACCGCCCGGCGCTGCGCGTGGAAGGCGAGGATCTGCAACTCGATCGACAGGTCGACCTTACGCACATCCACCCCGGATGGCACGTCTAGCACGACAGGCGCGAAGTTCAGGATGCTGGTCACGCCGGCCGCTACGAAGCCGGTCGCAGACTCCCTGCGCGGCTGCCGCCGGGGTGGCGATGACGCCGATCGAGACGCCATCCCGGCTACCACGGACTCGATCTCGTCGGCTGGCCTGACGACATGCCGGCGATCTTGCTGCCCACCACGTCCGGGTCGGAGTCGAGCAGCGCGGCGACCCGGAAGCCGCGCGAGGCGAAGCCCCGTAGTTGGCGAGGGCACGGCCCAGGTTGCCCGCACCGACGATGACGACGGGCCAGTCCTGGGTCAGGCCGAGCTCACGGGAGACCTGGTAGACCAGGTACTCGACGTCGTAGCCGACGCCGCGGGTGCCGTACGAGCCGAGGTGTGACAGGTCCTTGCGGAGCTTGGCGGAGTTCACCCCTGCCGCGGCTGCCAGTTCCTCGCTCGACACGGTGGCGACACCACGGTCGGCCAGCGCGTAGAGCGCACGCAGGTAGACCGGCAGACGGGCGACTGTCGCCTCCGGGATGCCATGGGCTCCGTTAGCTGAGACAGGACGGCGGGTCATGCGCCGGCACTCCTGGGGGATCGACGCGGCGGTCACGCAGGCAAAGGCCCCCTGCATGCTGGTTCCGGTGCCACGCTACGCCCTTGTGAACGTTTGCACAAAGTTGGCCGCCTTGCCTGGCCGACCCGCCGACCAGCGCTTTGCCGCCGGTTTACCGTGCTTTGAGGCGCCCGGCGCGCCTCCTGGGGCTGGCCAGCCGTGTCGCCGCGGCTAGCACCCGCCAGGTTGATGACGGCTGCGGCCAGCACATCCGAGCGCGGGCTAGCCGCGGAGCGCCGTCCGCAGCCGGGCCTCGCTCACCCGCCAGAAGTCATGCTGGACCCCGTCGATCAGGGTAACCGGAATCATGTCCCCGTAGGCAAGCAGATCCTGCTGAGACTGCGTTATATCGCGCTCTTCCCAGTCAACCCCGAGATCAGCTGCGACCCGCGAGATTACGGCGCGCGCATCGTCGCACAGGTGGCAGCCGGGCCGCGAAAGGAGTGTGATCGTATGGACCGCGGGACCCTTCGCGGTACCAGCACCGCCGGGTGTTGTCATCGCTGCCTATGCGCTCCCGGCGAGCCGCCAGCAGCGCCCTTGCTGCCCGGGCCAGTCCGGCCCGCGAGTCGTCCCCAGACCCCGCTGCCCGCCGAGCCGCCTAAGCCGTCCCGGCCCGGCAGACCCGGATGGCCCGAATCGTCACCCGCCGAACCGCCGCCCGGGGCATCCCGGCCCGGGCGGGCGGTACTGCCCGAACCGCCGCCCGCGCCATCCCGGCCCGGCCTGGCGCTACTGCCCGAATCGCCACCCGCCCGGGGACTGCGGCCGCCGTCGCGGATTGTCGGCCGCCCGGCCGAACCCCGGCTGTCCGAAACCTGAGTCGTTCAGCAGATCGTAACCGCTGTCGCTAAGCAGATCGGAGATCGATGGCAGCGGTGAGATCTTGGCCTGCTGCAGGCCAAGCTCGATGAGGTTGGTCGCCAGCACGTAGGGACTCCGGTCGCTCTCGAAACCGGCGACATAGGGCTGCCGCTTGTGCTGCTCATACGCATCGCGGTCCCGGTAAACCTCGTACAGGATCCGCTGCATGGGAGCTGAAGGCACGGCGTGCACGATGAATACGAGCGTGTCCGGCTCGTTCGCGCGGACCTGCCTGACTAGCTGCCTTGTCAGCCGGTCAAAATCGGACACCCGGTCCCCGAGGAGCGTGTAGATCGCGATCTGGCCGAAAAGCCGGGCCCCGGTGCTGCCATCGCCGTCGTTCCGCAGCGGTACCCGGTGCCCGCCGAACCCGCCGGGCTCGGTCGCTCTGCCGCCAGCCTGGGTGCCCGGCCAGGATCCTGATCCGGTGCCGCCTGCCGCGTCGAAGTTGAGCCCGGCGTCCCCGTAGTGCCCGGCGTCCCCGTAGTGCCCGGCGTCCCCGTGGCCCGTGTGGTCGTCGCCCGCGTCGGCGTAACCGGGCTCTGCCCAGAAGCTGCCGCTCGTTGCGTAATCGTCGCGGCTGGCGCCGTGCCCCGGATAGCCAGCCCTGTCGTAGCCAGGGTCGTCATGATGCCGGTAGAGGCTGCCGTAGGGGTCCGCGTCGCCGCCCAGCGGCTCGAAGGCCCCGGTCTCGTCAAGCCCGCCGGTCCGTTGATGCTGCAGCTCCCACTCGTCGGCCTGTGGCGGGCCGGGGCGCTGCCGCAGCAGGCGAATACCAAGATTGCCGGCCCGCGAGCAGGCGAACCAGGTCAGCACGACGGCGACCGCGCATAGTGGCGCGAACAGCGAGCTCACGTGCAATGTGACCGCGGCATTGCCGCCCGCCGCGACCGCGATGCCGGGCACCGACACCGCCAGCGCCGCTGCCGCGGCAGCGGCCACTGGCGGGACCGCTTCCCGCCATCTCCTGTCGCGACCTGAGCGGACGACAGTGAATGTGATCGCGAGCAGGGCTATCACCACGGTAACCGGGGTAAGCAGGTACTTGACCAGATCATTCGGGATGATCTGGTAGTACAGCGCCGGATTGGGCCATGCCTTGCTGAAGGCGTTGACGCTCAGCGGGTCGCTACTGAAGATCACCAGGCACACGAACCCGATCGCGGGCAGGACGAGCCGCGCAGCAAATCTGGCTGCGACGCTTCGCCCGGCCACCTCGGTAAGCCCGACGGCAAGCGCGAGTGACGCGATGATGCTCGCCCCGACCTCCATGGCGCGGAACGCCACCGGCCCGAAGCCGATGGCGTGACCGACAGCCTGCGCGGCCAGCGAGACCGCCAGCCCGAACATGGCGACTGTCCACGCAACCAGCGCCCCGCTGGGGCCGCGCAGGCACCGGACCACCAGCAAGCCGGTGGCCGCTGCGGCACCCAGGCAGCCCAGCGCTGCGATGAGAAGGGATATAGACATCGTTTGACTATGGTGCCCGAACCGAGGCCGTGATGCGACCAGACTGTTGACCAGGCATCATGCGGGTGGTCGGTCAGAGCACGAATCGCGCGCGCCGCCCGGCCGCTGGGGCCCGCCCCGGTAGGCTCGGTGGATATGAAACTGCTGCCAAAGAGGCGCGGGGACGGGCCTGCGATCGCCGGCCAGGCATCTGCTGATGCAGCCGACGTGCAGCAGCCTTCGCCTGTGCCCGACCCGACAGCCGGGGCGTTCTTCGACGTCGACAACACGCTGATGCGCGGCGCCTCGATCTATTACTTCGCCCGCGGCCTCGCGGCCCGCAAGTTGTTTGGCGCGCGTGACCTGGCCAAGATGACCTGGGGCCAGGTGACGTTCCGGCTGCGCGGCGCCGAGAAATCCGGCCACATCGACGCCGCCAGGGAATCGGCGCTGGCATTCGTCGCCGGGCACCGGGTGGCCGACATCGTCGCGCTCGGCGAGGAAATATACGACGATACGATGGCCGACCGCATCTGGCAGGGCACGCGGCAGCTCACCCAGCGCCATCTGGCGGCCGGCCAGCGCGTCTGGCTCGTCACCGCCACGCCGGTCGAGCTCGCCAACATCATGGCCCGCAGGCTCGGGCTCACCGGGGCGCTCGGCACCGTGGCGGAGACCGTGGCTGGCGAGTACACCGGGCACTTGGTTGGCGGCCTGCTGCATGGCAAGGCAAAGGCGGAGGCGATCCGGGCCCTTGCCGAGCGCGAGCACCTTGACCTCGCCCGGTGCTCGGCCTACAGCGACTCGGCCAACGACTTGCCGATGCTGACTCTCGTCGGCCATCCGAACGTGGTCAACCCCGACGCCGAACTGCGCGCGGAAGCGCGGCGCCAGGGCTGGCCGGTGCACGACTTCCGATCCGGCCGCCGGGCCACCACGGTCGCGCTGCCCATCGCCGCCGCGGCAGGTGCCGTGGCCGGCGGCACGGTGGCCGGCGTGGCCTTGCACCGCCGCCGGGTCGCCAGCAGCCGGTTCTAGCCGCTCCACCGCAGTTGCCAGCCCGGGCTGGCGCCGATCCAGGTGGCGGATCCAGGTGACGGACCCTCAGATCCAGGTGAGGACCCCAGATCACGGATCTAGCCGAAAGCAGGCCCGCGATCCAGGAGCAGCTCATCCAGCTTGAGCGCAATGGCCTCCTTCACCTCATCCGCCAGGCAGCTGACGGTACCCGGGTGGTGCTGCCAGTCAGCCCTGATGTCCTCGGTGAGTACCGGCTTACAGAATTCGATTATCCAGTTGGACGGCAACGGGATGGCACCCAGCGGGCCCAGCCAGGGAAACAGCGGCGTCACAGGAAAATAGGGCAGCTTAAGCAGCCGGGCGACCGGCTCGGAGTTGCCGATCATCGGATAGATCTCCTCAGCGCCGACGATCGCGCAGGGAATGATCGGCACCCCTGCACGTATAGCCGTCAGCGCGAATCCGCCCCGGCCGAAACGCTGCAGGTGGTAACGCTCGCTGAACGGCTTTCCCGTACCTTTGAAGCCCTCGGGGAACACCCCGACCAGTTCGTCGGCGCGGAGCAGCCGGTCAGCCTCCTGCGGGCAGGCGCGCGTGTGCCCGCTCATCCGGGCAAGGCTGGCCAGCACAGGCACGGTGTATACGAGGTCCGCGCCCAGCATCCGCACGTTCCGGTGCGCTGGATGCTCGCGGAACACCCCGGTCTGGAGCATCAGGGCGTCGAACGGCAGGACGCCCGAATGGTTGGCGACGACAAGCGCCGGACCGTTGGCAGGCACGTGCTCAAGGCCGCGCATCTGGATCCGGAACCAGTTCTGGTACAGGACCCCGGCGAGCGGCATGAGCACACTTGAATTGAAGCTGGGATCGAAGCCGGACTCGTCGACCTGGTATTCGCCGCTAACCCGCCGCCGCACGAAATCGGCCGCCCCGGCGAGCAAATCCCGCCAGCCGCCCGACTGCTCGGACCCGGCCTGGCTCACATCGTCTCCCAGGGCGCCATCACCGTCAGGGGACAGGGTGCCTCGCCAGCCGCGGGCGATGGCGACAGGAGTCATCGCGTTCTCGATGCCCGCACCTATACCCCGCAGGTCAGGCCGACACGCGCCGGGTACTGCTACTTCTTGTTCCGGCGCTGAACGCGCGTCTTCCGCAGCAGCTTGCGGTGCTTCTTCTTGGCCATCCGCTTGCGGCGCTTCTTGATCACTGAGCCCACGAGATCACCCTTGCTCGACATTCCGGCTGACAGGCCTGCGCACGCACCCCAGCCGCGCGACGGCGGGGCACGCGCCAACGCCACAGCGTACCCCCGCCGTGGCCAGGCACCTCAATCAGGCTGGCCAGCCGCGCCGCAGACTGCGCCAGGAATGTCCGGGCCCGCTTCCGGCCGCCGCCCGCCTCCGGTTGCGCCCGCCTCCGGCTGCGGACGGCTCCGGCTGCGGACGGTCCCCGGCCGGACGCCGCCATCCCGGGCGATCAGTCGGACCCGACGAATGCCTCCTTGAGGTAGGTATTGACCGCCTGTTCAGGCACGCGGAACGAACGGCCAACCCGGATCGCCTCCAGCTCACCAGAGTGAACAAGGCGGTAGACAGTCATCTTTGACACGCGCATGATCGTGGCCACTTCGGCCACGGTCAGAAACCTGACGTCGCTGAGCGAACTTACGTCTGCTGCCATCAATAGCCCTCTTCCGGCGGAGCTGCCTGCGCCTAGCGAGATTCAGCGCATCAGTCACGCCTGTCTCCAGCGTAAGTCCTGCGCGGGAAAGGGCAACCCCGGCGAGCACACTCAATTCCGGAGTGTCATCGAATGACCATTCAGCCGCACCGTCGCACCCGCGCCGCACCACCAATCAGGTACCGGGGACCGGCTTGGTGAGCAGGCCAGCCGTCAGCCGCCCCCGAGCTCGCGGCCGCGGTCCCGAGCGGCCTCGATCGCCGCCAGAAACGCCGCCCGGACACCGTGTTTCTCGAGTTCCCTGATCGCGTTGATCGTCGTGCCGCCCGGCGACGTGACAGCCTCCCTGAGGATCACCGGGTGCTCGCCGGACTCGCGCAGCATGGTCGCCGCGCCGAACACAGCCTGCTTCACCATCTCCAGGGCATTGCTGCGCGGCATCCCGAGCAGGATCCCGGCGTCGACCATCGCCTCCACTAGGAAGTACACGTAGGCCGGCCCGCTGCCAGACAGCGCGGTCGCCGCGTCCTGCTGCGACTCGGGGATCCGCAGGACCTTCCCGACCGGCCGCAGCAGCTCCTCTGCCCGCCTCAGGTGCTCCTCACCTGCATGCGCGCCCGGCGAGATCACGCTCATCGCCTCATCGACGAGGACCGGCGTGTTCGACATGACGCGTACCACCGGGACCTCAGCGGCGAGCCTGCGCTCGATGAAGCCGGTTGTAATTCCGGCAGCTACAGAAATGATCAGCTTGTCGGCGGTAACTTCCGCGCCGATCTCGTCCAGCAGCGCCGTCATGTCCTGCGGCTTGACCGTGATCAGCAGCGTCCCGGCGCGCCGGGCCGCCTCGGCCGCGCCGATCACCTCGATGCCGTAGGCCTCGCGCAGCGCGCGGCCCCGGTCGCTGCGCCGGACTGCAGCAATCACGCCAGCCGGCGAACCACCGGCGCGCAGGAGGCCAGAGATGAGCGCCTCGCCCATCTTCCCGGCGCCCAGAACTGCGATCATCTCACGGAGCCTACCGTGATCCGGCCGGGCCGCCCTCCGCACCGCCGGGCCGCGCCCTCCGCACCGCCGGGTCCTCTGCGCCGCCAGGCGGCCCGCGCCGCCGGGCCGCCGCTGCGCGCGGTAGGCCGCCTTCAGCCCGGCGCACGCGGCTCTCGGCGCGTGGCCGGTCCCTCAGCCGCGTGAGGCGAGCGAGCGGAGGAAGAAGACGAGGTTCGCGGGCCGTTCGGCAAGCCGCCGCACCAGGTAGCCGTACCAGTCGTTCCCGTAGGGGACGTAGACCCGTACCTGCGCCCCGCCGCCCGCCAGCCGCAGCTGCTCGCCCGGCCTGATGCCGTACAGCATTTGGTACTCGAAGCTCCCGGGCGGCCGCCCCGCTGCCTTCGCGAGCGCTTCGGCGATGTCAATTAGCCTCGGATCATGCGTGGCGAGCATCGGATAGCCGTCGCCGTTCAGCAGCACCCGCAGGCAGCGGGCGTAGCAACGGTCAACCTCGGCGCGTTCGACGAAACCGGCGCCTTCGGGCGCGCTGTACGCGCCCTTGCAGAGTCTGACCCTCGACCCGGCAACTGCCCGCACCTCGCAGTCACCCGGGCTGCGCCGCAGGTACGACTGGATCACACAGCCAAGATCAGGGAACTCGGGGCGGAGCTGGGCCACAATGCGCAAGGTCGCGTCGACCCTCGTGTGGTCCTCCATGTCGACCGTGACCGTGGTGCCCGCCGCCCTGGCCGCCGCGCAGATCCTGGTGATGTTCTCCGTCGCGGTCTTCTCGCCATGCTCGCGCAGGTCGAGCCCTACGGCGGTCGGCTTGACGGACACCTCGGCGCGGCCGTCGCCGGCCAGCCCGGCGGCGCCCAGCCGGCCGACCAGCCGTACGTACTCGTCGGTGACGGCGGCGGCCTGCTCCGGGTCGACGGTGTCCTCGCCCAGGTAGTCGATGCTGACGAGCAGTCCGTCGGCTTGCAGCCGCTGGGTGACGCGCAGCACGTCGTCGGCAGTGTCCCCGGCCACGAACCTGGCGACGACATCACGGGTGAACGGGGCGGCCATGATGATCTGATGGACCCGTTTGCTGGCCGAAGCGGCCAGCAGCGCGCGGCGGAGCACTGCGGGAGACCTCCAGGAAACGAGGTTGTTCCTGGCGGGTAGGTTACTCGCGCAACCGGTTCAGATCACCGCGCGCTCGCTGCACGGTGGCCTTTGCCAGGCCGCCGGCATCCGGTGCGACGAGGACCTGCTGCGCAGCGGCGATCCCGGCCGCCTGCAGCGTAGCGTCGACCGGTACGGTCCGCTTGATCAGGCCGAGCGCAACCGGGCCCAGCTCGTAATGGCGCGCCGCGGAGCCGACGAACCCGACCCGCGCGCCGGCCGCCTCCACCGGGTCGCCATGCGCGGGCAACCGGTCCTCGCTACCGTCCAGGTGCAGCAGAACCAGCCGGCGCGGCGGATGCCCGAGGTTATGCACCCGCGCTACGGTCTCCTGGCCGCGGTAGCAGCCCTTGTTGAGCTGGACCGCCGTCTCGATCCAGCCAACCTCGTGCGGAATCGTCCGGTGATCGGTGTCCAGCCCGAGCCTGCACCGGCCGTCGGCGATACGTAGCGCCTCGTGCGCCCACATGCCCGCGAGTACCGCCCCGGCCGACCGCAATCCCGCCGCAGCATCGGCCAGCCCCGGACGGGGGTAAATAAGGTCAATGCCAAACGGAAGTGCCATGGCGGCCGTTGCACCGCCAGCGAGCCCACTCTCGGCCTTGGGCCCCATCAGCGTGAGCACGGCATAGTCGTCGCTGGCATCAGCGGGTTCAACCCGCAGCATGAACCGCATGGACTCGAGGAATTTCAGCAATGGCTCCGCGGCGCCAGGCTCAACATGGGCCCACAGCGCGGTCCCGTCATCGGTCAGCGTCAGGTGATGCTCGACATGACCGCTCGGGCTCAGGATCAGTGCCTGGGCTGCCCGGCCAGGCTGGAGATGCTCAAGGTCGGCCGTGCTGAGACTGTGCAGCCAGGACAGCCGGTCAGGCCCGGTGATGCGGATGATGCCCCGGTGCGACCTGTCGACCAGGCCGACGCCAAGCGAGAGCCCGCGCTGCTCGGCGAACGGGTCGCCGTAGTGCGCCGCCACGCCAGCGTCCACGCCATCATCAGGTACGGCACCGGGCACGGCGAGCAATGGGCTGTTCATGTCACCAAGGCTATGCGCCAGGAGCGCGTCCCTAGCTGCCGGGCCCGCAGGCGTCAGCTGCAGCTGCCGGGCAGCTAGCGTCAGCTGGCAGGCTTCAGCTAGCAGGCGTCAGCTGACGGCCTTGCAGACGTGAGCTGGCCGGCAGGCGTTCGCGACGGCCGCTAGTCCCGCCGTGCGGCGCGGCAGTCGCCGCACCTGCCGAACACGGTCAGGTGCCCGACATCAGTCTCGAAGCCATACTGCTCGTCGAGTGCCGTGATGAGGGGACGAACGACGGCCGGATCCACCTGGATGATCCGTCCGCACTCACTGCAGACCAGGTGAACGTGGTCCGCGTCGGCGGCAAGGTGGTACCGCGGTGCGCCGTGCCCGAGGTGGGTGTGGCTGACGAGACCGAGCTGCTCGAGAAGTTCCAGGGTCCGGTAGATCGTTGAGACGTTCACCCCGCGGGCCCGCTGGTGGACGTCCGCGAAGATTTCCTCGGGGGTCGCGTGATCCAGCTTGGTGACGGCCTCAAGGACGAGCTGGCGTTGCGGTGTGACGCGGTAGCCGCCTGCCCGGAGCGCCGCATCCCACGCCTGTGCCATAGACCAAGTCTAGTAAGAGCGAGCCACCGGACCCGGTACGCGAGTAAGGGTGCGGATAACTTGCTTGCTTCCGCATGGCCCTCTGACGTAGCTTCGGGCTAACGCGGGAAAGGAGGTGGTCCAACAGCATGCATAGATGTCGGACTCGCGAGGTGGCTGTCAGCTAGCCGCCGTCCCGTGGAGCGCCCGCCTCGGCCGGAGCTGAGCTGGGCGCGCTTCACCGGCTAGCAGCAGGCGGGCGTGTGAGCGCCAGGCCTGTGCCGCAAGGCGGCGGTCGGCGAATACACGGCAGACACCGGACCCCCGGGCTGGCCGGCCTTGTCCAGCCGGTCCCCGTCGCGAGTTCACCTCCGGTTCCCGCGGAACGCAACCTAGTTGCGGCGGAAGCGTCGCCCTGAGGCGGCGCGTCGCTTCCCGGGCTGGCTGGCGAACTTGTTACGGGAGTCGCCCGGGGGCTTCTCTTTGCCCGGCCCTCTCCTGCCCGGGCCCCTTCTGCCCAGCGCGGCGCCCTGCCCGGCCTCCGCTGCTTGTCGGCCCTCCGCCACTTGCCCCGGCCTCCCTGCCCGGCCGTGAACACCCGGCGGCCTCCCTGCCCGGCGGCCCTCCGCCTCTTGCCCCGGCGTCCCTGCCCGGCGGCCCTCCGCCTCCTGCCCGGCCTCCCTGCCCGGCGGCCCTCCGCCTCCTGCCCCGGCGGCGGCCCTTCTGTCCGGGCCCTTGCGGTCATCTTCTCGTTTCTGCAGGTCCTCCTTTCGGCCGGCGCCTTCTTGCCCGGCGTCCCTCCAGGCGAGTCACAGCGGCGGTAGGGTCCTTCGGGTGCCCTTTTGTACTAGTCGTCATTTGCTGGACCGCCCGGGCCGGTGCGCCCCATAGCGCGGTAGCTCACTAACCGCAGGCAGGAAGGAAGGAACATCTTGGTGACCAAGATCGTCCGGGTCGGTAGTGCAGTGACCGTTGCAGTGGGGGCCATCCTCGCGACAGCCGCCTTCGCCTTGGCTCCGGCCAGCCCTGCCCCGACTGCCCGCAGTGTCTCCGACACATGGGCGGGCTCGGCCACCCGCGGCATCGCCGCTGCCAGGACCGCCTCAGCGGCGCGGCCCACTGCCAGCAGGCGACACATGCTGCCGGGACGGCCGATGATTCCGGCAGGTCCGGCTGGCAAGCAGAGCTCCGCAGCGGCGTCCGGCACGTTGGCCGCCACCCGATCCTTCAACTGGGCCGGGTACGCCACGACCAAAGGGGGCAAGAGCTTCGGGCTGGTCCAGGCGACATTCTTCGTGCCTTACCTTAACTGCGCGGTGACGCCAGGTACGTACTCGGCTCATTGGGTCGGGCTCGATGGTTTCGCAAAAACGGCCGACTCGGTCGAGCAGGACGGCATCGAGGCTGATTGCGCCGGATCCGCGGGACAGACACCCAGGTATCGCGCGTGGTACGAGATGTTCCCCCAGCCCGAGGCCGTCAGCACCATGAGCGTACGCCCCGGCGACTCTATCACCGCGAGCGTCTCCTACAGCCCCGCTAGCAGGAAGTTCCGGCTGATTGTGGCCGACAACACCAACGGGCGCCGCTTCAGCGTCGCCAAAGCCTGCCCGGCGCGGCGGTGCCCGCGCACGTCCACCGAGGCCATCAGCGAAGCGCCGTCCAACAGCAAGGGTCTCCTTCCGCTGGCCGACTACGGCGCTGTGGGTTTCACCAACATCGCCGTCACCGACGGCGCAGGCCGCCGTGGCGGGTTGATCTCACGCCTTTGGCGGACCACCAAGATCCTCCAGTACGGTGCCAAGAGCGGGCGGCTGATCGCGCAGCCGACGGTCACGCACGCGAGCGGCTTCGCGAACTACTGGCTCGGCGAGAACTGAACCAGTTCATTTTGAAGCGTGCCGGACGCAGCAGTGATTCTGCTGCGTCCGGCACGCCGCTTTATCGGACACGCTTGAGCTGCGCCGAGACGTGCGCCTGCAATGGCTGCCCCACCGCAGCCATGTCATAGGCGTAGGCGAGGTCACTCCCGATCAGCCCGTAGAGCCTGCGGCCCGCCGTAACTTCCTTGGCTGATGACGTGCGGGTGATTGCGTCGGTGGCCATCTCGATCTTCGTGCCCGTTATCTGGCCGAGGTAGATCTCGGTGATCCCAGTAGGGTGCGCGAGGACCACCTCGAGCCTGCCGTCCTCCTGAGGCCGCCAGAAGCCGACCTCCATGGCGAGCGGCCGCCCGAGATGCCCCGCATCGTCAAGCAGCCAGGTGCGGCTTTCGTAGATCAGGAATGGCTTGCCGTTGTGGCTGAACGAGACTTCCTGGCCGAACCTGGCACTCTCTATCGTCGGGTAGCCGACTACGCCAGCCCCCTCCCACCGGCCGAGCAGGTGCAGGAGCGGCTTGAGGCCGGGATGCGTTGCCGGCCCGGCTGGGCCGCCAACCTCTCCGGCGCTCGCGCCGCCAGTTCCGTCCTGAGGATTCCGCTGGCTCTGCATGCCAAAAGATTAGAGCCGCAGCCTGATCATCATGGGCACTGGCCTCAGCTCGCTGGCCAGACCGGCTGAGCCGGACCGACTGAGCCGGCCAAACAGCAAGCGACCGACCTAGCTATCGCGTGTTGGCGGCGACGTCTTGCCGCTTGTGCCAACGCGGTAGAGCTTCGGTATCAAGAAGGCGCACAGCGCGGCGACTGCGCCAAACACCCCGACCAGGATTATCCCGCTGACCTCGCCAGCCATAACCGAAGTGTAGATCCAGCAGGTCGCAGCATCCTGAAGGCGCGCTGATCACGGCGGGTCGATGTGTCCGTCTGGCCGCCGTCAACATCCGGGTCCTACTTGTACCGGATTTCGTCAGGATATTAGCTACATTTCGGGTCAGCGAGGTCTGCAAATCCGGTACAAGTAAGAATGCGTCGTAGAGAATGACGACCTAATTGTCCGGAATATGACGGACCGGAAGTGTGCGATCTGGCATCCGGTCATCGGCACATCCGGGTTAAGGTCGGAACATGGCTTCCCGGTCACTCGTTGTGAAGGCAACCTCGGGCAAGGACGATCCGGAGCGCTGCAATCAGGCCCTGACCGTCGCGGCGACCGCAGTCGCCAGCGGAGTGGAGGTGTCCCTCTGGCTGACGGGGGACGCCGCTTGGCTCGCCCTTCCCGGCGGCGCCGATAGCATTACGCTCCCGCACGCAGTGCCGCTTGCGGAGCTGCTGGCTAAGGTTCTGGGCAATGGCCCTGTCACAGTCTGCTCGCAGTGCGCCGCGCGCAGGGGAATCACCGCCGACGATGTTGTCGACGGGGTCCGCATCGCAGGGGCCGCCACATTCATCGCGGAAATCACTGCCGACGGCACGCAGGCCCTCGTCTACTGACAGCTGACCAAGCGGAAGTCCCTGGCCCGCCGCCTACCTGGAGCCATCCCGGCCCAGGCCGCGCCATCCCGGCCCGGCCGGGATTGGCGCGCCATCCCGGCCGGGCTACGGCGGACCTGTTCAGCTGCGCATGGCAGCGAGCCGTTCCTCGCGGAGCCGACGTGCCCAGTCCTCGTTCGCGGGGTCGAGCGGCGCCAGCGGCCCCGCGGCCCACCCCAGCAGGAGATCGGCGAGGCCCGGGTTGCGCACCAGGACAGGGCCATGCAGGTAGGTGCCGAGCACCCGGCCAGCGTAAGCACCTTCGGTGCCGTCCCCGTTGCCGACGCCCGCCGTTACCCGAGCCAGCGGCCTTGCGTCACGCCCGATCGTGGTGACGCCCTGATGGTTCTCGAATCCGGTCAGGCGCGGTACCCCGAGTTCCGGATCCACGTCCGCGACAATCTCGCCCACGCCGCGGCGCTCCCCCCGCCCGCTGCGCGTGTCCAGGATCCCCAGGCCGGCCACGGGCTCGCCGTCGACGCCACCAAACTCCGTGCCGATGACCTGATAACCGGCGCAGACGGCGAACACCACGGCCCCGGCACGGGCGACCGCGGCAAGACCGCCATCAGCTCGCAGCCGTTGTGCCGCGAGGATCTGCGGCAAGTCCTCGCCGCCACCCATCAGGTAGATGTCGCCCTGGCGCGGAATTGCCTCGTCAGCGTGCACCTCGATAGCGTCGACCGCGAAGCCGCGCAGCCTGGCCCGCCGCCCGAGCACCAGCAGGTTGCCCCGGTCGCCGTAAGTGCTGAGCAGGTCCGGGTAGACCCAGACGAGCCGGATGCTACTGGCGCCGCGGTGACTTCCGCGCCGTCGTGCCGGATCTGGCCGCGGGGGGCCATGGTCCGGTGTCACTCGGCTGTTCCCCTCACTCGGCCCGGCCTAGCGCCGCCCGGATCTGCTGGAAGGCCGTGTAGTTGGCAATCACGTCAAGCGCACCGGCTTCCACCTTGCTCACGGCGTCATCAACACCGTTGACCAGCACGAAGCTCACCTGGTCTACCTCAAGCCGGACCGCGAGATCGATCCTCCGCTCGCCTGCCACGAAAACCGGCCGGCCGCGCAGGACCCGGTAATCCACGTCCCACAGCCAGGAGGTGTCCCTGCCGTCCGGGCCCTGCGCATTGACCGACAGCATCACTGGCCCAGGAACCGCGCTTAGCACATCGAACGCCTCCAGCCAGCCGGCCGGGTTCTTCGCGAGCAACAGCCGGAGCTCTCGACCTTGCCGCTGGACGCGCGTGTACCGGCCAGCCACCGACTTGACCTTGCGGAGCCTCGGCAGCATCTCGCTCACTTCAGCGCCGAAGCAGTAGCCCACGGCGAGGGCCACCACCGCGTTGGCCCGGTTGGCCCGGCCCGGCAGCTCAAGGGACAGCTCGGTTACCTTGCCGGTGGCGTCGATCAATGCCCCGTCGTCAAGCACCCAGCCGGCGGAGGGGCGCGCAAAGCCACACTCGCCGCATCGCCACCCAAGCTCATCCCGCCGCAGATGCGAGCCGCACTGCGGGCAGCACCAGGAATCCTCGTGCCAGCGCTGGCCCACCGCCACCCAGGTAACGAGCTTGGCCGTGCTCGCCGCCCACGCGATTAGCGGGTCATCGGCATTGGCGACGACCCGGCAGTCGGCTGCGGTCAGCGCTTCCCGCCAGCGCCTCGCAACAAGCCAGATCTCGGCAGCCCGGTCCATCTGGTCGCGACTGAGGTTCAGCAGCGCGACCACCTTCGGCCTGGTCGCCGCGATGACCGCGGGCAGGTGCCGCTCATCGACCTCGAGCACGCCGAACGGCGCGTTAGGTACCCGGCCAAGTGCGGACGCCAGCCCGGCTGGCATGTTGGCACCGAACGCGTTCGAAGCCACCTCCTGGCCAAGCGCACCGAGCGCCGCGCTGATCAGCCTGGTGGTGGTGGTCTTTCCGTTGGTCGCTGAGACAAGCACGATCTGGCGGTCGGCAGAAAGGATCCGTAGCAGGTCAGGCTCCACCCGCAGGCCGAGCACGCCGCCGATCACGGATCCGTCGCCGCGGCCGGCGGCCCGCGAAACACGCCCCGCTGCTCCACCGATGGTCGTGGCGAGGCGGGCCCGCAGCGGAAGCTTGCTCATTGCCGCCGATGCTATCTGGCTACCGGCCGCTGCTCGACCCCCCCGACGCCGTCGGCTCGTCACAGAGCCCGACGATGAATCTGCGCGGCCAGGACAGTACCGTTTCGAGCCACCCAGTGATCCCCATCTCACCTGCCGCCTTGCGCAGCTGCCCGCGGTGGCTCACCCCGATCACCACAGCGGCCAGGTCATCGGCGAAACCGCGTTGGTCGTCCGCGCCGAGCAGCGCGGTCCAGGCGGGCAGCCGGTTTCTCGCCAGTTCCATCGAGAGCGGATGCCGGCGCAGGGCGCTGACCCGTTGCCCGATCCGCACGCCTGGCCGGTCCGCCACGCCCGCAAGCGGGAACTCAAGTGCCGGCGCCGCAGCGAACGGATCGGGTGCCCCGTTAGCGAACGGGCACACTCGCTCCACCTCATGCAGCCATTGCAATTGAGGGATGACCCAGGTCGCCCCGGCCCGCCTCCCGGCTCCTGAGCCGCCGTCAAGCAGCCGCAGGGCGGTGCCGGCCATCGCCGCGGCGAGCTGACCGGGTTCGTACCAGGCCCGGACAATGAGAACACGGCTGTCCAGCGCCCGCTCGATCGCGGTCGCGAGCATGCATTCGCGTAGCCGCTGACCGAGACCAGACCACCGGAACCGCAGCAGCGCGGGCACTGCGGGAAGCGGCCGGTTGGTGAGGAAGGCGAGCGCGAGGGCCTCGGTCCAGACGCGCAGCCATGCCTCTTCCGCCGCAGCGGCCAGCACGTCAGCAACCCGGAGCTCGAGCAGGGTGCACGGACGCCCGGCGGCGCAGGCCGGACCGCAGGCCGCCGAGCGCCTGCCCAGCACCGGGGCCGCAGGGCCCGCCAGGCCAGCGGCGCTGGCCAGCTCGGCCAGGTCTGCGCCGCTAGCCAGCTCGGCCAGGTCCGCGGCGCGGTCCCCCGGTACCAGGACGCTCTCCCTGTCGCCGCCGAACGGTACCCGGATCCGTAACGGCCGGTCCATCCCGTCAGCGAACACGGCGGCCTCGCCCGGTGACAGCGAGACCACCTGCCTGGACTGGTCGTCGTCGAGGTTCATGGCGGCGCCGACGACCTGGCGGTCGTCGTGGGCGGGCAGCCTGTGCAGGACCTTGAGCGCAGTGTTCTTTACGACGTCGGGGACGAGCTTGGCCGGGATCTGCTCGGCGACGACGATCCCCTCACCGTAGGCACGGATCTCGGCGAGCATGCTGGCGAACAGTTCCACCGCGTGGCCGCTGGCGCCTTCCCGCTCGGCGCGCAGCAGCCGGTGCGCCTCCTCGATGACGATGACATGCCGCAGCCCGCCGTCCAGCCCGGCCCGTGCCTGCAGCCGGAGGTACTCGACGATCCTGATAATCAGGGTGCCGATCAGGAACGCCTTGTCCTCGTCGTTGGCGACATCCTCGATCGCCAGCACCACGTTCTGGCGGAGCAGCTCACCGATGTCCGCCGGGTGACCGCCCTCGAAGAATCTGCCCGCCGATCCGACCCGCAGGGACCGCAGCCGTACGTCGACGAAGCCGCGAACGTCGGCCTGCAGCTCCCGGCCGTAGCCGACGTCCTCGATCACCTCGAGCGCCGCGCGCTGCAGCTGCGCCAGCGTGGGCACGACCGGGCCGGCCAGGGCTCCTGGCCGGCCCCCGCCGGTCACCGGATCCCAGCCGCACGCCTCATAGGCGCGCTGCAGAGCCTGGGAAATGATCTGCGGGAATGGCTCGTGCGCGTCGAAGGCGGCCAGGAACAGCGCCCGCACGATGTCGATGTGCGCCTGCACCGGGTACCCGGGCTCGGGGGCCAGCGGGTTGACCGACAGCGGCACGGCTGCAGGATCGGCCGGGTTGATGACCGTTACCTTGCCGGTCTGGGCGATCCGGCCGGCCATCGCCGCATACTCGGACTTGACCGGCTCGATGGCAAGCCACCGGATACCCGCTCTGGCCAGCTGCTCGAGCATGTGCCTGACGGTCTGGGACTTGCCGGCGCCGGTGGCACCCGTAACGAAGGCATGCCTGTTGAGGGTCTCCAGCGGCACCCGGAACGGACCGACCGGCCGGTCCGCGGCATCCAGGATCGTGCCCAGCTCAATTGCGTGCTGTCCGGTGGTCTCGCTGGTCAGGTCGAAGTAGCCAGGGTGCAGCACCCGGACGCCTGGAACCTCGAGGCGCGGCAGGCCGGTCAGGGCGACAAGCGCGCCCGCGGTCGCGGCGAAAGGCGCCTCGGCACCGTCACCCGCGTCGCCGTGCTTGGCCACCAGCGCGTCGGCGAGGTCGATGGCTCCCTCCCCGCTACGCAGCCGGTATGGGTGCGCGCCCAGGTCGACCGAGCCAACCAGCACCGGGGCAATCAGCCGCAGTTCCCCCTCGCTGGCCGCGCCGGCCAGCACCCGCACGGACCACAGGCCAGCCTCGCGGAAGGCGTCAAGCTCGGCGAGGCGGCGCTGCGCGCGCTCCGCGTCGAACCTCGCGTGCTCTTCGTCATAGCGCCGCAGCACATTCAGCTGGGTCCGCAGCTCTGCCGTCTCCGCGTCCAGTGTCCCGGCCGGCTCCGCGACCACGAGCCAGCCGAAGGGCCTGCTGATGAGGGTAGTGAGCGCCGATTCGAACAGCGTGGGCAGCTGGCCGCCGCCGTGACCGTCGCCCCGCTGGCCGCCGGCCCCGCGCAATCCCCGGTACGGCTCGCGGCCGGGCTGCCGCGGATCCCCCTGGCCGCTCGGGTCACCGGCGAGGGGCAGCGCCTGGCGGCCCGGGCACGCGGCCCAGACCAGGCGGCCGAGGTCGCGAAACGGGCCACCGGGCAGTCGCACCCCGCGGGCCCCCCAGGGGAAGAGTAATTCCCGCGAGCTGGCCAGGTCAGCGGTCCGGCCGGCCGCCTGCGCCGCAGGCCGGCCCGGGCTTGCTCCCGCGGCACGATCAAGGACGCGGGCGGCAGGCAGCGGCCCGGCGTTGCTGATCAGCTCAAGCGGCGCTCCGCCGCCTCTCGACAGCCATCCGGCCACGAACGGGCGGCGGTGAAGCGCCGCGTTCAGCGCGGCGGGCAGCACCGATGCGTAATCCCGCTCCGGGGTGCCTCCGCTGGCAGCGGCCGTGATGGCCTGCACCAGGTACCAGGGACCGGCACAGCCGTCCCAGATGCCTGCGGTCGAGTCCACAGAGCGTGCATACCAGCCAGTGCCGCGCCGCGCCACCCGCTTAGTCCGGATATGCCGGGCCGTCCGCCTCTCAAGGTCAGTCTCGAGCCCTGACGGGTTCTCGCGGACAGGCGGCGCGCCTGCGACGTGGCCCTGACAATTGCTCCTCAGCGCCGGGGCGTGCGCCAGTCGAGCCGCTCAGGCGGCGGCCCGAGATTGGGCGCATCGCCTGCTCCGCCCGATCCGGCCGCGGACGCGCCGCCCGCGCCGCGTACCGCCCCGCCCGCGCCGCGCACCGCCCCGCCCGCGCCGCGCACCGCCCCGTCCGCTCCGTACACCGCCCCGCCCGCTCCGTGCGCCGCGTCGTCCAGGCTGAGCAGGGTCGAGGTCCGTAGCCCGAAGATGCCCGGATTCGCGTCGGCCAGTACCACCTGGCGCCCCGCGGGCGAGGCATAGCTGACGATCATCGCGCTGGGCGGCAGCTGCTGGAGCTCATGCTGCTCCACCAGGAACTCTCGCGACCGCTGGCTGGTCCGGGCCAGCGAGGCGTTGTCGCCCACCGCCGTGGAGGTGCTCAGCCCCCATGCCGTGCTGGAGTTGACGCCCGCCGTGATCGACCGCGAGTCGGAGGTCCCCGTCGAGTAGCTAGCGTCCCTGCCCACCGACCCGGTGAAGTTGCCAAACGGTGCGGAGCCGCCAGCCCGGCTCCGGCCACGGCTCTGGCTGCGCCCGGAACTTTCGTTGACCGATGCCGAATCAGCCAGCGAGTCGGCCGTGCCGACGGTGCTCGTGTAGGAATCACCCGCGGTGTCGGTCACCGAGGTCCCGACCGTCTCGGTCAGCTGACTCAGCACGAAACGATGCTCCGTGCCGATCTGCTCACTCGCCACCTTGGCATCCTGAGCGTTCCCGAGCCGCATGAAGGCGATCGCCGCGTTGCCGCGCCCCAGTCGCTCCTTGACGTGGCCGGGCAGCGACCGGTAAGCGATGACCAGTCCGGTCCCCGACACCTCGCAAGCATCGCAGAGCCGGTCGATCACGTCGCCCGCGAGCCGCTCGGCACCCAGCACGAACAGGGTCCGCGCCCAGCAGCCGGCTGCGCTGGCCGGCGGCGCCTGGCGGAGCATGTGCGCCAGCGCGACGGTCAGGTAGGTGCCGAGCACCTTATTGCCCACCGCCCCCGACCTGCGGTGCAGCGCTGCGACCCGGAGCCTGCTCGGCGGCAGCCTGACCGTGGCGCTGCCGAGCTCATCGAGCTTGCGGAGCCTTGACTCAAGTGCCCAGGCCCGGTCGATCACCACCCGGTCGGCGGAACTTCGGCCGAACAGCGCCGTGATCTGCTCGAGCTGGGTGGGGGTCAGCAGGCCCGACCGCAGGTCGTCGCGCGGATCACCGACCTGGGCGAGGGCCCGCAGTGCCGCGGTCACCTGGGCAATACTCGGCTCGCCGCCCAGCACCTGCAGGACCCGGTCGAGGATGGCACTGTCTTTCGCCTCGTCGGCCGCGCTCGGCGGGTCGGCACCTGCGGTCACGGTCGCCGACAGCAGGTCAGTGACGGCTTCCCGGCCAAGGCCAGTGCCGAGATCCAGCTTGGGCAGGTCGCCAGGCAGCACCCAGACCAGCGGCTGGATCCCGGACCCGCGCGCCACGGCGAGCAGGTCGGCCGCGACCGCGCTGCCAGTGAGATCAAGGACAGTGACCTCGCCGCCCGCGCCGAGCCGCGGTACGGCGATCATGGTGAGCATCGCCGACCAGCCGACCAGGGTTCCGCCGGCCACGTCCACCCGGTCGATGTCGGCGGGCAGCGAGACCGAATACCACTCCGGCTGCCGCTCGAAAGCCACCCGCCGGGATTGCCAGGCCAGGAACTGCCTGGCGTGCACTTCCTGGCGGGCGGTCAGCCGTTTCTGCTGCACCGCGCGGATCTTCGCCAGGCGCTGCTGTTCGGCCGCTATCCGGGACTGGAGCCCGAGCGCGCCGCGCCGGATAGCCCGGCCACTGGCTGCCACGACGGCCAGGCAGGCGGCCAGCCCGAGCCCGGTCAGCCATGGGTTCGTCGCGCCGACGATGCCGAGCGCGAGAAAACCGCAGGCCAGGGCGGCCGCTCCCGCGCACCCGACCTTGGCCGGCCTGCTCAGCCTGCTGTCCTCGCGGTGCTGTGCGGCTAGCCAGCCCTCGTCTATCTGGACCCCGGCCGGGGGTGCCGGGCGCCGCGGCGCCGGGCCCGGATCTGGGTAGCGCACCGCGTACTGCCAGCCGAGATAAACGCGGTCCGGCCGCACGCGGTCCGGCCGCACGCGGGCGGCCGGGCTCCCTGCGGCCGGGCGCCCCGCGGCCGGACGCCCCGCGGCCGGGCGCCCCGCGGCCGGGCGCCCCGCGGCCGGGCTCCCCGCGGCCGGACGCCCCGCGGCCGGGCTCCCCGCGGCCGGGCTCCCCGCGGCCGGGCTCCCCGCGGCCGGGCTCCCCGCGGCCGGGCTCCCCGCGGCCGGGCTCCCCGCGGCCGGGCTCCCCGCGGCCGGGCTCCCCGCGACCGGGCTCCCCGCGACCGGCCTGCCTTCGGCCGCGTCGGCTGCGACCTCCGCCTGGTCCGGCTCCAGCCCTGGCGCGGCCGCTGGCATCCGCTGCGCGGCGAACGCTGACTGCTCGCGGGCGGTCATCGGCGCCGTCCTAGTCCCGCACCAGGCACGCTGCGGCACAACGGCATGACCCGCGGCCGCGGGCCCTTGACGAGCAGGGCAAATTCCGCGCTGCTGGCGTTGCGCAGGAGGTCCGCGCCGACCGGATGACTGCCTTCGAGACTAAACGGATAGTCGGGCGCCAGCCCGTCGGCTGCGCCGGCAATCCCGCCCTGAGCGGACCCGGCCGACGGCCCGGCGGAATCCGCGAGGCCGGTGCGGGGCCCAGCGGAACTCGCCAGGCCAGCGAATCGCGCGGCGACGGCCGGGTCGGCGGGACCCCGCGCCAGTACCACGTTGACGGTCCCGGCGAGGCGCTCGGCCGCGGCGGCGGAGGCGGTGCTGAGCAGGACGGCCAGCCCGGCGCCCGGGCCGGCGGCGACCAGGTCGCTGAGCACCCGGTGGTTTACTGCCTCGCAGCCGTGGATCCAGGCCAGCGCGTCGCCGGGCACGCCGATCCGCGCGAGTTCGGCGCAGACAGCGATCAGGTCGACGGCGGCCAGGGTCGCGATCATGCTGGTGGGCCGATCATGAACGGCACGGTCCAGCGAGAACGCGACAACCGCCCGGTCCCTGACCGCCTGGCCGAGGCTGATCCGTGCCGGCCCCGGGGCCAGCCAGTGGCCTAGCGCCGAGTCCCGCAGCATCGGCAGCGCGGCGGCGGGCACCGACAACGCGGCCGGGTCGGCCGCTGCCTGCTGGACCGAGACGATGACCCGGTCCGCAAGCGCCGTCCGGCGCGGGTGATAGGCAGGCACCCGGCCGAGCCTGGCACGCAGCGCCTCCGGGCTGAGCAGGGTGGCGAGGTCATCGAGCACCGGCAGCCTCGGGTCGGCGGGCGCGGCGGCCATCACGGCGAACGCGTCGGTCAGGTAGGCGGCGCAGGTGCGCCGGTGCTGGTCCGGGGTTCCTGACCAGTCGATCATGCCGGTGACCAGAGCAGCCGCCTGAGCCGGATCGCCGCCTCGGACCGGCTCGTAGCAGCCTGGCCCGGCCGCGCCAAACCAGCGCAGCGGGGCGCCGGCCGCGTCGCACCCCACCGTCAGCGACTCGGTGAGCCAGCCGGATCCGGTCAGGTCAACGACGATGACCGGCTTGCGGCGCCGGATGGCGGCATGGGCCAGCATGAAACAGATCTCGACAAGCCCAGCGCCCCGCCGCCCGGCGTCGAGCGATCCCGCTGGCCCGGCGCAGATCATGCCGCCCTCGGCCTCCGGCCACGAGATCGCCGCGGGCCGGCCCGTCGCGGCATCGACCCCGACGCATCCGCCGTCCGAGGTGACCACGCCGCCCGACCGGATCAAGCCGACCGTCCAGCGGCTGCGCACGGCGACCAGCAGCCCGGGCCACGGCTCGCCGGATGCCCAGTCGGCCGCATGCAGCCAGCCCAGCCACCACAGGCCGGCCGCCTCCGCGGCGGCGAGCATCAGCGCCAGCGGAAACTGCGCGGGCAGCCAGTGCGTCAGCCCGGCGAACGCCCCCGCCGGGTGCAAGATCCGGCCTGGGTGGCTGGCGCTCCCGGCAAAGTAGTTAAGGACGTGCCGCGGGCCGGCGGTCAGCCGGGCCGCCGCCGCGGCCGGGCCGATGGCCAGCGCCCAGACCAGCCCGGCGCCCGCCGGGCCCAGCAGCCATTGCGGCCGCCATCTGGTCAGCCTGCTCGTCGCGTAAAATACGATCACGAGCAGCAGCGTGAGCTGGGCGAAGACCGCGTGGACGACGACCGCGGCCGCGCACAGGGCGGCTACTAACTCTGTGCGGCGGGGAGTCTGGACCGGGATGAGGTAGCGGGCGCGCCTTGGAGCGCGCTGCACATAGGTCATGGCGGAGACCGGGGTTACGGCGGGCGCAGGCATTTAGGGTCAAGGCTCCCAGCCTTCCACCGCATGTGTCCAGGCCCCTGAAAAACTGCCCGTATCGTCATCCGCGAAGGGCCGCTCATCGGATGAGACCACGATCCGGAACAGGTCGGAGCGGCAGACGGCGACGGTCAGCGCCACCGGATTCCCTTGGGCAGGATCATCGAACCTGACGGTCACTATGGCGGCGAGCTCGCCTGGCGCCAGCCGCAGGCTCCTGGCCACCGAGGGCGGAGGCGGCTGCATCTCCACATAGAGGGCGCCCGGCTGCGCGGCCGGCGCGGTTCCTGAACGCTCAGCGGCCGCTGCGGCGGTCAGCGGGAGCAGGGCAAAGGCGGAGCCGGCGCCCGGCTCTAGATACGCTCCGGCGGCGTCGGCCGGCAGGTAGGTCGTGGCGAATGCGGCGGGCTGCCCGTCCGCCGTCCAGAGGAACCTGATGACGCAGACCGGGTCCGAGGGAGGGAGCCGGAGCGCCCAGCCGATGTCCTCGGGAACCCGCCGCGTCGAGACCTGGCGGCTGCCGCAGGAGATGTCGCCGCCCATCGGATCGAGGCGGGCGGCGAGCCCGGGGATGCCCTCGAGTGAGATGAGATACTCCGCGGGACTGGCCCGGTAGGCCTGGCCGTCGGGCAGGCGGCGGATCAAGTGCCTGGCGGCGAGTTCCGTCATGGCGGCCTCGATTTCCGCGGTGCTCACGTTGTAACGGCGGGCGAGGGCGCTGTGCCGTGGCATCCGCCAGCCGGGCTCATGATGGATCAATGCTGCGGCCATCCGGTCCGCCAGCACCCCGCTCGCCGATCGGGGCTGCGCCCTGGGCGGCGAACTCCCCCGGCCTAGCGCCATTCCATCCTCGGCCCGGCGGCCGGACCCTGGCGCCGGGGCCAATTCGTCATCGTCGGATACCGGCCGCTCGCTGGGTCCCGGCATGCTGATCACTCCGCTTTGCGCCGGGAGAAAGCGATGATCACCCGTCCACTGCGCCGCAGCGACATCACGTGGACCCCGTGGCGCCAGATGTAACGTCGGCCGGTTCTGACCTGGCCGGATTGGCCTCGATCGCCATGTGTGATCCGTCTCGTCCCGGCGACTGGAGATGAAGGTCTGGCCGCACCGGTGACGGCCCACAACATTTCTAGAGGGCTTAGGTAACTAGCAGCTGAACAGTAGGTAGCTGAGAAGGCAACGAGCAGGTGGCAAGTGGGGAAACGGCAGACAACTATTTCCGGCTCGGCCGCCTGCCCGGTGCCCCGGCCTGCCGGGTTGGTAGCGGTACCGCGTGGCCCGGTATTAAATGATCGTGGCGGCTTTCCGCCACTAACGCGGAAAGCCGCCATGATCATGAAAAGTAACCAGTAATGAAGGTGACCAGCTGTAGTCAGACAGCGACCTCCAGCTCGGCCACCTTGCCGATGTCCGCGGAGACGGTGCGCTCGGCCCGGACGCCGCCGGGGGCGAGCACGCGCAGCGTCCACGTCCCGGGTGCGGCGAAGAACCTGAATCGGCCGTCGTCACCGAGCGGCACCTCGGCGACGAATTCACCGTCCTCGTTGAGCAGCCTGGCGTAGCCGACCGGCACCGCGGTCCCGTTTTGCGTGACCCGGCCCTGCACCACCGCCTGGCTGCGAGCGTCCACGGCCAGCGTCGCCCCGCCGGCCGGCGCGCCGCACCCTTCGCTGCTCACTTGGCGTCCCCGACCTCGATCGGGACCCCGACCAGCGAGCCGTACTCGGTCCACGAGCCGTCGTAGTTCTTCACGTTCAGCTGGCCGAGCAGCTCATGCAGGACGAACCAGGTGTGCGCGGACCGCTCGCCGATCCGGCAGTAGGCGATCGTGTCCCGGCCGAAGTCCAGCCCGGCCTCGTCGCCGTAGAGCGCCCGCAGCTCATCGTCGGCCTTGAACGTGCCATCTTCCTGCGCCGCCTTCGACCACGGGACGTTCTTCGCGGTGGGGATGTGGCCGCCACGCTGCGCCTGTTCCTGCGGCAGGTGCGCGGGTGCGAGCAGGCGGCCGGCGAACTCGTCGGGCGAGCGGACGTCGACCAGGTTGCGCTGGCCGATAGCCGCCAACACCTCGTCGCGGAAGGCCCGGATCGACTGGTCCTGCTCGGTCGCGGTGTAATTAGTCGCCGCGCGCTCGGGCACTTCGGTTACGAGCTCACGGCCATCAAGCTCCCACTTCTTGCGGCCGCCGTCGAGCAGCTTGACGTTGTCGTGCCCGTACAGCCGGAAATACCAGTACGCATACGCCGCGAACCAGTTGTTGTTGCCGCCGTAGAGCACGACCGTGTCGTCGTTGCCGATGCCCCGCTTGGAGAGCAGGGATTCGAAGCCGGCCTTGTCCACGAAATCGCGGCGCACCGGGTCCTGCAGGTCGGCCTTCCAGTCGATTTTCACTGCGCCCCGGATGTGGCCCTTGTCGTACGCGCTGGTGTCCTCGTCCACTTCGACCAGCACCACGCCAGGGTCGTTGCCGTGGGCATGCGCCCAGTCGGCGTCCACGAGGACGTCGGAACGGCTCATATCGGAACCTCCTTGTCAGCTTCGGCCGGCACCAGGACGTGGCAGGCCGGCCAGATTCGTCGGATATACAGATACATCTCGCACCCCAGGCAGAGGCCGAATATCCCGTTAAGGACCGCGGCGATGAGCCCTGCCGAGGCCGCGGCCATCCCAAGCGGCGTTATGCCCGCGGCGTAGCCGATAACCCCGATAATGCTGATAACCAGCCCCACTGCCTGGGCGAACCGCGGCGGCGCAGCCGCCTCAAGTTCTTTCGGCGGCCCGAGGCGCGGCCGCACCAGCCAGCGGTAGATCAGCCCGTATGGCGAGTTGCGCAGGCCGAAAACGGCACCCGTGGCGAACACAAGCCCCTGGGCCGCAAGCAGCCACACGTTGCCGGTGATCAGTACGACAGCGAAGACCACCAGCGTGACGAGCGCGCCGAAACGCGGCCCTCTCGGATCGATGTCCAACGCATGTCCCTTCGGGGGATGTCAGCGGTACTGCCGGTATTTCGCGGCCCAGGCAGGCCGGGCCGGAGTCACCTCGTGGCGGGGATGTGCCCGGTTGTGATGGCCCCGCAGCACCGCAACCGGGGCGGCGGGACAGTCAGCTCGGATTCCCGCACGCGCGCGGGCCTCGCTGGCCCGGGCGCAGGGCAGCCGGACAGATAGCGGTCGCGACACGGCAGAAGTCGACCGCGCGCCGCTTGGTAAGCGTCGCCCCAAGCGGCCGGCCGGTCATGCGCGGAGCCGTAGTCCAGTCAGGCACGTAGCCGATGCTACGTGCGGCCCCGTTTGCTGTCACTATCATCTTTCCCGATCCGAAGAATAGGAAAACCCACTCTATGTCACTTCGCCGATGGCGGCGATCACGTCGGCCTTGGTCGGCTGGCCGCTCGCCCGCTTGGCGATGCGCCCGTCGGGCCCGAGCACGAACACTGTCGGGGTCCGCTGTACATCGAGGCTGCGGACCAGGTCCATTCGTGATTCCGCGTCGATCTCCACGTGCGCGACCCCGTCGATCATCCCGGCAACCTCAGTCAGGATCCGCCGGGTGGCACGGCAGGGCGCACAGAACGCCGTGGAGAACTGCACCAGCGTGGCCTTCGAGCCCAGCGGCGCGCCCAGCTGGGGTCCGGTGACGGCCGGCCCGGTCACAGCCGCCGCCTGCCCCGTGGCGGCCAGCGCGCGTGGCGCGCGCATCGCGCCGTCACGCCGACGCCAGGTCAGGCCGGCCGCCAGCGAGACGCCAACGACGACGACAACGACGATCAGGCCCGCGGTCACGAAGTACTAAGCACCTGGTGCAGCTATCGCATTCCCGGCCCGCGGTGACCGTCCGGTGGCGCAACGGTGACCGGACAGTACCGACGCTGCCGGGTCAGCTGGCTTGGACAGTGACGAGAAGCTTTCCGGCCGCCGTCACCTGGAAGCTCCGGATCCTGGAGCCACTGACTGGCGTCGACGCCAGGTACCACTGGTCCTGATGGCCGTTCGCCACGGTCCAGCCCCCGACGATCGATCGCTGGCCGTGGGTGTCCACCACCCACAGCTCGCAGGTCGTCCCGGCGCGAATACCGCTGACCCACACGCGCATCGAAGTCCCCCACGCCGCGGAGTGATACGCCACGACGGCGGTGACGTGCGTCCGGGCATTGGTTCCGCGGCCAGTCTCGTATCCCCGTGATATTTGGCCCGAAGCCTGGCTGGCGGCTGAGGAGCCCGAGCTGAGTGCATGCGAGATCGCCGCGCCGCCAGCCAGCCCGCCTGCCACCGCGATGACCGCGGCGGCAGCTGCCACCGTGATCGTCCGCCACTTGCGCGCCCTGCGCCGGGCGGCGACCCGCCGAAGCAGCGAGCTGAGCAGCTCGGGAGGCGGTTCCTCTAGGTTGCCCGTGGCACCGGAGGCTGCCAGCCGTTCGACGTCGCGGGCCGGGACCCGGCCGAGCAAGGCTGGCAGCCCGGCCAGCCCGGCCAGCTCCTCCCGGCAAGCCGGGCAGTGGCTCAGGTGTATGTCGACGACCGTGCGTTCAGCTGGATCGATCGCGCCCACCACATAGACGCCGAGCGCCAGGCGGACGTCGCCGCAGCCTGAGAGCCCCGTCATGGCGCGAGCCCCCGTTCCTCGAGTGCCAGCTTCAGCGCGCGCAGCGCGTAGAAAGTCCTGGATTTAACGGTACCGGGCGGTATGCCTAGCACAGTGGCGGCCTCGGAAACCGAACTGCCGCGATAGTACGTTTCAAGCAGCACGGAGCGATGGTCGGGCCGCAGGGTCTGGAGCGCGTCAGCCACCGCCCACGACTCGAGCGCCCTATCGGCCTCGTCGGGAGCCGGAACCAGCTCCAGCGCGCTCTCCCCCACCTCACGCGGCCGTGCTTTGCGGGCCCGGTATGCGTCGACGGCCAGGTTCCTGGCGACCGCGAAGAGCCAAGGCCTGGCCGGCCGTTCCGCGATGGCATCCGGATGCAGCCAGGCGCGAAGCAGGGTCTCCTGCACGATGTCCTCGGCCCGCTGCCGGTCGCCGCTGGTCAGGTGAAGGGCGTACCTCAACAGCGGGCCAGCATGCTCCGCGTAGAGAGAGCGTACGAGCATCTCGTCGGAGACCTGCCCGCTGGGACGGCCGCCGCCGGTGCTTCCCAACCCTGTCATATCTCTGTCAACGGCCAGCCTGGCCCGTTTGGTTCACCGCCGCAGCAGCCACTAGGCGCACATTCTGCCCGGAGGCGCTGACCCTGAGGCCCTGCTCGGTGACGCTGACCGAGGTGACCGACAGCCGCAGCGGCAGTGCCTGGACCGGGATGATAAAGCCGACCAGTGCCGGCATGCCGGTGAGGTGCGGGGTGATCGTGATGCCTGCAGCGGAAACGCTGAGCGCGAGGGTCCCGGGGACACCGATGCCAAGCACCGTGCTCGTGATCCGCAGATTGCCGCCTGCGTGGCTGAGCATCAGCCCTGGTGGCAGCCGCTGGCTGAGGACCGCGAACGGGACGATCACTGTCGCGCTCGCCTGCTTGGCGGTGATCTCGCTGTGGTCGGGCCACGGCAGCCTTCCCAGTGACACGCGTACTCCGGTAAAGCGAGCATCCAGATCGGAAAGCTCGACATCGCCAGAACTCAGGCTGCCGAGCATGACGGCCACCTCGCGGTAATCGTTGGACGCGAGCTGAGTAAGGAAGGGAAAGCCGAGGACGCGCACGCTCGGCCTGGCCGGCAGGTCGTTGGCGCTGGCGACCCGGCCGCCGATATGCACGGCTATGGCAGCTGCCAGTACCCGGTCCACGGCGGCCAGCAGCGCGATCAGGACGAGGACTACGAGAATCGTGATCAGTAACGTGGCGGCCATCGCGGGCCAAGGCTATCGGCCTGGCCAGTTGACGCGAGCGGCAGAACCAGGGAATCAGCCCCCGGCAAACGGCGGCAGTACCTCGATGACGGACGCGTCGGCGAGCGTAACCGCTTCCGGCGGGCGGACTCCCACGGGCTGTCCGTCGATAAGGAAGGACGAGCGTGCGAGGACATCCCGGAGGCGTGAGTTGAGGCCGGCATCTCGGGCCGGCCGTTTGCCGCTCCCCGCGTTGCCGCTCCCCGCGTTGCCGCTCCCCGCGTTGCCGCTCCCCGCGTTGCCGCTCCCCGCGTCCGCTCCCCGCGTTGCCGCTCCCCGCGTTGCCGCTCCCCGCGTTGCCGCTCCGCGCGCGTTGCCGCTCGCCGCGGCAAGAGCCTCGCCGAGCGTCTCGGCCCTGATGGTCTCCTCGCCGACCCCGGCCGCCTCCTTCGCCGCTGCCCAGTAGCGGAAGGTCACTATCGCCATGTCAGCTATCCTCGCTTATAGCGGATCCGGGTGCAGCTGACCCCGGCGATCGCGGGAGTACCTGGCAGCTGCCCGCGGCTGCACAGCGAGCCGGAGGGAGCAGCGGTTGAGCAACGTGCTCTTGCTCAGCAGCGCCCCAGAGCCGACCGCCGACATCCTGCCGTCGCTGAGCCTGCTGCCGCATACCGTCCGCCTCGCGCCCGCGGTCGCTGCTTCAGCAGACGTCTCACCTCCGTCCGACCTGGTGCTGGTGGACGCGCGCCGGGACCTGGTGCAGGTCAGGCAGCTCCTGCGGCAGCTGCGGGCCGTCGGCCTTGACGTGCCAGTGCTGGTCATCGTCGCCGAGGGGGGCTGGGCCGCGGTATCCGCCGAATGGGGCGCTGACGACGTTATCCTGCACACGGCGGGCCCCGGCGAGGTCGACGCGAGACTGCGGATCGCCATCGGCCGCACCGCTCCTGCGGTGTCCGGCGAGATCCGCTCGGGAGATCTGGCCATCGATGAGATCACCTACTCCGCCAGGCTGCACGGCCGGGCGCTCGATCTGACCTTCAAGGAGTTCGAGCTGCTGAAGTTCCTCGCTCAGTCCCCGGGCCGGGTGTTCAGCAGGTCACAGCTGCTGCAGGAGGTCTGGGGCTACGACTACTTCGGTGGTACCCGCACCGTCGACGTGCACGTGCGCAGGCTGCGCGCCAAGCTCGGTGCCGAGTATGAGGCACTGATCGGTACCGTTCGTAACGTTGGTTACCGTTTCGTCCCGGTCAAGGGGGACACTGACCGGTCGGTGCAGGACGCGGAGACGGACGCCGGGGAACCGGACGACACCGAACCGGACGGCACCGAACCGGACGGCACCGAACCGGACGGCACCGAACCGGACGGCACCGAACCGGACGGCACCGAACCGGACGGCACCGAACCGGACGACACCGAACCGGACGACACCGAACCGGTTGCTGGAGTGCAGCAGGAACCGCACAGCCAGGGCCACCGCAGCGGCAAGACCGAGCGGGACGGTGACCCGGATCCGGATCGGGTCCCCCGTGCCACCGCGGCCGAGCGGAGGGAGTCGCATACTGCGCCCGCCGAACGGTGACCATGAGGGGCCAGCAATTAGCGTCCGCGGCAGACTCTCCGAATCCGAGGTCGCTGCCGTGCTCGCCCTGGTCCGCGCGGCCACCGAGGAAGACGGCGTTAGCCCGCTCTCCGAGCACGTGATGCTGCACCTGCGGTATGGCGGCGATCCGAGCGCCCGCAATCTGCTGCTGGTCAGCGCGGGTGAGCTGGCCGGCTATGCCCACCTGGATCCGACCGATCCGGTCGCGGGCCCCAGCGGCGAGCTCGTCATCCACCCTGGCCGCCGCGGCCAGGGGCTTGGCCTGAAGCTGTTGAACGCGCTGACCGCCGAGGCCGGCGGGCGCCAGCTACGGCTGTGGGCCCATGGTGACCTGCCCGCGGCAGCGCGGCTCGCTCCCGCGGCTGGATTCAGGCGGATAAGGGCGCTGTGGCAGCTGCGCCGGTCTCTGCAGGCCAGGCTCGAGCTGCCACAGCTCGCCACTGGCGTCACAGTCCGCACGTTCGAGGTCGGCCGGGACGAGGATGACTGGCTTGACCTCAACGCGCGGGCGTTCGCCACCCATCCTGAGCAGGGTGGCTGGACCCGGGCCGACCTCGACCTCCGCGAGCGGGAACCGTGGTTCGACCCGGCCGGGTTCTTCCTCGCGGAGCGCGGCGGGAAACTCGTCGGCTTTCACTGGACGAAGATCCACGGCCAGGCGGGCGACGGGTCCGCGCACGGCCATGAGCCCATCGGCGAGGTCTATGTAGTGGGCGTCGATCCGGCGGAGCGCGGCGGCGGCCTGGGTCGCGCGCTGACCCTGGTGGGCCTCCGTTACCTGCGCTCGCAGGGCCTGTTCGAGGTAATGCTGTACGTTGACGAGGGCAATACCGCCGCGATCCGGCTATACGAATCGCTGGGCTTCACGCACTGGGACACCGACGTGATGTTCGCTGGCGGGTCATCGCCTAGCGAAGACATGCACTCGGCTCGCTGAGGCCCCGACCTCAGACAGAGCTGACCGCGGCAACGGCGACAGGCACGAGGCCAAGCACCTCGTCGAGTTCGCTAGAGGTCAGCGGCCGGTCGGTAGCCGCCACGGCACTCAGCACCTCGGCGTACAGCTCGATTTCATCGAGCGCGACGCGATCATGGACGCGAAGATCGAGTCGTTCTCGCACCGCGTTCACCTCCGTCGCCGAGCAGATCTGGGGAACTTGGTTACAAGGTTACGGTGCCGCGAGGCAGCGCGCATGGCCCATAAGGATCATTTCCTGGATCATGCTCTGGCGCGTTCTGGCCAGGAGGTAGACGCTGCTGGTTAATTCCGTAGGCAATCCGGGCCCGGGTGGCGCGGCACATCCGTTTTGTAGCCGGGCAAACGATCAGATCCCGGGCTCGGCAGTCTTCCAGGCCGCCCCACGATGCAGCCCGGCGCGCTGGACATACCGGGCCGATGTCTCGGCGAACGTGGCCCGGTCTTCCTCGGTCAGCTCACGCACTATACGGCCGGGGACGCCCGCGAACAGGACACCTGGAGGAACCTCGGTGCCGGGCAGGACGATGGTGCCCGCGGCGATCAGAGATCCTGCGCCGATCCGCGACCGGCCGAGGGCAATCGCGCCAATGCCGATCAACGCCCCGGCCCCGACGTGCGCTCCGTGGACAACCGCCCCGTGGCCCAGGCTGACCTGCGGCTCAAGCACTATCGGCTCGCCTGCGTCTACATGCAGGCAGCAGAGGTCCTGGATATTGCATTCTGGGCCGACGACGATGTCGTCATCGTCGGCGCGCACGACGGTGCCGTACCAGATGCTTGCCGCCCTGCCTACGGTAACCCTGCCTACCAGCACCGCCCCAGGAGCGATCCAGGCAGTCGGATCGACCGACGGCACGTCACTCCCCAGCGATCCGATCGAGCCCACGGGCATGCCTCCCTGCTGATCCACTGGCCGGCCCTGGCCGACCCGGGACTTATGGCCGCGGCGGGCCGCGGCCATACTCATCATCGCCGCGCCGGTGCGCGATGTTGGAGCCGTCCTTGAGGTAACCGCCCCCAGGATGGCAAGCTTTCTGTACCCTGCCTCGGTAAACTTGGACAAAACAGCATAGTCAGCCGTTTCGGTTGCGCACGACCGCGTTCGAGACGAGAGTCATGCCCGTTGTTGCAGATAATCGCGCCCGCGGTCGGCGTCGGCAGCTCCCAGCTGCCGGACGTTTCCGCAGAATCAGCCCGTAGACCCGGCCCGCCCACGGCCGACTCGGCAACTACCGCAGCCGACCCAGCCAGGGTCTGCCTGACCATCTTGACGGGTGACACCATGAGCGAGCACCAGGACTTCCATGCCGACGTAAGCCAAGATGACCAATTCGAGAAAGAGATGCGCGGCTACAGCCGGCGGCAGGTGGACGAGTTCGTGGCCAGAGCCCGAAGCCAGGCCCGTGAACTTGAGAACAGGAAGAAGGAACTGTCCCGCGCGCTAGACGACAACGAGCGGCTCAGGCTCGAGCTATCGTCGGCCAGGCAGGCATTCGACGAGAAACCCGCGCATGCGGAGATCAGTGAGCGGGTCGGCCAGATCCTGAAGCTCGCCGACGATGAAGCGCAGGCGCAGAAGAGCCGCGCCGCCGAAGAGATCATGAAGCTCCGCGTCGACGCCAAGGAAGAGACGGACAAGCTCCGCGCCGACGCCAAGCAGGAGACAGAGAGATTCCGCACCGAGGCCCACCAGCAGGCCGAGCGCATGCTCGGCGCCGCGCAGGAGCAGGCCCAGAACTCGATAGCTGCCGCTCGCACCGAGGCGGAGAAGACCAGGACAGCAGCACGGACGGAGGCCGAGCGTTCAGTCGCCGAGGCGCACAAGCAGGCGGAGACCACCATTATCAGCGGCAAGGCGCAGGCCAAGCAGCTCCTCGATGAGGCGACAGCGCGCGCGACCGCGATCCATGACGGTGCCGAGCGCCGGCTCAACCTCCTCATGTCGCGGCACTCCGAGGCCCTCAGGCGGCTGACCGAGATCCGCGATGTTGTCACTGGCCTGGTCGCCGGCGAGGCAACCCGCGGCTCGCTTGAAGACGAGGTCGCGAAGGCCGTGGCGAGTTCCGTCGCAGCAGCGGAAGGGCAGCAGGCGGCACATGCCGGAAACGGCACCCGCGCACCAGGCATGGCCGAAAGGCACGCGCCCGTTGCCCCTGGCGGAGCAGCGCTTGGCCCCCTCGGCCAGCAGCCTGGCCAGGGCCGGGACCTAGAAGCTGAGCGCGGCGCGCGGGCCAGGGCCCAGGCAGCAGCGGCAGGGCGGCCAGGGACCGGCGGCAACCAGCGCCCCGCAGGCAACCAGCCACCCGCAGGCAACCAGCCACCCGCAGGCAACCAGCCACCCGCAGCCAACCAGCCACCCGCAGCCAACCAGCCACCCGCAGCCAACCAGCCACCCGCCGGCAACCAGCCACCCGCCGGCAACCAGGGCCCGGTCCGGATCCCGGCCGGCGGCGCGCCACGGCAGGGCTCCGCAAGGCCAAGCGGCAGCCGCCCCCCGCACGACACCGAGGGAAAATCCGAATCGGGCCCGGGCCGGCCCGGCGACGGGGCCAAGCATGCCGCCGGGGCACCATCCCCGGCCGCCCCCCCGCAGCGGCCCTGATCAGGATTGTCACAAGTCCGGCGGATAGGCCGTCACGCTATGTGGGCATGGTGTCCAGGCGGCGCAAGATGACGCCCTCGCGCAGAGCCCACGGGCAGATTTCCAGCTGCGGCAGCCCGAACAGATCCATGGCCGCGTCCGCCACGATGGCCCCCGCCGCGAGCTGCGGCGCGCGCCCGCGGGAAACACCTGGTAGCTGAGTTCTTTCGGCGACGGTGGTTTGCGACAGCCGTTCTGCGAGCTTTGTGACGTCAGGGTGGTTCAAGATTCGCTTCACGTACGGGCCCTCGCTCGACGGTGCCGCGCCAGCGATCCTGGCGAGCTGCCTGAATGTCTTCGACGTCGCGACCGCGTGATGCGGGCGCCCTTCGCGCATCACCGACCCCGCCGTGGTAGCGATCTCTGCCCGGACGTGCTTGCGCAGCTGCCGTACCTCCTGGGCCGATGGCGGATCGCCAGCCAGCCAGTCCCTGGTCAGGCGACCGCCCCCGAGCGGCAGGGAGATCGCCACGTCGGGCTCCTCATCGTGGCCGGACGCGATTTCGAGTGAACCGCCGCCGATGTCGAGCATCAGCAGCCGCCCTGATGACCAGCCGAACCATCGCCGGGCTGCGAGGAACGTCAGGCGGGACTCGTCGGACCCGGGCAGCACCTGGATGTGCACCTTGGTTTCCGCCTCGATCCGGGCGAGTAGCTCGTCACCGTTGGCCGCGTCCCGGACCGCCGAGGTAGCGAACGCGAGCACTTGCTGCACGCCCTTGTCCTCGGCAATCCGCAGCGCCTCGTCGACGAAGGCGCGCAGCTGTGCCGCGCACCCGCCAGACAGCCGGTTGGCGGCGTCCAGATGATCGCCGAGGCGCAGTTCGGCCTTGTGCGAGAACGCCGGAAGGGGGCGCGCGCCGCGGTGCGCATCCACCACAAGCAGGTGGACAGTGTTGGATCCGACGTCCAGGACACCCAGTCGCATACCCCGACGCTACTCAACCCGCGGGCAAAGAGCATGCATACGCCCCGGCCCGTCACCAGGCAGGCTAAGCCGCGCTCCAGCTTGACCTGATCATCTTGCCGCTGCAACGGATCCCTGATCGCCGATGCGGGCCCTCGACGGGCCGCGGCGTGCCGAGATCGCCCGTGATGCCGCCTCGGCGTCGCGCAGCACCCGCACGATATTGCCTCCGCTGAGTCCGGCGCAGTGCGCCTCGCTCCAGCCCCGGGACAGCAGTTCATTGATCAATGCCGGATAGCACGAGACGTCCTCGAGGCCGGCCGGCAGCTGGTCAGTGCCGTCGTAGTCGCCGCCGATGCCGATGTGATCGGCCCCTGCGACTGCCCGGACATGCTCGACATGATCGGCCACCTGCTTCAGCGTGGCCGCGGGCCGCGGATGGCGTTCGGCCCACTCGTCGGCCAGCTGCTCCCGGTGTGCGAAGTTGCTGTGGTCCAGGCCGCGCCTGCCCATCTCCGCTGCAAGCCCAGCTTCCCAGTCCCGGCTAGCCTGGGAGACAAACGCCGGCACGAACGTGACCATGCAAACGCCGCCATTGGCAGGCAGGCGGCCCAGGATGTCGTCGGGCACGTTCCGCGGGTGGTCACAGAGCGCGCGAGCCGAGGAATGGGAGAAGATCACCGGGGCCCCGGCGACATCCAGCGCATCGGCCATGGTGCCTGCCGAGACGTGAGACAGGTCGACGAGCATGCCGAGCCGCTGCATCTCCCCCACCACCTCGCGCCCGAAATCGGTCAGCCCGCCCGCGGCAGGCGCGTCGGTGGCCGAGTCGGCCCAGGGAAGGTTCAGGTTGTGGGTAAGTGTCAGGTAGCGGACACCGAGCGCGTAAAACGCCCGGAGGGTACCTAGCGAGCAGCCGATGGAGTGACCGCCCTCCGCTCCGAGCAGTGAGGCGACCTTGCCCGACGCGGTGACCCGCTCGATATCGGCCGCCGTCAGCGCCAGTTCCAGCTCGTCCGGGTAGCTCCGGATGATCTCGTGCACCAGGTCAATCTGCTCAAGGGTGGTAGCGACAGCCGCTTCGCCCTGGAGCTCCGCGGGAACGTAGACGGACCAGAACTGGCCGCCCACGCCGCCGCGGGCCAGCCGGGGCAAATCGGTCTGGGTGAAGGGCACCGCCTTGGCGAGGTCCGTCCTGGCGGGGTCGGTACCGGTCAGGCCGTGCGCGCCCGCCTCGCGCAGCGCCCAGGCCAGGTCGTTGTGACCGTCTACGATCGGATGGCGGCCGAGTAGCTCGCGGGCCGCTTCGAGGCCGGGCGCGGCGTCAATGTCTGTCACAGCTCCAGGGTAGGAAGCGGGGCGGCGGCGCGAACCGCCTAACCGACCGGCCTGAATGTCGTCAGGAAGACCGCCGGGACCGTTCGGTTGCTGTTAGGACCGGCCTGGGCTAACCCGAAGTTACGGGTGGTTTGGCATGCCGAGTACGGCGCTGACCTGCGGTTTCGCTGATGCTGGGGGTGGCTGTCCTGGCTACTTTTTCAATGCGAGCGGGATGGGGACGCCGATGAGGTCGAAGGCTTGGCGTTGCTGGGGGGTGGGCTCGGTGAGGACGGGGACTTCTGCGGGCGTGCCGGCGAACAGGACCTGGTTGCGGGTCAGGGTAGCGAGGTGGGCGAGCAGGCCGCGGAAGCTGCGGTAGGCGCGGCCGTTGCTGTCGTGCTGGCGTGATGCCTTGGCGTCGGCGGATGCCGAGCGGCGGGCGGCCGCGACGGGGTTCGGCTGGGCGGGCGGGTCCTCGTCGGTGTAGGTCAGCGGCGCCCAGGCCTGGCGGAGGTGCCAGGTGAGGTAGGCGGCGAGCATGCAGATCAGCACGTGGCCCCGGACGCGTTTCTCGAGGCGGTGGAAGACGGGCCGTAGGTCCAGGTCGTCGGATTTGATGTGCCGGAAGTCGCGCTCGACGTGCTTGAGGCTCTTGTAGGCGGTGACCGCGGCTGCGGTGCCGAGGGTTCGGGCGGGGACGGGAGTGCGGATGACGTAGATCCCGTCGAGGGCGGCTTCCTCCCGGATCTGGTCCTGCCGGCGCTCGGCGGTCAGGCTGTCGCCGGTGATGGTGACGTCGAAGTGCTTGGCCATCTTGTATTTGCCGATGACCTTGCCGACGGCGACTCCGATGACGTCCGCGCCGGTGAGCCTGCCGGCCTGGACGCGGGCGGCGATGGGGGCGAGAAGTTTCTCGGTGGCGGCGAGCAGGTCCTCGCGCTTGCGGGCCCGCTCGGCGGCCAGGACAGGGTTGCGGCAGCAGATGAGGCGCTCGCCGGGGAAGTCCGGCGAGGTGATCTCGGCGAGGTCCTGCTCATCGAACAGCGACAGCTGGAGCGGCCCGTCGCCGGTCATGAGCTTGCGGATCTGCGGCGAGCGCAGCGCGGTGATCCACCCGTAGTTCTTATCGAGTTCCTGCAGCGCCTCGATGCGGGCGGTGGTGATCATGCCGCGGTCGCCGGCCATGACCATCTTCCGCAGCCCGAACCCGTTCCGCACGACCTCGGCGATCTCGGTGAACGCGGCGGGGTCGGCGGTGCTGCCCTCGAGCACGCGGATCGCGACCGGGCGGCCCTGCGGGTCGGTGAGCAGCCCGTACTCGATCTGCACCTTGCCTTTCTTGCCGTCGCGGGAGTAGCCGCGCTCGCCGAGCGGGCAGTGCGAGCCTTCCAGCCACGAGCTGGACAGGTCGAACAGCGCCATCCGCTCCGGATTCGCCGCCGGGGCCAGGTGCCGGCGGGCGAGCTTCGCCTCGATGGTGTCCTGCCGGGCCTGCAGCCAGTCCATCGCCGCGTACACCTCGTCGGTCGCCGCCGTCTCGATGCCGAAGTCGGGGCCGAGTGTCGTGTCAGACCACCACGCGAGGGTGGACAGCTTCGAGCCCGGGGCCACGACACGGGAGATGACCAGGGCAAGGGCCAGGTCGCGCTGCGGGCAGGCCGGGCCGAGCAGCCCCCGGAACCCCAGTTTCGAGGCCATCGCGCAGGCGGCGGCGACGTGGCCGTGCGGCAGGGACCGGGCGATCGTGACCGCTCCCGGGGCGCCCCGCGCGGCGGTGAGGGCATCGCCCTTGAGCGCAGCCTCGACCGCGTCGATCACGTGATCGGGAAGCTTCGTCAGGTTCGCGAGGGTCTCGTGGGAGACCTTGCCGCCCTCGCGGTAGGTACGGCGCAGCAGCCGCGACTCGTACTCGCGGCGCCGGCCCTGCTTGTCGGTGTGCGAGCTCTTGATCCTGGCCACGTGCATCGCTGTCGGCTGCTCCAACATGACCAACATCATACAGCGTGCAGGTTATGAATCATGGCGACACGCTAAGATTTTCCTGGCTACATCGCCAGATCGCCGGGAGGCTCGCGTGCCTGGTCAGGCACGAGATTCCTACTTGGAGACCCCGTAACTTCGGGCTAACCCACCAGCTGATTTGGTTGAGGTGTCACTCGAACCCCGATTCCCGGGGAGCGGCGTCGTGGCCGCCTGCATGTCCGGTCCGCTGACCGCTCGCCGAGGAACTGCACTGGGCGGAAGATGGGACGCGGGAGGTGTTCTGGATGGCCGATACCTGACGAGGGACCGCATCGCTGTCGCGGCAGCGGTGCTGGCACCGCTGGCGGCCGCGGCAGTGCTGCTGCCATTTCGCGCTAGCTGGTCGAATACCAACGTGGCCCTGCTGCTGGTGGTGATCGTGGTGGCGGTGGCCGCGATCGGGAACCGCGTCGCGGGCGGCATCGCCGCGGTGTCGGCCGCCGCGTGGTTCGACTTTTTCTTTACCCGGCCCTATGAGCGGTTCGCGATTACCAAGTCGGCGGACATCACAACCGCCCTGCTGCTGCTCCTGGTGGGCCTGGCGGTATCGCAGCTGGCCGCCCGGGCCCGGCAGCTGCAGGTGGTCGCCATCACCGATGCCGCCTACCTCGCGCAGGTCCACGACGCCGCCTCGCTGACCCAGGCCGCCCGGTCACCGCATGCGGTGGTCGAGCTCGTGACGGAGCAGCTCACCAGGCTGCCAGACAGGCTCCGCCTGATACCGCCGAGGATGTGGCTTGTGCTGGCTGTTCGTGCAGGTGAGCGCATCATCCGTGCGTAGGCCACGTTGCGGAGGATGTCATGGCGTCGCGGATCACGCGGTCGGTGCCGGTCACGATGAGCGATGTGCTGGACGGGCACGTGCGGCTGGACCTGGAGTGCCTGGACCGGCTCTACCTGCATGGCTACCTGGCCCGGCTGCAGGTCGGCGGGCAGGTCGTCCAGTTCCTGAACCATCGCGGCTACCCGGTGCCCTCTCCGGCGTGCCTGCAGCAGATCGGGGATGCGTTCCGCCGCCGGGTGGCCTCGTTCGCTGAGGCGAACGACATCCCGGTGGTGCCGCTGAAGGCTGCTGACCGCAACATCGAGGTGATGCAGCCCTACCTCGGCCGGGCTGAAGCCACTGGCCGCTCGCAGGTCGCGGCGATCGGGGTGGCGCAGGAACCGCAGCGGGTGTTCATCGCCCGCAAGCGGGACACCGACCCGGCCAAGCCGCCCGCAGTTCTCTTTCGGCATGAAGACCGACCGGCGGGTCACGGTCTACTACTTCTACCTATGGGACCAGGGCTTCGGCCCGGCGTTCATCAAGATCTGCACCTACTGCCCCTGGCCGGTGAAGGTCTGGGTCAACGGCCACGAGTGGGCCAAGCAGCAGGCACGCAAGATCGGGCTGGGCTTCACCGCCCTGTCCAACGGGTTCGCCGCCTGTGAGGATCCGGCCCTGCTGCAGAGGATCTGCGACAGCCTGCAACCCGGCACCATCGAGGTGTTCTTCCAGCGGTGGCTGCACCGGCTCCCGCTGCCGTTAGACGCCGGCCGACCGGGACGCTGGCTGGTGGTGGGAACTGTCGATGGCCCAGGTCGAGGTGTCCCGCACCATCGTGTTCACCCAGCCCCGCCACGCCCGGAGCCTTCTTCGACGCTCTCGTCACCGACAACCTGGACCTGGGCCGCCCGGACACCATGGAGATCATCTTCAACCGGCAGGTCCGCGAAAGACACCGTCAGCGAGTTCAAGACCAAGGTCATCACCCGCGGCACCGAGGTGACCATCAACGCCTTCTACAAGCACTCCCGCATCAAGCAGTACCTCAAAGACGGCCGTGCCCTGCGGGTCGAGACCGTCATCAACGACGCCTACGACATCGGGTGCCAGCGCCGCCTGCACAACCTCGGTGAACTCCAGGCCCGGGCACGTGCGATCAACGCCCGGCTGCTGGACACTGAACGTGCCGGCCAGGCCTGTGTCCTTGCGAATCCAGTCTTCGAGCGGATAGCGCACCCGTCGGTCACCGCCGACGGGCGGAGAGCTACAGCCATGCGCTTTGGCGACTCTCGGGTCCAGGCCCTGGCCGGCGCCCTCGCCGTCACCGTGTGCGCCGTCACCGGCATCACCAACAGGAGCCTGCGCGCCCTGATGACCGGACTGCCCGGCGCCCCCTACGGCATGACCCAGGCCAGCTACGACCTGGCCCGGCTGCGCCGCAACGGCCTGATCACCCGCCGCCCCCACTCCAACACCTACGACCTCACCCCCGACGGGCTGGCCTTCGCGATCTTCTACACCAAAGTCCACGACCGCGTCCTCACGCCGCTGTTCGCCGCCGGGCAGCCCCAGGCGCCACCCCAGCTCAGCGCCGCCCTGCACACAATCGAACGAATAATCGACGGGCGTCTTGCCGCCGCCCGGCTGCCTGCCACAGCCTGAGAAACTCAGCTCAACTGTCAAACCCCTAGCGACAAAGGGTCGCTAGGGCTGGAGGCCTGCCGGTTCGAGTACGGATCCCTGCTCGGTCATCCGCCCCGCCTGGAGCGGGATGGCACCGTGGCGGTGCGGCACCGTAACTGGGAGGTTGAGCGATGGGGGCTTCCCGCAGCGGAAATCGAGCTGCGCACCTTCTGCAACGGGCAGTTCTGCGGGCGGTTCATGCTCCGCCCGAAACCCGGGTCAAAGCCATCCCTGCAAGCGCGTCTCGTCGCCGTGACCCTCGCCGATCAGGCCGGCCGCGCAATCGGCACCAGCGGGGCGACGGCCGACCACAGCTGACGCGGCGGGCCAGCGGCCGACCACAGCTGACGCGGCGGGCCAGCGGCCGGGCACCCGCCGCCACGGTCCAGCCGCTATGTCCGTCTACCGCCAGTATGTCCGTTTACCTCAACGTCGCCTATAGCCTGGCCGACAGTTCGGTCACCAGGTCGGCCGAGGTTTCCATGCCCGCCTGCCACACCGACCTGGACACGATCTTGCTCATGTCGGCACGGTGCCGGTACCGGGCAGCGATATCGGTGCACTCCCCGAGCAGGCCCTCAGAAAGCGTGGTCGGCTCGAGGCCCAGGGCGAGGAACTGGTCGTTGCGCACGCATAGGTCGTTCTCGTCGGCTTCGCGCCTCGGGTTCGGCAGGTACGCGATGTCCACTCCCATCGCGTCGCCGACCAGCTTGGCAAGCTCGAGGACCCGGTGCGTCTCAGTGATCTGATTGAGGACGAGCGGCCTGGATCCCGCCGCTCGGCGGATTGGACAGCGCGATCTCGATGCACCGGACGGTGTCCCGGATGTGGATGAAGGCGCGGGTCTGCCCGCCGCTGCCGTGCACCGTGAGCGGGTGGCCGATGGCAGCCTGCATGAGGAACCTGTTGAGCACCGTGCCGTAGTCGCCGTCGTAGTCGAACCGGTTGATGAGCCGCTCGTCGCGCGCCTGTTTGCTCGGTCTGGGTGCCCCAGACGATCCCCTGGTGCAGATCGGTGATCCGTAGCTGCGTCGTTCTTCGCGTAGAACGAGAACATCAGCTGGTCGAGAGTCTTGGTCATGTGGTAGACGGACCCGGGGTTCGCGGGGTGCAGGATCTCCCGCTCGAGCTCCCCGTCCGGCGTCGGCACCTTGACGGTCAGGTAACCCTCGGGGATCGGGGCGCTCCCCGACCAGCCGTAGCCGTAGACGCCCATGGTGCCCAGGTGCACAAGTGCCGCGTCGAGGCCAGTTGCGACCAGCGCGGCCAGCAGGTTGTGGGTCGCCCGGACGTTGTTGTCGACGGTGTAGCGCTTGGTCTGCTCGACGACCGCATCGAGTACGGCGCCGCCCGCTGCTCGGCGAAGTGCACGATCGCGTCGGGCCGCGAGTTCTTCGAGCACCGCGACCAGCCGGTCGTACTCAGTGGCGAGGTCGAGGTTCACGAAGCCGATGTCGCGCCCGGTGACCTCCTCGCCAGGCGCGGATCCGCTCGCCGAGCGGGCGGATCGGCGTCAGCGACTCCGACCTCGAGCTCGATGTCGATCTTCCGGCGGCTGAAGGTTGTCGATGATGGTGATGTCGTGCCCGCGGTCCGACAGGTACAGCGTGGTCGGCCAGCCGCAGAACCCGTCGCCGCCCAGAACCAGAACGCGCATTCCGACTCCCATCCCGTTCGGCCATTGAAGCGAAGCCCACGGCCGCTGCCGCTGGGGCCGGGGCCAGCTGGGTCTTTATCGCGCCCCTCGTGGCTGCCCGTGGCGGGCAGTCTACCGGGACACGCGCTGTGCGATGTTACCGCTGGTTAGAGCGCCAGGTACGGCACTCTGCCTAGAGTCCTTGATTGTGAACAGCTGGCTACGCAAAGTCGCGCAGATGCGTCTTGCGCCACCTGGCGTGGCCGTGCGCCGGGCGCTGGAGGTATTGGGCGCAGCCCTGCCACTGGTTGCCCTCGCCGGATTTCTGGGTGGGACGCCCGGCGCGGTCTGGGCCGTACTCGGGCTGGTGACCGGCACTACGTGCAGGGCATTCCTGGATTCGGCCCGCAGCGCGGCGCTTGCCCTAGCTGTCGCGGGAATGGTGGCGGCAGCCACGTCGGCCGCCGGGCGGGCAGTGCCAGTCGGGCTCATTGTCGCGGGTGCCGCGCTCCTCGCCGGACTTGCGGACCGGTGGTCAGCGGGCGCGGCAACCCTGGCCCCCGTCACCGCAGCCATCGCCGGAACCGGTTCCTTGTCCGGCCCCCCCTTCCTGACCTGGTGGGAGGCGGCCGGCTGGGTCCTTGCAGGCGCTGCTTACGGGATTGCCGCCCTGGCGCTGTTGCACACCCATATGCGGCCCAGGCAGCTCGACGCGCGACGGGCGGCCGCGCACGCCGCCGTACTAGCGACCCTGTGCGGCGCCGCCGCGGGCCTCGCTGTCGCGTTCGGGCTGCCGCATGGCTACTGGATTGTCGTCAGCCTCGCGGTCACGCTGCGCCCGGTGGTCAGGGAATCGGGCCGAAGAGCCGTCGAGCGGATAACGGGAACACTGCTCGGCGTGCTGATTCCGATTCCGCTCGTCTATTTTCTGCCTTCGGCGGCTCTTATCCCGATCGCCGCGCTTAGCACGCTCGCCTTAGTTTCATATCTCTTTGCCGCTGAATACGCACGCGAGGCGGTATTCATGACAGTTACCGTGGTCATTGTCACGTCCGGTGGCGTGAAGGCCAACGCGATCGCCGTGGGCGAGATCCGGCTGGCCTGGACGGTCCTCGGGGCGCTGGTTGCCGGGACAGCCGCAACCGCCCTGTGGCGGTTCGAGCGCGGCTGGCCGGAGTGAGTCAGCAGGAAGCCCGGCGTGCCAGGCCGCGGGCACGGCGAGGTGGTGCTGGACGAGCGCCTGGCGGTGAACTGTAGCCCGTTCCGGTCCGGCCAGGACGGCCCGAGTCAGGCGACGTGATCGTCATCTGATTAGGCCAGGTTGCCACGGGAAGTAGAGACCGGACGCAGGACAAGCCCGCACAGGAAGGCATGATGCGCCATGACGTCCTCGCAGCCGGACCAGGTCAGCGCTGGCCCCCGCGCGCAGCAGCCCAGTCAGCCCGGCGGGCAGCTGCCGCCCCAGCATGTGGTGAAGCGCACCCGCGTCGGCGGGGCCTGGGTCGCCTCGGCGCTTTTCGCGCTGCTGCTCCTGCTGTTGCTGATATTCATCCTGGAGAACGGCCAGCGGGTGGACATCGGTTACTTCGGCGCGCACGGGCACCTGCCGCTGGGCGTGGCGCTGCTGCTCGCCGCGGTCCTTGGCGTGCTGCTGGTGGTGATTCCAGGGACTGGGCGCATCATCCAGCTAAGGATCGTGGCGCGGCGGCATCGCCGGGCCGATGCCACGCGCGCCGGGCAGCCTGCTCGGTCCGCCCAGCCAGCGTCGGCAGCCCAGCCAGGGGCGGACACTCGATCGGGGCAGCGCCCGGCCGGCGGCGGGCGCCCAGCGGGGGCAAGACGCCCAGGCGGCCGGCGCCCAGCGGGGGCAAGACGCCCAGACGGCCGGCGCCCAGCCGGGGCAAGACGCCAGACCGGCACCGGCGACACAGGCGGCATGGCCCGCCCAGCCGGCTCGCGAGGCGCACCCAGAACCGGCCGCGCCGCCAGCCTCACCTAACCGAGACCAGCCCTGAGGACGGCCGCTAAGCTCAGCGGCATGCTGCTGAGCGCGCCGCTGATATGTGGATGAAGGACGCATTGTCGACCCGGCCAGCGCCCGGCATCGTACGGCAGTGAAACGCGCAGCCGTGGTGGCTAACCCCACGAAGCATGAGGACCGCGCGGGATTCAGGGACATGGTCAGCGCGGCGATGTCCAAGCATGGCTGGAGCGAGCCGTTGTGGCTCGAGACGACGGCCGATGATCCCGGCACCGGGCAAGCGAGGACGGCTCTGACGGCCAAGGTTGACCTCGTGCTTGCCAGCGGTGGTGATGGCACCGTCACGGCATGTGCGGCGGCGATAGCGGGCAGCGGCACACCGCTCGGGATAGTCCCGGCCGGCACGGGAAACCTGCTTGCCCGCAACCTCGGCCTGCCACTAGAACTCGACGAGGCGCTGGTCGTGGCGCTTACCGGCGCCGACAGAGAACTTGATGTGGGCATCGCGAACGGCAGGCCATTCATCGTGATGGCGGGCCTTGGCTTCGACGCGAGAATGCTGGACGGCGTCAGCGAGCCGCTCAAGAAGCGCGTGGGGTGGGCCGCCTACGTCTTGTCGGCCTTGCAGCATCTGCAGGACCGGCCGGTGCGGGTGACCCTGCGGGCCGACAAAGGGCCGACGCTCCGGCGGCGGGCGAACGCAGTGATCATCGGCAACGTCGGTTCGCTGCAGGCGGGCATTCCGCTGATCCCTGACGCGAACCCAGCAGACGGGCTGCTGGACGCCGTGGTGCTGACGGCACGGGGGTGGACCGCCTGGCTGGCCCTCGCCGCGCACGTGCTGCTGCGACGGCGCGCTACCAGCCGCCTCGCCCGCATTGCCTTCCATGAGCTCCGGGTCGATGTCGCACGCAAACAGCCGTGGCAGCTCGACGGCGAAGTCGTCGGCCGCACCTGGCAGCTGGTAATCACTGTGCACGAAGGCAAGCTGTGCCTTCGCGTGCCCGCCGCCTCCAGGTGACCTGCCCGATGGTCACCTGCCGCGCCGGCGCCGCGCGCATCCTGCCGGTGCAAGACCGGCTCAGTCTGGTCCCGGCGGTCTTTCGACTGGTACTCGCAGCGGCACGCCGCTGATCCGCTCAGGCTGGTGAGACTGCCTCCGGTGGCCCGCCGCGCCCGGGCCGGCGGCCTCCTCGACATCCGTGCGGGCGGTCGCCAGGTAGGCGACGAACCCGACGATCACGATGGTCAGGCCGAGGGCGACCGGGCCGCGCCCCATGTTGAGGCCGCTCAGGGAGCGCGGCACCCCCAGCCAGTCCGCATACGAGGCGCCAAGCGGGCGGGTCACGATGTAGGCGAACCAGAATGCCACGATGGGGTTCAGGTTGAACCGCCAGTAGCCGATGGCCGGAACGGCGATGACCACCGTGAACAGGATCCCCGACGCCAGGAATCCCAGGTGCAGGGTCGTCGCGGTCAGGTCACCGGCCGCGGTGCCGAGCGCGAAGGTAGCCAGCACCGTGGCCCAGTAGAACACCTCCCGGCGCCGGGTGTAGATGCTATGGATGGACAGCGTCTTCTCCGTCCGGTACCAGACGATGAAGATCGCGGCCAGGACGACGGCGAAGAAGGGGGTGGACACCGCGTACGGCACGCCAAGCTCGACGTGCAGCCCGTCGGCCGCCATCGTGCCGAACACCGCGACCATGACCACGGCCGTCCAGTAGACCCATGCCATGTACCGGCGGACCCGGAACTGAGCCGCCAGGGCGGCCACGAAAGCCGTCAGGCCCAGGGTCCCCGCGATCACCGGGCCGAAGCGGTGGGCCAGGTAATCCGAGGTTGCCTCGCCCATGCCGGTGGTGAGCACTTTGGTGATCCAGAAGAAGACCGTGATCTGCGGGACTTTGCTCAGGGGGTGCGGCGGCCGCACCGCCTGCTTGCCCTGCCGCGGCCAGCGTGTCGTCACAGCGCAAGGATGCCACATCGACGCCCGGTCACGTTACCGTAGCGGCGGGCCCGGAGGTCAGGCGGGCGGGACCCGGCGCATGACGAGGCGACGTGGCGCTCGGACGCGCAGCAGGCTGAGCCGCCGCACGCGCAGGTGCTGGCGCGGAATCGTGGTTTCGGGCCGGGCCGACGGAGCACTGAGAGGATCTGCACGAGCCACGAACACCTGCGGGCTGATGGTGTGCAGCGCGGACAGCAGCCCGCCGAGCCCATCGTCTTGCCTGAGCTCAAGCATGACATCGCCGGTCAACTCGGCGGAATCGGCGCCGCCGGGCGTCAGCCTGACCTGGCTGACCGGCTGGCCGGCGAGGGCCTCGTTCAACAACGCGTGGCTGCCCGGGTCGCCGGGCAGCGTGATCCGGATTCGCCACATGGACATATGGGCCTCGCAGTCTGGTATGCCGCCAGTCTCCACGGTGCCGCTGTCCCGTTGCGGACGTGCTTCCGGTTCGTAACGGCTCTGTGAACGATCAGCACTCGCCATGGCAGGACGAGGCGCTGGTGGCTGACGCGCCGGCGCAGTCAGGCTGACCCGGCGCGAGCGACGTCTGCCCGAAGCCGGGCGGGGACGCTCAGAATGAAATGAGCCGTGCGGGCGCCTGCACGGCCAGCCGTTTCTATTCGGCGCCCGGCACAGCCTAAAACGCGGTGTTACAAGGCCACCAGGTGCGCAGCGGTCACTGTCACCGTTGCCGTCAAACGGCCCGGACGGATGATCCGCCAGGGCAGCCCTCGACTGAGAATGATCGACGGACAGCCTGAGCAAGACGCTACGGTACCATGCCCGTGGTGGTCATATTTTACCGAAACTGTCGAATTCTCCGTTGCGCACTCCTCCGAGGAACGCATGCCATTCGCCCGAGGTAAATCGGAGAACCGGACCTTCGGAGTCCTTGCTGTCACGAACGCCGATCTCGCCATCGGGCAGGCTCGACACCTCGACGCAGTTGCTGTTGGAGAAACTAAGGGAACTCTTAACCCAGTGCGAATCTGAGCCTGGTCTTCCCGGGCGATGCCCGAGCGAGCTTCTTTCCACGTCCTTACCTCGCTGTATGTCGGGTGATTTATGGTCAGGATCTTGCGACTACGGGGAGTACTGTATCAGCTACTTAGAGCACCCGCTGGGTACCTGACCAGGTTCCGTCCATGAATCACGTATTCGATGTCTCGGCTGGTAGGCGTGGCGTCGCGAGACGAGAAGGCCATGCGACCCGCCGCCGCGACGAGGTCGTCGGCATCTTCCCCGCCGCCCGCGAGGCTTTTACCCGAGTGGTCGGCGCAGTCCCGGCGCAGCAGCACGACGAATGGCCCGAAACGCGCCGCTACCCCGGCGTGGACTTCCTCAGCCGCCGCCGCTTTGACCCGGTCCGGGCCACATCGCCCGGCGAGGTTACCCGCGCCGGCATTGCCGCCTAAAGTCCGGGCCGACAATCACGCGGTGCCGTCCTCACACCACGCGGCGGGACGTGACCCCTGACCAATGCGACTCAGCCGTCTCGAGTATGAGCGCTCTAGACGACACCGGGTCGAGGGACGCACCGACGAGGTACTGAAAAGCGAGTCTATGCAAGTAGGTCTCTCTCTCGCCTTCCACGGAGAAGTCATTTTTTAAATGCTCCGTGCTTACCACATCTCGTAGCATGGCATCATTATCTGGGCCAAAGCGGAATATAACGAATGATTCCCCGAAGACAGTGTGCTGCGCGTCAAGCGGAAGAATCTGCAACGTTACGTTTGGCCGGTCGGCCTCATACACGAGCCGCTGAAGCTGCTCATGCATCACCAGCTCATCGCCGATGCGGCGCTTCAGGACCGACTCGTCAAGCACGACCGAGAGCTGAAGCCCGGGCTCGCGAGCCAGGACCTGCTGGCGTTGCATCCGGACCTTGACCAGCCGCTCGATCATGCCTGGCGGGATCGGCTCGACCTGGCTGTAGCTGCTAATTATGTGCCGAGCGTAGGCTTCTGTCTGTAAAAGACCAGTTACAACCTCAACGTGCCATATGGCGATTGAACTTGCCTCATGCTCGAGGCCGATGAACTGCTGATAGTCGGCGGAAAGGCCATCTGTGAATTCTTCCCACCAGCCCTTCCGGGCCGCGTCCTCGGCGAGCGCGAGGAGGAGCGAGCGGCGGGATCCGGTGATCTCGTAGTAGTCGAGCAGCCTCTCGACTTCCTGTGGCTTCAAGCCGGTCCTGGCCAGCTCGTATCTGCTGATCTTGGAAGGCGACCATTTCAGCGCCGCGGCGACGGCATCTCCGCTCTTGCCCTTGCTCTCCCTGATCTCGCGCAGCTCCGCGGCAAGTCGGCGGCGCCGTACCGTGGGGCTTCCTAACACGGTCATCCGGCGTCCCTTCCTCCTCGGCGCCGCGCGGGCGGGGCCAGAGTGACAGTCAGACAGATTTTACATAGAAGCAATAATGAGACTTTCATCGGACACCGAGATCCAGCACAGCCAAACCTCGCCAAAGCCGACAGAGCGCAGGAAGAGGCGACGACCGACTAGTGGTACGGCCCGCCGCCCTCCGGTTCCAGCGGGCCGCTCCCCGATAGCTGCCGGGTCCGCGGCGAGCGGGCAGTCGGATCAAGGACCGGGCGAAGGCCGGCCGCGGGGAACGCCATTGGCGTCGTTGAACTGGCTGGCCGAGATCCCGATAGTCGGGCGGCGGGAGACCTCGCTGGTGCTGACCGCGCAGCGAACCGCGTGCGCTCCACGCCGGGCCGGGTCATCGTCGTACCACTCGGAGATGTCAGCTGAGAACGCCCGGAGCAGCTTGCCGAGCAGGTGGGCGAAGCGCCGCAGCCAGGCTTCTACCCAGAGACCATCGTGACCCGGCACAGCCGCCGGGGCCGCGGGCAGGACAGGTTGTCCAAGGCGAAAGAGGGCGCGAGTAGCTGGGCGACAGCCCGCTGCCCGCTAGCCTCGGCCGCACGTCATGAGATGGAGGCGTGCTCAGGCCGGAAACGGGCCAGCGGCCCCGCGCCGGTAACGCTCAACGCAGCTGCGCCACCGTTAGCCGCACGTCATATTGGTTCAGGTGTGGTAATACACGCCGGGGCTTGCGTGAACGGCGGATACATGAACGTGGACAGCGGCCTGTTGTCCGGCCACAGCGGACGTTGCCGACCCGGTCAGCAGTCGAGCCGGCCACGCTGAGCGCTAGGACAGCGGGAACAATGAGAACTCGCCCGATGCGCATGATTCCTCCATGGCGATTCCCCAGGCCAGCCGCCGGTTGCGCGGCTCTGCCAGCCCGGTACCTTACCGTCCTGTGGAATTATTTCCAGGGCTTGGCTATTCATGCGCTTTGGCTGGTTATTTCTTCTAATTAAAAGCATTAATAAGATTCTCGCACGCTCTTTGTGGGCAATATTCTTGTCTTTGTGCGGAATAATTTTCGCGTGCCAGCGCACTGCAAGTCCTAGAAAAACTTGCAGCGCACGGTGCGGCAACGCTGGCAATGCCATTGCGGGCGGAAGGCGAGTCTTGATCAAATGACTTACACCGAAAACATCGCTTGTGTCCATAATGTTCTGGTAGTAAAGTTCGCTTCGTGCCCATCGCCACCCTGGCCGGCACACTAGTCGGCCGCGACAGGGAAACTGCGATGCTGGCCGGGTTCGTCACCGAGTTGGCCGGGGGCCGGGGCAGTTCGGTGCTGATCGAAGGCGAGCCGGGAATCGGCAAGTCCGCGCTGGTGCGGGCGGCTCTGGCCGAGGTGGCGGATGTCGGCTGCCAGGTGTTCTGGGGCGCCGGTGACGAGCTGGGCCAGGCGTTACCGCTGCTACCTCTGCTAGAGGGCTTACGGGTACGCGAACCCTCCGCCAATCCTCGGCGAAATACGATCGTCAAGCTCCTGCGCGGCGAGGTCACCGCCGATCGCGGCACGGACGTGTCGGCTGCGCTGGCGGAGCAGTTGCTGGCGCTCATTGCTGAGCAATGCGCCGCGGTCCCCACGGTCCTGGTCGTAGATGATCTTCAGTGGGCAGACCAGGCCAGCATCACACTCTGGGGACGGCTGGCTAGATCGGTGGCGCAGGTGCCGCTGCTGCTGGTCGGGATGATGCGTCCGGTGCCGCAGCGGGATGACCTGCTGGCGCTGCGGCGGACGGTGGACGATACCGCCCGGCTCCAGCTCACCGGACTCACCGATGCAGCGGTAGCCGAGCTGGTAACGGCCCTGGCCGGCGGCAAGCCTGACGACAAGCTGCTGCGGCTCGCCGGCGGCGCTGCGGGCAACCCGCTCTATGTCACCGAGCTGGTCGCCGCGCTGGCCCGCAGCTCCAGCGTGACCATTACCGACGCGGGAGCCGCCGAGCTGACGAGCGGTCCCGCGCCCAGCTCCTTATCGGCGGCCATCGCGGACCGCCTTGGCTTTGTGTCCGGGCCGGTGCGCGAGGTACTGCGGGCAGCAGCGCTGCTCGGCGTGGACTTTGCCGTGCCGGACCTGGCGACCGTTCTGGGTCGCGGCGTGGCAGACCTGATCCCCGCCGTTGACGAGGCATGCTCAGCCGGGGTGCTGGCCGAGTCCGGCAACGGCCTCGGGTTCCGGCATCCGCTGATCCGGGCGGCGCTGTACGACGAGATACCGGCGCCGGTGCGCGCCGCCTGGCACCGCGATGCCGGACGTGCCCTCGCCGAGGCTGGCGCGCCGGCGGATCGGGTGGCCCGCCAGCTGCTGTGGGCAGTCGGTGGATCTGGCGGCACGACAGAGCCGATGGATGAGTGGATAATGGCCTGGCTGGCCCGCACCGCCGAGCTGCTGGTCGGACACGCGCCCCGGGCCGCGGCAGAGCTCCTCCGCCAGGCCGTCGCGACCTCCCCGGCCGGCTCGGCCCAGCATGACTCTCTGGTGGGACGGCTCGCTGACGCCCTCTACCGGGTCGGCGATGTCGCCGCGGCCGAGCAGGTGGCGGACAGCGCACTGGCCCATGCCGTCGAGCCCGACCTCCTCGTTGATTTGCAATGGACGCTAGCGCAGTGCCGGATGCAGGCCGGCCGGTCCGCGGAATCCCTGGCCACGCTGAACCAGGCCCTGGCCGCCCCAGGGATCTCGGCCCGGCACCGCGCCCGGCTGCTCGTTCTCACCGCCCGGACGCACAGCCACCTCGGCGAGGTCGAGCAGGCCGGCCAAGTTGCCGCCACCGCGCTCGCGGCGGCATCGGAGGCGGGCGACGACTGGGCGACCGGCTGGGCATTGCACGTGCTGACCATCGTGACCGCAGTGCAGGGGCACACGACCGATGCGCTGCCGCTGTTCGACCGCGCGCTGACCGTGACCCAGGCCGATCCGGCCCTGACCGACCTGCGGCTGCTACTGCAGATCAACAAGGCCGTCACGCTGGGCGGCCTCGACCGGTACGAGGAGGCCCTCGCCGCGGCCCGCCAGGCCCGGCACCTCGCGGACCGGGCCGGCACCGTGGTCCGGCTGGCTCAGGCGCATAGCGCCCTGGGCCAGTTACTCTTCGACACCGGGCAATGGGACGATGCGATGGCTGAGGTACAGCTCTTGCACGACGACCTGCAGGAGCCCGGTGCGGCCTGCTGCGAACATGGCATCGCCGCAGTAATCTGCTTCCATCGCGGTGAGATCACCGCGGCGCGCGGCCACCTCGCCGCCGCGATCCCGTATGCCAAGCGGATCGGAAACCGGGTTATCGGCCCGCTCGCGCTCGCCCGCAGCCTGGACTGCGAGCATGCCGACGCGCTACCGGAGGCACTGGCCGTGCTGACAGCCGGGTTCGCCGACCATACGGAAGAACTCGACGAGGGCGAGGACCTGTTTGCTGACGCCGTCCGCCTCGCCACGAAGATCGGTGACCTCGGCACCGCGAGGGCCATCGCGGGCCACGCCGTAGCCCTCGCTGCTCAATCGGAGATCCCCCACCGGCAGGCGAACGCGCTTTTTTGCCGCAGCCTGCTGGACCATGATGCCGCCCGGCTGCTCGGCGCCGCGGAGCGATACGGCGACGCCACCCGGCCGCTGCTCAGCGCGAAGGCACTGGAGGCCGCCGCTGGAGACTTCGTTTGCACTGGCGACCGGGACCAGGCACGGGCCGCGTTCACCCGCGCCGTGGAGATCTATACCTCGCTTGGCGCCGCAACGGACGTCGCCCGGCTACGGACCAGGTTCCGCGCTCATGGGATCCGCCGAGGCCCGCATGCTAAACACCGGCAGGCGCGGAGCGGCTGGGACAGCCTAACGCCGGCCGAGACAAAGATCGCCGCGCTGGTGGAGGGGGGATTGACCAACCCAGAGATCGCCGCCAAGCTCTTCCTGTCCCGGCGGACCGTCGCGACCCACGTATCCCACATCCTGAAGAAACTCGACGTCCATTCTCGTACGGACATCGCCCGCGAGGCAGCCTTGCGGACAACGGCGTCGAGATGAGCGCGGCCCAGGAATGGGGCTGTCCCAGCCGCTTCGCGGCGGCCGGTGTTCTTAGCGCGCAGGGCATGCCCGGTAGCTCCGGGGGCCCATGCGTTATCGGGCATAACTGTGATCGCCGTGCGTGCTCTTGTTGTCGCCGACGTCAAGATCGGCCTCGAACGCGAGCGTGAAGTACACGGCCTTGCCCGCCACGGTCCGGTAGAAACCCCAGTCAGTCGACAGGTTGTCGACCAGCATCAGGCCCCGTCCGGTCTCCGCGTCGGGTGGCGTATCCACAAGCACGGGCGCGAACCACGAGGTGTCATGGACATCAACGCGTAACTGGCCACACGCGCGGGTGATGACAAGCAGGATGGTCTTGCCCGCCTCGTTCGCTATGGCATTGGTCACCAGTTCGCTGGTGAGCAGCACCGCGACAGCGGGGTCAACGGGGACATCCCAGGCGCAGATAGCCGCCCGGACCTGGCTGCGGGCTTCGGCCGCCGCGGCCGGTCCTGACGTTAGCGGGATGCGGCGCGGGCGTTGAAGGGTCTGGCGGAGGGGCGCCATCGTTTCCATCTGGTTTCCTTGCCGAGCCGGTTTGAGCCGGTCCGGGAGAGAGCGCAAGTGACCCTGCGCGGCCGGTCCGGCAGAGATCCGATCAGAGCTGTTGAGCTGGATCTTGCCGGTAGTTGCAGTAGAAATACTTCTGCAAGTTGCAGAGAGAGACATCGGTCGGGTGACGGATATATGAAGCGATGCCACATCAGCGAGCCGGCGCGGGCCTGACTGCGACCGCGGGATGCGGGGGCCGCGCCCGGACGCAATCCCGCCTGGTCACGTGCGCCGCAGCCGGCGCCGGAGCACGGCCTTGCCGTCCCGGGTTAACGCGCCGAGGGCGCCTTCGGCAGGCGCGCCATTTCTTCGGTAGCGGGCGGGCCGCGCAGGATGGCCGCTCGAAGCCGATCTCCGGGATCGGCCGTGGGGTCTGAAGGACTTCCGGATCCTCGATCCAGCGGGCTACTACCTTCGGATCACCGACCGAATGGAGTAATGCCCCCGCTCGCGGACCCGTCGGGAGCAGCGACGACACCTGGCGAGGAAACTAGCGCATCAGCCCTCGTCTTCGTCGGGCTGGATGTCGAGCGTCACCACATCGATGTCGGGACGTGCGGCCGCACGTCGACCGCTCGCCGTTTGCCAGTAGGTCTCCTTGCCCAGCAACGATTCACCGAACCGGTCGAACTCGGCGATCACCTTCTGCGTTGCCGCACTTACCGCCTCACGAGTCCGTTCGCCCAGGTCCTCCAGCTGCCGGGACACCTCAAGCTGGATGTGAGCGGCAACCTCGTCCTGCGCCAGCGCGCGCAACTCCTTTTTCGCCTCGCGGACCGCGGACCGCAGATCCTTCGTGGCGGCGTGGGCTTCGCGGATCATCTCGCGGCATTCGCCAGCGGCCGCTTCTAGTCGGTCGAGTTCGCTCACTGCATCCTCCCCGCTTGCCGGCCGGGTCCGGGTAGTTCCCGTCTCCGGTCGGCAATCGATCTGAGCACATCGCGGTGGCGTCGCCGAACCTGGCCAGGGGCCCGGCCGACGACCACCGTGGCCGTGCGGCCTCAGCTTCCGTTCATGGACCAGTCGGAAGGGGCGACCGGGCCTCGTTCTGCGCATCCGGGAGGAAGCGAGGCGGCATGTCGCCACATTATCCACCCAACACGATGCTCGGTGACCGGGGTTCTCGTAGGCGACGAAGGTGATACCTCGACCTTGCGGTCGCCGCCATGCGCGGGCGACACGCCAGCGGGGCTACCTCTTGTCAACGGGCAATTCCCGCATGATGGTTAGGGATGGGTTATATCGCATCACGGAGTCCGGATGTGCCGCTATGAGGCACCGAGCACGCCCACGGGGGGCCAATGGCTGATCACTCTTCCGGTGACACTGCTTCTGCTATCTTCGCGGCTCGCCGCGGCGGCTACTGTTGGCAACCGCCGGTATCACGCTGACCAGCGCCGTGGCGCCGCGCTTGCTCGCCAGCCCCGGGGATCACGTGCGCGCCCGCCCTCGCGTGCCAGCGCCCCGCGTCGTGCCAGCGCCCCGCGTCGTGCCAGCGCCCCGCGGCGTGCCAGCGCCCCGCGGCGTGCCAGCGCCCCGCGGCGTGCCAGCGCCCCGCAGCCCCGCCTACCCATTGGACCGGCCGCTGTACTACATCGACGATGCTTCCAAAGCGATCGCGCTGACCATCGATGACGGCCCCGATCCGGTGTACACGCCGCAGGTGCTCCGGCTACTGCACGCCTACCAGGTGACCGCGACGTTCTCGATGATCGGCCGCAATGTGGCCGCCTACCCCAGATTGGCCCGGATGGTCGCGAGAGGCCGGCCACCGGATCGCCAATCACACCTGGACGCACGCCGACCTCGCGCCCATGCCAGCCCATCTGGTGCACAGCGAACTCGCCCGCGCCAGTCACGCGATCCACGCCGCGACTGGCGTGCAACCGGGCCTGTTCCGCGCTCCCTACGGGGCGTGGTCAGCGGCCGTGATCAGCCAATGCGAGCATATGAGGATGGTCCCGCTGGACTGGTCGGTCGACCCCCGCGACTGGGCGCGGCCCGGAACCCGCAGCATAGTCCGCACCATCCTGGATAACACCCAGCCCGGATCGATCATCCTGGAGCACGACGGTGGCGGCAACCGTTCCCAAACGGTAGCGGCACTGCGCATCGTCTTGCCGCGGCTCCTGCACGAGGGCTACCACTTCCAGACCCCGTGACGGCCGGGCCCGCTCTAGCCACGGTTGGCCGTGTATCTGGCGTTTTCCCTGCGCAGGTTCAAGACTGGTCAGGTGTCAGGGTTGCTTGGCAGGCAAGCCGAGTGCAGGGCGCTGGACCGGCTGCTGGAAGGGGCGCGGTCGGGTCAGGGCTCGGTTCTGGTTGTGCGTGCCGAGCCTGGTGGAGGTAAGACAGCGCTGCTGCAGTACCTGCGCGAGCGGGCGTCAGGGTGCCGGGTCGCGCGGGCTAGTGGCGTTGAGTCGGAGATGGAGCTGACGTTTGCCGGGCTGCAGCAGCTATGTGCGCCGATGCTTGACCGCCTGGGACGTCTGCCTGATCCGCAGCGTGACGCACTGCGTGTGGCGTTCGGGCTGGGGAACGGCAGCGCTCCCGATCGCCTGCTCGTCGGCCTGGCGGCGCTGAGCCTGCTGTCTGAGGTGGCCGGGGAGCAGCCGCTGGTCTGCCTGGTCGATGACGCGCACTGGCTCGACCGGGAGTCCGTACAGGCGCTGGCGTTTGCCGCGCGCCGCTTGGCGGCCGAGCCGATCGCCTTGGCGTTCGCTGTGCGTGAGCCCAGCGATGAACGCGCTTTTGCTGGCTTGCCGGGGCTGATGGTCGGGGGGATCGCCGATCGCGACGCGCGCCGCCTGCTGGCGTCGGCCGTTGCGGGGCCGCTTGATGAGCAAGTCCGGGACCGGATAGTCGCTGAGGCCCGCGGTAACCCGCTGGCTTTGCTGGAGTTGCCCCGGGGTCTGACGCGGGCAGAGCTGGCCGGCGGATTCGGGCTTCCTGAAACGCGGCCGCTGGCAGGTCGCATCGAGCAGACCTTCCGCCGGAGACTCCAGAGGCTCCCGCGCGAGACGCAGCGGCTGCTGCTGACGGCGGCGGCCGAGCCGGTCGGCGACGTGTCCCTGCTGCGGCGTGCCGCTGGCCGGCTCGGGATCGACGCCAGCGCTGCGACCCCAGCCGAGGCCGCAGGACTAGTTGAGCTGGGCGTGCGGGTGCGGTTCCGCCATCCGCTGGTACGCTCGGCCGCCTACCGGTTCGCTCCGCTGCAGGATCGCCGCGACGTGCACGGAGCGCTCGCCGAATCGACTGATCCTGAGGTTGATCCCGACCGCCGCGCATGGCATCGCGCCCGTGCCGCAAGCGGGCCCGACGAGGCGGTGGCCAGCGAGCTGGAGCGCTCTGCCGCTCGGGCGCAGAGCCGCGGCGGCGTTGCTGCAGCGGCCGCCTTCCTGGAGCGGGCGGCCGAGCTGACGCCCGATCCGCTGCGGCGAGGAGAACGTGCGCTCGCAGCGGCGAAGGCGAAATTCGAGGCGGGCGGGGCTGACGCGGCGTGGGATCTGCTGGTGGTCGCGGAGAGATGTCCCCTCCACGAGCTCGAGCGTGCGCGGCTCGAGCGGCTGCGCGCACAGATCACATTCGCGCGGTCCCGCGGGAACGACGCTCCGCCGTTGCTCCTGCATGCAGCCAAGCGCCTTGAGCCCGTCGACGCCGGGCTGGCGCGTGAGACGTATCTTGAAGCGCTTGCCGCCGCGGTCTTCGCTGGGCGCCTCAGCAGTGGCGGCGGGATAGCGCAGGTGGCCGAGGCGGCCCGTGCCGCGCCCGCCGCGCCGCGGCCGCCGCGGCCGATCGACCTGCTCCTGGATGGTCTGGTGACACGCTTCACCGACGGTTACGCGGCGGGCGTGGCGCCGCTGCGGCGCGCGCTGGACGCGTTCTCCCGAGACGACGGCCTGGGTGAGAACGACATCCGCTGGCTGTGGCTGGCCTGCCGCGTCGCGCCGGATCTGTGGGACGACGAGAAGTGGCATGAGCTGGCGGTCCGCCAGGTCCGGGTGGCTCGCGACGCCGGCGCGATCACCGTGCTCCCCCTTGCGCTGACCAACCTCGCCGGCGTGCACGTGCACGCCGGCAAGTTCGCTGCCGCGTCGGCACTGGTCGAAGACGGGAATTCGATCACGGGAGCGACCGGCAACGTGCGCTTCGCCTATACCTCGCTGGTGCTGGCCGCCTGGCGCGGCCAGGCGGCGGAGGTATCGACCCTGGCCGCCAGCAGCGTCCAGGACGCGACCACCAGGGGCGAGGGACGGGCGATCGCGATAGCCTGGTACGCGACCGCAGTGCTGAACAACGGGCTTGGCCGCTACGAGGCCGCGGCCGGCTCTGCCCAACGGGCATGTGAGCACGACGATCTCGGTCTATCAGCCTGGTCGCTGCCCGAGCTTGTCGAGGCAGGTGCCCGAAGCGGCCGGGCTGAGGTCGCTGCCGCGGCCCTGCGGCGGCTGATTGAACGGACACGTTCCAGCGGCACCGAGTGGGCCCTGGGGCTCGAGGCCCGCTCCCGCGCGCTGCTGAGCGACGGCCCTACAGCCGAAACCCTCTACCAGGACGCGGTCGCGCGGCTCGCCCGCAACGGCGTAGCGGTGCACCTCGCCCGGACCCACCTGCTGTATGGCGAATGGCTGCGCCGCAACAACCGACGCGAAAATGCCCGTGAGCAGCTTCATCTCGCACACGAGATGCTGAGCAGCATCGGCGCGGAGGCCTTCGCCGCCCGCGCCCGCCGCGAGCTTGCGGCTGCTGGCGAAACAGTGCGCAAACGCAAGATCGTCACACTCAGCGAACTCACCCCCCAAGAGGCTCAGATCGCCAGGCTGGCCCGCGATGGCCACACCAACCCAGAGATCGCCGACGAGCTGTTTATCAGCCCCCGCACCGTTGAATGGCACCTCCGCAAGATGTTCACAAAGCTCGGCATCAGCTCCCGCAGAGAGCTCCGCGCCACCCTGGCGGACCCCTGAGCCCGGCAGGCCGGCCGGAACTGGCCACGCCGAAAGCTGTCGGCGTGTCCTGGCCACGGCCGGGCTGCCGGGGGAAGACGGAGATCGCCGTGAGCCTGTACGCCGCCTCGGCGCCTGGTCCCGGCAGTCGGTGCGGCGGCGGTCGCGCGGCGCGCCGGGATCAGGCGTATCACCCAGGTCCGCTGGTCGCTGGGCCGGTCCGGGGCCGATGCGGCAGATCCGCCCGCAGCGCTGGGCCTGATCCGTTTCCGGCCGCAGCCCTCGCCCTTGCCCCGGCGTGCGGGGCGATCGCCTGCTCCTGGAGGCGGTGCTCCGGTAGCGGCTTGCCGACGATCCGGTAGACGGCCTCGCCGTCCACCGTCTCCTTCTCCAGCAGCAGCCTGACGAGCTGCTCGAGTTCGGCCCGGTGCGCGCGGATGAGTGTCACGGCGGACTGCTCCGCCTCGCGCAGCAGCCGGGCCACCTCGCTGTCGATGGTGGCCTGGGTTGCCTCCGCGAACGGCCGGCTGGACAGGCCAGGGCCGCCGCCGCCCAGGAACACTGACCCGCCCTCGGGATAACCGACCGGTCCGAGCGCGGGTGACAGGCCGAACTCGCGAACCATCTTGGTCGCCAGATCGGTGGCGCTAGCCAGGTCGTTGGCTGCGCCAGTCGAACCCTGGCCCACTTCAACTAGCTCGGCGGCGCGGCCGCCGAGCCGGACCGCAAGGGAGTCGGTGAGATAGTCCTGGCGGTAAAGGTGCCGATCGTCCAGCGGGAGCTGCTCAGTAACGCCCAGCGTCTGGCCGGCCGGCAGGATGGTCACCTTGGCGACCGGGTCGGCGTGCTGCGACAAGGCGGCGACGAGCGCGTGACCGGCCTCGTGCACGGCGACGGCTTGCTTTTCGTCGGGCATCAGCACGTTGGAGCCCTCGCGGCGGCCGAGCAGGATCCGGTCCCTGGCCGCGCTGAAGTCGGCAGCGGTGAGCACATCGCGGTTCTCCCGCACCGCGACAATGGCGGCCTCGTTAGCCAGGTTGGCCAGGTCGGCGCCGGCGAATCCGGGAGTGCCCCGGGCCACGACGGTCAGGTCGACATCGGGGTCCAGCCGCTTGTCGCGGCAGTGCACGGCCAAGATAGCGGCCCGCTCGGTCAGCGTGGGCAGCGGGATGGTGACCTGCCGGTCGAACCTGCCCGGCCGCAGCAGCGCCGGGTCGAGGACCTCGGGCCGGTTGGTCGCGGCGAGGACCACGACTCCCTGTGCCATGTCGAAGCCGTCCATCTCCGCCAGCAGCTGGTTGAGCGTCTGCTCGCGCTCGTCGTTGGACACCACGGCGCCGGTGCCCGCCCGCCGCTGGCCGATGGCGTCGATTTCGTCGACGAAGATGATCGCCGGGGCCCGCTTGCGCGCCTCGGCGAACAGATCACGGACCCTGGCCGCGCCGACGCCGACGTACAGCTCCACGAAGCTGGAGCCGGTGACGGAGAAGAACGGTACCGATGCCTCGCCGGCGACCGCGCGGGCGAGCAGCGTCTTGCCGGTCCCCGGCGGGCCGATCATCAGCAGGCCGCGCGGCGCTATCGCGCCGGCCCGCTGGTAGCGCCCCGGATTGCGGAGGAAGTCGATGACCTCGGCGATCTCCGCCTTGGCGCCTTCGTAGCCGGCGATATCGCTGAACTTGGTCTGCGGCCGCTCGGCGTCGAAGACCTGCGCGCGGGACCTGCCGATGCCCAGGACTCCCCCCAGCGGGCTCGCGGAGCCCCGCGACATCCGCCGGAACAGGTAGAAGACGAACAACAGCGGCAGCAGCAGGAGCAGCCAGGACAGCAGCACGCTGCCGAAGCCGCTGCCGGGCGCCGACGCCGTGATCTGGACGCCGTCCGCCGTGAGTTGCTGGTTAAACGCCGGGCCGGGCTGGCCGGGGATGATGGTGGTGTACGACTTGCCGCTGGTGAAGGTGCCAGTGGCGGGCGTGTTGCCGGTGCTGGACGCGAACGTGACAGTCTTGATCTTGTGCGCGCCCGCGTCCGCGACGAACTGCGAGTAGCTGAGGGTGACCGGCGAGCTGGCATGAATTGCGGGCAGGAACAGATACAGCACCACCGTCAGCCCGAGACCGATGGGCCACAGCCAGTGCCGCCAGCTGGGCGGGGGCGGCGGTGCGGGCGGAACAGGCCGGTCACCGGGCGGCGGGGGAAGCGGCTGCTTACTCATGAGTCCTACCTTTACTAGCAGCGCACGGCATTCTGGGCGGTAAGGCATTACTCCTGTCGGTAAGAGCCGAAAAGGCTTCAGCGGCCGGACAGGTGAAATGAGTGAACGGGTTCACGGCCGCCCCGCCGGTACTACGGTGCCCACTGTCGCATCGCCGAGCGCGCCATCGCGCCCGTGAGATGCACTGGTCCGGTCCCTGGGGTGTGCCCGAGGGATACCTGCGGGAGCGCCTCCGGTCACGCGCTCGGGTCCCAGAGCCAATCAGCGGGTGGGCTGCAATCCTCCCGAAATAGGTGGGCACCGGGCGGGTTAAGAACTCCTTGCCGTGATCTTGGCCAACGCCGCCTCCGCGCGGCAGATCGGCCAGGTGTCCTAGCCGTTCACGGGTCAGTTTCGCGACAGCAGGTCGCGGACGATCAGCGTAGCGGCAGCGGGTGATCCCTTGACGAAACCGAAGAACGGCCCGAAGTCTTGCGTTGCTGAGAAGCCCGTGATGTACAGGCCGTCAAGGCTGGTCTGAAAAGCCTCGTCCAGCACGGGGAAGCCATTGGACAATCTGACTTCCCCCCGGACGCCCGCCAGGTAGGGGACTTTGGCTAGATCGGCCCGGTAACCCGAAGCGAACACCACGCGGTCAACAGTCAGCTGCGTGGCGTTTGAGAGCAGCACCCGCAGCTCACCATCGCCGCGCGGGGTAGCCTCGGCGACTTCGGTTCCGGGCCATCGGTGGATCCCCTCCCAGTCCAGCCTGGGAGTGAGCCAGTGTTCTAGCGTAAGCCTGCCTACTTCCCAGAAGCGCCTGGTGATCGCTTCTTTTTCGCTTCGGGGAAGGTTACGCCAGTACCCGCGCACCCGGAGTGTCTGCTCGACGTGAGGGTCGACGAATTTCCAGCTGACCCGCTCGAAGCGCGGGATGTCGTGGCGGTGGACGATGTCGATGCGCGCGGCACCGTGTTCCCGGATCAACGCGGCCCACTCGTATGCGCTTTGCCGCCCGCCGATAATCAGGACGCGCGCTCCGGCCATGTCGTCAAAACGCACCAGCTCGCAGGTGTGCGCAGCGTATCCGGGCGGAAGCGATGACGCCCAGCCGGGAACGCTGGCGTAGTGGCGGATCCCGGGCGCGGCTACCACCGCGTCTGCGCGGATGCGTTCGCCGCTGTGGAGCGTTGCCTCGAACCGGCCATCTGCCTTGGCCAGGGTATCGGCGAACTCTTCGCGGACCTCGATTTCCTTTGCCTTCTGGAACCAGCCGACATAGTCGAGGAAGACGCCGATCGGAATGGGATCGACCTCACCGGGCTGGATCCCCCGCTCCTCCAGGAATGCTTCAAACGTGTGAATCGCGGCGCCATCGAGGTGCCAGTCCGGGCCCGATCGCAAGAACATGCCCGCCGGCATGTTCTGCCGCCAAAAACCCATCGGCTGGCCGAGCACCAACGTATGGATACCACGCTCACGTGCCAGCGCTGCAGCCGACAGGCCGTATGGCCCCGCGCCGATGACGAGCAGCTGCGTCTGCTTCATCACCGCCCCCGGGTCTCCTCTGCACGCACTCTACACTGGGCCTTCGGGAGAAAACACCCATGATGCGTTCGGTTATCGAGCCGTCACCCGGCCGCAGACCAGCCGCTCCATCTTGTCACTTGTATCGCGATGATCGGGCCACCGGGGGGTTGCGCGGCATACTGGCTGTACTTGTCGGCGAGGGCTGCCAGGGCCAGGGCGACCTCGCGTGGGTCGTCTGCCACCCGCCCGCGGCCGTCCATCCGGACCCACCACAGCGTCGACCAGTCCTCGCCGTAATAATCGACGAGCAGGCATGCGTGGCCGGTCGTTCTCAGGTTGTCGAGCCGGCGAAGCTGCGTGCCTCGCTTGGGTTTGTGATCGACCGCTGAGTAGACGGTGTCTCCGTCGACCGCGAAGCAGACGGGGACGAGGTGCGGTAGAGCGTCGGCGCCAACGGTGGCCAGGTGGGCCACTCGGGCTGACTCGACGCGTCGCCGCATCGTCGTGGCGTCCACCCATGAAAGTCTAGGCTGGGCACGACCAGGGTGACCGGATCAGGAATGCGCGCCGTGCCCACCACCGGGGCAACCCCGGTCATGACTCCCTGGACGTTATCGGCGGTAACCCCGCTGTCCGCACCGGCCTTGGCGTTGGCGAGATAGGAGGCAGCCGGCGGGTCCACCGCGGCCGGTACTGAGAACCTTGCGCTTTGCGAAGAGATTCAATCCATTCCTGGCCGCTGAGGAGCCGGGTGGTCCTGGACGAACTGACCGCGCCGCCTGCGGCAATTGCCATCGCGATGCTGGCAGCGCTCGTGTCATCAGGTGCCTCATAAACCACCAGCACGTCAAACTCGCCGAACGGAAAACCGCCCGCCAGGATCTTGGCTCCCAGGGCCTCAAGCACCGGCCTGACTGCCTCGATCCGGTCCTGCGGCTCCTTGATCAGAGCCGCCATCGACTCTGCGGTGTAGGCGGCCTGATACATGTACAGCGCCATCGGGGAATCGCCCTCGATTCTTCACGAGCCCGTCGAACGCCCGCCGGCTCATCTCGAGCGGGCTCCCCAAGGCCCGAAGATCACTCCAGTTGGAACGTAGACCCAGGCCGGGCCTGCGCACCAGCCCACTCTATCGCAGGTATGGGTTCCAGTCTCAGCCGCGCAGCAGACCCCCACTGAGGGCTGACACCCGCTTCGCAATGGCACGCGTCTTTGACCAGGATTTACCCGGGCAGTGGCTCAGGCAGGCCGGCGTCGCGCACCATGATTTCCACTTGTACACGGGGGGAAGGAGCGGCTAAGCGGTAGCGGGCAGGACGTCAATGTCAAACTCGTTGCCCTCCGGATCCGCCATACAGCGCCATCGGAACCCTTCGAGCTCGCGGGTCTCCCCCGGCTCGAGCCAGCGGCCTCCGAGCTTGTCGACCTCCGCCGTTGCCTCGTCCAGGTCATCCACCACCAGGTCCAGATGCAGCCGGTTCTTCCCCGCCTTAGCCTCCCTTACGCGCTGGAACCCGACCGTAAGGCCCTCCTCCGTCGGTGACAGCACCAGGAACTCAGCGTCCCCGATCGTCACGTCCACGCTCACGGCCAGCAAACCGCACCAGAACGGAGCGAGGCCCTCCGGATCAGCCGCGTCGATCACCAGGTACCCCACCTTCGCGGGCATAGCATTCTCCCCTTGTTCTCGGCCGACAGCCAGACGCTGCAACCCAGCTCAGCGGAACCGAACCGCCGCCGATGGCTGGCAGCCCTGAACCAGCTTATGAGCGCAACAAGCACAGGCAACATCAGGCACCCCAGGCGCATCTCCGGCGAGCCACGCCTAGCAGGAAATCGAAGCAGGGAGCCGCCGTCTCTTCGCCGGATAGGACGGCTGCGCGGTGGCCTAGCTGGGCAGTTCGCGGAGCGCGAGGCGGACCGCGAGGGCCTGCTGAGACATGGCCTCGATCTCGGCGATGCCGTGCTCGTCGGCGGCGGTGCGGGCGAGCATGTCCAGGTGCTGGCCGCTCAGTTCGGCCAGCGCAGCTCCCTGCTGCCAGTCCCGGTAGGCGGCATCTGCCTCGCGGGCCTCTGCGGCATAGCGCTCCAGCGCCGCGACCCGGCCGGCGATGCTGGAGTCGGCGAGCTCGGCGGCCTGGAGCTGGCAGGCGGGCAGCGTGCCCGTGCTGACTGCGGACAGTCCCGCCCGCCTGGCGCGAAGCCGGGCCTGCTCGCGCAGCGCCAGGGCGATATCCCATTCCTGCCAGGTGAGGGCCGCGCTCGCGGCGGTCTGATCCAGCAGGCCGGCCCTGCAGACCTCCGACCAAGTGACGGCGTCGATGGCATCTTGCGCGCGCCGCAGCAGCACCCTGGACCGGGCGTCGAAGTCGGCATCGGTCAGATAGCGGCCGTGGTAGGTGCGCGCGGCCGTCTCGGCTGGCACATTGCCGCTCGGCTGCCCGAAGCGAGCGATCCGGACGCCGAAGACCACCGCGGTGACCACCGCGATGATCTCCGCGAGAAGCAGCGCATAACGGTTCGAAGCAGACTCCCAGCCAGCCGGCCCCTGGAAGGTCAGCACCCCGATGGCCAACGGGGTTGCGCCAAAGACCGCGATGAACATGGCGGTTGTCACGCCCATGAGCGCCCCGTCGACCGTCGCCATCCGCTTGCCGGGATCCGTGGGCAGGAAGTCGCGGTGCCGGGCGGGCCGGTCCCGGCCCGCCGGAGTGAGAAATGTGCCAGAGGCGGTCAGCAGGACACGGTCAGAACGCGGGATGCCGGGATCGACCACAGGACGCCGCAGCATGGCATCGGACCGGGCCGCGTCATGCTGACCACCCATCGGCCGGCTCCTGTCCCGCACACCATGACCGCGATACCCGAGAGGAAAGGCAGGTGTATCCATCTGAGGATATCGCCACCGGGCCGGTGCGGCACAAGCGCCATCAGCTGCCATACGAGGCAGCCGAGGACGCGGCAAGGATCCGAAAGCGCCCCGGGAAACCCGCTTCTGAAGCCGCACGACGCCCACGGCCAGCTTTCTCTATCGGCGAGGCAGTCAGCAATGGGACGTCCGGCGGGGATGCCAACCGCTCCGGCGCGCGGAGCGTCAAGCAACCATCACCCAAATGGAGGAGCAGATGAAGCGCAGCGTGATCACCATGTCCGCCCTCGCCGCTGGGGCGGGTTTCACCCTTGCCCTGGCTGGACCCGCGCTGGCGGGTCCGGCCGCAACGGCGGCATTGAAATCCTGTACGGCATCGGTGAGCAACAGCCACCCGGCTGACTACACCACCACCGATGTGAAGGTCCGCACCGCGGTCGGCGCCGAGGTGTTCACGGTGGCTCACTACAAGACCGTCAACCGTGCCTACTTCCGCGTCGCGGGCTCTGGAGGCCGCGCCACCGCCGCCTACTACGTGAGCGGCGCGACGCCCCGTTTCAGGGTTGTCGTCGACGTCACGGTTGTCCGCGGGCATCAGGCAAACAGCTGCTCTACATCGTTCACGCCCAGGGTCTGAGGAGTGATCACGAACGGCGCGCGGCGCGGATCAGGCACCCTGGTGATAAGGAGAGTCCCCAGGCGCCCGTGACAGGCGCGCAGCTCCCTGATCTGATCGACGGCCTCGGGCACTGTCAAGGGGGGAAACCCCGCGTCAATACCGGTGGTTCCCACGATCAGCCAGGCGGCCCAGGCCGGCACACTGTTTGAATGGCATCGGGGCGCGACGTTGCGGCTGGTGGTGAGCCGCCGACGGCCGGCTGGCGGCGAGTGGAAACGCTCAGCCTGGCCGAGGTCGTACTGGCAATTATCCGGGCACAGCGTAAGGCGCCATTGGCAACTGCTGCGGCCATCGTCAGGGAGAGGCACGACGGAGGATTTCTCGTACGTATGCGTCTTCTGGAAGGCACACCGCCGCTCGCCGGGGATCCGGGCGCGAATGAGGCTCCCGGCATTTTGATAGCGGCCTTCGCCGCCCTTCACCTCGGCCAGGAACTGCTGGACGCGTTCGGGGAAAACGACGTGATCATCCTCAAGTGACCACGTCGTCAAGATGGGAGCAGATTCTGAGTGCCGGGCGCTGGCATCTGGGTGAACGCTGACCGGGGGCGCTGGAGGCAGGGGGCGTGGCGGGCGCCCCGGCGTCCGCAGGGACACGCGCCGCGGCCATCAACTCCAGGGCAGGCCAGCGTGGCAGCGGGTGTCATGTGACCGGGTCGGCAGAGCGGAGGAAGGTGAGCACGGCCCGGACGCGGTTATTGTCGTTGTCGGTCTGATCGAGCCCAAGCTTGGTGAAGAGGCTCGTTATGTGGGTTTCGACCGTGCGGGCGCTCAGGCTGAGCTGTTTTGCTATCCCGAGGTTGGAGCGGCCTTCGGCCATGCGCCGGAGCACGGCACGCTCCCGCTCGTTTAGCATGTCTATCTTGCTTGGCTTCCGGTTCCTTTGTAGCAGGCGCCGGACAATGGCTGGGTCCATTACCGTCTCACCTGCCGCGACCCTCGCCAGGCTGTCCATAAGGGCGGTGGCGTCTGTGACATTGTCTTTCAGTAGGTAGCCCACGCCCGTGCTGACAGTCTCCAAGAGCTGGCTCGCGTACCTGGTCTCAGCGTAAGTAGAAAGCACGAGAATTCCGGTCCGCGGGTGAATGCCGCGCAGCTCGGCCGCTGCCTTGATGCCTTCGTCGGTGAAGGAGGGAGGCATGCGGATGTCGAGGATGACGACTTCTGGCGGGCTCGTTCTGATGGTCGCCAGTAGTTCAGCGCCAGTTGACTTTCTAGCCGTGATCTGGGCGCCGCATGCCTCCAGCAGCAGCGCCAGGCTGCTGCGGAACAGCCCGGAGTCTTCCGCGATCGCTATTCGCATGGAATCCTCACCATGAGACGGGTTCCCCTGCCCGGTGGGCTGTGGATGGTGACGTCACCGTCGAGGGCGCTGACGCGATCCAAGATGTTAGCCAGCCCCTGGCCGTCCGGCGTCGCGCCGCCGACGCCGTCGTCGGCAATCTCCATGTCGAGCCATGACTCGGTCATCCGGATCACCACGGACGCGCTGTCAGCTTTGGAGTGCTTCACCACGTTGGTGAGCGCCTCACAAGCGACGAAGTAAACGGTCGCCTCCACGGCAGGGGCGGCCCGGGACGAGGGCGCGATCACGCGGACAGGCAACGGGAGCCTCTCGGTGACGTCTTCCAGCGCGACGGCCAGGCCTCCTTGGGACAGCACTGCAGGATGGATCCCGTGAGCCAGGTCACGCAGCTCGCCCAGCACTTCCTTGAGCTCGTCACAGGCCTGCCCGAAAGCTGCGGTCGCGGCTGAGTCGGCAGTGCTGGTCATCGCTGCGGTGAGCAGGGCAGCCAGGCCGAGGAGACGCTGCTGCACGCCATCATGCAGGTCGCGTTCGAGACGCCGCTGTTCCGCCAGCCCGGCTTCGATGATGCGGGCCCGCGACGCGCGCACTTGTTCCAATTCCACCTGTGCGGCCTGCGCCTGGAGCTGAGCATTCTTCAGGGCCAGCCCACTGGTCTGGACGGCGGCGTCGAATAGACCCCGGTACCTCGCCAGGGCAGGGTCGGCGATGATGGCCGCGATCCGGGCGCCTGCCTCGCCGCTGATGAACTCGACCAGTCGGTCACGTTGCGGCCCGTGCCCCGCGACCATGGTGGCATCTGCACGGCCATCGCCGACGCCAGCCCTCCCGTCGCCGCTGCCCAGCGAAGGGCCGGGAGCGGACAGATCGACAACATCAAGAGTCGGGTCATGCAGGGTAGCCCGCAGCGCGTAACGCACCGCGCTGACGTCAGCGCCGGCCGAGACCTGAGCGGCCAGCACGGTGAGGTTCTTGAGCAGGAGGGCGCGCTGTATCACCGCGATCAGGAACGCCAGCGGCACTGCCAAGTCCACTATGCCTTCCGTGAGGAACGCGCCGTTGGGGGTGGCGCCGGGGCTCGCCAGCATCTGGACGACGGCCGTCGCACTCGCGGCCACCACAGCAGCCAGTCCCGCCACGATGATCGGGGCGATGACGATCCGGTCGAGGCCTCTTGTCTGCACGAGCCGCATCACGAGGAACGCCAGGATGGCAACGCCAAGAAGCCCCTCACCGGCGTTGACAACCACACTTATCAGGCCGAACAGCCGCAGATTCACCATTAGGCCAGGCCACCAGGCTAACGGCGACTCTCCGTTCCATCGCGCGGTTGATGTGACGGCGATCAGCGTCCGGCCTACCAGCATCCAACTGGCAAGGAGGATGAGAAATACGCGCTGATATCCCAGCAGCCTGGGATTCGGATAGCGAAGTAACGCCCAGGCGCCGAAAACCCGGTCCATGCCACCGCACACGACGGCATAAACAGGCCACGGACCAGCATTCCAGGAATCGGCGAAGTCAAGCGACCGGCACACCCCCGCCAGCATGAGCGCCCACGCCACGCCGCGCTGCCCGGGCTGCCGGTAAAGCGCTAGCCCAGTGAAGGCGAAGGTCAGTGAGGTCACCACGTTCACGATGGCGAGCGCAGGGGCCCTGGTCCACAGTGTCCCCTGGGCCGCCGCGGAGCAGCAGCCGATGACCAGCAGAACGACTGTCGCCGCCTGGCGGGAACGTCGGGCGCGCCACGGCAGCCACGCGTTCCACTGCTCGGCCTGCCTGCGGTAACCCGACGTGCCGCTGGGCGAAATCGCGGGCCCGGCTAACGGGACAGAAACGGCGCGCATCCCAAGCCCATCGTCTAGTCAGCGGATACGGGCAAACGGCAACGGACAACGCCAACGGCAACGGACAACGGCAACGGCGCTGGAACTGGGTTAGCCCAGAAAGGCCGAATCGTCAAGTCGTACTGGCGCCGGGCTGGATGCTGTCGCTTATACGGGCGGTGCCGCCACTGGCGGGACACTACCCGCCCGGCCCCGCTTGCAGCGTCGCGCGACCCGGAAGCCAAGCAAGATCAACAGAGCCAGCAAGCAGGTCAGCGCCGCGCTCAGCCGCGGACCAGCGGAGGGCTGGAGGAGAGGCTACCGAGCTACGGCAACCCCCCCGTAGCCTCGCCCCCAGCCCGGCTCAACGGCGGATCAGGTCAGCCGCGTGCGCCTTGATGATCCTTCGCCGATGCCGCGAAAAGCGCGGCGACCTCACTTGGACCACCAGCGCGAGCAGTCCACCGGCGATCGGCGGATCGGTCCCGCGTGCCATACCAGCAGTATGCGAGTCTGGATACTGCCGGGTGATCGTGGGAATCACCGGAATTCACGCGGGCTTCCCCGCTTGACATCAAGCCGGGCGCGGCGCTGCCTGCAGGCGCACCTGGTCAGCATTATGTGCGCGGCCGGGCACTGTTGCGTTGAACCCAGCCTCCGACAAGCCAGAGCAAGATCGCTAAGAACGTCCGCCTAGCTTAGTCCCCCCCGCTGCCGGTCAGCCCTGGATGGTGCGGCGGGCGACGTGAGGCAAAAGGTTCACTCGTTCGTCACCGATGCGACGCTTGCCGTTGTTCCCGATGAGCGGCCGGGACATTAAATAGGTCCCATGACTATTTCTGGCATAGGTCGTCGTCTGCCGCGAGCTCTCGCCGCGTGCGGGGCAGGGGTGCTTGCCCTGGCCGGTATCGCGGTCCCTGCCTCAGTCCTTGCCGCAGCGCCCGCTCAGGCCAGCGGGATCGCTATTTCCAGCACGGGCCTGCGGCCCGGCTCGGTCAAGCACGTGTGGCTGATCATCCTGGAGAACAAGTCCTATGACGCTACGTTCACTGGCCTGAACCAGAACAGCTACCTGTGGAAGACGCTCCCGGGCCAGGGTGTCCTGCTCAAGGACTATTACGGGACCGGCCATTCCAGCATGGACAATTACCTATCGATGGTGTCCGGGCAGGCACCCGAGGAGGACACCCAGGAGGACTGCAGCGTCTCGAACAAGCTGATCGGGCCGAACTCGGACATTCTGGGCTCCGGCTCGCTGCGGACCAATCCCAATTACGGCCAGATGAACTCGCCGGCCAACGCGTCCCAGCCGAGCGGCGCCAACGCCCCGCTGGGCAAGAACGGGTGCACGTACCCGACCGACGTCCCGACGCTGTTCAATCAGTTCAACGCGGCGGGGGTGACCTGGAAGGGGTACGCCCAGGATCTGGGCGGCGCGCAGACACCGGGCTCGGCGCGGTTCGTGCCCAATACCGTGCCGGACCGTGAGGCCGCGGCCTGCGGCGGCCCGGGGACGGCGGCCAATAACCCGGACACCGATCCCACCGACATGGAAGGCGACTACCCGTCCGGCGTAACGACGTTCACCGCGGCGCAGCCGGACGACCAGTTCGTGGCCAAGCACTTCCCCTTCCCGTGGTTTGAGTCCCTGACCGGTGCCGTCAATGCCGATGGCCCGACGACCGCGCCGCTCAACGAGCCGTCCGACGGCGGAACCAACTGCGACGAGGACCGCATCGCCAATCTCGACAGCCCGGCCGACGGCCTGTTCCACGACCTGCAGAGCGTCAAGACGACCCCGAACTTCAGCTGGATCACTCCGGATAACTGCAGCGACGCTCACGACGCCGTGTGCCACGGCAACAATCTCTCCGGTGCCTTCACCGCGAGCGGTACGCCTGACTACAACTCGCCGATCCCCAGCGATCCCGAGTCGACCACCCCGAAGAACTACACCGGCGGGCTGTACGCCGCCGACCTGTTCCTCGAGTACTACATCCCGATGATCGAGCAGTCGCCGGCCTTCAAGCAAGGCGGCCTGATCGACATCACCTTCGACGAGGCCTTCGCGCCCTTCACCTACACCGGCAACAGTTTCAACAACGCCGACGACTACGGCCCGACCTCCTCCGATCAGCCGAACTACACGAGCAGCCTCAAGTCTGACTCGGCCGGCGAGAACCTCTACGGCCGCAACGTCGACCACGAGCCGACCGGGCCGAACTCCACGCTCGGCACGAACGCCCAGGGTGACCAGCTCTACCCCGGCCCGGGCAACAACGCCTACATCGACCGGCCGCCGGCGTGCACCCAGACCAGCCCGACGCTGGTGCCCTCGGACTGCGTGCCCGGTATCGTGCGCGGCGGAGCGGGCAGCCCGCCAGGGGCCAGGACCGACACCGTCACCGGCGGGCCAGGATCGAACGTCATCTCCGACAACTCGATCCTGGCCGATGACACCGGCCGGGAGGTGACCGGCCCCAACATCCCGGCGAACTCCTTCGTCGGCGCCGTGACCGACACCGGGCCTGACTTCCCGACCACCAACACTGGCTCGGCGACAACAGGGTCATTCCAGCTCGTCAGCCAGGACGGCAGCCCGGCCGACCCGACCGGGCCGGTGACCGGCATCACGCTCAGCGCCGAGGGCGACCCGTCGGACCTGGCACCGGGCGAGACCCCCGACCCGCTGTTCAACGCCACCGACCCGACGCCAGGCGGCGGGGACACCGGCAGCGTTCTGATCAGCCCGTTCATCAGGCCGGGCACGGTCTCGGATGTCTTCTACAACCACTACAGCTGGCTGCGCACGATGGAGGACATCTTCGACGTCGCGGCGGGCCATGACTTCGCCCGGCTGCCGGCCGGCACGGTGTCTGGCGGGCTCGACGGGCTGGGCCACCTCGGCTATGCGGCGCAGCCTGGCCTGCGGCCGTTCGGGCGCGACGTGTTCAACAACCCGCGCGGCTACGGCCAGGCCAGCCTGGCTGCGTTCACCGTCCTTGGCCGCGCCGCTCCCGGCCCGCTGCGGCCCCGGACATACCTGGCGGTGGGGGTGCCGCTGCTGGCCCTGATCGTGCTCGGCGGATACGTCTGGTACCTGCGCCGCCGGCGCAGGACCCTGCCCGGGATGTCATGAACCCGCTGGCCCGCAGGGCACGCTCAACCAGGCTCGCCCTGGCCTCCGCAGTCAGCGCGGAGGCCAGGGCGAGGGAGCGGGCCGGTACGGCACTGGCCGCGCTGCTGCTTTTCGTTCTTGCTGGCTGCAGCTCGGCGGCCAGCAGCCCTGCCAGCTCCAGCCACTACGGCGGCTACCCGTCCTTCTTGCCGCCCAGCACCCTGCACTATCACAGCGACACCGCGCTGACCGGCACCGTCCAGCGTCCCGCGCTGACCAGTCAGGGCGACGCCGTGGAGGTGAAGACGCCGCACTGGTCGGTGCTGGTGACCGTGACCGGTCCACAGGTCCCCGGCGAGGGCCTGCCCTACCAGGCCCCGGCGACGACCTCCACGTGGGTGGTGAGCATGTCCGCGGCCACCGGACCAGTGCCCGTCTCGGCGTCCGACTTCACCAGCATCGACGATACGAGCCACGTTTACCGGCCCTACTTCGTCCCCGGCCAGCCGTGGCCACCGAAGATCCTTCGTCCTGGCAGGACGGTGAGCTTCGAGCTCCGGGCCGTCGAGGCGACCGGGGAGGGGCTGATGCGCTGGGCGCCGGACGGACGGAACATTGTCGCTAAATGGGACTACGTGGTCGAGAACGACTAACCCGGCCCCGGAGTGACGGCCTGCGGTGGATAATCGGCGGTTTCCGGCGCCGCAGCTGGCAGCCATGCCAGCTCCAGGGCATTACCGAAGGATTGGCTCTACTGGTCGGGAATCCAGCTGCCGTGGAATCCCAGCGGGATCCGGGCTGGCAGGTGAATGCGGGCGACGGGTTCGCCGGTGAAGTCCTGCGCGGCGAGGATCACCAGGTCAGAAGCGCCGCGGTCGGGGTTGTGGACGTAGGCGAAGACGTAGCCGTCGTCTTCGGCCGCGCCGGGTGCGGCGGGCGCGAACACGGCTTCGCCGGCGGTAGCGTCCCGGCCGAAAGCGTGCGTCTCGGCGGTGCCGTGCACCAGGTCGTGCTTGAGCAGGGCGTTGGTGAAGGCCTCGTCGGCGAAGTCCCCGGTCAGCGGCGCGATGGCGCGGCCGACCTCGCCGATCAACGCGCTGTAGCCGTACCGGTGCGGCCGGGCGATAACCCGGTCATCGACCCGCGGGAATTCCTGCGCACGGTCGTTGAGGGTCTGCTGGGTCACCTGCCCGGCGGCCGGGTCGATGATCCACCGGTCGAGGGTGGCCGGCCCGTGCCCGTCCCACAGCGTGGCGACGTCGAAAGGCTGCGGATACTGGCACAGGTCGACCACGACCCGCGCGCCGTCGTCGTAGGCGTTGAGGGCGTGGAAGACCCAGCAGGGGCTGACCTCCAGCCAGCGGACGCGCGGCGGGCTGCCGTCGCGCGGCAGCAGGCCGATGCGGGCCTGGTGCGCCGGGTTCCACGTGTAAGGCAGCTCCCGCCCGGCCGATACCGCGTCCATGCTGAACGTCACCGGCAGGTCGAAAAGGACCAGGTATTTCTCGGTGAGGGCGAAGTCGTGCATCATCGGCCCGCCGGGAACCGGGATGTCGGTCGTGCGGCTCACCTGGCCGGCGGCGTCGGCGACGACGTGCTGCACGTGGTCCCAGGCCCAGAAGTAGGCGATGGCGTGCAGCTCGCCGGTCCGCGGGTCGAGCTTGGTGTGCGCGGCGTAACCACCGGGCAGCGTCCCGCCGAAATCGCACGGCCCGAGGGTGTCCAGCTCATCGGATAGCTCATAGGGCAGCGGGCCGGCCTCCACGGTGGCCAGGGTGCGCCCGGCATGGGCGATGATGTGCGTGTTAGCGGCAAAGTCCATGTTCTCGTGCACCGGGCCGCCTGGCCATTTCTCACCCAGGCCCTCGGCGACGGCCTTGGAGCGGACCCAGCGGTTGCGGTACCACTCGGCCTTGCCGTCTCGCAGCCGCACGCCATGCACCATGCCCGCGCCCAGGAACCAGTGGTAATTCGGGTCGTCCAGGCCTAGCGGGTTGGGCCCGTTACGCAGGTAACGCCCGCTGAGCCCGGCAGGCACCGCGCCGGTCACCGGCAAGTCGAATGCGGTGATCTCCTTGGTCACCGGGGCGAACGGGCCTTGCAGGAAGCGGTTCTCAGCAGACATCGGCGACATCCCTTCAGAGTTAGCGGCGCCTGCTGGCGTCCGGCTCGGGCGGGTCGGCCGACACGGGATGGGACGAGGCCGGTTGGCTGACCGCGCGGACCCGGCGGCCCTGCAGAACGCTCAGCCGGGCCAGCACCTGCCCGGAGGCCACCAGGACTAGCAAGGTTGTCCACATATTGGCGCCGGTCATGTCATGACGGACCGAGCAGACTGCAACCGAGAAAGCGCCGCCATGGTAGGCATAATAGGCGAACCCGAACCGGAACCTCATGCCAGCCAGGGAGGCGTGAGAACCCTGCATTCACGGCGTGAGCATAACGTGAGGATCGTCGACACCGCGGCAGTCGTCGTTCACGATGAATTTATGTCTCATTCACCATCCTCCACTCTGTTGCCGGTTCCGGCAATTTACCGAAGCGAAGTGGCGGCCAGATCGGCCCGCCGAGCCCACCGGATGGCTTCCGCTGCGAGGCGCGACGACACCTGGAACGCCGGTCAGCGAAGCGAGACGCCGCTGAAGCGGGCCGACCGCAACTTCGCCGAGCTGCTACAGGAACTGCGGGTCGCGCAGACCGGCGTGCAGATCCTGTTCGCGTTCCTGCTCGGACTGGCGTTCACCAACCGATTCGCCACGCTGGGCGCCACGGAACGCGACACCTACATCGCCACCCTGGCCGCCTCCGCCTTGACCGGTGCCCTGCTGGTCGCACCGGTCATGGCGCACCGCCTGCTGTTCCAGCGCGGGCTCAAACGCGAGCTGGTCCGGATCGGGCACCGGTTCGCAGTCGCCGGGCTGTGCGGGTTGCTCGCCGCGATCGTGGGCGGCCTGCTGCTGGTGCTCGAGGTGTTCTCCGGTGGCTCCGCCGCTGTAGTCACTGCTGCGGCGCTCGCCTTGCTCTTCGGGTCGCTGTGGGCCGGGCCCGCGCTGTGGGTAGGACACCGCCACCCCCGGGCGCTTCTTCCTGCACAGCAACCAGCGGTGGCCGCGGCGGCTCCGATTACCCCGAGCGACAATCCTGCGGTGGCGCCCCGGCTGCGCGGAACGTGGATAAGCGATGAGACCGGGCGGCTCACACTGTGCTGGCAGCTGATCGACCCCGGCGAAACTCTCTCAGAGCGCCCGGAAATCCGGCTCGTCGCGTAGTGGACCTCGATTCGTGGGGCCGGATGCTGGCACGCGGGTTCAGCCGCCATAGTCATATGCTCCTGCCCCGGCCCTGCCGGGCCGTCCTGCCAGTCAGCTCAGCCGTATCAGGCCGCTGACCGCGAGGTAGGCGCCCAGGATGAGGGCGAGGTAAATGATGAGCTGCCGGGCGTGGCTCAGCAGCCAGTCCTGGGTGTTCTTGAGCGAGGCCCTGGTGGCCTCGGGGCTGAGCTCCAGGAACGCGAATGGGATGATGATCAGCAAGAAGTCGATGAGGACGAAGATGACGACGGCGATGATCTGGGCCGCGGTGGAGGATTTGCTGGTGACCAGGATGTGCAGTGCGGCGAGGTAGCTGGCGCCAGGGATGCCGATCACCGCGCCGACGAGCATGGCCAGCCCGAGGCGGGGCTCGCTGAGCACCCGCTGCGCCCAGCCGTCCTTCTTCTGCGGTTTGTGCGGCTGCCCGTCTCCGGCTGGGGCTGGTGCCTTGCGCCGGCCGTGCAGGCGTCCTGTTGCGAGCAGCCCGCCGGCGACGAGCAGGAGCAGGCCAATAGCCAGGTCGACGCCCGCGCTCACCGTTTTCTGGGAGTTGATGGCATCGGCGTGGAAGACGAGCACGTCCAGCAGGCCGACCGTGATGCCCACGGTCAGGCCGCCGAGCAGGACGCACAAGAACATCGGCCGCGGCAGGCGGTTCTCGATCAGCAGCAGGTCGAGGGCCAGCAGCTTGGGGTTCAGCGCCGCGACGAACGCCAGCGCGAAGAACTCGGCGTTCACCGCCGGTCACCCAGCATCGGTCATCGTCTGCACAGTCATCTCCGGTACCGCGTCAAGCACCCGCCCGGCGTTGTGGTCGGCTCGCGGCGATCGATGAGGGCGTTGGTGCCAGATTCGTCGCGTAACGGACGGAGTCTACCGATCTCAGTACTTCGGAGCGAGTGTCGCCTCGACCCGAACTCGGCACCCACTTGGTCTCATCCAGCGGGCCGTCCAAGCCGACGAGCCCCAGGCCCCGCCCCGAATGCTCGGGACGGGGCCTGGAAAGCAGCTGCGTCGTTCGCGCGGAACGACCGCTCTGGTCGCCCTCAGGAGATCGTCACCATCGAAGGCGGTGAGGCTATTCCGTTGGCGACCACGACCAGCGTGCTCTTGCCCGCCGGCGTGCTCGACGGGAGGGTGAACCTGGTCGAGGACCTCGTGCCGGGACGGACCGACGCCGAGGTCCAGTCGCTGGTCCGGGCATAGGTCACCGCCCCGGTGGCGGAGTTGGTGATCCGTACCAGGGGGAAGTTAGTGTTGTCCTGGACGTCATCACCGTAGGCAGCTCCCTGGTCCAACCCGGCGAGCTGCTTGCCGGACAGGGTGTAGGTGCTCCCCGGGGCCAGCCTCGTGGAACCCACGGATGTGATCGAAGGCACCCACGACCCGTTCGGCGTCCCACCGGCCGTATAGACCTCCATCTGGCTGGTGCCGTCGTTGAACAGCACCTGCCCGTTCGGCAGCGCGAGCATCCGCGTGTAGTACGAGGAGTCATTCGGAGCGTTGGGCACGTCCGGGACCTGGGTAAGCGAGTTCGAGCCCGCGTTGTAGACGAAGAAGTGAGTCGGCGTGTTGTACACGCACGCGCTCACGTCGAACAACACGTTGCCGTCCGGCAGGACCGACCCCGGTCCGTCAGTGCTGTCGAACTCCTGGCCGCCGATGGCCGCGATCTGCGGCCCCGCCGTCCACGTGCCCGCGGTCCCGGCCTTGTAGTTATACAGCGCATTCTGCGTCGCCGCGTCCGTGGTGCACGCCGCAGGCGCCTCTTGCGTGCTCGAGCCGGCCCCGACCACAAACGTGTTGCCGCCTGGCATCTCGACCTGCGGCCCGATCTCGACGACCGGGTACGGGTTGACCGGATTGCCGTTCGCGGCCGTGTTTCCCGCGAACGACCAGGACCTGGTGCCGGGGTTGAATAGCTGGGTCGCTGCCGGGATCCAGGTATCGAGGGTCAGCACCTGGCCGCTCGGCTCCAGGGTCCAGCCCTCCTCGTCGTTGGGATCATTCTTGCCTGTCCCCGGGATCACCTTCCAGGTCAGCGTCTTCGCGTTGAGCAGCGCGTCATCGACAGTGAGATTTGGATTGGTGAGGCACGTGTTGCACGGCTGCTGGAGCATGAAGGTGCCGTTGGCCAGTACCTCGCTCGCGGCGTCCCCGATGCTCGTCCAGCCCGGCGGCGGCGCCACGGAAGCCCAGGTGTTGGTCACCGGGCTGTAGATCGCGCCCTCGTTGGACCACACGGCATTTTCCCCGATGTATTCGCCGCCCTCGACGATCATGCGCCCGTCGGGCAGGATCGCCGACGCGAAATACAGCGGCGTGTAGGCGGCCGGCATCGACGCGATCTGGCTCCACGTCCCGTTGATGTAGCTGCCGCGTGAATCCGGCGTGAGCTTCCACCATGCGTTTGTGCCGCCCGTGGTGTTGTTGTCCGGCTCATTGTGCACGAGCACGGTCCCGTCGCTCTCCAGCAGCATCGTGCCGGGCGTCCCGAACGGCGGCGGGCTCGCCAGCGGCGTCCAGGGCGACGCCGTGTCCGGCGTGTCCGCGCGGCCGAGATACGGCTTCGACCCCGACGGCTTGGCTCGCCCCAACGGCGGACGCGGACCAACTGGCACTGGTGTTTGCGCGGACGCCTTAGCGGTCACGGCCACGCTGTGCGCGGACGCAATCGGCGTACTGGCAATCACCAGTCCTGTCAGCGCGGCCACGCACGAAGCCCCGCCGACGAGTACGGCAGATCGACGACTTAATGTCATCAATACCCTCCTATGCGTTCGTTTCGCCCTGCTTCGACGGCCGCACGCTATCAGGGCGAAGCAGGGCTGCATACGTCAGCTATCGGACTGTTGGTCCGACGGGGACCGAACCCGGGTCCGACCGGAAGGGATCCTTCACAGCGAGGCACAAACCTCGAGCTTGTCAGGCGATGCGGGTCTAGCCGGAACCATCTGTCTGCGCCGATCGGACGATAGATCCCGGGACCTGGCTCTTGGAGGCTGCGAAGTAGACAGCCACGATGGCGTCAATGGCGAAGGAGGCGGTGGGGCTGAGGAAGGCCACGGCGATGGCCAGGAGATAGACGAGGCCGCCAAGGAAGGCCCGGCGGGCCCCGGCCGGGAACGCGGCGCGGGCCGGCTCGGCGACCAGCTCGGGATGCGCTGAGAGATAACGCCATCCCCAGGCGAATGACAGGCCCATCATGAGCATCGTTGCTGCATAGAGAACAGCCGCCGCCCGCGCCTGCGGGACACTGTGGTCGGCGTAGTTGGCGGCGATGGCGGTTGGCCACGGGATGATGGAGATGAACAGCAGAAAGGCCAGGGTTCGTTCCAGAAACCGCCGGTTGATGCCCCGAACTGCACTCATCATTCCGTGATGCTCGATCCACAGGATGCCGATCGTCACGAACGACACGAGGTAGGCCACGTACGAGGGCCATTGGTGCAGGAGATCGTGTACGAGCTGAGTGGAGTGGTCCGGCTTCGGCAAGTCCAGGACCAGTAGAGTCAAGGCGATTGCGAAGACGCCGTCGATAAGGGCATGAAGTCTCCCTGGACCCAAGCTGGTCACCCATTTCGTCAGTAGGCAAGAGTTGTCCGGCCGGCCTGCAGGCTACGGCGCCGGACCGAAGATATTTACCGAGCTGCCCATCCGTCGCTCTCTTCGCGAGATCCGACCGACCTGCTCCCTGAGGCTGGCCTCTGTTTTTGGAGCCAGTACCGGCGAGGCGGCAGGGCCATAAGTGGCATATGCTCGCGCCATCGCACCGCAGATCACCCGCAATACTCTTGTCGACCGGGCCGGGCTGCTGGACTTATAGCAAGATAGGGCTGCCTGGCGCGGCAGCCAGAGCGCGACATCAGAAAACGCAACCCTCGGAGCACGCGATGGTACCAGTAAAGAGAATAAGATTCCTTAAGAGCGCTAGCATTATCCTCAGCCTGCTTCTGTTAGCGGCATTTGCTATAGCACTCGGTCCCTGGTCAGCGCAGCAGGCTAGCGCTCAGATGATCACGGCGACCTGTGCCGATAACAGCACCGACTCGGCCACCCTGAACGCCGCGATCACCGGCAGCCGCGCAGGTGACCAAATCATCATCTCCGGGCAGTGCCTCCTGACGGCGCCGATCACACTACTGGGAAACCGCAGTTACATGGGCGGCAGCCGCACCGGCACAATCCTCCAGCAGGCGAACTCCGCCAACCTACCCTATCTCCTGGCTTCGGATTCATACGTCAGCAACAGCAGCACGACTGGCCTACCGTTCACGATTCACCAGCTCACTATTGACTGCAACAGCAGTCATAACACCGCGGCGACTAACGGCCTGGTCATTCACTCGTGGCAGACGCAGGCGGACAATCTGCTCGTAGAGAACTGCCGAGGGTCGGGGATCCTGGTAACCAACACCACGCCGAACGGCACCACCCTGACGAACACTCAAGTCAATGGCGTGATCTCCAACGACTTCATTGACAATTCCGGTAAGTACGGTGTGTATGTCCAGGACAGCGGCAACACGGTCACCGACTGGCATCTCGCGGATAACTACATCGCCAGCTCCGGGCAGGACGCTATCCACCTGGAGAACGCGGCCGGCTGGTATATCGACGGCAACCACCTGTACGGCGATGGCGGCACGGCCATTTACGCTAACCGCCTGTTCGGCACCAGCATCACTAACAACTATATCGAGGACTTCGGCGGCGCCGGCGGCAGCACGACCTGGTATGGCATTGACGGCACGGTCCAGGGTGACGCCGCTTCGACGATCACCGGCAACCGGGTCTTCATGTTCCCGGCGGAGAAAGCCGGCACCACCTACAGGTACATTGCCATCACGCAGGTCAACTACGGCAGCGGCTATCTAACAGTGACCGGCAATAACATACGCGGAGCCGGTAAGACAGCCGATACCGGCTTTTACTACAACGCGGGTTCCGGGGTAACGCTCAACATCACATCCAGCGGCAACTCTGTCGCATCCGTCGGCACGACCCGCACGACTGGCACCGGCGTGACCCTGTCCACGGGTATCTAGCCAGTCACCGGATCAGTCTCGGCCGCGCCGGTGGCACCGGCCACGGCACCCCCGCCAGCCTCCGCCGATCTTCCCGGCGAATCAACCGCAGGGCCGCTGCCCGCCCGGCCAGCGTCCCGAAGACCAAACGGCCGGCAACCAGACGACGAACGGGACCGCCCAGAAGGACACATGCTAAAAGTGTTTAGCCGCGCGCCCGCGGACGACCCTGCAAGCAACTTGCAGCCATTCTTCTCCCCGGGCGACTGCGGCCTTACAGGCCGACAGCTCTCGGCACGCGATGTGACGCAGGTCACACCGTTCCATCCCGGCCCGAGTAACAGGCTGGAGGCCCGTGTCGCTTTAGTCGGTGTTGTCAGCTGCCTCGAAGCTGGGGGCTTAACCGAAGGAGAGCTATGCGTGCATCCCTGCTGGCCCGCGCCGGATCCGTTGCTGCCGCCGCAGCGATTGCCACGACCGGGGCGGTGGCCGCCGCCGGCACCGCTGGGGCAGCCACAACGCACCCGCTGCGGCTGCCCACGCACCTGTCCGTCGCCAAGGTGTCGGCGGTCGCGCACCACCCGCACGAGCGGATAATCCTCGGAGACCTGACGTCGCACCGGGTCCCGCTGCAGGGTAAGGCCGTTTACCTGGACCGCAGGATTGCGCACCATAGGTGGGCGGTGGTCGCCCGCGAGGTCACTGACAGGCGCGGCGCGGTCGCGTTCGTGGTCAGCCCCAGGAAGAACGCACACTTCGTGCTGGTCTTCAGGGGCAGCCCGAACTTCAGGCCGAGCCGCAGCCGGGTTGTCACCGTCAAGGGTTAGGCCGCAAGCAGCGAGGAGTCTTACGCCGGTCGGCGAAGCTGGCCGGCGTCGCGAACAATATGGCGGGTTGGCACTGTTTCAGCCGACCGGCGTGAGACTCTGGCTGGCGCGATGACCGCAGAGACTGATGACTTGGACGAGGCGCTGGCCCAGGCCCGCGGGGGTGACGAGGCCGGGTTCCTTGAACTGTGGCGGAGCCTGCAGCCGCGGCTGCTGCGCTTCCTGCACGTTCTGCGTTGCGATGACCCCGATGATGTGGCAAGTGAGACGTGGCTGCAGGTGGTTCGTGACCTGCACACGTTCAGGGGCAGTGGGGAGGACTTCCGGCGCTGGCTGTTCACCGTCGGGCGGCACCGGGCCATCGACGCGACGCGAGCCCGGATGCGGCGCCGCGCCAGCCCGGTAGCCGACGGCCTCGACAGCCTGGCCGATGAGCAGATGGTTGAGGATCAGGTGCTCGACGGCATATCGGTGCAGAAGGCCATCGCGATGCTCGTCGGCCTCTCGCCGGATCAGGCGGAGGCTGTGGCCTTGCGCGTGATCGCGGGCCTGGACACGCCGGCGGTAGCCGACATCCTTGGTAAGTCTCCCGGCGCGGTGCGAGTGGCTCTGCACCGCGGGCTGCGCGCCCTGGCCGCCGATCCGCGCGTCCGGGCCCTGGCCGCCGATCCGGGCCCGGGCAAGCAGGCTCCTGATCCAGGCCTCCTGACGCCGAGGAGGTGCGCCGGATGACCGCAGACCTTCCGGGCGGCGTCGGGCCCGGCGAGCCGGGCCTTGATCAGCTGCTTAGGGTGCTGACATCAAGCCCGGAGCCAGCTGAGCTGGCCGGGGAGAGGGCCGCGCTGGCGATGTTCCGGGCTAACCCGCAGCCCGCCGCGACAGCGGCGATTGCTGCGGCTACGTCTGCCGCGACCTCGCCTGCGGCGGTCCCCGCCGTCGCCAGCCCGGCCTCGTCCCGGTGGCGCGGCCTCCGGCGGCATGGCCGGCAGGCGGGTCGGCTTGCAGCCGTCACGGTGGCGCTGGCCGGCGGCTTCGCCGCGGCCGCGTACACGGCGGTACTGCCCGCGCCCGCGCAGCACGTGGCCTACCGCGTGCTCGGCTTTGCCGGTGTCCCGGACGTTCACCGCAGCCTGCCCAGCGCGCGCGGCACGCCGGCGCCGGGCGGCACTCATCTCGGCGGGCCCGCCCCGGTTCGCCGCGCATCGCCTGCGGTCGGCAGCCCGCGGCGGTCTGCGGGGGCTGGCCCGTCCGCATCGCCGACCGCACGCCCGACGGCTTCGCGTTCCCGGTCAGCGACCGCAGCGCCGGTGACTCTGACGCTCACTGTCGCGCACGGCCGGATCGCAGCGGACGCCGGCGATGTATTCGCCGGATGGCTCACCGGCCAGGGCGGGGCCATCCAAGGCGCAAAGCTGAGCCTGTTCGAGCGCGCTCCCGGCCAGCCGTCCTGGATGCCCGCCGGTGCCGCGACGACCGGCCCCGCGGGCCGCGCAGTCCTGACCGTCGCTGAGCTAACCTCGAACGCGGTGTTCCGGGTCACCGGCCCGGGCGCCGCGGTGAGCCGGCCGGTGCTGGTCACCGTCATACCGCCGGTGTCAGCAAGCCTCACCAGCGGCCCGCTCGGGCGTGCGTACGTGCTCGCCGCGAGCAGCCCGTTCGCGGTTCCCGGCGATTACGTCGTTCTGCAGATTGGGTCCGGCGGCCAGTGGCTGGACCTGCGGGCTCGCCGGCTGGACAGTGGTGACCAGGCTGACTTCGTCGTGCGGCCGCACGCGCTGGCGCGGATTTACCGGGTGGTGCTGTTGGCCACGCCAGCGCACGGCAGGTCCGTCGGCATCCCGGTGACGGTCCCGCCTGGCTAGCCTGGCGGCTTGTGCGCCTCGCGGCGGCACGGCGCATGCATGTTTCGGCAACGGGCTGCGCCGGTCATCAGGACGGTCAGGACCGCCATTTGATTGAGCAGCCCATGCTGGGCCGGTGCGGCTCGGGCACCGGCTGGCCGGCCAGGGTCAGCTCGATGGCCGCGCGGAGCAGCTCGCCGGTGACCGGCTTGCCGTTACCGGGCGTGGACTGGTCCAACGCGCCGCGGTAGGCGAGTCGGCGCGCGCTGTCGTAGAGGAAGAAGTCCGGCGTGCATGCGGCGTGGTAGGCGCGGCCGACCTTCTGGTCGGCGTCGACCAGGTACGGGAATTTCCAGCCGGCGCGCCGGGCCTGGGCGGCAAGCTCGTTCGGCTGGTCGTCGGGGTAAGCGTCGGCGTCGTTGGTGCAGATGCCCACGACGGCCAGGTCAGGGTAGTGCGACAGCAGCGTGCCCAGCGCGGTCTCGACATGGCGAACGTAGGGACAGTGGTTGCACAAGAAGGCAACCAGCAATGCGGGCGCGGCGGCGAAGTCGTCGCGGCCTGTCATTGTGCCGCTGGTGTCCGGAAGGGTGAAGCCGGGCGCCTGCGTGCCCAGCGGGACCATCAACGACGAGACAGCCATACCGGAACCTTACCCGCGTCCCACGCGGCAACCCCGCTGGCGTCCCTGCCGATCAGCTCTTGGTCAGCGTGGCAAGCGCGAGCGCTAAGCTGTTTTGTCAGATCACCTGCTCGCGGTCAGCGTCGGCGGCCCTGAGGCGAGGACCAGCAGCAGCACGATCTCAAGGACGCAGGAATCGGGAACGATCACGAAGTAGGCGCCGAGCTTGCTGCCGTAGCGGTCCTTCACGGCCTTGGCGGCGATCAACAAGAGCACCAGCGCATACCCGCCCGTCCGCGGACGGCAAGCGTGGGTCGCAGCCGGCTGCCTTACGGACGCTTGTATTAAGGGCGCTCAGAAGGAATTACCGGGCGGGCCGCCTTCGCGCATTTCGCCGCCGCATCCACAGGGCGCCTAGGAGGAAGGCGACGAGGAGCACGCCAACGCCGATGAACAGCAGGTACAACAGGCCTTTCACGACAACGCCCACGATACCCAGCGCTATCGCCACGATCACCAGCAGTAGAAAGAAGACAATCATCCGATCCTCCGCTCAGCTGAGCTGCTCAGCAGCGGGCCAACCGCCGCTCACCGCCAGCGCCCGGCTCGCGTCGGACCCTGTTGTGGTCAAGTTTGGTGGTCAGATTCGCCTTCGCACAGGTGCCAGATCGGAGTCCGTCTCGCACGCAATGCGGGACCGTCGGTGCGATCATGGGCCGTGTGACGGCGTGGCGGGATGTCGAACAGGCAGAGCCGGAGTTCGCACAGCGCGTGCGGGCGCTGTTCGACGCTCACAGACACAAGACAATTGCCACCTTGCGAACCGACGGGTCGCCGCGAATCTCCGGGATCGAGACGGTCTTCGACGACGGCGAACTGGGGTTTGGCTCGATGCCGAACGCGCGCAAGGGTGCGGATCTCCACCGGGATCCGCGGTTCGCCCTGCACAGCGCCACGGTCGACCCGGTCGAGGGTTCCGAGGCGCAGTGGCCGGGCGAGGCAAAGATCGCCGGTCAGGCGATCGCTGCCGGACCGATCACCGAAGGACCGGACGGCGACCGCTTCCACGCCGACATCGCCGAGGTCGTGCACACCCACCTCAACGAGGAGGCCACAATGCTCGTCGTCGAGTGGTGGACTCCCACGCAAGGGCTTCGAAGGATCGAGCGCGAGTGACCCTCCACCACCGCGCGCCACCGGGCGACAAGTTCGACCTGGCCGACGCGGCCAGGAAGACGCCGGGTGACTCGCAGTTACTTGATGACTCGGTAGGTCATGTGCGTGACGTGGGGGTTCCCGGAAGCCTCGGTAACGAGGAGTTCGACAGGTTTCGTCAGATGATCGAAGAGCCGGATCCCGCGCCCCAGCACCACGGGCGCGAGGTCGATGTGAATGGCATCAAGAAGCCCGAGTTGCAGGCACTGCTGGGTGACGCTGGGAGCGCCGACGACGACGTCCTTGTCGCCTGCGATCTCCCGGGCTACGTCGATGGCCTTCGGGACTCCCTCGGTGACGAACGTGAAGGGTGATCCTTCGCGGTTAACCCATTCCTGGGGGACCCTGTGGGTCACGACGACCATCGGCACGTCCATGGGGTGCTTGCCGCCCCACGCGTGTGCAATGTCAAAGGTCCGCCGCGCGGACACGAGCACGCCGGCGCCCCGGCCGGCTTCCTCGATGAACTCGGCGGCTTCAGGCGTCATCCCGATCGCATGGTCGCCGGCCATGACCTGGGCGTCGGTTCCGCCGGCCGAATACCACTTGAAGACGTGTTCTACCCCGTCACCGGGATCAGCGACGAAGCCGTCGAGTGACATCGAGAATCCGGCGATTACCTTGCTCATCTGATGTACCTCCTGTCTGTGCTCTTGGCTTGGCACTCCGGACCAAGCAGGTGACCGGTCCAGCAAAGGGAACAGGCGTCATTCGGCAGTCACCAGGCTGGCCAGTGCGGTCACGGTCCTTGGGGTGTGGTGAATCGGGTGCCGATGGCTCCGCGCGTGACCTGCGTTGCCGCGGGTTCAAGTGTGACGATGGCGTTGTCGCCGCCGGGCGCGGGGCTTTTCTGCAGGGTGGCGGTGACGGCGGGGGCGAGCGTGGTCATGTCGTGCCTCCGTACATGACAGAGCCAGGGGTGGTGAGTTCCTGGCCGGTCTCCAGCCAGGTCTTCAAGCCGGAAACGATCATTGGCCACCCGCCGTACAGGTGCGGGTCTGCGTTCTCGCGCAGCTGGTCGTGCGTGACGGTGAGCCGACAGGAGTCGCCGACGGGCTCGATTTCCCACCTCACGCGGCTGGTGCCTTCGGCGGCGATGTCGTCGTCCCACACGGCTCGGTACGACTGCACCAGCCGGCGCGGCGGGCTGACCTCAAGATTCTCGCCCTCGATCAGCGACCTCGGTGCGCCTTGGTGTGTTACCTGGTAGGAGGACCCTGATGTCCAACTGGACTCGACGCGCGCGCCGAACTGGTAGCGCGCCCGGACCTCCGGATCGGTGATCGCCCGCCAGAGCTGTTCCGGCGTGGCGCGGATGTAGATCTCGAACACCTTCTCCACATTGGCCTCCTCCGCGTTGGCCGCTTACCGAACCTCCTGCGGGAACGCCGCAGGTCAAAGTGACCACACCAGGGGCGGTGGCGGATCTGGGCGGCGCTTCGCCTCATACCATCGGGCCGAGCCTTCGGTTTTGCGGGGCAGCGCCCGGTTCGCTTTGCGAAGGTTAGCGGGCGAGCTGCCAGCGCATCTGGGCTAACTGAGCGGGCTGGGCGCGTCGAACTTTATCCGTAGCACGGTCTGGCCAGCAGGCAGCGTGACCAGCTTGCTCGAAGCCGGGAGGTATTGGGCCCATTGGGCGTTTACCAGCCCCTGTATCCAGCTGATGTAGGCCGGCGCCGCGAGGTGCGCCCCGCTGACGTGCGTCGCCAAGTCCATGGATCGCAGGAGGCTCGCGGGTCCGCCACCCGGTGGCTGGTCGCCGAAGTCCACGATCCGCACCGGGTATGCAGCGGTCATGGCGGCGATGAGCATCGGCAGCCGCGGATCAATGTCGCCGCTGAGAAGCTGTGCCCTGGCGGTGGCCGAGACAGTGATGTGGCTGTTGGTGAGGAGCTGAGCGTCCTGAGTCTTCCTGGCGACTAGATCCGGCTCCAGAGCGGCGCGATACGCGGAGGTGCCGCCGGGAAAGGCCCATCTGATTTCGATCTTGGCGGTCCCTGAGCCGAAGCTCGCGATAACGGCCGGAGCGTAGACGGAGGCCAGCCGAGGGCCGAATTGGGCCCGGATAGCGCCGGTGGCCACGACCAGGGTTGAGCCGAGCGGATCTGTCGATCCCGCCCCAAGCGTTTCGAGGTCCGGGAAGCCTCGCTGGGCGAGGTCGGCGCACACCTGGGGATCGCATGACACGACTGTGGCTCGGCTGACCTGCTGCAGTATCCAGGTGACGGCGCGCGTTCTTGCCGCGGCCTCGGACGCGAGCTCCTGGCTGCTGACAGCGGGGCCGCTCCCTGACTGCCCAGGCAACGGGCCGTGCCGGGACAGGATGACCGTCAGTCCACCGGCACCGCTAAGGAGCAGAATTGAGGCGACGAGCGCGGTCGCCCGCCAGCGCCGCCTGACGTGACCAATGCTGCCCCGCTCATGCTCTGCCTTATCCCCTGCCCCGTCGCGCTTCGAGCTTGGGCCTGCGATGCGCGGCGGCGGCTCGGGCGCTTCGGCTGGTGCTGCCGATGAGCCAGCTGCCTCGTCATCCACGGCAAGGGTTGTGACCTGGGGCGGGAGCGGGCCCATGGGCTGCGCCCCGGCGGCGACAAGCTCGCTGAGCGCATCGCGGGCGGAGGGCCGAACTGCCGGGTCCTTGTTGAGGCAGCGACGAACGATACAGCCAAGTGGTTCGGGAAGCCTGCCGACTGACGGCTCGCCATGAAGAATTGCGAAGGCCATGGCCGTCAATGACTCACCCGTGAACGGTAGCTTGCCCGTTCCGGCGAACGTCATCGACACCGCCCACGACCACATGTCGGCTGCCGCGGTCACTCGCTCCCCGGCCAGCTGCTCGGGGGCCATGTACGCCGGAGTTCCCATGGCGGCCTGGCCAGAGAGGCCCGTGGTGGTCATACCGGGCACAGTCGCCAGCCCGAAGTCGATCACCACCGGTCCGTCCGGCCCGAGCAGGACATTGGCGGGCTTGAAGTCGCGGTGCACCATCCCGGCGGCGTGCACGGCACCTAGCGCCGTCAGCGTCGCGACGGCGATGCGCTCCAGTGCCGAGCCGCCGCGGGGCCCATCCTGCTCGACGACTTCCACCAGCGACGGACCGTTGACGTACTCGCTGACGATGAAGGGCCGACGTTCGAAGATTCCCGCATCCAGAACCTGCGCGGTACAGAACCGGGCTACCCGCTGCGCCGCGGCTACCTCCTTCAGAAACCTGTTCCGGACCTGCGAGTCCGTGGTCGCTGGCAGGACCTTGAGCGCCACCCGGGTTCCCGCGCTGCTAACGGCCAGGAACACGACGCCCTGGCCGCCTTCGCCGAGGCGGCCGACTAGCCCGTATCCGCCCATCTCCCGCGGATCGGTCACCCGCAGCGGAAGCATCCCGGAGATTGCGGACGGCGTGAACGTCACTTGGCCATTCTGCATGACTTTCACCGCACGTCCGGAATTGGACGGCGTGTGTGCTGGTCAGGGACTGCTCGCGAGCAAGGTTGCTGCAGCTACGTCAGACTTTCTTGTGGCGGAGCTTCCGCAGTCGGTCCAGCGGCTGCGGTCAAGCGCGCCGCGGGGCCTGCTCGTCTGTGCCCTCGTCGCCCTGCCGCCAGTTCCGGGCGAGTGCGACGAGGCCGCGAACCACGTCGGGGGGCAGTCCCGGGGTACTCGCGAGGTGCCATAGCGTCGGGTCTTCATACTCGGCATGCCCGCGGTCCGGCGGGCCCACGTCAGGCTCCCCGCCTGCCAGTGTCCGTCGGCACGAACCCGGGGCCCAGCCGAGCCGATTCTCGACCATACCGAGAGTGCTGGGGGAAACCCGCTGGCCGTTCTCAAGCTTCCCCAGCGTCCGCTCAGTCACCCCGGTCGCCTCGGCAAATGCCCGCCTGTCCCGCATGCCTAGCTCGACCCGGCGAGCGACGACGTAATCGGCGAGCCGCTGCCAGTCCTCACCGGCCATAGGACCGTCCTCCCCGCGAGCCGCTGCCAGACCATCATCGGCCACGTGACCATCCCTACCCGAAGAAGACGGAAGAGTCCAGCCCATCCTGGCAACTATCGGCCAGGATCCGTACTGTTCTTCTTAGTTTATCTTGCTCATGCTCTTTACTTCCTGTCTATGCCCATCTAGAGTCCTTGAACAGGAAGATAGCTTCCTGCTCCTTCCTAGAGGTACCTTGATCTGGGTCCGCTTGCCGGGATCCAGCGGAATCAGGACCGTGACCAGGCCTGGAGTCTCGATGGACAGCACCGGTGACCCGAGCGGTGACTCCAGGCTGACGCCCTCCGGCCCAGTAACGGCGCCGCGCAAGCGCGGAGCGGGGCGCAATGGCGCTCTGGCCACGCACGATCATCTGCGGCGCTCTGTCCGATTTGTACCACGTGCGAGTACCGGTCACGGTTCCGGCTGGCGGTGTTGCTCGACGGGGTCGCGCCGACGCCACGGAGGCGGTGGCGCTGGACTCCTTTGCCGCGTTGTACCGCCTGCCGAAGTGCCCGCAGACGGAGGACGACGTTTGCCGCACCTGCGGCGACTGCTGGTGGCCCGGTCACCGCTGGCCAGGCATCACCGTCTCTCGGACGGCAGCAGGCGGCCCCAAGGGGGGGCGGGGCCGCCTGGCTGCACCGGCACTCGGCACCGGCGGGCGAGGGGTGGATGTTGATGACCATGTACGTGTCGACCCGGTTATCACGGTTGTCCCTGGCCGGCGCGCTCGGGCGGGCCTCCCGGCGCGGCCCTGCAGCCCAGGACGCTCCCCCGGCAGGCGAGCCGCTGGCCCGTTAACCGCCCTGTGCTACCTGCGGGCCAGTTGCACGGCGCCTATGCCGGGTCATCGTAGTTGCCATTGCCGGTTGCGACCGCCGTGCAGGTGCAGATCTCCAGCTGGGTGCTCCGGCTGGGATAATTTCATGGCGCAGCGCAGCCGTAGCTGGCCGTCGCTGCACCCGCGCACGTCGATGCCCTCGGGCAGGCCGAGGGCCGGGAACGCCGCATGCCGGTCACGGTCTGACAATGACCCGGCACTGTGTTGCACAAGCAGCAGGCCGTTTCAGTGTTATTTTCCTGCTGGGGGACTTTCCGGCAGGCCATGCCGGAGGAGGCACGCCATGAATCAGCCTCGCGGCATCGGCGGCGACCCGCGACCCGCGCGTCCTCAGCGGACTGTCGCCGAAGACGGCCCGGCGCCGCTGTCCTCAGTGTCTCGCTCCGATCGCGTGCCGCTACTGGCGTGGGTGATCGCGCGCGATATTCGTGGCGGTCGAGCTCGCGGTGAGCGACCGGTACGGCTTCCAGCAGGACGAGCTGTACTTCATCGTCGCGGGGCACCATCTCGCGTTCGGCTACGTCGACCAGCCACCGCTGGCCCCGCTGCTGACCCGGATCACCGGCATACTCGGCGTCAGCCCGACGGCCATCAGGATCATCCCGGCGCTGGCGGGCGGGTCCATCGTGATCATGGCGGCCAGGTTCGCCGCGCTGTTCGGCGCGGGCCGGCTCGGCCGGGTGCTCGCCGCCCTCATCACGGCGTGCGCTCCCGTCGTCATCGGCGCCGATGCACATCGGCAACACCACGCCGCTTGACCTGCTCGCCTGGGCAGCAGTCCTGCTGTGCGTCAGCACGGCGCTGCTGCGGTCCCGGCCGCGCTGGTGGCTTGCGCGCGGGCGCCGCAGCCGGTGCCGGGCTCGAGGCCGACAACCTGATGGTCCTGCTGCTGATCGGCCTTGCTGTCGGCATCCTCGCCTCAGCGCACCGCCCCGTGCTGTGGACACGGTGGCCCTGGCTCGGCGCCGGCATCGCCGCGGTGATCTGGGCGCCGAACGTCATCTGGCAGGCGACGCACGGGTGGCCGCAGCTGGCCATGTCCGCCGCGCTGCACCGCGAGAACACCTCGTCGGCCGATTACGCCAGCGGGGTGCCGGCCCAGCTCGCTTTACCTGGGACTGCTGGTGGCGCCGCTGGTCATCGCCGGCTTCTTCGCGCTCTGGCGGACCCGCGAGCTGCGGTTCATCGCCGTCGCCGCCACGCTCATCCTGATCTACGTGCTGGCCTGGGTACCGGGCAAGGTGTACTACGCCGACGGAATCGCGCCGGCCGTGCTGGCAGCGGGCGCGCTGGCGGCCGAACGCTGGATCGCCCGTGCTCGCGGCCGCCACGCTGCGCGGCTCTGGCTGGTGGTAGCCGCGACGCTCGTGGGCATGGCAGTGGCCCTGCCGAGTCTGCTGCCGATCCTGCCGGCCAGCGCCGTGCACACGCTTGCCTGCATCTTCTCAGCACAGCTCAGTCGGAGACTCCATCGGCTGGCCGCAGCTCACCCGCGCGGTCGCGGCGCAGGACGCGGCCCTGGTGCGGGCCGGCCAGCCGCCCACCTCGATATTCACCGGGTACTACGCCGGAAGCCGCCACGCTCGACCGTCTATGGCGCTCGGCTACCACCTGCCGCCGGTGCTCTCCGGCCACAACGCCTATTGGATGTGGGGACCGGGCAGGCCTCCGACCGCACGGTGCTCGTGGTCGACGCGCTCAGCCGACTGCGGCCATACTTCGCCAGCTGCCGGCTGCTGACCACCTACAACGCCGCCCTACCATGTGCAAAACGACTGGACCGATATTCAGATCGGCGTCTGCGCCGGCCCGGTATCCAACTGGCGCACGCTGTGGCCGCGCCTGAAGTACTACGGCTAGCCTGCCCGCCGGGAGGGCCAACGCAGAACAGGCTCATCGGCGCGTCGACACGCCGGGCGAAGTTGGAGGAGCGCCAGTGGGTCGCTGGCGCAGGATTGAACGTTCGGTATCCGGCGGAAGCGCTGGTCGCTATCTGCCGGTGTCCGAGCGCGAGCTCGAGGAGTGGGATGCAGCCGCCCGCGCGCACCTGGAGAACCCGGACACGATCCTCCTCTACGGCCTGCTGTTCCTGGTTCGCGGCCGCAAGCGCGGACGAGCGCCGCCCGGCCAGGCGGTTACGCGGCCGACGCAGCCGATGGCCGGGATCGCTGCTGCGACCGGTCTGCCAGATGGTTCCGCCCGGCGGCGCGGTCGCGCATCGCCGGGATCAGCGCGGCGATCATCAGCGTCCCGGTGATGGCGAAGGCCGCCGGATAGCCGGTGTAGATCACGAACATGCCGAACATGGCTGGACCGGCTCCGTACCCGCCGTCGTAGGCCAGACTCCACAGGGCACTGGCCGTGCCGTAGTCGGAGCGTGGCACGCGATCGATCATCACCGCGAAGGTCGCGTTCTCGCTGATCCCGAAGCCGATACCGAACAAGCACAGTCCGGCCAGCATTGCTGCTGGCGTCGCCACCCAGATCAGCGTCATCATCCCGGCGATGGCAGTAAGCAGCGCAGGCACCAGCAACCGGGCGTGGCCGTGCCGGTCCCCGTAGCGGCCGGCCCACCAGCGGCTCATGGTCGAGGCCGCGGCCTGGACGAGCAAACCGAGCGCGGCGGTGCTCGGGGATACGCCCCCCGCTAGCGGCACGAACGCGACGATCACGCCGGCCGACACAGTGGTAGCCGCGAAAATCATCGACGGCCGCAGCTGGCCGCCGCACCGCACGCTGGCCAGCAGCCCGGCTGAGTGCGCCGGGGCCGGCTCCGCTTGCTCCTGGCTAGCCGCTGTGGCAGCCAGCCACGGGACCGCTGCGAGCGGGGCGAGCGCAGTTGCAGCGGTGAGCGCAATGACCAGCGCGAAACCGGTGTTGTGCGCAAGCCAGACTCCCGAGGGCAGCGCGATGATCGCGGGCACGCTTTCGACGGCTCCGGCAAGCCCGATCCCTTCGCCGCGCCGATCCGCTGGCAGCACGGCGGCCACCAGAGCTCCGATGACCACGGTGTTGAGACCGAACCCGACGCCGCGGGCGATACTCACCGCGACGATGGCGGCCACGCTGTGGGAGGCCAGCAACGCGAGCGTGGGCCCGCCGAGCAACAGCGCCCCGGCGGCGAACACAATGCGGTAGCCGTAGCGCCGCATCAACCTTGCCGAGGCCAACTCGGCCACCACCGTGGCGAGCATTAGCGAGCCGGTCACCAGGCCGGCCCCTGTGGTGCCCGCGCCGCCCGCCTCGGCGTATATCGGCGTCACAGACAGCAGCAGGAAGAAGCTGGTCAGCGCGCCGAAGGAGGCCATCAGCAGGACCGCGAGGCGACGGCTGATGAGCCGGGCACGCGGCGCCGGGGGATTGCCGGATTGCCTGGCATGGATCGTCTGGGCCGGCTGCTCGGCCTGGGTCACAGTGCTCACATGGCTGACGGTAGGAGCCAAGTGGGCTACTGATAAGGTCCAATCCGATGGCCATTCAGTGATCCGGTTTGGCCGGAACTGTTGCTGCAGCTCGATCGCGGCCGGGAGCAGCCGATGCGGTCGCATCCCGGTAAGTAGGCTGGCGGCATGCGCGTAGTGATCGCGGGTGGGCACGGGAAGATCGCGCTCCTCTTGGAGCGCCTCCTCGCCGAGCGCGGCGACCAGGCCGTGGGGCTGGTCAGGAACCCGGCCCATGTCGCCGATGTGCAGAAGGCCGGCGCCGAAGCTGTCGTCTGCGATCTGGAGGCCACCTCGGCTGATGACGTCGCGGTTCTGCTGGCCGGGGCCGACGCGGTGGTATTTGCGGCCGGTGCCGGTGCGGGCAGTGGCGCCCCTCGCAAGGACTCCGTCGACCGGGCTGCCGCCGTGCTGATGGCCGACGCCGCCGAGCGGGCCGGGGTCCGCAGGTTCGTGCAGGTATCCTCGATGGGAGCCGGCCAGCCGCCGCGGCCCGGCAGCGATGAGGTCTGGGCTGCCTACATCACGGCGAAGACCGCCGCCGAGGACGATATGCGCTCTCGGGACCTGGACTGGACAATCCTGCGGCCGGGCGGCCTCACCGACACCCCTCCTACCGGCAAGATCCGGCTCGCGGCCCCGCCGGTCCGCGCTGGCACGGTCCCGCGTGCCGACGTCGCCGCGGTCATCGCTGCCCTGCTCGACGATCCGCGTACCCAGCATCAGACGCTTGAGCTGGTCGGCGGAGACAGCCCGGTCGCCGCGGCCGTGCGCCGCATTTCTTAATCACGGCGCCGGGACCGCGCTACACACATCGGCCCCAGCTCGTCCACGTCGGGCGATCAGGCGAGGTGTTGATCAGACCACGCGAGTTCGATGCCGGCGCAGGCGCTCAAGGACCTTGCTCGATCCGCTGGCATGGGCACGGACACACTTGCGTACCCCTGTGATAGAGGGAGACCATCATGAATATGGTAACGGGCTTCGACCGCAGGCATCCGCGCAGCGTGATACTCATACGTGTGCTGGTCACTGCCTGGCTGGTCGGCCTGACCGGCATCCTGTTGGCCTACGGCTACTGGGGCTGGGCGCTGCTGACGCTCGCGGGCGCGGTGGCAAACATCGTGTGGGCCTATCGCGTCTGGCGGGCGCCAATGCGTTAGACCCGCACGGGCATGCCGTCCTGGTCTCGCAAGTAACGGCGCGCTGACGTTACCAGCCGCCTGGGTCCTGATCAGGCCGGTACTATATGCGGCAGCGGACGCTTAGCCAAGCGCGGCGATACATAAACATACGGCCTGGCCGAGAGGAAATCTCTTCTCTACACGCTTCTATATCAAGCCTAACCCAAAGTCTTCTGTAGGCTTCCAACGGCACTGCTCAAATACCCGCCAGCCGTCTCATGGTTGACAGTCGATCCGGCACCGCCGAAAATCGTGACCGAAATCGTATAAAGGCCACACTGCGCCGAAGCGTGGAATCCGGACAACGAAACCGACGGGATGGACACCTGGGTTGCCACGTACTGACCGTTGCCACACTCCTGAGGCGCCGATCCCGCTTCGTCGCCGGCGAATTCGAGCCTCTGTCCGCCTGAGCCGTAGCTGCAGCTGCCCGTCTTGTCGAGAGCAGCATGGTCATTGCTTATGAGAACGGCTGCGTCCCCCGAGTTATCCCACTCAATAATGAACTCTTCAAGATATTGCCCGGTCTGACCGTCCTGGAGCGTTTCATATCCGGTCAGCCGCGCTCCGCCAGGGAGCGGGTCACCGCATAGGGCAACCACATCTGCAAGGTCCGAACCCGAGTTCCTGACGGTAGCGCCCGCGCCAAGTGCCTGTGCTGGAAGAAGTGCTCGAGTGAGCTGCGCTGTGGAAGCCGTCTGGGTGAAGGGTGGCGCAGCGGTCGGTGAAGTGGGACCTGGACTGGGACTCGTCGGGGAGATAGATGGCGTTGCGTTCCAGTGCCAGGTTTTGACCATCTGGTTGATGCCATACATAAGATAGGGTAGGTCACTGCGTTCCACGATAAACTCGATAGTGTATTCTATGTTATTGCGGACACTATACAATTGCGCATGGAAGAAATCGTTTTTGTCATAATAACGCAGAATCAGCGCCCTCTCGCCGTCCAGGGAGAATGGGCGAGATCCTTCCACGCGAACTACTGTCCCGGGACTAATCGCCTTTAGCGCGAGGGTAAGATTTCCGGAATAGCCGGAACTGGTTTCGTCATCCTCGAATACTTTATCCTCAGCGGGAAGGCTCCCGGGGACTTCGTACCAGGCAGGAAATAGCCGGAATTCGTAGCCGGGCCCCTGTACCCGGCCGTCCTGGCCGATGCTGCCGGCCGGCTTGATGCCATGTGCGCTGGCGTCGGGTACCCGCAGCGAGATGCCGACGATCACAGCAGCGGCCACGGCACCTGCGGCCAGCCAGCGGAGGGCCCTGGCAGCCAGTCCGGGACGACCGCTCAGACGGGCGCGCCGGGCAATCAGGATCCCGGCATAATAAGCAGCCGGAATCAGGAGGATGCTGATCAGGCCGGCCTCAATCGCGGCCGGGAATATATCCGATACGAGGCTCCCGGGATCTCCAGCTCCAGGGCAGTCGCTGGCAGGCTGGTGGCTGTAGGTGAGGTTGAAGAGCGCGACGCAATTTCCGAGAGCCTGGGAGCCCACCATGGCCAGAATGCCCAATGCCGCGGCGACCGCGGCGACCATGATGGCGATCGTGTCGGACAGCTCGTAGGTGAGCACCGCGGCGGCGATCAGGGCGATTATGACGGCGAGGAGGATGACCATCTGCTCTTCGAAGAGAAGGAACTGAGCGAAGTAAAGCCCGTTCCACCGTATGGCGGGAGCGATGTGCCCGCGGGCCACGGCGGCCGTGACCAGGGTCACGGCGATCACTGCCACGAAACCGGCCAGGCAGATCAGAGCCGCGGGCCGGGCCCGCTTGAGCCACTGCCGGGTACCCGGCGCGGTCCCGTGGCCATCGCCCAGGGAACGCTGCCGGAGGCCAACGAGGAAGCCGGACAGCGGGACGGCAATGAACACCAGGACTACCACCCATGCGCTCGTGGTCCGGCTGCGTCATAGCCAGCGAAGGTCCACGTCTGTTCCAGGACGGTCTTGGTGGAGGCGTCGAATTCCTCGACAAAAGTGAAGTTGGTGAGGACAAGACCTATGCCGATGGCGAGAACGACCCAGGTGCCCACGGCGGCGACCATCATCCCGCCGCGGGCAGGCTCGCGTCTCTCGCGCTGCTGCCAGGCGTCCGCCCATCGTCCGATCCAGGCCGGGACGGACACGAACAGGAACGTGATGAGCAGCACCCATATCGCAACGGCGATGAAGGACCCGGTGTGCAGGCTGTCGGGGGCGACTCCCCTGTCAAGCGCGGTGTCCAGGGCGATAACCGGGCCGATGGCCACGCCGATACCAAGCCCCAGCCCGACGGCCCAGTCTCCCGCGGTCGCCGTCCCGCCGGGCAGGAGCCGCATCCGCCAGATGGCCACGGTCAGGGCGGCCCCGGAAAACAGCGCGAAGATGAACGCCGGTATCAGGTCCGTGCCGGGACTTGGCGTCAGGAAACGTTCGGCCAGGTCCTGGCCGGCCTGGGCGCCCATGGCGGCGACGAGTCCGATGGCCAGGCCGTCCCAGAAGCCGGACCGGTACAAGGGCGCGGGGTCGAGCAGAGCCGCCGCGCGGTCGCGACCGGACGGATGCAGCCAGCCCATGTGCCAGCTGCGCCGCCCGCGGCGCGGCGGCTGGCCGGCCAGCACCTGGCCCAGGCTGGTGTCCGGGTCGAGTTCGGCGACTCGCGCGTCCGCGCCGAATTCGCGTGAGCGTAATATGGAGTTCCGCAGCAGGTAGACGAGCAGGGCCAGGACCACCGCCCGCCAGATCAGCGGCGCCGACGGGCTCAGGTTCCTGCTGATCAGCAGGACTGCCATCGGCAGCAACGCGGCTACGACGAACGCCCACCAGATCGCGACAGCCAGATACGTCTGGTCGATGTCCCGGTTCCTGATGTGGCCGAGCTCGTGCAGCACGATCGCATCGAAAACGGCGGGCTGCCTGGCCTGGGAGACGACCGCGCCGCCGCTGACCGCCACGTTCCGGCGCCGGACCCGCCCGAACGCGAAGGCCGACGGTGCGAAGTTGAGGGGCTGCTGGAGCCATGTCACCGGGCCAACCCCGGCGTGCTCGCGCAACTGCTCCAGGCGCTCTATCACCTTGGGAGCTTCCTCGCTGGTCAGCGGGACGAGACGCCTGCGCCGCCGGTACCACCAGGGCTGGGCCCAGTACATGGCGCCAGCCAGGACGGCGAGCACGCCGATGCCGAGCAGCGCCCACAGCCCCTCCACTCGCTCCCCGCCCGCCCGGCACGCCCTGGCCCGTGCGAGCGCGGCGGCGTAGGCGCTGTAGCCCTGCGGATGCGTGGCCAGCGCGCGGACCTGGCATTCCCCGATCAGCGTGGCCAGAGCCGCGCCGCGCGGCGTGGCGAAGTAGATGGCCTCATAGACCATGCCGCTCGAGGTCAGCACGGCGACGATGAGCAGTGCGAACCGGAAGCTGGTCTTGGCCGGAAGCGCGAACACGCTGACGCGGGCACCGGCGGAACCGTCTCGAGCGGGGGGACCGACGGCTTCGCCCGCGAGGGCCTTACCCGGCGACCCGGCGGTCATGACGCCGGAGGTGCCGTCAACACCCCCACCATCGCATCGGCGAGAAGCCCAGCCCGCTTCCCGGATATGTCCAGCCGGCGGGCCTCGCGCTCGGCCACCGTCCGGACAAGCCGGAGCTGATCAGGCGTCAGCTGCGGCGGCCCGCCGCCGGCCCCATCGTGCCCCGGGAGATGCGCCCTAACGTACTCCAGCACGCCATGCACCGAATCGTGCGCCGCCTGATCTATCAGCGCTTTCCAGAAATCGCGGGTGAAGCTCAAGATCAGCGGCGTCAGCATCGTCACGACCTCGGCCGCCCCGAACCCGAGCAGCTGGTCATCCGATGACCTTTTACGCCCCCGGCCGCCCTTGGCGTCCTGGAACTGGCTCAGCAGCGACGGGTAGAGTGGCAGTTCTTCCGGTGCCAAATGCGATACGAGTTCCCGGCCGACCGATCCGACGATCTCATCAGTGTCATCTGCCATCACATACCCCTCCGACGCAATCCCCGTGAAGGAGAGCGACCCTGCCCGGATAGAAGGACCGCAGGCCCGATACCTTCACTCCGCCACTTGCGCCAATCATCCACGCATTCACGCCTGAATGCCAGATCTAGTGCTCTCACACCGAGCGCGAATCCGCCAACCTGAACATGGCGCCCGAACATGAAATAATCGAGTGAGCATGCGAGGCCCTGGCACAGAGATGCATGTTGACAATGCACTCACATCGGCACCCGTGAGGGCCACCGGTGTCAGGAGGGCGTACGAAATTCACTCGGTGACCTGCGCGGTGTCGCCGGGCTGGCTGACTGTTATTCGGGATCTTCCTCGTAGCTACCGGGTCTTGTTGCCGCGTCCGACGGGTCCGGGGGCAGGTCCAGCTCGGCCAGCCAGCCGCGGCCTGGCCCGGTCCAGTAGCTGCGGGTCCGGTCATGCCCGTGATCAGCGGCCACCGCGTGGATCCGGTTCCGCAGCTGGGTGCCCAGCCGGGCCAGGCTGACCCGGTGCCGCAGCTGGGCGCGGAGCTGGCGGACCGGCGCAAGGGCGATCCACGCCGCGGGCAACCTGATCGCGGCAAAATAGTGCGTCTCCGGTGACACGATGCCATGGATAATCATGCAAGCCGGTTCGGTCAGGCAGCCGGTGACTATCCCTGGCGGGACATCGCGGAACAAGAGTCGCGCGCACACCAGCCCGGTCTTCATGCGTCGACGGCAGGGCGTGCACCCGACCGGTTCAGGCCTGGCACAGGGCCGGGCCCGGGGCCCGCCCTGGCGGCACGGCGGCAGGACACCACCACCGCCAGCGGCCACAGCGCCTGCGCGGCGCCGAAGACGCGCTCGGCCAGGCCGGCCTGCCCGCCCCCGGTGATCAGCTCCGCGCCGAACCAGGCCAGCAGGCCCAGCAGCACCGTCACGGCAGCGGCGGATACCGCCGGCCGCAGGCCCCACGGTACCGACGGCCCACGCCGCCACGCCCCGGCCGGCCAGGCCACCAGCGCGGCGCACCCGGCGGCTGCCCAGATCATGTGCGGCAGCGGGAAGCTGGTCCCGGGATGCTCCGGGTTCGCCGCGACCAGGATGCCCGCCGCGGCCGCGGCCATCAGGATCAGCCGTCCCGGCGCTCTGGCGGGCCGGAGCGAAATCCCGGTGACGACATCACAGGCGCCAACCACCAGGAACGTCAGCGTCATCACCCACCGGTCGGCAGCACCCGGCGCGGCCAGCACGCTGACTGGCTGGGCAACGGGGTCGAAGGAACGCGGCTGCAGCCCGGCGGCAACCGACCACCCGGCGACCATCAGCACCGGGGCCGCGGCTGACGAGACCAGGCCCCACCACGGCACACCCCGCACAACCACCACCGTAACCGCAGGCGCAGCACAGCTCCAGCACCCGGACCGCTGCTTCGCTAGCAAGCGTCCGGTCCGGTCCGGGCCGGGCCGGGCCTTCCATGATCCCGGCCGGCACCGCGCGGCACCGGCCCGCTAGCCGAGCCGAGGTGCAGCACCCACCATGCGAGCCCTCCTTCAGGCCCCAGCTGGTCCTGAAGTTCGTGGACTCATGTCTCCGCAGGTCACAGCGCCTCCCACGCATCGCCGCGCCAACAGCCCGGCGTAGATTGACAGCAAGGGACGGGGCGCAGGGGGAATCATGAACATCATCAGGAAGACCGCTACCGCAGGGGTAGCAACCCTGGCACTAGGCGGGATGGCGGCCACCACGGCTGCTAGCGCCGCACCGGTATCAGCGACCGCGCCAACAGCGGCGGCGAAGCATCTCCCCGTCCTCTACGCAGCGATGGGTCAAGCCTGGTACAGCAACGGAGTCCGTCCGCGCAGCATTGCTCTAGGCGCACTTTGGACGGTGCGCAAGATGTCATGGTCGCATTGGAACAGCAGCAGTGCCTACGGCAGCGGGAAAGAGGTCACGGGTGGCTACGACTCCAAGGGGCCGTTCACTTACCGTTGGTGGGTGCGTATCACGCTCACTGATGTCAGGTACCACAATGGCAGGCCCTATTACGCCAAGATGAAGATGGTTGGCCACGCCCCCCGTGGCGTGCCGGTAACGAGTCCAGGCGTACAGCATCTCGTGATGCGTGATGGGTACACGTATTACGGCTGAACGACGGGCGCGCTCTGAACGGCACAGAGGATGTCCTGGTTCCGCTGGAACGGCAGCAGCGCATACAGCAGTGGCAAGGAAGCCGCTGCGGCTGGTCCCGCGCCTGGTCAGGTGTCATTGCTGTCTTTTCGCACCGGTGGCGTCAGCGCGGCGCTGCGCCGTGACGAGAACCGCGATCGTGCTGGCGCGTATCGGCCGCCCGAGTCGCTGATAGATCGCCTCGTACTCGCGGTCCAGGGCATGGTGCTGCTCTGGTGAGAGCCGGGCGTAAAACGACATCGTGCGAACGAGAGCACCGACTTCGTCCGGCGTGTGCTCGACGAGCTTCGGCATGACCGCCGCCTTGACATCGCCGAACAGACGGCCAGCGTACTCTCGCCCTATGTCGTAGCTGCCGAGCCAGGACCAGGCCCGCGAGACATTGTCGCGGCGTCGCTCCATCCCGGCGAGCGTCGCGTCAAGATCCCGGTAGGCCGGCCACTTGGCGGCGATGTCAGGGGCGACCGTTCTGACGGCCGCGAGTGCCGCGTCCTGATCTTGCTTGGTGCGCGCTTCCGCCATACCGAAGTACTGCACCAAGGCGAGCGTTCCGCCGGGAACAAGCACGTCAGCGGCCCGCTGCCAGCTGACCTCAGGGTCAACCCAGTGAAACGCGGACGCGGAGAACACGGCCCGGAACCGCTCGCGGGGAATCCGCGCGTCCTCGAACTGAGCGTTCACGAACTCCACCTCTCCGGCGCATTCCAGGTTCTGCCTGGCCAGCGAAATGAGGCTGGTACCCGGTTCCAGAGCCGTCACCCGCAGACCCCGCCCGGCCAGGGAACGCGTGAGCTGGCCGCTTCCGCACCCGACCTCCAGCACAGGATCACCGCTCCCGATCCCCGCGACCCGGCAGGCCTGATCGATGAGTTCGTCCGGATATGCCGGACGGTGGCGGTCGTACTCGGCGGCGATCTCGTCGAACACCCTGCCGTAACGACGCGCGGCAGATTCCGGCAACGGTGTCATCCACTAGCCTCCGTTCATGATCGGTACCGTGACCGTCACGTCATGGACCGCTGGCCTTCAGCAGCTCCGCCTCAGCTCCGCTATGCGCCGGCCCCAGATGCTCGATCGCCTGCAACCCCGCCGGGAGGAACACACGATCTGAACCGCCTTCGCACCCGACGACGTCCTCACCGTCCGAACGTACGGGGACACCGGCTCAAGCTACCGCCAGGCGCCCCCGGGCTAGTGCGCAGATCCCGCACCTTACTGGATCAAACCCGCAGGTCACGAAGCCGCAGCCCGCGAAACTCCGCGACGTTGATAAAAGTCAGGAAGCCAACCTGCTGTGACCCCGACGGGCACCCACCTACCAGCCCCGAAATCGGCTGATGTGCAGCCGTTGGCCAACGTGGACGGCATCGCTGATCACGCCGGTCCTCGCGGCAACTCGCCCTGGACAGCACCCGCGCCCGCGCTGAGCTGAAGACCCTGCGTTTGGCGTCCCGCTCGTTGCCGCCCGCTTACCCCGCGGCGGTCGCGAGCGCCGCAGCCGCCCAGCGCCACCTCGGTCCGCAGCTAACAGGGGGGCGCGCTGGCTAACGTTAGGCTGGCCGACATGGCCTACGACGCCGAGCTCGCTGACCGGATCCGGTTCCTGATCGGCACCGGACGGGGCGTAACCGAGAAGAAAATGTTCGGTGGCCTGGCGTTCCTAGTGCGGGGCAATATGGCGATCAGCGCCAGCGGCCAGGGCGGTGCCCTGGTCCGGGTCGACCCCGCCGAAACCGACGCCCTGGTCGCGACGGCGAACGCCACCCTGGCGGTGATGGGCGGCCGCACGATGCAGGGGTGGCTGCGCGTAAGCTCAGAGGACCTGGAAACCGACGAGCAGCTCACCGAATGGGTCAACCGGGCCGTCGGATACGCCCAGTCGCTTCCGCCCAAGCGCTAGCGCGGCAACGCGCAGATCATCCATCTCGGCGCCCGGCAGTAGTTCTTCGGCGGGGCCGCTCAGCCTGACACCCTCGCAGCCATCCACGGCTGGACGGCAGGTCTGTTCGGTTCTCTCTGGACAGACAAGACGCGCTCATCGACAGCGGGTCCCCGCCCGTTGCAGTGGGGCGATGACCCAGTCGTCACCTCCTGCCCGCCGCCAGACCCGAAAGAAGCAGAGATGAAAGACAGCGAGATCGACGCCCAGTACTCAACCGGACTGTCCCGGCGCAACATCGAGCAGGCCCTCATCGCCGCCGGAAAGGACCTCGACCACCTTCAGCCCGCGGACCTCGGCATGCTCGAGGACTTCCACACCATGGGCCGGATCGCCACGAGCCAGCTAGCCGGCCTCGCCAAGATCACAGGCGAGGACGAAGTGCTCGACGCCGGCAGCGGGATCGGCGGGACGGCCCGTTTCCTTGCCGGCCACTACGGCTGCAAAGTAACCGCCATCGACCTGACCGAGGAATACTGCGAAACAGCCCGCTGGCTCGACCGGCTCGTCGGGCTGGACGACCGGATCTCCGTCCGTCAAGGGAACGTCACCGATCTGCCCTTTGCCGACGCCACCTTCCAGTTGGTCACCAGCCAGCACGTTCAGATGAACGTGCCCGACAAGACCCGCCTCTACCAGGAAGCACGCCGGGTGCTCGTCATCGGGGGCCGGCCGCCATCTGGGACATCACCGCCGGGACGCCCGGAGAACTCGACTATCCGCTTCCCTGGGCCGACCGGCCCGAGCTCAGCCATCTCGCCTCCGCCGGCCGGCTGCATGCCGCCGTTGAGTCCGCGGGGTTCGCAGTGGACCACTGGAACGACCTCACCGGCGAGGCGGTCACGCTCATGGAGGCGCTTCTTTCGCTCCCCCCGAGCCCGCTGGGGCTGCACGCCTTCGTCGAGGACTTCACCGAGAAAGCGCAGAACCTCACCCGAGGTCTGGCCAGCGGGCGGCTTCGAGTCATCCAGGGCATCGCGCGAGCGGTCGCCTGAGCGGTCGCATTGACACGGCCGCGCCGGCGTCCGGCGGATAACCCGGTCGCCCGCGCCGCGAGGAACGGCTTGCGGCCGGTCCGCATCCAGATGTGCTCGCCTCCGCGACGCCCTTTACCAGGCCCGGCACGTGGTCGAGATGTTCCATCCTTCCGGCTTTCGTCCCCCTCGACCCGGCAGCTCGAGCGCTCGCATGATCTTGCTCGTCAGGGCGACACGCGCGGCACCGACCCCTCGGCGCGATCGCTGCGAGGGCGCTGCGATCTCCTCGCTACCAGGGCAAGGACGGCCGGCGGAAAGGATTCCGTGAGTTCATGGGTTGCCGCCGGCGAAGGTCATTGGTCACATTTCGCGGGCCCTGGCACCGGATTCTGCGGGACCTTGGTCCCTGGGAATGTCTGCACAAGCCCAGGGAACCTAGGGTCGCACAGCTGAACGGGCATCCCTACGACCCCGCTTCCGGTCGTCCGTATCGGGACGCAGGGATGTGACGCAGCGAACGGTCCGCTGCTGTCGGATCACCGCGGGAGGTGACCGTTGTCTGACGCCGACCGCGGGCCGGAGGCTGCTGCCGATACCCCAGGGCTTAGCCAGGACGAGCGACATAGGGAGCGTTAATGGTTTCCGATGAGTATGGCACCCAGCCGGCACCCCCCGGGATACTGGCTGGGTCGTGGCAGGCGACCCTGTTCCTCGGCGTCTTGACGTTGATCCTCGGCATCATCGTGAGTTTCCACCCGACGGGCTCCTTGAACGTGCTCGCGGTCCTGCTCGGCGTCCTCATGATCTTGTCCGGGATCTTCCACCTGATCCGGGTGTTCGACCCGCAGGAGCTGCACCGGGTCTGGCTTGGCGTCGCTGGCCTGCTGTTCATCGTGATCGGCGTGGTCCTGATCCGCCATCTGCATCTCACATTGGCGCTCGTCGGCCTGATCATCGGCATCACCTGGATCGTCCAGGGGCTGGCGGCGCTGATCGGGGGGATATCCGGCGGCGTCCGCGAGGGCAGGGCCTGGTGGATCATCTTCGGGGCGGTGAGCCTGATCGCGGGGATCGTCGTCGCGGCCGCCCCCACCTCCTCGCTCAGCGTCCTGGCCGTGCTGCTGGGGATCTGGTTCATCGTCATGGGCATCTTCGAGATCATCGGGGGGTTCCTGCTGCGGCACGCGCTCCGCGCCAGGCAGATGACGCACGCATAAACCAAACCGCGGCGCATCCGCACGTCGAGAGCCGGGCCTGTAATCCCCCTCCGGCCGCGGATGTCGGGCTGAGCCGACGGGCCTAAGCCCGTCTTGCTGGGTGCGCAGGACCGTTCGACCGCGGACCTTGTTAAGCACCTGTCGGAGCAGATTGGCAGGCTGGCCCGCGACGAGGTGCGGCTCGCGCAGCTAGAACTGCTGCCCTCGCCGCCAAGGCCGACTTCATGGCCCGGGCGCGGGAGAAGGCCAGCGAGGTCGCCGGGCGGCTCAGGGACACGGCCGGGAAGCTGAAAGAACAGGCGGCTGTCCCCCGGCAGCGCCGCGTGGTCCTCGCGGCAGCGTGCGTCGTCCTGCTCGCCGGTGTCCTGATCGCGAGCCGGCGCCGGAGGCCTCGACGGGTCCGCATCGTCTTCCAGATGACTCCCGGCTGAAGTTGATAGGGGAGTCAGCCATGGCCTGTCCGGCGGTGGCCATCGTTTCAGCTGGTGAACGCGGCGCCGGTCATTGCCCGCTCCGCTGCGGATCGGTGTCGGCGATGCCCGGGGGGACGACCTTGCCCCGTTCGATGTCCTTGGACAGTTTCGCCTTGGCGGCCAGGGCCCCCTCGTCCAGCACGCCCGAGCCCGCCGCACGCGAGATGACGTCGCCGCCGTGGCCGCGCAGCACCATCGCGAAGCCGACGGCGATCAGCGCGCCGGCGACCGGCCCCGCGACGTACACCCAGTAGCTCGTCCAGTCACCGCTGACCAGCGCGGGACCGAAGGAGCGGGCCGGGTTCATCGACACGCCGCTGACCGGTGCTGCCCACAGGCCGGCCAGCGCGATGTAGCCGCCGACGCCGAGCGCGGCGATCGCGCCGACGTTCTGCGCGGCCGACGCGGTACCGAGGATCACGCTCACCAGCAGCGCGGTGAGCACGATCTCCATCAGCAGGGCCTGCCAGTTCTTATAACCGGCACCCGGCAGCGTCGCCCCCAGATGCTCGATGTTCCCGAACACCAGCCGCAGAAACAGGCAGGCCAGCGTCGCGCCGATGAGCTGGATAACGATGTAGCCCGGGACCCGTTTCCACGGGAAGTCGCCGCGCAGCGCGAACGCCAGCGACACCGCCGGGTTCAGGTGCGCGCCGGAGACCGCGCCCATGAACAAGATGATTCCCATCACCATCAGGCCCGGGGCAACGACCGCCGCGGAGAGGCTGATCTGGCCTTTCGCGTGCAGCAAGCCGCCGCCAGCGGCGGCCAGGACCAGCGCGAAGGTGCCCAGCAACTCCGAGAACAGCCGCCGCCATTCCCGGCGCGGGTTATCGAAGTCCTTACGGTCCCCAAACTCCAGCGAGAGCACGTGGTGGGTGCGCATGAACGCCATTCCCAGCGCCCCAGGGTCCATCGTCTGGGCCGCCTCGCCGCGGGCAGCGTCCGTCCCCGGTGCAGTCCCGTGCTTGCCCAGGCCGTCCGTCCCGCTCACCGGCACGTTGTCGGTCATGCCCCGGCCCTTCCCGTCAACAGCACCCAAGAGGCTCCGCAAAAGGGCCGCAAACCCGCGCCCCATCGTCGCCAGCGCCACGGGAACGGGCAGCCCCTGTCGTCCTCGCACGCCGCCTAACGTCGGACCACAGGCCCAGCCCGTTCCATTCTCTGGATCCTCATCGTTCTTCCCGGCGCGCCCACCAGGCCAGGGACTAAGGTCCCCAACGCGGAGCAGGTTCGGGCAACCAGGGGCAACCAATGCCCAACCGGGCACCCTGGCTGCAAGGTCTTGCGGGCGTGTGGCAGTGCCCGGGGCCCGACATCGCGTGCTGCCGGTCGATGCCGTGCATCTTCTGCGCCGCCACCGGGATGAAGTCCCGGCCGCCCGGCGGGCAAGGGATAGACCTCGAACTCGGCGGCCGCCACCAACTCGATCAGCTCACGCATCGGGCAGTAGCCCGGCTCCAGCTGATACCGGGCTCACAACTGGAGCCCGTGGTCAGCCATCGCCTGGGCGAGCGGCCCGTCGAGCATCATGTGCAGAACAGAACCGGCGATGCCCGCCAGGATGGCCCTGCGGTGTCCCTTGCCGGTGAGCATCGGGACGATGATCGCGACGGCGAGCGCAACGGCTGCGTGAGCGGCGTCCGGCCGCCTTCTTCCCTGGGTCCCCGGCGCGGCAGCAGCCCCAGCCGGCCACTTCAATTGCGCACGCCGCTGCTTGGGCTTGCACCTGAGCCCAGGTTCCGGGGGGCCGCCGGACATGTCCAGGGCCTAAAGTCCCGCAGACCCCGCAGATATTCAGGAGTCCCGCCCGGCACCAGTCTCTCTGCCCGCCTGGCCGCACCCCGACCGCCTGGCGCGCCGGAACGGCGGGGCGCGGGGAGCGGGAAGGCGGCCCCGGAAAGCGGTATGTGGTTCTCGGCGCCGTTGCCGTCGGAACGGGCACACCAGCATGTTGTCGGCGGTGGCGGCCTCCACGGCGAAGTTCGTCCCGCCTGCACGCACGGTCGCACCGAGCGGGAACGGGCTGCCTCGGGAGCGCCTGCGCTCCCCGGGCCGGCGGCGCGCTGGCAGGCGCCGGCGTACGGCTGGCGGCCGAGGGCCGCGGGTTACGGGCGGTCATGGCCGGGCCTCCTGGGCAAGGGCGCGGATCACGTCGCCGACGGAGCTGACCGCGCCGTGGCGGCGGCGGATCACGTCCCCGATCAGGCCGGTCCATCCGGTCTGGTGCGTGGCCCCGAGCCCGGCGCCGTTGTCGCCGTGGAAATACTCGTTGAACAACAGGTTGTCTTTCCAGGCCGGGTCGTGCTGCAGCTTGTCGACCCACCCGAAGCAGGGCCGCCGCCCGTCCGGGCCGACAGTGAACAGGGAGATCAGCCGGTCCTGCAGGTCGGCGGAGATGACGTCGAGGGGCACCTTATGTCCCGAGCCGGCCGGGTACTCGATGGTGAGCTCGTCGCCGAAGAACCGGTAGTAGCGCTCCAGCACGCTGACGACCAGGTAGTTGAGCGGGAACCACAACGGTCCGCGCCAGTTGGAGTTCCCGCCGAACATGCTGGTGGTGGACTCGGCAGGCTCGTAGTCGACCGTGGCGCTGAACCCCTCGACGTCGAGCTGGTACGGATGGTCGCGATGGTAGGCGGACAGCGCCCGCAGCCCGTACGGGGACAGGAACTCGCTGGTGTCGAAGAGCTTGGAGAATAGCTTCTCCAGGCGGTCGGTGCCGACGACGCTGAGCAGCAGATGCCGGTTGCCGGGCTTACCGCGCAGCAGGCCCTGCTCGCTGAGCTTGTCCGGGTCGGCCATGCCATGCCGGCTGGTGAAGTCCGCGAACTGCTTGCCGACTGTCAGAGCCTGGGTGAGCCACGCCTCGTCGATGACGGCGGCCGTCAGCATCGGGATGATGCCCACCATCGAGCGGTACTTAACGGGCACGGCGGTCCCGTCCGGGGTCAGCAGCCGGTCGTAGTAGAGCCCGTCGGCGTCGTCCCACAGGCCCTGGTCGTCCATGGCCTGGGTGATGGCGGCGAAGTGCTCGAGGAACTTGATGACCAGGCCGGTCGCCGGCCGCCGGCCGCTGCGCTGCAGGACACCGGCGATGCCGGCCATGGCGATCGCGTAGAAGGCCATCCAGCCGGTGGCGTCGGACTGCTCCAGCGTGCCGCCGACCGGCAGGTGCGAGCGGTCGATCGGGCCGATGTTGTCCAGCCCCATGAAGCCGCCCTCGAACAGGTTGTTGCCCTCGGCGTCTTCGAGGTTGACCCACCAGGTGAAGTTGACCAGCAGCTTGTCGAAGACCTCACTCAGGAAGTCCAGGTCGCGGCCGCCGTCGATGGCGAACACCTCCAGCGCCGCCCAGGCCTGCACCGGCGGGTTCACGTCACCGAAATCCCACTCATACGCCGGGCAGCGCCCCGTTCGGGTTCTGGAACCACTCCCGGCACAGCAGGATCAGCTGGTACTTCGCGAACGCCGGGTCAACATGCGCGAGGGTCACGCAGTGGAACGCCAGGTCCCAGGCCGCGAACCACGGATACTCCCACTTGTCCGGCATCGACATCAGGTCGAAGGAATCAAAATTGCGCCATTTGGAGTTGCGGCCGGCCCGGCGCTGCGGCGGCGGCGCCGGCTGGGCCGGGTCACCGTCCAGCCAGCGGGCAACGTCATAGTTGTACAGCTGCTTGCTCCACAGCATCCCGGCGAAGGCCTGCCGCATCACCATCACCTCGTCCGGCTTGGCCCGCTCCGGGGTGAGCTCGGCATAGAACTCGTCGGCCTCGGCCCGGCGCTGCTTGACGACGCGATCGAAGCCGCTGCCGAGCGGGTCCGCGCCCCGCGCTTGCTTGCCGCCCGCGGTGCCCGCCGGCCGCAGCCGCAGCCGCAGCTCCGCCGTCTGGCCCGGCGCGACCGTCAGCCGGTACCAGAACGCGCACTTGGTGCCCCGCTGATCGGGGTTGACGGTGGCCGCGCCGTGGATCACATGGTCGCCGATCCCGTCCTTCGGGTACGGCGTTATCGGCGCCGCCCCGTACAGCCGCGCCAGGTTGGTCTCGTTCTCGCAGAACAACGGCACCGGGGTGGTGCCGTCCGGGCCCGGGCCAGCGAGCAGCTCGAGTGAGCCGAGGAACGGGTGCCCGGCCGTGACCGCCGAACCGCCCGCTCCGGCCAGCACCGGCTTGGGCGCGCCGGCGTCCCACGACCAGGTGTTGCGGAACCACGCGGTCGGCAGCACGTGCACGGTGTCGGCGTCCGGTCCGGCATTGGTCACCCGGATAGTCATCAGCACGTCGGTGGGATCGGCCTTGGCGTACCAGGCCTCGATGATCCAGTACCGGTCATCGTTGAATACGCCGGTGTCGAGCAGCTCGTACTCGGGGTCGTGCTTGCCGCGCCTGCCGTTTTCCGCCCGCAGGTCCTCATACGGGAAAGCGGCCTGCGGGTAGTGGTACCGCCACCGGTTCCAGGCGTGGCTGGGGACGGCGTCGAGGTACCACCAGTACTCCTTCACGTCCTCGCCGTGGTTCGCCTCCTCGCCGGTCAGCCCGAACGCTCGCTCCTTCAGGATCGGATCGCGGCCGTTCCACAGCGCCAGCCCCAGGCACAGCCGCTGCTCGATGTCGCAGAACCCGGCCAGGCCGTCCTCGCCCCACCGGTAGGCACGGGACCGGGCCGCATCGTGCGGCAGGTAATCCCACGCGCCGCCGTCCGCGCTGTAATCCTCACGGACCGTGCCCCACTGCCGCTCGCTCACATACGGTCCCCACAGATACCAGTCGCTAGCCTCGCGCAGCCCATCCTCCAGCCGCCCGAACCCAGCCACCCGATCCCCTTCGGCGCCCACCGCAGCTCCCTCCGCAGGGCTGTGCAGCCCTCCCCGCCGAGGGCTTACACGAAACCCGACGATTCCACGGCCGCAGGTAACCTGTCATCACCTCGCCAACCCCTTTCCCATCCATGCGCGGAAGGCGACGGCAGAGCCGGGCAGGGGAGGGCGAGCAAGAGGACCCTCCCGAGCGGGTCCTGATCAGGGGCGCGGGGGCGGCGAACTCGACCGCGTCCATCACCTACTGCCCGGCATCGTCACCAGATTCGATGGCGGCGCGGGCCAGGAGCAGCTCACCGTTCAGCCGGTCGCGCATCGTGGCAGGGCTCACCGAACGGGGATACGACGTCGTGCCGATGTCACGCTCACAGGGGGTGGACGTGATCACCGGGGACGGCCTCGCCGCGGCATTGGCGGGCGTCGGCTGCGTCATCGACACGGCCACGGGGCCCTCGCCCGAGCAGCAGGCGGCCACTAGGTTTTTCACCACCGCGGCCCGAAACCTGCACGAGGCCGGCCAGCGGGCCGGCGTCCGGCGGATGATCATGGTGTCCATCATCGCGACCGACCGCTTCCATGCGGGCTACGGCTTCGCCAAGATCGCACACGAGCTGGCGATGCTGTCAGGCCCGATCCCGGTGCGCGTGCTGCGCGCCGCGCAGTTCTACGAGTTCGTCGGGCAGCTGGTGGAGTGGGGCACGCAGGGCGAGGTGGCCTACGTGCCAAGGATGCGCATCCAGCCCGTCGCGGCCAGGATTGTCGCCGGGGCACTCGCCGACCTGGCCACCGGACCAGGACCGGGCCCCACCCCGTTCACCGAGGTCGCCGGCCCGCGAGAGGAGAGCCTGGTCGAGATGGCCACGCTGCTCGCCGCTCGGCGCGGTCACCCGTCGAAGATCGAGGGCGTCAGCGACCCGGCCGACCCAGACCGAGAGCTCAATGAGAACGGCGGCCTGCTCCCCGGCCCTGCGCTACCCTGGCCGGCCCCACGTTCCAGGAGTGGCTCGACTCCACGTCCTGACCCGCGCAGCACCGCAGAAACCAGGAAGGAAATCGGCATGCCCGGACCCGCAACCTGCTCTTGAGCCTGAAGGAGCAGGGTGACAGCCTGAAGTTCTTGATCCGGGACCGAGACGCCAGGGTCACCGCCGCGCACCCTCGTCCACGAATATTCGCAGGTCGCATAAGGCGACACAATTTTCGGCAGTCGGAGAATTCATGGCCAAGCGCCCTGCCGCGCTCGCCGGGATGTGGGCATGATTGAGATCCGGCGAGTCCTCGTCCTCGGCGCCGGGATCATTGGGCTCCCGCAAGGCCGGCGCGGGCTGGTAACAGAACGACGACGACGACAACGGAACACAGCCGGAGGAGAGCATGGACCTGACGCTGAGCGAGGACCAGAAGGCATTCAGGGCGGTGGCGCGGGAGTTCCTCGATAAGGAGGTCGTGCCCTACCGCACGGAATGGGACCGGGCCGAGGCGGTGGACACCGCGATCATCCCCAAGCTGGGTGAGTTGGGGTTCTTCGGGCTGACGATCCCCAGCGAGTACGGGGGGATCGGCGGCGACTACATCACTTACTGTCTGGGCATGGAGGAGCTGGGCCGGGCCGATTCCTCGGTCCGGGGCATCGTGTCGGTGTCGATGGGGCTGGTCGGCAAGGTGCTGTTGTCCCATGGCACCGAGGAACAGAAGCAGGAGTGGCTTCCCCAGATCGCGGCCGGCCGAAGCTCGCGTGCTTCGCCCTGACCGAGCCCGGCGCCGGTTCAGACCCCAGCAACCTGGTGACCACTGCGGTGCGCGACGGCGGCGACTACCTGCTGTCCGGCCAGAAGGTGTTCATCACCAACGCCACCTGGTCCGATCTGTGCCTGGTCTTCGCGCGCACCGGCGGTCCAGGTCCGAAAGGGATTTCCGCGTTCCTGGTGCCTACCGGCACCCCCGGCTTCGAGACCCGGGAAATCAAGGGCAAGCTCGGGCTCCGCGGGCAGGCCACCGCCGAGATCTTCCTCACCGACGTGCGCGTCCCGGCCGCGGCGCGGCTCGGCGGCGAAGGTGAGGGGTTCTCGATCGCCATGCAGTCCCTCGACAAGGGCCGGGTCTCCCTCGGCGCCGGCTGCGTGGGCATCATCCAGGGCTGCCTCGAAGCGGTGGTCAGCTACTCCACGCAGCGGCACCAGTTCGGCCGCCCGCTGGCATCGTTCCAGCTGATCCAGGACATGATCGCCGACATCTCCGTCGACGCCGACGCCGCCCGGCTGCTTGTCTGGCGGGCCGCGGACCTCATCGAGAGAGGCGAGCCTTTCGGGGTCCAGGCGTCCAAGGCGAAGTACTTCGCGTCGGAAGCGGCGGTCCGGGCTGCGAACCTGGCCATCCAGGCGTTCGGCGGCTACGGCTACATCGATGAGTACCCGGTGCAGAAATACATGAGGGACGCCCGGGTGACGACTTTGTACGAAGGCACCAGCCAAATCCAGAAACTGCTGATCGGGCGCGCCGAAACCGGCATCAGCGCATTCAGCTGATGACGAACGACATGGCCTTGACACCCACAGAGATCGAAGCCCTCGACCAGGCCGCCGGCCGGTACGGCGAGTACCTGGAACTCAAGGCCCGGCTCACCCCGCCGTGACCATCGCGCCACACGATCGTCATCGTGGCATAGCCACTCTGCTCGCAGTCCGCAAGGATGGCAGCCTGGCCCGGGCGGAAAGTTAACACCGAGATGTCCCGGCCTGGCCTTCGCGGTGTCACGATGGGGCTCATGCGTGTTCAGCGGTTCGGTGCTCACATCACCTGTGATTCCGGTGGCCGGGCGGTGATCGCGCTTCCGTTTAACCCAGATGAGACGTGGGGTGCCAAGGCTTACCATCCCGTGGGCGGGATGATCCAACCGGTAGCCGGGGCCATCTGCGGCAGGCGACTCCGCGGGAGGATCACGCCAGACGGCAAACGATGGGTATTCACGATAAATCCGATGTGGATGCGGGATACGGGTGTCGCAGTCGGCGACGAGGTGATAGTTGAACTGGAGCCAGAAGGGCCGCAGCGCGGCGATCTAGCCGACGATATCGCGGCGGCCCTCGAGGCCAACCCGGCAGCTGCGGCGTTTTTCGACACCCTGGCTCAGTTCTACCGCAAGGCGTATCTGCGCTGGATTGATGCGACAACCCGCCGACCCGAATTGCGAGCTGCTCGCATCGCTGAAGTAATGGAGCTGCTTGCGGCCGGGATCAAAGAACGGCCGCGGTCGTAACCGGGGCTGTTGCAGAATTGGATTCAGAGAATGATGATTTCCACTGAGGTCGCGTCTCGCGATCTTGGCGACGATGCGAAGCGGCCGCAGTGTCGAGACATGATTAACTTCACCGAGCTGACCTCAGTCCCCTCCGATCGCCCTGTGCCGCGTGCTGATCCGCCGGTTCGCACCAGGTGCTGCTGATCGTGGCCGGGGGCCGCACACCGGGCGCCGGATCGGCATGGCTTTGGGCGAGCTAGGCCCTGCGCAGATTCGGCGGCCTACAGCTGTGGTTCAGGCGGCGCGGACGGCGTCGCGGAACTCGTCGCGTGGGTGCTCGAGGGAGGTGAGCTGGGCGGTCTCGCGCCGGAAGAACAGGGCAAGCGTCCAGTCGGTGAGTACTCGTGCCGGCCTTGTCAGCCGGGAGGCCGGCCTCCGCGCCCAGCGGGCTTGGCCGTACGCCAGCGGCCCACACCAGGGTTCCTGCCGCCATCTCGGTCCCGTCCTCCAGCAGCACCGAGCCGTTCGCGGCCGAGGCAAGCCTGGTGTGCAGCCGCACGTCGACGCCGCGCCGCCGCAGCGCGCGCAGCGTCCACTGACCGAGCCGCTCGTCCAGCTCGGGCAGGATCCGCCCGGTCGCCTCGACCAGCACCCAGCGCAATTCTGCCCGGTCAAGCGCCGGGTGGAACCGCACCGCCTCGTCGGCCAGACCTTGGAGCTCGGCAAGCGCCTCTACGCCGGCGAATCCGCCGCCGACCACGACAATCCGCAATGCGGCGGCCCGGATGGCCGGGTCGCCAGCCGACGCGGCCACAGCGAGCTCTCCCAGCACGTGGTTGCGCAGATGCACCGGCTCGCTAACCGTCTTGAAGCCCGCGCCATACTCCGCCAGCCCGGCCACCGGCAGTACCCGCGATACCGAGCCGGCCGCCATCACCAAGACGTCATAGTGCAGTACCCGCTCCGGGCCGCTAGCCGCTGCGAACACCGCCTGATGGCTGACGTGGTCGATGCTGGCGATCTTCCCAGTCAGCACCCTGGTGCGCAGCAGTACGCGCGGCAGCGGCGCGATCACGTGCCGCGGCTCCACCGTGCCGCCAGCCGCCTCCGCGAGGAACGGCTGATAGGTCATGTAGCCGCGCGGATCCACCACGGTCACCGTGGCCTCGCCGCGCCGCAGCAGCCGTTCCAGCCGCAGCGCCGTATACATACCGATGTAACCGCCGCCGGCAATCAAGATCTCCATGACGAACTCCTTCCGCGATGCTCGCCAGATATGACGGGCATCCCAGGCCGAACGTGACATCCGACCCCTTGGCCTGCCGCACGTGACAGGCGTCCTGCTGGCGGACCTTCCGCAGGGCCGGAAGGCCGGGCCAACGCCAGTTACTACGAAAAGTAGTAACCTAACGTGCGTGAACGGCGCCGTCGCCACGACGATCATCGTCGCCGGGCTTGTGCTGGCCGGGTACGCGCTGCTGATGACCGCCCTAAACCACCGGATGAACGTCCCCCTGCTCGCCGCAGTTGGCGTCCTGGAGATCCTCTTGCTTGTCCAGGTCGGCATCATCGTGGCCAAACTCGCCGGCGGTGAACGCCCGGCTGGGCTGGCTACGCTCATCGGGTACCTGATCGCGACGCCGCTCGTCCTGGTGGCCGCCGCGTTCTGGGGCCTGATGGAGCGATCCCGGTGGGGCCCCGCGGTCGTCGCCGTAGCTGGGCTCGTCGTGGCCGTGCTGATGGTCCGGCTGCATCAGATCTGGCCGGTCATCCATGTCTGAACCCATGGCACCACCTGAGCCCGCGGCATCGCAGCCGGACTCGACCAGGACAGGCCCGGGTCGGCTGCTGGTCGCCATCTACGCGCTCTTTGCGCTCGCCGCCTCCGCACGGGCCGGAGTGCAGATCGCGACGAAGTTCAGCCACGCCCCGGTCGCCTACTTGCTGTCGGCCTTCGCCGGCGCGGTCTACATCCTCGCCACGGTCACCCTCACCGTCGGCACCCCGGTAGCACGCCGGATCGCCGTCCTGTCCTGCTCGATCGAACTCGTCGGCGTGCTGGCGGTCGGGACCTGGAGCCTCGCCGACCCGGCCAGCTTCCCCGACGCCACGGTGTGGTCTAGCTATGGCAGCGGCTACGGCTTCGTCCCGCTCGTCCTTCCCGTTTTCGGCTTGCTCTGGCTACGCCGCTGGACCGGGCGGCCTGAAACCCAGCGAACGACCGTGACGTCAGCGGAAGATGCAGGCGAAACGGCAGGTAACGGCGTAGCTCATGGTGAGAGCGGCGCATCAGGTCGGGGCGCAGAGGATGTCGTTGCCGACGGCAGTGCCTAGAGCACCTATCCTGCCGATAGCCCAACCCGCATCCGCATCGCACCAGGCCAGGCCGAGCCGGGCCACGCTGTCCCCTCTGGATAAGATCCTCGCCGCTGCCGATCGCGAGGAAAGCAACCTCGCCCCACACCGGCGCGGGCAGGTGCGAAAGCTTCGGCACGGACAGCGTCCCGGCGCAGGCCAGGTAGGGGACAGCGCCCACGACGGTGGAGGCGGCGGTGGCCGGGATCGCTCCGTGAGCCTGGCTGAGCGGGCGGACCATTCAGGGCCCACAATCTGCCGACGCCTGTCGATCTGGCTCCCGGCCGTTCGATGCATGAGTACAGTACGGCCGGGCTGCGCCCGGCGACGCGAGCCTGAGGAGGCAGCAGATGCGATTCCTGATGACTGTCACGGCGGCCGATCCGCCGGACGAGAAGATGATGACCGAGATCGGCCAGCTCGTGGAGGAGCTGACCAGGGCCGGGGTCCTGCTCGCGACCGGCGGGCTGGACCCGGTAGGCACGCGTGTCACGTCCTCGGCCGGCAAGATCACGCTGACCGACGGGCCGTTCACGGAGGCGAAGGAGGCGATCGTCAGCTTCGCTCTCATCGACGTGCGATCGAAGAACGAGGCGAACGAGCTGGCCAGGCGGTTCTGGCAGGTCGCCGGGAGTGGCGAGGGCGCGATCCGCCGCGTCTACGGGCCGGAGTAGGCTCGCGGCCGGCCTGACTTTGCCGGACTCCGGGTGATGGTGATCTGATCATCTGGTGACCACGAGCGAGGCGCAACGGGCCGTCGATGCTGTCTGGCGGTTGGAGTCGGCCAGGATTATCGGCGGCCTGGTGCGCCTGGTCGGCGACATCTCGCTCGCCGAGGATCTCGCGCAGGACGCTCTGGTCGCCGCCCTGAAGCAGTGGCCGGAGGCCGGTGTCCCGCCCAACCCCGGTGCCTGGCTGATGGCCACGGCCCGCCATCACGCCATCGACCGGATGCGCCGCGACGAGCGGCTGCGCGGGAACCTGAGCCTGCTCGGTCATGACCTTTCTGCCCGGCGGCAGGCCGCCGTCTTCCACAGCCCGACGGAGCGCGATGCGCTGATCGACGAGGACTTCGTTCCCGACGACGTGTTGCGGCTCATGTTCGTCGCCTGTCATCCAGTGCTGTCGGCGGACGCCCGGGTAGCGTTGACACTGCGGCTGCTGGGCGGCCTGAGCACCGCCGAGCTCGCGCGGGCTTACCTGGCCGCCGAGTCGGCGATCGCGCAGCGGATCACCCGCGCCAAGCGCACCATCGCCGCCCGGCGGATCCCGTTTGAGGTGCCGCCGGCCAGCGAGCGCGCGGCCCGCCTTGATTCCATCCTCGAGGTCATCTACCTCGTCTTCAATGAGGGCTACACGGCGACGGCCGGAGCCGAGTGGGGCAAGCCGGAGCTGTGCCATGAGGCTCTGCGCCTCGGCCGGATCCTCGCCGAGCTCAGCCCGGACGACCCGGAGGTGCACGGCCTGGTCGCGCTGATGGAGATCCAGTCGTCGCGGGTGAGAGCGAGGACCGGGCCGGCCGGAGAGCCGGTCCCGCTCCTGGAGCAGAACCGCGGGCGCTGGGATCAGCTGCTGATCCGGCGGGGCTTCACTGCACTGCTGCGCGCGCAGCGGCTGGGCCAGCCGGGCCCGTACATCATGCAGGCCGCGATCGCCGCATGCCATGCTCGCGCCCAGACGGCGGAAGAGACGGACTGGCCGGTCATCGCCGCCCTCTACGAGCAGCTGCTCGCAATCGCGCCGAGCCCGGTCGCCGAGCTGAACCGGGCCGTGGCCGTCGGGATGGCCTATGGGCCCGTCAGGGGCCTGGAGGTCGCGGACGCACTGACGTCAGAGCCGGCGCTGCGGAACTATCACCTGCTGCCGACGGTCCGCGCGGACCTGCTGGCCAAGCTCGGCCGCCGGGACGAGGCGCTGGCGGAGTTCGAGCGAGCGGCCGCCCTGACGCAGAACGAGCGCGAGCGCGCGGTGTTGCTCGGCCGGGCCCGCCAGCTGGGCGCGCCCGCGCCCTGACGGCTCCGGGAGGCGTCATCTTCGATTCGCAGCCGACGCGCAGCCCGGCTGTTCGATCCGGAGACCGATACATGCTGCACTTCACCGGGCTGCGCACCGCTGATCTCCCGGTTTTCCACGTCTCTCCCGGTTTTCCACGTCCTGCTCGAGTGGACGATGACGTGCTGCGCGCCATCGCCAGCGCACTGCCCAGGCGAGACTAGACACGATTGCTGCCGGCATCTGCGCCTTGGCGCAGAATCATCTCCCCATCCCCGGCAGATGCGGGCGCTACGGCCGGTCATTTTGACTCTCCGGGCCCGCCAGGGTGAACTTGGGCCATGCCTGAGCCATCCGGCCCCTGCGAGCTACCGCTGGCCTGCTCGCTGGGGCCCGATGACGGCGCTGCGCGGCAGCGCCGCTGGCGGCAGCTGGCTCGCGCCGCCGCCCCCGCCGCTGTCCTGGCTGGGCACCAGCTCGAGGTGCGCTATCGCCCGGGACCAGGCGTCCTGGAAGAACTGCGATCGCTGGCCCGTGCCGAGAATGAGTGCTGCTCCTTCGTCGGGTGGGCAGTGACGGAACAGGCCGGGAACCCGGTCCTCGTTGTCGCGGCCGACCCGGGCGCCCCCGAACGGATCAGGCCGATCGCCGCGCTGTTCGGCGTCGCGTAGCCGCGAAGATGATCCGGCTGGGAGTGCCCGCTGATTTCTCCGCCGTATCGGATGTCTATCGCAGGTCGTCGTTGTCCGATGCGGGCGACCGCGACAACCTGCTAGCCCATCCGGAGTACCTGGCCCTGAGGCCTGATGCACTGGCTGATCGTGAATCGGCTTCCCGAGTTTGATGGCCTTGAGCGCGGTGCTGGTGCGGTCAGCGCCGCCTCGCGTGGCGCCGCCTCGTCTAGCGGCCGCCCGGCAATCACCCGGGAGCAGCGCCATCGCGACCGGCGTGCTCACCGCCGACCGCGTCGACCACGCAGGCAGCAAGGTCAACACGCTGTTGTTCCGGGGGGCACCTACAAGGTCGCACCCTCCCCAGCCGTCCGGCTCCATCAGGGCCGCCTCGTCTAGCCCGCCCCCCGTCCAGCGGCCGCGCGGCCGTCACCCGCTGGCGGCGTCTATCTTGTGCGGGGTGATGAGGTACTTCTCACCGGTCGCTTGCATCGCGTAGACGGAGAAAGCGTCAGGTTGCAGCGCTCCTGCCAGCGAGACTTCCCTGGTGTAGGTGCTAGCGAATGTTGTCTCCAGGCCGGATGCCACGCGCTGCCGGAGAATGTGGAATGCCTCAGGTCCGATGCTCTGGAGGAAAGGAGCTAGTAGCCAGCCTCCGATACCCCACGCCATGCCGAAGTTGCGGTTGAACACCGTGGGTCCGCGATCGAGGCCGCCGTAGATATAGACCTGCTTGTGGGTGGCCGACCCGTAGCGGCTGTATTCTCTGGAATTTGCCGTCAAGGCCGCTTCCATGCAGGTCAGGATGTGACCAGCCAACTTTCCCCCGCCTGTGGCATCGAAGGCCAGGGTGGCCGAGGTGTCGATGAGCGCCTGGATGAGTTCTCCCATGAATGATGGTGATGTCGAGTTGCACACATGGACTGCGCCGATTGCCCTGAGGACATCCTCCTGCTCTGGCTTGCGGACGATGTTGACCAGCGGTACGTGTTCTTCAAGGCAAAGCTTGTTAAGCATCTGTCCCAAATTGGAGGCAGCAGCGGTGTGAACGATGGCGCTGTGACCCTCCCGGCGCATCGTCTCCACCATACCCAGGGCGGTGAGCGGGTTGACGAAGGAGGACGCGCCCGCCGTCGCCGGCGTGCCTTCTGGCAGTTCTAGGCACTGGGAGGCATCGATGCAGCGATACTGCGCGTACATGGCCCCGCCCGCCACGGCAACAGTCCTGCCCGCCAACGCCTGGGCGCCGGCCGAAGACCCGGCCTTGACCACCGTTCCGGCCCCTTCGTTTCCGACTGGAATCGACTTGCCCACCCGGCCAGCCAGGCCTCTCATCGCTGCCGCCGGGATGCTTGCGGTGACGACGGGACTATCCGCGGGCCCGGAGACTTTCGCGGTGCCCATGTCCGCTCCGGCGAACAGCAGCCCGAGATCGGAGGGGTTAATGGGAGATGCTTCAATGCGGATAACCACCTCATTGGGCTCTGGTTCTGAGATAGGAACTGCTAGCAGTGAAAGTTCGAGCATTCCGTCCTGTGTCACCAAAGAACGCAACTCCTGCCCCGTGTCCGGCCTGCCTGTAGTCATAGTAAGTGCCTCAATCCAAGTTCTAGGAGCAATGGGTGAGCGGAGGGCATTCAGAGTCATGCTATACGGTGGCAGATCACCTGCCGGCGTTCACTCCGCCGCCGTCACACGGGCACGAAAGACATCCAAGACCGCGTGTCTGGCTGTCACTTAGCATGACCTTCTCTACTTCAGCGGCGCTGTCCGCGGTCACCGAGGTGACCGGACTCGGCGGCGCGATCGGCTGCGACTTCATCAGCACTGCTCAGCGACTCTTGTTTGTTGAGTACTCAGGCAACTTGTCGCGCTTCGACATGTTTCCGTCGGCGACGGTGGTCAGCAGCGGCACGACGGTGCTCCAGGGCACGTACACCTTCGACCTGGACACCGGCACCGAGGGCGGGACCGGGGACATCTGGTGGGACCAAGAGACGGATGTGGCGCGGCAGATGCTGCCGCAGAACGGCGCCGGCGTCGTCAACCTCGGCATCGTCGACTTCGACGCGCTGTCCTCGGCGGCGCTGCAATCGCTGCCCTACAGTTCAACCCCGATCCCGGGCAACAACGACTCGACCAACCAGCTGGTCGACGGCGACGTGTTCGCGGTGCGGACCACGTCCGGCAACTATGCCAAAGTGCTGGTCCAGTCCTACGGCTACGATCTGACGATCCAGTGGGTCACCTACCAGCCCGATCCGGCATATGCGGTGCTCGGCACGGGTTACGAGCAGCCCGAGGACGTGCGGGCGAGCAGCGACGGATCCTTCGCCTGCGTGACCGAGCGGGCCGGGAACCTGTTGCAGGTCGACCTGTCCAACGCCGACCGGGTCAACGCCACCGTGATCGCGTCCGGGATGAACGCGCCGCAGCAGCTCTTCGTCGACGAGAACGCCGGGCTGGCCTACACCGTTGAGTACGCCGACTCCGGCGCGCTGTGGCGCGTCGACCTGAACACCTCTGCCATGACGGCGGTGCTTACCGGACTCGACCACGCGGTCGGTTTGGTGCTCTCCGCGGACAGGGGATACGCCTACATCAGCGAGCAGTCCACTGGCCCGGACGGCGGCCGGGTGAGCCGGTTCCGGCTCGGCGACGGGACGCGCACTCCCCTGGCGACCGGCCTGACCGCGCCGTTCTTCCTGACCTGGACCACCACCGGGCAGACTGGCCTGTACTGCCTGCAACGGGACCCGGCGAACTCGCTGGTCACGGTGGACCTGGCTGGTGGCGGGGCTGCGGTGCTCGGCGCCTCGCTGGCGTTCCGCCCGTCGTGCTGCTCGGTGGTGCACCCAAGCCTGCTGCTGGTCACCTGCGAGCAGGAGCTCGACCTGGTCGCGCTGTCGGTGCCCAGCCAGGCGGACGGCCCGATCCTGGAAGGCATCGGCTTCGTGCCATTCGACTGGATCACCCCGGCCGGGCTAGCAGACACCACGGACCCGGACCCGGGCTACTTCTACCAGGTGCAAAACGCGCCGTTTGGCGGCTCGTTGCCGGTCATGGTGAACTTCGTGCGCGCGAACGCCGAGGGTGCCGCCGGTTTCCAGGTCTACGTCGACGGCGCGGTCCGCACCGACCAGTTCAGTACTGCCAAGTGGGACGGTACCGAGTACCAGCCGGTCGTCATCAGCACGACGACCATCGGCGGCGTGGCCGACAGCTACCCGGTGCCCTCGCTCACCGACCTCGGCCTCTATATCCAGCCGCTGCCGGGCTGCTACCTCGACTCCACCACCCTGTCCGACGGTACCCTGCACACCATTCAGGTCAGCTTCTTCGACGAGTTCGGCAACCTCCTGGAAACCTCGCCCGGACTGAGCATTCTGGTCGACAACCGGCCGTGCTCGGTCACCCTGGACCAAGCCGCGATCGCCGGGGCCTCCGCTACCACTACGTGCGGGCTTCCTGCCATACAACCCGGCGACGACCGCGACCGACCAGCTGACCATCGCATACACGGCCACCCAACCGGGCGGCTACGGCACCTGGGCGTTCTCCGTCACCAAGTCCGCCGCCACGCTGTACCAGGCACAGGGGGCCGTTCCGGCGCCGGGGATCTTCCAGGAGTCAGTGGCCGGTGTGCTCGGTCCATGCACCGTTGCCGCCTACGCGGCGGAGGCCTGGGCATACGCGACCGCGGTGACCGGATGGTGGCGGTGCAGCCAGTACGACCGGTGGGGGCTGGAGGCCTTCGCACTCGCACCGTAGCCCAGTGCGCCTGACCGGCGCGCCCGATCGCTGCCGGGGCAGGTGGCCGCTGGGAAGAACCGAAAGCTTGCTCTTCGCCCCCTCGATCTGACCACCGGCGGAGTGGCGATCGGTCAGCCGGGGCGAACCAGCACGTGGACGACAGGCTGGAGCCCCAATGTGGCGACCGCGGTGCATAGCGGCGACCAGCCGGGGCATGTGCAGTCCGAGTGGCCGGCGGCACGCGTATCCGGCTGACACACCGGCTCCTGCCAGGGGGCCAGCGGCGGTTCTCCTTGTGCGGAGGTGGCCGGAACGCGATGAGGCAGCGTGCGAGCGGCCCAGAGGGCCCCGACGGACCCGAGTCTTCTCCGCCCCCCGCCGCCGCGGGCAGCAGGAGTTCTGCGCAGCAGACCCAGGCCGGGCGTGGCCCGGTCCTGGACGCGGCGCAGCTTGAGGTGCTGCGCAGGTACGGCAGGGAGCATGAAGTTGCCGCAGGAGAAGTGCTGTTTGCAGACGGGGATGTGAGTTATGACCTGATCGTGGTGCTGACCGGTGAGGTCCGGATCATCGAGCGCCGCGGCCAGCCGCGCGAGACGGTTATCGCGACGTATGGCCCGTCGCAGTTCCTTGGCGAGATCGGCCTGCTCACCGGGCAGCGCGTATTCCTGAGCGCGGTGGCGAGCACGGCCGGGCGGGTGCTGCGCGTTCCCGCCGGGCAGGTGCGGGTGCTGATGGCGCAGGAGCTGGGCCTCAGCGAGCTGATCCTGCGGACGTTCTTGCTGCGGCACTCGATCCTGACGGGACTGGGCTCGGGCCTGACCCTGATCGGATCCCGGTTTGATGCCGGCACCCGGCGGCTGCTGGAGGTCCTGGCGCGCAACCGGCTGGCGTCCAGGTGGCTGGAGCTCGAAGGATCACCGGAAGCCGAGGCGATGCTCCGGGAGCTGGATGTGCCCGTCGGGGACCTGCCGATCGTCGTCGTGCCGGGCGGGCCGCTGCTGCGCAACCCCAGCAGCCACGAGCTGCTCGACGCGCTGGGCATGTCCGGCCTGGCCGACGCCGATCTGCCCGCGCTGTGCGATCTGCTCGTGGTGGGAGCGGGTCCCGGCGGCCTGGCGGCCGCCGTGTACGGCGCGTCCGAAGGGATGGCCACGATCCTGGCCGAGGACACCGCGCTGGGCGGGCAGGCGGGGACGTCGTCCCGGATCGAGAACCTGCTGGGCTTCCCGGCGGGCCTGTCCGGGGAGGAGCTGGCGGCGCGCGCGGCCTTGCAGGCCCAGAAGTTCGGCGTGCGCATCAAGCTGGCGTCCAAGGCGGTGTCGCTATCGTCGGACCCCGGCCTGCATCATGTCAGGTTCGACGACGGCGACGTGATCACCGCGAAGTCGGTCATCATCGCCACCGGCGCGCGCTACAACCGGCTGCCGCTGGACCGGCTGGCCGAATTCGAGGGCGTCGGCGTCTACTACGCGGCCACGCAGATGGAAGCCCAGGCCTGCCAGGCCGGACCCGGTCGCCATCGTGGGCGGCGGCAACTCCGCCGGCCAGGCCGCGCTGTTCCTGAGCCGCAGCAGCGCCGAGGTTCACATCATCATCCGGGGCGAGACGCTGGACACGTCCATGTCGCGCTACCTGATCGACCAGATCGAGCGGGACCCCCGCATTACCGTCACCCCCCGGACGCAGGTCACCGCGCTGCTCGGCACGGATCAGCTCGAAGGCGTGCAGCTGCTCGACACCAGCCGCCAGCAGACGGCAGCACTGGCCGTCCGGGGCCTGTTCGTGTTTATCGGCGCACAGCCCGCCACCGGGTGGCTGGCAGGCCAGCTCGCCGAAGACACCCGCGGGTTCCTGCTCACCGGCACCAGCATCCCGCAAGCGCAGCTCGACGACACCGGCCGGATGCCGCTGTTCCTGGAAACCAGCCGGCCGGGAATCTTCGCCGTCGGGGACGTCCGCAGCGGGTCAGTAAAGCGGGCGGCGACCGCAATCGGGGAGGGCTCGATGGCAGTGCGGCTGGTGTTCGAGCGGCTCCAGGCCACAGGGAGCGCAGTCGCGGATCCTCCCCGCGCCGACGGAGCTGGGCGCAGAGCCGACCTCAGCGGGCGCGACACCCGCTGGTTCCCGGCAGCGAGTTCACCCTCGAGTCCTTAGAGCGAAGGAGCAGCCAACATGACATCCGGCGCAGCTGACAGCAGACGGGCGCGCCCGCGTCCTCGCGGACGGAAACCAGATGCCGATGCTCGGCCTCGGCGTCTGGCAGGTGCCCAACGGGCCGGAGTGCGTGAACGCCGTACGCTGGGCGCTCGAGCTGGGGTATCGCCATATCGACACGGCCCAGGCTTACGGCAACGAGGAGAGCGTCGGACAGGGCGCTGCGCGACAGCGGCGTGCCGCGCGAGCGAGGTGTTCATCACCACCAAGTTCTATCCGGGCGCGCCAAGGACCCCGCTGCCGAAGCCGAGCAGAGCCTCCGGCGGCTCGGCGTCGACCAGGTCGACCTCTACCTCGTCCACTGGCCGCAGGGCGGGCCCACCTGGGCATGGCCGGGGATGGAGCGGGCTCGCGAGCTCGGGCTCGCCCGCTCGATCGGCGTCTCCAACTTCAGCGCCAGCGAGCTAGACGAGGTGATGCGCGGCCGGGACGATCGCGCCGGCCGTCAACCAGGTGCAGTTCAGCCCGCTGGAGTACCGGCGCGCGCTGCTCGACGCCTGCCAGCGGCAGAACGTCGCGCTCGAGGCCTACAGCCCGCTGGGGACCGGCCGGCACCTGTCCGACGAGACGGTCAACCGGATCGCGCAGCGGCGCGGGCGGACGCCCGCGCAGGTGCTGTTGCGCTGGTGCCTTCAGCACGATGTTCCCGGTCATCCCGAAGTCGACCCACCGCGAGCGGATCGCCGAGAACGCGCAGATCTTCGACTTCGCCCTGTCAGACGAGGACATGGCCGAGCTCGACGCGCTCGACCAGACCAACGGCACCGACCGCGCCCTCGAGCGCAAGTGGTGGTGAGGAACGTTCCTCGCTTGTCATGCGCCACATTGGCCGACGGAGGTGCTGTTGCAGAAAGCGGTGAGCCCGCGGCCGCCGATGTCAAGGTCGAGGAGCCATGCTCGCCTTGGCGCGTCCAGGACAGCGAGTCACGCATCGAGTCACCCAGTGCCATTTGTTCTTCCAGAGCCGTTGAACATGGGTCCGAAAGTCGATCTGCTTCCGACCGCAGGCAGGCCTGCCGGCGCGCGGATCGGGACCGGCACCCGTCCCCGTTCACGGTCCAGCGGCGGCTGCCGTGGCCACATTGCCGGCGGGCCGCGATAATGCCGGGATGGCCAGGACGACTGCCGACGCTGTGCGGCGGATCGGGATCAGACTTTCTGCGCTGGCGCAGGACGGGCTGAGGTACGCCGCTGACGAGTACGACGAGGACCGGTACCGGCAGTTCAGCCGGCTGGCGGCCGAGCTGCTCTCGGTGCTCAGCGGCCGGCCGTGAGGAGCTCGCAGTCGAGCTCGGCCGTGATTCGGGCTACGCCACGCCGAAGGTCGACGTCCGGGGCGTGATCTTCGACGATGAGGAACGCGTGCTGCTGATGCGGGAGAAATCCGACGGGCGGTGGTCACTGCCGGGCGGCTGGGCGGATCCCGGGGAGGCGCCCTCGGTCGCGGCCACCCGGGAGGTCCTGGAGGAAACCGGCTATCACAGCTCGGCGGTCAAGCTGATCGGCTGCTGGGACCGCGAGCTCCAGGACAATCCGCCGCCCCTGCCGGTACACGTCTACAAGCTGTTCTTCCTGTGCCGCCGCGACGGCGCCGTGCAGCCGCCCGCGGCGCTCGAGACGCTCGACGTGGGCTGGTTCGGCCTGGGCGCGCTGCCGCCGTTGTCCCTGGGCCGCGTCAATTACCGCCAGCTCGAGCGGGCCCTGGCCCACCACCGTGACCCCTCCCTGCCCAGCGAGTTCGACTAGCTGACATCCCCGCAGCCAGCTGGCGCTGCGTGCCTTGGAGGCCGCGCCAGCTGCGGGTCCCAGCGATTGAGGAAACCCAACCTAAGCCGCGCCAGCCGGTCACGTCATCGCACAGACCAGAAGGAACCAGAGCGGACCGACTAGTGGCCAGCTTGTCAATGGCGGCGGTCCCAACGGGCCGACTGGGGGATGGTGCGTCGAAGGGGGTGACCTACCCGGCGCCGATGCGCTCGTCCTGGCGGATCAGGTGCGCGCACACGTTGAATGAGCGCCAGGCGCGAGCGGGCGTGAGGGGAAATTCCCGAGGTGCCAGCCGGTGCGCACTAGCGTGGCTGAAATCGGGTGATCAGGCAGGGCCGGCTGGCCGGCCTGTCGCCAGGTCCTTGGTCGACATGTGGCCGTTGAACGTAACGATTGCGGCCAGCCCGTCGCCTGATGAGTGGGTCACCCGAGCCACACGAGTTTGAGCCCGGATCGGCGAGGTCACAATTGGGAGATGATCCCCGATCGGAAGCCATCCGCGCGGCCCCCGGTGAAGCCGGCCGGGGCCGCCGAACGGGGCGAGCACTGGTGGCCGGTCGCGCTGGCGATCTTGGTTACCGCCGTTCTGCACGTGGCGCTGCCCGCGCAGTACCGGGTGAACCCCAGATGGGTGGTCCCGGCCGCATTGGCCGCATTGCTGGCCGTTCTGATCATCGGGGACCCCGGCCGCATCGACCGCCAGAAGCCCTGGCTGCGGATCGTCACCGGTATCGTCATCGCCTTCATCACAGTGACGAACCTGTTCGCCGCCGCCCTTCTCTTTCGAGACATCCTCACCAACAACAAGCTCTTCGCGAACAACGCGACCGGGCTGCTGGCTACCGGCGGGGTGATCTGGGCGACGAACGTGATCGCGTTCGGGCTGTGGTACTGGGACCTCGACCGCGGCGGCGCCGCCGCCCGCGCGCACCACCCCAACGCGGACCCGGCGTTCGTCTTCCCGGAGATGCTGCACACCGAATACGTGCCGGCCACCTGGGTGCCGCGGTTCATCGACTACCTGTCGCTGGCGTTCTGGACCGCCACCGCTTTCAGCCCCACCGACGTTTCCGCGGTCAAGCGGTGGGCCAAGCTGCTCATGATCGTCGAAGCATGCGTATCGCTCGGCATCGCCGGGCTAGTGATCTCCCGCGCGATCAACATTCTGCAGTAGCCGGCCGCCACCGCCGCCGGCCGGTGGCATCGCCGGTCATCCCCGCGGTGACGACGCTGCTTCCAGCGCCGGGTCCTGTTCCGGGTCGCGGCGCGTCTCCACAGGTCAAGGGGTCCGAGTGAGGGGTCAGGGCAGGGTCGAGCCGCCGACCTTCCGCTTTTCAGCCCCTGATATCGCTGAGGTGACGCCCGTTCTGGGCGGAAAATCGGGTGTGGCACCGGTCGAGCAGCCCTGGCGGCCCGGGTCGCCCGGCTGGCCGGAATCAGACGGGACAGGATTACAGTATGACCAGGAGAGATCAACGGGTCAGCGTGAGGCGAGCCGATGACAACCCCCATGTTTAGACCGGAAGAGCCACCCTCGGAGCGCAGAAGCTCCTCGGGCCGCAGGGTGGATGCGAGACAGCTGTGGTCTGGCGGCGCGGCGACGGCGGTCGTCGCGGCGCTGATAGCGCTGGCCGGCATCCTGGTATGCCGGTGGCTGTTCAACATCCCCATCCTGGCGCCACGCCGGGACGGCGCGTGGGGCGATGCGTCCACTGCGGGGTATGCGATCGCGGCCGCCGCCGCCGCGCTGGTCGCGACGGCGATCATGCACCTGCTCCTGCTCACCACGCCGCGGCCGCAGATGTTTTTCACCTGGATCATCGCGCTGGCGACACTGATCGTGGTTGTATACCCGTTCAGCACCACCGCCCCACTGTCCCAGAAGGTGGCCACCGCGGTCGTCAACCTGGTGCTCGGCGCCGCCATCGGCTCGCTGATCTACGGGACCGCCGCGCGGGCGATACGGCGACGAGCGACCGCTGGTGGCTACCAGCCCAACTACCCGTCGTCGACACGGGGGAACTGAGCTGCCGAGGTCGGACCCGTCGTCGCTCGCCGGTAGTTCGCATCCAGGCGGCGTGCCGACCGCGAAGCGGTGGACACCCTGGTCCGCGCCGTCCGGGACTGAGCCGCCAGCCTGCTGGCGGCCATCCGGTCAGGGACCTGATTGCCCTCGATTGTCTTGGCGTTGCCCATGACTTCGCGTTAGGTTCCGTTAGGCCCGGCCGGACGGCCGACCTACACTGAAATCCGGGCTCAGAATCGTAAGCCCGGATTACAGCTTGCTGGGGCGGAGGACGCGAGGATGGCAGCCGGTGGCTACGTCGGAACCGTGCGAGCATCGGACGACGACCGCTCGCGAGTGCAAGCCATCCTCAATGACGCCTTCGCCGAGGGCCGTCTGACCCAGGCGGAATGGGACCAGCGGGCGACCGCGCTGGCGGGCCCGGTCACCTACGCTGATCTCGACAGGCTCACCGCGGACCTGCCCCGCCAGGACGTCGGCTTGCAGCCGCACCCGGCCGCCGCCAGTCCGTATGGGGGCCAGCGCGCGCTAGCTCAGGAGCACACCAACGGCATGGCCATCGCCGCGCTCGTATGCGGCATCGGCCAGCTTCTCTGCGGATTCCCCGCCGGGATTGCTGCCATCATCCTGGGTCACAAGGCACTACGGCAGATCCGTGCGACCGGCGAGCAGGGCGACGGCCTGGCGCGCGCAGGGCTGACCCTCGGCTACATCGGCACCGTCGGGGTCACTCTGCTCGTTGTCCTGCTCTTCTCGGTTGCGGCAACCCACCACGCCTGACCCGGGCTGGCGGACCTGCGGTGGCACCGCGGCAGGCCTCTGATCGGCGTCTTGGACCTATGCTGGCATCGGCGTGCTGTCTGCGACGGTGAACATGATGTGGTATCGAATTGCCGCTGACCTGGTGCTCGTCATCCACCTGCTGTTTATCGGTTTCGTGGTGGGCGGCTCCTTCCTCGCCTGGCGCTGGCCGCGGATCATCTGGGTGCAGTTGCCGGCGATGGTATATGGCGCGCTAGTTGAATTGATTGGCTTCGCGTGCCCGCTCACCTGGCTGCAGGATTACCTGCTACGCCGCGGCGGGGAGACAGGGTACCGCGGCGGGTTCATCTCCCACTACCTGATCCAGGTGATCTACCCGCCCGGCCTGACCCGGGGAATCCAGATCGGGCTCGGGCTGTTCGTCGTGCTCATCGCGGTGGCCGGATACGCGGGTTACCTGCGCCACCAGCGGAGCCCGCGCCTGGCGGGCCGGTCACTGATCATTGTGCGGGGCGCGCCGGCTTGTTCTGCACCCACGGAGCGCAGGCGGCCCTGACCCGGTCGCGTTCTGGCTCATCCGGTGTCGTCGTGTGCCGTGTTGCGCCAGAGCACCGGGAAGTTGCCGGCGGCGAGTTCCTCGACGCGGCGAACACGCCATGCGATCGATTGCTTGCGCTGCGGCGGCGCGGCGTTGAGCAGACCGGTCAGCATGGCCCGGGCCCGCAGCAGCACCATCGCGGACTTGGCGCTGGACTCGATGAGATCGTCCAGGGCAATCTGCAGGTAGTCATCCCAGGATGGCAGGGCCAGGACCACGCGGACGGTCCCGGCGTCATCGGCTACCTCGGCAACGTCGAGGTCACGCGGTGCGAGGGGCCGCAGCAGGCTCTCGATGGTGTCCAGTACCTGGACGGCGGTGGCCGGATCGTTGACGGCCGGCGATAGCGCACGCAGGGCGATGTCGGCCAGGAGCCGGAAGGCGAACAGCGGATCCTGGCCGAAGGTACGTTCCTGCCCGGTCACCAGTCCGCCGAGCACTGCCGCGTCGCTCCCGCCGGAGCCGTGCAGGCCGGCGATCGGGGCGCCTTCCTGCAGCGTGTCGCCGATGCGGACACGGAACACGATCACGGCAGTACCGGCGGCGGAGCACAGCCGCCGCAGATCGAGTTGCTGCAAGATAGCCTGGCGGCGCGGCCAGGTGACCGTCTGGGTGAGCGGCGGGAGCTGGGAGGCGGGTCGCCGGTCGCTGCCTGCCGGGTGGCGGTAAAGCTCGTCGATAACCACCCGGCCCTGGGCGGCGATAGCCGACAGGGTCGGCGCGAGCTGGATGGATGCGAAGGCCCGCACCTGCAGCGTGCGGATCAGGGCGAGCGTGACGAGCACCGCGACCACCTCGGCAACCGGCACGATGACCGGCACCTTCGGATCGTTGCCGATGGCCAGCGCCGCAGTGACCGAGAACACGAACACACCGATGGCCAGCCCGAACGTGCGCCACACGATCGGGTCGTCGCGGAACAGGTTCAGCCGGGGCGACAGGCTGCCGAACGCCCACTGCACGGTGAGGAAAAGCAGCGAGAAAATAATGCTGACCAGCCCCAGGACGCCGAAGCCAACCGCTACAAGCGTCTCCGTCACCCTGGTGCTGGCCACACTGGTCTCGGTGGTGATCCGCGGCAGCACCAGCCCGAGCCCCAGCCCGGCCACCGCGCACAGCAGCTGCACCAGCCCTGCCCGCATCCGGCGGCGCGGCCGGGCGAACCTGCCTACAACGATTGCGGACCCCCAATATCACGGCGGATGCTATGCCACACGGCGGAGGTTCCGCTCCACTGGCGGAAAACATGTGGCGGACATGCAGCGCATCCTCCTATTCTGGCGATCTTTGGCCGAGACGCTCAGGAGGCTCGCGCATCGGGCTGTCCCCCTCATCGATGGAGTGGAGCCAGAAAATCTTCTCGGGCGTGAAATCACGCCACTACACGAAATCACGCCACTGGAGACGTCCAGGTTCGCGCCGACCAGCCGGGCCGCCACCTTCGCTCCGGTGACGTTGGCTAGGGTTTGGACTGTGCCAGATGATGAAGCCGACCTCAGTTCTGCTAGCGATTCCGCTTCGCCCGGCCCGGGAGTAAGTGCCCGGCGCGTGCTGGAGCGTTTGGGTGAGGCCGAATGCATGGAGCTGCTCGCCGATGGGGGCACGGGACGGCTGGTCTTCAACAGCCAGTATGGGCCCACGGCGCTGCCGGTCGTGTACAAGATCGACCAAGGGTCGCTTGTCTTGGGCACGTGGGACCCCGTCTTTGACGAGGACCTGCGCACTGGCATTGAGCACGCCGACTACCACGTCGCCGTGGAGGCCGACCAGATCAACCTGGAAGCACGCGAGGGGTGGATTGTCCTGGTGCGGGGGGCGGCACATCATCTGGATACCGAGGTCGAGCGCGCGCCGTTCATCGATGCCGGGCTCGAGCCGTGGGTCGAGGAGATACCTGCGCACTTCATCCGGGTGAATCCCACCACTACCTATGGCGTACGCGCCCGCCGGGCATGATGCCAGCGCCAGGGTGACTCGCGGGAACAAGGTTGAGCACCTGCTTGCAAAGAGCGTGCAAGTCGGGGCATACCGTGGCTGAGCTGGCACTGGTCGATCTGCATTGCCGGCCAGCCACGGGGACGGTGCTGCGCGCCAGCGCGGGGGAAGAAGTCCGGGTACTTCCTCAGCCGCGCTGCGCGCGGGATAGGTTCAGAGCCTGGACCAGGCCTGCGTCAGCACGTTGCGCAGGATCTGCTCGATCTCGTCGAAGTGCTCCTGGGTGCAGGTCAGCGGCGGGGCGAGCTGGATCACGGGATCGCCACGGTCGTCCGCGCGGCAGACCAGCCCGGCGTCGAACAGGGCCTGGGAGAGGAAGCCGCGCAGCAGCCGCTCGGATTCGTCGTCGGTGAACGTCTCCCTGGTCACCTTGTCCTTGACCATCTCGATCCCGTAGAAGTACCCGTCACCGCGGACGTCGCCGACGATCGGCAGGTCGTGCAGCTTCTCCAGGCTGGCACGGAAGGCGCCCTCATTGGCGCGCACGTTGCCGAGCACGTCTTCCTTCTCGAACACGTGCAGGTTTGCCATCGCGACCGCGCAGCAGACCGGATGCCCGGCGAAGGTGATGCCGTGCAGGAACGTCGCCAGGCATCCTGGCTGAACGGTTCCACGAGCCGGTCGCTGACGATCATGCCGCCGAGCGGCGCGTACCCGGACGCCACTCCCTTGGCGAAGGTGACGATGTCCGGCTGGTAGCCGTAGCGCTGCGCACCGAAGTAGTAGCCAAGCCTGCCGAAGCCGCAGATCACCTCGTCGGAGACGAGCAGCACTCCGTGCCGGTCGCAGATCTCGCGTACGCGCTGGAAGTAACCGGGCGGCGGCGGGAAGCAGCCGCCGGAGTTCTGCAGCGGCTCGAGGAAGACAGCGGCGACCGACGATGGCCCCTCGCGCAGGATCGCCCGCTCGATCTCGTCCGCCGCCCACCGGCCGAAGGCCTCCAGGTCATCGGCGACGAATCCGGGCGCGCGGTAGAAATTGGTGTTCGGCACCCGGATGCCGCCGGGCGGCAGCGGCTCGAACGGCTCCTTGATGCCGGGCAGCCCGGTAATCGCGAGCGCGCCCATCGAGGTGCCGTGGTATGCGATGTCCCGGGAGATCACCTTGTAGCGGCCGGGCTCGCCGACGGCCTTGAAATACTGCTTGGCGAGCTTCCAGGCCGCCTCCACCGCCTCCGAGCCGCTGTTGGTGAAGAACACCCGGTTCAGGTCGCCAGGGGCGAGGTCAGCCAGCCGCTCGGCCAGCTCGATCGCGCGGGGATGCGCGTAGGACCAGAGCGAGAAGTAGGCAAGCTCGCCGCCCTGCCGGGCCGCTGCCTCGGCAACATCCCGGCGGCCGTGCCCGATCTGGCTGACGAACAGCCCGGATAACCCGTCAAGGTAGCGCTTGCCGTGCTGGTCGAAGACGTACTGGCCGGAGCCTCGCACAATGACCGGCACGTCAGTCCCCGCATACGACGACATGCGGGTGAAGTGCAACCACAGGTTCCGCTTGGCCGCAGCCTGATACACGGCCGCGTGGTCACAGGCCTCTGAAATCGCCATCTGGTCCTCCAACTGTAGGTCGGCCTGCGGAGCTTCAGGTCCACGAGAGTCGCTGTCGCCGTCGGGCCCGGGATCGTGCGCACCCGGCTGGCGCAGGGGCTTTCCATGGTGTCAGCTGTCAACGGAGATGCCGAGGGAGTCGAGTGCGGCAGCCTTGCGTTGAATGAGCACTGTGGTTGTTGCCACGGCGATTACTACCATGGCCAGGGCATAGATCCAGAAGGTGTTCGCGGGGGCTGGCTGGTTCGGCTGGATCGAGATCCACGCACCGTAGCCGACCACGGCGGTGCCGATGACCGGTACGAGCCCGTGCGCGACTGGGCTGAACTTCTCACCAGTCGTGTTAAATATGAAGATCGGCAGGGAGATGTTGGCGAGGGCATAAACGAGCAGGACCGCGACCGTGGAGACTCCGGCCAGGTCGGCGGAGATCGCGACCGGGTTGTCACCCAATATGAGCAGCGGCAGGATGCAGAACGCGAGTGTGCCGAACACGTAGGTGAGCACGGCTACGTACGGGACGCCAGTGGCCTTGCCCACCCTGGTCCAGGCATGCGGGAGAAGGGGCTCGGGCAGCATGATAGCTGATTCGTGAAATTGGAATCCCTGCGGCCAGGAAGGAGCCCAGCGAGCTCGTCACGCCGATGAGAATCATGAGCCAGGTGATGTAGGGGGCGTAGTGCCGGGCCAGATCCACGAACGGCTGGGCGCCGTCGCCAGTTCCGCTGGCGAGCACGCTCATTCCGGCCGTATCACCCTTCCAGTGCCCGTAGCCGGCGACCGCCGCCCAGGCCGAAAGGAAGAACAACAGGGCGCTGACCCCGACTGCGATAATGATCGTCAGGGGAACGGTCCGCCGCGGGTTGCGAGATTCTTCCCCCAGTGGACCGGAATTCTCCCATCCGATGAACGCGAATACGGCGATCGCGAAGGTGATCCCGGCAAGGCCGTGGAATCCGCCGGGAACCCCACCCGCGCTGAGGGTGGGAAGTTTCACCGAGTGGCCTGATTGGGCTAAGACCGCGACTGAGATGATCGTCAGCCCGAGGGCCTCGGAGAGAAACAGCAGGAAGGACGCTTTCACCGAGACGCCGATCCCGCGCAGAAGCAACGGTAGTGTGACCGCGATCGCCAGCACCGATACCGGTATCCAGCTCGCCACTGGCCAGCTGAAGGTGCGCTGGACCCATGAGCCGATGAACACCACGACGCTGGCCAGGCTGATCGGGTAGCCGATGAGCAAGAGATAGAACGCGGCCCCGCCGGTAAGCTGTCCAGCCCGGGGATCCATGGTGGCGAAGCCACGGTAGGTGAAGGTGACGAAACTGCCGGCGGTCGGGATCCGGCGGGCGAACTGAACCATGGTGTTGCCGGTGGTCAAGATCGCGACCGCGGCGACCGCATACGCCCACGGGGCCCTGCTACCCATCGTGGCAACCAGGGCGCCTATCCCGAGGAAGATGCTCAGGGCCGGGGCGATGTTCGCCAGCGTGCTGGCGACGGTGTCGAACAGGCCGACGGTGCCGGCCCGCAGCGGCGGTGTCGCGGTCGGTCCTGGCGTCGAGACGAGTTCCGCTGGCTCGTAGCCCAGGGGCTCCCGTTCAATCGACATAGGGATGCTCCTTGCGGGCGTGGGGTCGGAGACCGCTCGTGGTGTGGGCTGGCTTATCAGTGGACGCGCTCGCCGGCGAGCCAGGTGCCCGTGACGGTGACGTCAGGCAGGGATTGGGGCGGGGTGTGGTCGAGATCCGTGTCGACGCTGACTAGATCCGCGCAGGCACCGGGGGTCAGGGTGCCGAACGAGCGCTCGGCGAATGCCTGATAGGCACTGCCGGTGGTGTAGGCCGCGATGGCCTGATCCAGGGTCAGCCGCTCCTGCGGGATCCACCCCCCGGAGGGCTGGCCGCCCGGGGTCTGCCGGCAGACCGCGACGGCGATCCCGGCCAGCGGCCGGTGGTCACTGACTGGCCAGTCACTACCGAACGAGACATGCGCACCGGAGTCGAGCAGGGTGCGGATGGGGTATTGCAGCCGTGATCGTTCAGGGCCGAGCCGAGGAACGGTAAGAAGCGTTTGCAGGGGGTCGAGCTGTGCCCACAACGGCTCGAAGTTCGCGATCACGCCGAGCTCGGCAAACCGAGCCACGTCGGCGGGGTCCACTAGCTGATTGTGCGCGATGACGGGCCGCCGATCCCTCGGGCCGTTGATTTGCGTCGCATGGCGGACCGCGTCCAGCGCGGCGCGGACGCCGGCGTCGCCGATGGCGTGAATGTGAACCTGGAACCCGGCGTCGTCGAAAGCCGTCACGGCCTCGGCCAGGGTGGCCCAGTCCCAGTTGGGGACCCCGTGCCTGATCGGGCAATCATGGTACGGCTCGAGCAGCGCCGCGGTGCCGGCCTCGATGATTCCGTCAGCGAAGAACTTGACCGTGTTCGCGGTCAGCCGGTCGCCACCAGCCGCGGCCACCCGCATCCGCAGCGCCTGGAAATTCGTCAGCCTCTGGGCCCAGGTGCCAGGCTCGGCAAGCAGGGCAAGGTTGGCCCGGACGCCGAGCAGATCCCGGCGCAGCGCGGCGATGTAAACCTCGACGTCGCCGGGCTCGACCCAGGCGTCCTGAACCCAGGTGATACCAGCCGCGCGGTACCGCCGGCAGGCGCGGGCCAGTGCATCGACCCGCTCCTCCCCGGTGACCGGGGGCAGCACATCGTCCACGTAGCGGGTAGCGCCCCACTCCCGAAGCGTGCCCAGCGGCGTCCCGCCGTCATCGCGGACAATCTCGCCATCCGGGGGATCCGGGGTTTGTGCGGAGATCCCGGCGGCTCGCAGCGCCGCGCTGTTGCACCACAGCGTGTGGTAGTCGGCTGCCCGAAGCGCGACCGGCCGGTCGCGCACTGCCGCGTCCAGCCATCCGGCCTCGAACCGGCCGCCGGCTGCCAGCGTCGGGTCGTATCCGAAGCCGAGAATCCATGGGTCCTGAGGATGTCCCGCCGCGTGCGCGGCCACAGCGCCGACGATTTCCGGGACGCTGCCGAGGCCACGTACCGGCGCGAATAACTCCTCCAGCCCGCCCAGCACCGGGTGGGCGTGCCCGTCGCCGAAACCCGAGAGCAACGTGCCGCCGGCGAGGTCCACCACCTCGCCTTTGCTGGCCCGCGCTATTGCTTCATCGCCCACCGCCGCCACGACCCCGTCCTGGACGGCTAGCGCGCTGGCGCGCGGCCGGACCGGATCGCAAGTCCAGACCAGGCCATTGACGAAGGCCAGTGAGCCAGCCACACACTCTCCCAGCAAATCTGCGCATACTAGATTTACTGTAAGAATAGCGTTGGTACTTTCCCTAGAGGAAGGGACTTCTCTAGGGAAATACTCTGGCTCGGAGCGAGCAGCCTCGAACTTCTCCACCGCAAGCACGCCCGCTCCGGCACCGGCAAGCCGACCTGCCGCACCCCGACCCGGGCAGCCTGGGGACGCCTGTCCAACCTGGTCCCAGTTCCAGCGTTCTCCGATTGAGGCGATCCTGGCGCGTGACTTCTTCACCGTCGACCTGCTCGACGGCACCAGGCCTACGTCCTTGCGGTGATCGAGCACGCGGCCCGGCGCATCCGCATCCTCGGCGTCACGCTGCACCCCCCCGGGAAGTGGACTTCCCAGCAGGCCCGCAACCTGATCATGGACCTCGGCGAGGAAACGCACCGGGTCAAGTTCATGATCCGTCGGCGCCGCGCCGCTGAAACCGCTCCCCGAGCCGGTCGATCTCGGTCAGTACCGCGTTCGAAGACAGCCGCTGTCCGTTCCGAAGGAGCCCGGTACCTCGCCCTTCACACCCACGGCACCCCAGGTGCACCCCAGGTGCCGCCCAGGTAGACCGAAGGCCGAGATCAGCTGGGCGGGACGAGTATGCGGTGAAGCTCGAGAACTTGATTATCCCTGCTGAGCAAGGAATTATTCATGCTGGGCAAAAAGATTTCGAGTTGACCATTTGTGAATGGCCGTCCCGGGATGGGGAGAAGCCAGCCCCTGCCGGCGACGGAGATGGCGAGATTGGCATGCGCGTCAGCGGCCGTGCTGGTGATCGCTTGCAGCGCCGCCACATCGGCAGCGGGCAGGACGATCCAGAATCCGTACAGCCCCGGGAAGTGGAGCGCATCGGTGATGACCGGGCCGACGATGGCGGAGGTGATCGTTACCGGCGTACCGAGCTGGCGGTAGCACTGGCCGGGTCCCCCGGAAAGCGCGACAGAACCAGCCGGGCACCCGCCCGCGCCCGTAGGGGGCTGGATGCGCACGGCTTCCAGGACGAACGGTGACCGCAGATGGGGAGGCGGCTGTGTGTCGGCATGGAAGACAGGTGCCGGAGTGTCGTGGCTGCAGCTGGCAACGGTGAGCATGAGGCTCGCGGCTAGCACGCTGGCCAGGACGGACGACAGGCGCGGCGGGGGCTGAAACGGCATATCGTGGGTCCTCCTAGGCAGCCATTGTGTCCCGATACGGTGGCGGTGCAGGCGTGGCTGTCTGGGCACGCATCAATTACCAGCACAATTCGCAAGGGCAGCCTAACCCTCACGGACGCGTCCCGCATCCAGGCGATCAGTCGTTGAGATGAGACCAGGTGGTCGTGCTGCGTGCTCCATCAGACGGCAAAGTGCGGTCAACGAGGTATATACCGTCCGGCCGGGCTGCCCAGCGAATGTCCCAGCACGACGATACGGGCAGTGGGCTGGACGATACCGGCGACCGCGGCGGCGAAGCCGTCGAAACCAGAAGCGACTCCCCGCTGCCGCCTTCGTGAACCCGCAAGCCAGCCTCCGTAGTACCGACGGCTGTAGACTCGGTCGTGAAGCGGGGTGTGAGACCCAACCAGTGGAGGTCCGGATGGCCAAGCTCCCACCGCCCCCAGAGGGAATTGTGCTGACCCGCTTCATCGTCTCGGACGATGTCGAGCGCTCTCGACGCTTCTACACCGAAGTACTCGGCGGCAGGGTGGCCTTCCCCGGAGAGCCGGTCAATGTTGCGCTATCCAACAGCTGGATCGTCATCAATGCCGGCGGAGGACCGACCGACGACAAGCCTGCGGTCACCTTGGAGACGCCACGCGATCCCGACCGGGTCAGCAGCTTCCTCAATATCCGAGTTAAAGACATCGAGGCCGTGTACGCCGAATGGAGCGCCCGGGGCGCTCAATTCCTGACGCCGCCGAAACAGCACCGGTACGAGAAGCGTTGCTACATCCGCGATCCCGACGGTCACCTGATCGAAGTGGGGCAAACCACGGACCCAGAGGGTGACTGGTCGCCCGCTCACTGGCCGTCGAGTGCGCCCGCCGAGGAGTCCGAGTGAATGCCGGGATGGCCGGCGAAATCCCCCACATCGACGATAGCCAGTCCCCCGGACACTGAGCCTCGATCCAACGGAAGCGTGACGCTGAGGAGTTGAGATCGTCGGGTGGCGCGCCCAGGTGACCATCGGCGACCCATTGCCGCCGCCTAGCCGAGCATCACCGGCGGCCGAGAGTCCTCCTCCCGCGGAGGGTGTCCGGCGTGAAAGGCTCGACACGAGCAGGTGGACGATGTGCAGGTCCAGATGATGACCAGCGTGGATGGACTTCTCGGCACGCCCGGTCCGATCCAAGATTCACGAGGCCAACGCGGATCAATCAACGATGGGATCGGCGTGCGGCGCGCCGAAATAGGGGAACTCATCGAGGATGTTGGTCCTAGCGACACCCGCGCCCTGGTCGATGGGAGTGTTGGTCTGCAGCGAGAGCATCACGTTCTCCACGTTGTCCGTCATAGCGCGACCATTGAAGCCTGCGAAACCGAACGAGGCCGCCGAATCGAGGACATAAGCCAAAGTGGTCGGGAACAGGCGCTCCACCACACGCTGCGCGTAGGCGGCCGGGTCGTCGGTCGAGCCCGCCAACTGGGTAACGCGCGAGAGGGCGTCCGCGACGATCTGGGAGAAACGCGGCACGTCCGCAGCGGGAAGGGACCGGTTGTAGTCGTCCTTCACTGCGGGGTCCGTGATGAAGATATGTGTCATCAGCGGCAGGCCCCACCGGGACACTTGCACCTCGGGCGCGTGTCCGCACAGCGACACCGTGACCCACGCGCGCACCGTCGCGGCCGGGTCACCGATCGACTGCGTGGGCACCTCAATCACGATGGCCGTGACGTTGCGGTTTTGGAAGTAGTTCGCGCCGTCGTGAAACAAGTCCGGTGCGAATTTCCCCGCGGCAAGCGCGGCGCGGAACGCGTCAATACCTGTCCGGTTCGCGGCGAACAGATCCGGGGCCAGGCCAGCGAAGATCCGCACACCCGCGTCGCCCGCGACGATCCGGCCGGTAGTGCCCGAAGCGATGACCTCGCCCTCCGTGCCTTCTGCGGCATCCCTCCCTATGGCCCGGCGTGCCTCGAGAGTTTGTACGTGCCGGCCGTCGGGCCCCTCGCCTTCGGCATGCCTAACCTCACCGAAGAGAATCTTGAACGTCACTTCCTCGTGAGCGTCATCATTCACATCGAAACGGAACGCGTACAGACCCTCCTCGTGGAAGGTATCCGGCGCCTTGGTTCCTGCGTTCGGGTTTACCGTCATCGCCATGACCGTGGTACCCGGCTGGCCGCGGAAAAGATAGAAGTCAAGGATGTTGAGCCGCGGGTCTTCCCTGGCGATGGCGGTGTCAAAATGATGGGACATTAGTTAAAGATGACCTTTCATCTTTTTGCCGCAACACGTGAATTTTCCTGTCAAGCTGAAAAGTCCGTCGTGATGGCGCGAGGCGCGCGGCCCGGCTGCAGTCCGAACGCGGTGCCGAGCGCCGCGCGCTGCGGGGCAGGCAGAGTACCGATCCGGTCCAGGTAGGGACTGCCGGAGTACGCGAGTTCCAGCTCCGACTCGACACCCGCCGCGCGGCCAACCCGGCAGCCCCTGGCGCTGTCAGCCAGGAACCCGAGCAAGGCGGTCTTGCCTATCCCGGCCTCGCCGCGCAGGACCAGAACCTGGCTACCAACCGCCTGCGCAGATGCCACGAGGCGGGTCAGAGTGTCGCATTCGTCTTGCCGCCCGCGCAGCCCCGGCCAGAACGCGCTACTGGACATGCATGCCTCACCGCCCGGACGCCCGACCACGCCTCCACGTGGCGTACGCCTGCGGGCGCCGAGGTCAACGTTTCATCAGTCTTACACGGGCATTTGCGCCCGGCAAGATCGGCGATGTCCGGTTAACTGGGTGTTCTGCCGGCGCCCGCCGGGGCTGCCGGAAAAGTCATCGCCCAGACCTCAGCGGCCCCGGCGGAACACCGGACCGATAGCCATGGCAGCGGCCGGCGGGCGGGTCACAGCGTGCCCTTCTGCACGCTTCCCGCCGGATGCGGGACGAGGACCTGCGCGTCGAGAGTGTGGCTGAGCTTGCCCCCAAGGCGGACCGCAGGCCGGCCAGGGTCGCGCCCTCAAGGTGCATCGATCGCGCCTTCTGCGACTCGTACTTCTCGATCATGACCAGCCGGTCGCGCCCCTCATGCAGGGCATAGAGTTCGGCGCCACGGACGACATGGCGATGCTCCTCCTCGGGACCTGACGGACCTGGTAATAGAGTCACGCGCTGAGCGGCGGACCGCACTGGCCGGTGCAAAACCGGCAGACTGGGTCGTTAAGCACCTCCCGGTGGACCACGACCTCGTTTCAGAACTGCGGTTCTCCGGGCTGGATCCAGTCGGGCGGCTTTAGCTCGTGAGCTTCGCCGCCTTTTCTTTGATCGCCGTGAGCAGCGTGGCCCAGTCCGCGGTGAATGCGCCTGCTCCGTGGCGCTGGAGATGCTCAGCGAGGGCATCGGCGTCGATACCGGCGTCGGCGGCCGCTGCGATGGCCCGTTCCGCGGCAGCGTAGTCGGGCTCCAGCCGGTCGTCGAGGTTCCCGTGGTCGGCGAAGGCGAGCAGGGTCTTCTCCGGGACGGTGTCGATCGTGTTCGGGGCGGCCAGCCGGCCGAGATAGTAGGTGTCGGGCAGGTCCGGGTTCTTGGTCGAGGTGGAGGCCCACAGAACCCGCTGCGGACGGGCGCCCGCCGCGGCGAGCGCCTGCCAGCGCTGGTCCGCGAGCAGCTGCACATGGGAGGCGTAGGTTTTCTGCGCCATCGCCAGCCCCAGGCTGCCGTGCAGCGCGGGCGGCAGCAAGGGGTCGGCGGCGGAATCCCAGCGGGAGATGAACAGCGAAGCCACCGAGGGCACCGCCAGGTCCAGGCCGGCGCCGCGGCGGTGCTCTAGGGCTCGCAGGTACGCGTCTGCTGTGCGCAGGTAGTGGGTGTCGGAGAACAGCAACGTCACGTTCACTCCGATGCCTGCGGTGATGGCCTCTTCCATGGCGGTCAGGCCCTGCGGCGTGCCGGGGATCTTGACCAGCAGGTTGGGGAAGCCGGCCTGGTCGTGCAGCCGCCGGGCGAACGCGACCGTCGCCGCGGCGTCGTAGGCGACATCGGGCGGGACCTCCAGCGATACGTAGCCGTCCACGCCCTCGGTTTGCTCCCACTCCGGCCGGAACAGGGCCGCCGCCTCGGTCAGGTCCTCCAGCGCAAGCGCGTACACCAGGTCCTGAGCATCGGTGACACCTTCGCCCGCCAGGCGGGCCAGCGAGCTGTCATAGTCCGATCCGGCGGCCATGGCATGCCCGAGGATCGTCGGGTTGGACGTCAGCCCGGTGACCGCCAGGTCACGCACGTACCGGGCCAGCGCCCCGGTGCGCAGCATGACCCGGTTGATGCTGTCCAGCCACAGGCTCTGGCCAAGTGCGTGCAGCCGCTGCGCGGGATTCAGCTCAGCGTCCATGCCCACCTCCCCGATCGACCGACACGGCCATCTTCGCCCGGTCAGGGCCACACATCCAGACTATGGCGGCCCGGTCGGCAGGCGCCGTCCCGGCCCGGGGAACGGTTAGCGCATGACAGAACCTTCGCCTTACATTGACGTCGCCAACCTGCCGGCGTCCGCCGAGGGAATCGTCGTGACCATGTTCATCACCGTCCGCAGCGTGGCGCGGTCCCGGGACTTCTACTCGCGCGTCCTGGGCGGCACCGTGGTCCTTGAGGAGAACCCGTGCATCGTCAAGCTGTCCAACTCGTGGATTCTGATGAATCCCGGCGGGCCGCCCACCCCCGACAAGCCAGGCATCTCGGTGGTCAACTACGAGCCAGGCGACACCACCTCGATCTTCCTGAACTTGCGGGTCGCTGTCGGCCAGGCCACGGGCGCGCTGCACGGCCATCTCGCCAAAAAGCGCCCGGAGGATCTCCTGGGCTGAGCTCCGCGGCTGAACTCCCTGGCTGTGATCTGGCGCCCGTTACAGTCACCCGGCCGGCCCCGCCGACGGCAAGAAACGCTCCACCGACGCCCGGTCCGGCGCGTTGTCGAACACCACTAGCCGCCCCGCACGATCGGCGGCCAGCACGGCATGCACCAATGCCACCGGATCCCCCGGCGCCACCGACAGCCGCGTGTCCAGCTCGCCGAACAGTTCTTCCCGGCCCGCCAGGAAGACGGGCCGCGGCGCCAGCGACACTGGCTGGCTGGCGACGTGCGGCCGCTGATAGCCCATCCGGCCGATAGCGATCTCGCCCATCCCGGCGACGGCCGGCGCGGGTACCATCGCGGCGGCGTTCATGAGGCACTCGTGCGGCTGTGGCCAGCGATGCCAGAGCCGGTGCCCCGGCACCTGCGACCTGCTGGCACGTGCTGGCCACGCCCAGGCCCCGGCCTCGCCGACGCGGCCTGCGGCCGCTACCGGGACGGCAGGTCCAGGCCTGCCGTCTTGGCGCCAGCCTCGGCCAGCGCCGCCGCCATCATGTCCGCGGCTCGCCCGGCCGCGGACAGCGCCTCGGACACCTCAACCAGCACGCCATCGGGGTCGCCGCCAGTGCCGCCCCGGATCTGGCCGTCCTCACGCTGCGCGACCAGCAACCGGGCGAGCTTCTCGCACAGCTCGGGCAGCTGGTGGCCCATCAGCGCCAGCTGGCCGACGACCTCGCGGGCCTCGCCCGGACCGGCCAGTTCCCCGGCATCGGCCATCAGCTGGTTCAGCGCCCGGACAGCCTCCACCGCCTGCGCGGCGACTTCCCCGATCGTCATCGTGGCGGCCAGCTCGTTCACATACCCCGCTGCAGGGTGCGGCCGAGACCGGGCCAGCGCGGCAGCCTCGGTGTCATCACCGGAACCGTACGGCTGAACTTTCCTGGGCATCTTTCTCCATGGTCGATGGTGGGGCCTACGACAACGGGCCGTGCGCGATGCGCAGCCCCGCACATGCTGCCGCGGCGCGGACACGCTCGTCACGGCGGGCCGGAACCCACGCTGCCGGCGGTATTGCTCGGTCAGGACTTCACTGAGCTTGCCGGGCCGGTAGGCGACGGTGCGCTGGCAGAGCTGTCAGTGCGTGACCGGAAGACGGGTAACGGTCACAGGGGAAACGGCAAGACGGTGCGCTGCTCATCACATCTATGATGCCAGCCCACCGGCAGTGATCTTGCCACCCAGCCGAGACAGTTGTCGTCCATCTGCTGCCGTTGGCTGCTGGACTGAAGGCGGTTTCCGCTGATGAGGCCATCGAGGACCGGAGCATGCTGGCCGCTGTCATAAACCAGCCACCTGCGGCGCACGGCGACGGTCCCACCGCGGCCGGTCTGCCCGGTGCCGTCCCGGCGGAGGGCGGCGGGCACATGAACACGGCATCGCGCACTAGCGCGGACCTGGCGTCCTTGACGCCCGCAGGATCGAATACCTGATGCTGGACATAGCTCCATGCCCGGGCTTTTGGCCCACTCCGGGGGCAGGAACGGCGAGATCCGGCTGTCGATGCTCAGATGGTACCGGGCCAGCGACTTTTGGGCTGATGTGCAGGCGGTGGCCAACCACGGAGGCCAGCCGGACATGTGAGCTATGCTGCCCGGTCCGCGTAATGGAAGCGGGGATCGGTCAGGCGGGCATGCTAATGCCGATGGCGCGGGCGGACACCGCGGTGATCCAGGCGAATGCCGTGATGATGCTGGCGCGCTGGAAGAGTCCTGCGCGGTTGGCGAGCCCGGGTGCCTGGTTGAAGCCTGCGCCCGCGAGACCGAGGTTCACTACAGTCGAGGCCGCCGTAGCAGCGGAGTAGAAGGCCCACCGTGGGTGGCCTGCCCGGTGGAATCGCCAGGCGCAGGCAAGCGCGGCCGCCGGGAGGCCGAAGAAGATCGGGATCGCGGCGATGCCGTGCCTGGTCATTGATGCGCTCTGCACGAGGGGAACGTCGGGTGTCCCCGGTGGGTAGCCGGCAACTGGGTCTGTGGGGGAACACGGCGGAGAATAGCAGGCCAAGGCCCGCTGCCCCGATCAGCGCTGGCACGAGCCGGGTGCCGATAATGGCGTCGCGACTTCGGGACAGGCCCGCGGCGCCGGCCACGCAGAGCGTTCCGGCTGCGCTGAAGTTCGCGGCCTGGACCCAGCCATGAGGACCGAGCGACAGCGAGCTGACTGGGTGGCGCGATGGCTGGTAGTCCGCTCGACGGGCATCTTCTGCGAGGAAGACGGTGACGAACAACGGACCGGCCGCCACACCAGACCGCAGCAGGCCGCGCGTTAGCGCCGCCGATCCCGCCAAGTCGAACGTCATGATCCGAGCGTATGCGCGCCAGCGCCGGCCGACCGCTCATGCCGCTGGCGAGCATGGCCCGTGGAGAGGCATCAGCGCTGGGGCGACGGAAGATGAAGCATCATGGCGCCATTGCCAGAATCTCGTCACGCAATCGGGTCAGGAGGCTGGCGTGATCCGGGTGTTCCTGATCCGTCATGGTGAAAGCGAATCCAACGCGGGACTGCCCTCCGCCGATCCGGGCTCGGCCTCGCTGACCCTTGACGGGCACCGGCAGGCCACGCAGATCGCGCAGGTACTAGCTGACGTCCCGGCCCTGATCGTGACATCGCCCTACCTCCGGGCCCGCCAGACCGCGCAGCCGACGATCAGCCGGTTCCCCGGAGCCGCGTGCCAGGAATGGCCCGTCCAGGAGTTCACCTACCTCGGCGACCTGCACGGGCGCACCAGCACCGCCGGGGAACGCCAGCCATACGCCAGAGCGTATTGGGACCAGGCCGACCCCCATCACGCCAGCCCGGGAGCAGAGTCCTTCACCGGCCTGCTCCGCCGCACCGCCGACTTCCTGGACCGGCTCAGCGCGCAGAGATCCGGGCCGGTCGTGGTGTTCACCCACGGGCTGTTCATGCGCGCTGTCGCGTGGTCGCTACTGACCGGTATCACCACCCCCGACCAAGACCGCATGTCCGGATATTGCGTCCGGCAGATGCCGACGGGTGTGCTTCTGTGATCGTTGCGGTCTACGAGGGCCGGATCGTGTTTCGGCGGAGGCCGGTGGACATGCGCGGCAGGGCTGCTGCGAGCCTGGAAGTTCGGGGACTGTGCGTCAGGTGCCGGCTAAAGCGCCGCGACCCAGGGAGGCAGCCATGGACAGCAACCAGCTGCGGGCCGTGCAGCAACCGCTCAAGGACGCCTACCGCGAGAACCCGGACGAAGCGATTGTCACCTTGCGGGCGCACGGTCAGCTCGGCGATCAGGCCATCAGCTGCTCGGTGGCGACTGGGCAAGCGCTTGCGGTGGCGGGCCTGCACCCAGCCAGCGGCGGGGACGGCTCGCTGGCCTGCTCTGGGGACATGCTCTTGCAGGCGCTGGTGGCGTGCGCGGGAGTCACGCTGCGGGCCGTGGCCACCTCGCTGCAGGTCCCGGTCGCGGGGGGAACCATCAGCGCGGAGGGTGACCTGGATTTCCGGGGAACACTGGCCGTCAGCAAGGACGCGCCCGTGGGATTCAAATCCATCAGGCTGTCCTTCGATCTCGACACCGATGCCAGCGCCGGGCAGCTCGAATCGCTGCTGCGCCTGACCGAACGCTACTGCGTGGTCTATCAGACGCTGGCTCACCCAGCCGAGATGACCGTATCGGGCACCACAGCGAGCACCGGCCAGCCGCCCGCAAGCGGCTAGATAACCGGGCACAGATCACGCCCACTTTCCGCACGTTGCTTTGTTCGATCATCAGCTTGAGCGCAGGATGTGGCTGTTTCTGGCGCGACATAGCAGCCTCCTGCCGGCTGGCGAATAGTCGTCTGCGTGACTTTCCTATTCCGGGAAATTCCGGCGACATGGCCTGGTTGCCCATATTCAATGCGAGTGGAATGTTCGCGTATCCAATATTTGCCGGTGGCTGATGGACCGGGCCGCCAGGCGATTCGCTTGGTAACGGTGAGTAGCCTGTAGCCTGACCAGCGTGAGATTTTACTTCGATGATGACGGCTTCGACGGCCAGTTGCAGCGCAGTATCGGCAAGGCCGATTCAGGCATGGCTAATGTGGGGGAATGCCTGGCGATCGCCGGGCAGATCACGCCGGGCGACCGGGACAGCTGGTATCAGTCCTGGGCGGCATTCGGCTCGCGTCTTAAAGTACAGGCGGACGCCGCCGTGCAGGCCGGCCACATGGTCAGCGCGCGCGGCGCGTACCTGCGCGCCGCCGAGTACTTCCGGCAGGCATTCTTCTTCCACCGCGACGATCTGGACGGCACGGAACTGCGTGCCGCCTACCCCGCCAGCGTGCAGGCGTTCCGTACGGCCCTGCCGCTGCTCAGCCACCCGGCCCGGGTCCTGTCCAGCCCGTGGCCGGGGTACCTGTTCACCCCGGCCGGGCTGGCCTTCCCGCGGCCCACGATCTTGCACATCGGCGGCTACGACGGCACGGCGGAGGAGCTGTACGCCTCAGCTGGGCCCGCGCTGGAGCGCGGGTACGCGTTCGCCGCCTTTGACGGCCCAGGCCAGGGCTCGGCGCTGTATGACCGGCGCGTCCCGATGCGACCGGACTGGGAGCACGTCCTGCCGGAGATAGTCGACAGCCTGATCACCGAGCCGGAGGTGGACGCCGCGAAAATCGTGCTGGTGGGCAGGTCGTTCGGCGGGTTCCTGGCCCCGCGCGGGGCGGCGGGCGAATCCCGGCTCGCCGCCATGATCGTTGATCCCGGCCAGTACGACCTCGGGACAGCGGCCACCGCCAGGCTTGGCGACCTCAGCAAACGGATCAACGATCCCGCCGCCGATGACCAGTTCAACGCGCTCCTCACACTGCCCGCTGTGAAGGCCCTGCTGGCACCCCGCATGGTAACCCACGGCGCATCAAGCGTGCGGGCCTACCTCGCCGACATGCTCCGCTACACCAGCGCCCCGACCATTACCCAGGTGACCTGCCCCAGCTATGTCACCGACAACGAAGCAGACACGGTCTCGACCGGCCAGGGCCAGCAGTTGTTTGATCACCTGACCTGCCCGAAAGAGTTCCGTCTTTTCACCCGGGCCGAGGGAGCGGCAGGACACTGTGAGGGCATGGCACCCATCGTGTTCTGGACCGCAGCCTTCGACTGGCTTGACCACACCATGAGCTGAGCGACGCAGCCGTCCCCATCAGGCCGGATCAGAAAGGATCAGAAACTCGTCCCGAACATCCTGATCTGCTGGAACCGGAGCGATGTGCGATGGGTCACCGTTTGTGGCTCTGCGGTTGCCGCCGCCCGGCCGATTCGATGTTGCGCTTGAGGTTGGCGAACTGGCGTGTCTGCCCCGTCCAGTGGACCGGCGGGTGGATCCAGAAGTTGATCAGGTGCTCGAGCCAGCGCGGACGAATGGACTGATATCCACTTTGCACGAGCCGCGTGCGACCGCCGGGTAGCTCACTGAGCAGGAATCCCCAGAGTCCGTCGATGTAGGCAGAGGGCCTCGGCTGGGCCGGGTCGAGACGACGGACATGCAAGTCGGTCAGCCCGCGCAGTCCCAGGAACCGTCCGGGTTCGAGCGCTGCCATCTGCCAGGGATACATGGTGCCAGCTCGCGACCCGGCCGGTCCGTCAAGGCGCCATGTTCGCACAGTGGCTGGGCCGTTCTCGCCTGTTCCGTTACGAGGTCCAGCGCTGGCCCGACGGCACGATCCCGGACGCCAAGTGGGCAGTGGACAGCCCCGTGCTACTGAGCACCGACGCCGGGAAGGCAAGCCGGCTGCTGGATCTGGCGGCCGCGATTCCCCCGCTTGTGTGGGGTCGCGACCAGGTCCGCACCGGGGAAATGTGGAACTCGAACTCGGTGGTCTCATGGCTGCTGGAACGCTCCGGCATCGGGGCGGAGAATGCCAGACCGCCCAAGAGAGGGAGAGCACCGGGCTGGGCCGCCGGCGTGGCTGTCGCCTTGCGACCCGTCCAGGACCCCGAAAATCACCGGTGACGTGCGGTGCCCTGCACTGCTAAGGGTGCCGGCCAATGGTCAGGCATGCTGGGGAGGTGGCTCAACCACAGCACGCATTTAGGAGGGAGAAGGTCGTTGGCAGAAAGCGCAGCCGTGCCAGCGCTACAGGAGCCTGGTTGCAGCGCCCTGGAGGCGGACGGGTACATCGTCGTGCCGACCGGCCTGCCCCCCTCGATCCTCGAAGCCGTCGTGGACGACATCTGGCGCCATACCGGTGCCACACCCCGCGACCCCGCCACGTGGTACCAGCCGGCGATCATCCGCCCACGGCCGGGAATGGTCGAGATGTACCACTACCAGTCGATGTGGGACGTCCGGCAGCACCCGGCGGTCTACCGGATTTTCCGCGACCTGCACCGCACGGAAGAATTGTGGGTCTCCATCGACCGAGTCGCGTTCAAGCCACCAGTCCGGCCCGACCAGCCCGGCTACGACCAGCCTGGCTTCATCCACTGGGACACCGACATCAACAGGTACCCGGACATCCCATTCCGGCTGCAAGGGGTTCTGGCTCTTGAAGATACGTCCGCCGATATGGGTGGCTTCCACTGCGTCCCCTCCATCTACCGCGACCAGCAGCGCTTCCTCGACGAACGGTCCCAGGCTGGTCCGGTCCCCGGTGCCCCCGACATCGGCGACCATCCGATCGTCAAGGTTCCCCTGGCCGCTGGCGACCTGGCTATCTGGAAGACGACGCTTTTGCACGGAAACGGCAGAAACTCCTCGCAGCGCCCCCGGCTGGCCCAATACCTGACCATGAACCCGCTGCCCCCGGCCGGAGAGCAGCGAGAGACCGTGCGGCGAGACCGCATCATCTCATGGTCCACCTGCGCGCCCCCAGATGGCGATTCGTTTCCCGGCGACCCGCGCCGCGTCGAAGAGCAGCGGGGCGAACCGGCGTCGCTCGGCCCACTGGGCCGGCGCCTGCTAGGACTCGACGAATGGGTCCATGCCCCAGGCACGCCCTGACAGCTGATATCGAAGTACGCGCTCCCCCGTCGTTCAGCGCCCCGGCCGTCAGCAGCGTTCCAGACGACCTCGCTGGCCACCCCGCCGTTGCCGTCCGGCGGCTGCAGCACGGTTCCGCCGACGCCGGTGGCGTTCGGCGATGAGGGCGGGAAGTTGCGGGAAGTTAACGTGGGCCCAGCGGCCCTTGACTGTAAATTGTGACCGAAGTAACGTGTTACCAACAATGAGTGACTGCGTTTCACGGACACGGTGAAGGAAATGAACAAGAACTCCTTCAGATATAGGCACGCCGGCCGTTCGATCCGGATCCTAGGTGCAGTAGTTAGCGCTCTCACGCTCCTGACATTAGTAGATAGCAGTGCGGTCGGCGCGTCTGTTACCGCGCACGCACCAGTTATCGCGTCGGCGTCGACGGGTGTCGCCAAGGTAGCCGTTGCCGATACGACGATGCAAATTGCCGGATTCGATCCGGCCGTAGCACGCGCGGACGGCTTTAGCATTATCATGCGCAACGGCGTTCAGATGTCCGTCCCATCGGCACATCTTGCCAGTGGACCTGACAACACGGTAGGTGGGAACTGCGGAAAGTCCTGGATATATCTCACTGGCACCCATCTGGAGTTCCATTATTACACAGGGTTCAGTGTAAACACCCCAGCGGTAGAATACGGCTGGCACGTATCGATAGTCGGGCCGAATTCGTACGATAACAACCGGACGTGGGGAGGTGGCTTGGCTTTCAGGACGACCTGGCGTGCACCTGGGAGCGGGGACTACAACGTTACCGTTGATGACTCCGGATACTATGATGGGAAGGTCATCCCGTCCGGGAGCTGGGCCCTGCTCGATAACGGCGGGTACTGCACCTCCGGCGGTCCATCTAGCAGAACATACGTGCCGTAGACCCAGCAATGCAGCGCCAACCAGAGCCGCCAGAGGACAGCGCGGTACCTCAGTGGGCGACTTCGCTTCCCTTGTTCGGACTGCCGGAGTCGTTTACCAGCTTGCGGCTAGTGGGTGATCGCGAGGTAAGCCGGTGGGAAGAGCGAGCGCACGGCCGAGTTATAAGCGGCACTTCTGAGACCTTTGGGCTGGTACACGGAGGTTCGCCTGGGCGGCCTGGCCAGAGCTATATGCAGGTGCTATCCAGCACGCTTCCAGGACCTGAGCCGACAGCCCTCCTGACGGCAGAGGTGGAGAGGCCTGAATCGGATACCAGTCTCGACGAGGCCCGTGAGTTTGCCATCAGTATCAGCCTCGACGGCAACCCCGTTGAATTCCGCGGCGTCGGGACGGCGGCGGTGTGGGCTTGCTCGACAGACTTTCCCGGGTACGCGATCGCCGTTATAGGTGTCCGGTGGCCCAGGGAGGATCTAGTGCTCGTGCCGATTCTCGACGTGATGCCCTATGTAGAAGGACGAAACGCCGTGATCGCCGAACGACGACGGCAGGCGAGTGAGGGATCCTGAAGCAGGCCGTGTCCTGATCCGGTTGAAGCGGTATCTGCCCGGGCTTCGCTGATCAACGCCAGTTCGATCCGGTTGTAGCGGCTGATCTGCTGGCTCGGGGTGGCGCCCCGAGCGCGACCCGAACGCGCGAGCGCCTATGGGTGCCGAAAAATGTCTCACCTCATGCGACGCGGCGCTGCTGAAGGGACTGGAAACCTCGAATCCCGGGCTGACTGCCGAGGTGAACCGTGAGCCCGCCTGCCCTCGTTAACCAGGGCCACCGACCGCGCGCCCGGTGGCCCACTGGCTGCCGGCACCGCGGGGCCTACGGGGTGCCGAGATGGCAGTTTGTGTTATTCCCGCGTTTACACCGATGTAACGGGTCTGACCCGCACATTGTGTGCCGGGCCAGCAGGACAGGACTCGCTGGCCCGGCTTTCAGGTCCGGCGCCCGGTTACGGCACGTATGGGTTGTGCCTGTCTGGCGTGGTCCGCACTCACTTCAGCTGCGACTACCGCGCCGATCCCGGCTGGAGCCCGTGGTCAGCATCGCCTGGGCGAGCGGCGCGTCGAGCATCATGTGCAGAACTGAACCGGCGATGCCCGCCAGGATGGCCCTGCGGTGTCCCTTGCCGGTGAGCATCGGGACGATGACCGCGACGGCGAGGGCAATGGCTGCGTGAGCGACGTTGTCGGTCGCCTCGGTGGGCGTGGCCATCCGGCCTACCAAATCGATCGCTCCTGCATCGAGCCGCCCCGGACGATCAGGTAAACCAGCACGCCGATCAGCGGGATGAACAGCACGAACAGGAACCACAGGGCCTTGGCCCCGCCGGACAGATCAGGGCTGCGGAAGATGTCGACGAACACCGTGATCAGGATCCAGAACCAGATAACCAGCAGGAAGATCTCGAGAATCGTCCAGAAAATGCTCAAGAGCGGATAAGAAGATGACGCAGCCGCGAGTTTCATTCCTTCTCCATCATCTCTGGGGGTTGCCGTCAGCGACCTGGCTCCGGGCACGTGGTCCCGGGGCCATACTCAGCATGCGCTCGCAGCGTATCAGCGGCACCACCTGTGACGGGTGGGATAACGCCCTGTTTGCCACGTTTGGCTCGGGCGCAGCAGCTGCTGCCGGAACCTGCCCAGCCATGGACGGGAGTCCAGGTCGAGGGACTGAAGCCGCCAATGGCAACCGCCACGTATTGGACATCGATTGAATCGCTTCGCAGGAACTGCTTATTACCTCAAGCGCTAGATCAAGCTGTGCCTGCTGCCAACGCCTGATCGCCTCGGCCATTCTGGGAACGTCGTCGCGTAAGGTGACCCAGACCTCTTCGTAATCGATGCGAGAGGTCCACCGGCTCTGCTGCTGCATCGACTGCCTCGGCCGGATCTGCCAGAAGGTCGTCGACTCCCCTGGTCACAGATCCACGGCCACGGCGCGAATATGCCCGTCCCGCGGCTTGGGCGCGCTCCGCGCGACAACGTCCACCCTGACGCCCAGGAGTTCCGCTCGCCCAAGCGACACCTCGAACCGAGGTAGGGCGTCCGAGTCCGACGAGGAGTGGATGGAGTAGGCCCTGGGCTTGGGCGAAGCCGCACGCTTAGCGCGTGCGGCTTACGGCGGCAGGCCGCTGCCCTCGCGGGCGAGGGACCGAAGCTGCGCCTCCCGCGCATCCCAGGCGTAGACAACTGCGGTACCGGCGATGACGTCGTGCAGCGCGCGGCGATCACGCCCGAACAAGATGCCAAGGAAGCCCAGCCCCAGCAGGAGGAAGCTGAGCGGGAACGCCAGCGTCCGCACGAGCCCGCGCCGGATGCCCACGCGGCTGCCGTCTTCGCCGACGACCTGCACACCGAGGATCACCATGCCGGGCGTCTTGCCGCTCGCCGTCCAGGAGTAGGCGTAATAGAAGAACTCCCAGGCGAAGAAGGCGAGCACCACCCATTGATCGCCCCTGTTCCAGTGGATGGAGGTTCCGGTTAGCACGGAGGCGGCGAACGAGACGGCGGCGAGGACAAGCTCGAATACCACGATGCTCAGGACGCAGTCCAGCACGAACGCGATGAAACGCGAAGCGAACCCGGCGGGGTCGCCGCGCAGGTCTTGCTGGGCACTGAGCGACGCGGGTAGCGGGGTGCCGCCATCGCGGGGCACAGGTTCCGGCAGGCCGGCGTCGGGGGGACCGGTCATGGCTCCTCCTGGGCGCTCACCGACTCGGGCGGGCCAGCCGGTCTGGTGCGTTTACGCCGAAGCCGGCTGGCCCAGCGTGCGAGGGTGTCGTCCATGCTGACCGCGTGGCTTCGTCCCAGGTCGACGGCCTCGGTGGCGATCGTGCTGGAGGAGCTGACCAAAAGGGCGCCGAGGTCGGTGTTCTTCACCAGCGCCGTGATATCGATGCGGTCGAGGATCTTGTTGATATCGATCCGGTCCATGAGCTCATTCATATCCACCCGGTCGAGCACCTCGTTCAGGTCCACCTGGTCGAGCGCCTCGTTCAAGTTCACCCGGTCGAGCGCCTCGTTCAAGTTCACCCGGTCGAGCGCCCCGTTCAAGTTCACCCGGTCGAGCGCCTCGTTCAAGTTCACCCGGTCGAGCGCCCCGTTCAAGTTCACCCGGTCGAGCGCCTCGTTCAAGTTCACCCGGTCCACCACGGCATTCACGTCGATCCGGGCGATTAGCGCGTTCACATCCAGCGACTCTACGAAGAGGTCGATCACGCGCTGCACAATTCCCTGCGCCATCGACTCGACTTGCTCGGCGAACCGCCCACTCGCCAAGCGTCTCGCCCGTTCACCTCGATCCACGTGTCTCAGCCCCAACCGTCACAACGCTCATCATCGGCTCCTCACTATCCTCACTATCAGGTGCTGGCGGTCTTCGGCTGGGTGGGTTGCCTGCCGATCAGTTCGATCAGCCCGAGCACTACCAGCAGCATGATCGTGATCCCGATCACCACCAGGCCCGTGGGCTGGCCCCAGAACACGAAGATTAGGACAGCGAGCGCCACGGCTGAGATCCGCGGTGCGGTCTTTCCTCCGGCTCAACCTGCTCCTCCTGCTCGTGGTGGCCTTCCTGCCGTTCCCGCCCGGGCTCATCGCACAAGCCCTTCATAACAGCAGCGGCGAACGGGTGTATGTCACCATGTACGGGCTCACCCTCCTGGCCATCAACCTCCTGGGGTCCGCCCTCGACGCCCACGCGCGGCACGAGCACCTCTACTCGCCTGCCCAAGAGGGCGAGGAACTGCGCAGCACCCAACGGAAATCACTGCCCGCGGGTCATCGTGTACATGATCACGATCCTCATCGGGCTCCTTCTGCCAGCGGCGGTGGCGCTCTACGCCGGTATCGCGGTATACCTGGTGGTGCCGTTCCGGGAGGCCGCACGGGTGCTGCTCCGGCGGCACAGCACTCGCTAATGAACCCCCGCTGCGGATGGGGGCCCGCGTTCATCCGATCTGGATGAAGCGCATATGTCACGTACCGTCCAGGCTTGGATGAAGGAAAACGGACGCCCCCTGGGGGTGCTCACCGGCCGAAGCCTGATACGAATGGGCGGCTCCGGCGGTTGCTCCGGAACGGGGCCAGACGGAAGAGGTTGAACATGTGACGATGACCGCTGAACCGCATGACGGCCCGGTCACCGAAGCAGTCCGCAGCCTGGAGGTGCGCTGGATCTTCCCCGGCCAGCTCGAGAGTGCGGTCGCCACATGGTTCGGGCGGTTCGCGGCTGGGACGGAATCACGCGAGGACAGCTACCTGCTGGATCCGCAGTTGCAGGGCCTGTCGGTGAAGATCCGCGGGGGCGGGGCGCTGGAGGTGAAGGCCTACCGCGGGAGCCCGGGGATCCTGGAGGTGGCGGGCCGCGCCCGCGGGCGCCTGGAGTCCTGGCAGAAGTGGTCCTTTCCCTTTCGCCCGCCCGGTGGGGACGGCGGCTGCCCGCCCGGCTGGACGCCGGTACGTAAGAGGCGGCGCATCAGCCGATTCTCGTCGGCCAGCGGGCCGACCGTGGCGCGCACCCTAGGGATGGGCCAGCAGCCGTGGTGCGAGGTGGAACTCACGGAGGTCCACGCGCGTGGCCAGGACTGGTGGACCCTGGGGTTCGAGGCGAGCGGCGCCGCCGGTCTGCTCCTTAGAGAACTTGAGGCCACCGCCGCGCTGGTGTTCGCCCAGGCCCTGCCCGGTCGGGTGATACCCGGCCTAGCTGACTCCAGGTCCTATGCGCAGTGGTTGGGCCAGCGGCTGGACGCCGGCAGTGACGTCGACGCCTGAAGACTGTCGCCTGAGGTGGTCGGCTCCTGTGCGGTTGGCCCGGCGGGGCGACCAGCATGGTACGCCGCATCAGAGTGGCCGCCGGGTCCGTTGTCGCGCTTGACCTGATTCGCGGCTCCGGAGACTATAGGGAGTCGGCAGACCTCGCCGGAGGGTGGGGCATGGGCGTGAGCGATGTGCCTCAGCACGCTGGCCGGCTGCATTGTACGGGTCGGCCGGGATCTGATCTTGTGGTTTCGAAGATGCGCCGCCCGCTGTTGCGGCCCGGGACGATGCTCCGTTGGCCGCTGATTGAGCGCCTGGCGCGGGGCGACCCCCGTCCCATTGTGTCTGTGGTTGCGCCGCCAGGTTACGGGAAGACGACGCTGCTGTCGCAGTGGGCTGAGCGCGACGGCCAGTCTTTCGCGTGGGTGTCGGTCGACGAAGCGGACAACGACCCGAAGGTCCTGCTCCGCTATGTCGCGGAAGCCCTTGATGCGGTGGAGCCAGTCGACGGACGGGTGTTCGACGCACTGGCCTCCGCGGCAAGTTCGGTGTCCGGCTCGGTCGTGCCGAGGCTGGGGTCGGCGTTCGCGTCGATGTCCTCGCCGGTGGTGCTGGTGCTGGATGACGTGCACGAGCTGCATAACCGGGAGTGCCGGGCGGCGCTGTCGGTGCTGGCCGATCACTTGCCGGGCGGCTCACGGATGGCGCTGGCGGGCCGGGCGCAGCCGCCGCTGCGCGTCGCGCGGCTGCGCGCCGAGGGCAGGATCCTGGAGATCGGCCCTGGCGACCTGTCGCTCACGGCCGAGGAGGCGTCGTCGCTGCTGCGCAACGCTGGCCTCACCCTGACCGAGGAGGAAGTGGCGGAGCTGCACCGGCGGACCGAGGGATGGCCGGCCGGGCTGTACCTGGCGGCTCTTTACCTGCGGGAGGGCGGCTCGCTGGCGGGCGCGGCGGTCTCCTTCGGCGGGGATGACCGGCTGGTGAGCGAGTACGTGGAGTCGGAGTTCTTGTCACGGATCTCCCGTCAGCAGCGGGTGTTCCTGACCCGGACCGCGGTCCTGGAGCGCATGTGCGGGCCGCTGTGCGATGCGGTGCTCGAGCAGCGGGGCTCCGCCACGGTCCTGGCGGACCTGCAGCGGTCGAACCTGCTGCTGGTGCCGCTGGACCGGCGCGGGGAGTGGTACCGCTACCACCACCTGTTCCGGGACATGCTGCTGGCGGAGATGTACCGCCTGGAGCCCGGCCTGATGCCCGTCCTTTACCGGCGGGCCGCGCAGTGGCATGAACACAATGGGGCGCCCGGCGAGGCAGTGGGATATCGGATGAAGGCCGACGACGTGGATGCCACGGCCCGCCTTGCCGCCGCGCTGGCGTTTCCCACTTTCATGCGCGGCAGGGCCGCGACGGCCGAGGGCCCCGGCCTCGGTGTCTTCGCCCGGCAGGCCGAGGATCTGCGGGCGGAGCTCTCCCAAGCCCGCACCTCGCCCGCCCTGGGAGCCTCGGCCCTGACCGCTGCTGAGCTGCGCCTGCTGCCGCTGCTCTCCACCCACCTGTCGTTCCCGGAGATCGGCGCGGAGATGTTCCTGTCCCGCAACACCGTCAAGTCGCATGCGCACTCGATCTACCGCAAGCTCGGAATCTCCTCACGCAGCCAGGCCGTCGCGCGCTCTGTTGAGCTGGGGCTCCTCGAAGCGTGAGGGTCCGGCTTCATCCCATCGGGAGGATGGAATCCGCCCCGGCATGAGGTGCGATAGTGCCGTGACGGTGGGGGGAGGCATATGGGCCAGACGGTGGGATTCCATGAGACTCTGCGCAGGCTGGCCATGATCGACGAGGGCTTCGTCGAAGACGAGGCCGGGCTCGGGCTGGACCCGGCCGCGACGGCGGCCCTGGATCCCAAGACCGCGGCGCTGCTGCACGTAGCGGTGCTGGTGGCCATCGGATCGCCGGCGGTATGCCTGGAATGGAGCGCCGGCCGGGCGCTGGCGGCGGGCGCGAGTGAGGACGAGATCACCGGCGTGCTGCCGGCGATCGCCCCGGTCGCCGGGCTCGGCCGGGTCGTCGCCGCCGCTCCCGATCTGGCGACCGGGCTCGGATATGACATCGCGGCCGCGCTGGAGGACCCAGACTGACCGGCGACGGACCGGGGCCGCGCCGCCGAGGACCCGAGCCGCGGCGCATCTCCGAGATCGCGACCTCTGCCGCCCGTGCCCAGAGCTGCCTGGATTCCCATCCCAACGGGGTGATGACAGCTCACGCGTTTCGAGACTTGACTGCGAAGCGGGAAGGCGCCCAAAAACGAAGCCGCGGCGGCTTCGTGATCAGCATTCGCGGCGCAGCCGGACCAGCGGCGGGCGCTGCTTTCGCGGACATGGAGCTCACTGTGGCAAACGACACGACGGGACGGGCGCTCGTAGTGAAGGGTCGCCGAGAACCGGTCAAAGAGCTACCCGTGCTTGCTGGTACGGGACCTCACACCGCACCGGATCCCGGAGATCCGGCATTTCTCTCATTTCCGGACCTCTGAGATGAATGGAGCATCTTCTATGAGCACCTTTCCACCGATCGCGGACTACGGGTTCTTGTCAGATTGCGAGAACAACTGTCTGGTAGCACCAGACGGTTCGATCGAGTGGCTCAGCCTGCCCCGGCCGGACTCGCCGAGTGTGTTCGGCGCGCTCCTGGACCGGAACGCCGGGAGCTTCCGGCTTGGCCCGGCCAGCACCCATGTGCCCGACCATCGCCGGTACCTACCGGGGACGATGGTGCTAGAGACGACATGGCATACCCCGACGGGGTGGCTGGTAGTCAACGACATGTTCGTCGTCCGGCCCGTCAGCGACGTGGGGCGGCGCGCTGGCTACGAGCGAGTCCCCAGGGTCGGCGCCGGGGTCGGGACGATCCTGCGCACTGCCACCTGCATCTCGGGGAAGGTCGACGTCATGGCGATGTGCCTTCCGATGTTCGACTACGGGTCCACACCAAGCGCCTGGAGCTACGACGGCGACAGCTACCACTCGATGGCGGTGCGCCAGCCCGACGGGGACGTGGCCCTCCGCCTGCACTCCAGCTTTCAGCTCGGCCAAGTCGGTGCCCGCGCCTACGTCCGGTCCGCCCTCAATAAGGGCGAGTCCGGCTTCGTCGCCCTCACGTGGGCGGGGCCCGCGCCGACGACCCAGCAGGAGGCGGACGCCGACCTCGAGTCCACCGTCAGCTTCTGGCGGGACTGGCTCAGCACGGGGACTTTTCCGGACCATCCGTGGCGCCCGTTCCTCGAGCGCAGCGCGCTGACGCTCAAGGGGCTGAGTTACGCGCCGACCGGAGCGATCATGGCAGCTTCGACGACCGGATTGCCCGAAACCCCGGGCGGGGCACGCAACTGGGACTACCGCTACACCTGGATCAGGGACACCGGATTCACCCTGCGCGCCCTCTACCGGATCGGCTACGACTGGGAGGCGCTCGAGTACTTCGCCTTCATCCTTGATGCCGTCCGGGGGAAGGACTTGAGCAAGCCCTTCTCCGAACTCCAGATCATGTACGGGATCGGCGGTGAGCGAGACCTCACCGAAAAAACGATCGACCATCTCTCGGGCTGGCGCGACTCCAAGCCGGTCCGGGTCGGCAACGGCGCCTGGAACCAGCACCAGAACGATGTGTGGGGCATGCTAGTGGACGCCGTGGACACCCACCTGCACCGCGGCGCCGAGCAGATCATCGATCCGGTCTGGGAAGGTCTCGCCGGTTTCGTCGACGACGCCATCAAGCACGCAGGTGATGCCGACCAAGGCATCTGGGAAATCCGGGGCGAGCCGCAGCATTTCACGGAGTCGGCGGTGATGTGCTGGCTCGCCGCCGAACGTGGCGCCGACCTTGCTCAAGAACGCGGAGACTCCGAGCGCGCCAACCGATGGCAACAAGCCGCCGACGCGATGAAGGCCGAAATCCTCGACAAGGGCGTTGACGAACGGGGCCGGTTCCGCCAGGCGTACGAGAACGACGAGCTCGACGCCTCGCTTCTGCTGCTCCCCATCATGGGGTTCTTGCCTCCCGACGACGAGCGCATCAAGGCCACCGTGCGGGCCATCGCCGACGAGCTGACCGAGGACGGCCTTGTCCTGCGCTACAAGGTGGGCAGCACTGATACCGGTTTCACCGGCAAGGAGGGGACCTTCACGATCTGCTCCTGGTGGCTGGTAAGCGCCTTGGCCATGATCGGTGAGACCGACCGTGCCCGTGCCCTGTGCAGGAAGCTCCTGTCCTACGCGGGCCCGCTGAACCTGTACGCCGAAGAAATCGACACATCGACCGGCGAGCATCTCGGGAACTTTCCCCAAGCGTTCACTCACCTCGCCCTGATCGAGGCGGTGTCCCAACTCATCGACGCCGAGGGGTGACGACATACCGGGGCGCGCGAATCATCCGCTCGGGTTCGGCGGCACGCACGTACCGCTTGACTGTGTTCAGCGACAGGCCGAGCCGCCGCGAGCATTCCAGCAGCGCGTCCGCCGCAGTCCGCTCGTAATACCCCGTGCACACGGCCGGCCGGGTAGCCGTGGCGGGCGGCCCATGTTTCACTTACTGGTTCGGATGAGCGGCCCCGGGCTCGTCATCGTCGGGGAGAGCAAGGTCGAAGACGCGATCAAGAAGGCCGTGACGAGAGCGGAGAAGCAGACCGCCAAGGAACTCGGCGCGGACCCGAAGGACATCGACAAGACCTTGCAGGAAACCGTCTAGGAGATGTAACCGTGCCAGCGCCGTCCAGCGCCGGTGCCCGGGACATCCCAGCAGGGGTGCGGCGGCGAGCCTGGCGCCTGGCGCGGGTCTACCTGATTGTTGCGTCGGGCTCATCGTGTGGACCGTCTTTCTGGCGCTGAGCCTTCCCAAGGAAAATCTTGAGCACCATTACCGTCTCACCTTCGACGTCACCACCTCGGCGACCGCGGCAGACGCCACCCAGGCGCTGATCTTGGCGCTGGTCGAGCTGCCGGCCGCGGCGTTCTCGCTGTAGGTGGCCCACAGGTGGGCCGGCGCGTACGCGAACTGGCCCATCTCCACCACGTGACAGGTCCCCACCCACCAGTCCCCGACCGGGCGCAGGCGCACCCTGCGCTCCCTGCGGAACCCCCCTCCCCGGTAGAGCTGCCGCCGCAGGAGTGAGCCGGAGAGGAAAATCCCCGCGAGTGGCGGCAGACCCTCCCGCTCGCGGCGGCCCTGCTGGCCTACGCAGTCGACAGACAATGACTGTGTGCTGGATCCTCGCGGACGCTTGCTACAGGAGGACGTATGTTCGTCCCCCTCTGATCACTATCGCCGTGATCCTCATCCTGTACGGCGCGGTCTCCAAACCGCTCGATGCGTGGGGCATCACGTCGGCCATGATCTTCTTGACGGCCGGCCTCTGCGTCGGGACGTCCGCTCTCAAGCTCGTGAACATCCGCCTCGAGAGCCGCACCGCGGAGGGGTTATGCGAGCTCGCCCTCGTCTTCCTGCTGTTTAGCGACTCGACGCGGATCGACCTCGCGGGCCTGCGCCGGTATCTGAGCTGGCCCTGCCGGCTGCTGTTCATCGGCCTGCCGCTGACGATAGCCGCCGGCCTGGGTGTCGGCGTACTTGTCTTTCCCACCATGGCGCTGGCCAGCACCTTCGTTCTCTCGACGATGATCTGCTCGACCGACGCGGCGCTCGGGCAGCGTGTCGTCTCGGACAAGTCAGTGCCGACCCGCGGGCGCCAGGCGCTGGACGTCGAAAGCGGACTCAACGACGGCCTCGCCGTGCCGTTTTTCCTCATAGCTGTCGACCTCTCGCTGGCCAAACTGACGACCGGCGTCACGGCTGCCGTCGTGCGCAACATGGTGCAGCAGATCGGCTGGGGCCTCGTCGCCGGTATCGGAGCCGGCCTATTGGTGGGCCTGCTGCTCCGCATGGCGGACGATCGCGGGTGGCTGGAGGGAGAATGGCGGCAGATCTTGCCCGTTGTGGGGGCGCTGCTCGCCTACCTGGTCGCCCTGAAGCTGGGCGGCAGCGGCTTCATCGCGGCCTTCACCGGGGGATGACGTTCGGCTATTTCTCCAGGCGCCACGATCTGCCCGTGACCGTCTTTAACGAGGATCTCGGAGGGACACTCGCGGGCGCCGTGTGGGTCGGCTTCGGGGCGCTCGCTGTCGGCATGCTGCTGCCGCACGTCACCTGGCAGATCGTCGTCTATGCGGTGATCAGCCTGACACTCATCCGCATGGTCCCCGTGGCCATCGCCATGCTGGGGACCGGGGCGCAGCTCCCGACCGTCGCCTTCATGGGATGGTTCGGTCCTCGCGGCCTGGCCTCCATCGTGTTCGCACTGATCGCGCTCCAGGACGGCATCCCCGACCGGCAAACTCTGCTCACCACGGTGATGATGACCATCCTGCTGAGCGTCTTCTTGCACGGCTTGTCCTCGGTGCCGCTGGTGGCGGCCTACAGCCGCTGGTACTCGGCGCACGTGGCGAAACACCCGAGCGCTTCGGAGGCGAAGCCGACGATCATGTCCCGCCTGCGGCATCAGTCGACGGCGGAGGAGCACGGCCCAGATCGGCTTCACCGCAGGTCACGGACACAGCAGCGAGCCAGGTTTGAGATCTCGACCACAGCGTGGTAGCCACTATCCAGCCGGGTCACCGAATCGGGCAAGGTGACCTGGCCGAGCCGGTTGACCTCTGGATAGGTGGTGCCGGGGAACGGGATCCGGCCGTGTCGCGGACCTTGCTGTGCGCGCCGTCGCAGCCCACCAGGTACCGGGCGGTCACCTGGTAGGGGCCGTCCGCGCCGCGCACGTCCGCGGCCACCGTGGCGTCGTCCTGGCTGACCACTTGACGCCACTGGCGCCCGGCTGGCCATTCGGCCCGGCTGCCTATCCGGGCGCCTGTCGACTTATGCCGCATTGCGTTGCACCATAGGTTTGCCTCGCTGTCTGCCCGGCCGGACGAGAGCGAATCCGCAGCCGACACCACCTCCCAAGGAGATCAGGCCCATGACGCTGCCCGACCCGCCGCAGGACGATCCCGACCGCGAACTCGGCGTGGGCGCGCCGGTCCCGCCCGTCGTCGCGGTCCTCGGGCTGGGCGAAGCGGGCTCGGAAGTCGCTACTGATCTGGCAGCCGCCGGCGCCACGGTTTACGGCTTCGATCCGAAGGTGCCAGCCCCGGCCGCGGTGCACGGGCGGGACAGCGACGCCGAGGCGGCCAGCGGAGCGCAAGTCGTGCTGGCCCTGACCAGCGCACCAGAGGCGCTGGAGACATTGCAGCTGGCGCTGCCCGGCGTCGGGGCGGGAGCGATCTACGCTGACGCCAATACCGGCCCGGCCGGGCTCAAGGCGAGCCTGGCGCAGGTCGCGGCGGCTGCGGGCGTCGCGTTCTGCGACGTCGCGCTGATGGCTCCGGTACCCGGGCTCGGACTGCGCACGCCGATGCTGGTAAGCGGTCCGGCGGCAGATGAATACGCGCGCATCATCGGCTCGCTCGGGGCTGCCATCACCGTGCTGCCGGGCCCGCCAGGCACGGCCGCCACCCGCAAGCTGGTTCGCAGCGTCTTTTACAAGGGCCTAGCGGCCGCAGTGACCGAAGCGCTCCGGGCCGGTCAGGCGGCCGGCTGCGGGGAATGGCTCCGGGCGGACATCGGCGTGGTCCTGCAGGATGCGACCGCCGCCACGGTCGACCGGCTCGAGCAGGGCAGCATCCGGCACGCGCGGCGGCGGATCGACGAGATGATGGCGGCGAGCGACCTGCTGGACGAGCTCGGAATACCCCCGCGGGTCGCGCGGGCGAGCCAGGGCTGGCTGGCGCAGCTACTGGCCGAGACCGAGGCTGAGCTCAGCTGAGCCCTGCGACTTCAGGTCCGTCTCGATCCGTGTCCAGTGCCGAGCTTCGCTTGAAACTCAGCGCCCGCCTCCTGGAGGAGGCCGTGCAGGGCCGCCTGGTCGGTTCCGGCGCTTCGCAGCGCCGTCGAATCGCCCACCACAGTCAGCTGCACGTCGTCGAAGGCTGCCCGCACCCAGGGACCCGCGACACCGCGAACGATGATCACAAAGGTGCCATCGGTCACTGTCCAGACCTCATCACCGCCACGGGGAACCGCCGCCCGGGGTAGAGTTCACCCGTTCCGGGTACGCCTTCCCGGGCCTCGCCTGGGCGAAGATGACCCGGGACCACCGCCCGGGCCAGACGCCGGATGGGACTTTCGGCTGGCACCCCGGAGCTTGCCGTGATCACGCCGAACATTGCAAGCGGTGTGCGCACGCGTGAGGTCCCCGGAGTCAGCCCGCTTCGGGTGTCACGCTCGAAGTTCGGCTGCCCGGCGGTACCGGGCCGGGCGATTGCCCGCCCGTGCCTCGGCACAAGTTCGGGCTGGCCCCGCTGGGTGTCGGCTGGGTCACCTGGCGCGACAGCAGCCAGCTCCCCGACGACCTGGTGTTCCGCGTCAATTACCCGGGCGGCGACAGGCCAGTGTTCCAGATCAACTTCTCCCGCCCGGCCGGGCAGATGCCAAGCTACTGGTACGAGCGAGGCCCGCCTTGCGGTCGCTTATCACTGGCCTGCTGCGGGGCTTCAGCCGGGTAGCCGGTGAATTCCTGGCCGGGTTTGATGTTCGGGTACTGGGCGAAGCTTTTCTCGTACTCGAAGACGGCCGGCAGCACTACAGCAGCCTCCCAGCCTATATCCATTTTGTCGTTGAAGAGGTTGTAATTCTCGCCGGGGTCGCTGCCCAGGTCGAAGACGATTGGCATGTGCGGCTTGACGACCGGCTTGTCGAAGCCCTCGGTGTAGCGGAGCCATATCTTGATGTTGTGCCATTTGGCCGACATCATGGACCCGTCCGGCCCGAAGAACACCAGGTCGTCCCGGCCGGTGTGCTCGCTCTCGCCGAGCAGGAACTTCGACGCGTCGACGCCGTCCAGCGGGCGGTCGGCGGGCACCTTGTCCGACGCCCCCGGCGAGGGCGGCGAATGTCTTGTACCAATCGTGGGCGGAGAGCATCTCCTCGGTGATCATCCCGGCCGGCACCGTCTGCGGGCAGCGGACCATCGCCGGTACCCGCATCGACCCTTCTGCGGGCGGGGTGGAGAAGTCACCGCGCCACGGCCCGTTCGAGCCGCCGAATCCGAACGCCGGGACATGGCAGGTCGCGTTGTCGCTGGAGAACACGATGATCGTGTTGCCGGCGATCCCGGCCTGCTCGACGCAGTCGACGATCTGCCCGACCCGGTAGTCCATCTCCGCGATCAGGTCCGCGTACAGGCCCAGGCGCGCGGGATCGGTCTGGTCGAAATCGGGGTGCGCCTGCTCCGGCGGGTGCACGTGGGAGAGACCGACATAGGTGAAGAACGGCTTGCCCGCCTTGGCCTGGCGCCCGATGTAGTCGGTCGCCTTGCCGACGATCAGCTCGTCCAGCACCGGGCGCACCTCCATGTTCAGCTCCCGGACCGCGGTGGACCTCTGGCCCTTCTTGCCCTCCCAGATCCGGGGCGACTGGAGTCCCCTGGCCTTGGCGACCGCCCGGTAGGTCGCGTAGGAGGTGTAGCCGCACTCGTCGGCGCTGTTCTTGAAGCCCCACCACTCGTCGAAGCCCTGATCGTTCGGCAGCCGCCCCTCGACGTCGCCGAGATGCCACTTGCCCCACAGCGACGTCGCGCAGCCTGCGTCCGACAGCAACTCGGCGATCGTGTACTCCCACGGCGCCAGGCCGCTCGGTCCCTGGCCGGGTATCGGCACCGTGTAGGTGCCCGACCGGACCGACTGGCGGCCGGTCAGGATCGCCGACCGCGTCGGGGTGCACTGGGACTCGACGGTGTAGTTGCTGAACCGGATGCCCTCGCCGGCGAGCTTGTCGATCCGCGGGGTCGGCGTGCTCCCGCCGTAGCAGGAGAAATCGCCCCAGCCGACGTTGTCGCACAGGACAAACACCCTGTTCGGAGGACCGCCGGGGCGAAGATGGCCCCGACCGCGGCCCCCGCGGCAACGCCCCACCAGGCATGTTCCGGTTCCGGGAGGTTACAGCCTCGCTGGACCGCCAGCCCGGGTCAAGCTGCGCCCCAGGGGATCTCCCGTGGCCAGCAGGCACGGGGCAGCCGCTGCGGTGCCGGGCATCGCCCGCCGGGCCGCTGCTGGCTGCCAGCACGGGGTCGTGCAGGCTGGGCTTCGTCGCGACGCGGGCGGCGACGAGTCCCAGGTCGTCGTTCTGACTAGGGGGGCAGCCCGGACGGCGCTGCCAGCCGGAGGTAGCTGACAGCCGCGGGCGGGTAAGGAAGGCGTCGGCCCATGCGCCTGCTGCCTGCACGCTTGTATGTCTTGGCCGCAGCCTGCACGCCGCAGCCACCTGGGGAACTCGGGCATTTGCGTGGGCCTGGGTATGATCGGCGAGACGGGCGGGAGGGCCATTCATGACGTTGACCGCGCTGGCTGCGTCGGACACCGCGGCGGCCTCGTCATACACCACGGTCATGGATCACGTAGCCGAGGGGTTCGAGGTCCTTGGAACGCTGATATTGGCCGTCGGCGTGCTGTGGTCGTTTGTCCTGGCGGTGCTGGCATGGCGCCGGTCAGGCTCGGGGCAGCGGGCCTACACAGCGCTGCGCCAGGCATTCGGCGGCGCGCTGCTGCTCGCCCTGGAGATCCTGGTTGCGGCTGACCTGGTCAGGACCGTCGCAGTTGCCCCTACGCTCGACAACGTCCTGGTCCTCGGGCTGATCGTGCTGATCAGGACCTTCCTCAGCTTCTCCCTGGAGATCGAAATTGACGGCGTCTGGCCATGGCGGCGGGGACTGACCAGCGGAGCGGGAACCGTCAAAAAGGCCACCCAGACCGCGCTCAAGCCCGGCTCGCAATGAGCCTGCCAGAGCTTCCGGATCGATATCCCTGGCCAGCCGCATGCGGCCCGAGCGTCCGCCCGCCGAGGCGTGCGCAATGCAGCAGGGAGGTCAGGCATGCGGTGATGATCCGTTCCAGTAACGGATCCGGCTGCATCGGCGTGGAGTGCTCAACGAGGTAGCGCGTCACCTCAGCGTCGGCCCGGGCGAGATGTGAAAGGAGCCTGCGCCCCCGGTACCAGCGCCAGGCTTCGCTCACGCAGCAGCGCGACCTCAGCGGCGGCGACTCCACGCCGAAGTTCGCCAGCAGGTCACGGCTTTCGGCCGGCGAGAAAATCCACGGCAAGATCACGGGTCTCGGGCTGTTGCGTGCCCGAGTTTCTTCCATCCGCAGGAGTCACGACAGTGACATGGGAATCTATCGGAAGGACCGGGAAAACCGAGGCGCGCCCCAAGGAACTGACCCACGAATCGCTGCCAGCCTTCGGCCCTCAGCGCCGCCGACGCGCACGCCGGTGCATCCCGGCTGCGGAGACCGGCGACAAAGGACGCCCGAATGGGTCGATAAACAGCGCACATGGCCCGGCGGCGGTCGGCACGGTGCCGTCGAGGAGCTTGATGCTGTAGCTGAGCGCGTCTCCGTCCAAGTGCGGATCTTGGATTACCACGACCGCTTCCTCGGGAGTCCTGTCGCCCGGCTCCGCGAACGACAGGACGGCGTTCGGGGGGTTGTCAGCGAAGCTGTTGTCCCCTGCTGCCCAGTTGGTGACGAAGTGACGGGACAACATGTGTCCGACCTCGCGCTGGGGACGGTCAGCGAAGTAAAGCGTCGACGGCGACAAGCCATGCAAGGTCATGGTTCCCCGGCCGCTGGTCATGCTCGCCGCAGTCTGGACGAACAATGCCTCCATGTCCTCAAGCTGTTGCTCGGTGACCTCACTCATCGTGGCTCCTCTCCCACGCCGCCTTGCTTGGCCGTGCCCTTGCCGCCTGATCCGATCGTGACTGTTGCCGGCCGTCGCTGATCCTGCCCGAACGCTCAAGCCATCGATAGGGCCGAACGTCCCAGCAAAGGAAGCAACCCACTGGTTCCGACCATCGCCTTGACGTCTTGCAGCAGAGCCGATGTCAATCTGACCTTGACAGTGTTCTTGCAGCGAACAGCAGGCCCGTCAGCGCCCCGGCAATGGCACCACGTGCTGCTCGGCATCGGCGAGCCGAATCCGCGGCGACCGCCGGCCATGAAACCGACGGCGATCATCGCCATGGGTCCGGCGCTTTCGAGCACTGGACCTACACCCGCGATGGCGCCATCAACATCGACGCGCTCCTCGCGTCGATCCTGCGTCATCCCCGTTGCGTCTACCGGATCAAGGGGTTCGTGCACAGCGCCCACGATCCCGACCACCGGTACTCCGGCGGCGGCTGAGCCGGGACGGAACACGTTCAGGCTGGTTGTGTGGCTGGTTGTGGCGGCGCTGTGGCCCTGCGCTTGGCAAACAGACCTGCGAGGAGCATGACAAGGACACCGATCCCGACGCCGCACAACGTCCACAGCAGCCGGTAGCCTTCGGCGCTGTAGTTGGAGGGCTGCGGAAGGTCAACCAGGATCAGCACTCCCGCGGCAATGGCCGCACCGTAGAGCGCGTAGTTCCAGAAGCGGATCGCCGCTCCGTGCATCAACAGGACGAGCGCAACCACCTCCAGTCCGCGGTCGATCGCGAACAGTCTGAGTCCGTGTTCACTGGCGGGTATCAGCAGCAGCAGCGCCGCCGCGGCGGCGCCGATCAGCGCGCCGGAAAGGCGCTGCACTGCTACGAGCGTGCTCTGCTGCAGGCTCGGCTTCATCGCGACCATGGCCGCGATCGGCATCCAATAGCCGTGCGGCAGGTTCAGCCCGAACGCAATCGCGACAGTACCGGCCATAACGAGAGCGCGGATCACCGCGAACATGATCATCGGCCGGGTCAGCTTCTGCCGCGAGGTGTCGCCGGGGAGCTCCGCGACCGGCTGAGGCCGGTCCTCGCGCCCGCGGATCAGCCACCAGATGGACGTCACCGCGATCCACAGCGCCGACCCCCCGGCCCAGGCGAGCACCTGTGCCCAGGTGTAGCTGACGATATGAGCGTCATGATGGAAGCCGGACGCGATCCCGAGGGCGATGATGAACCAAAGGTTGAGAAGCAAGGCCACAACGAACCTGCGCACCCCGAACGCGGCCGCCAGGCCGGCCACCAGCGTGACCGCGAAAGCCGCGAGCACCAGCCAGCCCCAGGCGTCCCCGCCGATTCCAAACCCCAGCGCGGTCAGCCCTGCGCCGATCAGCCCAAAGACGGCGATGTGCGACGCACGGTACCCGTAGCCGCCTCCCGGGTCGGCCAGTCCCGCAAACAGCACGCCGAACAGCGCACTGAGAAGATACTGCTCATACCCGATCGCCCAGAAGACGACCAGCGGCACCAGCGCGACGTCCAGGAACATCACCGCCCGCGGCCAGTTGAGCCCCGCGGGGTTGAGCTCGAACACTTTCGACAGCCAGCTCGCCACCTTCCCCCTGTGAACGGGCGGTCCTTCTCGTCCGCTTGCACTGGCCATCGTCACCCTCGCTCGCGTAATCGCCAAGCATGGCGCTCCTGCCCCGCGTTCTCCGATGCCACCGGGATCCGCGAAGCGACCCGCAGGTCCCGACCAAAGACAGCGCGGCCACTGGTCACACGGCAGAACAAGCCATCACCGTGCGAGCATCTTCCGCGCCGGGCTCACGGGCTAGGGCCAAAAGACCTTCCACCTGGGCCCGGCGGCCCGCGAGGGATCACCCCATCACCAGGCCCGGGCAAAGCCGAGCAGACCAGGCCCTGCGGGTCCAAATCGTTGGCCCAGTGGGCGCTCCTGTTGGACCGCAGGGCCTGGCCTGCTCCCCGGAGGTTGTCGACGGTGACAGGATGAACCGACAGGCCGAAGCATCGTGGCATATTTCGCAGTTGAGCGGGCCGAGCAGCTCTCTGACCTGCGACAGGATTACCGATCACGCCTTCAGGACGGAGGCCGCGCTCACCTGGTTGTTGACATGCTATTCGCTAACCCGATTCTCACCGTCAGGTATGTACAGGACAAATTGAATGTGAGTCAGCCCGGCGCCACAAATATCCTGCGCAGGCTCGCCGCTGCAGGCATCGTGGAACAATCCGGGATAGGGCCTGGCGTACGCATCGGTGGGTCTGCCGCGACGTGCTTACGGCTTCATGATGTTGGCCGCGAGTGGCCCGGCAGGCGTCGCGGACGACGGGGCCGGGGGCGTGACGCCCCCGGCCCCGCGCTTCAACTGGCTGAGTGAGCTAGTTGACGACGATGCCTGCGGGTGCAGCGCCAGCGGGCAGCGAGGTCGGGGAGCTGGCCAGTTCGGTCAGGTTGCCGCGGTTGACAGCGAACGCGCCGACGGCGCCGATCCTGCTCTCGTCGACGAACAGGGTGCGGCCGTCGGGGCTGAGGCGGGCGTCGACGGCGCCGACGCCGCCGGTGGCGCCGACCGGTGTGCTGCCGAGCAGCGTCAGCGCGCCGCCGGGGGCGATCGAGTAGCGGGAGATCGTGCCGGACCCGGTGTTCACGGTGAACAGGTACTGGCCGTCATGGCTGATCTCCACCCAGCACGGAGCCGTCTGGAGATCGGCGAACGGCGAGGACCCGATCGGCGACAGCGTCCCGTTGGCGGAGTCGCTGAACGCCGAGACTGTGCCGCTGGTGCCGCCGTTGTGGGCGTTGGACACGAATAGCTGATCTGGGCTGGTCGGGCGGAACTCGCTGCCGAACGGGCCAAGGCCCTGGGCGGGGAAGGGTGATCCTGGCGCCGCGGTCAGGCGCCCGCCGGAGCCGACGGCGAAGCTGTCGATCTGGGAGGTCCCGACGCGTGTCCCGGCGAGCTTAGTGCCATCGCGGTTGAACAGCACGTCGCCTGGCTGAGCGTCGTCGGGCAGCGTGACGGCCGAGCCGGGAATCGGCTCCAGGCGGCCGTTGGACCGGAGCCAGAAGCCGGTGTAGTTGCTGCCTCCAGCACCGCCATTGGCCACGTACAGCAGGTGGTCGTGGATCGTCAGGCTGACGGGCAGCACACCGCCCGAGGAAACGACGCCATGGTGCACGAGCCTGAGTGAGCCATTGTGCTTGATCCGCAGCACCGAGATCTGGTTGCTGCCGGCATCCACAGCGATCAGAAACCGGCCGTCCGGTGAGATCTGCACCGCGCCCTGAGACGCGAGCCCCCCTCCAGTTCCGGCGCCACCAGCCGCGAACGGAGATCCGGTCTCAGGGGTGAGCGTCCCGTCCGCGTGCCGGTCAAACGCGCCGATCGTGTTCGTCCCGGCGGTGTTGTCATTGACATACACGTGTCCGACCACCGGGGACGAATGGGTCGAGGCAGAGGCGGTCGCCGGAACGGCCACAGCCGCCGCAGCAGCGACCGCCGCGAGGCTAAGCAGTACCGGCCTCCTGCGAGTCAAAATGCGCATTGTTGCTCCTTTTGCATCTTTGGCGGTAATAGGCCGCCTGAGCGAGTGTTCCTGCCGGGTCGCCTGAGCTCTCCCTTCCGAATCAGGCGCAGGGCCAGCCCGACATTGGTGCCGCTTACGCTTGGGCTGCCAGCAGCGGCCGGCCCGCCGGAACGGCGGAATGACTGGCCGTCGGCCGGGCCCGGCCTGCTGACGTCGGTCACAGAAGGTGTTCGTCACGGGCACCGACGTGCATTGGCCCGCCGGGCGAATTCTGCCGGCCGCCCAAGCGGGATCAGCCACGGCGGCCACCAAGGATGCGGGGCGACGTGGGCGGCCAGCCCCGCGTATCCGGCTGCGGGCAAGGAGGGGTCAGAGGGTTACTACCATGATCATTGCTGAGGTCGGGTGCCGTGATCCGCTGGCGGGTTCCACGGTCAGGCCCAGCCGGTCCCCCGGTTCCAGGCCGGATGTGATCACCGGGCTGGTCATGCCGTGCCTAGGCACGGGAAGCAGCCCGGCGGCCCGGTCCCGGCCCGGGCTCATCAGCCACAGCTCATAGCAGCGGGATGACGGCAAGGCCCGGAGCCCGGCTGCGGCGAAGACGAGCGTCCGCTGGCGGTGGGACATCACCACGGTGGCGGTGCCGCCGGTCTTCACCGGTGTGCTGATCATGGTCGCGTCCGGCGCAGTCAAGATCGCTGCGATCGCATGACCGCGCGGCGATTCCTGAGTCAGCGGGGACGGGTGTACGTTACCTCTCGCCCAGATGCCCGCGGCCGCGATGAGGAACACACCGGCCAGCGCCAGCGCCACGGTGACCGACCACACGGGGCGGTGAGCCCGCCGCCTCCGGGAGCGTGCCCGGGCCGCGATACCCGGGTGCCGAGCCGGGCGATCCAGCCTGCCCCGGGTGAGCGGCGGCAGCTGACGGACCATGGCCGTTTCGGCCAGCAGCCGATCCTTCAGTGCGGCGGCCGGCTGGAGTGCCGCCGCGGTGGCTAGGCGTGCTGTTGCCTCGCGCAGGCCGCCGACTTCCCGGCAGCACTCCGGACAGCCGGCCAGGTGCCGTCCGAACCGCGCCCGGTCCCGGTCATCCAGGGCATCCAGCGCGTAGGCACCCGCCATGTTGTGCGGTTCAGGCCGACCGGATCTCATCGCCCACCCCCAGGCAGTCCCGCAGCCGGATCAGCCCGTCGCGCATCCGGGTATTCACCGTCCCGGCCGCTACCCCGAGCAGCCCGGCGACCTCCCGGTAGGTGTAGCCGCCGTAGTAGGCGAGAGTGACCGCCTCGCGTTGCAGTTCGGTGAGCGATTCCAGACAGCGCCGGACCCGCTCGCGGTCCAGATTGCCCTCGACCGTCTCGGCGACGTCGTCATACGCGATCAGGTGCGCGGCGGCGCGCCGCTGGCGTTCGGTGGCTCTTTGCTCTGACCGGACCCGGTCAACCGCACGGCGGTGCGCGATGGTCGCCACCCACGCCATCGCGCTGCCCTTGCCGGCATCAAACCGTGACGCAGCCCGCCAGACCTCGAGCAAGACCTCCTGGGTGACCTCCTCCGACAGCGACGGGTCGCGCACCACGCTGCGGATGGTGCCGAACACCGGCGCGGCAACCTGGTCGTACACGGCCTCGAAGGCAGCTCTGTCGCCCCTGGCCACCTCGGCCAGCAGGGCCGCCAGATCCGCACCGGGCGCATTCCCGCCTCCCGCGCCATGCGGCCGCAGCACGCGGCCGGGTCCTGTCCCCATGCATGTAATTCGCCGCCGGCACGGTCATGTCTTGGCCGGGCCGCAGTCCAGCAATGCGCGGGATGCCAGCGCAGGCGCGCTCGGAGGTCCTGACGCCGTGACCGAATCGGGTCTATAACGCCGGCGCGCGGGCGGGGACGACAAGTTCGGGACGCCGCAGCAGCCCTGGATGTTGGGAAGACCCCCGCGCGGGCGGGGACGACCGGCCGTACCCCGACGATCGTCGCGCCGGACGCCGGAAGACCCCCGCGGGCGGGGACGACGACACGTATCGCGTCAGGATTGAGCAAGACGGCGGAAGACCCTCGCGCATATGGCTATCGGGCGCGCGGAGGCAGATCCTCGACGAGTGCCCGACTGAGCGGCCCCAATACATCGGAATCGGCGCCTCCATCCTCATCACGGCCACGATGGCCACCGTATCGCTGGCGTTTGCGCTCGTCACAGCGCTAAAGGTGGAGTTGTGGCTGGCCATGCCCTTCGCGATCGCCTGGGGCCTGGCCATCTTGAGCCTGGACCGCTTGTTCGTGGTGTCATTGTCCCGCAACGGCAAGCGGCCCGCTCAGCTCCTCCGCGCTACTCCGCGGGTCATGCGATCCCTGTCCCCCGTCGCTCATCGAAGCGGTGCTCCCCACTCGACCGACTCACGCAGGCGCGCCTTGACCAACTTACCGCCGGCGTTGCGCGGCAGCGGCAGGCTGGCGACGCAGATGTACTGGGGCACCTCGAAATCGGCCAGCTGCTCCCGGCAGTGCGCAAGGACCTTATCGACGTCGACCGTCTCCTGGCCCCCGTAGACGACCGCACCGACCTTCTCGCCCATGACGTCGTCCGGCACCGCCAGCACCGCCGCCTCGAGTACGCCCGGTGCGCCGACCAGGGCGGTCTCGACCTCGATGCTGGAAATGTTCTCGCCGCCCCGGATGATGATGTCCTTGGTGCGGTCGACGATGTGCACCCGGCCCGCCGGGTCGACGCGCACCACGTCACCGGTGTGCAGCCACCCGTCGATGATCGTCTCCGCGGTCGTCTCCGGCCGCTCCCAGTAGCTGCTGGTCACGTTGGAACCCCGGGCGACGAGCTCGCCGAGCGCTGGGTCGGCGCCGCTGGGCACGATCGCCAGGTCCACCGACGGTACCGCATACCCCACGGAGTCGGCGTGGTCGACGGCATCGTCATGCGGGAGGGCCGTCATGAGCGAGGCCGTCTCGGTCATCCCGTAGCCGTTGAACACCCGGCCGCTGGGGAACGCCTCCTGCAGCGACCGCACCAAGGACGCAGCGATCGGCGCACCGCCGTACCCCACCCACCGGACACCCGAGACGTCTGTCCCGGCGAAGTCAGGCCGCCGGAGGAGCAGCGCGTAGACGGCCGGAACGGTCACCATGAACGTGATCCGCTCGGTTGCCAGCGAGGCCAGCAGCGCAGGCTGGTCCAGCACCGGCATGATGACCGATGCGCCGCCGACCTGGAGGGCGACCAGCAACTGGGAGTTGCAGCCGGTGACATGGAACAGCGGCACCGAAATCAGCGTGCGCAGCTCCGGGCCGATGTCCGCCGGGATCCCGAGGCAGCGGACCATGTTCTGGGCGTTGGTGAGGAACGCCTCGTGCGTGGTCGGCACGCCCTTGGGGTACCCGGTGGTGCCCGAAGTGTAGAACATCGCCGCCACGTCGGCGCGCCCCAGCCCGGCCTCCACATACGCCTCGCCGTCGGGCAGCGCGGCCTGCGGCGCCAGGTCGACCGTCACGCCGGCGTCCTTGAGCACGAACTCCACCTCCGGTGCCGAGGAGCGGGTGTTGACCGCGACCGCGATGCCGCCCGACATGAGGGTTCCCCAGAAGGCGAGCACCCAGGTCACCCCGGCCGGGTAGCGCACGGCGACGCGGTCGCCCCGCTCGACGCCCGCCGCCCGCAGGCCGCCGGCCACCCTGGCCGCGCGGTCCCACAGCTGCTGATAGGTCAGCCGGTCCCCGCCGAGCTCGACCACGGCCTCCGCGTCGGGCCGCGCGGCCACCTGACTCTCGAGCAGGGCCACCAGCGAGTCAGGGAGGTCCTGGTAGCGCGGGATCCTGTCCGCACCGGTCCAGATGCCGTCGCGCGGGAAGGGATTGTGCTCGCGGGTGATCTCGATGACCATTGGAGTGCTCATGCCTGGGCTCCTGTGAAGTACCGCCGGGGGTTATCGACCAGCATTGTGGTGATCTGGTCCTCGATGACGCCGCGCTCCCGCAGGGCAGGCAGGACGTCGTCGCTGATGTGGACGAGAGTCCACTTGGGCAGCATCGTCATGAGGCGCTGCTCAGGGTAGAAGTCGCTGTCGCACGAGGAGTCGTGGCCGAGCACCATGCGGTCGGCGTACCCGTCGCGGGCGAGCGCGGCGACGGTGTTGACCCGGTCCTCGAACGGCAGGACCACGTCGATGCCGAACCGGTCCATGCCGAGGATGGAGCGGCGTCGGCGATCTCGCGCAGGTAGTCGAGGTCCGCCGCGTCGCCACAGTGCCCGATCACGACCTTGCCGAGGTCGACGCCCTCCTCCTTGGAGGATCTTCTGAGCGATCAGGCCGGTGTGCAGGTGGGCGCTGGCGTGGACGGTGATCGGCGTCCCCGGGGCGCATTCCTTGACCTTGGTCACCGCATCGGCGACCCGGTAGTCCTCGTCCCAGCGATCCGGGCAGTCAGGATAGTTCTGCCTCATCTCGGTGCCGGGCGTGAACAGGTGCTCATGCAAGAGCACCTGCCCCAGGGACCCGACGTCAACCGGGCCGCGGACCGTTTCGACCTCTGCCATCAGGACTCCCTCCAGGATTCGAGGCGCTGGCCGATTATGTGACGACGATCACTAAGTGTATGCGCTCCGACAACAAAGTGAGAAATTTTCTTAATGCGAAGCTTATCTGTCTTGATTCGATTCTGCAATGGGCTCCGCGCTGTTGCTCAGGTTGTGCGGTTCGAGGTCGGGTCAGAGCAATAACTTTACGCACGGAATTTGGGGATCTCGGCGGCGATGCGGTTCATCAGACCGGTCCAGTGCTCGATCCCAGGGGCAGGTGCGGCGCAATAATAATTAGAGACACCTACGATTGATGTAGTATATTCGCATGGGTTCTGCTCCTGTCCCGCTCGAAAATAGGATTCGGGGAGCGGGTGAAGTTCGGAACGGCGGTCACGGATTAAGAACCGGAAGTCCTCGAACCGCACGCCGAGGTTCATCGCCAGATTGCGGGCCTGTTGCACCGTCCAGTCACCGGTCGGGTGGGCGGTGACGCCGCCCAGGTGCATCCGGCGAGTGTCGTGCTCGATGAATATCAGCATTCCACAGAACCTATACGTACAGCCTGTTCAGCAGCACGGTATCGACGTGAAGAAAGCCGACGGCCAGGATCCCGGCGGCCTGCGCGTGCAGGAACTGCCGCCAACGTCGGGCCATCCCGGCGCGGTGCGGGACCGATACCCGAAGAGCGCAGGATCTCATAGACAGTCGACGGCGCGACCGTCACGCCCCAGCATGGTGAGCTCGCCATGAATACGCCGGTATCCCCGGAGCGGGTTCTCTTCCGCCGACCGGACCGCGAGCCAGGCGATGCTGCGGACCGTCGCCGGGCGGCCGGGCTGGCGCCGGCTGCTCGTGTCGTACCTCCTGGCGGTCCGGCCTTGAAGATCTCGCGGAACTTCCCGTTTCATCAGGTAGCCGAGGTAGAGCTGGGTTGTTGAGGCGGGCCAGGGCGGCGATCGTGGTCTTCTGGCCGCTGGTCAGGGTCTTCCGGCTTCTTGATCACCCCCAGCGGGTGTCAGCCAGCTCGGCACATCCTCGTCATGACCCGGATCCGGGAAGAGGCCGACCGGATCCCGCTGCGGCACGCGGTGACCCAGGCCGACCTCAGCACCCCATAGGCGCTCCCAGCTTGCCTGGACCGCAACCTGGTCAAACCCAGGGTCAAAGCTAGGGGCCCGACCCTAGCGACCTGGGGTTAGCGGCCGGGTGACGATGACGGGGTGACCTGGACCCTCGTGTCAAGCCACCGCCACAGAAAGGAGCGAGGCAGCGGACTGGGCACAGGCAACGGGCCCTGGCAGGCAGCAACAGCGCATTGAGGAGGGAGCGCAGGTGGAAATCGGCCAGAAGGTGACTGTGACCGTGGCTGCGAGACGTCTGTGGAATGACACCGGCGTGGTACTCGAGCAGGGCCGCACCTACCGGTTCACCGCGACCGGCGAGTGGGTCGATGCCTGGAACCGCTGCGGGCCTGACGGCTACGCGAGCAACAACGTGTTCCTGCGTCTGGCGGAATGGGCCCGTAGAGATCCCCCAGAGCCCTGGTTCGCCCTCATCGGTGCGCACGCCCACGACCTCAGCACACAGTTCGCGATCGGAGCCGGATCCGAATGCCAGCCCCGACATACAGGTGAGCTGACCTGTTTCGCGAACGACGTTCCGTTCTTCTACTGGAATAACTGGGGTGAAATCTCCCTCACAATCGAACGCGTGGCATGACCTCGCTCGGCTTAACGCTCGTGTTTGATCAGGCAGGTACCGGCTGACGATGACGTGACCGTCTACCGGTGGCGGTGCGCGAGGTTCTTTTCGTCGGGCTCACGGCGGCCGAGCAGGCCTAATGCCGTTGACCTGACCGGCCTGGACGAGCCAGCGTGGCAGCGGCGAGCCGCTGACCTGGGCGGCCCGCCAGGCCCTGGCCGACAAGCTGCACACGGCCGGGGTCTGCATCGCCTCAGGCGTTGACGCTGGCATCAGCGACGGCAGACCGCCCGGCATCCTCGCGGACGCGATAGCCGACCTGGTGGCGGACGGCAACCCCGCCGCAGGCTCTCTCGCCTCAGCCACCTCGGTCGCGGCCCGCGCCTGCGGCCTGGGGACCGCTCCGCGGCGGCTACGACGCGGACCTGGTCGTCGTCGATGGCGATCCCACGCCGACATCCGCGCGCTCAGCGGAGTGCAAGTCGTCTACTTGAACGGCCGAGCCGTCACATCTTCGACAAGCCCAGCATCCGATCCCCCAAAGGGCAACCTCAGCTCCAAGGTCCAGATCCTGCGCTAGGTCACCCAGGCCAGCTTCGACGGGTACATGTGGCAGGTACTCCAGCGCAAAGCCGCGTTCATCGGCCAGGTCATGCACGGCCGCCTGGATACCCGCGAAATCCGCGAGGTCAGGGAGGTCGCCCTATCGTTCAGTAAGGTCAAGGCCCTGGCGACCGGCAACCCGCTGCTCAGGGACAAAGCCGTGCTGTGCAACGCGCGGACGCCCCGGATGAAGCTTTCAACGCCTCCGTCACCGGCCATCATGATGGCCGCTCGCTGAGCGCGGCTGTCCGCGGGGACGACGATGACCTGCGTGCGGGGCTCTACGGCTGGACGTGGGGCGGGTGCGGCTGCATCGAACTGCTCTGGATGCGAGAAGACAGCGCTGTTCCGGCGTTGGAGCCAGGCTCCTCGCCGCAGCCGACGCTGAGATCCGGCGCCGCGGCTGCGACCAGGTGATCCTCAGCACCCACTCGTTCCAGGCGCCCGGTTTCTATGCCAGGCTCGGCTACCAGGAGTGCGGCCGCACGCCGGGCTTCCCGCGCGGCCAAGACGGAATCCACCTGCTGAAGCGCCGCGATCACTGAAGGTGAGGACCACGATGACCTCCTGGCCCTGGCCGGAGAAGCTGCCGGCGCAGTTCGTGCGCATCGCCCGCCCCACCGATCGGCTCGATGACGTCGTCCGCTTTTACCGCGACGGGCTCGGGCTGCCCGAGCTTGACCGTTTCGCTGGTCATGCCGGCTACCGGGGCGTGATGCTGGGTTTGCCCGGCTTGCGGTATCACCTGGAGTTCACCCAGCATGATCACGGCAGCCCGGGGCCGGCTCCCAGCCGCGACAACCTCCTCGTGCTGTATTTCGGCGATCTGAGCCAGGTCGGGCAGGTTGCCACCGGCTGGTGGCGCTCGGCCATGTGCCCGTGGAGGCGGAGAACCCGTACTGGACCGAGAACGGCGCGGTCACCGTCGAGGACCCGGATGGCTGGCGGGTCGTCCTGATGCCGCGGTCGCCGGAAAGCCCGGCAGATGCCGGGCCGATGATCCGGCTCGGCGTTCCCGCCGACCTCCCCGCCGCCTCCGATGTGTATCGCCGCGCCTCGCTGTCTAATGCAGGTGACCGTGACAACCTCCTGGCTCATCCGGAGTACCTGGTCCTGAGGCCTGAGGGCCTGGCCGAAGGTCGCACCTATGTCGCGATGCAGGAAGGGTCGCTTGTCGGCTTCGCCACCTGGAGCCAGGGCGGCGGTAACCACGAGCTGGAAGACCTGTTCGTCGATCCAGGCTGGCGGCGGCGCGCGATTGCCGCCGCGCTCGTGGACCGCATTGCGCAGGTTCTGCGCGCGCGGGGCGTGAAACGCCTGGAGGTGACGGCCAACCCGCACGCGCTGGAGTTTTACCGCGCTGCCGGCTTCACCGACTGCGGCACCGCCGACACCATCTTCGGCGCCGCGCCGCGCATGGTGCTGGCAATCCGCTGACTGCCTGGTGCCGGAGCGCACATGCCGGTCCGCCGCGTCCGCACTAGAGGGCTTGGCGGAGGGCTTCGGCTTCTTGACCGGCCCCCGCTCAGCGGGCGAAGCGGCGTGCTATCGCAAGGGTGAGCTCAGCCAGGCGTAGCATCCGCATGGTGGCTACGCCCGGGAAATGAGGTGGCCACACCGTGCGGCATGACATATGGGGAGCACATGGCATTCATTCAGCTCATCGAGATCACGAGTTCGCGGATCAGCGAGATCGAGGCGCTCACCGCGGAGTGGCAGGCCCAGACCGAGGGGCAGCGGACCGCCGTGCGCGCCACCCTGACCCAGGACCGCGATCGCCCCGGCACCTATCTGCAGATTGTCGAGTTCGGTTCATACGAAGACGCGATGGCGAACTCACGCCTGCCACTGACGACGGCCTTCGCGGAACGGCTAGCAGCGCTGTGCGACAGGCCGCCGGTCTTCCGGAACCTCGACGTGATCAGCGTTGAGGAGCTGTAACCGCGGAAAACCGCGCGCCGGCTGAGCGGGAGCCTCCGGGCCGGTGCTTGGTGGCTGGGGCTAGAGCTCCTCTTCGCGCAGCACGTCCAGGTTCCCGAACTCCGGCACTCGGTCCGCACCGCTCCCTGCACGGCGCCGCGCCGCTGAAACCGCTACCCGAACCGGCTGACCTCGACCACTACCGCGTCCGAAAGCTACTGGCCTGGGGGGCGCCGATGCTAGTGAGGAGGTCTTGCCGGGAGCGGATGCCGAGCTTGGCGAAGATGTGCCCGAGGTGGCTGGGCCAGTTCCAGCGGCATGTTCAGGCCTTCGGCGCGGCGCCAGGCAGTCTAGAACGCATGAGCGGCGGCAGCGTGGTTCCTCGCCGACTACAGCTCGACCATGGATTCGAATGCCGACCTCGTAGCTTCTTCATCCACGGCCGCAGGCGACCGGGCGGCCACGGTTACCTTCGACAGTTACCAGGCTCCTAGTACCAGCGTCACCCACACCAGTTGCACGAGCTGGCATATCGCCCTATACCTGGAGCCGAAGGGCACCACCTACGAAATAGTAGTGCCACCTCGCAGCTACAGGGCTTCCTACCACCCCTGCTCCTGAGTGCCAGGCTTGGCTAATGGATGCCACGGCGGACTACATAGCAGTCTCGATGGCACCACCTAGTTGACATGACTACGCCAGCCAGTTTGATTCAAGCCCTGAGTTACGAATAACTGCGCTCAACGGATGCTCAGCACATCGGCCATAACTGACCGCGGCGTCGCTCCCAGAAGTCACATCCTCCCTGCCGATTAGGAGTGGGCCAGTCGTTGGCCGATCGTGAGGGGGAGACCGCACAGGTTATCCATTCGGAAGTAGTGGAGGGGTCCCGCTCAACTGGCCGGTCGTTACGCAGGGTGCGTCGATCTCGCCCGCGGGGCTGTGCTGGCAGCGCCGACGGCACCGCCGGCCTCTGCTGCCCCAGTGCCTTAGCGCCGCGCATGGTATGTGTCCGCTTCGCAAGATCCTCCCCTGCCAGTCGTCCTGGGACCGTTCCGGTGGCGTCCCTGTTTTCGGTACGGCCGTTTTTACGGCGTCATCGCGATGCACTCGGGGCCGCTCCAGACCTTGATCGCCTTGTCGGCCTTGTTGGTGGCGGTGTTGATCGGGGTCACCGTTCCCGAGGGCCAGCCGTGGGACATCGTAAACAAAATCATAGTCGTCCAGCAGGAGCGCCTCCGGTTATGCGCCGCTGGTCAGCCGGGCTCACCTGCCAACCCGGCACAGGTGAACACGCGGGAGCTAGCTCACCTGCAGGGGTCCGGAACGGCGGTGACCGAATGCCGACCGAAGGCCCTCCGTCGTTCCGACCTTTGGCCCTGCCGTTATGGGAGTCCTCCCCGTAACCGTGGAACCGGCCATCCAGTCATAGGCAGTGCATAGGTCCTCGACCTCTCCAGAAACGGAGGACACAATGCAACTCCACAATTTCCCTCACAGGCGACTGATCGGCGCGGCTGCCTTAGCCTGCGCGGCAGCGCTGACACCGGCAGCCGCCCTCGGCGCCGCAGCCGCCCCCGCACGCGGCGCCGCGACCGCGGTCTCAGCCGCCGCGTACAGCAGCAACCTGGCCGGCGTTTCCTGCCCGCACCGCTCCTGGTGCATGGCCGTCGGCAGCTCCTCGGCATCAGCATCGGCCCCCAGCCGCACCCTGGCCGAGGCGTGGAACGGCACCAGCTGGCGGATACTGACCACCGCCAATCCCGCCGGCACCGCAGCCAGCAGCCTGACCTCGGTGTCCTGCACTAGTGCCGCCCGCTGCATCGCCGTCGGCGACCGCGGCACGGGCACGCTCGCCGAGGCGTGGAACGGCACCCGCTGGCGGATACTCAAGACGCCGGCCCTCGTGTCCACCAGCCTGGCCTCGGTGTCCTGCACCAGCGCCGCCCGCTGCATCGCGGTCGGCGACCACCGCACGCGTGCCCTCGCCGAGGCCTGGAACGGCACCAGCTGGCGGACGCTCAACACGCGAAGTCCCGCTGGCACCGTATCCAGCAGCCTGACCTCGGTGTCCTGCACGGCTGCCTCGCAATGCATGGCCGTTGGCGGCCATTCCGTATACAGCCATGGAGGTCTCCCAGGCGTTTACCCGGAGCGGACATTCGCCGAGGCGTGGAACGGCACCCGCTGGCGGGTCGTGCCGATCCCGGACGTGCCGGGAGTAGCAGGGGGGAAGGAAAGCTGGCTTCAATCAGTGTCGTGCACCGGTGACTTCCGCTGCATGGCCGTCGGCCGATCCGGTCAGGACCAGGGGTTCGCTGGGTTCCCCAGCTTCGCTGAGGCGTGGAACGGCACCAGCTGGCGGCTCGTCAAGACCGCGAACCCCCGCACCGGGGCCAGGTCGTTGAACGGGGTGTCCTGCACGGCCGCCGCCCGCTGCATGGCCGTCGGGACGTCCACGAACGCCCCCAAGAACCCGGGCACCGGCCCGTTCGCCGAAACGTGGAACGGCACCAGCTGGCACCTGCTAAAGGTCCCCGCTCCTCCGTCACCCGGATCCGGGCCCGGCCTGGCCGCGCTCTCCTGCCCGCTGGCGTCCCGCTGCGTAGCTACTGGCAGCTACTTCGCCAACCTCCCAACCTCGGGCTCAATCCGTATCCTCGCCGAGGCGTGGAACGGCACCAGGTGGCGCATGCTGCGACCCCTCAACCCCTGACACCTGCCCTCCCTCAACCAGGCGACTGCCGAACGGACGCCGCGACCGGTCACCCGCACTAGGCGGCACCGACCGGCCGCGACTTCCGTCCGCGGCTCGGCTATTCCCCGGCCGCCTGCATACTCGGCTGTGGTCGGGATCGCCGACGGCGCGGAGGCTCTTGAAATCCGCGCGCCGAGCCGCCGATCTCGACCGCTGGTGGCGCCTCAATGATCATCGGTTGAGATGTGCAGATTGATGGCTATGTCAGGCGTGGTTTGGGCCTGTTACTGGCCTGCTGAGCGATAATTCAAATGACCTGATGCGCCATTTGACCTTTTGCGCTTGCCCGCCTGGCTGACTACCTCGAGCAGGCCGACCGCACGGGCCCGATGCCCACAACGCTGTACGACGCGCTGATCGAACATGCGGCCCCGGCGGACTTTCGGGTCATGGGTGATCATGCTAAAAAACGAGGCCTTACCCGCTACGCCGTCAAGCTATATCGGGCAGCCGTCGCGCATGGCGACACCACCGCCCTTCTTCCGCTGACCTGGCTCCTGAAGGAAGCCAACCAGATCGACGAGGCTCTGGCCTGCTGCAAGCGCGCGGTCGATGCTTCAAATGGCAGAGATGGTACCGAGACGCTCGGCGGCCTGCTAGAACGTGTGGGCCGCCGGGAGGAGGCACTGGCCGCCTACCAAAAGGCAGCCGCATACGGCAGCGTGTATGCGGCGATCCAGGTAATCCGGTTGCTAACCCAGGCAGGCCGGGGGGAAGACGCCATCGCCTGGCTGGAAACTCACGTCGACGCCGGCGACCGATTCGCCCCCATGAAACTCGCCGAACTCTACGAACAAGCGGGACGGGAGAAGCGCTGGCCTGCTATCGGCGCGCGGCGGAATCCGGTGACCCCTACGCCATAGAGAAGGCTGCCCGGATGCTCGACCGTGAAGGCCAGCCCGAGAAGACCATCGGATGGCTGCGGCACGTGCCGAGGCCGATCCCTTTGATCGCAGAGCGCAGTCCGAAGTCGTCAGTGCGCTGGAAAAGGTGGGCGGACAGGAAGAGGCGCTGGCCTGGCTCATGATCCGGGCCGAGTCCTCCGGCGATATCTGGTCGGTCCCTGACGCGCTAGTACGGGCGGGACGCCCCGACGAAGCAGTCAGCTGGCTCCGACGACGACCTCATAACCACGGCAGCGACTACCTCGCGGTGCTGGCCACATACCTGGACCGGGCCGGCCACACCGACGAGGCCCTCGCCGAGTACCAGCACGCCAGTGAAGCCGGCAGTACCTACGCGGTGATCCAGGCCGCGAGTGTGCTAGAGAAGGCAGGGCGAGTTCAAGATGCCATCGACTGGCTCCAGGCCCAGGCCGCAGCAGCAGGCGCCGCAGCCCCAGGTACGCCGGCGACGCACTTGGCGCGCGCGAACATCCTCCATACAGCCGCAATGACCCTCGAACGAGCCGGCCACGATCAGGAGGCGCTCGCGGTCTGGATGTCCCTCGCCGCTGAGGACCCTGATTTCTCGCTCACATACAGTCCTGCAGTCAAGATCATGGAACGGCAAGGCCAGACTGAGGACGCCATCAACTGGCTCTTGTCCTGTACTGAAGCCGGCAGCCGGTCCGCCCTTTATCAAGCCCAGGTACTGCTGGAGCGAGTCGACCGTACCGAGGAAGCCACCCGGCTCCGCCAGCTCGGCATTGAGCCAGGCGGTCAGATAGCAGCCTCCATAGACTAAGAGCATTCTAATTAGCAGACAGGGCTTTATGCTGCCCGGGTACATAACCATCCTGGATTGTGAATACGCGGGCCGATGGCAAAGGAATCGATTAGATCGCGCGGCTCGCGGTGGGTCTGGGCGGCCATGAGCGCAGCGACAGGCCCAGCCGGCCGGGCTGCGCCCGCGGGGAACGGCGGCGGACTGCGCCGTTAGCGCTGCGGCTGCCGACAATGCAGGCGATTGCGCAGGACAGCTGTGGCGCCATCGACGTGTGGCGTCGGGTTACAGTGCGCAGGGGAGGATCACCATGTCCTTACGGATCATGTCTTCACGGGTAGTGCGGTTTGCGGGGGCTGCGGCCCGGCCGGATACCGCGCGGCGCGGATTGACGTACCCAACCGCAACTGAGGCTGCCCTGGAGCCCGGGTTACCCGGGGCACACCGGGTCGGGTGGGGGTTCATCTCGCTATACACGCTGGCGTACATCAGCACCTCCCTACTGTTCCTCGCGCCCGTGTTGGTCACCTTGGCCTTGAAAATAGACTCGCTCGTGGGGATCAAACAGGCACCGAGCAGCCTGGCGCTTGTCGCCGGGATCGGCGCCCTGGTGGCCTTGTTCGGTAATCCGTTCTTCGGCCGGATGAGCGACCGCGCCTCGTCGCGGCTGGGTCGGCGGATTTTTCGTCCTCCTCTTCGCGGTCACCCTGAACGATCGCCGGCTCGCCAGGGCGGATAAGCCGAAATGGTCGTTGCGGGAATTCGCCAGCACATTCTATGCCAACCCGCGGAAGAGCCCGGACTTCTCCTGGGCTTTCGCCAGTGAGGGGTGTCCGATGAGTCCTCGGGTCTGGTCGCCTGCTCCGGCCGGGCCCGCGCCCGCACCCAGCGGCCGGGCCCCCCTTGGAGGGCCCGGCCGTGTTGCCTACGGTTAGACGGTGACGTCGTGGTAGGCGGGCGGCGTGCTGGCCGCGGTCATTTCGGCGGTGATGGGACAGGGCTTGAAGCCCTTGATGACCAGCCAGACGCCAAGCGAGAACTCCCACGCAGCTACCGGGAGGGTCGCGATCGCCGCCCACGCGGAGACGTGCCCGATGCTGCCGCCGAACAGGGTGGCGATTACGGCGGTGATGAGCAGGGGGGCTCCGATGAGTCCCAGCACGGGAATGATGCGGGGCACCAGCCGGGACCGGTACATCAGGGAGCCCAGCAGCAGTGCGTTGATGCACGGCATGAGGGTCTGTCCGAGCAGGAACGTCCCGTTGTAGAACGCGACGTGGGACGCGCCGGTGGTGACGAGCGCGGCCGCGTTTGCTCCGGCCGCCCCGCCCAGGTCGTGCCGCAAGGTCACCAGCGAAAGCAGGCTGACGACGCCGGCGAAGATCATGCAGCCTTCAAGGACGCGAGCGGCGACAAAGCCGAGCGCGACGCCTTCGTTCTGCCGCTTGACCACCGGGTACAGCGTGACGGCGGTGCCGATGCCGGCCAGGGCGACGATCACCTCGAGGAAGGCGCCCACGAGCACGCCAGTGTGGGAGCCGGAGCTGAGTATCCAGTCCCGGTGGTTCTTCACGGGGCCGTAGAGGGCGAGTGTGGGGATTGAGATGAAGGTGATCAAGTAGAAGATGCCCGCGACGAGCGCGGTCTTCCTGGTCGAGCTCATCGGGATTCTTTTCGCCGCTTTCGTTGCCGGGGTTTGTACGGTGGTCGCCATGTCAGTCTCCTTTTCGTGAAACTGCCGAGTTACGGGTCTCGATGGTGGGCATATAGGGACGGCCGGGTTCGACGTAATTGACCGAGATCAGGGGCAGGCCCACGTCGCGCGTTCTCTGGAGCAGGCCATAAAGCGCGGCCTGGTCGGCTACGGGGCCATGGATGATGGTGGTTCCGTCACTGTCGTGGGAGAGGGTCAGCCCGTCGAACCAGGCGGCCCACCGGGCATCGAGGTGCCCCTTGAGGCGGATCTCGCACCGTCCACGGTTGTCATGGTGGCCAGTCGACATTTCGCTCATGGTGCTCCTTCTGCTGTCGCTTGCCTGGATGGATCTCCGCCGGCGTTGCGAACGTTCTTAGGTCTGATCGAAAGCTAGAAGCCGATGTGGTGAGCTGGCATCACCACCCGTGGGGATTGATGTGTTGTGATTTGCGCGACGGGTGCGCGCGGTCAGGGGAAGGGGTGCCCTCGGCCGGTGCCCGGCATGGGTCGGCACAGCTGCCCGGGCGGGGTGGGACCCGTTCATCGGGGTTGGGGCTGGGCGCTCGCCGGATGATCGGCGGATGTGGCCTGCTCCGGGCCTGGGGTCCGTGTGCGACGGGTCAGGGCTGCCGGTTGCGGATTCGCGACACCAGGTCGAGTTCCTGGGCCCGGCGGACCGCGGCCCGGCGGTTGGTCACGCCGAGCTTGGCGTAGATGTGCTTGGTGTGAGTCCGTACGGTATTCAGGGACACCATGAGCTCGCCGGCGATGCCCGGGCCGTCCAGATCGGTTCCGAGCAGCCGGAGCACGTCCAGTTCGCGTTCGCTCAGTGGCTCGATCAAGGCCTGCTTGACGGGGCTGTCGTGCCCGGTCTCGCTCACGGCGGCCAGCAGCCGTCGGACGTAGTTCCCGGCGGTCCCCTGTTTCGCGGCCGCTCTGAGCAGGGAAGCCATAGCCGGGCCCTCATCGATGAAGACCCGGGCATAGCCTTCAGGCTCGGCCAGCGTCACGCCGCGTTCCAGGCAGGCCAGCGCCGCCGGGATATCCCCTAGCCGCTGGCGGGTAAGCGCCTGCAGCACCAGGATCTCGATGACCCGTCCAGTCCTCTGCCCTTCCTCAGCCGCCCGCAGGAGGCGCTCCAGCAGCCGCGTGGCCTGGTGAAGGGAGTGCTCTGCGCGATCATCCTGGTACCGCGCCAAGAGCATCCTGGCCAGCGTGATGTGCTCGAACTCGCGGAGGTAACTGAGCTCGTCGTCCACGGACAGGCCCTGCTCACGTGCCCAGCCGAGGGCTTCACCGAGTCTGCCCTGCGCGATCCAGACCCGTGCCTTCAACGCCGGGACCGGCCGCACATTGGGGAAGAAATCACCCACATACCGGCGCTCCGCCTCGTTGAGCAGTTCGAGTGCGCCGGCCGGATCTCCTTCAGCCTGGCGTATCCGAGCCATCGCGACCCGCCAGCGATACCGGTTCTGCGGCAACCCGTTGTGCTCGCCCAGCTCCTGGCTTCGCAGCAGGTGCTGGGCGGCGGCATGCAGGTCGTCGCGCTCGCGGTAGACCTCGCTCATCCCTACGTACATGTCTGCCGTTCCCCGCAGAACCGGCCCGCCCTGCTCAGGCACATCCTGCAATGCCTGCTCGTAGGTGCGCATCGCCTCGCCGAGACGACCTTGCGCACTCCGTATATCCGCCAGCGCGATCGAGCAGCCGAAGATATCGGCAATGTGCCCGGCCCGCCGTAGACCCGCCACGCATTCGGCATACGCCGAGTGCCCTGCCTCGAGATCCCCGCTCGTCCAGAACGCGAGACCCGACATGCCCGCTGCCGAAGCACGGACGAGGTGGTCCTCCTCAGGCGAAAAATCGATCGCCCGCCGGGCGTGCCTCACGGTGCCGAGCACATCGCCCCGAGCCATGGCCAAGGCGGAGCGGTACAGCTCGATCCCCGCCGGGAGGCGGCGAAATTCCTCGTCGTTGACGGCCATCTCCGCCGATATGGCTTGGGATCCTGCACCGGCACCTGGCGTCGCGCCCAGGCACGATTCGGCGTCACGCAGCCGTCGCTCGACACCCTCCATCTCCCCGACAGCCAGCAATGCGCCCGCCAGCCCGACGCTGAGCACGGGCCTGACGCGGACCACCTCGTCCGGAAGCGTTTTGAGCCAGCCGCGCAGCACGCCCTCCTGCCTGGTCCTGCGCATGGCTGGGATCGCCAGTTCGACCAGGTCCGCCGCTCGCTCGAAATCCCCGGCGGCCAGCGCATGATTGATGGCCTCGGACGGCTCGCCGTTCTGCTCGTACCACGCGCTCGCCCGCCGGTGCAGGTCCGGCACCTGGCCGGGCTGCTCGTCGAGCAGCCGCGCATGCAGCACGTCGGCGAAGAGCTGGTGGTAGCGATACCACCGGCGGCGGTCATCGAGCGGGACCAGGAACAGGTTCCCCCGATCCAGCGCCTCCAACATGGCCTTGCTGCCACTTTGCCCGGTGACGGCATCGCACAGCGGACCGCTCAGCCGACCCAAGATAGAGGTCTGCAGCAGGAAGGCCTGGACACGATCGGACTGACGCTGCAGCACCTCCTCGCCCAGGTAGTCGACGACGTAACGATCATCGCCCGCGAAGCCGGCGATGAAGCCGGCGACGTCGTCTCGCCCCTGCATCGACAGCGCCGCCAGCTGGAGCGCGGCGATCCAGCCCTCGGTACGTCCCTCCAGCGCGGCCACGTCCCGCGCCGTCAGCTGCAGGCCCATCATCTCGTTGAGGTAGGCCGCGGCCTCATCAGGGGTGAAGCGCAGCTCGGCCGCACGGATCTCGACCAGCTCGCCACGCCCTCGCAACCGGGCCAGCGGCAACGCGGGATCAGCGCGGCCGGCGATCACCACGTGGAGCTGCGGAGGCAGATGGTCGAGCAGGAACGCCATCCCGTCCTGCACATCGCGCGCGTCGATGATGTGGTAGTCGTCGAGCACCAGCACGATGTCACCCGCGGTGGCGCCCAGGTCGTTGAGCAGAACTGTAAGCACCGTCTCGATCGGAGGCGGCTGGGGCGCCTGCAGCAGGGCCAGCGCACTCTCGCCGACCCCGGATGCCACCTTCCGCAGCGCGGCGATCACATAGGTCCAGAAGGATGCGGGATCGTTGTCGCCCCGATCGAGCGACAGCCACGCCACCAGCCGCTCATCGGCCGGCGCGGCCGGTCCCGCCGCCAGCCACTCGGTGAGCAGCGTCGTCTTGCCGAAGCCAGGCGGCGCGGAGACGAGCATCAACTTCGACGCGATCCCGCGGTCCAGCCGCTCGCTCAGCCGCGGACGCGGCACCAGACCACGCCGCGACCTAGAGATATACAACTTCGTCTCGAGCAGGGGGGCCGGCAACAGAGAATTCTCCAGGTGGCCAGCTGCCTCCGGCGGGGCGACCACCTGGGCCGGAGCCAGGCTGGCTGGGGCGCTGGCTGGGCCGAGCGACGGGTCCTGGGCCAGGATGCGGGCATGAAGCTCCCGAAGGGCGGGGCCGGGGTCGATGCCCAGCTCGTCAACCAGACGATCACGGATTTCCGTGTAGGCGCGCAAGGCATCAGCCTGGCGTCCGCTCCGGTACAGGGCGAGGATGAGCAGCTCCCACAGGCGCTCGCGGAGCGGGTGTTCCCGGCACAGCGCCTCCAGTTCGCCTGCGAGCTCACCGTGGCGGCCCAGTCCCAGGTCGGCTCCGGCCCGGGATTCGATCGCCACCACGGTCAGCTCGTCCAGATGCGCCCGTTCGGCATCAAAAAAGCCCGCAGAGGTGAACTCGGCCAGCGGCTCGCTCCGCCGCAGGCCGAGCGCCTCGCCCAGGGCGGCCGACGCCAGCGCCAGCTCGCCGTCGGCGGCCAACCGCCGACCCTTCGCCACCAGCTGCTCGAAGCGCACGACGTCGACCTCATCGGGTCCGGCGGCAAGGGCATAGCCGACTTCGGTGGTGACGATCGCCGCCGCCCCAAAGGTACGGCGCAGCTGGCCGATCTGCGCCTGCAGAGCGTTGGCCGGGTTCGCCGCCTGCCCGTCGTCCCACAGCAGGTCGATCAGCCGGTCGGCGCTGACCGGCTGCCCCCGCTGCAGCGCCAGCAGGGCCAGCAGAGCTCGCTGCTTGGCGCCGCGGACCGGCACAGGCACGCCACCATCGAGCGCTTCGAGCTCGCCGAACAGCCGGACCTCCATGACCCCCACCGTACGGCCCTCGGCCGGGCTGCCTCACCGCTGACCGATATGCCGGAACTCGCCCCCCGCCTCAGCGCCACGACAGTTCCGCCTCAGGCCCCGAACGCAGGCTTACGTCCAACACCAAGCACATCGAGGGAAGGATCAACAAATGATCGAGATCGACGGCTTGACCAAACGGTACGGGGACAAGACCGCGGTCGACGGGCTGAGCTTCGTGGTGGAGCCGGGCGTGGTCACGGGGTTCCTCGGACCGAACGGGGCGGGGAAGTCCACCACCATGCGGGTGATCGCCGGTCTGGACCGGCCGACGAGCGGGACGGTGCGGGTCAACGGCAAGCACTATCCCGAGGCGGCCGCGCCGATGTCGGAGCTCGGCATCCTGCTGGACGCGAGGTCGGTCCACCCGGGACTGTCGGCTCGCAACAACCTGCTGGCACTCGCGCGGACGGCCGGCATCGGCCGCCGCCGGGTAGATGAGGTTATCGAGCTGGCCGGGCTGGGCGAGGTCGCGGGCACCCGGGCCGGCGGTTTCTCCCTCGGCATGGGACAGCGGCTGGGCGTGGCCGCGGCCCTGCTGGGCCATCCGCAGACCGTGGTGCTTGACGAGCCGGTCAACGGCCTGGACCCGGACGGCGTGCGCTGGATCCGGCTGCTGCTCAAGTCGCTGGCCGCCGAAGGGCGGACGGTTTCGTCTCCTCGCACCTGATGAGCGAGATGGCGCAGACGGCGACCCGGCTGGTCGTGCTCGGACGAGGCAAGCTCATCAGCGAGACGAGCGTCGAGGACTTCACTGGTCATGCCACCGCGGGCGGCGTCCTCGTCCGCACGCCAGAAACCGGACGGCTGAGCCAGGTGCTGGCCGCCCCAGGTGTCACCGCGATTAATGACGGAACGGGCCTGCTGCGTGTGTCCGGTATCACCGCCGAGCAGATCGGCACGGCGGCGTGGCGGGAGCACGTGCCGATTTTCGAGCTCACCCCCGCCCACGCATCTCTGGAAGAGGCCCTCATGCAAGTGACCAAGGACAGCATCGAGTACCACGCCGGAGCGACGCGATGAGCGCCGTCATGAGGTCACGGGTCGGGCCGACTCCGATGGCCCCGGTCCCGGCGGCAGCAGCAGGACCAGTTACCCAGGTCCGCGTCGTCCGCGCGGAGTGGACGAAGCTGCGGGCGCTGCGCTCGACCTGGTGGTGCGGGCTTCTCGCGGTCGTGCTGATCGTCGGCCTGGGGGCCGCGATCGCGGGGTCCGGGGCGCCGTACACGATCTCGGCGGGCAATTCCGCCGCGGGCGGGGTGTCGGTCAGCCTGGTCGGCATCGTGATCGCCCAGCTGGTCCTCGGCGTGCTCGGCGTGCTGGCGTTCAGCGGCGAGTACGCCACCGGGATGATCCGCGCCACGCTGGCCGTCGTGCCGTCCCGGCTGCCGGTGCTCTGGGCGAAGCTGATCGCAGTGGTGGGCCTAGTGCTGCCATTGACCCTGCTCGCCGCGGCGGCCGAGTTCTTCACCGCGACGGCCCTGGAGTCCTCTCGGGGCGGTTCGGCCATCTCGCTGACCGGCCCGAGCGTGCTGCGAGAGGTGGTCGGCGCCTCGTTGTACCTGGCGGTCATCGCCCATCATCGGCCTGGCCCTGGGAGCCCTGCTCCGCCGGACCGCGGCCGGCCTGTCAGTGTTCGCCGCCGTGTTCTTCGTGGTGCCGATCGTCGTCGCGGCGTACCTTCCGCAAAGCATCAAGGGGTTCGTGCCCTACCTGCCGTCTAACGCCGGCGGGGCCATCTGGGGGGCCGGAAAATTGTTCGGCGGGCATCAGCTGAGTCCATGGGCCGGATTCGCGGTGCTGTGCGGATACGCGGTCGCGCTAATTGCCGCAGCCGCCTGGCGGCTGCGCCGCCGCGACGCCTGAGGACCCGGAAAGGCTACGAGGCTACGAGGATGTCCTTCTGGACACCGATCGAGAACCCGGGAACGCGCCCGCCGCGTTCCTGGGTCTTCGACGTCGGGTGCGTCCTATTCGCCGCGATGGCGTCGTTCGGGGGTTTTTCTTTCGCCCAGACGGCGCACCCCGCGCATCCTGTACCGCTCGAATACTTGATTAAGTGGCTGACCTGCGCTTTCGCCATCGCCCACACGGCTCGGCCGCACTGACCATGCCCTGTGCCACCGCCAGGTTATCCTGGGATCCGCCGTTTTTAACTGGAGGCCCGAGATGACGGTCAGGCCGGGCTAGATGATGGCCGCCGGAAGCTATCCCTGCATGTGGGCGGACCGGGATCGCTCGATCAAGGTCATCAAGGCGTCTTTTGCCGAGGGCAGACTGACCAAGGAGGAGCTGGACCTGCGGCTGAGGCAGGTACTGGTCTCGCGTTTTTTTGAGGAACTGATGGCGCTCACCGCCGACCTGCCGGTCGGCCCCTCCGGGAGACTACCCGCGCATCCCGTTACTCCTGCGCCCCCGCGAATGAGCCGTCTGGCCGTCGCTGCCCTGGTCTGTGCGGGTGCCGGGCCGGTGAGCGCGGGGATCACCACCATCCCGGCCATCGTCTTCGGGCAGATGGCGCGCCGTCGGGTCCGCCCGACCGGCGAGCGGGGATTTGCCGCCGCGACGGCGGCTGTGGTGCTCGGCTGGCTCACGGTGCTGATCGCCGCGGGCGCAGCGCTGCTCGCTGCATAGCTCACCAGCTTGGCTGACGAGGTGCTGCTCAAGATCGTCTGTCTGCTGATGCGCTGGTTATTCGGCCTGACTGTACTGGTGTTCCGCGGGGACCGGGCGAAGAACGCTGAGCTGCTGGTGCTCCGCCAGATGAGCACCACCCGCGGCAGGACATCACTGTCACTGGCGTGAGCAGCCGACACCACCATGCCTGCCGGTTCGTTCGCCATCTCCCGCCATAGGAGTTCTGCCGTTCTGCCTGCGCCCGCCGGGCTGAAGGTCCTGTGCGAAGGGACGTTGGTCCGTGGCGCGTGCTCCCGTGACGGGGTGGACTGACAGTGACAGAGGACCCCAGGCAGACGCGGGGGAACGGACCAGATCCGCGCACCGCGCAATCGAGATCCGCGAAAAGCGGAGGCGGGTCCTCTTGTCACGCTCCGCCCAGATTACCTTGCGCTCCAGCCGACGGCGAGCGTGAGCGCGGTCGCCACGCACGCTGGCACAGTCGTTCTGGCACGGATATAGCACGAGTGTTCAAGCTCACAAGATCCGCGCCGCTGCACGTGGCGAACTCGACCCAGGGCTATAGCTACGGGCTTCGACGGATTCCTCTGCGCGAGCGTAAGCGGGGCGCAGAGACAAAATCTCTAAAACGCTTCCGCATCGGATGATCATACTGGAATTGCCTAGCCGTCGTCGGCGGTTTCACGGCTCCGCAGTTCGCACAGATCTCTAAGTTATCCCTCGAACCACATTGCTCGCACCTGGGCGTCATGTCCTGGAAGGCTACCATCTGTCGACGTCGGCCGAATATTGGATCTGGCCCACATTTCGTGATCGCAACTAGCCCGGGCTTGCGGCGGATCATCACCGGTGTGGCTGGATTGATGAATCTGAGCCGTGATCGGCGTGTTGCCGTAGATGAAGAAGGGACTCTGGTAGATCGGCGGTTGTCTACGCCAGCCGATCGGCCAGGAGCCCGGATTGTCATTGTTACCGAGCGGTGGATGCTTGTTATGCCAGCGCGGCCACGATCTTGGGGTTCTCCTGCCGCACCTGGCCGGGGTCGTGGTGGAGAAGGCCGAGCTGGCCGGGACGTTGCTGTGCATCCGGGCACGCGCGCGGGCCGCAGATGCGGCGTGCCCGCGGTACGGCCGCAGCTCGGGCCGGGTGCATAGCCAAGTATGAGCGGCCGCTGGCTGACGCCGCGATCGGCGGCCGCCGGGTGGTGATCCGGCTGCGGGTCCGCCGGTTCTTCTGCGCCTATCCGGACTGCCCGGCTGCGACGTTCGCTGAGCAGGTCGAGGGGCTGACCTCACGGTATGCGCGGCGCAGCCCGCCGTTACAAACGATGCTGGCGCTGGCGCTGGCGCTGGCGCTGGCGCTGGCGCTGGCGCTGGCGCTGGCGCTGGCAGGCCGCGCCGGAGCGCGGCCGCCTAACCGTCCGGCTGGCGAAGGAGAATCCGCTGTGGGGGATATCGCCGGATCCATGGCGAGCTGACGAAACTCGGCCTCGCCGTTGCGCCGTCCGCAGTGTGGGAGATCCTGCACGCGGCGGGCGGACCGAGGTGACCGACCGGATGCTGATCTTCGGCGAGCGACACCTGCGGCTGGCCCCAGCCGGCTACGCGGCCCACTACAAGGGGCGACGACCCCATCGCAGCCGCGAACTCCGCCCGCCGCGACCCGATCACCCTGTCGCCTGCCTCTCCGGGGAGCGGATCAAGCGCCGGCCCATTCTCGGCGGCCTTCTCAGCGAATACGAGCGGGCTGCGTAGAAGCCCAGGTCAAGACCGGTGGCCGACCTCTGGAACCCCACAGGGTGCGCCCAGGCTATCCCAATCCGCCATTGTCCGACACTAATAAGACTCTTGTTTCGTTTTGCCATGCGGCACTAGTGTCACCGTCAGTCGGCACGAACTTCACCCGAGTTCCGGCGTCCTCCAGGTCCATGACCAGGTTCCTGGCCTGCTGCACCACCCAGGCCTGGACCGGATGCCCGGTGGCGCCCAGAACCCGTACGCGGCGGGTGCCGTGCTCGATCACGGCAAGACGTCCTTCCGCCATGACTCGCGGCGCGACAAACCACCCACAGGTCTCGGTCAGATAGGCGGCTCGGCGCGTCAGGTGCTTCATTCGTAGTCGTCGCGCCCTGTCACTGTGCTTGCTCGGTCAGGAGGGCCGTTCCCAGGGAGGCTGGCCAGGTCAGTGATACTGGTGGGTTGTGGGGGGCGCGAGGGGCTAAAGGTAAGCCAATGGGGGGTGAGGTGGCCGAGCTCGAGGCGGTGTTGCTGGAGGACGTGGGCGTCTTGCTCAAACGGTGGCGCCGGAAATTCCGGGGCGGCCCGGGGCGGAGCGCAAGCGGTTGCTCCTTTTTGCGCTCGAACGGGAGCAGATCGTTGCTGTGGCCTACCGGGAGGAGGCGGTGGCCGGCCGGGTCGCGGATCTGGATGTCGGTGCGGACGCGCGTGCCCTTATCCGCCAGACGCTGATGTGGATCTGGAAGGACGAGCAGCTGCACTCGGAGTTCACGCGTGGCCTGCTGCTGGATTCGGGCGGGCTGGCGTCATCGCTTGTGGTTTACGGCCGCCAGGTCCAGGGCGCGCTGTCGGGGTGGACATCGGCGACGGCCACTAACCGCGTGGCGCGATCGGCGCCGTTTCGGACCGGGGCTGCTAGCGTCCTGGTCGCAGCGGCCGGTGCGCTCCACAGGATGCCTGCGGCTCTGGCCCGGGAACTGCGATATCAGACTTTCCGTCGCTATTGCGCACTGAACGTGGCGCTGGAGGCCAGCGCCGAGTTCGCCTACCGGCGTCTTGTGCAGGTTGCTAGGTCGGAGGAGGAACGGGCCGCTTTCGAGCGGATCCGCGACGATGAGGCGCGGCACGCGGCAGCGTTCCGGCTGCTGACCGAGGCGCTCACTGAGGACGATCATCTTGTCGCGGGCCCTGCCGGCACAGCGCCTGGCCGAGCTGCTTTCCCGGATTAGTCCGTGGTTCGTCCCTGCTGTCCAGCGCGCCGCGGCGGATGAGCATGCGGGACGGCGGGCCTTCGGTTCGCGGGCCACGGTCGCGGTGCGCGGCGGGCGAACCGACGAGGACAAGGTCACCGTCCTGGAGCAGTGCCTGGACCGGGCGGGCCTGGATGCGCTGGCCGCCGGTGCGCGCTCAGCAGCGATCCGTGTCTCGTTCATGCTCGGCTATGACCGGGGTGATCACTCGAACGTCAACGATCCTGACCTGGTCGATTGCGTGGCTCGCTACTTGCGGCGGCACGGCGTGCCGGATGTCGCGGTGCTGGAGGCGCCCACGGTGTACGGCACCTTGTTCGCGAACCGCTCCGTCGCATCCGTCGCCGCTTATTTCGGCTTCAACTCACCCTCCTACCGGATCGTTGACATCAGCCAGGACCTGCGGGCGCGCACCTTCGACCGCGGGTTCGTCCAGAAGGCCATCAGCGCGACGTGGCTGGACAGTGATCTCAGGATCGTGATGCCGAAGCTGCGGACGGACCCGACCGAGTTCGCTCATCTCAGCCTGTCGACGCTGGAGGGCAGTACCGGCGCCATTGATGACACGTTCTACGCCGGACGCCAGGTTGACTTCCGCTCCGCGACAATGATGCTCCTGGATGTCGCGCCGCCAGACTTCGCGGTCATCGACGCATGGGCACCCGTCGCCGACGGGCCGTTCGGGGTGATGGGCTGCCATCACCCCGCCGAGATCTGGTACATTTACGCCGGCCCGGATGCCCTGGCCGTGGACGAAGCGGTGCTGGCCGACCTCGGAATTGCTGACGCCCGGCGCGCCCCATCGTGGCGCAGGCCTATCACTGGTTCGGCCTTGAACCGCGCCGCTCACCGTCGACGGTGAGCGGCCGCGGCTCGGCGAGAAACTGCGTGGTGCTCACGCCTCAGCGCTGCTCCGCGGGCTCGGCACGGTGTCTTACCCGATTTACATGTACCTCAGCAACCGTGGGGAACTGTTCGTACCGGCCATGGACCTAGCAGCATTTCCCCCGACGATCAGGCCCGGTGCCGCGACTCGCGGGGTGCGCTGGCTAAGCCAGCGGGCGTTCGGACTTCGAGCCCCGGCGCGGACCCGCCGATGAGCCTGTCCCGCGCTCAGGTTGGCGGCATCTTCCAGACCATCCGGGCCGGCGATGCGACGGCCCGAGCGTTGGCGATCACCGACAGCCGGGCGGTCGTACGGTCGCTCTTTCTTAGCTCCGCGATCCGGGCTGGCCTTCTCGACGACCTGAGCGATGGCGGAACCTTCGCCGAATCGCCGCGAAGACAGACTGCGTCCGGCGCGAGCGTCTTCAGGCCTGGCTCGATATCGGAACCGAGCTCGGCGAGATCACTTAGCGCGGCGGCCAGTACCGCGTACGCGGGCGCCGCGCGCGGGCCATCGCGGCCGGGGACACTGTCCTGCGCGCTCACTACCGATCGATGCTGGATTACCAGACCGGCCCTTACGCCGACCTTGAGGCATTGCTGAGCTCGAAGGCCGGTGACGGCCGCACCGACCTGGACCAGTACGCCGACGACATCGCCCAGGTGTCGCAGGCCGCGACGCCGTTCATCACGTCCTACTTGACCGCACTGATCGGCGAGACCCGTCCCGGCAGGATCCTCGACGTCGGCTGCGGCACCGCGATCTACTCCAGGATCGCCGCGCGCGTCGCCTCGCAGGTCCTGGTCGACGGCATCGATCTCGCCGAAGCCGTCATCGACGCCGCCCGCCGGGAACTTCGGCTGGCCGGCCTGGGCGAGAGAATCCAGCTCCACGCCGCGGACATCCGCTACTGGGCCCCCGGGCCGGGCATCCGCTACGACCTCATCCTGCTGCTCAACAACATCTACTACTTCCCGCGCGAGGAACGAGTTCCTCTCTACATGCAGACTCGGCGGAATGCTCGGCGACCGCGGTCAGCTCGTCGTCGCGTCGCTTACCGCGCCGGGTTCCGTTGCCGCAGCCCACCTGAATTTCATGCTTACCTGCCAGGCAGGCGCAGCAGCTTTGCCCCGCCCAGGTGAAATCGAAACGGACCTTTCGAGCGCCGGTTTCCGCACCGTAGAAACCCAGCCGGTCGTACCGGCAGAGCCTCTCCTGGCTGTCAAAGCAACCCGTTTATGGAAGTCGGCGAGCGGGCGACGGCGTGTCCTGCCCGCTGTGTAAGTGACGTGGCCCGACGCTGAGCACGTGGTGGCCATCGGGCACCTCCGGGGATACGGGCTGAGACCCCGAAGCTGGGCCAGCTGAGGCGCAGCAAATGACGAGAAACCCCACGGTAAGACGGCCCAGGCCATCACACCAGGTCACCGCCCGGCCCGTCACGGATGTCCATCCGTGAGCCAAACACCGCTCCCGAGCGATGCTCGGTGCGGGTGGTAATCACTCTTGATGCAGCGCGTATTGCGCACAGAACATCTAATCTGAATGGCGCGGTTCAAGATCGCGTTCGGGTTGACGGCCTCCCAGCGCCAGCGAGATGAGATCAGCTGCCGCTTGCCAGCTGACCCGGTCCCGACCCTGATCACTAGGCGGAGCGCGGCCCTGACGGCCACAAGCGCGTGGCTGCCCCGGTGGTCAAGGTCGCGGTCAGAGGCCAAGATCCCACGGCGTGCCGGAATCACAACGTCGCCCGGATACCGGAACCTGACAGTTAGGTTGAGAGGACCGGATCTTGAGAGGCGACCTGGTTGCTGGAGTTCGCAGCGCGTGTGTCGGCGGATTCGCTCGCTCGGGTAGATGCGGGTCACACCGAGGTCGCACGCCGCCTCGCGGAGTCAGCGCCTACGGTCGCGGGTCGCCGCGCACGAGCGGTATCAGCAGCGCGGCGACCCGCTTTGAGCAAGCGCGATAGGGGGCCTGACCTGGCCGGGGCCGGATCCCGCTCGACGTCGACACGTTGCTCCAGGAGGCGTAGTGTCTGCTTTGTGGAGGGAGCTGTACCTGGGCAGACCCGAAGCGACACCCTTGGTTGGGCCATGGCGACTAACACCGCCGCTCGTACCATGTACCAGCACGACGCGTTGTTCGACGACGTCTACGCGCAGGTCGTCGAGAAGCTTGCTGAGGTCGTGCGCGAGGATTTCGGGGTCGCGCGGACGATCGAAGACGGGTTGTCCCCGCTCAACGGCGGCCGGCCGTTCGCCGAGTTCTTGGCGGGCGAGCAGCTCGAGACGCTGAGGGGATCGAGGGCTCGGACTTCCCGTCTGCAGCGGTGGGCCTTACGGCCCTTAGGTAGCTCGACGCGCGGTGGTTGCTGATGGAGAGCCGTTTTCGGGAAGCGGGTAGGCGCCCGGCGCTGCGTGGCCGGTCGAGCGAGTGCGCGCTGCTGGACGACTTGGTTTCGGCGGTCCGCCGCGGCGAGAGCCGGTCGCTGGTGCTGCGCGGCGAGGCTGGGATCGGGAAGACGGCGCTGTTGGAATACCTGATCGCGTCGGCGTCGGATCTGGCGGTCGTCCGGGCGGTGGGGGTGGAGTCGGAGATGGAGCTGGCCTACGCCAGTCTCCATCAGCTGTGCGTGCCGCTGCTCGACCGGCTCGACAGGCTGCCAGCGCCGCAACGGCAGGCCATGGAGATCGTGTTCGGCCTGAGCGCCGGTGGAGCGCCGGATCGGTTTCTCGTCGGGTTGGCGGTGTTGAGCCTGTTCGCGGCGGTGGCCGAGGAGCGTCCGCTGCTGTGTGTCGTCGATGACGCGCAGTGGCTGGATCAGACCTCGGGACTGACGCTGGCGTTCGTCGCCCGTCGCCTGCTGGCCGAACCGGTCGGGATCGTGTTCGGCGCCCGCGAGCCGGGCGGGGAGCTTCGGCACGTGCCCGAGCTGGAGGTGCAGGGTGTGCGCAACGGCGACGCGCGCGCGCTGCTGAACTCCGCCGTGCGGTTCAAATTGGATGAGGCAGTTCGGGACCGCATCATCGCCGAGACGCGGGGGAATCCGCTGGCGCTGCTCGAGCTGCCGCATGGGTTGACCGCGACGCAGCTGGCGGGCGGCTTCGGCCTGCTCGGCGCGCAGGCGCTGACGGGGCGGATCGAGGAGAGCTTCGTCCGGCGTCTCAAGCTGCTCTCTGATGACGGGCGGCGTCTGTTGCTGGTCGCGGCGGCGGAGCCGGCCGGCGATCCGCTGCTGTTGTGGCGTGCGGCCGAGCGGCTCGGTCTCGGGCCCGCGGACGCGGAGGCCGCAGAGGCGGAAGGATTGCTCGACGATCGGCGGGCGGGTGACGTTCCGCCATCCGCTGGTGCGCTCGGCGATCTATCGATCGGCGGCGGCGGAGGATCGCCGCGCGGCCCACCTGGCGCTGGCCGAAGCGACCGACCGAGAGGCCGACCCGGACCGTCGCGCGTGGCATCTGGCTGCGGCCGCCGCGGGGCCCGACGAGCAGGTTGCCTTGGAGCTCGAGCGCTCGGCTGGCCGGGCGCAGGCGCGCGGCGGGCTCGCCGCCGCGGCGGCGTTCCTGCGGCGCGCCGTGGCGTTGACGAACGACCCGGTGCGCCGGGCCGGATCGCGCTCTGGCCGCGGCGCAGGCGAGCTTGCAGGCCGGCGAATTCGACGCGGCTCTCGCGCTAGCTGCCACGGCGGAGGCCGGAGCGCTCGACGAGTTTCAGCGCGCCCGCGCCGACCTGCTACGGGCCCACGTCGCCTTCATCTCGTTTCTTGACAGCGATGCTCCCGCGCTGCTGCTGAAGGCGGCGAGGCGGCTCGAGCCGTTCGAACTTGGAGCTCGCGCGTGACACCTACCTGACCGCCTGGGGCGCGGCGCTCGTCGCCGCGCATGTCGTGGGGAAGGGCGTCCTCCTGGAGATCTGCCGCGCCGTGCGGGCGCTCCCTCCGCCGCCGGGTGCTCCGCGTCCCCTCGACCTCCTCCTTGACGGTCTCGCTCTGCTGACCACCGAGGGGCACGCCGCCGCCACTCCGACGTTGCAGCGAGCAGCGAGAGCGCTCGCCGGCATCCCCGTGAAGGACGTCCTGCTATGGGGCTGGATCGCGGCGTCCGCCAGCGCTCTCCTGTGGGACATCGAGGGTATGCGCGCGAACTCCGCAAGTGAGGTCCGGCTCCTCCGCGACGCTGGCGCACTTGCGGCGCTGCCGAGCTCCCTCTCCAATTTGGCGATAGCAACCGCGTGGATGGGCGACTTCGCGGGTGCCGCCTCGCTCATCGCGGAGACCGACAGCGTGGCGGCGGCGACCGGGAGCCGCCGGGCGCCCTACGCCTTGCTGAGGCTCCAGGCACTGCAAGGGAGGGAAGCCGAGGCCGCCGCACTGATAGCGAGCGCGATCGAGCTGGCGGCGCCCGGAGGGCAAGGGATGGCGTCGGCCTGGGCGCACTGGGCGGCCGCTGTCCTCTACAACGGCCTCGCCCGCTACGAGGAGGCGGCATCCGCGGCCCGGCAAGCCACCTCAGACCCCCTCGACTGGTGGTCCATGTGGGTGCTGCCCGAGCTGGTCGAGGCGGCCGTGCGTACGGAGGAGAGGCCGAGCTCGCCCGTGACGCGCTCGAGCGATTGGCCGAGACGACACAGCCCTGCCGCACCGAGTTCGCGCTCGGCATCGAAGCGCGCTGCCGGGCGCTGCTAAGCGACGGGGCGGCCGCCGACGATCTGTATCGCGAGGCGATCGAGCGGCTGAGGCGCACCCGGCTCCGTCCAGAGCTCGCCCGCGCGCACCTTCTCTATGGCGAGTGGTTGCGCCGCGAGAATCGCCGGGTCGACGCGCGCGAGCAGCTGCGCACGGCCCACGAGATGCTGGCCGCGATTGGGATGGAGGCGTTCGCCGAGCGCGCACGTCAGGAGCTCCAGGCGACGGGCGAGAAGGTGCGCAAGCGGACGGTCGACACACGCGACGATCTGACCGCCCAGGAGCGGCAGATCGCGCGGCTCGCCCGCGATGGGCTGTCCAATCCGGAGATCGGCGCCCGGCTCTTCCTCAGCCCGCGGACCGTTGAGTGGCATCTGCGCAACGTGTTCACCAAGCTCGGCATCCAATCCAGGCGAGGGCTGGCGAACGCACTGGCCGGCCCCGACGCCAAGCTGGCCCTGGCCTGATCTCAAGCGCCGGGAAGCGGCCGCGACAACGCACCGCCTGCACGGACCTTCGAGCACCAACACGTTCGGGCCTAAACGAGGCGCCGATAGTCGGCGCGGGTTCCGCCAGCTGGTCGGATTCGCCTTCCGCTGACCCGCGCGTGCCGACGCGACCAGAATCCGCGGAGTCGCCACCCCGGGGAGCAACCCAGTGGGCAACCCAGGCAACAGACCCAGGGTCTTCCACCGGCGCGGGCCGAAGACGAGACGAGCAGGCTTCGTGTCGTAGTCACACCTCTGGGGAAAGGAGCCCCACATGTCCGCCCCGACCGAAAACTCAGCAGGCGCCACGGCGGTCCGGCCGTTCACGATCCCGGTCACCCGCGAGGCGGAACTGGAGGCGCTGCGCGCGCGCGTCGCGGCCACCCGCTGGCCCGACCAGGAACTCGTCACGGATCATTCGCAGGGCCCGAAGCTGGCGGTCATGCAGGAACTCGCCCGCTACTGGGCGACGGATTACGACTGGCGCCGGTGCGAGGCGAAGCTGAACGCACTGCCGCACTTCATGACCGAGATCGACGGGCTGGACATCCACTTCATCCACGTCCGCTCGCAGCATGAGAACGCGCTGCCGGTCATCATCACCCACGGGTGGCCCGGCTCGGTCATCGAGCTGCTGGCGGTAATCGACCCGCTCACCAATCCCACCGCCCACGGCGCGAGCGCGTCGGACGCCTTCGACGTGGTGATCCCGTCGATGCCGGGCTACGGGTACTCCGGCAAGCCGCGGGAGACCGGCTGGGGCCCGGACCGCATCGCCCGGGCCTGGATCGAGCTGATGAGGCGCCTGGGCTACACCCGGTTCGTGGCGCAAGGCGGCGACTGGGGCGCGATCATTACCGACGTGATGGCCGTCCAGGCCCCGCCGGAACTGATCGGCATGCACACCAACATGGCCGGCGTCGTCCCAGCCGATGTCTCCACGGTACTCGCGCGTAACGTCCTGGGGGCCGGCGGCCCGCCGCCGTCGGGTCTGTCCGCTGAGGAGCAGAGCACGTACGAGCAGCTGAACTTCTTCTACACGACGGGCCTCGGCTACGGGATAGAGATGATCACCCAGCCGCAGGCGCTCTACGGGATCGCCGATTCGCCGGTCGGGCTGGCCGCCTGGATGATCAACCACGACGTGTCCAGCTACTCCGATATCGCGGACGCCGTCGCGCGGGCACCCCGTCGGCAACCTGACCCGGGACGAGGTCCTGGACAACGTCACGTTCTACTGGCTGACCGGCACCGCGATTTCCTCGGCCCGGCTGTACTGGGAGAACACGTTCGACTTCTTCGGCGTCCGCAATGTCAACATCCCGGCCGCCGTGAGCGTCTTCCCCAAGGAGATCTACAAGGCCCCGCGCAGCTGGGCCGAGCGGGCCTACCCCAAGCTCATCTACTTCAACGAGGTAGACCGGGGCTGCCACTTCGCCGCCTGGCAGGAGCCGGCGCTGTTCTCCGCCGAGGTCCGCGCCGCGTTCCGATCACTGCGCTAGACGGCCGCCATCCGGGCGTCTGCACATGTCCCCGCTCGGCGGGGCCCGAGTGGCTAACTCCGGGCCACTCGGCCCGCCGGGCTGCACACTACCTCGGCCCGGCTGCCCGTCGAGAGCAGGCTGGTGCAGCCAGGTCCGCGACCTGGTGCACGCCGCCGACCCTGAGGTCAGCGAGACGATCAAGCGCACCAACCGCCCCTATTTCGTGCTGGGCGGCAACATCTGCGCGCCGCAGGCCGCTAAGGATCATGTGAACGTGTTCCTCTACCACGGCAGCATCGTGCCCGACCCGGACGGGATCATCACCGGCGGGCATGGCAACAAGACCGCCCGCATCGTGGCCATCCGCCAAGGCGAGACCATCAACGGCCCGGCGCTGGCCGCGATGTTCCGGCAGATCATCGCCAACGACCCGGGGCGGCTGGCGCAAGCTCAAACAGCAAGCTGATCGCTAACGCGTGCTGACTCGAGCACCGCCGCTGCCGTCCCAGGCGGGAACCAATCCGCTCCCAACGCCGGCCCGCACAGATCGCCCAGTTCAGAAAGCAGTTGGGGCAATCTTCCGATAGTTAGACTGCCGAACATAAGGGCGGATATCGCGCCGTTCGTCGCTGGCGGACCGCTACCGTCTGTGACGAAACGTCGGCTCCGGGCAGGCAAACCGGGCGCCCCCAGGCCTAGGTCTCGGTTAAGCAGAAGCGTCACGGCGAGCATGACAGCGTCACCCTGACCATCGCCGAAGGGTTTCGGTCAGCCTCATACGACCTGTCCCTATTCATCAGGAGCGACGTCCGGCACTCATGACGAGTGACGCGCAAACATATTGAAGCTCATGTGCCGCGCGTTCGGCGGGTTCGACGCCAAGGTCCTGGAATCCGCCGCCTCGGCCGTGGCCCTTGACACCGGCTGGCGGCCCATCCGGGACGGCTCCCGGGACGGCTCCGCCATCGCGGTGATGGCCTAGGCCACCGCCCGCGCGCTTTGTCCCGACGGGCTCGCCGTCGTGCCCGTCCATCCGCCGCCGCAATATGTCCTTGCCCTGGCCTGTCAGCGCGCGAGCAGGCGGTCGCAGCCCACCGGTTCCTGGCCTACCTGCGGCGCTACCGAGACCAGCACGCGCGGATCATCGACTCCCAGGTGGCACCGCCGGCATACGACCGTGACCCGAGCCTTGTTGCCGCTGTTCCCGCACCACGGGCCGCTCCAGACCCCCCGCCCGGGTGGTGGGTGCGAAACCTGCGACCCGGACAATACCGTGCTCCCGCCGGGCCTGCGGCACGAGTACTGGGTGGAAATCAGCGTCGGCAAAGCGGGCATGGGTGCCCATATCGCTGTCCCCCTCGCACCGTTCCCCGGCGCCGCGCTCAGCGCCCCCGGCGGAGGACTCGCCAGCAAGCCGCCCGGCACCAGGGGCCGTGGTGGCGGCGGCCCGCACGCCGCTTCAGCGCCTGACCGGACGCGCAGGGCCGCCGATTCACTTACCTCGTGCCACCGGCAGGGATGGTCGGCCACCGGGCAACCGGGTTACGCTTCGTTGCATTGTCTTCGCGAGGAGGCGCCGGTGACGACAGGACCGGAAGACGTGAACGCAGCAATGGCGGGCCGAGGCCACCTGCGGGCGTCGCACGCCGACCGCGAGCACGTGATCGGCACGGTTAAGACCGCATTCGTGCAAGGCCGGCTGACCAAGGACGAGTTTGACCTGCGGATAGGCCAGACGTTCGCCGCACGGACCTATGCGGAACTGGCCGTGGTGACCGCCGACATCCCCGCCTGGGTGACCGGAGCACGGCCGCTGCACAGGCCCGCCCGGGCGCGGGCCCGGCCGCCGATGAGCAAGATAGTCCTGGCGGGCGCATGTGTGGCAATTGGGCCGGCCGCCCTGGCGGCCGCTGTCCTCGCCAATAATGAAGCCTTCGCGAAATTCTGCGCCGTGATCGTGATGGTCTATTTCATGGCATGGCTGATAGGCGGCGCCCAGATCCTCGACTCATGGCACCAGAAGCGCTCCCGCGGGCAGCTACCGCCCCGGCCAGCGCAGCGCGGCCAGGCGGTCGAAGGAGAACCGGACGGCAGGCGCGGCGACCACCTGATTCTCTCGAGCCCGCCAGGTGCCCGTGCCCGTCACTTGAGCGGGCATAGGGGGCAGTATTGCGCTGGCTGATCGTGGCGGGCGGGACACTGATGTAGTGACGTCGTCGAGCCCGTCCTCTGTATTGCTGGTTCCGGTTCCCGCGGGAGGTGATCTCGGTCGCGGTCCGCACCCTGCGCTTGAGGACGACCAAGGCCGCCCATCCCCCTGCCACGTGAAAGAGATAGTCAGGCGGCCGCGCGCGGCGCTTGCCTGACCTCAGCCGACTCGCGCGATCCAAGCTGACCGCGACGTTTGACCGAGATTTCGAAACCGGAGAACCGACCGTGCAGGCTCGCGGCGGTGACCACCACCGGCACCCATCTGCAGCTCAGGAACCGTTGCCTCGGTCAGGCCCCCTTCTAGGGGAGGGGTCCTGAGCGCCAGCCAGCGCGATGCGGGAGACGGCTGCCGCGCGGCTGCTCACTCCGAGTTTGCGGTAAATGTGCTCGAGGTGCTTAGCGATGGTCCGGGGGCTCACCTCGAGCTTGTGGGCGATGGCGATGTTGGTGCGGCCCGCGGCGACGAGCCGCATGATCTGGGTCTCGCGGTCGGTGAGGCTGGCAAACCCGCTGCAAGCCAAGGCGCTGAGGACCTGGCCGGCCTGCTGGCGCCTGCGGGCGCGCTGCAGCGCGGCGATCAGCGGGGCCCGGAGCGCGCTGAGCAGGGCGCGATCGGAGTCGCAGAAGTCGCGGCGGGCACGGCTCATTGCGATGCCGATCACTTGCTCATCGGGGCCCGGCAGGCTGATGGCCAGCTGGTGCTCGACTGGTATGCCGCGGAAGAACTCGGCGTACAGGCCCAGCTGGTGGAATCGCTGCCGGCTGAGAAAGTCGCTGATCATGACCGGTTCACCGCTGCCCGTGGCACGGTAGTGGTTGACCAGCGGGTGCTCGTGCACGTGTGCGGCGAATGCCGGCTGGGTCGCCGGGTCGAGCGCACCGGCCGGGTAGTCTGCGTAACGCGTTTCTCCCGGGGCTGATCCGATCTCGTTGTAGGTCAGGACATCACAGCCCACCAGCGTGGATAGGCCGGGAAGGACGATCCCGGCGAAACAAGCGGGGTCGTCGAGCTGGGCGAGGCTGTCTACGAGCGAGACAGCCCGCCGCAGGGTCTCCAGCGAGACGTACATGGCCGCACCCCCGGCAGACGCGCCCGGTGCGCAATATGCGTATAGACACTTGCCCCGGTCAGGCGGTTTTGTCAAGCACACGCGCACAGCGACGGCGCGGGGGGTGGCAGCGATGACGGCCGTGGATGAGAGCAAGCAGATGGGTTCTATCCGCCAGGTCAACGGTGATTGGGAGGCGATGGCTTCCGTGCCGGCCGGAGAACTTCTGGGACTGTCGCTTGCCATGGCCGGTGGCCGCCGGGCAGCTCGCATCCCTCGCCAGCCGGCATGGGGCCGACGCCACGCGTGTCGGCGTGAATTGGCTCCGGCCAAGGGCTCTGTCTGGCGTCTCGGCCATCCGAGCCCCTTGATACAGCAACCAACAGGAGGTCAAGATGCCAGGTCTTGTTCGCAAGAGCCTCGACAAACCCGAAGAGACCCGCCCGTTCGAGGGCGGGACCGGCCAGCTTGAGCTGGTGAACCTGGAAGGAGGCGCTGTAGGCCGGGCGACGTTCCTGCCTGGCTGGAGGTGGTCAAAGCACGTGAAGCCGATCGCCAAGACCGACAGCTGCCAGGCCGCCCACATGGGCTACTTCGTGTCCGGGCGGATGAAGGTCGTGATGGACGACGGCGAAGAGATGGAGTACGGCCCAGGCGACTTCGCGATCATGGCGCCCGGGCACGACGCGTGGACGGTCGGGGACGAGCCGTGCGTCGTCATCGACTGGCAAGGGTTCGCCGAATACGCCAAACGGTGACCTGTCATCTGCCCTGCCAAAGCCGCACTGAGCCCCCTGATGATGGCTTCCCCGCCATCATCAGGGGAGCAGCCAGTTACACAGGACGGCCTTAGCGACGCACGACCGCCTTGGCGATGGCTGACCTGTCAGCAGGAAGTTCACCATGGTCGGCGGCCGCAGTGGAGGCGAGGCGTTGATGGGCGCCGCGCGCCGCCAGCACTGCCTTCATCCGGGGGCCGAGGTCGGGTTCTCGCCGCCGATCCCCACCCCGAGCGAGAGCCGCGGCCAGGAGCAAGCTGCGCGAGCGTAGCGAGCTGCCGGGCGACCGGAACCCGATGGCGCAACGGCAGCAGGTAAAGCCCGACTTACACCCCGCAGCTCAGCCTGGGCGGCGAGCATCGGGGTCGCAGTGATCAGCCCGTCCGAGCCCGCCCCACGAAGAAGCTTACGTAATAGCCGACGCAGCTCCGCCTGGTTAACGACGTGTGAGCCAGTCCCGGCCACCGCTCCTCCCGTTTCGTGCCTTGGGCGACGATGAACGGTCGCCCGGCCGACGATGAGCGGCCGCACGATCGGCGGCATTCCGTGCCACGGCGTTTCGCATGTCTGTTCGAGTTCCAGCCCGCAGGTCACGATCAGCTCCGCGGTGGCGCGGTTGCAGCGACAGCCTCGTGCAAAGCGACGCCAGGGCCCGGCTAGCCGGTCCTGCCAGCGGGCGAGCGTCGGTGACTCAGAGCGGACGTGCTCGAGGAAGAGCAGCTGACCGCCGGGCCGCAACACCCTCGCGATCTCCCGCAGGGCAACGTCGGGGACGTCGACCGTGCACAACACGAGGGTCGAGACGACCGTGTCGACCGATCCGTTGGGGAACGGCAGCCGTTCCGCCGGCGCGTCAACCAGCCGGGTCCCCCGGCCGCTGCGGCTCAGCCTCTTCTCAAGGCGGGAGCGCATTGCGGCGTCTGGTTCGGCCAGGACCAGATCGTCGAGGTCGTCGGGGTAGTGCGGCAGGTTCAGGCCGGTGCCGCTGCCGATCTCGAGCGTGCACCCGCGCGCGCAGCTGAGCAGAGCTCTTCTGTGGGCGCGCAGTCCGGTGCGCTCGCCCACCCAGATGAAGGGGTCATACAGAAGCGCGAAAGCGCGTGCCCAGGCCGAGTCGCCCGATGGTGGGCCTTGTGTGACATTGGCTTCCATGCAGGCGACGGTACGGACGAGGAGGTTTCGGGCGCATCGCTCACCGGGGCCATCTCACCAAGATGGCCCGTTCGGGTGATCGGCGTCAGAGCAGGCCCAGGCGCGCTGCCTCAGCGACCGCCGCCGTACGCGAACCGCGCCCGAGCTTAGTGCGGATGTTCGCGACGTGGCGGTGCACGGTGTGCTGGCTCAGAACCAGCTGCTCGGCAATTTCCGGGTCGCTCAGCCCCTTCGCCACCAGCGCCAGCACCTCGCGCTCTCGGCTGGAAAGCAGCACCGCCGCGGGCTCTCCGGCACCATGGACCGGAGCTTCGGGTGCCAGCACCGAGCGCATCGCGTGCGCCACCGACTGCGTATCTCCGGCCCACGGGAAATGAGCGGTCCCCGTGAGCGGGATCAGCGTCGCCTTGGGGATCCCCGCCGCGAGCTCGCGGCCGAGGTGGTAAGGGATCGCGCGGTCGCCACGACGGTGCACGACCAGAGTCGGGGCGCGCACCCGCGCCAGCTCTGCCCGGACATCGTTGCGGTAGAAGAGTTCCAGCAACGCCGCCGCGGTCTGCGGGCTCGCCGCTGCGCGCTGATGGCGCGCCAGCCGCTCCTGCTCAGCACTGCCGGCGTCGCCGAGGAACAAGTCAGCAAGCAGACGCGAACCCAGCCCCCAGTGCGAGCGCACGGTTGCGATGATCGCGTCGCGCAGCTCCGGTGAGGCGATCGAGGAGCCGTCGGCGTACGCGCCATAAAGCAGCAGACGATCCACCCGCTCAGGGAAACGAGCCGCAAACGCGACCGCCGCGCAGCCTCCCGACGAACCGGTGACCAACACAACCTTTTGCAGTGCCAGCTCGTCGAGGACAGCACCCAGCAGCGCAACCTCACTGTCGAGCGTCAGGTCCTCGTCGCGCAGATCGCGATCAGACATACCGACACCGAGCCGGTCATAGCGCACCGCGGTGTAGCCCGCGCCAATCGACTCCCAGAGCCCCCGGAAGGCCTGATCCTCCCAGTCGAGCTCCAGGTGACTGACCCACCACGCCGGGGCGACGAGCGGCGGTCCGGCGCCGGTCACCGCGTAAGCGACACGACGACCAGCGAAGTGCAAGAACCGGATCTCCGCCCCTCTTGTCATCGCTGCGAGAGTACATGCGCACGAACCGCTTCGCATGCGGTCGATGATCGGGTTGTGTCGGGCAGGACGATGCTGGTTCCGCTGCGGCGCAAGCCGAGTTGCACACTACGCGACAGTCGGTTCGGGCTGACGGAGCAGTCCGAACCGCCACCCGGCGAACCGCTCTCGCATCTGCTGGATCAGCTCGGCTCGCAGGCCGTAGGCGCTGCCCAAGCACAAGCCCGTGATGTCGGAGAGTTAATGGTTGGACCCTGAATCGATTCCTGGGGCCTGGTCCCCCCGAATTCGACTCCCGTAATGGAGCCGTCTTCGGCATTCTCAACCTTTTGACGAATTGTTATGTTGCGAGTGGTCAGGGCATGGCGAATGCCCGTCATCTGGCTTCGCGTGAGGCCTCTGACTCGCTGAGTTACCCGGACGCTATCCGATGCAGGGCCGCCGCTAGGAGCCTCCTCTTGCGAGGCGCGATGTCGGGGTGGTCCCCGCCTGAGCGGGTGAGCGCTGCTGGTCGGCGGGCTGATGCTGCGTTCTCCCTGACTTACACCTATCACTCAGGGTGATACTGCCGGTCGACGTAGCCTGCGGGCCGAGTTCGGAAGGTTCACTATGAGTGATCCCTCGGAGCGCTCGATGAGTCGCTGGCCGAGTGCTCGTCGATTCCAGGCCCGGCCGGTCTAACTGGCCGTACCTGATCGCGGTCATGAGAGTGAGCATTCTAGCGGTGGATGACTGTTTCGTTCCGCTTGGCCACGGGGGCTAGCATGCGGCCATGGAGGGTGAGGTCTGCGTCGTAACCGGCGCCACCTCTGGGATCGGCAAGGCGACGGCCACTGCGCTGGCCCGGCTGGGCGCTCAGGTGGTGCTGGTCGGGCGCGACCGTGGCCGCGGTGAGGCGACGGCCGCGGACCTGGCCGCGGCAGGAGCATCGCCGCCGCGGCTGGAGATCGCCGACCTGGCCTCCATGGCGCAGGTCCGCGCGCTCGCGGGCCGTCTGGGCGCGCTGGAGCGCATCGACGTGCTCGTCAACAACGCGGGCATGATGTCCGGCCAGCGCCGGGTCACCGCCGACGGCTTCGATGAGGTCCTCGCCGTCAACCACCTAGCGCCGTTCCTGCTGACCGGCCTGCTGCTGGACAAGCTGACCGCCGCTCCCGCCCGGGTGATCACGGTGACCTCCGATGCGCACGCCGCTGCCCGCCTCGATCTGGATGACCCGCAGCTGGAGCGCGGCTGGAACAGCTGGCGCGCGTACGCCAACAGCAAACTGGCGAACATCTTGTTCACCCGCGAGCTCGCCTGCAGACTCGCGGGCACCGGGGTGACCGCCAACTGCGCGCACCCCGGGATGGTGCGGACCCGGTTCGGCCGCGAGGCCCGCCTGCCGATGCGCGCCGCCGTGACGTTCGCGCGGCCGTTCATGCGCTCCCCGCAGCGCGGCGCCAGCACCATCGTGTACCTGGCCGCCTCCCCGGAAGTGGCAGGCGCGACGGGCGGCTACTACGTCAACCGCCAGCGGCGCGAGCCCTCAGCGGCCGCCCGCGACGACGCGACAGCCCGCCGGCTGTGGCAGCTCAGCGAGGAACTGACCGGTCTCACTCCGGCACCCCCCGCCGGGACGTGAAATACGCCAGACCCGAACATGCAAGCACCCTCCTCGCGGATACGGCGGATGTGTCGGCAAGGCCGTGAGGCTGCAGTTCGCGCCGGACGCCGGGAACGGCGATCGTCCCAGCGTCCTCGCGACCACCTGGATTTATCGATGCGGTCTTGCTGCGTCGGCGGCTCCGGTTCTCTTTGTCCGCTTCCCTGGACTACGGTCGGCGGGGTTGCGCTGTGATCACGCCCCGGGATGCCAGGATGGTGGCTGGACGTTTTTGATCATGTCCGGCTGGCGGATGGCCGGCGTCTCGACATGCGGGTCAGCGGGCCCCCGGGTGGGCTTCCGCTGGTGTTTCACCACGGGACACCCGGTGCTGCCACGCCGGTGCGGGCGCTCGAACGAGCAGCGCACGCGCGCGGGCTTCGCCTGGTGACGACATCGCGGCCCGGGTACGGTGACTCAAGCCGCCAGCCCGGCCGTGCACGTGAACGCGATCCTGCGCCGCCAGATCAGCCGGGTCCGCTGCCAGCCGGCCGACCGGCTGTGGCTCGCAGCACTGTCCCGCCTGATCCCCCGGCGCCGGTGGGGCGAGGTCTTCGCGGTGACCCCGGCGACGCTGCTTGCCTGGCACCGGCGCATGGTCACCCGCAAATGGGACTACGCCGGGTGGCGCCGTCCCGGCCGGTGGCCACGACCGCCGCCCCGAAAAGCAGGCCAGACAGACTGGCCATATTGGCTCGTTAGCTCCGAAGCGGCAAGAACCAGGGCTTTATATGGCGAGCCCTACCAAAAGCCTCAAACAATGATGGATCGGTTAATACGGAGAGTTCGGCAAGCGGGCCAGCTTCCGGTGCTGCCAGCCGGGCAGGTGAACGACGTGTTACGAACGAGGCAGCAACGCGACAACAATCGATTTCGTCAAAAAACAGCGGCAGAGGAGGACGCGCAAGTCTTTACAGCCATGGGACGCCGGGCTAGCCTCCGCAGAGGGGGAAAGGATGAGACATGATCATACAGATGATTCTCTGGATTCCGCTGGCCGTCTTAGGCTGCGCGGCGTTCGCTGCCCTGGGCATATGGGCAGCCATCACCGACGAGAGGCACACAGCCCAGCGGCGGCGTGCCATCGAGATGCAGGCGATCCCCGTGCCCTCGCAGACGGCCGAGGAGACTCAGGCCCTAGGGGCAAGAATGGGCCCGTCGTGAATAATACCGCCTGTCGTAATCACGCCACGGGCCGCTGATCCCTGCACGCCAGGCTCGGGCGCGGAGAGTGACGGTGGACAGAACATCGGTCGCGACAACCGAATGTGCGCTTAGGGCGCCGCTCGTACCAACGCCAACGCCACCGCGGCTGACTGCTCGCGCTGTCGGGACGCCGCACCGCCACACTCATATTTCCCTGTGGTCCAGCAGATGAGCGGAGCCAACGGCCGTTAACATAGGAGCATCGTTTCCCCAGGTCAAATGAGGTCTGCGTGGTCAGGGGCGGGTCGAACCGCCGACCTTCGCTTTTCAGGCGGGAAATAGTACCTGACGATATGTTGCTGACCTGCATAAACACGGTCCTGAGTGGTCTGGAATAGTCCCCAGCGGTGTGGTCGATGGCTCCCATCTAGTCTCCCACCCCGACCTCAAGATCTTTTGTTATTCGGATCCTCGAACGCGCTAGCGAGTAGGTCCGGCAGCTGCGGGCACGTTTCGGTCAGAGTCCAAGAACGCGGCGCAGACCTCGGTCGACATCGTTCATGAGGGAAGCCGGAAGCTGGCCGGTCTCGGTGTCAAGGGCGGTCTTGTCGAGGGTGATCAGGGCGGTGACCTTGACGACGGAGTCTTTGGGCAGGCCCGAGGACGCGGCGGGCAGGAAGACGCTGCCGGGCATGGCCGCCAGGCCAGTGTTAGAGGTGATGATGGCGGCGATGGTGGTATTCAGGCGGCTGGCGTTGAACGGGCCGGACTGGATGACCACGACGGGTCGGCGCTTGGCGGGCTTGCTGCCGCGGGTCTCGCCGAGATCTGCCCACCAGATGCTGCCGCGCTGGATCACCAGTCGTCCTGGCGGGCCAGGCGGCTGCGCCCCGCTGCGGCCGCAGCCGCCGAGGTGTCGTCGGGTCCTGCTGCCTGTAGCGCTTCGTCGATTTGCTGGGTGACCGACCGCGCGGCAAGGTAGTCCAGGTACCTGCGGGCGGCGCGGGCGAAGAACTCAGACCGGCTGACGCCCAGCTCTGCGGCTTGCTTCGTAGCCTGCTGGAAGGTGTCTTCCGGCAGGGAGATCGCTGTTTTCATAGCACCGCTCATACTGAGATCGTCTTCCCGACCACAGCGGCCTCAGGAACTCGCACGCTCATGTCCGCCTGACCGAGCGCCCAGGAGGCCCCTGCGCTGTGCGCGGGAAACGCCGGATCATGTCGCGAACCCAGCGGCAAACGCGGTGCTCGGATTCCCGGCGCAGATCATCATTGGCGGCCTACCGGCAGCGACCGAACCAGTCGCGCTACCGCGGGCCCGGCCGGGCAGTCGCCTGCCCGACCTCGATCAGGTGCCTTTCAGGGCGGCTTCCTCGAAGTAATCGTCGCCCTCGCCTGGGTAGGCACCGCGGTTTGGGGATACGAGCGGATCCAGGGCGAGCTGAAGGTCGGCGACAGGATGGTCGGGCCGCGGCGGGCGGAGCTAGCGGCTGCGGTGGGTCGTCGTCCGTTGTAGTGCGCCTCGTACTCGGCCAGAGCCGTCCGCAGGTGCCGTTCGCCGAAGATCAGCATCCGGTCGGTCACCTCGGTCCGGGCGGTGAGCACGAACCTTTCGGCATAAGCATTCGCCCTGGGGCTTTTGGCGGGATCTGTCTCCCGGGTGCCAGTCAAGCGCCAACCCGTTCTGGGCGGCCTCATTAACGAATACGAGCGGGCCGCGTAGATGCCAGGTCAATACCGGTGGCCGAGTTCTGGAACCCGACAGGCTCGCTGGTTCTGGGGGAAAGGGTGCGCTTCTTCGGCAGCCACACCGGAACCGTCCTCCTCGACGATCCCGACCGGGTGGTCCAGGGCGACCGCGTGCTGCACCTGCACTATCTCAAACTCGGCCACCGGCCCCGCGCATCCAGGATCCGCCGGGTCCTCAAGGCGCTGCGGATCTCACCGCTTCGATACCGGCGCTGGCCAGGACCGCGTCGAAGGAAGCCCCGGCACACTACGTGTTTCGAAGACCTTGTCGCCGCGCTGCGGGTGTGGGCGAAGGGCCTGCTTTGCCTGGAGGCGGCCGTTGAGCTGCTGATCGGGAACCGGTCGTGGCTCTTTCGCGAGGATTTCCTCGAAGTCGCCGTGGAGTTCGGCTGGGAGGTATTCAGCGGCCGGCCGATGGCGGCGGTCGACTTCGTGGCGGTGGCCGGCGCGCTGGAGGCAGGCGTGCTGCCATGCTCGGGCGGCGAGGGCCGGGTGCTGCGGATCGCGGCGAGCATCGCCGAGGGGGTGCCCGTCGATATGCGGGAGGCTGTGACTGGCCTTGATGAGGACAACGCCGTGCTGGCCGCGGCGGCGGTGCTGCGCGCTGCTGGTCACGGGGGCCTTCGCGGGGCCGTGCGGGGTGAGCGGTGAGCGGCGTTACCGAGGTGCGGGTGACCCGGAGCCGGGATGTGCTGGAGGGCCAGATACTGCCGGTGACGGGCCGGCTGCGGCGGCACGGCCGCCTGGAGCTGCTGGTGGTGCTCCCCGATGGCACCAGCCGGCTGATCCCGCAGTCGTGGACCGATGACGGCGACTGCGGCGGGACGGGCGCGGCGGGCGCGACGCTCGGGTCGGTCAGCGATCTGCTGGCCGCATGCCTGCTGGTTGCCGCACTTCGGTGTTCGCGCCGCGGGCATCCGGGAGCAGGCTGCACGAAAGTCACCGTGCAAGGAGGACAACCGTGCAGCCTGCGCAGCTCAGTCTGCTGCCGGAACAGGTTCCGGCACCAGCCCCGATGGTTTTTGCCCGGCTACCCGGCCAGGAGGTGACCACGGCGATCAGGTTGCTGGCCCGGCTGATCGCCAGGAGCGCCGGCCCGGCCCTGGCCGCGCCGGCTGGAGCGGGGGACGGCGATGAATGAGGCCGGCAAGGTAACCGTCTCGCATCGCCGCAGGTCGGCCGCTATCTACGTGCGCCAGTCGACCCTCGCCCAGGTCGAGCGCAACAAGGAGTCGACCGCCCGCCAGTATGACCTGGTCGAGCGTGCCCGTCAGCTGGGCTGGCCGGAGAGCGCGATCCGGGTAGTCGACGGTGACCTGGGCGTGTCCGGATCGGTGCTCGGGCACCGCGACGCGTTCGACGGCCTGGTCGCTGAGGTCGCGCTCGGACAGGTCGGGATCATCCTGGCGCTGGAGGTCTCACGGCTGGTCCGCGACAATGCGGCGTGGTACCGGCTGCTGGATCTGGCCGGGGCGTGCGACACGCTGGTCGCCGACGCCGACGGGGTTTACCACCCGGGGCTGTTTAATGACCGCCTCGTCCTCGGGCTCAAAGGGATCATGAGCGAGGCTGAGCTCCATGTGCTGCGGGCCCGCCTGGACGGCGGGATCCGCAGCAAGGCCGCCCGCGGCCAGCTGCGCCGCGGGCTGCCGGTCGGGCTGGTGTGGGGCGAGGCCGACGGACAGATCGGGTTGCACCCCGATGAGGCTGTCACCGGCGTGATCGGTGCGGTGTTCGAGCAGTTCGCGGTGTGCGGGTCGGTCCGCGGGGTGTGGCTGTGGCTGCGTGATCAGGGCCTGCGCTGGCCGCTGCAAGGCGCCTACCGGCGCGGGCAGGACGCCGAGATCACCTGGGTGGCGCCGACCTATCACGCGGTGCATACCACTTTGACGAACCCGGCCTATGCCGGTGCCTACACCTACGGCCGCACCCGCTCCGAACGCTACCTTGACTCCGGCGGGGTGCTGCGCAGCCGGCGCCGTGAGATGCCCCGCGACCAGTGGGAGGTACTCATCACCGGCCACCACCAAGGATGGGTCACCTGGGAGACCTTCCTGGCCAACCAGCAGCGCATCGCCGGCAACACCCGGCCGCAAGCCCGCCGGCCGGGCACCGGCGCGGTGCGGGAAGGCAGCGCTCAGCTGCAGGGCCTGGCCAGCTGCGGGATCTGCGGCCGCAGGCTCGCCGTGTTCTACGACGGGCCGGCCAAATCCACCCCCGGCTACTTTTGCACCGGGACCGGTACCGGCTCGATCGGCGCACGCGGCACACGACACCTGCGCATCGGCGGTTCGGCGATCGACGCGGCCGTGACCGGCGTGTTCCTGGCCGCGCTGGCGCCAGCAGCGCTCCAGGCATGCCTGGCCGCTGCCCAGCAGCTCGAAGACGGCTACGATACCGCGCTGGACCAGTGGCGCCGCCAGCTCGAGCAGGCCCGCTACGCCGCGACCAGGGCTGAACGCCGCTACCGGTCGGTGGATCCCGAAAACCGGCTGGTCGCCCGGGGCCTGGAAGCCGAATGGGAGACCGCGCTGGGACAACTAGCCGACGCCGGCGCCGAACTCTGCCCGCCGTGAACAGGCCCGGCCCAAGACCCTGACCGCCGCCGAACGCGCCGCCATCTTGTCCCTGGGCGACAACCTGGAACAGGTATGGACAGCACCGACCACCACCGACAAGGACCGCAAGCAACTGCTGCGCACCCTGCTGGAGGAAGTCACCGTCAACGTCCACCGCGACGACACCCAGGGCCGGGCTGACCTGCTGCTGCGGTGGAAAGGCGGCGCGATCAGCGAGCTGGCCGTGCCGATCAGGCGCCAGCCCCCCAAGTTCCGCACCGACGAGGACACCGTCGAGCTGATCCGCCGTCTGGCCGTCCACTACCCCGACCCGCAGATCGCCGGCATCCTCAACCGGCAGCACCGGCGCACCGCCAAAGGACTGTCCTACACCCCGGCTAGAGTCCAGACACTGCGGTTCCGCAACGACATTCCCGGCCGCCGGCCCAGCCGCGACCCGCAGGAAGGAGAACTGCTCACCGTGGCCGAGACAGCCAGGGAACTGGGCCTGGTCCCCTCCACCGTGCACCGCTGGCTGAACGACGGATTCATTCACGGCGAGCAACTCACCCCCGGCGCGCCGTGGCGGATCCGCCTCACCGACGAAATTCGCGCCCTGCTTGTCGACGACACCCCCGACGGCTGGCTCGCCACCCTGGAAGCCACCCATGCTTACGGCCTCTCACGCCAGACCCTCTTGCAACGCGTCAAGCGCGGCGAAATCCGCGCTGTCTACCTCCGCACCGGACGCAAGAAAGGCCTGCGTATCGCACCTCCAGCCCCGCAACAAGGGCTGTTCTAACCGACAAAATGCAGCAAAGGAGCAGTGTGATCATGCATCCAAGGATCCGGTGAACTGCCCGGCGCGATCGCGGATAAGGAACCGGAATCGCGCGGCCCGGTCACCGATGTCCACCAGGAGCTTGCGGATCTGCTGCGTGGTCCACGGGCAGTCCGGGTTCGCGGTCACCCCGACGATGTGCACGTAGCGGCTGCCAACCTCCATGACGAACCGGCAGTACAGGCGCCGGAGCGTCACCGCCGGCGCCCAAACGGCGCACCGACACCAGCTGGCGGCAGTTCCTGCACGCGCAAGCCACGACGATGCTCGCCGTCGACTTCTTTCGGCCCTCGGGCCAAGCCCGCTGCCGATCGCTCCCGAAGGCCGGACCTTGGGGACGGCCCGGGGTGCGGCAGGCGAGGCGCGGGGTCGGCACAGCAATACCCCATCGTCTCCGTCAGGGCCAGCTCAATGGGTGCGACCGTCAGCAGATCTTCCACGGGGCGGGCGAGGTGGCGGGCGAGCGTGAACTCCGCTGGGGACCGTTCGGTCGGCGGCAAAGTACTGCGTTCATCTGGCGGCGTACAACTGGTATCGCGTTACGTTTGCGCCAGACGGAGGCACTTCTCGATTCCGTCAGCATCCAGTTGGCTTGCGGCGACGGACATGGTGAGGTCAAACGCTTCATCGTCGGTCAGGTCCAAACGGTGGCCGTTGATACGCAGGAACACAACTGTGGCGAGCAGCGCGAGCCGCTTGTTGCCGTCGACCAGCGCATGGTTGCAGGCGAGCGAATGCATCAGGGCAGCTGCCTTGCCGGACAGGGTCGGGTATGCCTCCTGCCCGAAGAATCCGGCCTGCGGACGGTGGCACGCAGAGTCGAGCAGGCCAAGATCGCGCACCGGCCCGGCGCCCAGCGCGTTCACTAGGCCCAGAATGTCCTCCAGGGTCAGGAACTCGACGGCGGGGAGGTCGTTCACGCGCGGCCCAGCCGGTCGAGCACCTCTCCCCAGCGGTTCACCATCTCGGCAGTGGCTTCGCGCACTCGCTCAGTGTGCGCTACCTCACGGGCACTGCGGCGGATAGCCCGCAGGACGGCCTCGTGCATCGATACGTGCTCGGCCTCAGCCAGCGCCCTGAGCAGGGAACTGTCTTCTTCGTCGAGCCGGAGATTCATCGCCATAGCCACATGGTACCAGAGTGGTACCATGGTCGTTGGGCCTGTTGTTCGGGACCACGCCATCACGCTGATGAGCGGACGATTTGCGAAATGATCTCCACATGGAGCTGCCCGGTGTAGAGGCTGCGGAGACTGTATGTCCTGGTGTTCATCGAACATGGCACCCGCCGGATGCATCTTGGCGGCGTCACCGCGAACCCCACCGGCGAGTGGACCGTGCAGCAGGACCGCAAGCGGATGCCGTGCTCCCCTCGTCACCGCAACCGACTCCGGCGTCGAACGGATCCGCCAAAAACCCGTCCTCAACGGCCTGATCAACGAATACATGCACGCCGCCTGACACTCGAAGAACCACAGGTCTACAGCCAATTCCTATTTTCGAGCGGGGACAGGTCACGGCCGCGCGTTCTGAGCACTCTTCCTCGTGGCGACACGCCTGCGATTCACTTCTTCCAGAAGTGTCAGTGTCCCATGCCGGTGACCGGGTCGATCGGCGTGAAGGTTCCGAGCGACTGCTCGATGGCCATTGCGGCTGGAAAAAGCCGCAGGCCAGCAGCCCGCGGGCCTGCGCGCTGCGCGCAGGAACACTCGCCACGAGGTGCTCGCGGCACGCGACGCGGGGCCGATCCGTCCCCGGCGCAAGATCCGCTGCACCGTCGAGGCCCCGATCCGGTACCCCAGCCGCGCCAGCTCGCCCTGCACCCGCCGGTACCCCCACCGCGGATTCTCCGTCGCAAGGCGCCCGATCAGCGCCACCATCGCCTGATCTACAGGTGGCACGCCCGGCTGTCCCGGATAGGTCCACTTCCTGTCGCGCGAGCTGCAGGATGGCCCTGCACTTATCGCAGAGAGCCGCGCAGCGCACATTACCCCGATCCCGGTGCGCTCACGGTCACCGTCGGCGACACGGGATGGCTGTCAACTGGGCGCGTATCGCCGCCTCTGCGCCAGGCGCAGGTGGCTGACGCGGGTCGTCGGCAATGGGTGAGCACTAGTGCGGGCATATTTGGCAAGAAAAATATAAAGATAGAGGGCTCAGGCACCGCGCGTAACATCTTCATGTGGGAAGAACTTGACCCTCCGAGCGATAAGGTGGGTACAGTACAGTGATAAGGTGGGTACAGTACAGTGATAAGGTGGGTACAGTTTCGCGGCCTTCAACCGATCACAAAAGCCTTCGATCAACTCTCTGGATACTCTCAAATCAAGAGAAATGATCGCGGCGACGTTCGCGCCGCTACTTCTGGATAGCCCGACGATCCAGATCACCTCTACGGCCAAGACCTTAACCCCAAAGAGCAAATTGAAGGAGACTTCAAGTACTCGGCATGTTCGTCGGATCCGGGGCCGTGGAAGCAGGATGCAAAGCGATCGTCGCCCAGCGCTGCAAACTATCCGGCATGCGATGGACCCTCCCCGGCGCCTACGGCATCCTCACCCTCGCTGCCTCGACGCCAGCGACCGGTGGGAAGAAACCTGGACCCCGCCCAGCCAGCCCCGCACCGGCGCAGCCTGACCCACCATCTGACGGCACGGCCACACTCAGACAACCAGGCCAGCCGAAGTTACCAGCCGGTCACCTACATTCATTTCCCACACCCAGTCCGGTGTGAGTGGTTACGGTATAAAGGGCGGTATGTTACGGTGATTTGCACACTCAGCTCCGGGCACAGGAGGCACATGTGATGCGAATCAAACTGACCGCCCTCGCCAGTGGCCTGATCGGCGCGGGAGTGATCGCATTAGCAGTTCCCTTGAGCGGCTCAGCGCAAGCCGCTACACTAGTGCACGCGTCGGCGCCGGCGGCAGCGTGGGGGACTCATGCGTCGTCTGGCGTGGCTAGGACCGACGCACCCAATTACACCGCTAATGTCACCTTGACGGTGCGCTGCGGGAAGTTCGTCGGGAAAATCAACCACGGGGGGACCGGCGGGATTCTGAACCGCGCCTATCTGCAGGTCGAAGGCAAGCTCTCAAGTAGCTGCAACAGCACCACTTATCTGCAGGTGCGTTACGACACAGGCATTACCACAGTACCGGAGCAGACCATCGGCCACGCCGGTGCGCGGCATACTGTGGATGTCGACTGGGAAACTCACAGCATTGAGGGGACTTACGGGCATATCGGCGCCCGGGTCGGTACCACCGACGGTATGCCAAAGGGCAAGATCCATTGGGGTGCCTGGAAGGATGTCTGACCCAGATGGCCAGCCGCTACGCCGGAGACTCGCGTGTCCTGGCCGTCACCGTGCCACCAGTGCCAGGCTCGCTAGTGACCGTAGCCCGCGTCGCGGACAGGAGGGAGGGGAAGGTGGATCGAGCAGACAGCTCTAGAGGGCCGGGTGCCGGATGGGAGATCACGATCAAGGTCGCCGTTGATGCGGTCGGCGAGGCGCAGGCCCGGCCGATCGCAGAGGCTGTGCTCCTGGCCATGGGAGTCACCAGCGTCGGCGCCGATGCCGGTCCACCCCCCTTTGCCCAGATGGAGGACGGAAGCTGGGTCGCAGAGGTCCGGATCGAGGATAGGGAACCGGCCGTGCCCGGTCAGGACGATCCGATGTCGGTCCTGTCTTACCACACCGCAAAACTTGGCCAGGTGACATGGCGCGGCGGCACCGCGCCACCAGGACAGCCGATTTCGGCGGACTTCGGTCAGATGGAATGGCCAGCCGGCTACTGGGCAGTCGCCGGCCGCCCGGAGACTCTGGTTCATCCAGCGGTACGCGCGGTCCTGCTTCAAGCGCGCCGCCGCTCCTGAGCACACGCCCCGAAAGTCGGTAAAGACTTTCAATAGAACTGCCCTCAGCCGCTGGCTTTTGTCTGTCCAGCCGAGTTGTGGGTGCCGAAGTGTGTCCTGAACGCAAGGAGGACCTGATGTAGGAGCGAGTCCTTGATGCGGTGCTGTGCGGGAGATGAAGGTTTCGTGGCCCTTCGGAGTCGCCCTGCGGATGGGGCTTCCAGCTGCCTCATGCCGCGTTGGCTGAAGACCGTGTGGTGTGCCAGAATTCCTGCAGAGCATCTGACCTGGGCTTCTACCCTCGGCACTCGTGCTCTTCCGCCTCGCCTATCTGCTCATGGTCCGATTGTCCGGCTGGCTGGCGCTGCTCGCGCGCAGCGACGCCTCGAAAGACGTGGAAATCTTGGTGCTGTGGCACGAGGTCGCGGTCCTGCGCCGTCAAGTCGCCCGCCCCAAGCCGGACTGGGCTGCGGCTGCGGACCTCCAGCACGAAGAAGACATACAGGCGCTGCAGGCGGCGGGCGTCTTTCGTTGTGGCAGTGCGCCGGTAGAGGTTCGCCGTGAGCCCGGCGCCGGTGAGTGCCCGGTAGCGGGTGAGCAGGTCTTCCAGGACGGCCGGTTCCAGGGCGGGCTGGCCCGGCAGCGCGGACAGCTCCTCAGCCGAGGGCAGGCCAGGAACGGCGGACACAACTGGCAATGATCACCGTTCCAGCCCGCCAATCAACAACGCGCCCCGGCAGTCACCCCACGGCGCCATGATCTTGTGCGCCATGATCGCCCTCGTGGCCCTGCGCCTCGCTGCGACCGCGCATTAAGATCACTTACCCAGTGAGCCGGATTGACCTGCAGCAGCGCAGCCATCGCGGCGCGCCCGTGCCGGGCGGGCGCGCCTGGCGCAGCCTAACCTGCGGGGAGGACGCCTCCGCCGGCTAGAAGGCCGCTGTGACAGGCTCTCTGCTACGAAATGTGCGGATGTTCGCCGGAAAGGCGCGTTGCATGAGCGAAGACGCACCGGAGCTAGCCGCGGAGCTGGTGGTGGACGGCGCCGTGCCGTCGCAGCCGGTGATCTCGCCAGATGGGTGCTGGGTTGCGTATGTCGTCGCTCCGGTCGGCCGCGGGGAAGAGCGTTGTATGTGCGCGCTCTGGCTGGCCGCTGCTGACGGTAGCTCACCGCCGTGGAAGCTGACCGCGGGTATGGCGGCAGATTCTGATCCGCGCTGGGCGCCGGATTCGGCGTCGGTGTTTTTCTTGTCGGATCGCACCGGCTCCCGTCAGCTGTACCGGGTCCGAATCGGTGGCGGGGAGGCCGAGGTCCTGACGGACTGGCGCGGCGAGATCTCTGATGCCTGGCCGCTTGCGGGTGCCCGGCTGGTCGCCGTGGTGGCCACGGACGAGCCAACCGAGGAGGACAAGCGCCGGCGCGCCGAGCGCGACGACGCGTTCGTCTGGGGACAGCAGCTGCGCTGCGGCAGGCTGCGGGTGCTTGACCTGGCCACAGGCGAGCTGCGTACGGTAGACGGCCTCGGCGACCGTCACGTCGTGGAGCTGGCGGCGCGGCCGGACGGGGGCGCGCTGGCGGCGATCAGCTGGGCGGGTCCGGAGAAGGATCGGGGCGTGAACACCGGCGAGTTGCATGTGGTCGATCTGGAGACCAAGACGGCCCGTGATCTGGGCCGGATCGGGACCGAGGCGCGGTCACCGGTCTGGTGGCAGGCCGACGGCTGCTGGCACCTGGCCTACCTGGCAATGCCCGAGCCGTTCGGCGGCGACGCCGTCTGCGATGTCGCCGTCTCCGCGGCTGCCGCTGTGCATCGTGACCTGACCGCGGGCATGGCTGTCTGCCCGACGGAGCTGGCGCAGGTCGCGAACGGCCCGCCGCTGGCCTTGTTCGCGGACGGGCTCGACACCGCGATCTACCGGCTCGACCCTGACCTGCTGCGGTTCGGGTGCGTGTCCGCTCGGGATGGCCTGGCGGACTCGCTCACCGCGTGTCGTTCCGGCGAGGTGATCGCGGCGCTGGCCAGTACCTCCTATGAGCCGGTGAACGTCCATGCCGGACCGCCCGGAGGCCAGCTCATCCGGCTCAGTGACACCCGGCCTGCCCTGCGCGCGATCAGATGGGGAAGCCAAGAACGCCTGTCCTATCGGGCATCGGACGGCCTCGGCCTCGACGGCCTGCTCGTATTGCCGCCCGGCCGCAACCGCGCGGACGGCCCGTTCCCGCTCATCACATTGGTGCACGGCGGCCCTGATGCCCGGTATGCCGACGAGTTCATGCTCGCCCCGCATCCTACGGGACAGTGGCTCGCGACTGCGGGATACGCCGTGTTCCTGCCTAACCCGCGGGGCGGGGTGGGTCATGGCCGTGATTTCGCGGCGACGGTCGCGCGCTCGGTCGGCGGCAGCGAATGGAGCGACATCATCAGCGGGATCGACCTGCTGATTGCCGAGGGGGTCGCGGACCCGGACCGGCTTGGAATCGGCGGTGCCAGCCATGGCGGGTTCATGGCAGCCTGGGCGATCGGGCAGACCGACCGGTTCAAGGCCGCCATGATGGTCGCCGGGATCAGTGACTGGGGGATGCTCGTCGCGACCGGCGAAGGGGGAACTCTAGAAGCTGAGCTCAGCGGCAGTTGCGGCTGGGAGGGCAGCGGCCCGCACCCGCACGACCAAGTGAGCCCGATCTCGTTTGCGTCGAAGATCCGCACCCCGGTGCTGATCGTGCACGGCGAGGACGACACCAACGTGCCGGTCAGCCAGGCGATCTACTTCCACCGCGCGCTCAGCTGGTACGGGGCCGAGCACGAACTCGTCATCTACCCGCGTGAGGGACACGGATTCGCGGAGCGCAATCACCAGCTCGACCTGCTCCGGCGCACGCGTGCATGGTTCGACCGGTGGCTTCGCGATGAAGCGTCCGATGGCCGAGGATCACCGGCTTGACCAAGGGGCGGGTCGAACCGCCGACCTTCCGCTTTTCAGGGGTCCTATCACCATTGAAACCATAGTTCGACGAGCATTTAAAAGCCCAGCTCATCCGCATTGTCGCTGGCCAGCCGGTCTTGTAGCCATTATGGCGACCGTGCCGCCGAGTACCGTATAGTTCCGTTTCGTCTGTCGGCTTCCTGCGGGGGCTGCGCCCGACCGCGGACTTGTGGGTAAATTGTGGGCCTCGAGGTAGCACGCGGCCGGGCGCTGGCAATCTACGATCCACCTGCCGGACGGCCGACGGCCCAGTGGCTGCGTTCACGTATCGTGACCAGCTGACCTTGCATGTGGAATCGGCCCCTAGCGCAGATCGCCCATTTAGTGCCGTCCGTGAGCGCATGTGATGAGCCTTGGGGCTGCGCGCAGAACATCCAGTTCGGGCTCGCGCCAAATTGCTGAGGTGCTCAACCGTTCGCTAGCCCGGCTGGCTGCTGTTGTCTTTTAGGGCGCCCCAGCCGTGCCAGTCTTCCACGGCGATCCAGGCGCTGATGCGGCCGCGGTCGCGCTGCGGGTACGGATGGTCCCGTGTCAAGCTCGACACCGTCCAGACTCAGCCGCCCCAGCGCCGCCATGCCTTCGGACTGCCCGGCCAGATGCATGCCATCGCTTAGCCCGTCACCGGCGTGCCTAGTTTGCGGTAGCACACGCCGGGGACCTGGCGTGAGGGATCGAGACTATCTCCAGACTGCGAATAGCACGTTGACGAGTGGCGCGAGGACACCGACCTGGCCGACATCGACCGCTTGGCCCGGCATTTTAGCCAGCGCGACGTTGTGCCGAAAACGCCACGTTTGCTAGCATAGCGGGATGATTATCCACTTCATATGCCGCGGAAACTCGTTCAGGAGCATTATCGCGGAAGCCTACCTGAACTCGCTCGGGATCAAGGATTCGAGCGTCCTGTCAAGCGGTACGACCGCGGCCCTGGATAAAGCAAGTAATCTGGCCTACTACAGAAGAACGCTCGAGCTCCTTGGGGTGCACGGCATACGGGGATTTGCCAAGGTCGGCTATGGAGATCAGCTGACCCAGTCGCGTCTGGAGAAGGCTGATAATACAGTCTGCATGAATCAGCGAGTCTACGACGAGTGCCTGCGGTGCGTGACATTTCCTGCTAGCCCGCGTATATGGTCAGTCGCCGATATTGGCGAACCAGGTAGGATTTCCGATGTCGAATCCGAAAGGGAGCTTTACAGGGAAAAAGCTTATCAGGAAATTGTCAAGAATGTTGATCAATTGATTTCGGATATCTCGGTGGCAAGCCCCTCTAACGCTAGTGTCTCGTAATAGAAGGTGCTTTATTTGATGTTGTTGGCGACAAGCTTCCTGTAATCGCGATCAAGCAGGGCGATCTTCGCCAAGATCTCACTCGCGGTTGCCGTCCACTCAAATGGCCTAGAATCCTCATTCCAGTGCTCGATGTAGTCATTGATCTTCTTGATCAGATGAGCGACTGACTTGAAGTCGCCGCGCCTGATCGCCTGACGCGTGATAATTCCGAAGAACGTCTCGATCTGGTTGATCCACGAGCCGCCCTTCGGGGTAAAGTGGAACTTCACGTTCGGGTGCTTCGCCAGCCATTCGTCCACCGCGGGATTGCTGTGAGTCGACAGGTTATCGAGAATGACATGGATCTCCCGGGACTTCGGATACCCCCTGATCGCGGCGTTCATGAAGCTCAAGAACTCCCCGGTACGCCGCCGATCGAAGCACCTGCCTTTTACCACGCCGGTAAGGACATTCAACGCGGCGAACAGGTTCGTCGTACCATGGCGCTTATAGTCGTGCGTTCTCTTCTCTGCCTTCCCGAAGTCGAGCGGGAGCATCGGCTGGGTCCTGGAGAGCGCCTGGACCTGCGTCTTCTCGTCCACGCTGAGCACCACCGCACCGGCGGGCGGGTCGAGATACAACCCGACAACGTCGACAACCTTCGCAGCGAAGTCCGGATCCGTGGAAATCTTGAAGGTGCCTTGCCGGTGCGGCCTGAGATCATTCTCCAGCCACAACTCGGAGATGAAGTTGTGGGACACGCTGATGCCCTCATGCCGCTTCAGGTACCTTGCCATCTCACGACTGGACCAGTGCGTGAGACCAGTCTCCTCCGGAGGGCTCGACCTTGTAAGAGCGATAATTCTCGATCTCACCCGCCCGGATACAGATGGTGGCCTTCCCGTCGGCCTCCGGTCTTCCAGCGCGCCGATCCCGCCCTGCTCGTAACGGCCGATCCAGAGGGAAGCCGTAGGCTTCGTCGTGCCTGCCCTGCGCGCAATCTCCGCGAAAGTACATCCGTCAGCGTGCCACAGCACCATCTGGGCGCGGGACGACAGAGATCCGTCGTAGCCAACAGAAATGATAGAATCAAGTTCCGCGCGCTCTTCCAGCGTAATATCCATACTTCTATTATTACATGCTAATCGGCCAAAGTAAAGCAGATTCAATTACACGACACTAGTCGCCCATAAACAGAAACGGTCTCACATCGGCATGGGCTGTGCGTGCCGAAAACCTCGTCTACGTCATGCAACCACGCGATATTCGTTGATCAGGCCACCAACACGAGCCTGTTTTCGGACGCGGTACTGATCGAGATTGATCGGTTCGGGTAGCGGTTTCAGCGGCGCGGCGCCGTGCAGGGAGCGGTGCGGCCGTTGCTGATTGTGGTGCATCTCGTAGTCACGCAGGATCCGCCGCAGATGGCTCTGATTCCAGACAAGGGTGCGGTCCAGCACCTCGCGGCGGCCAGGTGCGCCTGCTCGCCGAGGTCCATGATCAGGTTGCGTGCCCTGCTGGGCGGTCCATTCTCCGGTTGGATGCGGGTGATTCCGAGGATGCGGATGCGGCGGGTCGCGTGCTCTATTACGGCCAGGACATAGGCCTGGGTGCCGTCGAGCAGCTCGGTCGTGAAGAAGTCGCACGCCAGGATCGCGTCGGCCTGAGAACGCAGTAACTGCGACCAGGTCGGACCGGTCCGCCGCGGCGCCGGGTCGATTCCGGCATTCTTCAGAATTTCCCACGGCGTCGATGCCGCTACCTTCACTCCCCCAGCGCAGAATCGTGTCGGTGGCTACCAGCAGGCACATCCCGTGGCGGCGCGCTTTGGGTATTACGCCGAGCAGGGCCGAGATCAAGGCCCGGTCCGCCCAGTTCAGGTTCCGGCGGCGCGGCTGCCGCCGCTGCAGGACCGCGAGCTGGTGGCGCAGGATCAAGATCTCGGCGGTCTTCCACGTCTCCTCACGCTGGGATAGTCGCAGCCATGAAGCCTCCCGCGTGATCAGGAGGAAGGTAAACCGCAGGCACATGATCGGCGATCATCACGGCCCGACGGCTGGTCGCGCAAACCTGCAGGTCAGAGCCATGGACGGAATTCTCGGAACGCACAGGCTGTGGAGGCTCGGCGTCGCCAACATTCTAATGATAATATCTGCATCGTGGGTTTCTATAAGTATTTGCTCATTCCGCAGCTCATTTGGTACGGAGTTCGATCGCCCCGCGATCAGGGTTTGGCATGGGATCGATTCTGGGCGGGTATCCAGCGTACCGGCGCGGACGGGGAAGTGATTTGGGATGCGGCCAGCACCGAGGAACTCAACCGTGTACGCACTCTCGCTTTGGAGCACATGGCCCGGGATCTTCCCATAGTCGACATCGGCTGCGGCAATGGCCGGTTCTCGCGGCTGCTATCGGGCAGCTTCCCCAAGGTGCTGGGCATCGACATTTCCGCGCACGCCGTCAGGCGGGCCGAGGAGGAGTCCAGCGAGGTGGACAACGTCACCTACCGTGTTCTCGACGCAAGCGCGGCTGGCGCAGGCCAGAAGCTCTTCGAGGAGCTGGGCGAAGCAAATGTTTTCGTGCGTGGCGTGTTCCACGTCTTCGACGTCGAGCAGCGCGAGCGAGCGGTGGCGAATCTCCGCGACATCGTCGGCCGGCGGGGCACGGTCTACTTCGCGGAGACTAACTATGCGGGCGATCCGCTCGATCAGCTGGTAGCCCAGGGCGCGACCGCGACGGCCATGCCTGAGCCGCTCCGGAAGTGCATCGCGGCGGGCATTAAGCCACCCCGGCATTTCGATGAAGTGCAGCTAGCAGCGCTGTTCCAGCCCGCGTACTGGGAAACGCTCAAGAGCGGGCCGATGACTATGCACGGCGTGCCCCTCACCACAACGGACAACTTCGAGCCGATCCCGGGTTTCTACGCGATTGTCCGGCCGAGTGCTCCGGGTTCAGTTCGCACTTGATCTCCCGTCGCTAGGCCGCGGCGGCGATCCAGCCGATCTTTGTCCTTCTTGCCGATCTGAAGCGCCGACAACGGACCGGCGGTCGCACCCCCCGCGGCATGAGCGAATGCCCCTGGAGATGCTGTTCGGTCGGCCCAAGTCGTTTAAAGCCATCCGAGGAATGTCATAAGTTCCCGGGCCACGACCGCTATAGGACGGTCGTCGATGATGACCACGTCCGCCACGCCTACACCGTCGGACGCCGCGATCTGTGCCGCTGCCTCACGCAGGTCATCGCGGCGGCCGCTGGTGACGTCGCTGGCCAGGCGCCGTTCGATCTCAGACAGCTGCTCAAGAACGTGGGCGATTTCCGCGGCGACCGCGCTCTTGCCCGACCCATACACCCCCGTGATCACGACACCCTCAGCACCACGGTTGCCCACAGGCCAACCCTACGGCCGTCGGCGCCGTGGGACTCCGTCCACACCCGCGGCGGCAGATGAGGGCGACCCAACCGATCAGCAGCGTCAGAGCCGGAAGCGAGTCAGGCCGCCCGGCTCCGCCGCCGGGGTAACGATCGCCGAGCGTGGCTCAATGCGATACACGTTCCACGGCGGAGGTCCCACCTGCCCGCCACTCTGCATCAACCCAACTGCGGCATGACAGTGCGTTGGCGACGACTTGGGCGTCGGCAGTGCGGTTCGGCCGGGTCGGCTATCGTGCTCGCCTATGAGCGAGGATTCGTCGCGCGCTTCCGGGGACGGGGGCGCGGACTTCGGGTGCTACGACCTTGCCGTAGTAGGCGCGGGGATTGTCGGGCTGGCCGTGGCGCGCGAGTTTCTGCGCCGCCGCCCCGGGTCGCGGCTGGTCGTCATCGACAAGCAGGCCAGTGTCGGCTACCACCAGACCGGCCATAACTCTGGCGTGATTCATAGCGGTGTGTACTACAAGCCGGACTCGCTCAAGGCCCGGTTGTGCGTTGAAGGTGCCCGGCTGATGTATGAGTTCTGCGATGCGAACGCAATTCCCTACCAGCGCTGCGGGAAGCTGATCGTCGCGGTGCGTGATGATGAGCTGCCGCGGCTGGCAGAGCTTGAAGCGCGCGGTCACGCCAATGGGGTCCCCGGGTTGCGCCGGGTGGAGGCTGGCGAGATCGCTGATATCGAGCCTGAGTGCCGGGGCTACGCCGCGCTGCACTCACCGGGCACCGGAATCGTCGATTACGGCGCGGTGGCCCGGGCGCTGGAGGGTGAGCTGCGCGGTCTGGGAGTGGCGTTCGCGCTCGGCTGCGCGATCAGGGTGGTGCGCCGCGAGCACGGGCAGACCGCTCTGGCTCATGACGGGGGGGCGTACCACGCGGCTTCGTCGATCTTGTGCGCCGGGCTGTGGTCAGACCGCCTGGCCGTGTCGGCCGGGGCTTCCCCAGATCCGCGCATCGTGCCTTTCCGCGGTGCCTACCTGCGGCTGGCAGGGGGCCAGCCGCCCGTCGTCCGCGGCATGGTTTACCCGGTGCCCGACCCGGAGCTGCCATTTCTGGGTGTTCATATCACCAGGCACATCGATGGGCACGTCATGCTGGGGCCGACCGCGATGCTGGTGGGAGCCCGCGATGCCTATAACGTGCGGACGGTGCGCCCGCAGGACCTTATCAGCACGCTGAGCTGGCCGGGAACATGGAGGGTTGCGAAGAAGTTCTGGCGCACCGGGATCGGTGAGCTGCGTATGGCTGCCAGCCGCAAGGCATTCGTCCGGGCTTGCGCGCAGTATGTCCCGGTCATCGAGTCCATGGAGATCGACTCGTCCGCGGCCAGCGGCGTCCGGGCGCAGGCGGTGGGGCGCGACGGGCAGCTGCTCGACGACTTCGCGATCTCGCACACCCCGGGCGCCACCCACGTAAGGAATGCCCCATCCCCCGCAGCAACGTCGTCACTGGCGCTCGCCAGGGAACTCGTCGACCGTTACGAGGCAACCGCGACCTGAACAACTCAGTCACGGTAGGGACCGCCCTTGCGGGCGGCCCCCCGCACAGATCCCAGCGTGCGGGATTACCGCACTGGGCTCCTACCTCGGGTGTGTGGCGGCGAAGCGCGCCTCCGGGAATAGGTGCAGGATGCGGGTCTGGGAAAGCCACCGGGTGGCGATGCGGTCCATCCTGGCCCAGGTGAGCCGGGTCTTCTGGCTGCGGCGCCGCAGCGCCTGGTGCCAGTGCCGTGTCGCCTGGTGGCGGAAGGCGTTCACCGCGTCGTTGTTGCCGGGCACCGCATAGTAGGCCTGGTGCCCGCGCACCACGGCGGCCAGCCATCGTCCCTGGTCGGGAATGGGCAGGTACCGGCGCCGCCTGATTGGCCTTCCCGTCAGATCGGAGCCTGAGTGCCCCTCGTTGGGTTGTCGTTCGTCATCGGCCAGCGCAGCAGTGTGCCGCTCGATCGCGCGCACAATGGTGATAATGCGAGAGGAGAAGGCCTCGCTGCTGATCTGCGCCAGCAACGGCAGCTCCTCAGCTTCAAGCCGGGCAACGAGACCACAGATCTGGTCGTCGTAATAGTCGGCCAGCGCCCCGGCGAACGCGGCCGCATCAGGGTCGGCGGCGGTCACCGCAGTGCGGACGGCGTCCCGCGCCTGCGACGCGTCGGTCTCGGGTGCATCCGTCAGCCTGGCAGCCAACAGCTCCTGCAAGGAAGCTTATTAAAAATACAGTTTAAAGAAGTACAGGCCGATGGCGGCCCGGAACGACGTGAGGTAGGTGGCCAGCGGTCTCCGGTAGTCAGTGTGGAGAATGCGCCAGGACTTGATGTGGGCGATCGCTCGCTCGACCGGGGCGCGCAGGCGGCTTACGTCCGCGTTGAACTCCTTCTCCCATTTAAGCAGGTCCCTGTATTGCGGTTTCTTGATCGGCGTGATGTAGCCCGATCCCTGGTATCCCTTGTCGCCGATGCCGCTGAATGCCTCCGCGATGATCTCGGCGGTCTTTGTTTCGCTGAGGACGGTCATGTCGTGGTTGTGTCCGGTGAGCGGTTCGGAAACGAAGATCACGTTGCCCGCCATGTCAGATATGACCTGGCTGTTGAAGCCAGTCGTCTTATGCTTTCCTGACCACAGGCCCGGTAGCCCGCGCCAGGACCAGCATGGCGCCAGGAAGCCGTCTACCAGGACGGTCTGGCCGCGGGCGGCGGCCTGGGCCTCCTCGGCATCCGGCCGGAATTCTGCGGTTGCCTTTTCGATGAGGGGAGTGATCTCGGTGATGATCCGGGAAACTCCCGGCTGTGAGATGTCGAAGATCTCTGCCCAGACGTCCTGGATGATGTTCTGCCGGGTATATCCGCTCGCGATGATGATCGCTTCCCGGAGCGTGAGTTCCTTTGGGCGGCCGGTTGCGCTTTTCCAGGGATTCTCGAGCACCGAGCGCCACGTCCAGCAGGTGCTGCAGACGCACCGGTCCGGCGAGCCGGTCGTTGCCGGCCTCCTGCAGCGGGGCGAGCGTCTGTTCGAGCAGCTCGCTGGCCCGCGCGTCCTGGTGCTGCAATGCCAGGAGGTGACCCAGCATGGCTGCCGTCGTGGCTGCGCCAGCATGTCCCCGGCCTGGCGGTACAGCGGCAGGCTCTGCTCCAGGAGCGGCTGCGCGGTGGCCTGGTCCCCGGACGCGAAGAGGCCGAAGCCGGTGCCGCTCAGCGCCAGGGCACGCTGCCGCGGCGGCAGGTGCTCGCTCTTGGCCAGGATGTCCACGTAGGAGGCGAGTTCCTCGGCGTGGCCGTGCAGCCACCAGAACCTCCATGTCGCCCAGGACAGCTGTATCGCCGGCTCGAGCTGGTCCTGTTCCACCAGCCAGGACATCGCGGCGCCGAGGTTGCCGTGCTCGGTCTCGAGCCGGTCCAGCCACGCCAGCTGTCCGGGACCTTGCAGCTCGGCTGGCGCCGGCTCGGCGAGCGCCCGGAAGTAGGCCGCGTGCCGGTCGTGCGCCTCCCGCCAGTCAGCGCCGTCGCGCAGGCGCTCCAGCGCGTACTCCCGGATGGTCTGCAGCAGTCCGAAGCGCGGCTCGCCGTCGCGCATCTGCGGCTGCACCAAGCTGCTGTCCACCAGCGAGCCAAGCGTGTCCATGACGTGCCCGGCCCGGCCCGGGCCCGCCGGCCCGGCGGCGCCGACGGCCTCTGCGGCGGGCAGGTCGAAGGTTCCTGCAAACACCCCTAGGCGGGCGAATAGCGCCTGCTCGCGGGCGGACAGCAGGTCGAAGCTCCAGTTCAGGGTGTTCCGCAGTGTCCGCTGCCGCTCGGGCAGGTCGCGTGCTCCGCCCGTCAGCAGCCCCATCTTGTCGTCGAGCCGGGCCAGCAGCGCCTGCGGTGGCAGCAGCCTGACCCTGGCCGCGGCCAGCTCGATGGCCAGCGGCAGCCCGTCCAGCCGCCGGCAGATCTCGGCGACCGCCCCGGCGTTCCCGCTGGTCAGCTCGAAACCCGCGGACGCGGCGCGGGCGCGCTCGACGAACAGGCGCACCGAGGCGCATAGCTGCACCTCCGCGGCATCCCCGCCGGCCCGATCGGCGGCACCGGCAGCGGCGGCACCGGGAACTCGTGCTCACCGCCGAGCCGCAACACCATCCGGCTGGTCACCAGCGCCACCACGCCCGGAGCGGCGCCCAGCAGCTCAGCCACCAGCGGAGCCGCCCCCATCACCTGCTCGAAGTTGTCCAGCACCAGCACCAGCCGCCGGGCGCGCAGGTACGACTTCAGGTCGGTGATCAGCGCGCCGCCCGAGGTGCTCAGCCCCAGCGCGCCGGCGATCGCCGCCGTCACCAGCTCGGCCGCCCGGACCGAGCCGAGCTCAACAAACCGCACCCCGTCCTCAAAGCCCGCACCCACCCGCTGCGCGACGTCCACCGCGAGCCTGCTCTTCCCGACCCCGCCCGGGCCGGTAAGCGTGACCAGGCGCACCCCCTCGGCACGCACCAGGTCGCCCACCGCCGCAACGTCATCGTCGCGGCCCACAAGCGGCGTCGCCGGCACCGGCACCGCCCCTGCCAGCGACGCCCCGTCCGCGGCGCCGTCCCGCCCCGGCGCCCTCTCGAACCGCTCGCTCAGCAGCACCGCCAGGTCGTTCTCGACCAGGCGCTGCAGCCCGGCGGCAGCAGAAAAGTGCTGATAGGACACGTCACCGTCATCCCTGATCCGGGTCAGCATCTCCGCCAGCCGCGACTCACGCTCCGGCGCCGGCGACTTCACATAGATCAGCCTGGGCAGCCCCGCCGCCAGCAGGTACTCATCCTCCAGCCCGGATACCTGCTCCCCCGGCGCGACCCAGCCGTAGCTCTGCCAGTACACGCCCACGAACACCTGGCTCTGCGCCAAGTAGGAGCGGTATACCTGCCGCGGCGGATGTGGCCGGGCGCCCAGCTCGAACATCACCGGCACCAGCCGCAGACGGGTCACAGCGTCCCGCACTGCCTGCCGCTCAGCGGCCAGTTCCTGCAGCGTGGAACTCACAAAGACCCGCAACCGCTGGTCAGGCGTGCGGATCAGATCCGTCTCGGCCATCGCTCCACAGCCTAGGCATTCGCAGCTGTCGGCAACAGGTTCGGCCAGCCGAGGCCCAGGGTCCTTACCCAGCGCGCCGCCTGGCCGGGCCACGTCCCCCTCTCAGCATGGCGCACCTGGTACGAGAGCCGGTCTGCCGGACGCCAGAGACCAGGCCGGTGATCCTCAACAGGCACACGCGGTCCCGTAGGACACGCCCAGATCACTCTATGCGGCCGCCACTGCTTGCCCGCCATGACGCCTAAGCATGCACTAGTCACTATGAAGCGGCGCGGCTCTTGATCCGCGGTAGCTCCCCCGGCGGGCCGTACTGGCACCAGCCCAGGCAGTCGTCGCCGTGGAAGACGAGCGCCGCGTGTGCCGTTCCCGCACGCACGCGAGCCAGCTTGCGGTCACGGTTCAGCTCCGCTGTGGTGTCCTTGCCGACGCCCTCGGGATGGAATCCCATGCACTAGCAGCCGCCAAAGATGCCGTTGTTGTGCTCCACCAGCGCGGCGTACGCCGGCCACGTCGATTCGTTGAGAGGTCGGACACGGTAGGTGGGCGCTCCCATGGGATCAACGTAGCGCTGCTGGCCAAGATCAGTGATCCGGAGCCATGGCGACACCAATCCCAGCGCTCAGCGGCAAAGGGCGTTCGCGACCGGGCCGCATGCCACAAGGGAGCCGCGTCGGAGTAGTCCTGAGCGAGACAAGTCCGCCCTCATTGCTTTAGGGGATACCTTCGACCGTGACAGGTCCGCGACGGTTAAGCGACGATGGCTTTCGGCGAGGTAGAGAGGTTCGCCGACCGTCTCGCGGGCTCCACGCATTTGCCGGTCGTGGGGGCGATCGATTCCAAGGTCAAGGCGGTGGCGGGCGCGAGAATGGCATGTATAGCCGATGCCTATTTTCGCGGACGCCGAGGGGTGGTTGCGGCCAAGCCTGTGCGGGAATGTTCGTGGGCCCCCACCCGGCCAGCCGCGCCTGGATCTGGGGGCCCCGCTCCTCCCACGCCCCTAACGGCGCCCGCAGATAATCCTCCAGATACCAGTGCAGACCCTCCAGCGCCCCCTCATCCAGCGGCCACACCAGCCCCGCCCGGGACACCGTCTCTGGCAGCCCGCCCTCCGGCCAGGTGCAGACCGTGACCAGCCCGTCCGCCCCGAGATCAACCAGCAGCCGGTCAGCCACCCGCCACGCTCCCTGACACCTTGCCCAAACCAGGACCAAACCCAGAACAGCCTGCAACGGCCAATCCGGCCGCGCCAGCCAATCAGCAAACCGGCAGGCCCATCACGACGGCAACATCACTACTTCTGGCCACCGTCGACCCTCCAGGCGGTCGACCGCACCGTCAGTCGGCCACCACCATGTCAAGACCACCATGAGTTCGGGGAACTGCCGGTAACGGCGAACAAGAAGGTGAGGAAGAAGACGATGATATCTGCCATAATAAACAAGCCCAAGCATATCTTCCAAACGTGATAGATGCCGTGGTCCCACCCCACCCAAACGCTTTCCGCGTCAGTAAATTCTGGCTTAGCATCGTCGATTGCAAGGCTGCCCAGGTCCCGTGCCAGTCCGAGTTCCTTGGAAACTCTTAAGGCGAGCTCTCCGTGGTTGATTGCGTGACCGCGCTGGTTGTGCATGAGGGAGATTGACGTTCCTGCGATTACGATTGACAGAGCCGACGCGATTAGCCTGGCCGAGTTGCTATTGCCATGGCTTAAAGCGATGGTCATGAGGAATGACTGGGCGGCGAGGCTGAGGGCTGGGACCTGCCATAGTAGCGTGGTGTACGAACCGAACTGGGTGGCGTATACGCTGAGTAGGGATGTCAGGTATGCCCGGTCATCTTGCTGGACGGGCCCATCATCTAGCTGGGCAGGCGCTCCCGGCTTTCGTGCTTTATTCTTGCTGATCAGCTCTGGGTGACTCTCCTTAGTCAGGGCCGTGTTGCCCGGCAGCCACCGGGGGCCTGGATCAACCGTCTCCTCGCGCCGTCGGCTGCTGCCGGTCAAGGCCATTCCCAGCAGGCGAACCCATCTCCAGAGCCGCCATACCCACGGCCGTTTCTGGTTCAGCCCCAGTCGGTCAGCGGCCTGCTGCTGCAAGATCGCCAAAAGCACGTCCGGCTCTTTGACGTCACGATATTGGAGCGCAGTTCTGTGGATCGATAGTGACGAGTAGCCGCCAGTACCCCGGTCGTCTGAGACGCCGGGAAGCATTGAGACAAGGTCCAGCGCTTGCCAGGCTCCTTGGTCTGAATAGTGGTACTTCGAGCGGAGAATCTGCTCTCCGATTGTCGCCTTGTCCTTGAGGCTCAGCTTGAGCTCACCGCAAATCTCGGCTAGCCGTGTCAGGCTCTTGGCCTTCTCCGACTCAGGTCCGGTGACGAGTAGGAACCCGAGCGCCGTGAGCGAGATCCTCTCGGAATCGCAGACCCGGCCGAGAGCAGGCGGCAGGCGGAGCAATGCGAGGTCGAAATTTCTCAGCTCGCCGTTAGTCTCGGCCACCGAGCATGCCAACATGTCGAGGGTCGGCCAGTGACCCGTCTGATCGAATTCCTTCGCAGCGTACGTGAGGATCTTCCGGAGTCGATCGCGCCTACGCCGCTCCTCCGCCCCGCCACCCCGTTGTCTCACCAGCCGATCAAGAAACCTGCGACGCGACCGCGACAGCTTGGGCTGGTCCATGACGACAATTTATAGCGGATCATCGGGCGCGGAAACCGTGCAGTGCGCCCAGAGTGGCAGGACTCACGACGAACTCAGCCTGTGAGCCATTAGGACCCCACACTCACATATGGCTCCGGGGTGGGAGCAGTCGGCGAGCGACCAGATCGCGCAGCAGCAGTGATGCAGCCAGGGCGCGGCGCGGGCTGAAGTCGGCCGAAGGCGGCTTCGAACTTGCCCGAGTCGATAACGAAGGGTGCCCGGAACTGGTAAGTCGTCTCGCGCGTCTCCCTGAGCAGCGGCAAGAAGACGCCCGCTACCGCGAGGAGCGCCTGGCCCGGCGACACGCGCCTGGACCGGCACGGGCCCGCCCGCAGGCCATTTGATCCCGGCGTTCAAGAAGATCGGCGAACTGGTGGCCGATTACCTGGCCAGCGCAGCCGAGGATCGAGATCGTCAACTACTCGCTGTCCGCCTGGGGGCCGCTCGGCAACCCGATGTCGCCGTTCACCGCGGTGCCCCAGCTCGTGCACGCCGCCGCCGTCGGCGCCGCGCCAGACTTCCCCGCGCTGCGCTCGCCTGCCTATGCCGAAGACGGGCTCGACATGTGCTGCGTGAAGGACTGCGGCCGGGCTGGCTGCACTGCTGCAGCTCGCGGCACCCTCTTCATCTGCGACTACCGCGCCGATCCCGCGCTGCGGCGGGAGATCCACGATGGCTCGCAGGCCGGAAGACTGGAACTCCGCCAACGGCGACCACTTCAACTGCAAGAGCGGCGATCGCCCGCCCCGACCGGGAGCACGCCCAGATCTCCGCCCTGTCCACTCCACCTGATCCAGGCCGCCTCGCCCACGTCAACACGATCATGATCCAGATCGTGCCGCGCGACCCGTCCCGGCGGGACCGCCTCATTGACGCCGACCGGCGCGGCCTGTCCGCCCTGTTCTAGACCCACGTCAACCTCTAAGGCCGCTTCGAGCTCGACATGGACACCTACCTCGACCTTGCCGCCGGACATGCGGGATAGCGCCTCGCGGCTAATCACCGGCGACGCGGTCGACTCGCTCGACTGTGATCATGTCACCGTCAACGACGTACAGGACCCGGTACGGGCCGACGCGCAGCCGGTGGTACCTGCCCCGGTGGAATCCCTCAGCGACAAACGGATTATCCATCAGGCCGGCGACCGCCGCGCCGACAGCGCGCATACCGTCCTGGTCTCGCAGGTAGCGGCGCGCTGACGCCGCCGCCGCGGGTGTCCACCTGATCTTCACCAGTCATTGCCGAGCAGCCCGGCCATGACCTCCTCGTGCGACAGCGCGCCCGGGCACCCCACGGCGACCCATTCGTCATGCGCCGCGAGCGTCGCCTCGATCTCGGCGTCCTCCAGGGCCTGCGGCGAGGCGTGCCGCTCCACCGCCCGCAGCCGCCGCAACTCCGCGAGCGGGACGATGGCGGCGGCCTCGCCGCCGAGGTGGATCACCTCATACGGCACGGCCGGGTCTGGGCTGCTGGCTGGCTGCGCGGTCATAGCATCACCGTACCGGCACCGGCGACGCTCTGCCCGGCACTGTTACATTGGCCGATCGCGTGGACACCGGTCAGCGCGGGTCCTCGCCGCCGGTTACGCATTTGCGCAGAATCCGCGCCGCGGCCACTGTGACATCGCCACCCACGTCCAAGCTGGCCACAGGCTCCGCATCGCCTTCGACGATCTGGCCATCACCATCTGACCAGCGGAGCATCCGAGCGATCCTGCTCTAACTTCTGGACGGAGGCTCAATTACGGCAGCTGTAGTTCGTTGTGATCATGGTGTTGTCTCCGCGTAGGCATTCCAGCGCTGGTGGGCTTGGCGGGCGCGGTGCTGGTGGCGGCGTCGCCAGGTGGGCCAGTGCAGCCGATGGGGCCGGCCTCCTCGGGCTTTACCTGTCAGAGCATGTCGCCAGGGACCGGTCCGCCCGCCGATCAGATACCCGCCTTCCGTTATTCGCCTTCCGTGACGCGGATGATCGTCTTGCCGGGCATCCGGCGGTCGGGCGTGAACGCGGATCGGTGCCTCGGCCAGCGGCCGTACGGCCCCGATGATCGGCTGCAGCCGCCCGGACCGCACCCGCTCGGCGAGGTCTCGCCAGCCGGAGCCGGTCCGGCTCGACGACAAAGAAGATCGCCCGGCCGTCGGCGGGCCGCACCTGCGGCAGGCCGATGATCGTGACCAGCGTTCCGCCGGCGCGCACCAGCGGGGCCGAGCGTTCGAGGACCTCGCCCCCGATGACATCGAACACCACGTCGACCTCGCCGGCCTCCTCCAGCCGGTCGGCCTGCAGGTCTACGAATACGTCCGCGCCCAGCCCGAGTGCAGCCTCCCGGTCCGCGGCGCGACCGGTGCCGATTACGCGGGACCCCAGCTCGTGCGCGAGTTGCACCGCCATGGACCCGACGCCGCCCGCGGCGCCGTGGATCAGGACGGTCTGGCCGGTCTTTAGCCCTGCGTGGTCGAAGAGGCCCTGCCAGGCGGTCAGCCCGGAGATGGGCACGGCGGCGGCCACGGCGTAGTCGATGTCCGCCGGGAGCGGGGCGAGGTTGCGGGCCTCCACCGCCGTGTACTCAGCCAGCGCCCCGTCGCGGGTCCAGTCGGCCAGCCCGAACACCCGCTGGCCCACGGTCAAGCCGGTGGTGCCGTAGCCCAGCTCGCTGACAACACCCGACAGCTCGTGTCCGGGCACGCTCGGGGTTCGGTCGCGGCCGGCGCGATCGGTCCACGTGCCCGGCCAGTCCAGCTCTCCCGGGGTGAACCCGGCCGCGTAGACGCGCACGATCACGTCGTTTTCGGCCGCGTGGGGGTGCGGGATGTCGGATAGCGTGAGCCCGGCGGCGCCAGCGGCTCGGTCTCGCACGGTTATAGCTTGCACAACGATTCCCTTCTGCGACCGGTTCAGGTTCTGACGTGCCCCGGGCACACAGCTGGTCAAACCGCGAGCCGGCGCCTCTCGATGTCCTGCCTGGTAGGCAGCTGCAGTTCGTTGTGATCATGGTGTTGTCCCGGCGTAGGCATTCCAGCGCTGGTGGGCTTGGCGGGCGCGGTGCTGGTGGCGGCGTCGCCAGGCGGACCAGTGCAGCCGGTGGGGCCGGTCTCGCCGGGGCGGCGGGATGACGGTGTCACGCAGAAGCCGCAGCAGCTCCGGCACGGTGATCGGGATCAGCCCGGCGTCCAGGTCGGAGCCGGCCTCTTGCTGGCGTTGCACTGCCACGGCAATGGCGAGGTAGATATAGGCCAGCAGGCAGATCACGGTCCAGCGGTGCCAGGACTTCCAGCGGATACCTGCCCTGCGTCCAGGCCGGTCTCTGCTTGGTGAGCTGGTGATCTTCTTCAATGCGCCAGCGGGCGACCGCGATGGCGATCAGCCGGGACAGCGGGACCGGCCCGGGTGTCCAGCGCCGGTGGTATCTCGCTGACCTGCGGACACGTGGTCCTGAGTGGTCTGGAATTGTCCCCAGTGGTGTGGTTCATGGCTCCCATTTTGCCTCCCACGGAACCACGAGATCTTTGTTTGTTCGAATCCTCGAACGCGTTAGCGAACCCGGCTGCTGCACTCTGGTGCTGCACCCAGGCTCGATCCGGCACCCATGCGATATACGGCCGCCACGCCGGCCCGGACGTACCTGACCGCGGCTACTTGCTACGTTGCGACCATGGTATGAACTACTAGGGTAGGATGATCGCGTGAAAGTCGACAAGCTGAGCGTCTCTTTCGATCCGGAACTCGGTGACGCTGTCAGGTCTGCCGCTGCCCAGGCGGGCAAGCCCCTGTCATCGTGGCTGGCCGAGGCGGCTGCGAGCAAGCTACGGGCCGAGGCCCTGGCTGAGTTCCTAGCCGGCTGGGAGGCGGAGCACGGCGTGTTCACCCCTGAGGAGATTGCCCGCGCTGAACGGGCGCTTGGGCTTCCTGCCAGCGATGCAGCCGCGTGAGCGCGCTGGTTCTGGATGCGGGGGCCCTGGTAGCAGTCGACCGCGACGACCGGGCGATGATCGCCCGGCTGCGGGTGGCCGAGAAAGCCGGGCTGGAACTGCGCAGCAATGCCATGGTGCTCGCCCAGGTCTGGCGCGACCGGCTCGGCCGGCAGGTCAATCTGGCGCGGCTGCTCCACGCGGTTGATGTCCGTGCGGTACGGCACGAGGATGGCCGGGCCGCGGGCGTCCTGCTGGCCGCAGCAGGTACCGCTGACGCCATCGATGCCACCGTGGTGCTCTTGGCAGCACCCGGCGACCGGATCGTGACCAGTGATCCTGATGACCTGACGCGCCTGGCTGCGGCCGCTGCCAACCGGCCCGCCATTATCCCCTGCTGACGCCCGCGCCGTAAGCGGCACATAAGGCGCTCGGCCTGAGACTGCCGTTGGCCAGAACGGATTGCACGACCTACCTTTCACCTCTGAGGCGGGGAGTCGAATCAGGGACACCGACGCCGCCTGAAGACGAAACATGACATCGGCAGGACTCTGACACACAGCCTGGCTGGGCCAGGCGACAGCTGGTACCTTAACCGGAATATTGCTACGTAGCCGTGTAGGCGCCACTGCTGTGGAACTCCCCGCGTCACTAGAGCAGCCGCCGGGCGTTTGGCCACTCTCGGCATGGTTGACGTTTGCCCTTCACAAGGCGTGCCGCCCGCGCACCTCCGGGGGCAGAGATTCGATAGACCTGTGCATCAAGGAGCTTGTCGCGATCGGCTGCTAGCGGGTGTCCGGCACCCGGGGCAGCGCTCACCTCTGGCCAGGCCAGGAACCATCACGGCCTCTTCAGCCGCCGCTACCGACTGTCGATGCGAACCTGCGGGAGCGCTTCCCCGACGGCGTGAAGCTGACGGATATCGTCTCGTTCAACATCTATTCCCTCAATGATGACCCTGCTCGCAAGAACCCTGTTCGGAATGAAGTACAGGCAGCGGTGCAGGAGGAACTATGCCGCCTGAACCTCCTTGAGCCTAGGAAGCGGCGCTGGTCGGCCGACACTCGTCTGGTGGTATCGCCGAAAGGCAAGCTGTGGGGTGCCGAGGCGATAAGGCGTTACCGCGAGCTCAATGCTGCGATTCAAGGAAACCAGTTTCGCCCGGGCTCTGAGCAGATCATCGCAAGGGCCGGGGCGATAGTGTTCTGGCTGCCCCCGAGTGTCCTCGGCGCCGCGTTCAAAGCGCTTGACCGCGGCGGTACCGAGTCCGAGTTCTGGAACCCCTTGGTGGAACTGGCCGACAGCGTCAGTTACGGCGTCGATCAGAGGGACGCCTTGTCTTGGATCGGCCACTTGGCGGAGGAGCAGATCAACGCCCTCAGCAACCCGGACGCCTCCGACGGCGGCGTCGACCACGGTGGCTCCGACAGCTATCACCACCACGGCGACGGCGGATTTGATCATTGGTGAACGCTGCCTGCGTCGCCACCTGTGCGTGCCGAGAATCCCGTCCACGGCTCTGACCAGCACGTTTGCTCGCCCGGCGCCCGACCCGTGATGATCACCGGTCATGTGCATGCGGTTCGTGTTCCTCCTGATCACGCGGCTAGCCGCGTGGCTGCCGCTGTCCCGACGCGAGGAGACGTGGAAAACCGCCGAAATCTTGATCCTGCGCCACCAGCCATTCCGATGATGGCCATGTTGAACCCGAACAACGGCTTCCGGCCCAGATCGGCGTCACCCCGGACCCTGGCTCAGGGCCCCGGCATCGCCCAGCGCCGGCGTGAGAAGGTTGGTGTGAATGCCGATCAGCCTGTCGAGTGCCAGGCGGCCCATCGCGTCGGTGACCTGGGAGCCCACGTCGCCCCCCTGCGCGACGTACCGGGTATAACCCAGGCGCCGCATTAGCTCCGCCCACGCCTGTCCGATACGGATGGGGCCCCAGCCGAGTTCGGTCGGCTCGTCGGAGAACCCGTAGCCGGGGATCGACGGCAGCACGAGGTGGAACGCGTCCTCAGCGCGGCCGCCGTGGGCGGTCCGCCTGTCACCCCGCGGCCAGTCACGGACCGTTAACAGTCACTCCATCTGACACGGTGGTAGGTCGCCGACTCAGGATCGGCCAGGACGGCGGAGCAGTCAGCGCCGTGGTTAAGGAGCGCAGCCGAGTCGGCAGTTGATGAGTCCCAACCTTCCGTCTGGAAGATCTGTCTCACCTGATCTTCGCCTGCGCCGCTTCTGAGCCTGCCGTATGTCTCGCTCCCCTTTGTGCGGGACGGCTCGTAGTTTTTCTGCCGCCCCTCCCGTATGGGGCGTGGCAGCCAAACAGTTCAAGATCCTTTTCGCGGCCCAGCGCACGGCCCAGAAACGACCAGTGAGTATGACCGGTTCGGCGGGCTCGCCGCGTCGGCGACTGTGGGCGGGTCCGCACATGGCATCCGGCCCGCTGCCGGATTCCGAGGGAGGCACGGCATGACGAACTCAGGGGCGGTTGACCTTGCCCATTACTTTCCAGCGTGGCTGAGCAACCTGGCCGACGACGTGAGGCTGGAGGGCTCAATGATGGACGGCTTCGTGCAGGGCTCGGACACGGTGCGGACCGTGGTGGTGGCGATCCGCGAGCTGTATGACTACCAAGAGTTCAACTCCGTCGGCCCGTACGGCGAGAACGGCTGGATCGAGGACTACACCGCAGGGGTCCGTGGCGAGCCGATCCGCAACATCACCCTGGTCACGAGCAACACGGCCGGGCACGCGCAGCGCATCGTGGGCAACTACCGCCCCCGGAGCACTCTGCTGGTCTTGTCCCGGCTGCTGGGCGAGAAGTTCGCCGGCACCCCGATAGCCGGGCACTTCGTCGCGGGCGAGTCCTGAAGGTGGGGGGCCTCATGACCTCATCTGACATCCCAGAGGGTCCTGGCTCGGTTGCGGGGGCACCAAACCTGCCGGACGGGTTTGCCAGTACGTTCACCAGCCGCTACGTCGACACCGGGGACCTGCGCCAGCACGTGGTCACCGGCGGCGACGGCCCGCCGCTGCTGGTGCACGGCTGGCCCCAGGCCTGGTACGCCTGGCGGCTGGTGATGCCGGCGCTGGCGCGTAACTTCCAGGTCATCGTGCCCGACCAGCGCGGCACCGGGCTGTCCGGCAAGCCCGAGGACGGTTATGACACCGGCACGCTGGCCGGCGACGTGGTCGCGCTGATGGACGCGCTGAGCCACGACCGGTTCGCCGTGGCCGGCCATGACACCGGCATGCGGATCGGCTACGCGCTGGCCGCCGATCACCCCGGCCGGGTCGACCGGCTGGCGGTCGCCGAGACCCCACTGCCCGGCGTGTCCCCGTCCCCGCCCCTGTTCGCCAACGCGCACCTGAACAACGCGCTGTGGCACTTCGCGTTCAACCGGCTCGCCGCGGTCAACGACCAGCTCGTCACCGGCCGGGAAGAGGTCTATTTCGGCTGGCAGTTCGCCACCAAGGCCGCTCGGCCACTGCCGGACTACGCGGTCCAGCTTTACATCGGCATGCTGGCCGCCGACCCCCTTGCGCTGCACGCCAGCTTCGCGATCTACCGCGCGCTCGATGCCACGATCGCGCAGAACCAGCAGCGCAAGACCCGGCGGCTGACCCTGCCGGTGCTGGGGATTGGCGGCGAGAAGAGCCTGGGCGGCCAGGTCGCGGACACGATGAAGCTCGCCGCCGACGAAGTGCAAACCCTGGTCGTCCCGGGCTGTGGGCACCATCCCCCCGAGGAGGCTCCCGAGGAGACCCTGGCGGCGCTGACCGCGTTCCTGGCCCCGTACCGCGAATGGTTCACGAAAGGAGCCACGTCATGTTAATCAAGCCCAAGTTGGTCGCCGCCGCGGCGGTGCTAACCCTGGCTGGCGGGCTGAGCACGCTGGCAGCAGCGCCGGCGAGCGCGGCCACTCCGCAGTGCGGCGCGAACTGCATTGAGGTCTACAGCGCCAAGTACGCCACTCCAACGAGCCTCGGGTTCGTGGAGACCGTGCTGCTGGGGATCCCGGTGCGCGGCGTGCCGACCGAAGTGCGCCCGGCCAGCAGCTCGAATCCGGCCGAGGACCTGATCGTTCCCCTCGGCGCCACGGTGCCGGTCTCTCAGTACTACGCGGACGGCATGGTCTCAGCCGCTGTCAACGAGCACTACGGTAAGGAGCCCGCGGTGCAGATCGAGTACGCGCCGTACGGCCACGCCACCGGGCTGTGCACGGCGGTGGCCGTCACCGCCTACCAGGACGAGGGCCTGAGCCTGCGGCCGTGCAGCGCCCCGGGCACCACGGTATGGATCATCGACACCGTCGATTCGTCCTCGGCCAGCGCCTTCCCGATCATCAACGGATCGGACACCGACTTCGTCCAGCCGTTCGCGATGTCCATCCTGGGCAACCCGGCGCACCAGCTGTTCACGCCGATCATCCTGCAGCACCTGACCGGCAGCCCGGCAGCGAGCCCGCGAACCAGCTGTGGGGCGACCACTTCGGGCCCGTTTCCTGATCGAGCCAGTGCTGGCGCCGTCCCCTGGGGCGGCACCAGCCAGGCCACGCTCACCGCCGAACAAGGAGACTCATGTCTGGCACGGCCGAAGACCCGGCGGGCGGGACAGCGATCCGCCCGTTTACGATCCCCACGGTGGCCGACGCGGAACTCGACGAGCTGCGTGCGCGTATCGCCGCCACATGCTGGCCGGAGAGGGAACTGTCGCCGATGATTCGCAAGGCGTCCCCCTGGCGATGCTCCAGGATCTCGCGGCCCACTGGGCCAGGGATCACGACTGGCGCGCATGCGAGGCGAAGCTGAGCGCCCTGCCGCAGTTCGTGACCGAGATTGACGGGCTCGACATCCACTTCATCCACGTTCGCTCGCAGCACGCGGGTGGCGCTGCCACTCATCGTCACGTCGTCACGCACGGGTGGCCCGGCTCGATCATCGAGCAGCTCAAGATCATCGGCCCACTCACCAACCCCACCACCCACGGCGCGAGCGCATCGGACGCGTTCCACTGCTGATCCCGTCGCTGCCGGGCTACGGGTATTCAGCCAAGCCGAAAGACACCGGATGGGATCCCGAACGCATCGCCCGGGGGCTGGGTCGTGCTGATGAAGCGCCTCGGCTACCGGCGATTCGCGGCGCAAGGCGGCGATTGGGGCGGGGCCGTCGCGAACGTCATGGGACGCCAGGCGCCTCCGGAGTTGCTCGGCATACATGTCAACTTCCCCGGCACGGTTCCGCCCGACGTGACCAAGGCACTGCAGTCCGGCGACCCGCCGCCATCCGGTCTGTCAGAGGACGAGAGGCACGCCTACGAGCAGCTGACCATCTTGTATGCGAAGCAGCGCGCCTACGCCAGCATGATGGGCACGCGCCCGCAGACGCTGTACGGACTAGCGGACTCGCCCGTCGGCCTCGCCGCCTGGCTGCTTGACCACGGCGACGGCTGTGGCCAGCCAGCGGCGCCGGTCACCTCGGCCGTGCTCGGCCACACCAGCCACGGACACCCGCGGGCGACCTCACCCGAGACGACGTCCTGGACAACATCACGCTCTACTGGCTGACCAACACTGCGGTCTCCTCGGCTCGCCTGTACTGGGAGAACAAGCTCGGCCTCTACAACGCCGCCGAAGTTTCCGTCCCGGCGGCCGTGAGCGCCTTCCCCGGCGAGAACTACCAGGCCCCGCAGAGCTGGACGCAGCAGGCCGACCACAACCTCATCTATTACAACAAGCCCGACAAAGGCGGGCACTTCGCGGCGTGGGAACAACCGCAGGTCTTCGCGGCAGAGGTCCGCGCGGGCCTCGGGCCACTGCGCAATTAGCCTCGGCATCGACAACCTCCAGGCTGGCCACACGGTATCGAGTAATACACACTTCCATTCGTGGGGTGTGTTGGGCATGATCCATTCGTGGGGCGTGTTGAGCATCACGAGCAGCGGCTGGGCTGGCCTTTAGTGGCCCCGACCCGTTTCCCGGTGCGTCCCTGACGTTTCTCGACCGGCGGCGGGAATGTGAGCTGCTCGACGGGCTCCTGCACGCGGTCCGTGATGGGCGCGGCGGCGTCATGGTGGTCCGGGGCGAGCCCGGGATCGGCAAGAGCGCGCTGCTGGACTACACGGCCCGGGCGGCGGCCGGCCTGCGGCTGGTAAGGGTCGCAGGCGTGGAGTCGGAGATGGAGCTGGCCTTCTCTGCTCTGCACCAGTTCTGCTCCCCGATCCTGGATAGCCTTCCGCTCTTGCCTCGGCCGCAACGGGGTGCGCTGGCGATCGCGCTGGGCCTGCAATCCGGGCCAGCGCCGGATCTTTTCCTCGTTGGCCTGGCGGTGCTGAGCCTGTTGTCCGAGGCAGCCGAGGACCGTCCGCTGGTGGGTTCATCAGCCCGCGAACCGTCGAATGGCACCTGCGCAAGATATTCACCAAGCTCGACATCAGCTCGCGCAGGCAGCTTCGCGGGCCACTGCCGGTCGCTGTGCGGCGCGCCCTGCAGATTTAGGGCAACATCCGTGCTCGCCGCGCTTCCCAGGTACGACCAGTGACTCCCACGGGTGCGACCAGTGAGCCGGAGCGCCACGCTGGTGCCATCACCGATCGACCAGGGAGGTCACCATGGCCAGCAACGGCGTAAGCAGCCCGGCGGAGTCTCCCGAAGCCGGGACCACAGACATGAATCTCGAGGTCGTGACGCTGCCCGTTTCCGACGTCGACCGGGCCAAGAGCTTCTACCAGAGCCTGGGATGACGGCTTGACGCCGACATCGTCCGTGGCGACGCCTTCCGCGTGGTTCAGCTGACGCCGCCCCATTCGTCCTGGTCGATCGCGTTCGGCAAGGGCGTCACCTCTGGCAAGCCCGGCTCGGTCCAGCGCCTGATCCTGGTCGTCTCCGACATCGATGCGGCGCGTGCGGAACTTGCCAGCCGGAGCGTTGAGGTCAGCGAGGTCTTTCACCTGGACGGTGGCCGCGTTCCTGGCCCCGACCCGGAAGGCCGGTCCTACCAGACCTATGCATCGTTCAGCGATCCCGATGGCAACGGCTGGCTGCTGCAGCAGATCACCGCGCGGCTGCCCGGCCGGGAGTGGTGAGCACGTCACCCAGCGAAGGGACCGGCGAGCAGCTGTGGCCACCGCATATTCGAGTCTTCCGAATGAACTCCTCAGCGCGGCGAACGGTGTCGACTACGCCTACCGCGACACCTGTCGGGTTCCCAAAGCCGGCCTACATCTGGTGACCGGCGAGGCATGGTCGCGAGGCATGATGATTACCCGTGCCCCTTCGCCTGCTCTACCTGATCTTCGTTCGAGTCTGTGGCTGGCTCGTCCTGCTCGGCCGTTCGTCAGCCTCCAAGGATGTCGAGCTGCTGGTCCTGCGGCATGAGGTCGCCGTGCTGCCGCCGCGCCAGCCCGCGGCCACGGCTGGACTGGGCCGACCGCGCGGTGCTGGCCGCGCTGATCCGCCACCTTCCCAGAACGCTGCGAGCACACCGGCTGGTGACACCCGGCACCGTCCTGCGCTGGCATCGCCGCCTGGCAGCACGGAAGCGGACCTACCCGCACCGGACGGGCCGGCCGCCGGTAAGTCCCGAGATCGCCGCGCTGATCGAGCGGATGTCGTGTCGGTGTGCCGCTTGGGTGCCGGGGGGATCTTCAGTGCTTTGAGGACCCGGCGGATCGTGGACGTGTCGACCCGGTGGCCGGGCGGCGGCGGTGTTGAAGGCGATGAAGTCGAATTCGTGCGGGGCGCCGGGGTGAAGGTGGAACTCGACGGGTACGCCGGCGTGGCCGGGGCGCAGGGCGTAGGCGAGGTCTTCGTCACGGAACATGCCGAGCTGGGCGACCTCGAAGTGGGCGGGCGGACGCCTGGCCGGGTCGGCGACGCCGGCCAGGGCGGCGTAGGCGGGGGTGTCCGGGCCGCCGGCTGCCCTGTCAGCCGGCCGGAGCCCGGGCAGCGCCGGGCTCCGGCAGCTCCGGCGACCACGTATTCCGGCGACCACGTATACAGCCACCCGGCGTGGCCAGGCCAGAGGCAGGGACTGGCCGGCCTGCTGGCCGGTTACCCGGTGACCAGTTCGGCGAGGTGAGCCAGAGAGTTGCTCAGATGATCTGCGGGAAACGGGGGGAATGGGAATGGGAGTCGCTGGCGGAGGGAGTCGGGGACCGCCGACCAGTCATAGGAGAGGGTGGTCTTGGTTCCGGATGGTCCGGCAGGGGCCAGGTCGTAACGCCAGATGTGGCCGACGATCTGCGGGTTGCCATCGCCAGTGTCCATGCCTGGCTCCCAGGAGATGGCGCGTGGCGGGTCGAACACCTGCACCCGGTTGGCCATCCGGTATTGCCCGCCCGGGACGTTGTCGTTGTACATCGCCATCCGGAACACCTGACCCGCCGCGGTCAGCGGCTGGCCGTCAAGGGGCTCGCGGACCCACCCGGTGCCGTCGATCGCGGCGTGCTTGGCGGGGTCGGCGAGTACGGCGAAGATCGCCTCGGCTGGGGCGTTAATGATCGTGGTTGCGCTGATGGTTTCGTCGGTCATGGTGGTGCCTCCTTGTGAACTCAGCTGGGTACCGGATCTGACGCCCGGCGCCCCGGCCTGCTGGGTGCTGCTGCCAGTCATCTGCTTCTCCTTCCCTGGGCGATCCGCGAGATCGGGGACCGCTCTTGCGTGGAAAGGACGAACGGTGAAGCGGGCGCAGGACATATGCGGGGAGAAGCCAGGCAAGGAAAGCGAGAAAACCAGAACGCGGTCAGCCGAGCTCGGACCGCACCTTGCGCAGACGGCCCTGCAGGAGGCGCTGTTCGACCTCGCTGGGCGCCAGGGTCACCGCGGCGTGAAGTTCTCCGGCCGCGTCGCTCGTGCGGCCGAGCCGGCACAGGTTGTCCGCCAGGGCAGCGTGCCACAGATGGGAGTACTCCAGGCCGGCGATGGTCTTCAGGGCAGCCAGCCCCGCTTCGGGGCCGTCGCGCTCGGTAACCGCGACCGCCCGGTTGAGCGCCACCACCGGGCTGGCCGTGATCGACCCGAACAAGTCGTAGAGGCCGACGATCCGGTCCCAGTCCGTCTCCTGCCAGCTGAGAGCGGTCGAGTGGGCCGCGGCGAGGTGAGCCTGGATCTGATAGGGCCCGGCGACCCCGCCGGACCGGGTCACCGCATCGGACAGCCACGCCGAACCTTCGTCGATCGCGGCTCGGTTCCAGCGGGTGCGGTCCTGGTCGGCCAGGGTCACCGGGTTACCGTCGGCATCGGTGCGGGCGGCGGTGCGGGCCGAGGTCAGCAGCAACAGGGCAAGCAGGGAGAGCGCCTCGGGCTCGTCGGGCATCAGGCTGGCCAGCAAGCGAGCTAGCCGGATCGCCTCGGCCTCGAGATCGGCCCGGGCCACCGCGTGCCCGCCGGTCGGGGCGTGGGCCTCGGTGGCGATCAGGTACACCACGGCCAGCACTGCTGCCAGCCGGCCGGGAAGCTCGGTGTCGGCGGGGATCGCGTAGGGGATGCGGGCCGTGGCGATCTTGGAGCGGGCCCGTACCAGGCGCTTGGCCATGGTGGCCTCAGGCACCAGGAAGGCGCGGGCGATGGCCGGCACCTCGAGGCGGGCCAGCGTGCGCAGCGAGAGGGCCACCTGGGCCTCACGGCCAAGCGCCGGGTGGCAGCAGGTGAAGATCAGGCGCAGCATGTCGTCGCGCAGAGACGTTTCTGGCTCCATTGCCTCGATCGCCTCCTCGATCTGGTCCGGTGCGGCCCCGGTTCCCCACCGGAACGCGGCGGCCTCCTTGGCCGCCCGGGCTGACTCGCGTCGCAGCAGGTCAAGCGCCTTGCGGCGGGCGACCACCGCCAGCCAGGCCCGCGGGTTGTCGGGGATCCCCGTTCTGGGCCAGGCATCCAGGGCGGTGATCGTGGCCTCGGAGAGCGCGTCCTCGGCTACGGCCAGGTCGCCGATGGTCCTGGCCAGCGTCGCCAGCACCCTGGGACCTTCGCCCTTCAGCACCTCCACCAGAGTGCCGGTGGCGTCCATACCAGGGTGCCTAGGCGTGGGCCGGCGCTACCGGGCGAAGCTCGATCTTCCCCCGCCAGGCAGCCGGGATCTGCGCCGCCCACGCGATGGCCTCGTCCAGGTCGGCCGCCTCCAGCAGGAAGTACCCGGCCAAGACCTCCTTCGCCTCAGCGTAAGGACCGTCGACCACCAGGACGTCGCCGCCCTTGCCGCCCGAGACGGTGATGGTGGTCGACATGGTCACCGGGTGCAGGGCTTCACCGCCGCGCATGACCCCGGCCTCGGTAGCCCGCCGGGCGAACTCCGTGTACTCGGGGGTGAACTCCATATCCGGCACCGAGTCCCAGTGGTGGTCCCGGTCGTAGTAGCACAAGGCCACATACAGCGTCATCGTCAAGGCTCCTTCCGTTCAGCCCACCATGCCGTACCGTTTTACCTGGGCGATCACGACTGCGACAACCGCTGCCACGGCCCTGGAACCCGGTTGGATCCGGGTACGGGGCGGTTCCCCCGGAAGGGAGGCGCCCCGTACCCGGAAGACTGCGCCTTAGCTGGCGGGGCTGTTGTGGTAGGAGGCGATGCGCCAGCCGCCGTCGCGCCTGACCAGCACCCAGGTCGCGCGCACCAGTCGCTCGCTCGCGACGCGGCAAGGCGCACCGCGCCCGCACCGGGTCGGTCAGTGTGCTGTCCGGCGCGCCGTTCGGCTACCGGTACGTGCGCAAGACCGACCTGGCCGGGGCTGGCTACGAGATCGCGGAGGACTAGGCGGCGCTGGTGGCGGAGATGTTCCGCCGCTACGCCGACGACGGCGCCTCCATCGCGGATCTGGCCCGCTGGCTCACCGGCCAGGGCGCACCTACCCGCACCGGCAAGAACCGCTGGGACCGCAGCGTGGTACGGGCGATGCTGCGCAACCCCGCCTACGCCGGCCGCGCGGTGTTCGGCAAGACCATGGCCACCAGCGGGACGCCACGCTGGATCGCGTCGCCCGGCTGCAAGGCCGCAGTGTCCAAGCACGTCCCTGCGGATGTCCTTGTCGAACAGCGCATGGAACTGTCGGTCCGGATCAGCCTTGGCCGCCCGGTAAAGCGCATGCTGCAACGCTCTGACTCTGTCGCCTCCGACAGCCGCCAGGGCTGACCTAGCCGTGACACCGGCACTCACCAGTAAGTAGCTCCCAGCTCGCGCGCGAACGAAGCAGCGGCCCTTCCCTCCCCGCAGGTTGTGCTGTCCTGCGGGTCCGACCGGTACTACGGCCGCCTCCGACTCCCTCCCGGCCACCGCCCACTTCCCGGCTCCAGACCGGTTATAAGACGGCGTCTTCCGCGCCAGCCCGCAGCACGCTCCGGCCGGGGAGGGCCTCCCCAGTTCCCGCCGCCACCATCTGAACGTTCCGCGCCCTCTTACGCCGGAGAGTCCCTCGCGGCTGCGTTCCAGGATCTTCACCGCTTCCATGGCCTTCGCACCGCCAGCCGGTGGCGCACCCCCGCCGGGACCGGGGATCAGCGGCCCTGGCCAGCACCGCCAGCAGGCCGCGCGAATCTTCGGCGGCAGCACCTGCGAGGTCAGCAAGGTGGCCGAGGACAAGATGAATCGGTGATGATGACGAGGCGGGCATGGTCCTTCGGGAATGATCGGCAGGTCTCAGCAACCGCCATGATCACCACAAGGGCCGTGGCCCGCACTCCTACCTGCTCATCACCGGCGTGTCGCCCGAACCAACGCCACCCGAAGACTTTGCCGACCCCCTGATCTGCGGGGAGCCCTGTCTTCCGCTCCAGTTCGCGGAGCCGAGCGTGTCGTGATCACCACGTTCGTGGCGGTGCCCAGCCGTTGTTCACCGCGGTCGGATGCAAACCGCCTTCGAGTATTCCAGCCAGGCCGGCGCAGCCGCGGCACTCCGCGGGCCAGTCGGGCTCGGAAGCCCTCAAACCGCGCCTCGCAGCCGTTTGTCAGCCTTTGTTTTGACCTTCCGCTTCAATGTCGCACGGTCATGCCTCCGGCATGCAGCGGCCGCCGCGAGTCGTATAAGGAAAGATAGCCCTATCACCTGCGAGAAAATCAGGAAGACAGGGATCCCGGGCCGATGCCGACGAAGCACAAGATCCCCACAAAGGCCCACAAGCGATTGCTGGCCTGAAGTCACAAAACGCGTGGTCAGGGACGGGGTCGAACCGCCGGCCTTCCGCTTTTCAGAGGTTCTATCACCCCTGAAACCATAGTCCGGAGAGCATTCAAAAGCCCAGCTCACCCGCATTGCCGCTGGTCAGCCAGCCTTATAGCCATCATAGCGACCGTGCCGCCAAGTACCGCATAGTTCCGTTTCGTCTGTGGGCTTCCTGTGGGGGCCTTCGCCCGGCCGCGGACTTGTGGGGAAATTGTGGGCCTCGCGGTAGCACCCGGCCGGGAGCTGGCAGGTCTCGGATCCAGCTGCCGGACGGCTGAGGGCCCTGGCGCTGCGTTCACGTAAGGTTTGTTCTCACCGCCCGCGCGGCCGGACTTGTGTTGCCTTTGTGTTAGCCCGTGCGGTCACACCGCGACCACTGTTACTGCGTCCATCTCTGCCGTCAGCGCCCGGAGATCGCGAGGGTCGCTAGTGAGGATGCGCACCCGCTGGCCGAGTCCGCTGGCCGTCGCCGCGACGATGGCGTCGACGGTGTCGGCCCGGCCCGTCCGTCCGAGCAACTCCCCTGCGGCTTTGCCCAACTCGGGCGTGACATGGCGCTGAACAGCGCTCTTCAGCAGGCTGTGCACGCGGGCGTCTCGCGGGCCGCCTCGCAGTGTCTCGGCAAGCGTGACCGCGCTGACATGTACGCTCGCGCCCAGACGCTCGGCAAGGATCAGTTCGGCGCGAACCCGCGCGGAACCGGCCGCAGCGGCACTGAGCCCCTCAGAGTCGAGAAGTACAGCGTCCGGCAGGATCAGCTGTCTCCGCTCCCGGCGCCGAGCCATTCGTTACTGACCTCCTCCAGCACGCTCGCCGGGACAGGCCCGTATTCGTTGTCCTGCGCCGCCAGCCAGGCCCGCAGGGCGCTTCGCCGCTCCTCGGCCTCAAGCGCCTCAGCGACATAACCGGACAGGCCCCGGGCGCCGACCCGGCCACGGATCCTCTCCAGCAGCCCGGCCGGAAGCGTGACGGACACCTTCGCGTACTCGGCAACCATGACCGTAATCGTACCGCCAGTGGGATTGCATCTGCAAGTCGCCGCATAGCGACCCACCCGCCATCGCAGCAGACTGCCGGCTCACCCGGACTGTTACGGACGCAACCCTGACGCCTCAACGACTGCATGCGGGATGTTGTGAGCCAGGAAACGGGCAGGCACCGGATGCCACCGGCCTCGCGTTGGCCTCCACCGGGTTACGACGCCGTGCCAGCGGCCCTGCCATGACTGGAAAACCTGATCCTGAAACCCCACTGTTCGACCAGAAATAGAGCTATCCACTATCCGCCTTCGACCCGGCCCGCCTAGGGACTAGGCTGGCGCTTCATGAAAGCAGAAGCGTTCATGGTGGCGAATTCGGCACGACGCTGCCGGAGCCGGTTTCATAGCGGAAGCCATTTATTCGCTGATGCCGCGAGGGCCAGCTGCGGAGTGGTCGAGTCACGGTTCCCGTTTGCTCAGCCGTTTGAGTTCGGAATGGCCAGCGGCCGAAGAGTTATGCGTGCCTCACTTCTGGTAGATGGTGTCGAGCTAGCGGCAGTAACGTTTAATATGAGGGATAGTCCTCCGCAGAATCCAGTCGACCTGTCGTACAGCGTCCCTCGGCAACTGCTCAGGTGCCGGCGGATGGTTGACTCGGGTCTGCCCGGCCTGGTCCTGGGCGGCGGCTTGCCCCGTCCGTCCGGCGACGGCGGCTTACCGGAGTTCCGCGACGTCCTCCCCAGCCGCGCCGCAAGCTCCGCGATCCGCTCCCGTGCCTGCGCCTCCAGCGCCGGCGCCAGAGCTCCGCGCAGCGACATGACAAGCGCAGCGAGTACCTCATCGCCAGGGCTATCATGATCACCAGGCAGGCTCGGGAACTACGGGACGTAGATCCATTACCGCCGTCATTCACGATTGGCCGAGTGTCAACACCACCGAAGAACGTCATGCAGCGCCGCCGCGCCGGGGGCACCTGACCAGTTACAAGCACTCTTATCGTCCCAGTTCAGGGGCGCTTTCTATTGCGGGGGCTCGGCGGTATGCACCTACCCCGGTGAAAGGCCAGGGCCAGTCAGGCAAAGGAGACATGGCGCATGTTCAACAGGAAATCGGGACCGCCCGGCGCGCTGCTGACGGCGGCGGCCGCCGTGATCGCCGTCGGCCCTACGGCGGGAACGGCGTCGGCCCAGCCGCTGGCCTCGGGCTCGGGCCAGGCCACCGGGCCGTGCGCGGCAAGAGCGCTGCGGGCCAGCGTCCGGTCCGGCATCCCGGGTGACCCGGCAGGTGAGCAGGGACAGATCGTCCTGAACGTGGTGCTGAGCAATGCGGGCACCGCGGTGTGCTCGCTGCGCGGCTGGCCAGCCCTCACGGTCCTGCGGTCCGGCGGCCGGGCCGTCATCGCCAAGGTCACCGACGTGGCGTTCAACAACCTCGGGCCGGTGCCGGACCGCCGGGTGACGCTGCGTCCGGGCGGAAACGCCGTGCTCACGGTGACCGGCCCCGGCGGGGCGCGCGGGTGCGCCACCGCCTGGTCGGTCGCGCTGAACCTGGCCGGACATCGGGTAGTCGCCGGCCAGCCGGCCGGGCTGAGCGGCGTGTGCTTAGGCGGGCAGCTTTCGGTCGCGCCGTTCTACCCGATGACCTCACTGCAGGCCGCGGTGCGGGCCCTGGGCGTGTCGGCTGACCCGTCGCCGTTCCGGACCACGACCGCGCCGGAACCCGCGGCCTGCATGGCAGCGGCCCTTGCGGTGCGGGAATCCGCCGCCGTATCCCGGACCGCCGGCGGCTCGATCATCACGCTCGGGCTGGGCACCACCGGGCGGGCCTGCGCGCTGGCCTCCGGCGGCTGGCCGACGGTGCGGCTGCACCTGTCCGGCGGCGCCAGCCCGGTAGCCAAGAGGTTCGAGTACGCCCCGGCGCTGCGGTCGATGACTGCCGCGCTGACCACCTACCGGCACGCGGGTGCCGAGCCGACCGTGCTGACCCTGCGGCCCGGCAAGTGGACCCCGATAGTGCTGCTGGCACCGGCCACCGCCAGCCGCGCGTGCCGCGCGGCGGCCTCGGTGACTGTCTACCCGTCAGAGATAGCCCTGGGGGCCGGGCGGACGATAACCCTCGCACATCCGGTAGCGGCCTGCGGGGCTCTGCGGACCCTGCCGTACCTGCCGGCGGGCTCGGCGAGCCGGACCCGGTCACTGGCCGGCCGCGCGCTGAAGCCGGCAGACGCCAGCGCAGCCACCGGCATCACGCCCGCCGGCGACTCGCCGTCCGGCTTCTGGTACGGCACCGACGGCCCGGCCACGATGGCCTGCGGCTCCGCGCCCTACCTGGAGGCGTCCTCGTCGTCCGCGAATCCCTGCGCCAGCACCGACGGCCAGTACGGCGGCTATATGGGCGAGATCGGTAAATGGGACGTCTGGCGGGGCTGCGACTCCAATGGCCTGGCCTGGAACCAGACCGACTACAACGACGCTAACACCGACTATGACAACTACGTTGACGGCGTCGGCGCGTCGGGTTACTGGATGATGGCCGGTCCCGGCCGTGATCCCCGTTACAGCGGGACGACGTCGGAGGCGACGACCTGGGGACGGGACCAGGCGGAAGAGGCCGTGACGAAATCCGGGAGTGACGAGCTGGACTTCATCTTCATGGATGTCGAGCAGTACACCCATGACAATGAACTGGATAACGGCTGGAATACCGTCTGGACCAAGGTCTGCGGCGGGACCGGCACGCCTCACATCGCGCCGAGCGTAGACCTCGCTACAGTCAACGGCTTCGCGGACTACGTCAATAACGACACCAGCATCACCGCGTACGCGGGAGTGTACAGCGCTGGCGGTGACGGTGCCTACGAGTGGAGTGGCATCTTCACCGGCGAGGACACCTCCCTCCCGGAGTGGACATTCGAAGGCGGCGTCTCGTCGATCTCCGCGTTCCCGACCGGCTGGTCGGTGGACGGCATCAGCTCCAGCTTCTTCGGCAACGGCCCGCCGGACTGTGAAATGGCCTGGCAGTGGACCGGCGGCGGGGGTCACACGAATCCCGCCGGCCTTCCGCATCGATCAATTCGACGCCAACAACTACTACGGCAACTGCGGCATCTAACCCTGAGCACTCACGCGCCCTCACCGATCCGGGGTCCGCCAGGTGGCGCGGTTGCGGTGTGAGCCGGCCGCGCTGGAGTCAGTGTCTTTCCCCGGTTGCCCTCCCGGGCCCTCGTTCGCGCTGCTGGCGGACTGGCGGTCGTCGGTGCGAAGGCGGGCGTAGATGGCGTCGCTGATCCGCCGCTTGAGGGACCGGAGAGCCTCTTTATGCGTCTTGCCCTCGGCTAGCTTCTTGTCGTAATGGGCGCGGCCCTGACTGTGGGAATGGCGGATCTGGGTGATCGCGGCCATGTGGATAGCGTGATTGACGCGCCGGTTCCCGCTCAGCGACAGCCGGTAGATCTTGCGGTTGCCGGAAGAGACCTCGATCGGTGCGGTACCCGCAACCTGCCGAGCGGCTCCTCCGCCGCGCCGATCGCCACCGCCGTGTGTGATCCCTTATGCGGGTCCACGCCGATCATCACCGCTGTCACCAGCACCTCCAGTCCTCGTTCCGGGCAAGACGGACCGCGGCGGGCATGCCTAATTACGGTGCTCGCGCTCGTTCCTCTTTCGAGCCACACCGCGGCGGGACCCGGCGGGCTGGCACATCGATATAAAGCCAGACCACTGACGCGGTCGGCAGGCGGTTCGGGAGCCAGCCCGACGCACCGGACAACCGGATGAACGATCTTCCACGGCATGACCGCCGGCGCCGTCAGCGACCGCGATCCGTGGGCAACCCGGGCACTAGCTGGGCGCAGTTTCCTCCGCCCTGGCCCTGGACTTGCGCCTTGACGAGCCGGTGGCCTGCCCCGCGGATGGTGCTGATCCAGTGTCGGCCGATCTTGTTCCGCAGGTAACGGACGTATACCTCGACAACATTGGACGCCGGGTCGTAGTCATAGCGCCGGGCACGGCTGAGCAATTGTTCCCGGCTGAGCACCCGGCCGGGATGCCGCAGAAACATCTCTGGCCTCCGAGATGGAGCGCCCCCGCGACCCCGAGGGGGGCTTACCTCAGGCGAGGCCCAGGCGCGGCGTGCTGTAACGTGCGGTCGATCAGCATGGCCAGGTCAATCGACGTCCTGCTGTCAGTGCGCCGTGACCTGGCGGCCGCCCGGCGCTTCTTCACCCGGGCGCCGCGCGCGGGCACGGTCCTGGTCGAAGTTACGACCGACCGCGCGCCCGCCTACCCGCGGGTGCCTGACGAGCTGGTCGCTCTCAGCGCTGCACGCCGTCGGGCAGTACGCGAACAACCCGATCGAAGCAGACCACGGGCGGCTCAAAGCCCGGCCGGGGCCGATGCGCCGACTGAATTTGCACCGCTCAGCGCGGATTCTCGCCGCCGGTCATGCCTCCGTGCCGAACCCAATGGGCCGCGGCCACTACGACATCACCACCGACGTCCCCGATCACCAGATGCCTTATCCACTAATACCGGCAGGTCCCATGACGTGAACAGTTTCTCGGCACGGTATCCCTGTGTTTCGCAGCACGAGATTCCATAGCAGGAACCGTTCTTGTTTCCAGCGCGACCCGCCGTCACGCGGAAATCAACAGATAAATCTGTGGAAATGTAGATAACAAAGCGCGCGGCGCGCCCGCAGTGAACATAAGAAAAGGAGGCTCACGAATAAGCCTCCGGCACTATAATGATCCCGGAAGCAAAAGCATCGTAGCATCCAGCGAACCGGGCGGCTCACGGAGAGGACTAAGACCATGGCAACCGTAACAGGTGCCGATGCAACTCATCAGAACATCAACGCCCTACCGCACGGCCAGGCAGCCGGATACACTACTGGCTCTCCCGACATCGCCTGGACTACCGCAGATTGGGCCCGCCATCCCGGAGCCGTGCGAATCGACCAGGACGCCGCGGCCAGCGATACCACGGCCGATTACCTCGACGTAGAGAGCGGAGCTGCCACACCGGCAGAATGCCCTGCCTGGGCAGCAAAGGCACTCTCCTCGTTCAAGTCGGACAAGCGGCCAGGCCAGCGATCACCCGCGATCTACACGAGCCAGAGCAACGTGACCAACGTAGTCAACGCGCTGGTTAGCGGCGGTATCACCAGCGGGATCGGGCTATGTGTCGCTCACTGGGGCCTAAGCGAATCCGTTGCTGCCACCATGGTAGAAGCCGCAACTGGCCCCTTCCCGATCATAGGCGTCCAGTATGAGAATGCCGGACTGTTTGACCGCGATGTCTGGTCAAAGCACTGGCTCGATAACGTCTCAGGACATCAGCCGCCAACTACGTTTACAGAGGTTCCAGTGGCAATCAGCGTCCCCACGCTCGCACAGCCCGCAACAGGACCATACGTCCAGCTCGCCCAATCCCTGCTCAACGTCCACTCACACAGCCTCGGGCTAGCATGTGACGGAGCCTTCGGCCCCCAGACCGATACCAGGGTCCGCCAGTTCCAGGCAAACAACGGCCTGACCGCGGACGGAGTGATCGGCCCGCCAACCTGGGGCAAGCTCCTCGCTTAATAATCGTGCGGCCGTTTGAAGGCCCTGACCACACGCCCCAGGCACACCCCAGCGCAATCTCGCCGGATCGGCGCGGCTCGGTGGCGGCGCAAAGCGCCCGAACCGCCTCGTAGCGTCGGGCGGGTGGAACAAGGATTCCGAGCACAACGGGACAAGACGCGACTCGACAAGGCCGCACAGGCGTTCGCGAACACCCGGCTCGGCGGCTGGTTGTTCATCACCATATTCCCGGCCATCGACCGACGCCTCATCCTGTGCCGCTCGAATAGTCGATTTGGTGGTGGACCTGCACAGTTGCCAGCATCATGAACGCAGTTCAGGGGTTCTATCGCCCCTGTAACCGTAGTTCGAAGAGCATTCAAAAGCCCAGCTCACCCGCATTGTCGCTGGTCAGCCAGCCTTATGGCAATCATAGCGACCGTGCCGCCAAGTACCCGTATAGTTCCGTTTCGTCTGTGGGCTTCCTGTGGGGCCCTCGCCCAGCCTGTGGGGTGCCAGAAGTCTGCCTGGCCTGTGAGCTGCAGTGATGACCAGGGTCAGTCGTAGGGCATCGTCGTAGCCTGCCGAGATGCGGTACCCGGTGCTGAACGTGGCCCACAGCCGGGAGATCTCGTCCATGGCAATCACAGGCCCTGGTCCAGGCGGAATCGGGTCGGCTGGCAACCATCGCCAAACTCAGGAACCCAGCGACTGTTGCTCAGGGTCAGGCCACGGTCTCTTGGTTCCAGGGGGCCGTGTCAGCCGCCTGCCACCAGACCAGGCAGACTTACCCTGGCGATAGGGACAAGGCTCAACCTGGCCCTCCCGTTCAGCCGCAGCAGTGTCCGGCGCACCGATTCCGCCAGGTTCTGTTCGTGCAATGTGATCGCCTGCCGACTTTCCCCGAGCTTCGAGCTCTCCGAGCGCGTACTACGTCACGGGCTTGAGTGGCAGCAATCAGGCCCCGTCTGGCGTGACTTGATTCCCGTTGCGAGTCTTATTTCGTCGACCCGGCCGGCCATTTAGCGACTGAGAAGATGGGATGCCAGAAGCTCAGCGGCCAGAAGAGGATCGAGATGAAGTACTGAATCCAGCTATGAAGCACGGCCAGACTGAATGCGAACGTCGGCAAATGGGGGGACGCTGTGTTATAGAACACGCCGATTAGAACGTAGATCATGAGGAAAAGCCCAATTCTGTGGAAAAGGAGCCGTATATAAGCGGCGATTCCCCTGTACGTGCTGCCCCCGGTGGTGAACGAAGTCACCTCAGTTCCCCTCCCTCTGCGGACGCTGGAACTACTACGTGATCTAGCTGTCGGCAAGGACTCAGCCGCCTTACGGCGACCCTTCGGTCCCCATCCTCCACAACCGAGACCTCACCTGGCCCTTTCAGCAGAATAGCCAATATGTCACCATACGACGTGTTGACATGCCAGACGGCTTTGTCGCTGATGCGGCTTGATCGGGATGCCGCAGTCTGGGCACCAAGACACCGAAGACCGGGAGCGCACCATCGCCGCGCAGTCAGCGACCTGATCGCCGAAGAACTCGCCCAACGCGAGGCGCAGCTGGACGGTGACAGTTCCGCGGGATCGGGTACGGGCACGCAGACCTCTGAACACGATCGTGGTTAGAACGTCTTGCCTGGTGGAGCTAACGGGATCTGAACCCGTGACCCCTGCTTGCAAACTACTGGCGCTGCGGTCGGTGAGGTCAGGCTGGTTACTTCGTAAGTGCCGGTGCCTACTTCTACGGCGCGTTCTATCATGCAGGCCCAGGCCGGAACTTCGGTAATGTCAAGATCACCTGGACCCAACACGGCCAGCGTCACTCTGTCGCCCGCCAGCAGCATGGGACCACCTTGAGCTGGGTTTCGCCAGCGGCATGGGACCACTTGTTCGCCAGTTATCGGACCACCGGAAGCCGATCAGCAGTGGTGCGCCGCTGCCGGTTCAATCGCTGCCAGACCGATCAGCGGATCTGGGAAGGCAGCGATGGCGTTCCGGGAGGTTCAGGTGCACGAGATCCGGCCAGTCGCGCGGCGCCGGGTCGACAGACGCCCTCAGGCCGCGTCGATCGACAGCATCACGCCGAGCGACAGGAGGGTCCGGGAGAACGCTCGGCAGCCTCCGATCTGTACGCCCTGGCGGTTGTCGATGCCCGCATCTGGGGCACCGCACTGTCAAGGCTTCCGGCCCGGTTCGCTCTCGCACCACCTCCTGTCACCGGCCGAGCGTGCTGCGCCGGGAGCGGCGGGCGGTGAGCGAAGAGCGCTGATGTTCGGGCGTTCCCTCTCTGCCAAGCTGTCGTAAGGCATCTGCGAAAGGTCAGAGAAGCAATTCGAAATCCTGAGCTAAGGCTCGCCGTCCCGGGATACTCCGGCACGAAAGCAGCCGGGTACCGCGGCGCTCCACGCGGCTGCCGGGGGCTTGGGTGGCCTGGCGCAAGCTCCGCGAGTCGGTGGCAGCCGTGGGCCGACACGGCCCCAGTGTGTGAGCATCTCGAGCGGACTGCGCCGGGCTGGAGCCAGCTACCGGGCTGTTGCCCGTGCGGCCGGGGTCAGCCCGATGACCGTGTACCGTCTCCACCGCGGAGGTCGCGCCCAGGGCAGCGCCGCGCCCGAGCGCCTCGGTCCGGGCGGTGAGCACGAACCGGCCGTCTCATGACTGGCCGCTCCAGGCCTGAGCACGCCGGCCAGACGTGCGGCCGCCGGGACTATGCGCGGAAGCGGGCCCGCCAGATCGCCTACGGCCTCTGGCGAGATCACCGCCCCGGCACCGGCAATGCGGCGCATCCTTTCGGACCGTCCGGGCGCCGCGCTGGGCGGCCGACCGGCCTGTTGTCTGGAGGACCGCGGCGATGGCCTGCCGGATGGCTTTGCGGCCGGGGGACCTGCCGCTCAACCAGGTCGCACCGATCGCCAGCACGATCGCCGCCGAGATCGGCCTCTCCCCCGGCACCGCCCGGCGGGTCCTGCTCGCTCACGTCCGCGCCCTCCAGAACGGTCACTCCCACCCCAACAGCATTCACGCGCAGGAGAAGAGCGCCTGTCCGCAGGCGACTGGGCCGCCTACGCCGCCGACGTCAGCCGCCGGCCCCTCAACAGTCCGTCCCGTCACGTCACGAGACGCCAGGCCAGCCATGACCAGCCCCGCCCGCTCCCATGCCGCCGGACTAGGTATTCAGACAGTTCCAATGACCAACTGTGCCGTTATGCACAGCACGCACGTCGAGGACGCCTGGGTCGCCGGGCAGCAGCGCGCCGCCGACCGGTGGAAGGGACTAGCGAGATGAAGTGGAACCTGCGGCTGGCGGCCGCCAACCGCGGCATCTGGAAGGCCAGCGAGCTGCAGCGGCTGCTCGCCGAGCGCGGCATGGTGATCAGTGCCGGGAAGATGTCGGGCCTGTGGTCCGGCCAGCCGAATACCGTCAAGCTCGATGAGCTGGACGTCATCTGCGCGGTACTCGGCTGCGATGTCGGCGAGCTGCTGCTGCCCGAGCCAGTGGCCGTGCCCGAGCCCGCAACTGGCGAGAGCACCGGGGCTGTCGCGGAGGCTCGCGCCGTCACACCCCGGTCCCGGACCGGCCGGTCCCTGCCACCCCGGTGACCGGCAATCCGCAGGAAGACGGCGACCCGGCCGGCCGCGGCTTGCGGGCGGGGCGGGCTGACGTGACCCGCCCGGCAGAGCACGTAACCCCGCAGATGCTGCTGCAGCGTTGCGATACCCCGCTGCTGCTGGCCGCGACCCGCTGCGCGATCGGCCTGGCCGAGGCCCGCGGCTGGTCTGCCGCGACGATCGCCGGGGTGTTCTATGGGCTGAAGGCCGTCCTCGACGGCCGCACCGGCGACGGCCCGGTCCCGCTGTCGCAGGTCCGCCAGCGGGCGCGGCCGCGCAGCCACAGCTCAGCCACCAGGATTGCCGAGGTCCTCGCCGAGCTGGGGATGCTGCACGACGACACCACCGCGGCGATCCGGGCCTGGATCGACCGCCGCACCGGCGAGCTTCCCGCCGGGTTCGGCCGCGACGTCCGTGCCTGGCTGGTGGTGCTGCTCGACGGCGACGCCCGCACCCGCCCCCGGTCGCACGCCACGGTCCACTTCCACTTAGGCAGGGTGCGGCCCTTCATCGAGTGCTGGGCGGCAACACGCGGCCACCTGCGGGAGATCACCTCCAGCGACGTCGATGCCGTCCTGGAGCCGCTGCGCGGCCACCGGCGCTACAACGCCATCACCCGCGCTGCGCTCGCTGTTCCGGTTCGCCAGACGACGCGGCCTGACGTTCGCCGACCCCAACCGCCCACCTCCGCGGCGGCCGGGCCGCCGGCCGCACCGTGCTGCCGATGACCGCCGAGCAGATCCCTGTCGAGCAGGCAGCCGCCACTCCCGCCCAGCGCCTGGCCATCGCCCTGGCCGCCGTGCACGCCGCCCGCCCCGGGGCCATCCGCGAACTCACCCTCGAGGACATCGACCTGCCCAGCCGGCGCATCAGCATCGCCGGCCACCGGCAGCCCCTCGGCGAACTCACCCGCGACGCCCTGCTGGCCTGGCTTGACTACCGGCGCGCCACCTGGCCGGACACCGCCAACCGGCACGTCCTGATCACGCGCAAAAGCGCCCTGGGCACCGGACCGGTCTCCGCCAGCTACCTCGCCGACTACCTCGGCAGGCACCAGCGCGGCATCTCCCTGGAGCACATCCGGCGGGACAGCAGGCCCAGGCACAGCCAGGCCACCTCCCCCCCGGCCGTGTCGAGCCGCCGGGCCGGGCCGAACATCGCGGCAAAGGCGGCGTTGTGGCCGAAGGCCTGCGCGAACTTCTCCCGCGAGGCGGCGGTGGGGAACCTCGAGTGGTAGCTGAGCGCCAGGTCCAGCACCAGATAACCCAGCACCACGCCCCACACGACAGCCGACCGCGCCGCCCGCTTCGCCGTCATCACGGCGATGACGGACGCGGCGCGGCGGTCATCGGTACCGGTCTCAGGCCGCATGTGACGCCTCCCCTCCCGCAGCCGACTCCCGGCCGTAATGGGCGAGGAACAGCTCCTCCAGCGAGGGCTCGCGGCTGAGCAGCTGATGCACGCCGGACGCGGCGAGCACGCTCAGCAGCGGAACGGCCGAGCCGATCACCTGGCAGCGGACCCTGTTGCCCTCCACCTCCACCGCGCTGACCCCCGGGCACCCGCGACAGGTCGGGCACCGTGCCGTCGAACGTGGCCTCGACGGTCAGCGAGGACAGGTGACGCATCTCGGCCAACGTGCCCATCTCGACGAGCTCGCCCGCGCGCAGGATCGCCGACCCGGTCGCACAAGGCCTCGACCTCGCTGAGGATGTGCGAGGACAGGAACACCGCCTGCCCGCGCTGCCGCGCCTCATGCGACACACTCGCGGAAGGCTCGCTCCATCAGCGGGTCGAGGCCGCTCGTCGGCTCGTCGAGAAGCAGCAGGTCCGCGCCGGGTCATCAGCGCGGCGACCAGCACCACCTTCTGCCGGTTGCCCTTGGAGTAGGCCCGGACCTGCTTCGCCGGATCCAGATCGAACCTTCGGCCAGCTCGTCGCGGTAGCCCTCGTCGACCTTGCCCTGAACGCGGCCCAGCAGGTGCAGCGTCTCGCCGCCGGTCAGCCACGGCCACAGGCTTGCCTCGCCCGGCACATACGCCGACCCGCCGGTGCGCGCCAGCCGGGTGCGCCGGGCGTCCAGCCCGAAGATCTCGGCCCGCCCGGCACTGGCCGGCTCAGCCCGAGCAGCAGCCGGATCGTGGTCGTCTTGCCGGCGCCGTTCGGCCCGAGGTAGCCGAGCACCTCGCCCTCGGCTACCTCCAGATCTAAGGGCCGCAGCGCCACCGTGGCACCGAACGACTTAGCCAGCCCTACGGTACGGATCGCTGTCACCATCACTGCCTCCCAACATGCGAGGCTTAAACGGTTTACCCACACGGTCGCGCTGCCAGGACGGCGCAGCCAGGGGATGAACGTCCCGGCAGCACGGGACATAAAGCCCGCAATCCCCGCGGCCACCACCGACCCGCGATTGGGGGCCGACGCGCTTGATACGGCCGCGGCGGCCACCACCGCCGTTCAGACGATCGCCGCGCCGGCCATGTTCACCCGCGACCACGATCTCGGCTTCGCGGGGACCTAGCTCGGCTAGGGGCCTGGTGCGAAGGGCGCGGTGTTCTGCTGGCAGACGGTGCCCTTGGCTGGCAGCGTGCCGTGCAGGAAATACGCGGCTTCAGCGTTGTTGACGCAGGTGCTCTGGTTGAAGATCGCGGTGTGGCCGTAGCCATGCAGGGTCAGCAGCCGGGCATTGGCCAGCTCGGCGGCCATGAGCACCGAGCTGGCGTGGGGAGTGTTGGGATCGGTGGTGTTGCCGACGAGCAGGATCGGCGCGGCGGTGGGCTTGTTCCAGGGGCCGTGGTAGAGGCCGGCAGGGTGGGCCAGCCAGGTTGCGCACGGCTCGTCTGCCCACAGGACCGCCTGGCCGATGGGGCCCGCCCGGCCGGGTTCCCGCGCGGCCAGCGCGGGGAACCGCGAGACACCCGGGCTGGGGCTTTCACATCTGATCGCCAGGCCCTGCTCTATTCCGGCGTACCGGGAAACGGCCGTGCCGCCCAGGCCGGGCATGGCAGGCGCGGCGGCCGTGCCGCCCGCCGCGGGCGGCCCACAACGCCTGCATCACCGCGGCGAACTGCGGCCAGCCGGGCACCGAGGCCGACGGGATCTGCTTGTTGATGATGGGCCGGGTGACTTCCAGGACGTTGACCAGGTCGGTCAGCAGCGAAGCGTAGGTGAAGGTGAACTTCTGCCCGCCGAGGGTGATGGTGATCGGGCCCTTGCGCAGCCGGGCCAGCAGCGCGGTGAACTTGGCATTGGTCTTGGCCGAGGTCCCCGCCGAGAACGCGCAATCCTCGGTAGGGGCCTGGCCGCACAGGGTCAAGAACGCACCGAGGGTCTTGGCGGCGGCCACGTCGGAGCCTACCCGCTGCAGGAGGGTCAGCGTGGCGTGCGGATCGTTGTTGTTGGTCCAGAGGGTGGGGGCGACGTTGCAGTCCAAGACCATGGCCCGCACCGTGCCGGGGAACAGGTTGGCGTAGGTCGCCCCCAGGAAGGTGCCATACGAGATCCCCAGGTAGTTCAGCACCGGGTCACCGACGGCCTGGCGCAACAGGTTCAGGTCACGGGCGGTGTCGGCGGTGGTCACATGGTCCAGCAGCGCCCGGTTGCGCAGCGCGCAGCGCAGGCCGAACCCCGCCCACGTGCGGATGTAAGCCCGCTGCTGGGCCCGCCCCACCGGGAACAACGCCGCCGGGCCGAGGAACGCGGCCTCCGCTTGGGCGCTGGGGAAGCACTGTACCGCGGTGCTTTGCCCGACCCCGCGCGGGTCCCAGCTGACCACATCGAACCGCTCGCGCACCGCCGCCGGCACGCCCGCGCGGATGCCGGGAGCTCACTGCCGCAGCCGCCGCCGCTGTTAGGGCGTGTCCTGTGGATCTTTGTGGCCGGGTCGTGTAGATCAGTACGGTGCTTGATCGACTGAATCGCCATGACCTGTCCGATGAGGAATGGGAGCGCCTGAGGGTGTTCCTGCCCGCCGGCCCGCAGCGGCGTGGCGGCCGGTGGGCCGATCACCGGACGGTGATCAACGGGGTCTTCTTCCGCACCCGGGCGGGCTGCCCGTGGCGGGACCTGCCCGAAGGGTTCGGGAACTGGAAAACCATCTATAACCGGCATCGCCGCTGGTCCCTGGACGGGACCTGGGAGCAGATCCTGGACGGGCTGCGGGCCGGGTGTGATGAGCCCGAGGGCAAGGACTGGACGGTCAGCGCCGATTCCACCGTCGCCCGCGCCCATCAGCACGCGGCCGGCGCCCGCCGCGTCCCGGCCGCTGACGACGTCACGGGGGGCTTTAGCGAATGACAGGAAATCCGGCCGGGAGGCAATCGGCCGGTCCCGCGGCGGGCTGACCACCAAGATTCACCTGGCCGCTGACCTGCGCTGCCGGCCCGTCGCCCGGCTGACCAGCCCGGGCCAGCACGGTGACTCCCCGCGGTTCATCCCGCTGATGGACGCGATCCGCGTCCGGCGGCGCGGCCTGGGCAGGCCACGGCGGCGGCCCGGCCGCGCGATGGCGGACAAGGCATACTCCTCCCGCGCGAACCGCGCCTGGCTGCGCCGCCACCACATCACGGCCGTCATTCCCGTCAAGGAAGACCAGAAGAAACACCGCCGCGACCGCGGCCGTTCCGGAGGCCGCCCGCCCGTCTTCGACCCCGGCTGGTACAAGAAGCGCAACACCGTCGAGCGCTGCTTCAGCAAGCTGAAACAATTCCGGGCCGTGGCCACCCGCTACGACAAGCGCGAGCGTATCTACCAGGGAACCATCGACGTCGCCTCGATCAGCATCTGGCTGCGCGATCCCGTTCCATGATCCACGGGACACGCCCTAGTGGCAGTGCCGGGCTACGGCCTGGTGGCGGCGGCGCCAGGCGGACCAGCGCAGGTGGTGGCCGGCCGGGTGGGCTGGCCGGGACAAGGTGGCGAGGCGGCCGTCCTCACGTCACGCCGCCACGCCGGTCATCCTCACGAAGTGCTGCTGCCGTACTAACCGACAAAATGCAGCTTAGGAGCAGTGTGATCATGTATCCAACGCAGCAGTGAAGCTGGCCTCCCGGTCATGCAGCACGAACTTCACCCGCGTTCCGGCGTCCTCCAGGTTGAGCAGGTCGGTGGTTTCCCCGCCGTGCCGCCGCGATAGGCACGCCCAAGGACCAGATCAGCGTCCGCCAAGTCATCAAAGCGCACAGTGCGACCCGGATCCACGAGCACAGCCCGCCACACGAGCCGACCCTGATCACTTGCTTGCCGTACCTTCAGTCTGCTGCGCCACCACCGGAACGCGGGCGCAGATTGTTCAAGAGCAGTGACTAGTTCGGGCGAATAGGTTAACGTCTGATCACACGAGTCCGGCATCCGTGACGACCATCCCGTCCTGGGGAGCTTGATAGCTCTGCTCCGCGCCTGGCAGATCACGCAGTACAAGGTTCGGAGCGATATTTGACCGAGCAAGCGATTGGCCAAACAGCTAGGGCTAGGCGCGGCACTTAGGTGGGGGCGACATATGAACTGGCTGACGTCACGTCTCGCAGAATTGCCTTCTTTCAGAGAGCTTTATGAGCGCGGGCAATTCATTGGTGATATACCAATACGCATGGTTCCGCTCGAGTCCATCGAAGATGCGCTCAGCGGCATTGGGGGACAGATGACCTTCGGCGGCCTGCCAGAAGGGCTGACCAGCGGGTTTCATCTCTATACTGAAGATTACTCTTTCGCCGCGCCGAAGCCAGGTTGGGCTCCAGTGGCCTCCAACGGCAGGCAAATTGCGGATCCATCGTTCTGGTTTACAACAGTACTCGATGACAGACAGGGCACAGGCCTTTACCTGCCAGACGACGACAGCGATGAGCAAGACGTTCAATTCTTTACCCGAGATGGGTCCCAGCGTATTGGCCGAGTGCATCTCTCTGGAGAGCTTACCTCGAATTCCGCCGCCTTGGTCAGCGTTCGGCAGCAGGATCCTCTCCCCGGAGACTGTTCGGATGGATATTGCACGGAAAGATTGGGAACTGCCTGTGGGGACGGATGCCATTGCCGAGAGTTCCCCGATGAAGCGCTCAGGGTCCGGGGGCGTCTGATACGGACGCTGAGATTTCCCAATGTGCCGACACAGATAAGTGTCGTTAAGTGCACGCGAGACAACTGATGCTTCAATCGGCGGCAGCCAATTCGGGAGGTACCGGCGACCTCGCCACCTGGCTAGGCACTGCAGGTACATGGGTGATTGGCATAATTGCCGCGTTCATCGCTTGGATACAATACGACCATAACAAGTTTAAGCCACTGGTATCCGCGTACCGTGACTCGAAAGACCCGGTAGAAAGGGTGGTCGTCCGGATTGCTAATCGCGGCGCTGGATCTGGTACTATAGAGCGCGTACATCTCCTCCGGGGAGGACACGATGCTGGTACGCCGGCATTGCTATTTGATTGGGAGTTTCAAGGCGCCAAGGTTGAGGGTGCAGCATTTTTTCCCTTCTTACTTCCTGGCCTTAGCACCGCCCAGCTGGTAATGCGACCTGTCGATACCATTATTCCAAGTGTTCGTGCAAGAGTTACCTATGGCAATAGCCACCGATCACCGTGCGTTGAGCTGACCAAAGTAGAAGGGGTGATTCTAGGCAGTACCATGATCCCAGGCGTCTCGCCGCCCACCGCGTTGGAGGGGTTTCCCGGTACGCAAGCCACATCTCCCGGTACGCAAGGCACATCATAGACTTTAGTCTATAGAATCGCCTATCTGCACGGAAATGCTATGTAAGTCTTTGTGGGGACCAAGGGAGACCAGCTATTTGGCGAGCTGGCGATTTCGAATGAGTTCTACTGCATACGGGTTGTCAGAGGTCATGGGTCCCCCGGCCGAGGCAGCGTCCGTGCAGTTCCGTGGACACAAAGTGGGCGGGGAACTGTGGTTCGCTTGTTCCCGACGTTATCAACTTAGTGCGCACCGGTCTGACCATTTCATGAGCGCGACGGTGGGCGGTGATAATGGGCGGCATGGGAACTTCCGCGGACGCCGGTGACGTGCCGGACGGGCGCGGTCCCACGCCGTACCTGTCGGGTTCCAAAAGCCGGCCTACATCTGGTGACCTGGGACGACCGGCGAGGCATGGTCGTGGGGCATGATGATCACCCGTGCCCCTTCGCCTGCTCTACCTGATCTTCGTTCGAGTCTGTGGCTGGCTCGTCCTGCTCGGCCGTTCGTCAGCCTCCAAGGATGTCGAGCTGCTGGTCCTGCGGCATGAGGTCGCCGTGCTGCGCCGCGCCAGCCCGCGGCCACGGCTGGACTGGGCCGACCGCGCGGTGCTGGCCGCGCTGATCCGCCACCTTCCCAGAACGCTGCGAGCACACCGGCTGGTGACACCCGGCACCGTCCTGCGCTGGCATCGCCGCCTGGCTGCACGGAAGCGGACCTGCCCGCACCGGACGGGCCGGCCGCCGGTAAGTCCCGAGATCGCCGCGCTGATCGAGCGGCTCGCCACCGAGAACCACGGCCGGGGATACCGGCGGATCCGGGGCGAGCTGCTCAAGCTCGGCCACCGGGCCGGCACGTCCACGATCCGCCGGGTCCTCAAAGCACTGAAGATCCCTCCGGCACCGAAGCGGCACACCGACACGACATGGCGGCAGTTCCTGCGCACAAGCCGCGACGATGCTCGCCGCCGATTTCTTCCAGTCGACTGCGCAGTGACCCTCCGCCGCCTGACCGCCTGTTCGTAATGGAAGCCGGCTCCCGCCACGTGCACGTCCTCGGCGTGACCGCGAACCCGGACGGCCCGTGGACTGTGCAGCAGATCCGTAACCTCCTGATGGACCTCGGTGACCGCGCCGCGGACTTCCGGTTCCTGGTCCGCGACCGGGCCGGGCAGTTCACCGATTCTTTCGATGCGGCCCTGGCCAGCACCGGTATCCAGCCAGTGAAGATCCCGCCCCGAAGTCCTCGGGCGAACTCATATGCCGAAAGGTTTGTGCTCACCACCCGGACGGAGGTCACTGACCGGATGCTGATCTTCGGGGAGCGACACCTGCAGCTGGTCCTGGCCGAGTATCAGGCCCACTACAACGGACGACGACCCCACCGCAGCCGACAGCTCCGACCGCCCAGGCCCGACCACCCCGCCGCCGACCCCACAAAAACGGATCAGCGCCAGCCGGTCCTCGGTGGCCTTCTCAACGAATACCAGCGGGCCGCGTAGAACCCCAGATCAAGGCCAGTGGCGGAGTTATGGAACCCCACACAGCTTCCCAAGCTGACCGTGGAGGACCGATTCCGGTCTCCCTGAGCCCTATGAGGTGCCAGAACTCGCGCAGAGCATCTGACCTGGGCTCCTACCCTCGGCGCTCGTGCTCGTTCGCCTCGTCTATCTGCTGATGGTCCGGTTGCGTCGACGCTCATCACTGAGAAACGCAGACCAGGGCTAATCTGGCGCGTCAGCCAACTCCTGCGGACGTCTGGGAAACGACCGGTCACAGCCGACGAGAGCGATTACGCAGCCGGCTGGCTCACGACTGGGATCCGATGCTGAGCACGTGCCAGATGGTGGCCGTCAGCCACAAGAAGGTCGTGGCCACGACCAGGACCTCCACCGCATGCCCGCTGTTAGCGATCAGCCCGGACAGCCCGGCCAGCAGCGCGATCGCGCCGAGCACGGTCGTGCCTCTCCGGAAGATGAGGCCTAGTCGCAGCTGAGGCCTGGTATGCAAGTCGCCGGCAGCGCTCACGGCGCAAATGGAGCCGAGGACTAGTTCCACGGAACTAGCGGCCCACGCGCTGGAGAGCAGCACCAGGCTCGTTCCATACTCAAACGACGCGTACGCCAGGATCATCACCACGACGGTGACCGACGACACGAGATCCCTCCAGGTCAGCCCCATTGCCAGCACCTCCCCGTAGCATCGGAGGCGACCACCGCCTGGATCAAGTCTGCGCCCAAGCGCCACCCGCGGATAGTGAAGTCACGCCAGGGCACAACGGCCTGACGGGCTTGACCGACGCCAGTCGCTGCGCTGCTAGGCCAGAATCAGATGACCTGCGTGCAGTGACCCGTGTTGCCACGCCCGAACATCGGCCGCGCCCAGTCGACACAGCGATCTTCACGCTCGGAGAGCGGCATGTGCGTGCGTCTCCGGCACCAAGCGGGCACGCATAATCATGAAGCCCGGCTCGGTCTGCCAGGCGTCGATGGGTCAAGCTGGAACAGCAGTTGCGCAGCAAATAGCCGCCGTTCGGTGCTAGGGTGGCCCGCAAAGGCGTTTTCCCAGGTCAGCTCCAGGCCGGAGTGACGCGGCCTGATCTTGGCGGGCTATGAGCCTGACGTGCCATGACCGCGGCGTGACGCCAGCCGCGGCGGACTTCGGTCACGCACCGTAGCGACCAGGGGTTCCCAGGGGCAACCACAATCGCGCAGCGCCCGGGTAAAGAAGCGCCGGGCGGCAGCCAGGTCGCGCCGCACAGATAGCAGGACGTCGATGACCTGGCCATGCTTTTCGACCGCCCAGTACAGGTAAGCCCACTGGCCGGCCATGCCGCGGCCCCTCGCGGCGTTCATGGCTGAACTAGATGCTGCTCTTGGAAACGGAAGCCAAATCGCTCCACTGTCGTGCGAGACCCGACACTTAGGCTCGCCGCAGCGGACCAAATTCGTTGATTACACTGCAAAACGCGTGGTCAGGGGCGGGGTCGAACCGCCGACCTTCCGCTTTTCAGGGGTTCTATCACCCCTAGACCCATAGTTCGAAGAGCATTCAAAAGCCCAGCTCACCCGCATTATCGCTAATCAGCCGTTCTTATAGCCATCATAGCGACCGTGCCGCCGAGTACCGCATAGTTCCGTTTCGTCTGTGGGCTTCCTGTGGGGCCTTCGCCCGGCCGCGGACTTGTGGGGAAATTGTGGGCCTCGCGGTAGCACGCGGCTGGGCGCAGGCAGGTCTAGGATCCGCCTGCCGGGGCCGACTGACGGCCCTTTTCTCACGTTCACCAATCGTGATCGGCTGACCTTGCATGTTGAATCGGCGCTAGCGCAGATCGATTCGCGCGTCCGTGCGGGTAGTGAGATAGTCGTCCTTCGGTGCGCTCGCGAACCGGCGACCGGCGTAGCTAGCCTGTCACACCGAGGAGGAACCGCATGGCCGATTCTGACCGCCGAAGCACGTTGTTGGATTCTTACGAGAACGCTGCGGTGATCGTGTCAGGAATAGTTGCTGACGAGCTCGGCCACCCGACACCGTGTCCCAAGTACGACGTGGCCGGACTGATCGACCACCTCGTCGAAGCGGGCCACCGGGCGGCCGCTCTCGGCCGCGGGCAGGCACCCCCGCCCGGAGACGAGTCCCCTCGCGTGGAGCTCTCCGACGCGCCCGGTCAGCTGCGTAGCGCTGCGGAACAGGCGGCACAAGCATGGGGCGACAATTCCAGCTTGTCCTTGAGGTACACAATGCCGTGGGGCGAGGAGTACACGGGGGCCAGCCTGGTGGACATGTACCTGGCAGAGCTGGCCGCACACGCCTGGGACTTGGCCAGGGCCACCGGACAGATCGACAAGTTGGACCCTTCCCTCGCCTTGCCGGCACTCGAGGGGGCACGGGCCATGATCAAACCTCAGTACCGCAACATGGTCGAGCCTGGAGCCCCTTTCGGGGCGGAGGTCTACCCAGCTCCCGGTGCTGACGACTGGGAACGCCTCGCTGCCTTCATGGGACGCGACCCACGGACAACGCTCGGTATAAGGGGCGGGCGGGGCGCCGGGCCTTCGATCGACATGGCGTCTTGAGCCTGGGTATTAGCCGGAGGTAGCGATGGGTCACTCCCGAACGCCCACGCAGAACACCGCTGGCGACGGGTTCCCGGCCGATCCGATCGGCGGCACTGCGTGCTCAGCAAAGGCGGCTCCGCTACGTTGCGTGACCAGCACTCGAACGCCCGGTCAACAGGCAGAAGCGGATGTCAGCGATGGGGTCGTTCTTGACGGACTGCAGCGGGAGAGGCAGATCGCAGCTCTGCCTGAGCAGCCAGCCCGCGCGGAGCCCAGAATCATCTGGCGTTGAGCGGCAACTCGTAGTTCACTCCGTCCATGACCGATAGCGGTGCAGGCTCTGTCTCAGCAGGCGACCGCGCACGTGGTGAAACACGCGAGGGCTGGACAATCGACATCACCAACGACCACGGCAGCCGTACCTACGTGGTGACCGATAATGCAGGGCAGCAGCGCTATGCCCACGAGGAACAACTGCCCGGCTGGGCGGTGCGGGCACTGGGACGCGACTGGCTTGCCCAGTTCGCGAAGCTGGCGGACGGATACTATACGTGGAGCCGGTCCGGGAGCTCGAAGGACGACGAGGTCCTGGCCGCATCCGCAGCGTCAAGCAACCAGGCATGGCTGTCCGCTGCGTCCGAGACGCCGGTAGACTCCCAGCTGCAGAAGGGGCTGCGCGACGCGTGGAAGGCGCCGCTCGAACAGCGAGCGGCTCTCGTGCGGCGGGGACGCGTGCAACCTCCTGTTCAACCCGGTGCTCACCGACAGCAGCGGCTGTCGGGATCCGCGAGTACGGCATCGTCGCCCCGGCGGGCGTCTGACCAGGCTCAGGTTCGGGCAGCTGCGGAGCTAGTGCCGTAGCAGGTCACGTTTGCCCGGTGAGCTTGTTCAGCTGGGCAGCTTTCGTGCGCGGTGCTGATCGCCAAGACTGGGCCGACGACAGAACGCCTGCCGGGTGCGTGAGATCGACGATGAGGAGGGACGGCGCCTTACCTGTAGATTTTCCGGGCAATGGATGCGCCGAGCACGCCGATGCACCAGCCTGCGAAGATGGCCCAGATGGTGGTATGGGATGTGCTGTGCAGGTCCCATACCATGAAGCCAGCCAGGAGGAATGCCCAGACGATCAGGCCCCCGATGACCCACACGGCGTAGGGTGGCCGATCCTCTACTGGCCTGCGCCACGCGGGTGGCCAGGGACGCATCTGGTGCAGGAGGATCCTCACGGTAGTGCCTCAATTCTGACCCCAAAGGCGCGGAGGTGGCAGTACGCCCATGGGTTGATCAGGCGCCGTATGCCGTGTCGCGGGGGAGGTAGCCACCACCCGCGCAGGCCTTTCGCAGCGGCGTTGTCGTTGGGTGCGCGCATCGGGATGCCTCCTGTCGCCTGCGGTGTCGGCCAGCCGACCACCTATTAAAATGATATCACTTTGATAGATGTTCGCCGACTGGGCGGAAGCCCGGAAGATCGCCGCGGAGCTCCGGCGATCGCCCGCACGGGCCAGGTGCTGCCTGGCTCGATCGTCGAACGGCGCACCCGCTGCGGGCACAGCAATTGCGGCTGCCACGCCGACCCGCCCCGGCTGCACGGCCCGTACTGGCAGTGGATCCGCAAGGTCGCCGCCAAAACCATCTGCCGACGGCTGAACGCCGAGCAGGGCGACGACTACCAGGCCTGGATCGACAACGACCGGCGGCTCCGGGAACTGCTCGCAAGACTCGAGGCCCTCGGAGCCGCTGCCCTGGAAGCTGACCCGCGCTTGCACCGACAGGTCCACAGCCCTGCTAACCGGGCCGGCTGACCATAGATCCGCTCTGGGTGCCGAACGCGGGAAACACCAGAGTCTTCCATAGATAGGGCCCTCGCAGCGTTCATGGTGAACTAGATGCTGCTCTTGGAAACGGAAGCAAATCGGCTCCACTGTCGCGCGAGACCCGGCACTTAGGCTCCCCGCAGCGGGCCAAATTCGTTGATTACACCGCAAAATGCGTGGTCAGGGGCGGGGTCGAACCGCCGACCTTCCGCTTTTCAGTTCGTCTGTGGGCTTCCTGTGGTGAGCCACGCGTGACCGCGGACTTGTGGCGAAATTGTGGGCCTCGCGGTAGCACGCGGCCGGGCGCACGGAGGTCTCGGATCCACCTGCCAGACGGCTGACGGCCCTCTGGCTGCGTTCACGCATCATGACCAGCTGACCTCACATGTGGAATCGGCGCTAGCGCTGCCGAGTAGGCGCTCGCGGTCTGTCCATAGACTCTTCTATGTCCCGCGCACAGATCATCCGTTTCGGTGCGGTTCAAGGACCGGCCACGCGAGCGGTGGATTATGAGTCCAGCGCGCTAAACAGGACCGCCAGGCCGCTGATCTGCGGCTCCTCACCCGAGCATGTAGGTTCAACCGGCCAGTCCCAGCACGTATTCAGCATGATCAAGAACACGGGACCTGCGAGTGTCGCGCTTCGGCATAGTCCTGCCCCCACCGGAGGCGCGCTTGCTGCTCTCCCCCAGCTCGCGCTGCAGCGCCAGCTTGGAAAGATGGCAGCTAACTGCTGCGGTCAAGGTCAGGGCGGCTGGCGAGCAGCCCCGTAAGCTGCAAAAGCGTCAGCAGGCCACGGTGTCTGGGCCATGTATGGACCGCGACGCGATCACAACGTCCCGAGCAGCCCGCTGCTCACTTCCGCTGGAAGTAGCGAGCGACGCTCGCGAGCTCGGCGCGGCCACAGGCTCGGGAAAATGGCAACTGTAATACTTGCCAGCCCGTAGGCGCCGCTCTAAAGTAATTGGTGGTACAGCGCCAACGCCAGTCGATGTCGGCCCAATCTTAAGAATGGAGCATGACGTGACAGTACGCGCCGTTAAGTTTCTCTATAAATCCGCTACAGCTGCGGGTTTGCTGAGCGCAGCAGCCATCATAGCTTCCACTGTTCCCGCGTCGGCGGCATCATCTTATGTTACGCTCACAGGCGATCGGGGCACCGAGGAATTTACCTGCACAGTCGGCACTCACGGTATCAATGTAAACCCGCTATACCACGCGGATAACGGCTGCGCAAACCGCGTTTGGCTCCACCAGAACCTAAACGGATCTGGGTGGGGATTCTGCATATCCGGGCATACTGACGAAGCAATTCCCACCAAATACGATAACGCGCAGCAGGCCCAAGTGTCCAAGAACACGGCAAAGTGCACATGATCTGGCCTGTAGAAGCGGGCACAGCCGACTAGCGGGACTGCCGCGCCCGGGGGGCTTCCGCCCGTAGGCGCGGCAGGATGCCGCACGAAGTAGGCGAGTCCCGCTGCTACCTCGTGGGCTTCTTGGCAGTTCCCCCTCTCGTCCCCTCGCACCACAGTGCACGATCCCCTCGTGACTCCCGGTTCGCTCGTCAGCTCAAAGTTTAATATGCTCATAAGGCGTTACTACAAAGACGTTGGCGATTCCGGGCTTTATGCGAATAACGCGCAGTACGCGGACAGCAGCGGTCAGGCTCCTACCGGCGCTGAGCTGGCGGGCTGGATTGTGGGTAGGTCGCCCTATCCCTCCACTCCCGTGCTTCAGGATTCCGATATCCGGAACGAAGTCTCGCACGCGATGAGCGTGGCGGGCTGGACGCCCGGGATCACGCATATGTTCTTCGTCTACACGGCGTTGAATGAGTCCATCTGTGTTCCCTTCTTCGGGTCATGCAGCCCGCCGTCTGGCAGCATGTGCGGGTATCACTTCGGTTTCCGCAGTCCTGGCGGCCCGGTAATTTATGCGGGCATGCCGTATGCGGGCAATTCCCTGGCGCAGTGCTACGGTCTCAGCGTCAGTCCCAATCGTGATATAGCTGCCGATGCCGAGGTTAACGCCACCTCTCATGAGCAGATGGAGGCGGCAACCGATCCCGAGGCCAGTGGCTGGTTCGGCCCTGGTGGCCTCACTGATGAAATCGCTGACAAATGCGGCGGTGCGTTTGGACCGCTCGACGAAAAGGGCGCCGACATCTATTTCAAAGGCCATCCCTATATACTGCAGGAAGAGTGGGACGACGCGGTTTCTGGCTGTGTCCTCACCGGGTCGTAGGTTGCTACCCTAGTTTCGCTAACAGCTTTTCGCTGGCAGCAACCGTCACTATGAGCTTCCCCCCAAACCGTGGAGGACTCCCTATGCTGCATCGAGTATAGCGGAATTCTCGTAGTCTACTGGTGATTTCATGCCACAAGAACTATGCCGCCTGACCTTATTATAAAAGTCACACGCCCATCTGGTTACTAGCTCCCGGGCCTCATCCCGCGTGGTAAAGTGATGACGCGATAGTACCTCCCATTCCAGGGTCGAGAAGAATGATTCCGCAGCGGCATTGTCGAAGCATGACCCGACGCGGCCCATCGACTGGGTAATCTTCAGTTTCGCGCACAGTCCGGTGAAATGATCAGCGGTATAGGTGGAACCGCGGTCGGTATGGAAGATCACCCCGGCGACGTTCCCGCCGCGGGCGGCGACCGCCATCTTGATGGCCTGGCCTGCCAGGACCGCGTCCGGGCTGGCGCTGGTGGCGTAGCCGAGCAGCCGGCGCGAGAACAGGTCAATCGCGGTAGCGAGATAGAGCTTCCCTTCATCGGTGGGTATCTCGGTGATGTCCCCGCACCATTTCACGTCTGCCGCGGGCGCGGTGAAGTCGCGTTTCACCAGGTCCGGGAACGGCCGCTTCCGCTTATCCGGGCGGGTCAGCCCCTTACGGCGCTTCTTCGCCCGTGCCGCCAGGTCCTGGCGGGCCATCGATCTGGCGACGGTGTTCTCGCTGACCCGCCACCCCCCGGCGGCCAGATCGGCGTGAATGCGCGGCGACCCGTAGGTTTTACCTGAGGCATCGAATGCCGCCTTCACCGCGGCGTCCACCCGGGCGCGCCGCTGCGCGGCAGCCGTGGGCGGCCGGTCATGCCACTTGTGAAACCACGACTCGCTGACGCCCAGCGCCCGGCAGCAGACCGCGTACGGCACGCGGTAACCGGCCTTCTGGAAGGCGATAAACGTGGCCAGGCTCACCGCGTCGCCTCCCTCACCCAGAAGACCATCCCGCGCTTGAGGACATCACGCTCCATCCGCAGCTCAGCGACCTCCCGGCGCAGCTGGGCGAGCTCACCGCGCTCATCACCGGTCATGCCCTCGGCCTCGCCCCGCTCGATCTTGTCCCGGGCCAGCCAGTTACCCAGCGTGCCCTCACAGATCCCCAGGTCACGGGCCACCTGCGCGATCGGCTTCCCGGTCTCCCGCACGATCCGGACCGCGCCCTCGCGGAACTCCGCATCGAACTTCCGTCTCTTCTCCGGCATGGCTACTCCTTATAGCCGATGCCTCCTCATAGCCGATGCCTCCTCGATCCGAGGGGAAGCTCACTCACCCACTGATGGGCGATGCGCCGACACGAGCGCACACGTATCCAGTACATGCTGGCCGCGTGGCCGGGCGGGCGGGGCGATGAGATGAAGACGGTGATTTGAGATGAAGACGGTGATTGTGGGCGGAGTTGCGGCCGGTGCTTCGACGGGTGCGCGGCTGCGGCGGCTGGATGAGTCAGCCGAGATCGTCGTGCTCGAGCGGGATCATTACGTCTCGTTCGCGAACTGCGGGCTCCCGTACCACATCGGCGGGGTCATCCCGGACCGGGACAGCCTGCTGCTGCAGACGCCGGAGAGCCTCGCCAGGAGCCTGGCGCTGGATGTGCGGACCGGGCAGGACGTGATCCGCATTGACCGCGGCGCCAAGGAAGTGGAGGTGCGCGACCTCGCGCAGGGGCGGATGTACCGGGAGCCCTACGACAAGCTGGTGCTGTGCCTGGGAGCCGAACCGGCCCGGCCGCCGATCCCGGGTGCCGATGACCCGCAGGTCGACGTGCTGCGCAACATCCCCGACATGGACCGGATCATCGCCCAGCTCGACAAGGACGCCAAGCGCGCGGTCATCGTCGGCGGCAGCTACATCGGGCTGGAGCTCACCGAGGCTTTCCGGGCACGCGGGCTGCAGGTCACCGTCATCGAGCGGACCGAGCGGCTGATGCCGTGGCTGGACCCGGAGATGACCCGGATCCTGGACTACCACGTCCGCACCCACGATGTGGACCTGCGGCTCGGCACCTCCGCCGCCGCGGTCCGTCACGCGGAGGACGGCGGGCTGGTGCTCGATCTGTCCGACGGCACGTCGCTGGAGGCTGACGTCATCGTGATGGCGGCCGGGGCGCGTCCCAACGTGGACCTCGCCCGGGACGCTGGTATCGAGATCGGGCCGCGCGGCGGCATCGCGGTCGACGCCCAGATGCGCACCTCGGCGCCCGACATCCTGGCGGCCGGCGACGCGGTGGAGACCGCTCACCTGCTGACTGGCGAGCCGGTGCTGTCGATGCTGGCCGGCCCGGCGAACCGCCAGGGCCGGATCGCCGCCGACACGATCGCCGGCCGCGAGGATGTCGGCGGCTACCGGGGTACCCAGGGCACCGCCGTGGTCAAGGTGTTCGACATGACCGCTGGCGGCACCGGCCTGACCGAGACCGAGCTGCGCGCGGCAGGCATGGATTACCGCAAGGTGTACACCCATCAGAACGGCCATGCCGCGTACTACCCCGGCACCGCGCCGCTGTTCCTGAAGGTGCTGTTCGACCCGGCCGGAGGCAAGCTGCTGGGCGCGCAGGTGCTCGGCTGGGACGGGGTCGACAAGCGCATCGACGTCCTCGCGGTCGCAATCCGCGCCGGGCTGACGGTGTTCGACCTGGAGCACCTGGAACTCGCCTACGCCCCGCCCTACGGAGCGGCGAAAGACCCGGTCAACATGGCCGGTTTCCTGGGCTCGAACCTGCTGCGCGGCGACATCGACCTGTGGTACCCCGAGGACTACCCGGACTGCCGCGACCGGGTCACGATCCTCGATGTCCGCACCCCGGCCGAGTACGACGCCTGGCACATCCCCGGAGCGGTCCTGCTGCCGTACACCGAACTGCGGGGACGGCTGGATGAAGTACCGCGGGACAAGCCCGTGTACACCTACTGCCGGTCCGGCTTCCGCAGCTACATCGCCTACTGCGTGCTGAAGCAGAACGGGTGGGACCAGGTGGCGTTCCTGGCCGGGGGAATGATGACCTACCACGGCTACCACCGCACCCCGCTGACGGTCGGCAACGGCGGCATGCCGATGGTCGCCCACGCCGAAGACGAACTAGCCCAGCGCCCCGGCGCGCTCGAACATGTCTAACCCAACTCGCCCCGAACCGATCACAGGCCTGCGTGCCCTCAACGGGCGGCGCGGTGTCAGAGGCAACAGGCGCGGACATCGAAGGCCCATTGGCGTTGTGCGTGGGCACCGGACCCTGGTGATCACCTGTAAGGGTGGCAAGGTCGTCACCATCCCGCTCGCACCACGCACCGCCCGGGCGATCGGCAAGCGCTGGGAAGGACCGGTCTTCCCGGCGCCGCTTTGGGCTCTCGGGGATGATTGAGCCGATGAGCGACTCCCATAGATCCCGCCTGCCGGGGCCTCGACGGCCAGCGGGGTCGCCTGCGGGGCCGGATGAGGTTCGCCGGGCGGTGCTCGATGCCGCGGCGGCACTGTTTGCCCGGCGGGGAGTTGACGCGGTGTCACTTCGTGATATCGCGGCGACGGCTGACGTTAATCTGTCGCTGATCAGGCGGTACATCGGCCGCCGTGACGACTTGGTGACTGCGGTGTTCCACCATGTCTCTGATCAGCTTGCCCGGGCGGTTGAGGGGAACCCGTTGTCGGGGCAGGGGTTCTCGGCTGACACCGTGATGGGCAAATGGGTGCGGATCGCCGCCGTGCTGGCGATCTCGGGCCGTCCGATGGAGAGCCGCCCTGAGTTCAATCCCGTGGTGGCGATGGCCGAAACCTTGATAGCTGGGTATGGCATGGCCGGCGAGGCCTCGGCTGCGGGCGGCTCAGATCATGGCGGCTGCGCTGGGGTGGCGGATCTTCGAGGACTACCTTGTGCAGGCTGGTGGCCTGGATGCGATCCCGCTGGCGATCTTGCGGGACGAGCTCACGCATTCCGCGCGCCGGCTCGGCGCCACACCTTGGCCCTCGCCGCCCGATCCGCGGCCAGCACGCGCTGAGCCAGCCGCTCGCCCCGATTAGGATCTTGGGCCCTACCAGGGGAGGAGAACCCCATGACTGTGACCGGGGCTCCGGCGAGGCAGGCCAGCACGGTCCCGCTCGACTGGAGCGAGGTGTACTACACCAACTGTCCCCTGGTCTCCGCCAGCAACGTCAACCAGGAGCTTGGCCGGACGCGCGAGGAGTACGAGAAGATCGGCGTCGAGTACGCGTTCCTGCGTTCGCGCCGGGAGAACAACTCCTGGGTCCGTGCAGCGGCCAGCCGGTGGCGTCGGGCCTGCCGGGCCAGCGCGCCGGCTGCTGGCTGTCCATGATCTCGCCCGCATTGTGGTGGTGGCCGAACCGCCCGCCCCGGGTTCCGGCGGCGTGGGCCGCCGGGCTCCTGGCTGGTCTGGGGGTGGTGCTCTTCGGTGCGCCGGCGCTGTTGGTCGAAACGGCGGCGACCAGCTGGGATGCGCGCCTGTTCCGGATTCTCAACCAGGTCCCGCCGACCGCCGCCTCGGTACTTACGCCGTTGTCGCATCTGTTCCTGCCGGCGGCCATCATCGCCGTCGTCCTGCTCACCGTGGTGTACGTCGTGGCCACAAACCGAAGCGTGCTGCCGGCAGCCGCCGCAGCCGTAGCGGCCGGCGCCGCATGGGTGCTGGCGCACGTGGCGAAGGCCGTTGCCGACCGCCCCCGGCCCTACGACGTGATGGCCGACGCGGTGCTGCGCCAGCAGCCTGCGCACGGGACGAGCTTTCCCTCCAGCCACACCGCCGTCACCCTGGCGGTAGTCATCGCGCTCGTGCCGTTCTTGGTCCGGCCGCTGGCGGCAGCGGCGATCGGCTATGCCATCCTGGTGGGCTGGTCCCGGGTTTACCTGGGGGTGCACTATCCCCTGGATGTCCTCGCCGGGGCTGGTATTGGGATCGCGGTTGGAGGCGTCGTCCTGCTGGCCCTCAAGACGCTGCTCCGCTGCGCAGGCCGGGGCAGCGGACGGTCACCTCGCCGCAGCCGATGCCCAGGCCCTGACACCGGCCCCGAGCCCCAGGGTGAGCCATAAGAACAGCGGAATAGCGCCGGGAGGCCCTCATCCCCGGGCCTCGGTTTGGCTGGCTAGAAGGGTGTGGGGATGTGCCGCAGCGGCAGGTCCGGCTCGGTGTAGCCGCCTGGCCGTTGCCGTTTGGGCAGGGTGACGTCGGGGAGGGCGAGGGGCTTGTAGGGGACCTGGCTGAGCAGGTGGCTGATGATGTTGAGGCGGCCGCGCTTCTTGTCGTCGGTGTGCGCAACATACCAGGGCGCCCACGCGGTATCGGTGGCGGCGAACATGGCGTCCCTGGCCCGGGAGTAGTCATACCAGCGGCTGTAGGACTTCAGGTCCAGGTCCGACAGCTTCCAGATCTTCCGCGGGTCGTGGATGCGGCTTTCCAGCCGCCGGGTCTGCTCGGCGGCGCTGACCTCGAGCCAGTACTTCAGCAGCAGGATCCCGGTATCGGCCATCGCCTTCTCGACTCCGGGCACCAGGTCGAGGAACCGGTCGGTCTCCTCCGGGGTGCAAAAGCCCATGACCGGCTCGACGCCCGCCCGGTTGTACCAGCTGCGGTCGAAGATCACGACCTCGCCGGCCGCCGGGAAGTGCGCGAGGTACCGCTGGATGTACATCTGCGACTTCTCCCGCTCGGTCGGGGCGGACAGGGCCACGACCCGGAACACCCGCGGGCTCACCCGCTCGGTGATCCGCTTGATCGTGCCGCCCTTCCCGGCGGTGTCCCGGCCCTCGAACACGATGCAGATCTTGGCCCCGGACGCCTTGACCCACTCCTGCATGGCCACCAGCTCGCCGTGCAGGACCCTCATCTCCCGCTCGTACTCCTTGCGCTTCATCTTCGGCACCGGGCCGGCCTCCTCCTGGGCTACGGCCGGCGGCACCTGGACGTCCGCGTCGTGCTGCTTCTGCCTGTCCTTCTTCTTGCCCATGTCGTTTACCTCCGACGGGTGCGGTGATGGGAGTGTCATCGGGGCGGCGCTGCGGCGCGCTTGGCTCGGATTGTCCGGCGTGCGATCCATTTGCCGGCCTCCCAGCCCAGGAGCAGCACGACGGCGGCGAGAAGCGCGAGGCCCCACTGCCCGCCGGTCAGCCGGGCGGTGCCGAGCAGCCGCTGCATGAAGTCGGCCTGGGTGATGAGGAATGCCCCGGCGATCTCGGCGAGGGCGATCACGTTCATCCTCGAGCTGTTGAAGATGTCAGTGTCGAAGGCCGTCTCGGTCTCGCTGCGGGCCTCGAAGGCGGCGACCACCAGCATCAGGCAGAAGGCGACCAGGCCCATCGACTGGCCGGTCTTCAGGCTGCCGTAATGGTTCTTCCCGGTCGCGATCAGCGCCAGGTTGGCGACCGCGATGAACAGCCCGACCAGGCCGCAGGTGATCATCACCCCTCGGGTCAGGACCGACTCCCCGCGCGGGCGAGGATGGCGGTTCATCAGGCCGGGTGTCTGCTTGTCGAAGCCGAGCGCGACGCCGAACGGGGCGTTGACGAGGAAGTTGATCCACAGGATCTGCGCCGGCGTGAACGGCTGGCCGGCGGCGATGTTGAGCAGGGTCGCGCCGAGGAAGGTGAGCACGAACGCGACGAGCTCGAGCAGGACGAACCGGATGTACTTGCTCAGGTTGTCGTACAGCTTGCGGCCCTGCTCGACCGCGTAGACGATCGTCGCGAAGTTGTCATCGGACAGGATCATCCGGCCCGCGTTCTTCGCGACCTCGGTGCCGGTGCCCATGGCGACACCGATGTCGGCTGCCTTGATGGCGGGCGCGTCGTTGACGCCGTCACCGGTCATCGCGACGACATGGCCTTTCTTCTTCAGCGTTTCGGCGAGCAGCACCTTATGCTCGGGCGCAACCCGGCCGACCACGCCGATGCGGTCGATCCGCTCCAGCCGCTCGGCCTCCGGTAGCGCCGCGAAGTCGGCGCCGAGGACCGCCTCCCCAGGGATATTGAGCTGCCTGGCGATCGCAGCGCCGGTGACGACGTCATCGCCGGTCACCATCCGCACCCGGATGTGCGCCTGCTGCGCATCGGCGACCGCGGCCTTCGACTCCTCGCGCGGCGGATCGACCATCCCGACCAGGCTGGTCATCTCCAGGCCCTGGACGAAGGCGAGCAGATCACCGCCGGAGTCGAAGGTGGCCGGATCGAGATCGCGGAAGGCGGCGGCCATGACCCGCAGGCCTGCCTCTTCCATCCGCTTGACGTTCTGCTCGGCGCGCTGCTTGAGCGCGTCGTCCCAGGGGACGCTGGTGCCGTTGGCCAGCGCGGTCGCGGCGCGGGCCAGCACCGCCGGCGCCGCTCCCTTGACGAAGCAGCGCACGATATCGTGCCCCGCGGCGTCCTTGGCCTGGTTGAAGGTGGCCATCAGCTTGTAGCTGGGGTCAAACGGCAACGTGGCCAGGCGGGGCAGCTGCTCGCGTGTCGCGTCGATGTACACGCCCGCCTTATGCGCCAGTACGAGCAGCGCGCCTTCGGTCGGATCACCGACGACCTTGCCGTCGACGAGCTTCGCATCGCTGGCGAGGACATAGGGCAGGATCGCGGCGTCGATGGTGTCGGTCTTGCCGGCCGGGTGGCTGATCTTCCCGTCCAGGCTGTAGCCGGTGCCCGTGATCGCATAGCGGTCGGTCGGATCGACGACCTCGACCGCCGTCATCTGGTTCATCGTCAGCGTCCCGGTCTTGTCCGAGTTGATCGCCGAGGTGAACCCGAGCGTTTCGACCGACGGCAGGTCCTTGATGATCGCCTTCTTCTTGGCCAGCTCGACGCTGCCCAGCGACAGGACGACCTGGACGACCATCGGCAGGGCCAGCGGGATCGCCGCGATCGCGAGCGCAACCGCGGTATTGAACAGCACCGTCCACGATTGGCCTCGGCTCAGGCCGAGCGCGAACATCACGATCATCGTCAGTCCCGCCGCGCCGACGATCCACAGCGTCAGCGTGTTCATCTGCTTCGTGAGCGGCGTCTCCTCCTTCGCCGTCGCCGAGAGCATGTGCGCGATCTTCCCGACCTGCGTGCCGCTGCCCGTCCCGGTGACGATCACCACCCCGCTGCCGTGTGTGACCGGGGTGTGCATGAACGCCATGTTCGACTGCTCGCCGGGCCCGATCTCCCCGCCGGACAGCGTCGCCGCGTCCTTCGCCGCCGGGACGCTCTCGCCCGTCAATGCCGACTCGTCGATCTGCAGCGCGCTCGAGGACACGATCCGCCCGTCCGCCGGCACCTCGTCCCCCGCCGCGATCAGCACCACGTCGCCGGCCACCAGCTGCTCGGCCCCGATCTCGGCCTCCGCGCCGTCGCGCCGCACCCGCGCCGTCGCCTTCATCATCGACTGGAGCGCGTTCATCGCGCTCTCGGCCTTGCCCTCCTGACGCAGCCCGACCAGGGCATTGAACAGCGTGATCACCAGCAGCACGATGGCCGTGCTCCACTCCTTGATCACCAGCGAGACGATCGCCGCCCCGACCAGGATGAGCTGCATGTAGCTCGAATACTCGGCGAGGAAACGACGCACCGCCGACGGCGGCTCCTCCACCGGGAGCGCGTTCGGGCCATCACGCCTGAGCCTTTCCGCGGCCTCACCAGCAGAAAGACCCGAGCCAGGGACAACCCCGAGCCTGCCCGCGACCTCCTCCGGGCCGAGCGCATACCAGCGCTCGCCGGCAGGGGCTGAACGCTCGCGAGTTTCCTCCGCCGTAGCCATCACAACTTCCCCTCCGCAGGCTGCTGCCACCTCACGCCCGGAACGCGCGGCTGCTGGCCTCGCCAGGCATACCAGCATTCAATCGGCCCTTCTGACCGGGGGCATCACCCTCGACGGGGTGAGCCACTGGGCTGGCTGGGCGCGTGTGCTGAGATCCGGGTTCCCTGGGGTGGGACTGAGGGTCATCCTTCTCACCCGTGCTCGGGTGATGCCGGTGATCCGCTCCGAGGTAGATGCTGAGTCTGCTCAGGGCGCGGGACCGGTTAGCTGGCGGTTACCTGCAACCTGCCTGGCGCGAAGGAGGAGGCATGTCACTGGCCGATTCGTCATCGTCCTATCCGCTGTTGAACCTTTTCTGGACGATGTTCATTTTCTTTCTGTGGGTGATCTGGATCTGGATCCTGATCGCGGTGTTCATCGACATCTTCCGCAGTCATGACCTGTCCGGCTGGGGCAAGGCCCTGTGGTTCCTGTTCGTGCTGTTCATCCCGGTCATCGGCGTGCTGGTCTACCTGATCGCCCGCGGCGGCAAGATGCACGAGCGGGCGGCGCGGCAGGCTCAGCAGCAGGATGCGGAGTTCCGCGGCTATGTCCAGCAGGCCGCAGCGGGCTCACCGGGCAGTACGGCCGACCAGCTGACGAAACTGGCAGACCTGCGCGACCGGGGAGTCATTTCCGCTGCGGAGTTCGAGCGCGAGAAGGCCAAGGTCCTGGCGGCCTGACCCGGTCCGCACCCGTGGCCCCATGTGCGGCCAGGCGGCCCGCAGAACCCGGATCTGCCTGGCTGCACGACACTATTCCTTTGGAGGTGGCGCCTGATGACTGCGAAGACTCGGCGCTGGCTGGCCCGCGCTTCGTTTGCCCTGATGCTCGGCGCCGTGGTGCTTCTGCTCGCGGTCGCCGGGTGGCGCAGCCTGGCGCTGGTAGCGTTCGCCGCGATCGGCGGGTGCGCTGTAGTAGCGGGCGGGTACTGGTTCCTGGCTCACCGGGGTGTGCTGCGGTGGCTCGCGCTGGTCCTGGTGGTCGCCGCGCCGGTGGTCATCGTGGTGGCGTTCGCATGGCACCACCTGCTGTGGGTGGCCGTCGTGGCGGTGGCGCTGATGGTGGCCGCGGCCGGGACGGCAAGGGCCGCGCTGGGCACCGGCGGCCAGGACGCGGCCATGCCCGCCCGCCCGGCCGCGCGCCCGCGACGGCCGTTCCTGATCATGAACCCCAGGTCGGGCGGGGGGAAGGTCACCAAGTTCGGGCTGCCGGAGAAGGCCCAGGCGCTGGGCGCCGAGGTAGCGCTGCTGGCGGGCCCGGGGATCGTCGACGTGGCCGCCCTGGCCCGCCAGGCGGTGGCCGATGGCGCCGATCTGCTCGGCGTGGCCGGCGGGGACGGAACCCAGGCGCTGGTGGCCGGCATCGCCGCCGAGCACGACCTGCCGTTCCTGGTGATCAGCGCCGGGACGCGCAACCACTTCGCGCTGGACCTGGGATTGGACCGGGAGGACCCGGCCACCTGCCTCGATGCCCTCACCGACGGCGAGGAACTGCGGGTGGACCTGGGCATCATCTCCGATCGCACGTTCGTGAACAACGCCTCGTTCGGCGCCTACGCCGAGGTCGTGCAAAGCCCCGCCTACCGCGACGACAAGCGGGGCACCACCTTGCAGATGCTGCCCGACGTGCTCAACGGCCACCAGGGGGCGCGGCTGTCCGCCCGGGCTGGTGACACCAGGATCGACGCCCCGCAGGCCCTGCTGGTCAGCAACGACCCGTATGAGATGACCGACATCGCCGGCCTGGGCCGGCGCGCCCGGCTCGACACCGGCACCCTGGGCGTGGTCGCCATCCGGGTCGACAGCGCCCGGCACGCCATCGAGCTCCTGCGCCGCGGGCACGGCAACGGGCTGACCATGCTCACCGCCGAACAGGTCACCGTCGACGCCGACGCCCCCCAGATCCCCGTCGGCATCGACGGCGAGACGGTCATGCTGGACACGCCGGTCCGCTGCACCATCCAGCCGCGGGCGCTGCGGGTGGTCGTGCCCAAGGGACGCCCCGGCGTTCCCGCTCCCAAGGCGCCCCACGAATGGCCGCGGCTGCGGCAACTCGCCTCCTTCCGCACCCAGCCAGACCCGGCGCCGGTCCCCGCCCAGCCAGACACCGAACCAAGCCCGCATGCACGGTAGAAGGTGGCGGGCTGGACAATGTCGATGACCAGGGCGCACGACGGGAGCGGCTGAACCATTTCGATCCTCAGACGCCCTCGATCGCTTCGAGCCGTCCGGACCGGACCGCATTTACGAACTGCTGATAGTCCTGCTCGTTCTGATTGGCGTAGCGCTTAGAGAAATCGGTGATCGATTTGTCGAACGCGTCATTGCCGCCCAGGTAGGCGGCCATGGCGACCGGGTCGCCGGATCGGGCGTGGGCGCGGGCCAGCGTCCACCCGCAGGTGCGTGCGTAGAGCGTGAGCATGGGCGGTGTCATGGCCTCGACCAGCACCGAGCCCTTCATGTCACGAAGCTGGCGCCAGTAGAAGTGGCGGTTCACATCCCGTCCCTTGGTCCAGCCGAGGTATATGTCGCTGGCGGCCTGCATCATCCGCTGCCCCTGCACCACCCGCTCGCCGTGCTGCCGGTAGCGGCTCTTGGGCAGGTAGGCCTCAAGAACCGATGCCGTCGCCTCCTTGATCTGGAGGAACAGCGGATCGTGCGCGTCGCGTCCTTGGAGCAGAACGATGAACGCCCGGGTGCCGACGCTGCCCACGCCCACCACCTTGCGGGCCATGTCCACGATCTCGAAGTGCTCCAGCAGGTGCCGCCGGTCGTCCTGCAACGTGGCCCGGTAGGCGCGGAACTGGTCGCGGATCACCGGGGCAACCTCGTCCGGGGACAGGCCGTAGGTGGCGGCCAGGTCGCGCGCCGGGACAACGATCGGCGGCTGGCTGACGATCCGGTACCTCCCATCGACCAGCTCACCGAGCTTGGACAGCGCCTGCAGGCTGTCGCGCGTGTGCGCCTTCGCGCGGGACTTCTCCGCCCGCTTCTCGGCAAGCATCGCCAGTTCCGCCTCCCTCCTGGCCGCCTTCGGCTCCTTCTTAGCAGCCTTGCCCTCCTTAACCTCCTTCCGCGTCTCGGCCACGGTGCTGCGGATCGCGCTCATCAGGTCGTCCTCGTCCAGGTGGGCGTACCAGATGTCCATCGTCCCCAGCTGCGCGAAGGCGGCCATGGCCTCCCGGTAAGCCGTCACCGACGCCAGCGTCGCCGCGCGCGCGTCGGCTTTGGAGAACCCGTTGTTGCGGCCAGCGATGGCGAAGCTCGCCGCCATCCGCTTCACGTCGTACTCGAACGGCCCCGGCAGCGTCTCGTCGAAGTCGTTCAGATCGAACAGCAGAACCCGCTCCGGCGAAGCGAACAGCCCGAAATTCGACAGATGGGCATCCCCGCACAGCTGCGCGTCCAGGCCAGCCACCGGTGTGTCCTTCAAATCCGCCGCCATGATCTTGGCTGCGCCCCGGTAGAACGTGAACGGCGAGACCATCATCCGGCCATGACGGACCGGCACCAGATCAGGCTCGCGGGTGACGTTCTGCTCCTCCAGGAGAGCGACCGGGTCAGGGCGGTCCGCGGCAGGCCCCCACTTCGTGTGGCTCGATACAGACGTCCGGTCCCGGGCCTCCAAGCCCTTGGCTCTGCGTTCGTCGATGCTCGGATGCGCAGTCCTTTTTACGGCCATCCGGCCCACCTTCCTCGGATCACTAGCTCACGCGCGCAGCTGGCCGACCTCGCTGTCATCGGCATCGCGCAGCTCAGAGGCCTCCACCGACCCGTCCGCGTCCTTGGTGAGCAACAGTAGGTCAAGCACCCGCACGGTGTTGCTCTCCATCAAGGCCGCCAGCTCGGACGCCATCTCCCCCGAGAAATCCGCCTGGCCCGCCGGGAACGCGACCACCAGGTAGTCGACCGGCCCAAGCTCAACATCGGCATCGCTCATCGTCTTGCCCCATCGGTAGTTCCGAACGCCCCGTCATCGGGATCGTTTCCTCCATGCTTCGCCGGGTCCAGGCCGACTGGCATCACCCACCAGGGGGTGACGGCGACGCTTCAGACTGCCAGGCAGCGGGGCGGCCAGCAGAGGTGCTGGTCGACCGGTGGCTCATGACCGCCGTGCAGCGGGAGGTCGTCCCAGCCGATTCTGCAATTGCCCCGCCGAGCCACTGGCGGGCGGGCCACCGCACCGTCGGCCGCGTCAGGACGCCGTGGTGCCCTGCGCCCGGGCCAGGACCGGATCCACGTTTCCCGCCCCGTGGTCGAGCTGGTAGTCGAGGTTGATCGCGGCGTTGATGAGCGATAGGTGGCTGAAGGCTTGGGGGAAGTTGCCGAGCTGCTCGCCGGTGAGCCCGATCTCTTCGGAGTACAGGCCGAGGTGGTTGGCGTAGGTGTGCATCTTCTCGAAGGTCAGCTCCGCGTCGGTGAGCCGGCCTGACCGGGCGAGAGCGTCCACGTACCAGAAGGTGCACAGCGAGAAGGTGCCTTCGTGCCCGCGCAGCCCGTCCGGCGAGGCGCCGGGGTTGTACCGGTAGACCAGGCTGTCGGAGACCAGCTCGTGGTCCATCGCTTCTAGCGTGGACAGCCACATCGGGTCGGTGGGGCTGACGAAGCCCATCAGCGGCATGAGCAGCAGGGAGGCGTCGAGGACATCGGAGCCGTAGTGCTGGGTGAAGGTACCCTTTACAGGGTTCCACCCGTGGCTCATGACCTGGTCGTAGAGCTTGTCGCGTTCGGCTGTCCAGCGGCCGACTTTCCCCGGCCGGCCCCGCCGCCCCGCCAGCCGGATGGCGCGGTCCAGCGCTACCCAGCACTGGAACCGGCCGTAGGTGAAGTCCTGGCGGCCGCCGCGGGTTTCCCAGATGCCTTCTTCGGGCTGGTCCCAGTGGTCGCAGACCCAGTCCATGATCCGGGCAATGCTCGTCCAGCCCTGGTGCGCCATGCCCAGGCCGCGCGAGTCGGCGTGGAACATGGCGTCCATTGCCTCCCCGTAGATGTCGAGCTGGAGCTGGTCGGAGGCCCCGTTGCCGATGCGCACCGGGCGGGAGGCACGCCAGCCCTCGAAGTGGTCCAGTGTCTCCTCGGTCAGGTCGGAGGAGCCGTCCACCCGGTACATGATCTTCAGCGGCCCGGAGCCCGTGCCCGCGCTTTCCAGGCTGCGGTCCTTGAGCCAGTGCCCGAACGCGGCTGCTTCCTCGGCGTAGCCGAGCCCGAGCAGCGCGTACACCGAGAAGGAGGCATCCCTGATCCAGGTATAGCGGTAGTCCCAGTTGCGCTCACCCCCGGTCAGCTCGGGCAGCCCGGCCGTGGGCGCGGCCACCAGCGCCCCGGTAGGCGCATAGGTCATCAGCTTGAGCGTCACGGCCGAGCGTGCCACCATCTCCCGCCAGCGCCCCCGGTAGGTCGAATGGCTCACCCAGCCCCGCCAGAACCTGGCGGTGTCCTCGGTCAGCTGCTCCAGCTCGGCCGGGGGGATCCGCCGGGGCTGGCCGCCCATGGACTCCAGCACCAGCCCGGCAGTCTCACCCTCCCGCAGCGTCCGGGTCAGGCGCAGATCGTCTCCCAGGCGCTCCACGCCGAGCCCCTGCTCACCCAGCGGCACCGTCTGCTCGCCTACCGCGTTCAGCGTCAGCTCCATGCCGTCGGCGGTGAAGACGGCACCATCGTCGGAGATCTCCAGCTTGTGCGGTACCCGGCCGTAGTCGAACCGCGGCTTGACCTCCACCACGAAATGCATGACACCGCGGACAGTCCGCAGCAGCCGCACCAGCCGGTGCCGGTCGGTGGGCCTGCCCCCGGCGACGGGCATGAAATCGGTCACCTCGCCCACCCCGTCAGGGGTCATGAACCGCGTGATCAGCATCGCGGTGTCGGGGAAATAGAGCTGCCGGTCACGTAGTCACTGCTGTCGGGCGCAATCCGGAAAGACCCGCCCTTGTCGGCATCCAGCAGCGAGGCGAACACGCTCGGCGAGTCGAACCGGGGACAGCAGAACCAGTCCACCGTCCCGTCCGTGCTCACCAGCGCCGCGGTCTGCAGGTCGCCGATAAGCCCGTGATCACTGATGTTGGGGTAGCGGTCCATGGCCGGCTCCTCCCGGGTTGACGCTCACATGCAGGGTGACCGGGGACACCGGGGGAGGGCCGCGTGTGCACCCGCGGCCAGGAGGCTCTGCGCCACGCGAGCTTCCGCCAGGCGGCCCTGGTCACAATCCCTGGTTCATATCCCTGAAAGGCTCTGGCCTGCGCGACGGCTGCGCCTCACCCTTCCGAGGGTTATTCCAGCCGACCCGGGGTGACCGACTGCGCTTTGAGGGTGCTCTGACGAGATGTCCGGTCCCGCAGATGCTGAGCGTCTCACCCACTGATGGGCGATGCGCCCGCACGAGCACACGAACTATCCCGCGCGGTGCGGGTCGAGGGCCTGCGGGCGGTGGCCACCCCGGCGGCGGAACGGATGCGCAGTGCCACCCCGGCCCATCGCGGGCCCCTACGTGCGGCTATCCACTACGCTCAACGGCCCGGAACGAACAGCCGAGCACAACGGCTCGAGGCGCGCTCGACAACGCCGCGGTTCACGGCGTACGCCCACCTGATCCTCGAGATGCTCAACAGCGACCCCCACCAGCCTCCTTTCAGAGGCTCTTGCTCCTAGAGCAGCCGCAGATCGACCGCGCGCTCCATGGCCTCTGAGCGCGACGTCGCCCCGAGCTTCTGGTAGATCGACCGGAGGTGGGTCTTCACCGTGTTGCGCGAGATATAGAGAGTGGCTGCCATCTGCAGATAGGTGCTGGTGGGCAAGAGTTTCAGGATGCCCATCTCGGCGGCGGTCAGTGGCTCGGTAAGCATGCGGCCTGACCAGGCAGCGGCCGGCTCGAGGCCCGCACCTCGAGGGCCGAACCGACCAGCTGCTCCATGAACGGGTCCGGCTGCAACTGATTCGAATGCTCGACCAGGTAACTCGTAACCTGAGGGGTGGTCGTGACGACCGTGTTGAGGAAACCCCGCTGGCGGGCTATCTGAAGGGCACCGCCCAGGATGCTGGCGGTCATGGGGTCACCGCGCCCGATCGCGGCCGCGGCTAGGAGTAGCTGGCGCACTAGCGCGCGGCGCGGCGTCAAGTCACGCAGCGACGGCGCCTGCAGGTATCTCTGGGCGGCGTGGTGATCATTGGACGCAAGCGCGATCCTGGCCAGCAGCAGGTCGCGGCGGCCAACGGGTAGCCCACTGGCCAGCTCAGTAGCGGACCACAGGTCGCCGAGCGGCAGGCGCATCTGCGCCTCCAGCTCATCGGCCCGGGGCAGCAGCACCGACCCGGTCCCGGCCAGGACGAGACGCGCCGCCTCGACGGTGGCCAGCGCATCGCGGAGCTGCCCGCGGGCGGCCCATATCCCGGCCCGGTCGAGCAGCGCCAGGAACTCAAAGGCGGGCCGGCCCCGCTCCGATATCGAGAGCGCTTGCTCGGTGAGCTGCTCCGCAGTATCGAGATCCCGCCGCTCCAGCGCGAGGCCGGCCAGCACGCGCAGGTAATCCACGGCGAAAAAATGCTGGCCGAATCCCAGCCGCTGCGCCTCCCCGTCAGCGGCTCTGGCGGCATCAGCAGCTTCAGTGAGGCGGCCGGCCTCGAACCATGCCAGCGCCTGCGCACCGCGCACCTGCACCAGCCTGGCCGGTTCGGTGATCGCGGGCATCGCCAGGGCCACAGCCGCCTCGCGCTCAACGGCCTGGAAGTCTTCCAGCCACGTAAAAACACGCAAGAGGATCATCGGGACGGCGGCGTTCCAGCCGTCCCTGAGCTGGGTCCGCTCCTGGATGGCCCGCGCGGCGAGGCCTTCAGCCAGGGCCTCATCCGCCTGGCCGGTCAGCGCGTACTGCAGTGACCGCATCGCCGCGAACCGGGCCGCCAGCCTCGATTCGGGCGGAATCGGCGGCTGGGCGCGCTCCAGCAGGTCAAGGCATTCGCCACCGCGGGCCGCGTCACCCGACACCAGTAGGTCAGCTGCCAGGGCCAGCAGCCGGTCAGGCGCATCTGCAAGCAGCGAGGGGTCGACCATGCTGAGATCCAGCGGTGCCGGAAGCGCCGGATCGTGCAGGTAGTCGGGCACGACCTGGTCCCGCATGAGGGCCAGCGCCCGGCCGACCTGCTGCGCCGCGAGAAAGTGGCGGGCCGCCCGCCGGGTATCACCGGTTGCCTCAAACCATTCGGCCACCCGCAACTGGAGCGCCCGCTCCCGCGCCCGGTCCCTGGCGCGCAGCTCAGCGCGCAGCATCTGGCGCACCAGGTGGTGGTACCGGAAGCTGGTCCGCTCATCATCGAGTGCCACCATGAACAGGCTGGCCGCGTCGATGCTGCGCAGCAGCGCCGCGGCGTCCTGCCGTCCGGTGACGGCTGTGCACGCTTCCGCGGTCATCTCGCCGAGGACGGCGGTGTCGAGCATGAACTGGGCAACCTCGGGTGGCTGCTGCTCGAGGACCTCGGAGATGAAATATCCGGCGATCGCATGGCTGCGGACATCCAGCGCCCGCACTGCCCGCACCCGGTCCCCAGTGCCGCGAAGCGACAGCGCCGCCATCTGCAGGGCCGCGGCCCACCCCTCGCTTCTCTCATGAAGCAGCGCCAGGTCAGCTGCGGCGACCTCGACACCGAAATTCGCCAGCAGGTCACGGCTGTCGGCCAGCGAGAAATACAGGTCACGGTCGCGGAGCTCGCACAGCTCACCGTCCATCCGCAGCCTGTGCAACCGCAGCGGAGGGTCGGACCGGCTGGCCAGCACCAGCTGGGCGGTCCCGGCCGGCCAGCGCTCGACAAGATCGGTCATCTCTCCCGCGACCGCCGGCGCGGCGTGATGGAAATCGTCGACAATGACCGCCGACCCGGCCGGCAGCTTCACGGCATCGTTGACGATCGACGGGGTGACATCGGCCCACACGACGCCGTCCATCGTCAGCAGGTCGGCGGCATCGGCACCGAACCACGGCGCAACCACCTGGGTGGCCTGGATGAAGCCCGTCCAGAAGCGGACCGGGTCACCGTCCGCCTCATCACAGGACAGCCAGGACGTAACGCCGGGTGGTCTTGCCGCCGCCCAGCTCGACAGCAGCACGCTCTTGCCCGCGCCCGCTGACCCCAGCACAACTGTCAGGCGCTTGCCAGCCCCCGCTGCCAGCCGCTCACGCAGCACAGATCTTGTGACCAGCGTGGTGGGCAGCGTCGTCGGCCGGAATTTCGTCAGCGCGAACCGCGGGCTCTGTGAAGCGGCGCGTTCAACCATCGCGCCTTTACCCACGAGACGCCCCCACCGATGTGAGACAAATGCTTCACCAGCTAACCGGGGACGGAGCCATGCGGGAAGTGACTAAGGTCACCCGCTGGCGAGGCAAGGGTCCCGAGTCACCCTCGGGCGGGTGATGACGCAGAGCAAGCCGCCAGGCACGCTGGCAGCGCATGTGAACCAGCAGACCGCGAGGGGTACCCCCAGTGGGATCACAGACATATGAGATTACTTTCACCGGCCAGGCGGGCAGTACGCTGCGCGCCGAGTTCGACGACTGCGAGGTCACCCTAGGGCCGGGCACGACAACCCTTCGCGCTGAGCTGCCCGATCAGGCAGCCCTCAGCGGACTCTTGCAGCGGATCACCGGCCTCAGGCTTGAACTGATCCACATGTGCCTCGTGACTCAGCCACCCGGGCAACGACCGAGGTTGCTTTCGTGTTCACGACTTTTGGTGGACCCGGGACGCAATGCCGAATGCCGCACTCACGTCAACGCACCCATCGGAAGTAGGCGACATGGCCAAGCAGGAGAAGGACATGCGGAGGCAGCGTAACGCGCAGGCCCAGACGTCCCTCTCACCTGCTGTGCGGCAGGCGGCCCCAGGCGGCTCGGAATCTTACGTTGCCAATTTGGAAAAGGTCGACCATATCGTCGTCCTGATGATGGAGAACCGCTCCTTCGACCACATGCTTGGGTATTTGTCCCTCGGCGGTACTGCGGGCTGCCGGTCCCGTAAGACCTGCCCGGTGAAGATTCCCGCATAGGTGCCCTATACGGGACACCGGACAGACCTCTGGGGGCTCCTTCTGTAGCGCCCGGTTCTGCAGCGCCCGGCGGAAGGGTCCTCCGCAGCCACATCTCAGGTTCCCTGAACGCTCCGCCGCCTCCCTGGTGACCTTGCAGGCAACCCACCGGCACACCTCGTGGTCGCCAGCCAGGTCGGAGAATGAACCTTGAATCTGTCTCGTCGGCCGCAACCGGCCGCAACACCAGAGCGGCCGATACCCGGCGACAGCCGGAAGACGGCACCGTGACGTGCAGAACAGCTTGTTACGTGCGCCGAAGGCAGCCACGGCGACGACCAAGATTGCCGTCCAGATCGGCGGCGCTTGGCGAGCTGGGCGGCCTTGAGCCCCATCGCCCCCGCTGCGCAGAGAAGTTCGGGAGCATCGCTACGCGGTGCTGAAAAGCCGGTTCATCAGCTCGGCCCCCGACTGGATGACCGGCCGCAGCTCGTGCCGGTAGACCGTCTCCGCCGTGGCGGTCCGGTTGTGGCCCACCAACCTGGCAATCTCCTCGATCGGCATTCGCCGTCCTGACAAGGATCGCGAATTGGCGCACGAAGCGTAAGCGGGGCAAGCGCGTTACTATCACGCTATGTCGTTGGCCCCAGAGGACGAGCGCCGCGAGGATCTGGCCGATATTAGAACCCTGCTGCGGCAACGGCAAAGCGCGGAGAGGCTCTACTGGCTGCTCAGTCGGCCCCGGCTGCGGGTCTATGCAATCGCGATCGCATCCCTTGTCTTCCGTCGCATCATTGTCGCGATCTGCGCGGCTGCGGCCCTCGCGCTCACCGCGTTCCTGGGTGTCGTTGCCGGTAACATCGGCCATCCGACGTGGCCTGCGATCAAGAAAATAGACGGGCTTGCCATCTGGCGCGCCGAAACTCACGCGGCATCCCAGGTCAGCGGCTGGGTGCCAGCGTTCCTGGTACTCGGCTTCGTCTTGGCTTGCATCCCGCGGCCGCACCGGTGGCTGTTCCGGCTCACGATTCTCGCTGGCGCGGCGCTCGGCTACTACCGTCGCCTTATCCCGGCATTTCCCCGGTCGGCCCTCGCTCTTTATATTGGCCATCATGCGGCCTCGGTCGCGGCCAGGGTCCGGCTGTCGTCGCCGCCGGGCTCGATAGAGGTCGCCATTGCGCCGCTGCTTCTCGTTCTCTTGGTCGCCTATGTCCTCTATCGCTACGCCTATGGCACCACGATCCTGACCACGCGGCTGATTCCGCATCGGCCGGCCAGTCACCTCTACTCGCCGTTCAGCGCGGTGAATCCGGCGCGCAGAGTGGCGGCGGTCCCGGTGGCCGGAGCGCTGCTCTCATTCTCCCTCTGGACGGCAGAAGACATCCGGGCCAGCCTGCCCGCGCGAGTCGATGAGAGCTTGTTCCTCGCGCACAGCACGCCCGCCGTCACGGGGTGGGTGCTACTCAGCGCCGGGGCCGCGCTGATGATCTGCCTGCCGCGCCCGCAGGGGCTTCAGGGGCTGATGATTCTCGTGCTGGTTGCGGTCACGGCCTACGCATTCGCGCCGCAGGTCGATCTCATAGGGGTGCCAGTCTGGTTGCCCGCGGCCGCGGGCGGGTTCTGGCTGGTGACGATCCTCTACTTCGCCGTGACCGGATTGGGCTTCGACGTGCTTGCCTGGCTGCTGGACTGGCCATCCAGCTGAAGGCAGTCGCCATGCAACCGGAAGGCGGCCAGGCCGTGGAGGCCGGACATGACCACGGTGTCGTCGCCGGCGGCGGACAGTTCGGTGATCGGCGTCTCCGTCTCCATGTTCGCCAGCGTACGCAGCCCGCTGTTGGTGCTGGTGCCGGAGACGAGCGCATCGAGGTCCCATGCACTCAGGCGGCCGTTGGTGCTGCCGGTCAGGGCGACAGTCGGCCCGCCCGTAAGCGGCAGGACGGTCAGGCTCGTAGCTCCCTCGGCTTCGATCACCGTCCGGTGGAAGCCGGGCTGCCATCTGCTCTTCCGCGTGAAGACGCTCAAGCTCTCGTCCTCGCACAGCACCAGCACGACGAGACCACGCTGGCCGGTGCTGACCATGCTGATCGCGACAGGGTGCCCGGACTCGCGGCGACGGAGGTAGCTCGCCGGCGGAGCAATCGTGATGTGGCCGACCCTGCGGCCGCGCACCACGTTCCAGAGGTTCACCGTGTTGTCCTGACCGCCCGTGGCGGCCAGGAACCTACCGTCGTTGATCGTCACGCAGGCCAGCGCGGTTGTCTCCCCGGTGTGGTTCCCGAGCACGTTGTGGATCCGCCGGCCGACAAGATCCCAGACCACCGCCTTGTTCCCATGCCCGGACGTGATCGCCAGCGGGCGCCCCGGGAACGGGACGAACGCCGCCTGCAGGGGAGAGCGGCCCGCCGGCACCGGCTCTGTCGGCACATGCGTCCTGAAGACGCCTAGTTTCGCGCCGTCCCGCAGCCGCCAGATCTGGGCGTAGGAACCATAGAAGCCGACCGCGACGTCGCCGATGTCGGGCAACCATCCGCACGCCACGCCCATCGGCCAGCCAGCTGAGTTCCGGAGCTGTGCCATGGGCTCGCCGGTCGCCAGGTCGAGGACGACGGCGTCGGCGGACATGTCCGGAGTGACCGCCACTCCGAGCGTCTGGTCCGGCCGAGGCAAGACAGACGCGATGACCGCCGGGGATTCGCCCACCGCCCGGCCCGGGACCGTCTCAATGTCTGGGCCGACATCCCAGACGCGGACAGTCCCGTCCACGCTGCTGCTCACCAGCGCGGCAGTCCCGCCCGGCACCGCTACGGTGGCCGCGTCCGTGACCTGGGCGCCGTGTCCGGTGAGGACGACCGTCTCCGCGCTGGTCGGACCGCCCGAGGCGGGCGACAGGACGATGAGGCGGCCGTCAAGCAGGACAGTGAACGGGAACGCCGCGCTCGGTGCGGCGTGCTTGGCCAGCCTGGCCGCCGCAGCCTCACTGTTGGGGCGAGTGGTGTCAGAAAGGCGGACGAGCTGTCCGTCACCTGAGCCCACTGCCTTCGCGCGCCAGCGTGCCCGGCGCGCGTCGTACACAAGCCTCAGGCAGCTGCCGTCCAGAAGTTGCATGCGATTACCCGGGCCGAGCACCTGCCTGGTCACCGTGCGGCCGGCCGGACCGGTCAGGTCGAACAGCGTCAGCCGGTCGGGGCCAGCGAAGAGCTCACGGGGCAGCAGGCCGAGGACGGGCGTCCCGTCGGCACGGCAGTAGTACGTAAGCTCACGACCGCGGAACGTCGTCCGGACGTCAGGGATCCGCCGGCCGGTCCTGAGATCGAAGACGTCCTCTGCGCCGACCCTGTCGGCGCTCACGACGACCGGATCACCGCAGGCCAGCGTCCGAAAGTCGACGCAGGCCGGCCGCATGCCCGCGCGAAGCCTGACGACCGGCTGGCCGGCCTGGAGGTCCCAGATCGATGTCATCATGTCGGGACCGGCAGTGATGGCCGCCCACCTGCCGTCCGGGAGGCGGACGCAGCGCATCTCATGGGCGAGCAACTGAAGTGGTCTCCACGCTGCCCAGCCGGACGTGGCCCGGATTGCTAGAACAGGAGACAGGGATGGCAGCTCGTGCGTCGTCAGCAGGCCGCTGGCGCTGAGAACCACCGCCATGGGCTGCGAGCCAGGGACCTCGACCAAGTCGATCGCAGCCAGGTTCGCAGGACTCTCGTGCACGGAAACCGGCTCGGCCATGCCGAGATCCCAGAGCCGCAGGATGCGGTCGTCTCCCACCGAGGCAGCCTGGGCGTTACGCCCGCGCCACGGGAGGCCGACGACCTCACGCACGGGTCCGTGGTGGCCGACGAGCACCCGGTGCGGATGGTCGGGCGGCCACTGCAGCCAGCGCACCGACCAGCGCCGCGGCATGCCGCACGCGACTATACGCTGCGCCATGCCGGTCACCCTGGCCCGCCGAGCAGCCAGTTCCAGGTAGGACAGCTTGTCGGCCAGGTCACTGGATCGCAATCGGTGCATCGTGCGCTCGTAGGCCGCGCCGATCAACCGCGTCTGCGGATCGCGGGCCGTTGCGAAGGCCGCAAAGAGCCCAGGCGGGTCCGCGGTCGCCAGGTAGACCGGGTCGACCACGAGGTTCCCCAGTTCGCCGGCCTCGGCGGCATGCGTGGCGAGGTGCAGCGTGATGTAGGGGTGGGCGGCAGGCCACGCCCGCTTGCCCTGCGCACCTTGCGGCACCTGATCCAGCAAGAACGTCACGAACTGGTGATGCACCCGCCTGTCGGCCTGGCCGCGTCGCAGGAACTCCGCGAGGGCTTCGTGGTACAGGCTGTAGGCCGATCTGCCCGCCTCGACCGACTCGACGAAATACGACCCCGCGTTCCGGCGTAGCCAGATCAGGTCCGCGTCGCGGTACGTCCGGCCGGCCAGCACGGAGGCCAGCCGGGCCCAGATGTCCTCCCAGGGCAGTCCCTTGCCGCGGGCGTAGGCCAGCGGCCTGAGCAAGTCGCACGCCCGCGCCGCGTCCTGCCCGAGTCGCGTCTGCAGGTCTTGCTCCATTGCACCTGCTGCCGTGCCGGGCAGGCTGGCAAGCCACGCCTCGTCGCCGGAATCCGCGACGGCCCGCTGCATGGCCAGCGACCGGCTCGTGATCAGCGCGACCAGGAACGACCTGCCCGCGGCTTCGGCCACTGCCCGCGCGACCGCGCGCACGACGTGCGGATCGGCCGCAGCATAGGGCGACCCGTCAACTGATCGCAGGCGGCCCTCGGCGTACTCACGCAGGGAGTCGGGATCGGCGTACTTCGGATCGTCGAGGTTGACGACGTCGATCGCCGTGCTGAGCCGGTCCAGGATGTGGGACCGGGTGCCGAGCAGCATCCGGAATCCTGTCCGGGGCCCGGCGTCGATCAGCGAGTTGAGGATCGCGACGAGCCGGTCGGGGTCGACCGCCTCATCGATGGCGTCGATCGCTGCCACCATGGGCTTGCCCGACCGCGCCTGCAGGAACTCGCCGGGTGTCGCGGCCTCATCGACCTGGGCGGAGGCGCACAGCGCCTGCAGGATCTCCGCACTTGTCCGGTTGCGCGCGTGGATGGACGCGGTGATCGATCCTGGCGACGGGATGGTGTCGGGCGGCAAGCCCTGCCGCGGCACCGTCTTGCTCCAGTCACGGTCGCTGAGCGTGCACAGTTGCCCGATGACGGCGGACTTCCCTGACCCGGGGTCACCGGTGACCACGATCGTGCGCAGGTCTGTCCCGGCCGTGAGCCAGGCGTTGATCTCGCGCAGCGCGGTGTGCCGCCCGACGAAGTTCTCGCGCGACCTCGCGAAGAACTTCTCCATGTCCTCGCGTCGCTGCTCATCCTGGACGATCTGGAGCTGGGTGGCCACGTCCATGCCATGCAGCGCGGAGTCGTACCGCGGGTTGGGCAGGAACCCCACCTCGTGGGTCACGTGGATCGTGCTCAGTGAAACGGTCTGCCAGTCCTTCTTGGCCTCGTCGCGCCTGATGCGGCCGACGATCGCGTCGGGCGACAAGTAGCGCGGCTGGTAGGCACCCGTGGCGGGGTGATCCACGGCGCGCTCGAAGAGAACCGCGAAGTCCCCGGCCCGTACCTGCTCCTTCGGGTGGGCGGCGTTGATCGCGAAGGCCGTCTTGCCGGTGGAGCCCTCGATCGCCCGGTGCGCTGCCTCCAGCGCCTCCATGCCGCCCTCGGCGGCGAAGCAGGTGTCGAGAATCAGCAGCAGGCTTGCGAGCGGCGTGCCGGCCAGCAGCAGTTCGGTAAGCTCGGCCGTCGGCAGCGCGTCCGCGACCGGGTCGGCGGTGTCGCCCATCCAGAGTCGGTGCCTGCCTGCGACGTTGTCCGCATGGCCGGTGTGGTAGAGCACGACGATGTCGGTCGGGGTGCAAGCTCTGGCGAATGCCCTCAGCTCGTCGCGCATTTGCTGCGCCGTGGGATTCAGGCCGAGGGCGGTAACCCGCTCATAGCTGAGCTTGCTCTCGAATACCCGCGACATCCGGCTGACCGAGTCGACCAGCCGACCGGCGCTTTTTTCCAGATCCGTGGTGACCCCGGTCGCGATGAACAGCCTCCGCTGCGACACGTCCTCCGGCACCGAAGCCGGTCTCTCAGACACCGAGTCCGGCGGCGATCAGTTCGCCGGTGCGCCGGTCTGAGAGATACGAACTCATGTCGTGGGCAGCGGGCCCGTTGCTGACGCGCAACTGGCGGATCCCGTCACCGAACAGCGGCCGCAGATCCTCGACGGCGGCCACGACGTCGCCGGTGTCGGCGACATTGCCCCACGACTCGACGTACGGCCAGGCACCCATGAGGCGGCCGTTCTCCGCCACCGAAGGGGCCGGCCTGAGCCGGTCGAACACGAGGTTGCGCAGGCCAAGCGGCGAGCCCAGCGTGACCAGTGCCCGGACGCCCTGCCGCGGGCCGACGGCGAGAAGCTCATACCCGACCACCGAGCCGAGTGAGTGCGCGACGACGACCCGGGTGTCTGGCCTGAGGGCCGATGCCACCTTGTCCTGGATCCTGGCTCGCATTGCGTCGTCGCGGAAATATGTGCTGACCTGCTTCAGGTCTCTGATGAACGCCCGTTCCGCAACGCCGGCCAGGAACCGCGAGCGACTCAGGGCGGCGAGCCCGCGACGGGCCGTGGACGGGGTACGGCTCAGCACTTCCTCGTCCGGCGGAACGACGGCCGGGTCACATTCCGCGGCCCGCTGCCACAGCGCCAGGAGCAAGTCTTGCTCGAATCCCGGCTGGACGTCGGCTGCGTCATAGTAACGAGCGGGCGCGAGGAACTCAGACTCCGGGCGGAACAGCTCGCCGTAGCTGGCGTATACGACCTCCTCCGGCGCGACGTCCCTCCCGGCGCGCGACACACCGTCGCGCAACGCCGGAAACAGCCGTGCGTGCAGCGTATGCGGGCCCTCCCTTTCTTGCCCGATTCCGTGAATGACCACAATAACGGCCATCCAAAACCCCCTCGCCACCGTGAATAGCCACAATACAGAGCCAACTGTCCGATCACCAGGTATAGCGCCATGCCTTACTCTGAGGGTTACCGCGAAGTGCTAGGAAAGAGCCCGGCGCAGCCCGGGCCAGGGAAAGGACCAAGGGTGCTGACCGTAGACGTGTGGAGAGGACGAGCACGCCGTTCGGCGTCTAAGAACCCGGCACCACCCCGCAGGGTGCGCTGAGTCCCATGCTCCGAACGCTTGGCCCGGCCACGGCACCGTCTTCCGTCAACCTGTATCTGCTGCCACAGGAGCAATCGGTCGTGACGGTGCGTCAGCATCCGGCGGCACTGATCACGAGCGGCGCGGTCACGCTCGCCGGGCTCGTCGCCGCGGCCAGCTACGGCGCGATGCACTCCAGGGGCAGCAGCGAGCTTGTGCTCGCCGCGGTATGGATCGCGTGGGGCCTGCTCGCGCTCCGAATCGCCTACAGGCTGTGCCGCTTGTTTGTCGACTACTTCACGGTCACCTCCCTCCGGATGCTCATCGTCACGGGATTGCTCTTCAGGACGATAGCCATGATTCCGCTTGGGCGAGTCAACGACCTCTCGGTCAGGCGCTCCTTCTTCGGCCGGCTGCTCGGATACGGCGAACTGGTGGTGCAGTACGGCAGCCGCGAGCAGGCCCCGCAGCGGTTTCAGTACATCCCGTATTCCGAACGCCTGTACCTGCTGATCTCGGACCTGCTCGCGCCGACGACCGGGGATCGCTGCCCGACATGCGGCGGTCGCGGGACGGTCTTCCGGCGCCGCGAGGCCCCGGCCAGCCCGGAAGCCGCGCCAGCTGACTACCGCCCGGCCGACATGACCGGCTCGGAAGTGAAGAAACTGCTGAGGCGCGGATACCTTGAGGTGGCCTGCCCGACCTGCGGCGGGCGGCAGACGGTGCCCGGCGCGACGGACCTGGAGGTCCCGGGCGGCGAGTAGGCCGCCCTGCGCTCGGGGATCGGACGTCAGCTGCGATCTAGATCAGGCTTACTGCGATGCCTCGCAAGGCCAGGCCGACGCCGGCTCCTACCACTGTGCCCGTTGATGCGTATGAAGTGCAGATCGCGTCCCAAAAGCAGTTCCAGCTGGCTTGACGTCTGCGCCGGCTCCCGCCGCTGGATGGTTCCGGTGACAAGGCCAGCGAACTCCTCGTGGAACTTATTAGGTCCGATAACCGGGATCATGAATCCAGACGCTGCGCCCAAATCGCACTAACTGGCTGGCGCCGCGTCATCGGCCAGCAGCTGCCGGATCCTATTTTCGAGCGGGACAGGGTCAGCCAGCCCACAGGATGTTGAAGATGACCAGAAGTTCGGCGTCGTCGTAGACCCGGAAGGAGATCAGGCCGTGCTCGCCGAACTGGCTTTCCCGGAACTCGGGCTCGTCCCCGCCGGGATAGACCAGCCATGCGTCCTAGGGCGCATCGATCAGCCACAGTAAGCGCCGCATGAACGCCTCGTAGGCTTCCTCATGGTCTTTGATGAAGTCGTTGAATTGCCCCAGAGCCCGCCCGGTGAGAACCGGCCGGTAGCTCACCGCCAGTCCGCCAGCCCGGGTACCGGTGTCAGGTCTTCTGGCCGGGCGTCCCGGGCGTCCCGCGCCGCCGCGTCGAAGCCGGGATCGGAGTAGGCGGTGGCGCGCAGCCGCCACCGGGCCAGCAACTCGGCGAGGTGCCGCCATCGCCGGACGTCACGCGCGGCTTCCAGCGCGGTCCGGTACTCGCTCAAGAACTGCTCGTGCCAGCGCTGCGGAAGCAGCGTCAGAATCTCCGCCGGGCCATCCCAGCCGCGCTCGCTGGCCGGCTGGGCGCTCACGCGCCGGCCCCAGCGCACCGCCATCTGGACATGTCAGCACGCTACCGCGTCCGGCGGACGACGACCGGGCGCAGCTGGACTCCTTGGGCCTGGCGCAGCAGCCTGTCGTGCGAGACCCGACACTTAGGCTCCCAGCAGCGGACTAAATTCGTTGATTACACTGCAAAACGCGTGGTCAGGGGCGGGGTCGAACCGCCGACCTTCCGCTTTTCAGGCGGGAAAAAGCACCTGGTATTATGTCGCTGACCTGCAGACATGCGGTCCTGAGCGGTCTGGAGTAGTCCCCAGTGGTGTGGTCGATGGCTCCCATTTAGTCTCCCACGGGAGCTTGAGATCTTTTGTTGTTCGAATCCTCGAATAAGGTATCGCCATGCTGCGCCAAGCACTGCGTGCTCTCCTGCTATCCAGGCCCCAGAGGCGGGCAACTAGCAGGACCAGCAAAACCATAGACGAGCCGCCGAAGGGCTCGGCGTGGCCGCCGATGCCTCGGCCCTGCCCCCCCGCTTCTCGGAGTTCACTGGCCACGGCCACGTCGGTGGCGGACAATGACATCGGTCTGGGCCAGGAACTGTCTTGCTGGGCTGTCGCCCGGGGTGACGCGCCAGCACCGCGATCGTGTGACTACCTGGCCAGGCCGCAGCGGGCCTGATCAAGGCAAGTACCGGCAAACCCTGACGTCGGCGCGGACGCCCGGCCGACGGCAAATGACTCCGTTGACTAGCAGACCGATCACAAAGTAGCTATACTTATAGCTATGTCGATAGCCGAGCAGATGCCCCTCGCCGACGTCAAGAACCGGCTCTCAGAGGTCGTAGACCGCCTGGAGCGAGAACATGGCCGCGTGATCATCACCAAGCACGGACATCCTGCCGCCGTGGTCATCAGTGTGGAAGACCTGGAGTCGCTCGAAGAAACACTCGACATCATGGACAGCGCCGGACTGCTCAGCGATATCCGCGAGAGCCTGGCCGAACTCGGCACCGCCGATGAGGCCGTGCTGAGCAAAGAAGACGCGCTGCGGCTCATCTCCGGCCGGTGAGCGGGAACGATTTCGCCATCGCCTGGACCACCGCGTCGCGCCGGGCGCTGACCAGGCTCCCCGAGAAAGTCGCGGCGGCAGTGGTCGAATTCCTGTACGGCTCGCTGGCCGAGAACCCGCACCGTGTCGGCAAGCCGCTGAAGCTCGGCCTTGAGGGGCTCCGCAGCGCTCGCCGGGGCGACTACCGCGTGATATACCGCATCGATGACCACCTTCGGCAAGTCACCGTCGTGGCCATCGAACACCGCTCCGACATCTACAGACCACGACAATTCTGACCATGCCCGACCTGCGGCTACGTGTGAGTCGAGTCTCAGCACGGTCTGGCCCGTCTTGATGTCAACACCACCAGACATCACGAGCCCATCTGTGCGGCGTTGCTGTCGGCATCAGCTCTTGGTCAGCGTGGCGGCAAGCGCGAGCGCTCAGCCGTTGTTGCAGGGCGAAATGTCACGTGGCCTCGGGCGCTTTGAGCAAGAGTCAAGGCGGGGGCGTCTCGGGTGTCTGAATCGCGCCGGTGAGTCCGCAGACTCATTCTGCAGTGGGCCGACCTCGGTGAGGGCGGTGTTCTGACTGTAGTAGGCGGTCTCGAGTTCGGCGGGCGGGATGTCGCCGCAGGCTTCGTAGATCCGCCGGTGGCTGAACCAGTCGACGCTGGTGTAGCCAGCCGGCCATCGGAATCGTTCACCTCAGCCTCGTCACCGGCGCCTTGGCCACGCCTCCTGCAGCTCTTCCTCCCCAGGTGGGTACGCGCCCGCGGCCTGTCGGTCTACCAGATGGTCCTGTTCGGCGGCCAGGCAGCCGGAGCCCTGATCTGGGGAGTCGTCGCCGGGGCCGCCGGCCTGGTGCCCGCCTTCCTGATCTCGGCCGCTGCCATGGCCGCCGGCGCGGCAACCCTCTGGTTCTGGACGTTCCAGCAGATCGCGGGCATGGACCGCAGCCTGGTGCGCTGGCCGGAGCCGCAGCTGCTCCTTAGCGCTGATCGCGGGGACGGACTGGTCCTGGTGCGCACCACTTACACCATCGCGGCCCCGGGCGCGATCTGGGCCCAGATGAGCACCATCGGCGTGGCGGGGATCGACCGCGTCGCGACCCTGGTCGGTAGTGAGCGCCCGGACGTGATGCTCCTCGACGCGCCGGTGTCGGGAAGCAAAGATCCGGCCGAGCGCGGCGAGCTGACGATCTTCGCGTCGGGGCCCGGCGAGGCGCGTGCGCGTGTCGCTCCGCTGTTCGACGCGCTCGGCCAGCGCACGATCTGGGTAGGCGAGACCGGGGCCGGGACCCGGCTGAAGCTCGTGAACAACACCTGGCTGGCGTTCGCGACCGAAGCGGTCGCCACGTCGGTGGCTCTGGCCCGCCGGCTGGGCCTTGACGCCGAGACGGTGGCGGACGCGCTGGGCGGCAGCCCGCTGGTGTCCGCCTGGCAGGCAGCCAAGCTGCAGCGGATCGCCCACGGCGAGTTCTCGGCCCAGTTCGCGCTGTCGCTCGCGCTCAAGGACGTGCACCTCGCCCTGCAAGCGGCCGACGGCGACCGGTTCGCCACCCTGGCCTGCCTGGCCGGCGAATGGCAGCAGGCCGTTGATCAAGGTCTCGGCGGGCAGGACCTGACCGTCGTGACCCGGGTGCTCGAACTGCCGGAAGGAACGCAATAGCCACTCGGCGTTCTTCGCGGCGGCCTTGGCCACGGTAGCCGCGTTCGCGCTGTTCGGGCTGTTCACCTCGCTCACGCCAGGCTTCATCGCAGGAATCCTCGGTGACCAATCACACGCGCTCGCGGGCCGCGCAACGTTCGTCGTGTTCGGCGCTCATCCCTGCATGCGTTCGCCGTGCGGATCCGGGTCTGCTGATGGCGCTCAGGCCGCATTGCCTGGGCGCTGGCGCGCCTGGCTTCCGGTGGTCAGATGACGGGCAAGAGCGGCTGCCTGGTCGCGGATCTCGGGGATTGCTGTCGTCTCGTACAACAGCCCCCGCAGCGGCGGGGCCGAGCGTGAAAATGGTGCTACTTGGCCTCCCCGCCGCATCGAGCCGGAATCCGGACAGCCCGGCCCGCTGCCAGTCCTGCGGGCAGGTCAGCCAGTTGCGCCAGCGTCCCCGGTACTGCGGCGCTGTACGTGGACCGGGTGCCCCGCTACCGCGACCCGCTCTGGCGTGCCGGCAACCGGGCCACGTCCTCGGCCATCACGATCGCGGCCCCGCGCATGAATCCGTACGGCGACGCGGCCATCCGGCCCGCTCGCACGGGAATCAGCCAGTCCAGCCGGCCGAGATGCGACTCCATAATCAGCCGCACCGGGTCGGGCCGGTCCACCGGCGCGGTCCAGTCCCCCAGCGCCCTGCGAGGAACCTGCTGCCGGAGTTCTTTGCCCATCCGGTACCGGTCGCGCCGCGACGTTGACCGCCGCCGCAGTGAGGTGAACGCTTCGCTGTCGGCCGAGAGGACGACATGATCGTGCGTGCGAATGCCCGGGCTGGTTGCCTGCACCATTGTGTTCTTCAACCTCCGCGCGTGGCCGTGTCCGGGATGGCAGCGTGCCTTGGCGCTGACCCGGCCAAGGCTCACCCCATCATCAGCTGATACCGCCAGTCCGGCGACGTCTTGCTGAATGGCGGCCCATGGGCGGGAGATTGCATGGCTTTGGAGAGATGCAATATGCGGATGTCATGGCCGCGGTCCCGGTCCGCTGGCCACTTGGAGCTGTCGGCAGCTGGCGCCCAACATTGATGAAGCCGCCCTCAAACCAGAACGACCATTCTGGCCCAGCGCCAGTGGGCGCTTCGCTATCCGCCAACCCGCGCAGATCGGCTCCGGGCGCGGGTTGGTGTGGTGGTGACTCGATCGCCATCTGTGATCGGCGTGCCTGAGGCGTCGGCCTGGTCGCGAGTGGTTCGGAGCCCAGGGGATCTACTCCCGGAGGCTCGCCGGCCCAGGTGCCTGTCGGAGTTCCTGCGCGTACCAGGCGTGCGCGGCGCACCGTTCGACGTCTTTGACAAGGTTTGCGTACTCGGAGTTGCGCAATAGGCCGATGGCCGCGAGATGCCTGCCCGAGGTTGAGGGGGGCGCGGGCAGCTGGTGCAGGACGAGGTCGGAGTCGAGTCTGGGCGGCGGCGCGGTGGGGGTCTGGCCGGGGCGGGCCAGGGGCGAGATCCAGGCCGCATGTTCACCGGTCGGGGCGAACCGGGGTGCAGGCTGGCCCGCCTGCACGGACAAGTGGGCTGTTTCGAGGTTGTGCCCGGACACCACGCGGGCCATTTCGGAGACCATCGCGCCCGGCGCGCGGGCGCACGCCTCCATGACGATCAGAGTCCCGCGGTGCTCGAAGAACTCCAGATGGGTGGCGAAGCGTCCGTCGGTCCCCAGGGCGTGCGCAACCCTGCGGCCGAGGTCTGCCGCGCGCTCCCAGAAGGCGTCCTGCCGGGGGACGCTGACCGCGCCGACAATCTGCACTTGCGGTGAGGGCAGCAGGCCACCGAGGTAGCGCCCCACCAGGACCGGGGTGTACTCGCCGTCGACGACCAGGGCGTCCGCGAAGCACATCGGCCCGCTGATGTACTCCTCGATCTCCCACCCTGACTGTCCGGCCTTATCACGGACCCACTCCTGCCACTGATCAGGAGCGGAGATGATCTGCACGCCACGAGAGTTCGCCCCGATCCTGGGCTTGGCCACGACGGGCAGGCTCAGGGCCTGCGGCAGACCGAGCCCATCGCTTACGGGGCCGATGTCATCGAGCGATACCCACCGCGGGACAGGCACGCTCTCAGCGGCCAGGCGAGTCTTCATGAGTACCTTGTCCAGGTAGCCGTCGAGCCCCCAGGACGTGACGCGGGACAACCCGAGCCGCTCCCGTAGATGGGCGCACTCCCGGAGGGCGTACTCATCGTTCGTGACCACCTCGACGGCGGCGGCGCCTCTCAGTTCTTGCAGTCGGCCGGGCCACTCCGATCGCGGACCGGATATCACGCGCCCGGGTGCGGGAGCATCCGAGCGAGTCACCCGGTTCACCGGGCCATCGGTCAAGACGACCACACCCCACCCGGCAGCCGGCCGAAGATCCGTCGTCAACGGCTGGACGCTCTGCAGAACGACCAGCCACCCTCGCACGACCTCGCCAGTCACGACGCCCATCCTCACAATGATGCGCTGTATTCGACATGAGCCAGCGGTGGTGACCGCTGGCCCGATAATCCAGCTCTGCGCTCGGCTTTGCTCGCGGGCTGCCGACCGGGGAGGCACGCCGAACGGCGGTTACGGTTCTTCAATCTTCACCAGTACGAACACACAGCGTGACCTGGGCCCGGGCTCTCTGCCCGTGCCTTTGACCCTCCGCTTTAATGCGGCACGGTCATGCCTCCGGCATGCAGCGGCGGCTGCGACTCGCATGAGGAAAGATAGCCTTCTCGCCAGCGAGAACATCAGAAAGACAGGGATCCCAGGCTGCTGCCGATTAGCGCCCGGAGTGCAAGATCCCCACAAAGGCCCACAAGCGATTATTGGCCTGGAGTCACAAAACGCGTGGTCAGGGGCGGGGTCGAACCGCCGACCTTCCGCTTTTCAGGGGTCCTATCACCCCTGAAACCATAGTTCGAAGAGCATTCAAAAGCGCAGCTCACCCGCATTATCGCTGGTCAGCCGGGCCACGTCCCGCCGGGTGGTGTATGAGATGACCACCTCGCGATCGATTTCTATTTAAGCACCAATGGCCTCAATTGTCACTTCATTCGCATCAGTTTCAGGGGCGGCGGCTGTTTTCTTGCAGGCGGCGAGGATTTCGGGGCCCATATAGCGGCGGGCCTCGGTCCATTCGTCGTTCTGCTCGGCGAGAACGGCGCCGACGAGGCGGATGATCGCGTCGCGGCCGGGAAGATCCCGACCACGTCGGTCCGCCTGCGGATCTCCTTGTTGAGGCGTTCCTGCGGGTTATTGCTCCAGATCTGGCGCCAGATCTCGCGGGGGAAGGCGGTGAACGCCAGGATGTCGTCGCGGGCCTCGTCCAGGTGCGCCGCGGCGGCCGGGAACTTCGCCTCCAGCGCGGTGACGACCTGGGCGTGCTGGGCGCGCACCGAGGCGGCGTCGGGCTGCTCGAAGATGGTGCGGACCAGGGTGGACACCCACGGCTGCGCGGACTTGGGCACCTGGGTGGCCAGGTTGCGGGGTAATGCGCTCGGCAGCGCTGCCAGGCCGCGCCGGGCAGCACCGCGGCGATCGCGTCGCGCAGCCCGTGATGGCAGTCGGAGGTGACCAGCTGCACCCCGGACAGGCCGCGGGCGGCCAGGCCGCGCAGGAACGCCAGCCACCCGGCGCCGTCCTCGGAGGAGGCGACGTCCATGCCGAGGATCTCCCGCTTGCCGTCGGCGTTGACGCCGGTCGCGATCAGGGCGTGCACGTTCACCGTCCGGCCGCCCTCGCGGACCTTCTGGGTCAGCGCGTCGATCCACACGAACGTGTACGGGCCCGGCGTCCAGCGGCCGGGACCGGAAGCCCGCCACCATCTCATCCAGCTCGGCGGCCATCACGCTGACCTGCGACTTCGACAGCCCGTCACCCCCAGCGACTCCGCCAGCTTCTCCACCCGCCGGGTCGCGACCCCAGCAGGTAGCTGGTCGCGACCACCGTGGCCAGCGCCCGCTCCGCGCGGCGCCGGCGCTCCAGCAGCACTCCGGGTAGTACGTGCCCTGGCGCAGCTTCGGGATCGCCAGCTCGATCGTCCCGGCCCGGGTGTCCCACTCCCGCTGCCGGTAGCCGTTGCGGGAGTTCACCCGCTCCGGGCGTGACCTCCCCGTACCCGGCGTTGCAGCGGACCTCCACATCGGCGTCCATCATCCGCTGCGCGAACCCCTTGATCATCTCCCGCAGCACATCCGGGCTCGCCGATGCCAGGGTCTCCTCGAACCGCGCGCCGGGAACCGGCACAATGTCACGTGCGGCCATCTCGTTCTCCTTCGTCTCGTAGTGAGCACTTCGAAGGATCACGAGGTGGCCGCCTCACGTCACGCCGACACGCCCGGCCAGGACGGAACAGTCACAGCCGATCAGTACCCCATACACCACTCCCGTGGACGTGAACGTCAGCCGGTCTTCTAGGCATCATAGCGACCGTGCCGCCAAGTACCGCATAGTTCCGTTTCGTCTGTGGGCTTCCTGTGGGGCCTTCGCCCGGCCGCGGACTTGTGGGGAAATTGTGGGCCTCGCGGTAGCACGCGGCGGGCGCTGGCAGGTCTAGGATCCGCCTGCCGGACGGCTGACGGCCCTGTAGCTGGCGTTTACGTATCATGATCCGCTGACCTTGCAAGTTGAATCGGCGCTGGCGCAGCCCTGCCGAATCGGAGCGGCTGACGGCCGTGGCGGCCGCGTGGGTGGCCGCGCGCAGATCATCCGATTCTGGGCGTCCTCGGCCCCGGCGATCAAACTGTCGTCCGGCGCGTAGGACTGGTGGGCTGTCGGCCTCGCGGCGACGGCCCGTGTCCCTGGCCCAGGCCGCGATAACCGTGCGTCCCGGTGAGGACACGTATGCGCATCTACGTATGCAAGGCGAGTGAGGCGTCCCTACGTCAGGATGTCGGGTAACGTGCGGCTTAATACCACATGCCAGGGGGGTGGCTGCCGCGTACGGGGGCCATGAGTGACAGGCCGCACGAAAAGCCATCTCGCCGCCAGCTCTTGACCGGAGCAGGCGGCGGGTGCCGACCGTGTTGCCCGTCCATCGGCGGCGCAGTTGCCGCAGCGCCATTGCCAGCAGCCCCGAAGGAATGGGTGTGGCCGGGATTTTGAATCGCAAGCATCTTCGCGCGCTGTTCTCCGACCGCGCGGTCGTCCTGACCGACCTCGCTCCGGGAATGCCGCGCGATCTGGCCGCCCAGGCGAGCGAGTCGGTCGGCCGGGGTGGCGCGATGCTGTGCACCCGAGCGGAGTACGGCGCGGCGTTCGATGCCCTCGCTCCGGGAGCCGGCGCGAGGAAAGGCTCTCGATGAATGGAAGATATGTCGGATACGTCGCGCGTCATGACCCGCTCCACGGCTTCCTCAGCAGGATCATCCGCGATCGCATGGGGGTGCGCGAGCCACAGCCGGCGTTCCGCGTCTTCCGGTTGTCCGGCAGCAATGAGGTCTACGCGTACGAGGAGAAGTTCAGCGGAGCCAAGATCATCTGCAAGTTCTACGGCCCGAGATTCGGATCGGACCGGGACAAGGCAGCCTGGATGGCACACCGGGAGTACGAGGGGCTCAAGACGCTGCGCCGGTACAACCTGATCGGCTCGCCGCACCACGTGATCCGCCCGCTGGGTTTCAGTCGGGACATCAACAGCGTGCTGGCTGTCGAATATTATTGCGGCGAGGAATTCAGCCGTGCGATCGCGCGCGCGACGCAGCACGGGGACGACGCGCATCTCTATTGGCGGCTGAAAGCGCTGGCATACGTGCAGCTGCTGCTGCCGCATCCCCGGAGACGATGGTCGGCACGCGTGCCGCAACTAGATGCGATAATAGGATTAGCGGATAGCACCTGCCGCTGCCATGTGAAGGAGGAGTCCGCGAGGAATAGCGCGGGCTCCTCTCTTCGATTAGATGTCCACCTGGCTGGAGCGTAGGAACTTGAATCGGCGGACCACGAGAAAGATGTGCTCGGAAATGAGCAGCTCGAATACCAAGTTACCCTCGTCGGCGCCTGAGAAGGTACCCGCTGTCCGCCGGATCGTAGTCATCAGTGACACGCAGTTGCCCTACGAGAACCGCAGGCAGGTGACGTCGCTGCTCCGGTTCATCGGCGACACGCAGCCCGATGAGATCGTCCACGTCGGCGACGTGATGGATTTCCCGCAGCCGTCCCGCTGGAACAAGACCACGCGGGGCGAGTTTGAGGGCTCCGTCAGACGCGACGCCCAGGACGGCAGGAAGTTCCCGGCATCACTGCGGGATGTCCACTCCGGTCCCGTCGGCGTCACGAGGGAAATCATGATGAGCGGCCAAGGCTGTACTTCGAGAAGTACTGCCCCGCCCTGGACATATTCGCCGACGCATTCCGGCTCGACTTCCTACTGGATTTTGACGGCTTCGGCGTCACCCCTGCTGCCGGACTTTTACCCGTTCGCGCCGGGCTGGGTATCGACGCACGGGCACTTAGGATTCTCTTTGTCCCGCATCGCCGGGAACACCGCGCTCAACGCCGCGAAGAAGGTCGGTAACAGCCTGGTCATGGGGCACACTCACCGAGCGGGCATCGTGTCGGAGTCGAGCGGCTACGGCGGCAAGCTGCAGACGGTCACCGGCATGGAGGTGGGCAACCTGATGAGCATGGCCAAGGCGACGTACCTGAAGTCCGGCGCCGCCAACTGGCAGAGCGGCTTCGCGGTGATCACGATCGCGGGCAGGTGCGTCACCCCCGAGCTGGTCCCCATGCAGCCCGACGGCGCGTTCGCCTACGCCGGTCGCCGCTGGAGCTGAGACACTGGAGAACGAGATCAAGCCGATCGTGATGCATGACCCGACCGAGCCGCTGGCGCGCCGCCGTGGAAATGGCCCGTGGATAACCCTCTGGCTGCCACCGGTAGCCCCGGTCGCCCGCCGGACAGTGCCGGCGAGCGCACCAGCAAGCAGCGCCGCCAGAAGCTCAAGCGGGTGCGCAAGGGTCGCTCGATGCGCCCCCGGGTGCCGCGTCCGGGCAGCGGCGCGCCGTCGATGGACGCGCCCAGGATGCCGAAGCCATCCGCGTAGTCGCTGATCAAGCCGCCGGTCTTAAGGTCGTCGCGGTCGCCGCGATCGTGACCAGGGTGGTGAGCAGGCGCAGGAACTCGCCGAGCCTCGGGTATGGCGAGGTCGGCGCGGCGTGACTAGCGTGGAGGTCCGCCACCGGTCAGGTGTCCGGCGATGGCGCGAGTGTAAGGTGCCGTCCCCGGTGGCTAGGTCCTGCCCGACGTGACGTGCGCCTCATGCGGGATGGCTGTGGGTGCGCGGTTTGCGGTGCTTAGCGAGTTGTTCAGGAACCGGAGCTACCGCGCGCGACCGGGGCATCGCCCTGGTGGCAGCTGCGGCCCGGCTGGCTAGCCTCCTACGCTTGGTGTTGATGGAGACGTTCACGTTTCTGTTTACCGATGTTGAGGGCTCGGCGGCGCTGCTGCGGCGCGTCGGGCAAGGCGCCTACGCGCAGGTGCTTGCCGATCATCTCGCGCTGATCCGGTCGGCTCTGGCCGGCCACGGCGGCAGCGAAGCGAACGCCGTCGGAGACGGGTTCTTCGCCGCGTTCTCTTCGCCGCGGGGGTGCGTGGCGGCAGTGCTGGAGATGCAGCAGACCATCGAGGCACATGCGTGGCCGGCCGGGGAGCAGGTCCGGGTGCGGATGGGCATCCATACCGGCGAGGCTGAGCAGACGAGCGCCGGGCTGGCGGGCCTGGATGTGCACCGCGCCGCGCAGGTGGCGGGCGTCGCGTACGGCGGGCAGGTACTGGTATCGGAGACGGCGGCCGCGCTGGTGCACGACTCGCTTCCGCCGGGCGCGGCGCTGACCGATCTGGGAGTGCACCGGCTGAAGGACCTGGGCCGCCCGGAACAGATCTTCCAGCTGCACGCGGCGGGCCTGCGGGCCGACTTCCCGCCGCTGCGCTCGCTGGGCAGCGCGGCGCTGCCGAACAACCTGCCCGGCCAGCTGGCGACGTTCATCGGCCGCGGCCGGGAGCTGGCGGAGGTCCGGGCCCTGGCCGGAGTCTTCTCGCCTGGTCACGCTGACCGGGGCTGGGGGTTGCGGCAAGACCAGGCTGGGCCTGCAGGTGGCCGCCGAGCTGCTGGACGGGTCCGGTGACGGGGTCTGGCTGGTGGAGCTGGCGGCGGTCACCGACCAGGACGCGGTGGCGCCGGCCATTGCCGCTGCGCTGGGGATCGCCGGGCAGCCGGGCCGGCCGGTCACCGAGACCTTGGTCGATGCGCTGGCCCCGCAGGACATCTTGATCGTGCTCGACAACTGCGAGCACCTGATCGGCGGCTGCGCCAAGACCGCTGAGCTGATCGTGCGGCGCTGCCCGCGGGTGCATCTGCTGGCCACCAGCCGCGAGCCGCTCGGCATCGGCGGCGAGACCGTTTACCGGGTGCCGTCGCTGTCGCTGCCCGGACCCGGCGACAACGGTTCGCCCGGCGGCCGAGTCGTCCGATGCGGTCGCGCTGTTCGTCGACCGGGCCAGGACGCAGGGCGTCAGCCTGGCCGCTGGCGAGCAGACCGCCGAGCTGGTGGTGTCGGTCTGCCAGCGGCTGGACGGAATGCCGCTGGCCATCGAGCTGGCCGCCGCCCGGCTGCGCACGATGTCCCTGGCCAGCCTGCACGACCGGCTGGACCAGCGCTTCCGGCTGCTCACCGGGGGCAGCCGCACCGCCCTGGCGCGGCAGCAGACCCTGCGGGCGACCGTGGAGTGGTCCTATTCGCTGCTCACCGGGGCCGAGCAGGTGCTGCTGCGGCGGCTGCCGGTGTTCGCCGACAGCTTCGACCTGGACGCCGCCGAGGCGGTGTGCGGCTTCGGTGACCTCGAGGCGCTCGACGTCGCCGGCCTGCTCGGCTCGCTGGCGGACAAGAGCCTGGCCGGCGCGGAGCCAGCCGGGGGAACCCTGCGCTACCGGCTGCTGGAGACCATCCGCCAGTTCGCCGCCGAACGGCTCGCCGACGCCGGCGAGGACGAGGCCGCCGCCCTCGCAGCCGCGCACGGCGCGCACTTCCTGGGTGTCGCCGAGGCGGCGGCCCCGCACCTGACCGGGCGGGACCAGGGCCGGTGGCTCGCGCGGCTGGACGCCGAGCAGGCGAACCTGCGGCACGCTGCCGGGCACGCGGCCGGCGATCCCGAGGGGACCGCGCGGGTGCTGCGCTTCGGCGTCGCGCTGCGGCGCTACTGGCTCGCGCGGTCTCGGTACGAGGAAGCCCGCGGCCTGCTCGTGCCGGCGCTGCAGCGGCCCGAGGCCCAGGCAGATCCCGGGCTGTTCGCGGCGGCACTGGTCAGCGCCACGATCGCCGCTCATGCTGTGAGCTCTGGCACGGCCCGGCAGCTAGGGGACCAGGCGGTTGAGGTCGCGCGCCGGCTCGGCGAAGAGCGGTTGCTCGTCGAGGCGCTCGCGGCGAGCTGCGATGCTTATTTCTTCGCCGGCGAGCCGAAGACAGGACTGTCCCTCGGGCAGGAGGCTGTGGAGCGCGCCCGGCAGCTTGGCGACGATGTCCGGCTGGGCGAGAGCCTGATGGCGTACCTGCTGTGCAGTGACCTCATCGACCCGGCTCGCTACCGGCAGCTGTTCGCCGAGGCCATCGCCTGCACCAGGCGATCCGGCGACCAGCTCATCAGCTACTACTTGTACAACGACGCCGGCCTTCGTGCGCTGCGGGCCGGGGACGTCCCGGCCGCCCGGGCTCATCTGGACGCGGCGGTGCAGGCCATGCGGGTGATCGGCGAGTCCAGCGAAGTGTCGGTCAACCTGGGCTGGGTGCTGCGCGAGGAGGGCGACCCGGACGGCGCGCGGTCGATGTTCGGGGCTGGCCTGCGGGTGAGCCGCCGGAACGGGGACCATGCCGGCATCGCGTACGCCATTCTCGGCCTGGCGTGCCTTGCCGCCGACCGGGGCGACTGGCATCAGGCAGCTGTGCTGCACGGCGTCGCGCAGGCTTTTCTTGACCGGGCCGGGGAACCATGGGAGGAACTCGAGGCGCGCTACCGGCGGGGAAGCCTGGACGACTCGCGGGCGCGCCTCGGCGGTGAGCAGGCCGACGGGGCCTACGCCGAGGGCATGGCGCTCAGTGTCGATGCGGCCCTTGACCTGGCCCGCGGGCAGCTGGCCGCCACCGACCCGCGGCAGCCGCCAGAACCGCCGGGCCTGGCGCAGCTATCGGCCCGGGAACGGGAACTGGTCATCCTGGTCGCCCGCGGCGCCACCGACGCCCAGATCGCCGCCCAGCTGTACATCGCCGTCAGCACCGTCCGCTCCCACCTGGACCGGATCCGGGACAAGACCGGGTGCCGGCGCCGCGCCGACCTGACCCGGCTCGCCTTGCAGGCCGGCCTCGTCTAGCCGACCGCCCGTGAGGGCACGCGGCCCTCGCGGGCTGTAGGTAGTTGTACCTCGCTGCCCGGGCCCCGGGAAAGGGGTAATCCGGCCTCTGCCCACCGCCCGCTTGGTGTCGCAGCCTGGCACCAACGGCGGGAACCACCCGCCGCCAGGAAAAGGGGACCACCATGCAGATCCGCAACAAGATCGTTAAGGGCCGGATCAAGCGGAGGTACGGGTTCAAATGAGAACAGCAATCACGGCAACGATCGGAACGCTCGCGCTGGCAGCGGGCATCGGGCTCAGTGCGTGCGGGGGCGGTGGCTCTACAGCAGGGCGGCAGCCGCGATCGTTGCCCATGACCCGACTGCGCCCAGGTTCACTGTGCTGTGCGGCCCGGTGCTGAAGCCATGAACGCCGCACGCGCGATCGTCAGCAGAGCCGGCCCGGTCGCAGGCAGCACGATCATCTGCCCAAGCGTGAGCGTCTTATCGACCTGGGCAACGGCAAGACCCGTGCCCGCCCGTGCCCGCAGTGCAGGCCCGGCAGCAGGGTCGGCCAGGGATCGGTCCAACACACGAAGGGAGAAGCAAATGCATAACACCCGCACAACGCGCGTGACCATCGCCATCGCCGCAAACATCTTCCTGTTCATCGTCTTCCTGATTGGAGGCATGACTGTCGCCTGGGGCATCGGACTCACGGTGTTCGCCTGGCTCTGCTACGGCGGCGTGCAGGGCGCAATCGCGATCTACAAGCACAGTACGAAGTACAGCGCCGAGGTGCATGCGCACGAGGCAGCCAAGGTGCAGGACAAGAGGATGCCATGAACATCGTGGTGCTCATCATCCTGGTTGTGGCGTGGTTCGCGCTCTGCACCATCTGCGGCCGGATCGCCGCGAAGGGCGGCCGGGCAAAGACCATCGGCTGGCTGCTGTGGATCTTCCTTACCTGGATCGGCCTCGTTATCTGCCTGATCATGCTCAACTACCCGCCTAAGCCCAAGCCGTCGAAGGGGCGCCAGGGCTTCTTGCCACTGCCCAAGAGCATGGGCGGTGACGGCCCGGAGTTCTTCCGTGCGCCACCCGGCTTCGGCGGCGGGGACGACGTGCGCGGACCGGGACAGCCGTAACAGCCATGAGCCGGGGGAAGTGTAGGAGGGCGAAGCCATGAGCGCAATCGGTACGGCGTGGTGGGCGCCGCTGCTATTCAAGGGGGGAGCGATCGTAATAGGTTTCATCGTCATAGTCATAATCGGAGCTGTTCAGAACTACAGGGGTAAGCGGCCATGAGATCCCTACTCAAGCTAGCGGGGGCGCATAAGATTGTCACGGCAATCGTGGTTGTAGCAGTCGGCCTCGGCGTCGGCGCTGGCACGGTGGTGATCACAAACTCCGGTGGCACACCCTGCATTGGCAATTGCAAGGTGTCGAATCCCGGCCTTCCTGTGCCAGGCTCCGGGCCGACGACGTTTCAGCCGCCGACATGGCGTTACCGAACAGATTCCATGAACATGTGCGTCAACAACGACTTTGGCTTTGACCACATAACCCTACCCAACGGCCAGCAAGTCCCGATACCGATCCCTCAGTTCGGCGGAAACTACTGCATGAACATGACCGTCTCGGTTCGCTTTGACGGCCAGAACATAGAACTTAACCCGCTCCCGGGAAAGCTCACGAACGGTCAGGGCCTGCCGTCCGACACGGCCGCTGAGTGCGGGATAAGTAACGACGGCTCAATCATGCCTAATACAGAAGCGGTCTACCAGTGCGGAATCGACGGCCAACCGTATCAGAACGGCTGGCAGCAGTTCAGTGGTCTGGAGGATGGCTCCGCCTTTGGTGCACTTTTCACCGGGCAATCGTACCCGGTGGTTACGTTCGGTCTCCCTGTCAGTACGAGTGTGCCCGGTGTTAACACTTCATGGCAGTATATCTTTAGCGGGCTTCCGCCTGTGCCCGTGACCGCCCTGGGTCCATCGGCCCAGCAAGTGTCGCCGCCGTTCAAGTCAATAGCCCAAACAAACCAGGGACCTTTTAACTCGGCACCAACGACACTCTACCTGATGGAGAACATCATGAACACGGAAACGGTGTTCATGGTTCCCATCACGGATATCACGCCTGAGCAGAGTTCGTCAGCCCCGTGGGTGCGCGCACACATCAACGCGAGCAACGGCGAGCTTGTCTGTGATGCTCAGGGCGACCCGCTTAGTACCGACATGCCGGGCGGCGGGTCCGACATGCCGGGCGAGGGTGACGTTGGCGCGGGCACCGGTCCCATACAAAACGGTAGCTGCCCGGTGAATCAGCCAGACGGCAAGCCTACGGTGTTGAACGGACCCGTTACTGTCGGGCCGACGCCAGCTCCGGTCTCGAATTGTCTTCTGAATTGCCCGGCACCGAACCCATCCACAGCAGCCATAGCAGCATGGAAAGCGACGGCCAATGACGCGTCTAACATCGTGGGCGCGGCGTTTAAGGGAGTGGCGGCCGACCTGCCAGCACCGGAGGACGCGGTTCAGATCGCGGCGCTAAACCAGCTTGCGCCCATTGGGCTTGCTGAACTGGACATGGACCCGCCTACTGCACAGAAGGAAGCAGACGCGGATATCTCGGCTCTCGACAACTTCTTCGGGACACCGGGACTCATGCCAGGCACGGGATCCAACACGGGACCGACGACACCGCCTAGCACGCCACCAACGACACCGCCTAGCACGCCACCAACGACACCGCCAACCACGCCACCAGCAACGCAGGTGTCCCCGGGTTTCGGCTCACCCGCAGACGCGGTGGATGGCTTTTACCAAAGTGAACTGGCAGGCGATTGGGCAGCAGTGTGCTCGTACGTCACACCGTCTGCGCAATCCCTGTGCCTGTCCGGGACCAGCGGCCAGGGCGCTGCTACCGGGACTGCGACCGTCGGCACGATGGACATTGGCCCAAGCGGCAACGAGGCACTGGTGTCCGTCACCGGGAGTATCTGCGCGCCATCCAGCCCGTGCGTGTCAAATGGTGACGCCAGCATTGGCATGCCGTCTTCGCCATCGCAGTTCCCCGCCGACTACCAGGCCGCAGTCGCTAATAGCACCAGCGATAGCAGCACGAGCCTTTCACCGATGCCATGCAGCCAGATAGGTGGCAAGTGGTATGTCGATTTCGGCTGACACATGATCCGGCGGCTGGCACGGGAAGCGCTCGCGGAGGACCGGCGCGCGCCGCTGGCCTTGATCGGGATCGCGTGTGGCCCGGCGGTCACGGTGGTGATCCTGCTCATGATGCTGCTGGCGGACGGTGCGGGTGCCACCGGCACCATCGACCGCGTGACGCCCGTGCCGACCATCACCGTCACACGTGCCGCGCCCGCCCCGGCCGTCCCGGCACCCTCGAGCACGAGCGCGCCGGTCGCTGCCGTGGCCCCGCTGCCGTCGCCGTCGCAGTCGGTGAGCGCAGGCACGCTGGCCGCACCGCCGAGCCCCACGCCGACCCACACGACGCTCAGGCCAACGCCGCAGCCCAAGCCAACGCTGACCCACACGCCGACACCTACACCGACGCCCGCCATCTCGGTCAGCCCCACGCCGACGCCAGCCCCACGCCGACGCCCACGCCCAGCCCGTCGAGCCCGACTCCGACGCCGACAACATGACCTGCCTCTACTGCCACCACCCGTACGCCTGGCACTACGTGCCGGGCAGCAACGAATGGCCGAGGCTGGTCCGGTGCAGCGGGTGCCCCGAGGGCTGGTGCCGGGCAACGTGAAAAGCCCGCTTCGTCATGCTCGGTCAGCCGAACAGCTTGGCCAGCGCTTCGGTCTCGGAATCGTCCTGCGCGTGGATGTAGCGGTTGGTCACCGAGATGTTCCAGTGGCCCGCGCGGTCGCGCACCGACTCGATCGGCATCCCCGCCCAGAGCCACCAACTGATGGCGGTGTGGCGAAGATCGTGAACGCGGACCCCGCTGATCCCGGCCGCCGTGAGCGAGGGAATCCAGATCGTCTTGTGGAACCAGTTGCGGGCCGTGCGCTCACCGTTCGGCCTGGCGAAGATCAAGTCGCCGTTGTCGCTGGCCGCGATCAGTTCGGCGGCCAGGTCGGGCTGCACCTGGACGCGGCGTGCCTTGCCGTTCTTGGCCCCGGCCTTGACCTCAAAGTGCAGGTGCGGCGAGTGCAGTTCCTGCACCGTGCGGCTGACCAGGACCGAGGTCTCGGAGATGTCCGACGCGCGAAGCTCGGTCATCTCGCCCCAGCGCAGCCCGGTCTGCATGTCGGCGGACAGGCCCCTCGTCACCCACGGCCCTGGGGTTCTGTCATGCTTTCCAGGTCAAAGCACCTTGCTTCGAGGTGTCGACGAACGTGATGCCGGCGTCAAGCGCGCGGTGGATGATCCGGATGCTCTCCTCGTGATCCTTGGTGCCCCACTCGCCGAACATCATGGTGCCCAGGCTCAACTGGCGACCAGGCGGGCTGAGCACCTTGGAGCAGCAACGTCCCGAATCGTGTGGCGTGACCCACGTGGCCAACGACATCCAGTGCCCGCCAGCCCTGGCACGGAGAAGCCCGCTGCCAATCCTCATCGCTCAGTTGACGTACCGCGCTGCTGAAGAAGTCCAGCCCCCGAAGGAAAGCTACTCTTGGAAAAGGAAGCCAAATCGGCTCCACTGTCCTGCGAGACCCGACACTTAGGCTCCCCGCAGCGGACCAAATTCGTTGATTACACTGCAAAACACGTGGTCAGGGGCGGGGTCGAACCGCCGACCTTCCGCTTTTCAGGGGTCCTATCACCCCTGAAACCATGATCCCCCAATCATCCATAAGCCCAGCTCACCCGCATTGTCGCTGGTCAGCCAGTCTTGTGGCCATCATAGCGACCGTGCCTGAGCCGAGTACCGCATAGTTCCGTTTCGTCTGTGGGCTTTCTGTGGGGCCTTCGCCCGGCCGCGGACTTGTGGGGAAATTGTGGGCCTCGCGGTAGCACGCGGCACTGGAGTGCGCGGCAGGTGGTGAGCGTGATGCACTAGCTGAACGTGGCTGACGCGCGTGGCAGCCTCGGTGTGCATCGTGCCGGTTCCGGCCGGGAAGGGTGTCGCGCGGGATCATGGCGCCCGGCCGGGCGGCGTGGTTGGCTGCCGCGCGGCCGGGCGGTGGGTGCCTGGCCCGGGGTCAGGCGCTGGGTGCGGTCTGGTGCCGCCGGGCGGCCCGGGACCGGTCGAGGAGCACGGCCGCGGCGGCGGCGAGGACCGCGGCCCCGGCTGCGATGAGGGTGATCTGCCAGCCGGGCATGCCGCCGGCGATGAGGGTGTGCACCGGGGGCGGCGCTGACGCCGGCCCGTCCTGGCCGCCTGCCGGCGGCACGCGGACGGCGAACGCGGCCGGGACCGCGGCGCTGGAGGCCAGCAGGGCCCCGGCCAGGACGGCCAGGACGCTGGTGAGGCGGCGGATGGGGCGGATCCGGTTCATGGCGACCTCCTGGTGGTCGTTTGCTGGGGCTGGCGTCGTCGGCTGCCGGCGGCCGGGGTGATCACGACACATGCGTGACCTGGGCCCGGGGTTGGGCGCGGCCACCGGGCGTCGCCGGCGGCGGTGCAGCTCATCGGCGAGCTGGGTGAGCTGGTGCATGATGCCCATCTCTCTTCTCGTCAGTGGGCCTGTTCCTTGTCTTGTGCTCCACTGTCGCCGGGGGGCAGGGCGGTCACCATACGTAGCGGCGCACAGGAGGGGCACAGGATTAGGCTTGCTGGCGGGTGTGTGCGCGCGCCGGGACCGGGTGCCGAGCGGCGGGCGGGGCCCGGGGGAAGGGACGATGGGTCGGTGGCGGAGCAGGCGGGGCTGAGTTTCGGCGGGCTGCTGCGGCGGCTGCGCGATGATGCCGGGCTGACCCAAGACGAGCTGGCCGAGGCCGCGGGGGTGAGCCAGCGGGCGGTCAGTGACCTGGAGCGGGGGATCAACCGCACCGCCCGCAAGGACACCGCCGTGCTGCTGGCCGACGCGCTAAGCCTGGGCGGTCGGGCGAGCGAGCTGTTCATATCGGCGGCGCGGGGGCGCGCGCCGGCCAGCGAGGCGCTCGCGGCCGTCGCGCGGCAGACGCAGGCGGGGGCGGCGGCGGCCAGTAGGACGCTGCCGCGGGATATCGCCAGCTTCACCGGCCGCCAGGGCGAACTGGGGCAGCTGATGGCGCAGTGGGCCGAGGCGGCCGGCGGCGGGGGGGGTGGTGTCGGTTCACGCGATCGGCGGGATGGCGGGGGTGGGCAAGACCACGTTCGCGGTGCACGCGGCGCACCGGCTGGCCGCCGGTTTCCCGGACGGGCAGTTTTTCGTGCCGCTGCACGCCCACACCCCCGGGCAGCGCCCGGTCGGCCCCGCCGACGCGCTGGCGAGTCTGCTGCTGACCGCGGGGGTGCCGGCCCGCCAGATCCCGCCGGGGACCGATGCGCGGGCGGGTCGCTGGCGGGATTACGTCGCGGGCAAGAGGATCTTGTTACTGCTGGATGACGCGGCCTCTCACGAGCAGGTCCGGCCGCTGTTGCCAGGCACGCCGGGCAGCCTGGTGCTGATCACCAGCCGGCGGCGGCTGGCCGCGCTGGACGACGCCGCCGTGCTCAGCCTTGACACCCTGGCGCCCGGCGAGGCCGCCGTGCTGCTGGCCCGGCTGGCCGGCCGCCCCGGCCTGGCCGCCGCCGATCCCGGGGTGGGCGAGATCACCGTGCTATGCGGGTGCCTGCCGCTGGCGATCGCGATGATCGGCCGGCAGCTGGCCCATCACCCGGCCTGGACGGCGGCGGGCCTGGCCGGCGATCTGGCTGCAGCGGCCGGCGGCTGGAGCTGATGGCGGCCGAGAACCTGTCGGTAGCGGCGGCGTTCGAGCTGTCCTACCAGGACCTGGACGGCGCCGGGCGGCGGCTGTTCCGCCGCCTGGGCCTGCACCCCGGGCCCGACATCGACGCCCACGCCGCCGCGGCGCTGGATGACACCACCCCGGGCCAGGCCCGCCGCCACCTGGAGGACCTTTACGACCAGCACCTGATCACCCAGCCCGCCCCCGGCCGGTACCGGTTCCACGACCTGCTCCGCGAGCACGCCCGGGCCCTCGCCGCCGCCGACCCCGCCGACACCGCCGCGGCGGCCGGGCGGCTGCTGGACTACTACCTGCACACGGCCCTGGACGCCGGCAGGCACATCGCCGCCCGGACCATGGCCAGCGGCCGCCCGCCGCCCGGAAAGCCCCCGGCCTGCACCCCGCCACTATCCACCCCTCAGCTGGCAGCCGCCTGGCTGGAGACCGAGCGCCATAACCTGCACGCAGCCGCCGGCTACGCCGCCGCCTGCGGACGGCCCCTGCATGCGATCGCCATCCCCGCTGCGATCGGCGGATTCCTGCGCGCCCACGGACACTGGGACCAGTCCGCCGCGCTCCACCAGACCGCCCTCACCGCCGCCCGCCACGCCGGCCTCCGATCCGCGCAAGCCGATATCCTCGACGAGCTCGGCAACCTGAGCTTGCAGGCGGGCGACTACCCGGCTGCCACCGCCAGCCACGAGCAGGCGCTGGCGCTGTACCACGGCACCGGTGACCGGTCCGGCCTGGCCCACGCCCTCATCCATCTGGGCCTGGCGCAAGACCTGACCGGGAACCACACCGCTGCCGTCGGCAGCCACCAGCAGGCACTGGCGCTGTTCCGCGACCTCGGCGACCGGTCCGGCCAGGCCTTCGCCCTGAGCGACCTAGGCGCCGCGCAGGCGCAGGCCGGGGACTGCCCGCCCGCGGCCGATAACCTGACCCAGGCGCTGGCGCTGTTCCGCGACCTCGGCAACCCCTACGGCCAGGCCGGCGCCCTCGACCAGCTCGGTGTCGTGCAACGACTGACCGGGGACCACGCAGCCGCCGCCGCCAGCCACCAGCACGCGCTGGCCCTGTACCGCGATGTCGGCGACCGGGTCGGCCAGGCCGAGGCACTGAACAACCTCGGCGAGCTGCTATCCAGCTCCTCGGCTAGCCAGCGGGCGCATGAATACCACACCCAGGCGCTGGCCATCGCCCGCGACATCAGCGCCGCCCTGGAGGAAGCACGCGCCCTGGAAGGAATCGGCCTCTGCCACCTCCAGGACGGCGACCCCGGCCAGGGCACCCCTTATCTGCGAGAAGCGCTGGCGACCTACCAGCGCATCGGCGCCCCCGGCGCCCAGCGCCTCCAGCAGGCCCTCCGCGCCT
>CAVZGW010000005.1:0-66052 GCA_963774825.1 uncultured Actinomycetes bacterium | reverse complement strand
TGGCGGCCGCCACGCGCGCGCGCTCATCGGCGCCGTGCACGAGCGTGGTTACCTCGTCGGCGAGGGCACGCTGCGCGATCCTGGCCGCAGGCCGTTGCGCTGACTCGCGCTCCAGCGCCTCGATCTCGTCCCGGCTCAGGAGCGTGTACACCCTGAGCAGGGCACCGGTCTCCTCGTCGGTCCGGTTGATCCAGAACTGGTAGAACGCGTACGGGCTGGTCATCTCGGGATTCAGCCAGATCGCCCCGCCTTCGGTCTTCCCGTACTTGGTACCGTCCGGCTTGGTGATCAGCGGGGTTGCCAGCGCGTACACGGTGTCCCCTGTCACCCGCCTGATCAGGTCGACGCCGGCGACGAGGTTGCCCCACTGGTCGCTGCCGCCGAGTTGCAGCTCGCAATCGTGCCGGCGATGCAGCTCCAGGTAGTCGTTGGCCTGCAGCACCTGGTAGCTGAATTCGGTGTAGCTGATCCCGCCGGCGTCCAGCCTGGCCCGTACCGACTCTCTGGCGAGCATCTGGTTGACCGGGACGTGCTTGCCGATGTCACGCAGGAACTCAAGCGCAGACAGATCCTGCGTCCAGTCCAAATTGCTGACCAGCAGCGCGCCGGCCGGGCCTGGCTGGAAATCGAGAAACTGCGAGATCTCCGTGCGCAGCCGCTGCACCCACTCCGCAACGATCTCGCGCGGATTGAGGATTCGCTCAGCTGACTTGCCGCTCGGGTCGCCGATCAGTCCCGTGGCGCCGCCGACCAGGCCGATTGGCCGGTGGCCGGCCAGCTGCAGCCGCCGCATCGTCAGCAGCTGCACCAGATTGCCGATATGCAGTCCGGGGGCCGTCGGGTCGAACCCCGCGTAGTAGGTGAGCCGCCCGGCGTCCAGCACCTTGCGCAGGTCGACGAGGTCGGTGGAAAGCGCGACCAGGCCTCGCCAGGTCAGCTCATCGATAATGTCGGTCACCGAGGCATCGTCCCATCTTCGGCAGGGCGGCCGGAAACCGGTTTCGCCCGGGCGTGCCGCGGCACGCTGGCCCGGTATGGCGACACTGCAGGCTCGCCGGTGATCCAGAACCGCCAGGCCACTTCGGCCGCCTGGCTGACCCCCACCCGCGGGCCGCGGCTGATGCCGGGGACGCCGGAAGCGGGCGGGACTATCCCGGCCGACGGAGACGATCTCGCCAGCCGGGATAGTCCCGACGGGGCGGACAGTCCCGACGGGTGGGACAGTCGCGACGGCGGGGAAAGCGGCCTGCCGGGTGGCAGTACGCGCAAGGGAGCGGCCGGATCACATACGTCGGCCCCGTTTAGCGAGCGGTCGATGCCGAGCGCCTGGCAGAGCCGGGCCGGGCCGCGCGCCAGATCTATCTCGCGGACGCCTCGACGGGCGCCTGATGGCCTGCCGGGTCCATTGGCGATGGCAGCTGCGCGGGCACCAGATCCCTGGGCGGCGGCAAGGCCGGATCGCCGGGCAGTCGCCAGCGCGGAGCCCTCGATTACCCGGCCGGCCCGGACCAGGACCGCGGAAGCGTCGCCGTCCGGCTGACAGACCAGGTTGACGCAGAAGTGCATGCCGTAGGTGAAATAGACGTACGCATGGCCAGGCGGCCCGAACATGACAGCATTGCGGGCGGTCCGGCCGCGAAACGCGTGCGAGGCGGGATCGCTCGCCCCCGCGTAGGCCTCCACCTCGACGATGACCACCGCGACAAGCCCGTCGGCTGTCTCGTGCGAGATCAGGCAGCCGAGCAGGTCCGGGGCCACCTCTGGGGCGGGCCTGGCGAAGAACGTCCGGCTCAGCGAGCCAGCCGGCCCGGCCTCGGTCAGCCCGCGGCCCATGCGGCGTCCTGATCGACCCGGGAGCGCAGCTCTGCCAGCTGCTCCGCCACCCGGGCCGGAGCCGTGCCGCCGAATCCGGAGCGCGCCGCCAGCGCGCCCTGCACGGTGAGCACTTCCCGTACGTCCGGTGTCAGGTGTGCCGACACCTCCGCCAGGTCGGCGTCGCTCACGTCGGCTAGCTCGCAGTCGTTGACCTGGCACCAGACGACAAGGTGGCCCACCACCTCATGTGCCTCGCGGAACGGGACCCCGCGCCGGACCAGGAACTCGGCAAGGTCGGTGGCGAGCGCATGGCCGGCGGCAGCACCCTGGGCCATCCGTTCATCATGGAAACGCAATGTGCCTATCAGGCCGGCCATCGCGGGAAGGACAAGCAGTAGCGTGTCTACGGCGTCGAAGACCGGCTCCTTGTCCTCCTGCAGGTCGCGGTTGTAGGTCAGCGGAAGGCCTTTGAGCGTGGTCAGCAGCCCGGTCAGGCCGCCGATCAGGCGCCCTGCCTTGCCGCGGGCGAGTTCCGCCACATCGGGGTTTTTCTTCTGCGGCATGATCGAGGATCCGGTCGCGTAGGCGTCGTCGATCTCAGCCCAGCCGAACTCGTGCGAGGACCAGAGCACGATCTCCTCACCCAGCCTGGACAGGTGCACGCCGAGCAGCGCGGCGGCGAAGCAGAACTCCGCCGCGAAGTCCCTGTCGCTGACCGCGTCCATCGAATTGGGCGCCGCCGAGTCGAAACCGAGCTCGGCTGCGACCGCCTCGGGGTCCAGTGGCAACGAGGAGCCTGCCAGCGCGCCAGACCCCAGCGGGCAGACCGCTGCCCGCTTGTCCCAGTCCCGCAGGCGCCCCGCGTCCCTGGCGAACGCCTGCACGTGCGCGAGCAGCTGATGGGCCAGCAGCACCGGCTGCGCGTGCTGCAGATGGGTCATTCCTGGCACCGGCGTGTCCAGGTGCCGCTGCGCCTGGCCAGTCAGCGCGGCCTGGAGCTCGGTCAGCCTGGACACGATCAGCCGGGCGTGATCGCGCAGGTATAGCCTCAGGTCGGTGGCCACCTGATCGTTTCGGCTGCGGCCGGCCCGCAGCCGTCCGCCGAGCGTTCCGGCCCGCTCAAGCAGCCCCCGCTCCAGCGCGGTGTGCACGTCCTCGTCGGTCGCGGCGGGCCTGAACGCGCCGGTCCGGCATGCCTGCGCGAGGTCGTCGATGGCGGCGAGCAGCCGGGCGAGCTCGGCATCATCCAGCAGGCCGGCCTTGTTCAGCACGCGTGCGTGCGCGCCGGAGGCGACCAGGTCATAAGGGGCCAGCCGCCAGTCGAACTGGACGCTGACCGACAGCCGCGCCAGCGCCTCCGCGGGTCCCGAGCCGAACCGGCCGCCCCACAGCCGGACTGGCGCCCCAGTTTCGTCGTCAACCACAGCGCTCCTCCCTGTTCCTTGATCGTGGTTATCTGCGGGGGCCATGGACCCACCGAACAACCACGATCAAGGAAAAAGGCTAGCGCTATACCGGGGTTCCGCTGGCAGCCTTGCGATCACGGTCTGCCGCGATCTTGCTGGGCAGCCCCCATAGCTCCACGAAGCCCTTTGCCAATGCCTGATCGAACTTGTCGCCGGTGTCGTAGGTGGCGAGCCCGTAGTCATAGAGCGCGGAGGCGCTGCGGCGGCCGGTAACCACTGCGTCGCCGCCCTGCAGGCGCACCCTGACCTCGCCGCTGACATGACGCGAGGCGTCCGCCATAAACGTCTCGAGGGCCCGCCTGAGCGGCGAGAACCAGAGCCCGTCGTAGACCAGCTCGGTCCAGCGCTGCTCGGCCTGGCGCTTGAACCTGGCCAGGTCCCGCTCCATGCAAACGCTCTCAAGTTCCCGGTGCGCGGTGATCAGGGCGATGGCACCCGGAGCCTCGTAGATCTCCCGGCTCTTGATCCCGACCAGCCGGTCCTCGACCATGTCGATCCGGCCGACTCCGTGCGCGCCGGCGCGTGCGTTCAGCTCGGTGATGATCTGCAGCGGGGTCAGCGGCCGTGAGTCGATCGCGACCGGCAGCCCGTCAGTGAAGCCGATGATGACGTCGTCGGGTTCACGGGGCTGCGCTGGATCCTCGGTGTACCCGTAAACGTCGTCGTGCGGCGCCTCCCAGATGTCCTCCAGGTGCCCCGTTTCGCAGCTGCGGCCCCAGAGGTTCTGGTCGATCGAGTACGGCGACCTGGACGTGACGTTGATCGGCAGGCCCTTCTCTGCGGCGAAGGCGATCGCCTTGTCCCTGGTCATGCCGGAGTCACGGACCGGCGCCAGGACGGCCACCTCCGGTGCCAGGCTGGCCAGGCCCACCTCGAACCGCACCTGGTCGTTGCCCTTACCGGTACAGCCGTGTGCGACGAGCCCGGCACCCTGCTCGTTCGCCACCCGGGCCAGGTGAGTGGCAATGAGCGGCCGGGACAGCGCCGAAACGAGCGGGTACCTGTCCATGTACAGCCCGTTGGCGCGCAGCGCGGGCATGCAGTAGGCGGCGGCGAATTCGTCCCTCGCGTCGATGACGACCGCATCGGCCGCGCCGCAGGCCAGGGCCCGCTCGCGGATGACCTCCAGGTCTTCGCCGCCCTGGCCGACGTCGATGGCCAGGGCGATAACCTCCGCGCCGGTCTGTTCCGCGATCCATCCGATCGCCACCGACGTGTCCAGGCCGCCTGAGTAGGCGAGTACAACGCGCTGTGTCATGATTTCCTCCGTATGGGGCTGCCAGTATGACCTTTGTGATCGGGTGCGGTGACGGCTGCCCGATGGCCGCGGCGCTCGGCCAGGCCGAGCAGCGCGCGGGCCAGCTCAGCGCCGCCTGCAGGGTCCCGTGAAATGACCAGGACCGTGTCGTCGCCTGCGACCGTCCCGAGCACGGCCGGCAGGCTCGCGTGATCGAGCACCGAGGCGAGAAACTGCGCCGCGCCTGCCGGCGTGCGCAGCACCACCAGGTTGGCGCTGGCCTCGGCCGCGAGGAGCAGCTCGCCCGCGATCCGCGCCAGGCGGCCAGGCGGCTCGGCGGCCAGGTTCGCGAGGGCTCCCGGCCGCGTCTTGGCGCCGAAGCCGGCGCCGTCGCTGTCCCCGGCGGCGCCGTCGCTGTCCCCGGCGCGGTTAGCAGCATCGTTACCGGTACCGTCGCTTGCGCGGTCACCTGAATGATCGCCGGCGCCGGCGCTGGCGCCCTGTCCGGCGCTGGCGCCCTGTCCGGCACCATTGCCATGACCGGCACCATCACCATGACCGGCACCCGCGCCGTCGCCGCCGTCTGGCAGTCCCCCCGGCCGCGAGCCCGGGCCGCCAGGCTCGCCAGGCAGCGCGTACACGAGGACACCATCGGGATCGCGGAGCCGCACCGCCCCTAGTTCCTCAAGATCGCGGGAGAGCGTCGCCTGGGTGACCCGTGCCCCGCGCTGCGCGAGCCGCTCTGCAAGTTCCTCCTGGGAGCGCACCGGCTGGCCGGCGTGCGCGAGGATGGCGGCGATCTGCGCATGGCGCGCCGCCTTGGTAACCGGGCTGACCGGCGTCATGACAGCCTCGCCCCCGGCATCCGGACAGCCGGCGGGGCAGGCTGCCCGGCCCGTATGCTACCCGGCGGCATCATGCCTCCTGTAGCGCGTGCGCGGGCACGCCGTCGAGGATGGCAGGCAGTTCGCCGATGAACCCCGCCGCCTCGGCAGGGCTGAGGATCAGCGGCGGGGCGAGCCTGATGGCATCGGGCTGGACCGCGTTGACGAGGTACCCGGCGGTGCGGCACGCGGCTTCGACGTCCGCGGCGATGGGCCCGGCCAGCACCATGGCCAGCCACAGCCCGCGGCCGCGCACGCCAGCCACGAGCTGGTGCCCGGCCGCCATGATTCCTGCCGATAGCTGGCCGCCGACCCGCTCCGCCTGGCCGAGCAGCCCGTCCCGTTCGATCGCGTCTAGCACGGCGAGCGCGGCGGCACAGGCCACCGGGTTGCCGCCGAATGTGCTGCCGTGGTCGCCTTTGCCCAGCACGGTACCGCAGGTACCTAGCCCGATGCAGGCGCCGATCGGCAGCCCGCCGCCAAGTCCCTTGGCCAGCGTGATCACATCAGGCGTGATCCCTTCCGCCTGATGCGCGAACCAGGCGCCGGTCCGCCCCACGCCACTTTGGATCTCGTCGACCACCAGCAGCGCGCCCGCGCCGTCGCAGGCCTCGCGGGCGGCGCGCAGATAGCCGGGCGGGGCGGGCACCACGCCGCCTTCGCCGAGGAATGGCTCGGCGAAGACAGCCGCGCAGTCGGGCCCGACGGCCGCGCGCAGGGCGTCGGCGTCGCCGAATGGCACGAACCTGACCTCAAGGCCGAACGGGCCAAACGGTTCCCTGATCGAGCTCTTGCCGGTGATTGCGAGCGCTCCCATAGTCCGTCCGTGGAAGCCGCCCGCGGCGGCCACGATCACCGGGCGCGAGCTGCCCTGGCGGCGGCGGACCAGCTTGATGGCTGCCTCGTTGGCCTCAGTGCCTGAGTTCGCGAAGAAGACGCGTCCCTCCGCCGGGCCGCCGCCGCTCCGGCCGGCGCGCTCAGCGCTCCCGCTCCCGCCACCGCTCCCGCCACCGCCGAGCAGCCAAAGCAGCCGCTCCGCGAGGACGATCTCGCCCTCGTGCAGGGCAAGGTTGGAGGTGTGCGCGATGCTCTGTACCTGACGGGTCACCGCCTCGACGATCGCCGGATGGGCGTGCCCGAGTGCGCTGACCGCGATGCCCGCGAGCAGGTCGGTGTACTCGCGGCCGTCGGCGTCCCACACCCGGCAGCCCTCGCCCCGGACCAGGGCCACCGGCGGGATGCCGTAGTTCGGCATCAGCGCCCCGGCGAACCTGGCCTGCAGCTGCTCGGTGATGCTCATGCTGTCCTCCAGCCGGGCTGGCGCTGCTGATCGTGACTGCTTTCCGGCAGATATCGCGGAAATGTCGTCACGGTGCGGTGCGCGCTCATTCTGCCGCCTCATCGGGCAGCACCATCGTGCCGATCCCTGAGTCGGTGAAGATCTCCAGCAATACCGCGTGCGGGAGTCGCCCGTCCAGCACGTGCGCTTGCGGCACGCCGCCGAGCACGGCTTCGACACAGGCTTCCATCTTCGGGATCATGCCTTCGGTGAGCCGCGGCAGCATCGCGGTCAGCTCTGAAACGCGGAGCTTGCTGATGACCTGCCCCTGACTGTCCGCGCCAGCGCCGCCGGACGGCGGCCATTGCGCATACAGGCCGGCCACGTCGGTGAGCAGGATCAGCTTCGCCGCGCCCAGGGCGACAGCGACCGCACCGGCCGCCGTGTCCGCGTTGACGTTGTAGATCTCGCCCGCGTCGCCGCGAGCGACGCTCGAGATGACCGGGATCCGGCCATCGGCGATCAGCGCCCGTACCGCGCCCGGATCGACTGACTCGATGCGGCCGACCTGGCCGAGATCGATGGCCTCGCCATCCACCGTGGCCTGTGCCCGGGCCGCCGTGAGCAGGTTGGCATCCTCGCCCGACATTCCCACCGCGAACGGCCCGTGCCGGTTGATCAGGCCCACCAGGTCCCTGTTCACCGACCCGGTGAGCACCATCCTGACCACGTCCATGATCTCCTGCGTGGTGACCCGCAACCCGGCCCGGAACGTGCTCGGCATGCCCAGCCTGTCGAGATGCAGGTCAATCTGCGGGCCGCCGCCATGGACCACGACCGGGCGCAGCCCGGCGTACCGCAAGAACACCACGTCCTGGGCGAACGCGAAGCACAGCTCTGGATCGGCCATGGCATGGCCGCCGAATTTAATCACTACCGTGCGGCCGTGGAACTGCTCCAGCCAGGGCAGCGCCTCGATCAGGGTTGTGGCCTTGGCCAGGGGCCGGCCGAGGTATCCGTCTCAGCTGACCATCCCGCGCGGCCCCGCTCGCTGCCTGTCATCGCCGTCACGTCGAGTAGGCCGAGTTCTCGTGCACGTACTGCGCCGTCAGGTCGGTGGTGAGGATCGTGGCGGTGTGCGGCCCCGCCGCCAGGTCAACGGTGATGGTCACGTCTCTTGGACGCAGGTCAACCAGCGATCTGTCGTCGGCAACGGCGCCGTTCCTGCACACCCAGACCCCGTTGATCGCCGCGTTCAGCTGATCGGGCTCGAATACCGCGCTCGTGGTACCGACGGCCGCTAGCACCCTGCCCCAGTTCGGATCCTCGCCGCCGATGGCGCATTTCAGGAGGTTGCACCGGGCGACGGCACGCCCCGCGTCAACGGCGTCGGCAACGCTCGCCGCGCCGGTCACCTCGATGGCGATCGCCTTGCTCGCGCCTTCCGCGTCAAGCTGCAGCTGGCGAGTCAGGTCCGCGCAGGCCGCAGTCACCAGCGCGGTGAACTCATCCGGAGCAGGGCGGACCGCTGCCGCGCCGCTGGCCAGCAGCAGCACGGTGTCATTGGTGGACATGCAGCCGTCGCTGTCCAGCCGGTCGAAGGTGGTGCGCACCGCCTGCCGCAGCGCGGCGTCAAGCTCCGTGGCATCCAGATCCGCGTCGGTGGTGAGCACCACGAGCATGGTGGCGAGCGCGGGCGCGAGCATGGCTGCGCCCTTGGCCATGCCGCCCACCATGTAGCCAGGCCCCGGCACGCCGCACTCCTTTGAGACGGTGTCGGTCGTCCTGATCGCGTCGGCGGCTGCAGCGCCGCCGTCCGGCGATGCGGCCGCCACGGCAGCATCGACACCCGGCAGCAGGCGGTCCATCGGCAGCCGATCGCCGATCAGGCCCGTCGAGCACACCGCGATCTCCCCCGCTGACGCCGATAGGAGGCCGGCCAGCCGCTCTGCGGTGTGATGCGTGTCCGCGAATCCAGCTGGCCCGGTGCATGCGTTCGCGCCGCCAGAGTTGAGCACGACCGCGCGCAGGCGGCCGCCCTTCACGACCTGCTCACTCCACAGCACAGGCGCGGCCTTGACCCGGTTGGCGGTAAACACCCCCGCGGCGGCGTCCGACGGGCCGTCGTTGATCACCACCGCGAGATCGGCTCCGCCGGCCGACTTGATCCCCGCGGCGACGCCAGCCGCACGGAACCCGAGCGGCCCGGTGACGCTCACGGCGCTATCCCCGCCGCGGTCAGGCCGGCTGTCTCAGGCAGGCCGAGCATCAGGTTGGCTACCTGCACCGCCTGACCGGCAGCGCCCTTGCCGAGGTTGTCGATGGCGGCCAGCACCGTGGCGCGCCCGGTACGGGCGTCGGCGGCAGCCTGCAGGTGCACGCCGTTCGACCCGGCGACCGCGGCCGTGGCAGGCCAGCGGCCATCAGGAAGAACGCAGACGAACGGCTCGCTCGCGTAAGCGCCGGCCAGCGTCTCGCGGAGCAGCGCCGTGCTGGCTGCCGGGCTGCGCGCCGCCGGAGCGCCGGCCCAGGCGTCAGCCGCGCCGTGCAGGTGGCAAGGATGCCGCGCGGCATCGGCGCGAGCATGGGCGTGAAGGAGACGGTCACGCTGGCCGCGGATCGCACGGCAGCTGGCTGCCTGGCAGCCTCGAGCGCCTGCTCGATCTCCGGGGTATGCCGGTGCGCGCCGCCTGCCTGGTAACCGGCGACCGAGCCCATCACCTCGCTGCCGAGCAGATCCGACCTGAGTACGCGCCCGGCGCCTGATGTACCTGACGCAGCGACGATCACGATGTCGGCCGGCTCGATGAGCCCGGCCGCGAGTAGCGGCGCGAGCGCCAGGATCGAAGCGGTCGCATAACAGCCGGGGACGGCAACCCGCTCCGCGGCCAGGATCTGGTCCCGTGCCTGCGGCAGCTCGGGCAGCCCGCACGGCCAGCGGCCCAGATGGGCGGTGCCATAGTGCCGTGCCCAGGCCGCAGCGTCGGCGAGGCGGTAATCAGCGCCCAGGTCAACAATCTTGACGCCGTCCCTGAGGTGGTCGGCGAACAGCGGGGACTGCCCCGGGGGAAGGGCGAGGAATGCCAGGTCACAATCGAGCGCGCCACCGGCCGTGGCGGCATCGAACCTGCGGCCTGCCAGTGACCGCAGGCCAGCCAGGTTGGGGTGGACTTCGCCGACAAGCCGCCCGGCGTTGCTGTCGGCCGTCACGGCGGCGAGCTCGAGATCGGGATGGCCAGCGATCAGCCGGAGCAGCTCGCCCCCCGCATACCCGCTGGCACCAGCGACCGCTACCCGCGCACCCATCGCCCGACCTCCAGAAACTCGCTGCCCGGTACCTCGCCCGGACTCGGTGCCCGGCGGCCTGCCGGATCCGCTGCCCGGCGGCCTGCCGGATCCGCTGCCCGGACCCGGCCGCCGTAGATCTGGCATCCATGCTTGAATGATTATGCAGCTTGATGAGTTAATATGCAAAACGATAAGTGCGCGCCTGGCACGCTCCGCAGCGCGGGGCGCGGCACCGGCGCCAAGGCCCCTCTCCCCCGGCCGGATCGGGCAATCTGGTTGGGCGATCGGGCCACTGACGGCATGATGAAGGGCGCGGAAAGGAGACACTCGATGCGCGCTCGCGGCTCGGGCGGCCTGGCCGTCGTGGCCGTGACTGTCATCGCGCTCATGGCGTCCTGCGGGGGGCACGGCTCGCCGGCCGCATCCGGGGCATCCGCAAGAAGCCCGGGCCAGGGTGACGCCGGCCGGCCCGCCGCGGCCTGCGGCACCACCAAGACCGCAGCCAACGTGCCTGTGCAGGTCGATGTCAGTCACGGCACGGTCACCTGTGCCGTGGCGATGACCATCGAACGGGATTACGCAAAGGCGATCCGCTCGGGCAGCGCGCCGGGCAACGGCGGCGGCGGCCCGGTGACGATTGACGGCTGGACCTGCCAGGGCTTCGCCACGCCGGTCGTGCTGCGGACCGGGCAGGCGTCCAAGTGCGTTCACGGTCCCGCCGAGATCCTCGCCATCCTGCCGTTGCCGGCCTAGGACGGGCGGCTTCCCAACAACGGGCCGGTACCGCCGCGTTGCACCGCCCCGGTCCGCCGCGCCGCCTCGGCGACAGCGGCATCCCTGGCCGCGGTGGCCTCCTCGGCCGTCAGCGTGCGGTCGGGCGCGCGGAATCGCAGCGTATAAGCGAGCGACTTACGCCCAGGCCCCACCTGCTCGCCGGTGTAGACGTCGAACAGCCGCACATCCTCCAGCAGCATGCCGGAGGATGCCGCCGCGGCGCCCGAGGCCAGCGCCTCCGCGACGTCAGCGGCCGGCACCGAGTCGGCTACGGTCAGCGCGACGTCCTGAGTGGCGACCGGGTATGGCGAGATCACCGGAGCCTGGACCGGCCCGAGCGTGTCGGCCGCAGCCTCGATAACCGACAGGTTCAGTTCGGCCGCGCAGGTCCGCGGCGGAACACCGAAGGCCTGGACGACCCGCGGATGCAGCTCGCCAGCGTGCCCGGCAAGCCGCTGGCTGCCGTCCCCCCCCTGGACGTACACAGCCGCGCACCGGCCGGGATGCCAGGGCTCATGCTGGTCAGCGCGGACCGAGAACGGGACCCGGCTGACTCGCGCCACCAGGCGGGCGGCCTCGATGGCGTCTTCCCAGCATGACTGCCGCCCCTCACCCCACCAGCCGGAGGTCCAGCTGCGGCCGGCCAGGACCACCGCAAGGTGCAGCGGCTGATCGGGAAGCGCGGCCTGCAGCGCCGCGACCTCTTCGGCCGACGGGCCGCGGTCGACCCGCAGGATCGGCGCGATGCCCGGGCCATCCGGCCGGGCCAGGAAGACCAGGCCCGACTCGAACAGCGAGATATCCGCGAAACCGCGCCCGATGTTCCTGCTGAGCACCCGCAGCAGCCCGGGCAGCAGGGAGGTCCGCAGCAACGGCTCGTCTTCCCTGATCGGGTTGGCGAGCCTGGTCGCGTGCCGTCGCAGGTCATCGGCCGGCAGCTGCATCCGGTCGGCGTCAGCTGCGGGACCGAACGGGCTGGCGATGACCTCGACGTACCCGGAACCGGCCAGCGCCCGGCCGATCGCGGCACGCGTCCGCTGCCGCGGCGTGCGGCCGTGCCCGGCGACCGCGCGGGCCATCCGGGCCGGGATCTTCTCGTATCCCTCCAGCCTGATGACTTCCTCGGCGAGATCGCTCGGATCGGTGAGGTCGGCCCGCCACGACGGCGGCGTCACGACCAGCAGCTGGCCGTCCCTGGCCGCCGCGACCTGGCAGCCGACCTGCTGCAAACGCCGGGTTACCGTGTCGCGCCCGTAGGCCATCCCGGCCACCTGGTCCGGGTAACCGGCAGCCATCTCGATCGTGACCGGCTCGGCTGGCACCCAGGCGTGCGTGCAGCCCGGCAGCATGGTGCCGTCGCCGAGCGCGGCCAGCATCGATGCCGCCTTCGCCGAGGCGCGGAGCGGCAGCTCGGAGTCGACCCCCCGCTCGAACCGGCTTGATGCCTCGCTGATCAGCTTGTGCCGCCTGCTCATCCGGGCGGTGCCGGTAGCGGAGAAATGCGCGGCCTCAATGACCAGGTCGCGTGAGTCAAGCGAGATCTCGGTCGCGAGCCCGCCCATGGTGCCGGCCATCGAGATCGGCCCTGATGCATCGGTGATCAGGATGTCGTCAGGATCCAGGTCGCGGATCACGTGATCCAGGGTTTCCAGCCGCTCGCCCGGCCGCGCCCTGCGGACCACGATCGGCCCGGACAGCCTGGCCCGGTCGAACGCGTGCAGCGGCTGGCCGAGCTCGAGCATCAGGTAGTTGGTGACGTCCACGGCCAGTGACACGCTGCGCATCCCGGACCTGGCGAGCCGGACCCGGATTCGCAGCGCGACCGGCCGCCTCCCGTCGAAACCGCGCACCTCGCGGAGCACGAACCGGTCGCATGCCGTCGGGTCCTCGATGCTGGCCGGGTACACCTGGTCGCAGACAAGGTCGACTCCGGCGGGCAGCGCGCTGTCGGCCGGATCGATGAACCCGGCGCCGTAGGAGATCGCCAGCTCTCTCGCCACGCCGCGCACCGACAGCGCGAAGCCCTTGTCCGGCGTCACGTTGATATCGAGCACGTGGTCGCGCAGCCCGGCATACTCGACGAAGTCGGCCCCGAGCGGCGCGTCATCCGGCAGCACCAGGATGCCCGCGTGATCGTCGCCGATGCCGAGCTCGGCCGCCGAGCAGATCATTCCCTCCGATACCCGGCCGTAGGTCTTGCGGGCGCCGATCTCGAAGCCGCCGGGCAGCACCGCGCCGGGCCGGGCCAGCGGCACCTTGTCGCCGGCCGCGAAGTTGACCGCGCCGCAGATGACATGATGCTCGGCGGCGCCCACCGAGACATGGCAGTACCTGATCGGCTTGGCGAATCCGGTCAGTTCCTCGATCTCGAGCACGCGGGCCACCACGATGCCGGTGACGTCGTGCCCCACCTGCTCGACCGTCTCGATCTCAAGGCCGGCCGCGGTGAGCCGCCGCGCGACGTCGTCGGGAGCGACATCAGCCGAGGGATCGAGCGCCACATAGTCAAGCAGCCAGGACAGCGGAACTCGCATTACGCCTCCACTCCGAATGCCCTGCTGAACCGCACGTCGCCCTCGACGGTGTCCCTGATGTCGGTCACCCCGTGCCTGATCATCAGGGACCGCTCAATGCCGAGCCCGAAGGCGAAGCCGCTGTAGCGGCCCGGGTCGATGCCGCAGGCGATGAGCACCCGCGGGTTGACCATGCCGCAGCCTGCGATCTCGATCCAGCCCTGCGACCGGCATACCCGGCACGGGTCGCCGCCTGGCCTGGTGGACGCGCCGCGGCAGACGTGGCACTCCATCGACACGTCCGCGGACGGCTCGGTGAAGGGGAAGAAGTCAGGCCGGAGCCTGGTCCGCAGGCCCTCCCCGAACATGGCCGCGACAAATGCGTTGATGGCGCCGCGCAGATCGGCCATGGTCAGCCCCTCGTCCACGGCAAGGGCTTCCATCTGATGGAACACCGGGCTGTGCGTCGCGTCGAGGGTGTCGGTGCGGAAGCATTTGCCCGGGCTGACCACGTAGATAGGCAGCGGGCGGGTCAGCATCGCCCGGATCTGCACCGGCGAGGTGTGGGTGCGCAGCACCATCCCGGAGTGCTGCCTGCCGTCGGGCCCGGCCACGAAGATGGTGTCCTGCATGTCGCGAGCCGGGTGATCGGGCGGGAAGTTCAGCGCGTCGAAGTTGTACCACTCGGCCTCGACTTCAGGACCTTCGGCGATTTCGTAGCCCATCCCGACGAACACGTCGGCCAGCCGCTCGCCGACTGTCGTCACCGGATGCCGCGCGCCGCTGAGCGTCCGGTCCCATGGCAGGGTGACGTCGACGGCCTCTTCCACCAGGACCCGGCGATCCCGCTCATCCGTCAGCTCAGCTTCCCGGCTGGCTACGGCGGCGTTGATCGCGCCGCGGGCCGCACCCACGCGCCTGCCCGCGTCAGCCCTGGCGGCCGGTGGCAGCGCGCCGATCTCGGCATTGGCTTCGGCGATCGGCGACCGGTCGCCGGCGTGCGCGAGCCGGACCGCCTTTAGCTCGTCAAGGTCGCCTGCCCCGGCGATGGCGGCGAGCGCCTCGTCGCGCATGCGCGAGACCTCGTCCGGAGACAGCATCGCCACCTCCACCGGGTCATAGTTTTTGTTCGGTGCGGACATAACGTGCTGCTCTCCTGCGATCACCGATCGTCGTTCGGCGGGCTGTTGTCAGAAAACCAATGCTTAAACGGCGGGCGGGGGCCCGTCAGCGAGCACGCGCACAGCCTTTGCCGGGGATGACTTGCCTGACTGTGCCTGGCCGAACTGGGCCTACCCGGCCAGCCGGAGCGGGGATCTGCTCCCCGGGCCCGCCGGTCAGCCGAAGTCAGGCGTTCCGACGGGCATGGTAAATCGGAAGTCAGCCCCGCCGCCCGGCGCCTGCTGCACGGTGATGGCACCGCCGTGCGCCTCGACCAGGCCCTTCACGATGAACAGGCCAAGGCCTGCGCCACCGCGGCGCTTGGCACGCCAGAACTGGCGGAACACCCGCGGAGCCAGTTCAGGTGCGATGCCCTGACCCTGATCCCGGACGGATACCGCTACGCTCCCGGCGCCCGCAGTCGGCACTGACTCCACCACAGTGGTAACCGTACCAGCACCATGCCGCACTGCGTTCTCGATGAGATTGCCCAGGATCTGATCGACCTTGTCGGCGTCCAGCCAGGTCTCGGGCAGGTCGCCGCGGACCTCGATGCGGAACCTGTCGGCCGGATCGCCTGCCGCGACCCTGCCAGCTATGAGCTTCGCGGCCCGGTCCGGGATATCCACGAGCTCGCGGTGGACCTCGATCCGGCCCGCCTCGATCCGTGATACGTCGAGCAGTTCGGTGATCAGCCGGGTAACCCGGTCCGCGTCCGCATTGACGGTCTCCAGCATCAGGCGCTTCTGATCATCGGTGAACCGCGGCCACTTCGCCAGCAGCGTGGCGGTGAAGCCCTTGACGCTGGTCAGCGGGGAACGGAGTTCATGGGCGACGGTCGAGACTAGGTCCGCACGGCTGCGCTCAAGCCGGGCGCGCTGCTGAGCGCCGCGCAATGAGATCACGACGCGGCGGACCGCGCCGCCGGAGCGATGCCAGTCCGGTCGCGGCTGGCCGCCGCGCGGGTCCCGGACGTACCCGACAGTGACCAGCAACTCGGTGCCGTCAGGCAGGTAGAGGGACCGCTCCGGGTGCCTGCTCCTGGTCGAAAGGCCCTCGTAAGGCTGCGAATGCGCCCACCAGCAGCGCTCTTGGGAGTCCCGCAGCGGGAGAATCTGCCGGACATCGCGGCCGAGCGCACGGCCCGGCTCGATTCCGGTCAGCCGCGCAGCGGCCCTGTTGAAGACGGTGACCAGGCCGGCCCGATCGGCGATGACGAGCCCGTCGGGGAGGTCATCGGCGAAGACGAGCCCGCTGCCGATCTCGCCGGCCAGCGCGGGGGAACTGCCCGGCACCGGGGAGCCCGCTGCGGGGAAACGAGCGGCCGGGCCACCGGCAGCCGCGGCTGCCGTCCGTCCCGACATGATCCGCTCCACTCGCGCGCCGCCTCCGCCCGGCAGGGGCCCCCGGGGACCGCGCGTCCCGCCCGCCCGTGGGTCCGGGGGTTACCCGCGGGCTGGCCGTGCCGCGTCAGCCGGGTCCCGGCCAGAACATCCGGGCCAGGTCTTCCAATGACGCAACGTGATCAGACTCTAGCGCGTCGGGAATACTAAGCGGCACCCCCAGATTCGGGGTGCCGGGTAGGACAGCTGCGGCCAACCAGCCTCAGCAGCCAATAAGCACTCCGGCGTAACACAAGCTTAACGAACGGGTCAACAGCCGGACCGCGATGGCTGGCGGCCTGACCGGGCAGACGCGTACAGGCAGACCGCGGCTGCGGCCGCCAGATTGAGGCTCTCTGCCCTGCCGTAAATCGGCACGGCGACGGCCTCGTCTGCCAGCGCCAGAGCCGCGGCGGGCAGCCCCCAGGCCTCGTTGCCGAACAGCCACGCGGTGGGCTGCGCGAGCCGGCGCTGACTCGATCTCATCGAGCCTCCGGGGCGAGCTGCCATCAGCGGCAAGAACCTGGAGCCCGGCGCGACGTAGCTCCGCGGTCGCCGCGCCGAGCGCGACACCGGTCACGACTGGCAGGTGAAAAAGGCTGCCGGCCGACGCCCGAACGCATTTGCTGTTGTATGGGTCGACGGACGCGTCGGTGAAGATGACGCCGCCTGCTCCGGCCGCGTCAGCGGTGCGCAGCACGGTGCCTGCGTTGCCCGGGTCCCTGACGCCTGCCAGCAGCACCACCAGCCGTGGCATCGCCGCGATCAGCCGGCCGAGCGGCACGTCAACAAACCGGCACACGGCGAGCAGGCCCTGCGGGGTGACCGTCTGGGCCAGGTCGGCCATCACCTCGCCACTGACGGTCCGCACGATCGCGCCCTGCCCTGCTGCCTGCCCCGCCAGCTCACCGAACCGTGACAGGCCAGGGGCGGTGACGAACAACTCGGTGACCACCCCCGGGCAGCTCAGTGCCTCCCTGACCGACTGCGGGCCCTCGGCGAGAAACAGCCTGCCTCGCCGCCGGAATGTCCGCCTGGCCAGCTGGCGGGCTGACCGCGCCCGCGGTGAGCGGCTGTCGGTGATCTCAGGGCTGCCGGGGCCTGCGGCCTCAGGCCGCAGCCGAGCCTGCCGCTGGCTCGGCGCCCAGGTCGGCGGGCAGTGCCTTCTTCGCCACCTCGACCAGCGCGGAGAACGCTTTCGGATCGGCGACCGCGAGTTCAGCGAGCATCCGCCGGTCGACGTCCACGCCAGCGAGCTTCAGCCCCTGGATGAACCTGTTGTAGGTCATGCCGTCGGCCCGGGCCGCGGCGTTGATGCGCTGGATCCACAGCCGCCGGAACGCTCCCTTGCGATCCTTGCGATCCCGGTAGGCATAGGTCATTGAGTGGAGCGCCTGCTCCTTGGCCTTCCGGTACAGCCGGGACCGCTGGCCCCGGTATCCGCTCGCCCGCTCAAGGACGATCCGGCGCTTCTTATGAGCGTTCACCGCCCGCTTCACACGTGCCATTGCTTCGACTCCCTTGCGGCGGGCCGGGTCAGCGCCCCAGCAGTCTCTTCATCTTCTTGACGTCCGCGGGCGCGACCGTCACCTCTTTGTCCAGCCGGCGCGTCCGCGTGGTCGGCTTGTGCTCGAAATAGTGCTGCCGGTTAGCGCGGCGACGCATGACCTTGCCGGTACCGGTCAGCCGGAACCGCTTGTTCGCACCGCTGTGCGTCTTCATCTTCGGCATGTCGCCGTCGTCTCCGTTCCTTGACGTGCTTTCGGCACGGCCTTCCTCTGCGTGCCTGCGGCACGATGTTCCGTCGCGGCCGGCAGGCCGCTGACCCGCGCGTCCGGCGAGCCCGTGACCTGCGCTCCGGCGAGCCCGCCGCCTGATCGCTCCAGGCTGCACCCGCAGGCCGCATCTTCCAGGCAGCGCGGACTGTCGGCCCGGTTAGCCCGGACCGGCGATCCGGCGATCGGCCAGCCGGACCTCCCTGACTCAGGTTCCCAGGTCAGCTCCCGGCATCGGCGTCAGCCGCGCCGTGGTCGGCCGGCGAGTCGGCCTCCCCGCCGGCCCTGCCTGCCCGGCTGGCGCTGCCTGCCCGGCTGGCGCTGCCTGCCCGGCTGGCGCTGCCTGCCCGGCTGGCGCTGCCTGCCCGGCTGGCCGAGTCGGCGCCGTCGGCCTAGGCCCTGCGGCGCGTGGCGGCGGCACCGGCTGGGCGGCAGGCACCGGCTGGGCGGCAGGCACCGGCTGGGCGGCAGGCACCGGCTGGGCGGCAGGTGCCTGCTGGGCGGCAGGTGCCGGCCCGCGTGCCGCGGCTGTCCGCGTCGCCACCCGTTCAGCCCGCGACTCGGTCTTCCTCCGGTGCGGCCCGATGACCATGATCATGTTCCGGCCGTCCTGCTTGGGCTGTGCCTCGACGAAGCCAAGCTCCTCGACGTCGCCAGCCAGCTGCTGCAGCAGCCGGTAGCCGAGCTCCGGACGGGACTGCTCGCGGCCCCTGAACATGATCGTCACCTTGACCTTGTCGCCCTGCCGTAGGAACCGCTCGACATGGCCCTTCTTCGTGCCATAGTCATGCGGGTCGATCTTCGGCCGGAGCTTGATCTCCTTGATGACAGTCTGAGCCTGGTTCTTGCGCGATTCCCTGGCTTTGAGCGCTGATTCGTACTTGAACTTTCCGTAGTCCATCAGCTTGCAGACCGGCGGCCGCGCGGTCGGAGCGACTTCGACCAGGTCGAGATCGGATTCCTGAGCCAGCCGGAGCGCGTCATTGATCGAGACAATCCCGACCTGCTCGCCAGCTGGTCCCACGAGTCGGACCTCAGGAACACGGATTCGCTCGTTAATACGGGGTTCGGTGCTGATGTGACCTCCTTGTGTCACCCTCTCCGGCCGCGGGACTGCCCCGCGACCGGGTACTAACCGGCGCAAATGCGAAAGGCCCCGCACGGCGTGCATACGGGGCCACCATGGACGCGGCTACACGCAGCCGGGGAAACAGTATCCGGCTGGACGCGCCACGCAACGCCGGCCAGCCTGCGCCCGCAGCGTCCAGCCGGCCTGCGTCCGGCCTGGCAGGCCGGCCTTCAGGCCGACCTGCTCGTACCCGCCAGCAGCTATGCCGGCAAGGTGGGAGGTGGCCGAGGTGGTCCTCCGCTTGCACGTCCGGAACGCGCCGGACTTGTCGTCACGCAAGAGTAACGCATTCTGGCCACCAGTGGTATTCCGCCCGCGGCGGGCGGCGGGCGGGGCCCCCGGGCGCGGGCGGCGGTCAGCCGGGGCAAGCGGTGCCTCGACCCGGGCCTGCCGCCCGGCGCTCGATCTCGGCCGCCCCGGCGGCCCGCATCGCCTCGGTCGGGGCCCGGCCTGTCATGAGCTCTACCTGCCGCGCTGCCTGGTGCAGCAGCATCTCGAAACCGCCAATCACGAGCGCACCCGACCGCCTCGCGGCTACAGCGAGCCGGCTCGGCCACGGGTGATAGACCACATCGAGAACGGCTGCGGGGCCGGGCCCGGCGCCAGGCATCCGTTCTGCATAGTTATCTGCCGCTCCGGCCGGAACGGTCGATATCAGCAGCTGCCCGCTGCCGACGCCAGGCCCGTCGAACGGCGCGAGCGTGATCGACATTCCGAGGCGGTCGGCCGCGGCGAGCATCCCGGCCGCCCTGGCGGGATCACGGACCGCGACCGTCGCCTGGCGCAGGCCGAGGCCGTGCAAGGCGGCTAGAGCGGAGCGCGCGGTTGCGCCGGCCCCCAGGATCAGCGCGGGTTCCGCCGCCGCGGCTCCCGCCTCGATCAGCGCTGTCATGATGCCGGCCACATCGGTGTTGAACCCGCAGGCGGAGCCGCCCGCGAACACGACAGTATTGGCCGCCCCGACCTGCGTGACGACGGGCTCGGCGGTATCGAGCAGCGGCAAGACAGCCTGTTTCAGCGGCATGGTCAGGGACAGCCCGGCCCATTCAGGGCCGCAGCCGCGAACCAGGTCGGCCAGGCGCGCCTCATCACACTCGATTGCCACATAGGTCCAGCCGCTCAGGCCGAGCGCCGCGTATGCCGCGCCGTGCAGGGTCGGGGACAGTGAATGGCTCACCGGCGAGCCCAGCACCGCGGCCTTCATGCCGACGGGCTCAGCGCGCCCTGGTGGCTCGGCATGCCTTGACGGCTCGGCATGCCTTGACGGCTCAGCATGCCTTGTTGGCTCGGCATTCGGCTACGTCCTGGTCGAACTGCGTCTTGCTGTTGGTGAACTTGGTCAGGCCGGTCTTGGGATTCACCGTCACGAAGTACATCCAATTCCCGGCGGCTGGGTGCAGGGCAGCCTCGATTGCCGCCTGCCCGGGGCTGTCGATGGGCCCAGGCGGCAAGCCCGGGTGGATGAAGGTGTTGTACGGCGAGTTCACGTGCAACTGCGTCTCGGTCAGGAAGAAGCCGAACCTGTGCAGGGCGTAGAGCACCGTGCTGTCGAGCCCCAGGTCCCATTTCTGGTTCAGCCGGTTGTAGATCACGCGGGCGATCTTCGGGTAGTCGGCTGCACTTCCGCCCTCGGCTTCAAGCAGGCTGGCCACCGTGACGACCTGGCCGGGGGTCAGTCGCCCCGGTCCGGCCATAGCGCCGAGGTTGACGCTGACCGCCTCCTGGTTGAACCGCTGGACCATCGCTTGAAGCACGCCGAGGGCACTGGTGCCGGGCTGGATATTGTAGGTCGCCGGATAGAGATAACCTTCGGGGTTCCCGTGGGCATAGGCAGGCAAGCCAAGTGCGGCGGTGTCCTTGATGGCACTGGCATACGCGCCGGCCTGCCATCGAGTCGTGGCACCGAGCATGGTGAGGATCTTCGTCAGCCGAAGACCGTCAGGTATGGCGACCGTGGTCTGGATCCTTGACTTCGGGTTCAGCAGCAGCGCGTAGGCGGATGCTGCGCTCATATGCCTGCGCAGCCTGAAGGTTCCCGGCTCAAGGCCGGTCGGGTTGCTGCTCTTCTTCGCCGCGCTGATAAACGCATTGGTGCTGGCGACGACGCCGAGCCGGACCAGGCGCGGAGCCAGTGAGATGGCCGAGTCGCCCGCCGCGACCTGCACCGTGATCTCACCCGTGCCGGAGCCCGCGTAGTCCGGCGAGCGCAACTTTTGCCATGCGTAGTAGCCGCCCGCGCCGACCAGGCAGAGCAGCGCGATGGCAAGCATCGGCGCGAGCACGCGGCCTACCCGCCGCCTCGGCCTCCGGGCACGGTCGCGCCGGCTGCCCTGGCTGTCGTCGAATCCTGGGATGAAGCCGCCCTCGTCGGCCTCCTGGTCGTCCTCGGCACCTTGGTCCGGCCCGCCGCGACGACCGCTGCCGCCGGCATCAGCATGACCCGGTTCGTTGGCGGCCTGCGCGTAGCCGAGATGCCCGCCCAGGTCAGGGGCCGGCCCGCGGCCACCCCACGGTGCGCCGGGCCGGCCCGGTTCAGCCAAGTAGCCGACGGACCCGGGCGGTAGCTGCGGACCGGCCGGGCCCTGCTGCGGACCGGTCGGCCCTGCCTGCGGACCGGTCGGCCCTGCCTGCGGACCGGTCGGCCCTGCCTGCGGACCGGTCGGCCCTGCCTGCGGACCGGTCGGCCCTGCCTGCGGACCGGTCGGGCCCGGCTGCGGACCGGTCGGGCCTGCCTGCGGACCGGTCGCCGCCGCCGGAGGCTGCCATCGGAATGGGCCATCGGCTGGGCCGCGCTGTGCCATTTGCGGATCAACGTAACCGCCGGGACGGCCATATTCGCCCTGCTGGCCGAACTCACGCTGCTGGCCAAACTCACGCTGCTGGCCAAACTCACGCTGCTGGCCGAACTCACGCTGCTGGCCAAACTCACGCTGCAGGTCATAGTGGGCCTGTCGCCCATATTCGGCTGGCGGGCCGTGGCCTTCGGACGGCGGCCGGAGAACTTCCGGCCCACCGAGACCCTCGGGTCGGCCGAAACCCTCCGGCCGGCCGAACCCTCCGGCCGGCCGAAACCCTCCGGCTGGCCGGACCCGCCCGGCGCGGCCTGGGACCGCGGCCGGGCGCGCAAACCCGGTGCGGAGTGGCTCGCAGGCTGCCGGTGAGGATAGCTGATCCCGGGCTCGCTGAAGGGCTCCAGGTCCCGCGGCACACCCGGCTGGCTGAACGGGTCTCGCACGCCGGCCTGACTGTAGGGATCCCGGTCCCGCGAGACACCCGGCTGGCTGAGCGAGTCTTGCCCGCCTGGCTGACCGTGCGGATCCCCGTCTCGCGGCACACGCGGCTGACGGTACGGATCACAGGCAGCAGCCTGGTTGCTGGAGCCCGGGCTATTGTGGCGACCGGTCACCCCAGCCGGATCATCGCCGCGGTAGGCGGCCTGCCCTTCGTCAGGACTCCGGGCTCGGCGCGAGCCGTTCCCCGGATAGACATCAGGCTGGCCGTAAGAACCGGACCAGGAGTAGGGCCCGGGCTCGTACGCGCCGCGCCCGACATCAGCTCCAGGCTGGGCGTGGCGTGCCCGCCTTGCGTACGGGCCCGGTGGCGCGGCCGGGTACTCTCCGGCGCGCCCGCCTGGCCGGGGAACCCCGTACTGCCCGGCGCGCCGCAGCGCCTCATCCTGAGCCCAGTCCTGAGGGCCACCGTCGCGTGTCATCCACGGCCCCCGGGCAGCCGCCTGACGAGCTCCCCGGCGGGCTGGCCGGTAGCGCGCTCGGCGTCAAGCGCTCCTTGCAGCAGCAGCGCGGCCGCGCTCCGGTCGACAACCGACCTCCGGTTCCTGGAGTTCCTGCCGCCCTGCCGCAACGCATCGTGGGCGATCACCGTGGTGAACCGCTCGTCCACCAGGCGCACGGGCACGGGCGCCAACTTGATCGCCAGCGCGGTCGCGAACGACCTGGCATCTTCGGCCGCAGGGCCTTCGCGACCCGCAAGTGTGGTCGGCAGCCCGACGACGATCTCGATCGCCTCGTCGGCCGCCGCTAGCTCGCCAATGCGTTCCAGGTCACCGCGACCGCGAGCAACGGTGTCCAGCGGGCTGGCAATCAGGCCGTCAGGGTCGCAGTGCGCCACGCCAATTCGCGCCGAGCCAACATCGACAGCGAGGCGGACGCCTGGCCCTCAATATAAGGCTTTCTGGGCCATTAGTCTCAGGACGGCAACGATGCGGCTGCGGCACGATCTCACGCTACGCCACTCGAGGCCGCGACGTCCCTGATAACCGTACGAACCGTCCTAAATGACTCCTCAATCACTTGAGTCGCATTTTCCCCAAGTGGGGTCCCGCCGCCCTGTGCGACATCATCTTTGCCCCCGCCGCGACCGCCCAGAGCCCCGGCCGCCGCCTGCACCAGGGCCCCGGCGGCGAGTCCCCGCGCGCGGCCGGCCCCGTTGACCGCGACTACCACGGTAGGCCGGTCCGCCGGCACGCCGACGATGACCACAACGCCCGGCCGGTCTGCGGGCAGCAGGCCACGGACGTCGAGCGCAAGCTTGCGGATGCCGTCGGCTGGCGTCCCGTCGGGCGCCCGCTCAAGGACGACCGCCGTGCCTGCGATGTCAGTGGCGCCGCCGGCCAGCTCCGCGGCCGAGTCAAGCAGCCGTGCGGACTGCACCCGTTGCAGGTCTCGTTCAGCATCCCGCAGCCTGGTTACCAGGCCGGCGATCCGGTCCGGCAGGTCTTCCCTGCGGGCCTTGAGCTGCTCGGCGAGCTGACTGACCAGCACGTGCTCCCTGGCCAGATACCTGAAGGCGTCCATGCCCACCAGCGCCTCGACCCGCCGTACGCCGGAGCCGATCGACGACTCACCGAGGATCTTGACCAGCCCGAGCTGTCCTGACCTGGCCACGTGCGTGCCGCCGCACAGCTCACGCGAGTAGTCACCCACCTCGACCACGCGCACGTCATTGCCGTACTTCTCGCCGAACAGCGCGAGCGCGCCCATCTCCCTGGCGTCCGCGAGAGAGGTGTAGAAGGCCCGCACGTCCAGATCGTCGGTCAGTACCTGGTTGACCTCATCCTCGGCGTCGGCGAGCACGGCCGGCGCCACGGCACCGAGCGCCGTGAAGTCGAATCTGAACCTGCCCGGGGAGTTCTCCGAGCCCGCCTGGGCCGCCGACTCGCCCAGTGCCCCGCGGAACGCCCGGTGCACCAGATGTGTCGCGGTATGCGACCTGGAGATCGCGCGGCGGCGCTCGATGTCGATCTCGGCAAACACCGGCGCGCCGACAGTGATCTCGCCTGCGGTGACCCTGCCCCGGTGCACGATGAGCCCGGGCACGGGGGCCTGCACGTCAGTGACCTCGATCTCGGCACGATCGTGGGCGCCGCTGCCCGCTGCCCTGATCACGCCGGTATCAGCGAGCTGGCCGCCGCCCTCCGCGTAGAACGGCGTCCGGTCGAGCACGACATCGACCTCGGTGCCGGCACCGGCGGCCGGTACCGAAACCCCGCCGCTCAGCAGGCCGATGACGGTCGCCTCGCCGGCCACGTCGTCGTATCCGGTGAAGAGCACCTGGCCGGCCCGCTCAAGGAAGCCCGCGAAGACCGAGATATCAGCATTGCCGGTCTTCTTCTGCGCTGCGTCCTGCTTGGCCCGCTGCCGCTGCTGCGTCATCAGCCGGCGGAACTCCGGCTCGTCGACGGCCAAGCCCTGCTCAGCGGCCATCTCCAGGGTCAGGTCGACAGGGAAGCCGTATGTGTCATGGAGCTGGAACGCCAGCTCACCGCGGATGGTCGCGGCCCCGCGGCGCCTGGTCTCCTCGACGGCAGCGTCGAAGATCGCGGTACCGGTCCTGAGCGTGGCGCTGAACGCCGCCTCTTCCGCGTCGATGACCGTGCGAATGTACGGAGCGTCCGTGTGCAGCTCCTGGTACTGGTCGCCAAGCGCCTCGATCGCGGCCGATGCCAGGTCATGCAGGTAGTGCTCGCCCTCGGCGCTGCGCCCCGGCAGCCCGCCTGACCCGCCGCGCTGGGCGCCGGACAGCAGCCGGAGATTGTGGATGCTCCGGCGCAGGATCCGCCGCAGTACGTATCCGCGCCCTTCGTTCGACGGGATCACCCCGTCCGCGACCAGCATCACCGCGGTCCTGACGTGGTCGGCGACCACCCGCAGCGCCACGTCGGTCCGGTGCTCACGGCCGTACCGCTGCTCGGTCAGCTCGGCTGCCCGCTCCAGGACCTTCCACATGGTGTCGATCTCGTAAATGTTGTCGACGCCCTGCAGCAGCGCAGCCATCCGCTCCAGGCCCATCCCGGTATCGATGTTCCTTGACGGCAACTCACCGAGGATGGGGAAACCCTCCTTGCCGGGCCCTTCACCCCGCACGTACTGCATGAAAACGAGGTTCCACACCTCGAGGTAACGGTCCTCGTCAACGACAGGCCCGCCCTCGCGGCCGTACTCGGGACCGCGATCGTAGTAGATCTCAGAGCAGGGGCCACATGGCCCTGGCACGCCCATCGACCAGAAGTTGTCGGCCATGCCGCGCCGCTGGATGCGCTCATCGGGCACGCCGACATGCCCGTGCCAGAGCTTGGCCGCCTCGTCGTCGTCGGTATAGACGGTGACCCACAGCCTGTCCTCGGCAAACCCGAAACCGCCGTCGGACTCTGACCTGGTCAGCAGGTCCCAGGCGAACGGGATGGCCTGTTCCTTGAAGTAATCGCCGAACGAGAAGTTGCCCAGCATCTGGAAGAACGTGCCGTGCCGCGTGGTCTTGCCGACTTCCTCGATGTCCGGCGTGCGCACGCACTTCTGCGCGCTTGTCGCCCGCCGGAACGGCGGCACCCGCTGGCCGAGGAAATACGGCTTGAACGGGACCATTCCCGCGTTCACGAGCAGCAGCGTGGGATCGTCGGCGATCAGGCTGGCCGACGGGACGATGGTGTGCCCGCGCCCGGAGAAGTAGGCAAGGAAACGGCGGACGATCTCTGCCGACTCCATCAGCGGCCATCCTTCGCGTAGTCAGTGCCGGGGCGCTCCGCGAGAACATCCTGGCCTTCGCGGGTAGGACCGCCCGGCTCCTGCCGCCGGTTCACATAGAGTTCCATGCCATCCCGCACGTCGCCGATGAACTCAGCGATGCCGCTGTAGCGGCCGCGATCGCCGCGCCTGGCACGGCGCCGTGCACCTGGGTTCATGGCCTGTACCAGCTGGCTGACCCGCCGGTACCCGGTCACTCCCGCGACCGCGCCAATGATCATCCAGAACAGCCTGCGGATCACCGCTGAGCCCCTTCCCGCCTGCTGGTCAGCGCGGCGCGCTGGCCGGTCAGCACGGCCCGCCGCTGGGCGGCCGGAGCGCGAACCTCCGCGGCCCGGTGCAGCGCCACTGCCCTGCGGATCCCGAATGCCAGCGCCGCGAGCTTCGTGAGCGGCGTACCGAGTCCTGCCGATATTCCCCGAGCCACGCCAGCCAGGGCGGAAACCTGGCCGGACAGCTCAGCCATGTTGGCCGACACCTCGTCCATGTTCGCGGTGATCGCGTCGGTGCGCGCGAGCTGTTCATGGCTTCGGTCCACTGCCGCGTGCGCGCGATCGATCAGCACGTCGGTCCGGTCGCGGTAGTCAGACAGCATCCCGCCGGCCATCGAGATCAGCCTTCCGAGCCGTATCAGCACGTAGACGGCGGCGCAGACCCCGACAGCAAAGAAACCCGCTGCGATGAGCGCGGCGAGGTGCATGGCATTCACTGTTGCTGCTCCTTCGGCCGGTTGGCTGCTCGGTTCTGCCCGACCCTACCGCGTGCCCGGACGCATCAGGTGGCGGCTTCGTCGCCCTCGCCGGGTTCGCGGCTGGCCAGGATCGCCCTGATTCGCTCCGATCGCTCAGCGTAGCGAGCTTCCGCCCCGTGGCCTGATGGCTCGTAGTACCTGCGGTCCGCAACCGGGCCAGGCGCATAGGCCTGCGGGACCACGCCTTCCGCCGCGTCGTGCGGGTACACATAGCCGCGGCCGTGCCCGAGGCGCGCCGCGCCACGGTAGCTGGCGTCGCGCAGGTGCGCGGGCACCGGCCCGGCCAGCCCGGCCTGCACATCCTGCGCGGCAGCGCCGATCGCCCGGTAGACCGAGTTCGACTTCGGTGCCAGGGACAGGTGAATCACCGCCTGGGCGAGGGCCAGCCTGGCCTCGGGGAGCCCGACGAACTCAACAGCGTGCGCAGCCGCGACGGCTGCCTGCAGAGCGGACGGGTCGGCCATCCCGATGTCCTCGCTGGCGTGCACGATCAGCCGCCGCGCGATGAACCGCGGATCCTCGCCAGCCTCGATCATCCGGGCCAGATAATGCAACGCCGCGTCGGCGTCACTGCCCCTGATGCTCTTGATGAATGCGCTGATCACGTCGTAGTGCTGATCGCCCGCCCGGTCATAGCGCACCGCGGCGCGGTCAACGGCGCGCTCAAGTGCCACGACATCGATCACCCCGCCGGCCGGCATCCCGAGAGCGGCGGCTTCGAGGTAGGTGAGCGCACGCCTGGCGTCGCCGCCCGCGAGCCTGATCAGGTGCTCCGCCACCGCGCTGCCGAGCGTCACGCGGCGCGCCAGCCCGCGTTCGTCGGTCAGCGCCCGGCTGATGACCGCCGCCATGTCATCGTCGCTGAGCGGCTGGAGCGTGAGCAGCAGTGACCTCGACAGCAGCGGCCCGACCACCGAGAATGACGGGTTCTCCGTGGTGGCCCCGATGAACGATACCCACCGGTTCTCCACCGCCGGCAGCAGCGCGTCCTGCTGCGCCTTGTTGAACCTGTGCACCTCGTCGATGAACAGGATCGTCTGAGCACCGGTCAGGCCAAGCTGATCGCGGGCCTGCTCGATGGCGGCCCGTACGTCCCTGACGCCAGCCGAGACCGCTGACAGCTCCACGAACCGGCGCCTGGTCACCTGGCTCACGACGGAGGCCAAGGTGGTCTTGCCCGTTCCCGGCGGGCCCCACAGCAGCACTGACATCGCGGCGTCGTGCTCGGCCAGCTTGCGCAGCGGGGCTCCGTCGGCAGTCAGGTGCTGCTGGCCGATGACCTCATCGAGCGTGCGCGGCCGCATCCGGACCGCAAGCGGCGCGACAGCCTGCGCAGCTTCGTCGGCCGCGGCGTCGAACAGGCTGTCGCGCTGGCCGCCTGCTACCCTGGCCACGGCTCCGCCGCGGCAGCCGGCGCCGGGACCGCGTCAATGCCGGCCTCCTTGCGCTGCGCCGCGGTGATCGGCGTCGGCGCGCCGGTCAGCGGGTCGTGCCCGGAAGCGGCCTTCGGGAACGCGATCACCTCACGGATCGAGTCACGGCCGGTGAGCAGCATCAGCAGCCGGTCCCACCCGAACGCGATGCCGCCGTGCGGTGGCGGCCCGAACCTGAGAGCGTCGAGCAGGAAGCCGAACTGGGACCTGGCCTCCGCCTGCGACAGCCCGATCACGTCGAAGACCCGCTGCTGCATGTCCGGACGGTGGATTCGGATCGACCCGCCGCCGATCTCGGTGCCGTTGCAGACGATGTCATAGGCGTCGGCAACAGCACCGCCGGGCTCGGCCTCGAACTTGTCCGCCCATTCAGGCAGCGGCGCGGTGAACGGATGGTGCACCGACTTCCAGCCGCCCTCGCCGTCCTCCTCGAACATCGGCGCGTCCACCACCCAGGTAAACGCCCAGGCCGACCGGTCGATCAGTCCGCACCGCAGGCCGATCTCCAGCCGGGCAGCGCCGAGCAGCGCGCGGGCCGCTCCGGCGGCGCCAGCGCCGAAGAAGACGCAGTCGCCCGGGCCCGAGCCGGTAGCGGCGGTCAGCCCGGACCGCTCGGCCGCCGAAAGGTGCCGGGCCACCGGCCCGGCGTCGGACACCGAGCCGTCGGCATCGATCAGCACGTACGCCAGGCCGGGGGCACCGCGTGAGCGCGCCCAGTCCTGCCAGCCGTCCAGCTCCTTGCGGGACTGGGCGGCACCGCCCGGCATGACGACCGCCCCCACGTGCGGGGCCTGGAAGACGCGGAAGTCGGTCTGCGCGAAGTAGCCCGTCAGATCGGTGAGCTCGCAGCCGAAGCGCAGGTCTGGCTTGTCGGACCCGAAGCGGGCCATGGCGTCGGCGTAGCTCAGCCGCGAGATCGGCCGCTGCACTTGGTGGCCGGTGAGCTCGGCCCACAGCCTGGCCACCAGGTCCTCGGCGACCTCGATGACGTCCTGCCTGGTGACGAACGACATCTCCAAGTCAACCTGGGTGAATTCCGGCTGCCTGTCGGCGCGGAAGTCCTCGTCACGGAAGCAGCGCACCAGCTGGTAGTAGCGTTCAAGCCCAGAGACCATCAGCAGCTGCTTGAACAGCTGCGGCGACTGCGGCAGCGCGTACCAGCAGCCCGGACGCAGCCGCACGGGCACCAGGAAATCGCGCGCCCCCTCCGGCGTGGACCTGGTCAGGAACGGGGTCTCGACGTTCACGAAACCGTGGCCGTGCATCACGTCATTGACCAGGTATGCGGCGCGTGAGCGGGCCCGCAGGGCGGCAGCCACCTCGGCCCGCCTGATGTCGAGGTAGCGGTACCGCAGCCGGATGTCCTCAGTCAGCTCGCCGCCGCCCTCGATCGGGAACGGCAGCGGGTCTGCCTGCGAAAGCACCTCGATGCCGGCCGCGGCGACCTCCACCTCGCCGGTCGGCAGTTCCGGGTTCTCGTTGCCGGCCGGCCTGCGCCTGACGTCGCCGGTGACCAGCACGCAGAACTCGGCGCGGAGCTCGTGCGCGACGTCTTCGGCCCGGCAGACGACCTGCACGATCCCGCTAGCGTCGCGCAGGTCGATGAAGACGACACCGCCGTGGTCGCGCCGGCGGCCCACCCAGCCGGCCAGCGTTACCCGCAGCCCCGCGTCAGGGGCTCGCAGTGTCCCTGCCTCATGCGTGCGGATCATTCATAGCCCTCTCGACGGGCCGGATGCGGGCGTGAGCCCGGCCAGGAACGGATTGGATGACCGCTCGGCGCCGATCGTCGTCTGCGGCCCGTGCCCGGACAGGACGACGGTCTCGTCCGGAAGGGGCAGGCAGACCCTGGCCAGACTGTCCAGGATGGTCTGGTAGTCGCCGCCCGGCAGGTCGGTGCGCCCGATCGACCCGGCGAACAGCAGGTCGCCGGTGAAGAGCGTCGGCGGGTCAGCGGCAGGCGGCAGCCGGAAGGTCACCGAACCACGGGTATGACCCGGCGCATGATCGACCACCAGCTGGAGCCCGGCCAGCTCAAGCGTCGCCCCGTCGACAAGCTCGGCCACCTCGTCGGGCTCGGTGAAGGTCAGGCCGCCGAACAACTCCTGTCCGGGCTGCAGCGAGAACCCGCGGGCCGGGTCGGTCAGCAGCGCCCGGTCGTCCGGGTGAATATAGGCGGGAATGTCGCTGGCCCCGCAGACCGGCACGACCGACCAGATGTGATCGATATGGCCGTGGGTGAGCAGCACGGCGGCTGGGCGCAGCCGGTATCGCTCGACGATCTGGCCGATGCCCTGCTCGGCACCTTCGCCAGGATCGATGATCACGCACTCCGCACCCGGGCCCGGCGCCACCAGATAGCAGTTGGCGGCGAACGAGCCGGCCGCGAATCCGGCAACCAGCACAGCTTTCCTCCTCCGCGGGCCTGACGACCACGACGACGTACCTACAGGCTACCGACGCATCCGGGTACCGCGCCGTGCTGGCCGCGGCCGGGACACGGCAAGGACGCGGTTGGTGCCGCGAACTCATAACAGCAGCGCCGCTACTGGCCGGGCGCGGGTACCATTCGCGAAGTTTCGCTGATGAGCATCGAGCCGGTGCAGGCCAGGAGGGCAGGACCAGTGGCGGGAAAGAGGGAGCGCCAGCGCAAGCTCGCGAGGGAGCGGTACGAGCGCAGGACGGCCCGCAGGGCGCAGCAGGCGCAGCGGATGCGAAAATGGACCGCTGTCGGCATCATCTGCTGCCTCGTGGTAGCGCTCGCGGTCGGCGGCTTCTTCGTTTTCCGTGGATCCGGCAAGCCAGCCGCGGCCAGCCCGGCTGCTGCGACGCCAACGGCCACGCCGAGTGCCACGCCCTCGGCTGCCGCGGTCACCGAGCCCGCAACGCACTGCGCCTATGCGCCTTCTCCCCCGGCTGCCCGGAATGTCGGCATTCCCCCGGCCAAGCCCGACTTCCGGGCCAGCTATCAGGCGACCATCCGCACCAACCGCGGCGATATCGTCGTCGACCTGCTGAACAGCAAGGCGACCTGCACCGTGAACTCGTTCGTCTACCTGGCGCGCAAGCACTACTTCAACGTCACCTCGTGCCCGCGCCTGAGCACCAGCGGCGGCCTGTACATGCTGCAGTGCGGAGACCCGACCGGCACCCTCAGCGGCGGCCCCGGGTATGTGTTCGCGAGCGAGAACCTGACGGGCGCGACCTACCCGGCGGGCACGCTGGCGATGGCCAACACGGGCGCCCCGGACAGTAACGGCAGCCAGTTCTTCGTCGTCTACCGGAACTCGACCCTCGCGCCCAGTTACACGCCGTTTGGCAGGATCGTCAAGGGACTCAATATTATCCAGAATGTGGGCAGCCGCGGCTTCGGCCCACCGCTCAGTCAGGCGGGCGGTGGCAAGCCGAAAGAGAGCGTCGTCATCGAGAGCGTGACAATCAAGAAAACCTGACAGGCGGCGCCGCCAGTCAGGTTGCTGAGCAGGAGGTTCGCGGTGAGCACCGCTTACGACCCGTGGGGCAGAGTAGACGACGACGGCACTGTCTATGTGCGCACCGGCGAGGGTGAGCGCCCGGTCGGCTCGTGGCAGGCCGGCAGCCCGGCGGAGGCGCTCGAGTTCTTCAGGCGGAAGTTCGACTCGCTGGCTACCGAGATCGCACTGCTCGAGCAGCGCATCGTCACCACGGACCTGTCCGCTGCGCACGCCAGGGCCACGATCGCCCGGCTGCTCGCCGCCGTGGCCGACGCCAAGGCGGTCGGCGACCTCGACGGGCTGCGCGGCAGGCTCGAGGCGATGACCGCGCTCGTGGACCACCGGCGCGAGGAGCACAAGGCAGCCCGTGAGCAGGCTCGCATTGAGGCCCACGAGGTCAAGGAGCGGATCGTCGCTGAGGCCGAGCGGATCGCGGTCGAGGCGACCCACTGGAAGATCAGTGGCGAGCGGATGCGCCAGTTGCTCGATGAGTGGAAGAGCGCGCCGCGCGGTGACCGGGCGACGGAGACGGCACTGTGGAAGCGGCTATCGGCCGCCCGCAACGCGTTCACCAAGCGCCGCAAGGCATACTTCGCCGGTCTCGAGGAGGAGCGCGAGACCGCCAGAGTGCGCAAAGAGAAGCTGGTCATCGAAGCCGAGGCCCTGGCCCCGTCGACCGACTGGGGGCCGACAGCCACGGCTTACCGCGAGCTGATGCGGTCCTGGAAGGAGGCAGGCCGCGCGGAGCGCGCTGTCGAGGAGGCGCTCTGGATCCGGTTCAAGGGCGCCCAGGACAGCTTCTTCCAGGCCCGCTCGCAGGTCTTTACCGCCAAGGACACCGAACTGCGCGAGCACGCCAGCGTGAAGGCACGGCTGCTGGCCGAGGCGGAGAAGCTCCTGCCGGTAACGGACCCGCGCTCCGCGCGGGCGGCGCTGCGCGGCATCCAGGAGCGCTGGGAGCACGCAGGCGGTGTGCCCCGCGACCAGTACGACAAGCTTGAAGGCGGCTTGCGGAGGGTGGAGGACGCGGTCCGCAAGGCCGAGGACTCGCACTGGCGCCGCTCGAATCCGGAGGCCCTGTCCCGCGCGAAGGGGACGGTCGAGCAGATCAGGTCGGCCATCCGGCAGCTCGAGGACCAGCTGGAACGGGCCCGGTCGCGCGGCGACGAGACCGCGGGACAGCGGGCCTCCGAAGCCCTGGCGGCCCGCCGGTCCTGGCTCGAGGAGGCCGAGCGCACCCTGGCCGAACTGTCCCGCTGAGACCCGGAGCTAGTTGGTGATCCGGTAGACGTCGTAGACGCCGTCGATGGCGCGGACCGCCCGCAGGACGTGACCGAGGTGCTTGGGATCGCCCATCTCGAAGGTGAACCTGCTGACAGCGACCCGGTCCCTGGTAGTGGTTACCGACGCCGACAAGATGTTGACGTGCTGGTCGGAGAGGGCCCGGGTCACATCGGAGAGCAGTCCGGTACGGTCAAGCGCCTCGGTCTGGATCGCCACAAGGAACAGCGAGCCTTCCCGCGGCGACCAGTGCACAGAGACCAGGCGCTCCGGCTGGGACTCGAGCAGATGGCGAAGGTTGAGGCAGTCCGCACGGTGCACCGAGACGCCGTTGCCGCGGGTCACGAAGCCGGTAATGGAATCGCCTGGCACCGGCGTGCAGCATTTGGAGAGGCGGGCCCAGACGTCGGCCGACCCTTCGACCACGACGCCGGAGTCTCCCACCGGCCTGGCCTTCGGTGCCCGGGTGAGCAGCGTGGCCTCGGCCAGGTCCTCCTGCGCCCCGGCGATGCCGCCAGCCGACTTGACCAGCTTCGCGACCACCGACTGGGCACTCACGTGCCCTTCACCGACCGCAGCGTAGAGCGAGGACAGGTCCGCGTACCTGAGTTCGTGCGCGATGGCAACCAGCGCATCGCCGGTGGCCAGCCGCTGCAGCGGCAGCCCCTGCTTGCGCATGGTCCGCGCGATCGCGGCCTTGCCCGTCTCGGCTGCCGCTTCCCTGCGCTCCTTGGAGAACCAGTGCCTGATCTTGTTACGCGCCCTGGCGCTCTTGACGAAGCCAAGCCAGTCCCGGCTCGGCGCCGCGTCTGCCGCCTTGGAAGTAAAGATCTCGACGGTATCGCCGTTGTTCAGCGCGGATTCCAGCGCCACCAGGCGGCCGTTCACCCGGGCCCCGATCGTCCGGTGGCCCACCTCGGTATGAATCGCGTAGGCGAAGTCGACCGGGGTGGCACCCTGCGGCAGCGCGATGACCTCGCCGCGCGGGGTAAACACGTAGACCTCGCCCGCGCCCAGGTCGAACCTGAGCGATTCGAGGAACTCGGCCGGGTCGGTGGTCTCGCGCTGCCAGTCGACAAGCTGGCGCAGCCACGCCAGGTCGGCCGCGCTGCGGCCGGCGGCGGTCGTCTCCTTGTACTTCCAGTGCGCAGCCACGCCGTACTCGGCCCGCTTGTGCATGGCCCAGGTCCTGATCTGCAACTCCACGGGTTTGCCCTCCGGGCCGATCACCGTGGTGTGCAGGGACTGGTACAAGTTGAACTTCGGCATCGCGATGTAGTCCTTGAACCGCCCTGGCACCGGGTTCCACCGCGCGTGGACGGTTCCGAGCGCCGCGTAGCAGTCCCGGACCGAATCGACGAGCACCCGGATGCCCATCAGGTCATAAATATCATCGAAGCCGACATTTCGGGCGATCATCTTCTGGTACACGGAGTAGTAGTGCTTCGGCCGCCCGGTAACCCTTGCCTTGATCTTCGCCTCGCGCAGGTCAACTGAGACATCCTCGATCACGTCCTGCAGGAACACGTCGCGCCGGGGCGCGCGTTCCGACACAAGCCGGGCGATCTCGTCGTAGCGCTTCGGGAACAAGGTGGCGAACGCCAGGTCCTCAAGTTCCCATTTGACGGTGTTCATCCCGAGCCGGTGCGCGAGCGGCGCGAAGATCTCAAGCACCTCTCGTGACTTCTGCTCCTGCTTGGCCCGTGGCAGGTAACGGAGGGTACGCATGTTGTGCAGCCGGTCAGCGAGCTTGATCACCAGGACCCTGATGTCGCGCGACATCGCGACGACCATCTTGCGGACCGTCTCCGCCTGGGCGGCGTCGCCATACTTGACCTTGTCGAGCTTGGTCACCCCGTCGACCAGCGCGGCGATGTCCTCGCCGAAATCGCGGCGGAGTTCGCCGAGCTTGTACGCGGTGTCCTCGATCGTGTCGTGCAGCAGCGCGGCGCACAACGTCTCGTGGTTCATGCCAAGCTCGGCGAGGATCGTGGCGACGGCGAGCGGATGGGTGATGTACGGGTCCCCGCTCTTGCGTACCTGCCCGGCGTGCATCTGGGCAGCGACATCGTAGGCGCGCTCGATCAGCCGCACGTCGGCCTTAGGATGCGTCGCGCGGACGGTCTTGATCAGCGGCTCGAGTACCGGGTTGGCACCGCCGCCGCGCGGCGCCCCGAGCCTGGCGAGCCTGCGCCGGACACCGGCGCCCCCGGCGGGCGGCACGGGCAGGTCGGCCGAAACGGCAGGCGGATCGGCAGGCGGATCGGCTGGCACCGCCGGGTGGCCGGCCGCTACGGCGGGCGGATCGGCGGGTACCGCGGGTGCAGCGTGCGGATCGGCCGCTACGCCAGGCGGATCGGCCGCTACGCCAGGCGGATCGGCCGCTACGCCAGGCAGATCGGCGGGTACGGCGGGCGGATCGGCCGATCCGGCTGGCGGTTCAGCGGGCACAGCGGGGTCGGCGCGCGCGCCATTGACCTGGGCCACCCCGTTGTCTGCCACGGGCGCCGCCGCACCGTCTTGCTCGGGCTTACCCGCGGCAGCCTGGGTGACACCAGCTCCGGCCGGGCCAGCCGTTGCTACGTCACCGGCCACATGCGCTCCTCACGTCCGCCAAGAACCCAGTCTATCGACGAGCGGTGGCAGAAGTGCCCGGCCCCGTGCGGGCCCGTCAGACTGCGAGCAGCGATCGCACGTCCAGACCGCCGAGACTGGACCGGCCGCTGAGGAAGGAAAGCTCGATCAGGACGGCTATCCCGGCGATCTGCGCACCGCTACGTCGCACCAGGTCGGCGGTCGCAGCCGCAGTACCGCCGGTGGCGAGGACGTCATCGACGATGAGCACCCGCTCGCCGGGCCGGAACGCGTCGGTGTGGACCTCGATCGTCGCCGTGCCGTACTCAAGCTGATAAGACTGCGCATGGGTTGGTCCTGGCAGCTTGCCGTGCTTGCGCACCGGCACGAACCCGGCACCGAGCCTGCAGGCGACCGGCGCCGCGAGGATGAAGCCCCGCGCCTCGATGCCGACCACCTTGTCGATCCGGCCGTGACCGGCGGCGAGCGCGCCCACCACCACGCTGAACGCCGCGCCGTCTGCCAGCAGCGGCGTGATGTCCTTGAACACCACGCCTGGCTGCGGGTAGTCGGCGATGTCCCTGATCGTCGCGCCGATTAGCGCAGCGACGTCAGGTCCGGCTGAGGTCGGCAGGCCGCCGGACATCTGCCGCCTACCGGCGCTTCTTCTTGCCCGCGGGGCGCCGCTTGGCCGCGCTGGTCCGCCTGGGCTGCTGGCGCGGCCCTGGCCGGGCGCCGGGGGCCGCGCGCGGCGCCGTGGCCGCGGCCCGAGCCGCGGGGACGCGCTCATCCGGCTCCTGATCAGCGAACACGCTGGCGTCCTGCGCAGCCTCATCGTCGGTTGCCTGGCCGGGCTCAGCGGCAGCGCTGGCACTGGCGCCACCGACGGCCGGCCCGGCCTGCGCCGCCTTTGCCTTGGCCCGCTGAGCTGCCCGCCCGCCCGAGGAGCGCAGCGCGACCCGCTTCGCCAGCGCCTTGTACTGCGGCTCGCGCTCCTTGAGGGCCGCCAGCACCGGCGTCGCGATGCAGATCGAGGAGTAGGTGCCGGACAGCATGCCCACGAACAGCACCAGCGCCAGGTCCTCAAGCTCGCCGGGCCCGAGCAGCGTGATGCCGGTCACCAGGATCGCGGCCACCGGCAGCAGCGCGATCAGCGAGGTGTTGATCGACCTGACCAGGGTCTGGTTCAGCGCCAGGTTGGCCGCCTGGCTGTACGTGGTCCGGCTGGTACCGAGCAGGCCGGCCGTGTTCTCCCTGACCTTGTCGAACACGACCACGGTGTCGTACAGCGAGTAACCGAGGATGGTGAGCAGGCCGATCACCGTGGCCGGGCTGACCTGGAAGCCAGCGAGCGCGTAAACCCCGATCGTGATAACGATGTCGTGCGCCAGTGCCACCAGCGCAGCGGTGGCCATCTTCCATTCGAACGCGATCGACAGGTAGATCACGATCACGATCAGGAACGCGATCAGCGCTTCCAGGGCCTTCTGCGAGATCTGGCTCCCCCAGGTCGGCCCGATGAACGTGCTGCTTATCGCCTTCGCCCCGCCGACTGGGTGCAGGTCGGCGGCGATCGCATTCTGGACCTTGACCTGCTCGGGAAAGCTGAGCTTCGTGGTCTGCACCTGCCAGCTCGCGTGGCTGCCGAGCCCGACCGTCTGGATAACCGCGTCCGGCCCGCCGCCTGCGGCGTCGACCGTGGAGCGGACCTGGGCCTGGCTGGCGGCGGGAGCCTGGAACAAGAAGACCGAGCCGCCCTTGAAGTCGACGCTCTCGTTCAGCCCGCGCCCGACCAACGCGGCCACGCTGATCACCAGGATCAGGCCGGAGATCGTGTACCACAGCCGCCGCCTGCCGACGAAGTCGAAGGAGACCTCGCCCCGGTACAGCCGGCCGGCGATGTTGCCGAGCCAGGACATCACGCCTCCTTCGGGGTGGTCCGGGACGGGCTCGCGGCCGTGGTGCTGCTTCCGCCGGCAGCCGGCCTGGTCACCGGGCGCCTGCTGCCGCGCCACGGCGATCTGGCGCCGAGCCTGGCCGGATCAAGCCCGGACAGCGGGTGCCCCTCGCCGTAGAACTTCGTCCTGGCCAGGATCGTCACCATCGGCTTGGTGAACAGGAAGACCACGACGATGTCGATCACGGTGGTGAGGCCGAGGGTGAAGGCGAAGCCCTTGACATCGCCGATCGAGAAGTAGTACAGCAGCGCCGCGGCGAGGAAGGACACCGTGTCCGAGACCAGGATGGTCCGCCGGGCCCGCTTCCAGCCGCGCTCCACGGCGGGCCGCAGCGACCTGCCCTCTCGTACCTCGTCCCGGAGCCGTTCGAAGAAAACCACGAACGAGTCGGCGGTGATTCCGATCGCGACGATCAGGCCTGGCCACGCCGGCCAGGTTGAGCGTGAAGTTCTCGTACTTGCTGAGCAGAACCACTGATAGCAGTGCCAGCAGCCCCGCGATGGCCAGGCTGGAGACCGATACCAGGCCGAGGCCCCGGTAGTACAGGAACGAGTAAACCACCACGAGCAGCAGGCCGATAGCGCCGGCGACCAGGCCCGCGTGCAGCTGCGCCGAGCCGAGCTCAGCCGAGATCGACTCGGTGGACTCGTTCTGGAAGCTCAGCGGGAGGTGCCCGTAGGTGAGCACGTTGGCCAGGTAATCGGCCTGGTTCTCGGTGAACGAGCCGGTGATCTCGCCCTGGCCGGTGGTGATCGGCGCGATGAAGTCGGGCACCGACACCGGCACGCCGTCCAGCACGATGGCGAACTCGTCAAGCACCGACGTGGGCTGCTGGGTGCTCGCGTTGTAGTACTTGCTGTACATCGACGAGCTCAGGGTGCCGAAGTTCTTCGTGCCCACGCCGTTGAAGCTGAGGTTGACCTGCCACTGGCCGTTCGTCGAGTTCAGCCCGGCGCTGGCCGAACTCAGCATCTCGCCAGTGACCGGGGCCTTGTCGAGCACGTATTTGTCGCCCTGGTAGCACGCCACGATCTGGCTGTTGACGTCGTCCCAGGCCAGTGAGTTCGGGCCGTAGATCTCCTGCTGCCACTTGGGGTTGTCGCAGTTCAGCTTGTTGAACAGTGGCTTCACGGCCGGGCTGACCAGGCTGGCGTTGCCCTGGCCGTCAGCGACCGTGGACAGCGTGCCCGTGGACGACGGCGAAGGCGTGCTGGCGGGCGAGCCGCTGGCGGTGGGCGTTGGCGAACTGGTAGACGCCGCAGTCGCGGCGGGCTTCGCCGTGCCGCCTGCCGCCGCCGCCAGCCGGCGAGCGCCGGCCGCGAGGCCCTGGCCGCCCGATCCGGCGCCTGACGCGCCCAGGGCGCCCGACGACGGGGTCGGCGAGACGGCGGCCTTCGCCGCGGACTTCTTGCTGTTCTTGGTCGCTGACGGTGACGGCGTCGGAGTAGCCGACGGGGTAGCCGACGGCGTCGGAGTAGCCGACGGGGTGGCCGCCGGCGTGGTCCGGTTCGGCGCCACCAGCAGCACCTGGCGGAACCGCAGCAGGGCGGTCCTGCCGACCAGGCTCTCCACCTGCTGCGCGCCCTTGCCTGGCACCGCCACCGTGATGATGTCCGGGCCCTGCTGCTGGACCTGGGCACCGGTGAAGCCGGCCCCGTTGACCCGGTTCAGAATGATCGACCTGGCCTCGCTCATCGCCGTCTGGCTGGGCGCCTTCTTGGAATTCGGGGTGACGGCCTTCAGCGTCACCGTGGTGCCGCTGGAGAGATCGAGGCCAAGGCCGATCCGGAAATTCTTGTGCCAGCTACCGGGGTGTGCCGCCGCGCTGCCGATGATCCCGGCCAGCATGATGACGACGATCACGGCGAGCGCCGCGATCGGGCGCCAAGGACGAGACAACTTGGTGCTTGGGGGAGCCACTTCTCGCTGTCCTTAACTTCCTTAACTTGATGGGGCCCGCGCTACACCTGCGGATTCCGGTCCTGGGAATTCCAGTCGTCCGCTGGGCTCTCGCCGAACGTGCCCTGCTGGTGGCCGTCGCCGAAGGTGGTCTTGTCCTCGCCGAAGTTGGCCTGCGGCTCCGGCGGATCGCCGCCTGCCGGGCTCCCATCGCTGACCACGTCCATGACCGCCCGCCGCAGCATCCGGATGTTGACGCCCGGCGCCACCTCGACGACGACGTCGGTGTCGTCCACCGACGTGATGGTGCCGTACATCCCGGCGGTAGTGCGGACGCGCTGGCCAGGAACCACCTGCCGCTGCATCTGCATGGCCTGGCGCTGCTTGTTCCGCTGCGGCCTGATCATCACCACGTACAGCACGACGAAAAGCACGGCGATGAACAGGATGGGCAGGTAGTTGCCGCTGGACGACTTGGCGGCCGCGAGATACGTGATCCCCATCGCGGGGCTTCCTTCCGTTGATTGCCGCACTGGCCGGGACCGGCCCCGGCTACGGGCCGACCAGGCCGGCACCGCGCCAGGCGGCTTCATTTGACCAACTGCCGAAGTGTAGCGGCGCCTAAGCGACGCACCAACAGGCTACGGCGTCTGGCGAGTGATCGTGACCATCCCGCGACCGCTCGTTACCCGGCCCCGCAGTCCGGCTCCAGCACCGGCATTAAGGTGCTCATCGGCTGAAAAGCGTGTCAGCGCCGGCCTGCGGACCAGCGTCAGGCGGCCCGGGGACGGGCAGCCGGAGCTGCGTCCAGGCGGCCGGGGTCGCCACCCGCCCGCGCGGCGTACGGGCGATCAGGCCGGCCCGGACAAGGAAGGGCTCGACGACGACCTCGACCGTCTCCGCCTCCTCACCCACGGCGACCGCGAGGGTGGACAGGCCGACCGGCCCGCCGCCGAACCTCCGGACCAGCGCGGCGAGCACCGCCCGGTCCAGCCGGTCGAGGCCGCTGTCATCGACCTCGTACACCTCAAGCGCCGCGCGCGCGACTGCCCTGGTCACGATCCCGTCGGCACGGACCTCCGCGTAGTCGCGGACCCGGCGCAGCAGCCGGTTGGCGATCCGCGGCGTGCCACGGGACCGGCCGGCGATCTCGGCGGCGCCGTCATCGCGCAATGTCACCCTGAGCAGGCCAGCGGACCTGCGCACGATGACCTCAAGCTCGGCCGGCTCGATAGAAGTCGAGGTGCGCGGTGAAGCCGAACCTGTCCCGCAGCGGCGCCGGCAGCAGCCCCGCCCTCGTCGTGGCGCCGACCAGGGTGAACGGCGCGATGTCCAGCGGGATGGCAGTTGCGCCCGGCCCCTTGCCGATCACGACGTCCACCCGGAAGTCCTCCATGGCCAGGTAGAGCATTTCCTCGGCCGGCCTGGCGACACGGTGGATCTCGTCGATGAACATCACCTCGCCCTCGCTCAGCGTGGACAGCACCGCGGCCAGGTCTCCGGCCCGCTCGATCGCGGGTCCGCTGGTGATCCGGAGCGGAGCGCCGAGCTCGGCAGCGATGATCATGGCGATGGTGGTCTTGCCGAGGCCTGGCGGACCGGAAAGCAGCACGTGATCGGGCGGCTTGCCGCGGCCGATGGCACCCTGCAGGACCAGCGAAAGCTGCTCGCGGACCCGTCCCTGGCCGACGAGCTCGCCGAGGCGCTTGGGCCGAAGGGCTCCCTCGATCGCCTGTTCGCCCGCTTCGGCCAGCGGCGAGACCACCCGGTCCGGGCCGACCTCGCTGTCAGTGCTGTCGGTCATGCCAGTGCTGTCGGTCATGCCAGTGCTGTCGGTCATGTCAGTGCTCGGTCGGTCATGTCAGTGCTGTCGGTCATGTGCGCCCCAGGACCCGGAGCGCCGCGCGAAGCGCCGTGGCGACGTCGACGTCCCGCCCGCTCGCTGCCGGAGACGAGCCGTTGGTGAGATCGGGCTCGACCGCCGCGATCGCCTGGTCCGCGTCGCGTGCCTGCCAGCCCAGGCTGACCAGGCCGGCCCGCACCTGATCCCGCCACGGCGCCGGCCGCCCGGCCTGGGCTGGCGCGCCAGCGGCGTTACCCGCGGCGGCAACCTCGGCCGGCGAGCCGAGACGGCCCGCGAGCTCAAGGACGATCCGCTGGGCGCCCTTCCTGCCGATGCCCGGCACCGTGGTCAGCGCGGCGAGATCCTCGGCGGCGATCGCGCGGCGCAGGCCGTCGGGGCTGAACACGGCGAGCATGGCGAGCGCCAGCCGCGGCCCGACCCCGCTGGCGGTCTGTAGCAGCTCGAAGGTGTTCCGCTCGTCGTCGTCGGCGAAGCCGTACAAGGTGAGCGCGTCCTCCCGGACCACCAGCGAGGTCGCCACCTTGGCGCGCTGACCGGTCCGCAGGCCGGCCAGCGTTCCCGGCGTGCACTGGACGAGCAGCCCGACCCCGCCGACCTCGATGACCGCGCCGTCCGGCGCCACCGAGCAGACGACCCCGTCCAGGTGCGCGATCACTGGTTCCCTCCCATCGCCGCGCGCTGAGCCCGCGCGGCGGCCTGCGCCCCCGCCGCGGCCACGGCAAGCCGGTGCTGCGCCCCGCCGCGCCATAGATGGCAGATCGCCAGCGCGAGCGCGTCGGCCGAGTCCGCCGGCCGGGGCGGGTCCGCCATCGCGAGCAGCCGCGCCACCATCAGGGTCACCTGCGCCTTGTCGGCCCGGCCGTTGCCGGTCACGGCCGCCTTGACCTCGCTCGGCGTGTGCAGCGCGACCGGCAGCCTGCGGCGGGCGGCGCAGACGATGGCGACTGCCCCGGCCTGTGCGGTGCCCATCGCGGTCCGCACATTGTGCTGGCTGAAGACCCGCTCGACCGCCACCGCGTCCGGCTGGTAGGTGATCAGCCACTGCTCGATCCGCTCTTCGAGGGCGAGCAGCCGCGCCGCGATGTCAGCGCCTGCGTCGGTCCTGATCACGTCGGTTGCCACCAGTGTCAGGGTCTTGCCCGGCGCACCGTCGATGAGCCCGAGGCCGCACCTGGTGAGGCCGGGATCGACGCCGAGCACACGCATGCCGCTCACCCATCCAGGTCGGTTGCGAACTCTTGTTCGGCTAGGACACTACCGGCTCCGCGGAGGCCGCGGCGCGACACGCTCCGGCGTGTCGCGGCCGGACGGCGCGAAGCCGCGGCTCAGCGCTGCCTCGCGGCCTGGGCCGGGCGGGCTGGCGGATCACGAGGCCGGGCCCGGTCACGAGCGCAGTCCCGCGAGGCGGGGTCATCCGATCTTCTCCATGACCTCGTCGGACACCGAATAGTTCGCGTAGACATCCTGCACGTCGTCGGAGTCCTCGATCGCCTCGATCAGCCGGAACACCCGTTTGGCGTGTTCCTCGTCGAGTTCCACCTCGACGGTCGGCAGGAAGGGCGTCTCGGCGGAGTCGTACTCGATGCCGGCCTGCTGCAGCGCCGTGCGCACCGCGTGCAGATCGGTCGCCTCGCTCACCACCTCGAGCGACTCACCGATGTCGCTGACCTCCTCGGCACCGGAATCGAGCACCGCGGCGAGCACGTCGTCCTCGCTCGCCCCGGTCGCCTTGCCGACGAGCACCACGCCCTTGCGGTGGAACAGGTAGGAGACCGATCCTGGGTCAGCCATGGACCCGCCGTTCCTCGAGAACGCCGTCCGCACGTCCGAAGCTGCCCGGTTCCTGTTGTCGGTCAGGCACTCCACGAGCACTGCCACGCCGCCCGGCGCGTAGCCCTCGTAGGTGATCTGCTCGTAGGAGGCCCCGCCAGCCTCAAGCCCGGCGCCACGGCGGACCGCCCGGTCGATGTTGTCGTTCGGCACCGAGCTCTTCTTGGCCTTCTGCACGGCGTCGTAGAGGGTCGGGTTGCCTGCCGGGTCACCACCGCCGGTCCGCGCCGCCACCTCCACATTCTTGATCAGCTTGGCGAACAGCTTGCCGCGGCGGGCGTCGATGACGGCCTTCTTGTGCTTTGTGGTCGCCCACTTCGAATGGCCGCTCATGACCGTTCCCTCACCATGTCAACGAAGAGCCTGTGGATACGCCAGTCCGGCGTGAGCTCAGGATGAAACGCCGTCGCCAGCGCGGGTCCCTGGCGGACCGCGACGATCCTACCTGTGCGCGGCTCGGTCGCGAGAACCTCGACGTCGTCGCCGGTTTCCTCTACCCAGGGCGCCCTGATGAAGACCGCGTGGTAGTCCGGACCGCCGATCCCCCGCAGCGCGAGGTCGCACTCGAAGGAGTCCGCCTGCCTGCCGAAGGCATTCCTGCGGACCGTCATGTCGATCGCGCCGAGCGTCTCCTGATCGCTGGCCGTCCGTACCAGCCGCGTGGCCAGCAGGATCATGCCAGCACAGGAGCCGAAGGCCGGCATGCCCGAGCTAATCCGCTTGCGCAGCGCATCTGCCAGGTCGAAGATGACCGCCAGCTTCCACATCGTGGTGGACTCGCCGCCAGGGATGATCAGCCCGTCGACGGCGTCCAGCTCGTCGGGCCTGCGGACCGGCACGCCGCGGGCGCCCGCCTCGCCGAGCGCCCGCAGGTGCTCAGCGACGTCGCCTTGCAACGCGAGTACGCCGATGGCCGGCGTTCCTGCCCCGGTCACCAGCCGCGGCTTGCATAGTGCTGCTCAGCGGGCAGCGTGTCCAGGTTGATGCCGGCCATTGCCTCGCCGAGGCCCCTGGACACCTTGGCGATGACGTCCGGGTCGTCATGGAAGGTGGTGGCCTTGACGATCGCCGCGGCGCGCGCGGCCGGGTTGCCGGACTTGAAGATCCCCGACCCGACGAAGACCCCGTCGGCGCCGAGCTGCATCATCATCGCCGCGTCGGCCGGGGTCGCGAGGACCGCCGGCGGTGAACAGCACGACGGGCAGCTGGCCGGCCCTGGCTACCTCAGCTACCAGCTCGTAGGGCGCCTGCAGGTCCTTGGCCGCGCTGAAGAGCTCTTCCGCCGACAAGGTGGCAAGCCGCCTGATCTCGGCCCTGATGCCGCGCATGTGCCTGGTCGCCTCGACCACGTTGCCGGTGCCCGCCTCGCCTTTCGACCTGATCATCGCGGCGCCCTCGGCAATTCTCCGGAGCGCCTCGCCCAGGTTGGTGGCACCACAAACGAACGGCACGGTGAACTCCCACTTGTCAACGTGGTGCGCCTCGTCGGCGGGCGTCAGCACTTCCGACTCGTCGATGTAATCGACCCCGATCGCCTGCAGGACCTGCGCCTCCGCGAAGTGCCCGATCCGGCACTTGGCCATCACCGGGACGGACACCGCGGCGATGATCCCGTCAATCATGTCGGGGTCGCTCATCCGGGCCACGCCGCCTTGCGCGCGGATGTCGGCGGGCACCCGTTCCAGCGCCATCACCGCTACCGCGCCGGCATCCTCGGCGATCTTGGCCTGCTGAGGCGTGACAACGTCCATGATCACGCCGCCCTTGAGCATGTCTGCCATGCCGCGCTTGACACGCTGCGTCCCGGTTTGTGCCTGGGCGCCGCCGGCCTGCGCTGCGGGTGTGCCGTCTGCCGTGGGCGAGCCTGGGTGACTGGCGGAACGCGTAGAACTTGCCGAACCGGCCGATTCGCCGGAACTGGGGAAAGGCATCAGTAACCTCGCTAGATCGCACCTGGCATAGATCTACTCATGGTAGGCGCTGAGCTCGCCGGTTAGCAGATTCGGCCAGGCCAGCTGGCCGGACGGCGCAGCCGGTTCAGCTGGTCAGGTGGGGCATGTCGGCGCCCGGGCCGCCCTGCCCAGGCGCGACCAGGGAATCGTCGATCTCGAAGAATTCCGGCAGCTCGGCGCCCCCGGCGAGGTGAAACAGCCGCACCAGCCACCGGCGGCGCGCCGACCTGGTGGCCGCTACCGCGCCGTTGTAGAACTTCCTGGCCAGGAACACCTGATGCGCGGCGCTCTCAAGCTCGGTCAGCAGCTCGGCTGCGTCTTCCCTGCCGGTCAGCGTCGCCAGGAAACCCGGCTGGCCGAGAGCCGCCCGCAGCGCCCTGGTCAGGTCACTCTCCGCCAGCTCTCGCGCGTCGCTGGCAGATCTCGCGTCGTGCGCCGCCCCGGCCAGCAGCAGGCTGGTGGCCGGATCCAGCAGCCCGGACGAGGCGAACTCCATCGCCACCGAGCTGCGCCGCACCAGCGCCGCGTCGAGCGCCGCCCTGGCCGTCTCGAGCCGCGCGTGCAGCCGGTCGAGCCTGCCCGCGCGCCAGGACACGTAGACGCCGAAGATCGCGACGACGGCGACCACGAGGACCAGGATGACGGTGGTCACCCGGTCACCCCCACGTGGCCAACGCCGGGTACCACCGCCTGGTAAACGGCCAGGACGTCGCGCGCTACCAGCGGCCAGTCGTAGGCACGCACCGCGGCCGACGCGGCCGCTGACAGGCTGGCACGGCGGGCTGGCTCATCGAGGAGCCGGCCGGCCGCCGCGGCAAGCCCGTCCGCGCTGCCGGTCTCGAACAGCTCGCCGGCCTCCCCGCCGCGTAGCACCAGCCGGAACGCCTCAAGATCGCTCGCGGCAATCGGCGCGCTCGCCGCCATCGCCTCGGCAAGGACGTATCCGAAGCTCTCGCCGCCGGTGTTGGGCGCGCAGAACACATCGACCGAGTGATACACCCGGATCTTGTCTTCCTCGCTGACCTGGCCGAGCAGCACCACCCTGGGCAACAACCCGGGCGGGACCCGGTCGAGCGCCTCCTCCGCGTCCCCCGGGCCGGCGATGAGCAGCCGCACCCCGGGGCGCTGCGCGCCGAGGATCTCGAAGGCGCGCAGCATTACGGCGAGTCCCTTGCGCGGCTCGTCGATCCGGCCGACGAAGCCGAGGGCGCCGCCAGGCCCCGGCCAGCCGGGCAGCGGGTCGGCCTTCTCGAATCTGCGCACCGCGATGCCGTTGGGTATCAGCACGGCGTCACCGCCGAGGTGCTTGACCAGCGTGGTCCGCGCTGCCTCGGAGACGGCGATCCGGCCGCTGATCTTTTCCAGCGCGGACTGCAGGATCGGCTGCGCCGCGTGCAGGATCCTGGACCGCGGGTTCGCGGTGTGGAAGGTCGCCACGATCGGGCCGTCGGCTACCCAGCAGGCGAGCAGTGACAGGCTCGGCGCGGTCGGTTCATGCACGTGCAGGACGTCGAACCCGCCGTCCCTGACCCACCTGCGGACCCGGCTGGCCGACACGAATCCGAATGCGAGCCTGGCCACCGCTCCGTTGTAGGGGACGGGGACGGCCCGCCCGGCCGGGACCACGTAGTCCGGCAGCGGCTTATCGTCGTCGGCCGGCGAGATGACCGAGACGTCGTGACCCAGTTCGATCAGGGCCTCAGCCAGTCCCCTTATGTGCTCCTGGACGCCGCCAGGCACATCCCAGGTATACGGGCAGACCAGGCCGATCTTCATGGCCCGTCCGCCATCGCGGCGGTGCCGTCCGCGGCTGCGCCGGTGCCGTCCGCGGCTGCGCCGGTGCCGTCCGCGGCTGCGCCGGTGCCGTCCGCGGCTGCGCCGGTGCCGTCCGCGGCTGCGCCGGTGCCGTCCGCGGCTGCGCCGTTGCCGTCCGCGGCTGCTGCTGCGTCTGCCGCGGCCAGCCTGGCCGGGTCAAGGTCGGCGACGAAGACTCGCTGCAGCATGTGCCAGTCGGCCGGGTGCTCCCTGATGCCGACCTCGAAGACCCGCGCGACCTGCTGAGTCATGGCCGCTATCCGCTGCCTCCTGTTGCCTTCGGCGGGCACCGGAATCTCCTCGTAAATGTGCACGCCCCACTGCTCGCCCTCGAACCACATGACCGCCGGCATCAGCGCGGCTCCGGTCTGGACGGCGAGCGCGGCGGGGCCGCCCATCATCCGGGCCCGCTCTCCAAAGAATTCCACCTCGATGCCGGTGCCCGTGACGTCCCGATCACACGGCAGGCAGACGACCCGGCCCGCGCGCAGCCGCTGCGCCAGTATCCCGAACCTGCTCGCTCCCCCGCTCGCGGCGAGCACCTCCATGCCGAGTCCCTCGCGGAAGGCGACGAACCGCTGGTAGACCGACTCGGGCTGCACGCGCTCGGCGACCGTCGTGAAAGAGCCTGCCCCGCGGTTGACGATCCAAGCGCCGGCCTGGTCCCAGTTACCCATATGCGGCAGCGCGAAGATCACCCCGCGGCCGGCCGCCAGGTGGCCGAAGGCCTCGGCAACCTGGCCAGAATCGTGCATCTCGCTGATCAGCCGCTGCACCGGGATGACCGGCAGCCGGAACACCTCGAACCAGTACCGCCCGTAAGAGCGCATCGCATCCCTGGACAGCGCGCGCAGGTCCGCGCCCGAGGCGTCCGGGCCGAGGACCCGGCGCAGGTTCGCCTCCAGGATCTGGACCCGGGGGCCCTGGCGGCGCCAGGCGACGTCGGCGCCGAGCCTGAACGCGCCCCGCGCCCAGGACTCCGGCAACCGGCAGACCAGGGACCAGCCGAGCCCGTAGCAGGCATCGGTGATCCTGTCCCTCAGTCTGGGCATCCGTCGTCACCTCCTGAACCGGTTCCCGCGTCATTCCCGGAGGCGAGGGCGGCTTCCCGGCGTACGGCGAGAACGCGCTGGCCGAACGTGACGGCGCTGGCCGCCGCGAGCAACCAGAGCCCCACCGGAAGGACATACGGTACGCCAAGTCCGGCCAGGCCCGTAGCGACAAGGCCTATCAGCAGCCGCTCGGTCCGTTCGGCGATCCCGACGTCGCAGCGCAGGCCCAGCCCTTCGGCCCGCGCCTTGGCGTACGACACCAGCTGTCCGGCCACCAGGCAGAACAGTGCGACGCCGGCGAGCAGGTCGCTGTGTCCGCCGAGCACGAACCAGGCCGCGAGCCCGGCGAAAACCGCGGCGTCAGCGACCCGGTCCAGGGTGGAGTCCAGAAATGCGCCGAAGGCGCCGGTCGTCCCCTTGATCCTGGCCAGCGTCCCGTCGAGCATGTCGGTCACCACGAATCCGGTGCAGACCATCGTGCCCGCGAACAAGTGCCCGGTGGGGAACAGGGCGAGCGCGCCCGCACTCATCCCGATGGTGCCGGTGATGGTGAGCGCGTTGGGGGTGACCGGCGTCCGGGCAAGCGCAGTCCCTACTGGCGTCAGGAGCCGGGCGATGGCGGGGCGCAGCACTGTGAGCATGGCCACCTGATCTTACTGGCGCTCCGAGTCCAGGTTGGGTACGCCCGCCGCCGGAACAGCCGTCAAGAATCAGGACAGAGTGGGTGATTTCGCCCTGGGACTTGTGATCGCATGCCGGCAGGTAAAGGCTGGTCGTGCAGCAGCCGAACGCGGAAGCAACAGGAGGCGGTGCGGATGGCGGAGAAGACGGGCACAGCTGGAGCCGCGGGCAGGGCACCCTCGGCCGACCAGCCCGACAGCGTGCGCAACGTGGTGCTGGTCGGCCACTCAGGAGCAGGAAAGACGACCCTGATCGAGGCGCTGCTCGTCGGTACCGGGGCGATCCAGCGCGCCGGGCGGGTCGAGGATGGCTCGACGGTGAGTGACTTCGACGAGGTCGAGGTCAGGCAGCAGCGGTCGGTGAACCTCACCCTGGCGCCGATCGTGCACGCGGGGGTCAAGGTCAACCTGCTGGACACCCCCGGATACGCGGACTTCACCGGCGATCTGCGGGCCGGCCTGCGGGCCGCGGATGCAGCGCTTTTCACGGTCTCGGCGGCCGAGGGCGTGGACGGCCTGACCAAGATGCTGTGGGATGAGTGCGCGGCCGTCGGCATGCCGCGGGCCGTGATCATCACCAAGATCGATCACCACCGTGCCGACTTCAGTGAGGCGCTCGCCGCCTGCCGTGAGGCGTTCGGCGACTCGGTAGCGCCCCTGTACCTGCCGGTGGCCGACGCCCAGGGCGGCGTCCGCGGGCTGATCGGGCTGCTCTCGGAGCAGTTCTATGACTATTCGGGCGGCAGCCGCAAGGAGAGCGCACCTGAGCCCGGCCAGGCCGACGGCCTCGCCGAGTCACGCAGCGCGCTGATCGAGGCGATCATCCAGGAGAGCGAAGACGAGAGCCTGATGGACTCCTACCTCTCCGGTGACGACCTCGACGTCAAGGGCCTGATCGAGGACCTGGAGAAGGCGGTGGCGCGCGGCAGCTTCTACCCCGTGCTCGCGGCGTCAGCCCCGCACGGCGTCGGCATCATCGAGCTGCTCGAGGTCATGACCCAGGCCTTCCCGGCCCCGCAGGAGCACCCGCTGCCCGCGGTGACCACCGTGGACGGCAAGCCGGCCACCGGCCTTTCCTGCGACCCGGCCGGCCCGCTGCTCGCCGAGGTCGTGAAGACCACCTCGGACCCGTATGTCGGCCGGATCAGCCTGGTCCGGGTCTTCTCCGGCACCCTGCGGCCCGACGCCGTGGTGCACGTATCCGGTCATGGCCGGGCCAATCGCGGCCACGCCGACCACGATCAGGACGAGCGGATCGGCGCGCTGACCTCGCCGCTGGGCAAGCAGCAGCGCAATGTCGCACAATGCGTCGCCGGCGACATCTGCGCCGTCGCGAAGCTGTCCAGCGCGGAGACGTCAGACACCCTGTCCGACAAGGACCGCCCGCTGATCATGGAGTCCTGGGCGATGCCGGAGCCGTTGCTGCCCGTAGCGATCACGGCCAAATCGAAGGCCGATGAGGACAAGATGTCGCAGGCGCTGGCGAGGCTGGTGGCCGAGGACCCGACGATGCGCCTGGAGATGAATGCCGAGACCCGCCAGCTGGTCTTGTGGTGTATGGGCGAAGCGCACGTTGACCTGCTGCTCGACCGGCTGTCCAGCCGGTACGGAGTGGCGGTGGAGACCACCGAGCTGCGGGTGCCGCTGCGCGAGACGGTCGCGGGAAAGGCACAAGGCCTGGGCCGGAACGTCAAGCAGACGGGCGGCCACGGCGAGTTCGGGATCTGCCATATCGAGGTCGAGCCCCTGCCGTCTGGCTCTGGCCTCGAGTTCGTCGACAAGATCGTCGGTGGCGTGGTGCCGCGGCAGTTCATCCCGTCGGTGGAGAAGGGCGTCCGTTCTCAGATGGAACAGGGCGTGATAGCCGGCTACCCGATGGTGGACATCCGGGTGACCTTGTTCGACGGCAAGGCGCACTCGGTGGACTCCTCCGACATGGCGTTCCAGAAGGCCGGGCGCGCCGCGCTGCGGGACGCGTGCGAAAAGGCGCAGGTGAACCTGCTCGAGCCGGTGGACGAAGTGTCGGTCCTGGTGCCCGACGACTACGTCGGCGCCGTGATGTCTGACCTGTCGTCGCGCCGTGGCCGCGTGCTCGGCACCGAGCCGGTGCCCGGCGGCCGGACGCTGGTGAAGGCAGAGATCCCGGAACTCGAGATCACCAGGTACGCCATCGACCTGCGGTCAATGTCGCACGGCACTGGCTCGTTCGCCCGCTCCTACCTGCGCTACGAGCCGCTGCCCGCGCACCTGGCGGACAAGGTCGCCGCGGCCTCCAAGCCGGGCTAGCCAGCCGCCGGCGACGCGGACTGGGCCGCGCGGCCCGGTTCAGTCCGCAGCCCGCCGGAAGTTCTATCCGCGGCTAGCCGCCCTCGCCCGGCCACGAGCCCGCGAACAGGTCACGGGTATCGGCGAGAAGCTGCGGCAGCACCTTGGTCCGGCCTACCACCGGCATGAAGTTGGCGTCGCCGCCCCACCGGGGCACGACGTGCTGGTGCAGGTGAGCGACGATCCCGGCGCCCGCCACGGCGCCCATGTTCATGCCGATGTTGAAACCCTGCGCGCCGGCTGCCGTCCGCAGCGTGCGCATCGCGTGCTTGGTGAAGCCCGCCAGCTCAACAATCTCGCCGTCGTCGAGATCGGTGTAGTCGGCGACGTGCCGGTACGGGCATACCAGCAGGTGGCCGCTGTTGTATGGATACAGGTTGAGCACCGCGTACACCAGCGACCCCCGCGCGACGATCAGCGCCTCGGCATCCGGCAAGCCGCGGATGCGGCAGAACGGGCACTCCTGGCCGGATCCCGCGTCGGCTGGCTTGTTCTCGCCCTTGATATAAGCCATCCGGTGCGGCATCCACAGCCGCTGGAAGAAGCCATCAGGCGTGCCGGCGCCGTCCTGCCACGACGGCTCGCCGTCGGTTCCGGTGCGGCCCGGCGGCCCGCCCGGCTCGTCTGGCTGTGCAGAAGACATGACTGCAGCATAGGTACGGGCGACCGGGACCCGCCGCCCGGACCCTCCCGCGCTGAGCCCTGACTGCGGGGCTACCCGGCCTTGGCCTACGTGCTCGCCAGCGGCGCAGCCGGCTCAGACCTGGACGCGCCGCGCAACGGCATCGACGATTTCGGCGACGGCGTCATCGACGCCGATCCCGTTCCTCTGCTCCCCGCTGCGGTACCTGAACGACACCGCGCCAGCGGCCACATCCTGGTCCCCGGCCAGCAGCATGTACGGCACCTTCTGCCGCTGCGCGTTCCTGATCTTCTTCTGCATCCGGTCATCGCCGGTGTCCACCTCGACCCGGATCCCGGCAGACCGCAGCTTCGCCGCGACTTCTTGCAGGTAAGGAATGTGCGTGTCGGAAATCGGGATGCCCACCGCCTGAACGGGCGCGAGCCACGGCGGGAAAGCGCCGGCGTAATGCTCGACCAGGATGCCAAAGAACCGCTCGATAGAGCCGAACAGCGCCCGGTGGATCATGTAAGGCCGCTGCCTGGCCCCGTCGGCAGCCTGATACTCAATCCCGAACCGGCCCGGCTCCTGGAAGTCCACCTGCAAGGTGGACAGCTGCCAGCGGCGCCCGATCGCGTCCCGCACGTGCACATCGATCTTCGGAGCATAGAACGCGCCCTCGCCCTCGGCGATCACGTAGGGCAGCCCGGAAACGTCCAGGGCGTGCTTGAGCGCCGCCTCGGCCTTCTCCCATTCCTCCGGCTCGCCCACGTATTTCTCCGGCCGGGTGGACAGTTCGGCCTCGAACTCGGTCAGCCCGAAATCGCGCAGCAGGCCAACCACGAAGTCAAGCAGCGACGCAAGCTCCCCCTCCAGCTGATCCGGCGTGCAGAAGATGTGCGCGTCATCCTGGGTGAAGCCGCGGGCCCTGGTCAGCCCGTGTACGACCCCGGATTTCTCGTAGCGGTACACGGTGCCGAACTCGAACAGGCGGAGCGGCAGCTCGCGGTAGGACCGGCCGCGCGAGGCGAAGATGAGGATGTGCATCGGGCAGTTCATCGGCTTGGGGTAATACTTGGCGCCCTCAAGCTCCATGGGCGGGTACATGCTGTCCGCGTACCAGTCCAGATGCCCTGACGTCTCGAACAGCTCCGACTTGGTGAGGTGCGGGGTGTTGACGAACTCATAACCGGCCGCCACATGCCGCTGCCGCGAGTACTCCTCCATGATCCGCCGGATGGTCCCGCCCTTCGGGTGGAACACCGGGAGCCCGCTGCCGATCTCGGTGGGGAAGGAGAAGAGGTCGAGCTCGGCGCCGAGCTTACGGTGATCGCGCCGCTCCGCCTCGGCCAGCAGCATCAGGTACTCGTCCTGGGCCTGGCGGGACGGCCACGCGGTGCCGTAGATGCGCTGCAGCTGCGGGTTGCGCTCGCTGCCCCGCCAGTACGCGCCGCCGGTACGCATCAGCTTGAACGCCGGAATCTGCCGGGTGGTCGGCAGGTGCGGGCCCCGGCACAGGTCCTTCCATACCGCCTCGCCGGTGCCCGGATCGAGATTGTCGTAGATAGTCAGCTCGCTGCCGCCGACCTCGACAGACTCCTCCGCGTCCGCGCCGCCGCCCTTCAGGCCGATGAGCTCCAGCTTGTAGGGCTCGCCGGCCAGCTCGGCCCGGGCATCGGCGTCGGTGACAACCCGCCGGGAGAACAGCTGGCCCTGCCGCACGATCTGACGCATTCGCTGCTCGATCGCCTTAAGATCCTCCGGGCCAAACGGCTGCGCCACGTCAAAGTCGTAGTAGAAGCCGTTCTCGACGGGCGGCCCGATACCGAGCCTTGCCTCGGGGAACAGCCCCTGGACCGCCTGGGCCAGGACGTGCGCGGTCGAATGCCGCACGATCGCGAGCCCGTCATCGCTGGTTATGTCGACCGGGTCGATAACGTCGCCGTCCGCTGGCTCGCCTGCCAGGTCGCGCAGCTCGCCGTTGACTCGCGCTGCGATTACCTCCGTGCCCGCGCCGTCCGCCGCCAGCGCATCGCCGATCGTCATGCCGCCTGCCGCCACGTACTCGCGTCCGGCGAGGGTGATGCGGTGCTTGTCGGCAGGCACGGCTGCTCCCTTGGGCTGGTCGTTGGCACGGGACGCTCGTCCCGTGCCCGAATGCTATCGAGGCGGCACCGCCAGCGCGCATCCGTATTCGGCCAGCGGGGCGGCCGGTCCTGGCGAGCGGGCCAGGCTATGGCGCCGCGACCGTGACCAGGCTTCCGTAGGTGAGATACGGCCAAGCCCGTTTCGCGGCGTCGTAGGGCAGCTCGACGCAGCCCAGGCTCTGCGGGTAACCGTAGGAGTACCGCGGGAAGTAGTGCACGGCTTCACCGGCCCTGAAGTAGGACACCCAGGAGACCGGGTCGGCATACGTGGAGCCGTCCGGGTTGGTGCCCCGCATGATCTGGAAGGTGTACCTCAGGTAGACCGGCGAGGTGCCGACCGTGGTCGGCGCGACCGGGATACCCGTGTTGGCGACATTATGGAACACCGCGCGGCCGTCGTGCCAGATGGTCAGGGTCTCCGGGATCTGCTCGCTGGCCCTGGCGTAGGTGTAGCCATGGGAGTTGGTCTCACCGCGGGCCACCGCCCTGAACAGCGCGGCCCATACCGCCTGCCCGGCGATTCCATCCATCGTCATGCCGTGGTCGGATTCGAACGCCATCACGGCGCCGGTCAGGACCAGGCTGGAGCTGCCCCGCCGCCAGAAGGTCCGCAGCTGCCTCGGGTAGCCGTGCTTCCAGGTGAACGTGCCGGCCTGCGGGCTGAAAGCCGCGTTGAGCTGAGCATTGGCGCCCGCGGGCGCGGCATCGGATGATGCGGCAGGCATCCAGTTCAGCGGCAGGTACCCGAGCTGCGCGAGCAGCTGCTGAAGCCGCAGCCTGGCGAACGTCGCGGTACGGAACCGGACCGAGATTGTCCTGGCGAGCAGTCCGCCGCTGGCTGACCTGACACCGGCAGGCCCGCCTGGTACCCGGATCGTGACCACAGTGTCTTGCACGAAGCCACGCCGCGGGACAAACTGCAGGCTGTTCCCGCTGGCCGGCTGCCAGCTCCCGGCAATCGCGGGCGACAGCGCCGGCAGCGGCGAATCAGCGGCAAGCCGGGCGGAGAAGACAATCCGCACCGGGTTCGCGCCATTCACGCCGCGAGCCTCGGAGGCCGGCGTTACCGAGACCACGCGCAGCGGCACGGCGGAAACGGTCTGGGGCTGCGTGCCAGCGGCCGAGTGGCTGCCGGTGCCGTCCTGCGCCGAGGCGCGCGTCAGCGCGAACCAGGTGCCGGTCGCCAGCACCACGGCGATGGCGACCGCCAGCGCCACTATCCGCACGCGCAGCAGTCCTGCTCCGGACAAAATCAGCCCCCCGCCTAACATGCCCGGCCGTGCTGGCGGGCGAACTGCCACGTACTTCGATGTATACCAGTTAATCCGTAACCCTGAGCGTAAGCGCCCGGCCCGACACGCGGCTAAGGGGAAGATTAAGAATTCAGCGTAAGACGGCTACGGTTTCGTCACGTCAGCCCGATACGGTGACCCCGATACGGTGACAAGGCTCCCGTAGGTGAGGTACGGCCAGGCCATCTCGGCTGCCCCGTATGGCAGCTCCACGCAGCGCTGCGGGCTAACCGGTTCGTCCTCGGCTTCGAGTTCCCCCGGCTGCTCAACCGATCCCCACGGGCCGGCAGCGTCAAGCAGGCCCTCTGTGCTGGCGTGTACGCGCCCGTGGACGTTGAAGGCGTCCGGCGACCACATGCTGGCGAGCGAAGTCGGCTAGCCCTGGTCCCAGCTGAACCGCCCGGCTGCGGACTGTACGCGAAGATGGCTTGCTGCGTGAGCCAGGACCCCGCCACCTTGCGGGTCGTATCGGTGACCCCGGCGCCCGGCGCCCGCCAGTGCCCCGGCTCATACCGGGCGCGTCCGCCGGCCCGAACGCACCGCCATCACTGAGAGTTAGTTCGTGATCGGGACCATCACGGTGCCAGGCCGCCGCGGGTGACCGGTGAATCCAGCGCCATAATTCCGAGAAGATCGGGGCCGCGTAATAGGGAAAGCCGGGGAAAACAATGACTGATATCGATCCGCGTAGAGATATCCGAACCGTTTATAGTGACGATGATTTGGTTGTCGTGATCCCGCTAGCCGGTGCGGACGCTGCCCGGTCTTTGATGGCCGAGACCGACGCTGTCGAGCAATCGCCCGCTTCGTCGAACTCGCCTGAGGCCATCGCCAGGCGGTGGTGTGACCGCCAGCAGGAGGCCTGACGCGGCCAGCCGCCCCCGCCCAGCACTTATGCCCCATAGCGAGGCCACGCTCCCGGGACGACACATCATGCGCATTTCGGGAGCGTGGCCAGATGGCAGTCCCCGCACATCCCAATCAGCGGCCCCGGTGAAGACGGCGTCGGGTGCCACAGCCGTACAGGTCGGGTGCCACAGCTGTACAGACGCGCTGGAGCGCATGACCGGGATCGGGTTCCTAAGCCCCTCGGAGCGACTGCTCCGTCGCTCACCCATCCCGGCATGGCCGGACTTGATCGCCTATGTCGACCTGTCGCACAGCGCTGCTCCTGCGGGCTCGACTCGCCGCGCGAGCGGGCCGAGAGCCACCCGCACTCACCCGTCCCGTTGCTTGACGAGCTGCTGAGCCCGCTTCTGAGCCCGCTCCGCGGCCCGCCGACCACCCCGCTGGGAGACCCGCCCGAAGATGATCTCGCAAATTCCTCCGAACGAGGCGGAAGACCTCATCCGCCCGGGTAAGGTGAGGTTTTGTCCGATAGAGCTTCCGACCTGGCCTTACGTCAGGTTTCGTGCCGGTGGGCGATACTGGGATCGAACCAGTGACCTCCTCGGTGTGAACGAGGCGCTCTCCCGCTGAGCCAATCGCCCGGCGCCGCCGGGCCAGATGCGGCGATCCGCTCCGCCCGGAGCAGAAACAGACTAGCGCATCAGGGCTGCACCAGCCGGCCTACCGGCGCTGCGCTGTCGACCCGCCCGCCGTCCGCTTGCCACCGGCAGCCCGGCTCCGGTACCCACCCTGACCGGGTTCAACACGCATAAACTTTATATATAGGGACATTATCGTCATACATTACGCTAGTGCTTATCCCGTACCTGCATGCTCCTGGGTTGATTTCAGTCTCGGATAGCGCGACCTGCCACAGTGGACATAGCATGGCGAGGCAGCACAGCCCCCGCAGTGAGCGAGTCGAACCATGCCAAACGCCCCCCGGCGCACCATCACCGCGCAAGCCGCGAGCTTCTGCCGGCCGGCAGCGAAACGTTGGCCAAGTCGTGTGAGACGAACGTCACAGCACATCTTCCCTGGTCACAGGAACATCGGGCACCAAAAAGCGCGTTTAATTTCCGTGAGTGTTTGACCAGGTCGCTACTGGTTTGTTGACCAGTGACCGAGGTTACGAGTGCCCCCGATCGCGGAATCTTATCTCCGTCGATGACAATTCAGCGGCACATGCCGTGCCATAGCTGATAGATAACCTCGCAGCATTAACGAAGCCCGGCATTCCGGGACACGACAAGGCAAAGGTCAAGCTAGATCATGAATAGCAGCGCACCCGTCTCAGCTGAACTCGGCCTGAGCCTCGTAGTTCCTGAACATGGCATTGTTCCGCTCGTGGCGAGCCTCTACTACAGCGCGGATGACCCCTATGCGATCCGGATGGCGTTCCACGTCGGCACCGACGAGCCGGTGGAATGGATCTTCGCCAGGGAACTGCTGGCAGCCGGCCTGGACGGCGCTGTAGGCGACGGCGACGTCCGGGTGTGGCCCGCCGACGACGGTGGCGACGGCGTCCTCAACATCGCGCTGTCCTCCCCGTTCGGCCAGGCGCATTTCGAGGCGCCGCTGACCGCCACCGCGGAGTTCCTCGCCCGGACCTTCGGGGTAATCGCGGCCGGGCGGGAAGGCGACTTCATCGATCTCGACGGTGAGCTCGACGTACTGCTCTGGCGCGCCTAACTGCCTTTCGCGGTTGACGGCAGACAGAAAACAGCAACACAAAGCCGCTACGGATCGAGATTCTCTGCAGCCCTCGCCGCGAATACCTTGGCGGCATTCGCAGTAACTGGTCCCGGGGCCGCTGGCAGCTGCACGGAGCCGACATTACGGATTGGCTGGACATCCCGGGTCGTTCCGGTGAGAAAGGCCTCATCCGCCGCAGCGAGAGCTCCTGCTGGCAGATGATCCTCGACCGCATCGGCCCACTCGATCAGCAGGTCCCTGGTCACCCCGGCCAGGCACCCGGCGCTGAGCGGCGGCGTCAGCAGCCGCCCGCCGGAGACGACGAATACGTTGCTCCCGGTCCCCTCGCAGAGGTTGCCGGCCGTGTTGGCAAAGATGGCCTCGTGCGCACCACGGTCGCTCGCGTACTGCAAGGCCAGTACGTTCTCGGCGTAGGACGTTGTCTTCAGGCCAGTCAGGGCGCCCTGCTCATTGCGCGGCCACGGGGCCATGACGACATCGCAGGTAGGCCCGGGGCCCCCTAGGCTGCCGAGTGCGATGATAGCCGTAAGCGGGCGCATTTCCGCGCTGCGAACCGAGCGGCCCGACGCCAGCCGTCAGGGTGAGCCGCATTCTGCCGGTGGCCGGCCGGCCCGATGCCTCCAGCAGCGCGAGCGTGCCTGCGGCGATCTCGTCCAGGTCAGGCTCGGGCAGGCCCATTCCAGCGGCCGACTGCGCCAGCCTGGCCAGGTGCCGCGTGACAGCGAACGGCACCCCGCCGATGACCTTTATCGTCTCGAAGACGCCATCGCCCACCACGAGCCCGTGGTCGAAGACGGAGATCCTGGCTTCCGAGTCGGGCAGCAGCGTCCCGTTGATCCACACCGTCACGGGCTTCTCCTAGCGGAGCCCGCCGCAGCCCGCGGCAGCCGTTATGCAAATATCCGGTAGCAACTCGTCGATCGCCGCAATCTGCCCGGCTACCTCCCGGTCTTTGTCCATCATCGGCACCCGCTCCCGCACCACGGCATGGACCCCGGCCATCGCGTTGCTCGGCGGCGCGATCCCGGCCCGCAGGTCGATGCCCTGAGCAGCGCAGAGGATCTCGACGGCAAGGCAGGTGCGCACATTGGCAAGCACCTCCCGCAGCTTCCGCACGGCAGTCCAGCCCATTGAGACGTGGTCCTCCTGCTTACCTGAGGTGGGGATCGTGTCCACGCTGGCCGGGTGAGCCAGCACCTTGTTCTCGCTGACCAGCGATGCGGCGGTGTACTGGGCCAGCATGAAGCCCGAGTTGGTGCCCGCGTCCGGCGCCAAGAACGGCGGCAGGTTCCTTGACGAGGCCGGGTCGAGCAGCCGGTCCACCCGGCGCTCGCTGATGCTGGCGAGCTCAGAGACGGCGATGGCCAGCATGTCGGCGGCGAAGGCGAGCGGCTCGCCGTGGAAGTTGCCCGTCGTCATCACTTCGCCATCGGCGACGATGACCGGGTTGTCGACCACCGCGCCGAGTTCGGTCTCGATGACGCCACGGACGAAGCCGAGCACGTCGCGGACCGCGCCGTGCACCTGCGGCGCGCAGCGCAGGCAGTAGGCGTCCTGTACCGCGTGGCGGCTGTCCCGGTGGCTGGCCAGCAGCGGGGATCCGGCCAGCAGGGCGCGCAGGTTGGCCGCGCTGTCCAGCTGGCCAGGGTGCCGCCTGAGTGCCTGAACCCGCTCGTCGTAAGGCCGGTCGGTGCCGAGCAGCGCCTCGACCGAGAGCGCGCACGCCACATCGGCGGCCTGGACCAGCAGCGCGGCATCCCGCACCGAGAACGCGAGCAGCGCCTGCATCGGCTCGGTGCCGTTCACCAGGGACAGGCCCTCCTTAGGGGCCAGCTCAAGCGGCGCTAGGCCGTATTCGGCGAGCACCTCGGCGGCTGGCCTGCCGTGCCGTCCGTCGCCTGGGCCGCGCAGCCGCCCGGCGCCGATCAGCGGCTCAGCCAGATGCGCTAGCTGGGCCAGGTCACCGGAGGCGCCGACCGATCCCTTGCCGGGCACGACGGGCAGCAGCCCGAGCGCCAGCAGCTCGAGCAGCCGGGCTGGCAGCTCAGCCCGGACGCCCGAGTAACCGGCCGCCAAAGTCCTCGCCCGCAGCAGGAGGATCGCACGAATGGCGGGGTCATCGAGCGGCTCGCCGGTGCCTGCCGCATGAGAGACCAGGATGGCCCCCTGCAGCCGCCTCAGATCCTTCTCCCCCACCCGGGTATCGGCGAGCGCCCCGAATCCGGTGTTGACGCCGTAGACGGGCGCGTCTCCGGCGATCGCCGCGGTCACCACCTCACGGCTTGATTGCATCCTCGCGGGTACATCAGGCCCGAGCTCGGCCCGTGCGGCGCCGAACGCCACATCGACCACATCCTCGACGGTGAGCGCGTCGCCGCTGACGATCACTGTTCGCATGGCTGCCAGCCTGCCATCCCGGCGGCACCGCCACGCTACCGGTGCTGCAGGATTACCTTCCGCAGCTATCCGTTCACGTCGACGGCTGGTCCCTGCCGCCGCGTGCTGACCTCGTTGTCCGGGATGACCAGCCGACAGTCCTGGCCAGACCGTCCTTGAAGGCCGGGCTGGGCGCGCCGGCCCGCCGGGCTGCTTGCCGCTGATCGCGTGATCGCGCGAAGATAAGTTTGCCTGCCGGGCAGGATCGGCTACAGTTCTGAACGCACGCCGGCCTCGGCCGGCCTGTGCGGCCTCGCCTCGGCGAGGGTACGCGGACGTGGCTCAGCTGGTAGAGCATCACCTTGCCAAGGTGAGGGTCGCGGGTTCGAATCCCGTCGTCCGCTCGGAGGTGCCGGACGTCGTCTCGCAAGCCGACGGTCCGCACGGCTCTCCGGTATCCAGCGCCCCGGCTGGCGGGGACTCCTGGCGGAATGGCCGAGTGGCTTAGGCAAGGGCCTGCAAAGCCCTGTACGCGGGTTCGATTCCCGCTTCCGCCTCGCGGGCGGTTAGCTCAGCGGGAGAGCGCTTCCCTGACACGGAAGAGGTCACTGGTTCAATCCCAGTACCGCCCACCGCAGGCCAGCGCCATGTCGGCCCTAATCAGGCCGGCCTGGCGCCGCAGCAGATCGGCGTCTGGACCGCAGCCACCTGGATGGCCTCGGCCAGCACCGCGCGCCGTCCAGTCGATGACGATCTCGCTGCTCACGTCCCGGGATGCCGGCCGGGCCGGGCCGGGATCGACCCACACGCGCACGATGAGCAGGCCACCTCGTCGGGGTTCATCTGCGCAACCTAGACTGGGTGGCGTCACCGGAGAGTGACGGCCGCGGGCGTACCGGAGGGGGCGATGAGCTGGCGCAGCGCGGCGGTAGGTTCGGCGGCCAGCGGCCGCCGTAACCGGTGGTACTGGCGGAGCGCCTCGGACCGGTTGCCCTCGGCCAGGTGCACCCCGATCAGGGCGCGGTGTGCGCTTTCCCGCAGCGGCTCGACAGCCACTGCCGCCACCGCGGCCGCCGTGGCCTCGCCGTAGCGGCGGGACGCGGTCAGGTGCCCGACCAGCGCCTCCAGGGCATGCAGCCGCAGCTGGCGCCACGATTCCGCGGCCGCCACCACCCAGTCATCGTCCCAGTCGGGCAGCAGCTCGGCGGCCAGCACGGCCACCGCCGCCCCGCCCAGATCCGGCTCGGTGGGCCGGGCGGTGGGGGCTCTACACGCTGGCCGCCAGCTACACCGGGCAGGGCGCGGCCAGCAACGCGGTGGCCGCAGTGGCGCTGTCATCCGCGCTGACCCAGACCGCCTGCAGCTCCGGTTGCGCGACCCACGGCAACGTGGTGGCCTGGAAGCTGGGCTCGCTGGCCGCCAGCGCCTCGGTCAGTCAGACGTCACCTTCACCGCCGGGCACCCGGGCACAGCGCTGGTGCTGGGCGTGGCGGCCTCGTCCACCCTCGACCCGCGCCCGTCCAACAACCTCGCCCTGGCCGCCATCTTGATCAAAAACTGATCTAACCCGAAGTTCCCCCTGACCGGTCGGCTGGGCGCGACCGGACCAGCTTCAGGCGTTGAGATAGGTCAGCACTGCTAGGACGCGTCGGTTGCCGTCCTCGGCGGGATACAAGTCGAGCTTGGCGAAGATGCTGCCGATGTGCTTGCTGACTGCTTTCTCGGTGACCACCAGCCGGGCGGCGATGCCGGCGTTGCTGTGTCCCTCAGCCATCAGCGCGAGTACCTCGCGTTCCCGCGAGGTGAGCCGGGCTGAGCCGCTCGGCCCGGTCATGGCGGGCCAGCAGCTGCGACACGACGTCGGGATCCATCGCGGTGCCGCCGCCGGCGACGGTACGCACGGCCTCGATGAACCTGCGCACGTCGGAGACCCGGTCCTTGAGCAGGTAGCCCAGGCCTCCCGTTCCCGCGGCGAGCAGCTCTTTCGCGTAGAGCTGTTCGACGTGCTGGGACAGGACGAGCACTGGCAGGCCCGGCAGCTGAGCGCGCGCCTGGATCGCCGCCCGCAGCCCCTCGTCCGTGAAGGTCGGCGGCAGCCGCACATCCACCACCGCCACGTCGGGGCGCTGTGTGACCAGCGCGCGCAGCAATCCGGGTCCGCTGTCCACGGCCGCCACGACCTCCATGCCGTAAGCGGTAAGCAGCCGGATCAGGCCGTCCCGCAGGAGGGTCAGGTCCTCGCCAAGGACAACTCGCACGGCAGCTCCATCGTCACCTGAGTCGGCCCGCCGGCCGGGCTGGTCACCGCGACCATACCGTCGAAGGCGTCCAGCCGCCGCTCGATGCCCTGCCAGCCCGCCTCCTGCGCGCGGATGCGCACCGCCCGCGCCGTTGTCGCCGACGATCGCGATTAGCCTGCCGTGATCGTATTCCAGCTGAACCCAGGCCCGGTTCGCGCCGCTGTGCTTGACCACGTTGGCGAGTGCCTCGGCGATGGCGAAGTAGGCGGCCGACTCGACGGGCGCGCTGGGGCGGCCAGGCAGGTCGATGTGCAGTTCAACGGGCAGCGGCAGGCTGAGCGCGAGCGCGCGCACGGCCCCGTCGAGACCGCGTTCCGCCAGTACCGGCGGGTGGATGCCGCGCACCAGCGCGCGCAGCTCCGACAGCGCCTGGCCGCTGGATGCGCGCGCCTCGGCCAGCAGTGTCAGCGCCAGGTCCGGGTTGTCCCTGACCATCTGCTCGGCGAAGCCGATGTTCATGCCGAGGGCGACCAGCCGGGCCTGCGCGCCGTCGTGCAGGTCGCGTTCGATCCGGCGCAGCTCTGCCGCCGACGCGTCCACCGCGTCCCAGCGCGAGTCGGTCAGCTGGCCTACCCTGGCCGCCATCTCCTTCCCGGCTCGGCGCCAGCAGCGACGATGCGGCGATAGCGTGCATCTTCAGCAGCCACGGCCCCGCGATGACGCAGGCCGGGCAGCATGCTCAGCTAGAACACCTGCAGCAGGACACCCGTGTGGCGCAGGTTCATCCATCCGTCCATCAAAGTCCCGTAATCGTCCACCGCGGTCCACGTGAAGGCGACGAGCAGGAACGCGGGCAGCAGCCCGAGCACCGCGCTGACCGGCACGTTGACCAGCGTCCACAGCAGATCCCGCCAGGTCGCCGGATCGCCGAGGACCCACCTGCAGCGCCGGAACACCCGCGAACAGCCTGTTGGTCCGCTTGGCCGACCGGAGCCGGTAGGGCGACGCGATCGTCACCCCCGACCATTCGAGCGCCCAGCGGCGCTGCCGGCTCGGCCTACCGCCGCACTGCGAGCAGGCTCTTCGGCGCGAGTACCACCCCGATCCCGGCAGGCAGCAGGAGAACGCAAGCCAGGGAAGCGACGAAGCAGCGGGAGCCCCGCGACAGCGGTAACCGCCAGGACCATACCGCGAACGCACGTCCGCATGGTCTGCCAGGCAAGCCGCGCAATGCTGTCGCCAACCTCCACTCATCGCCACCTCCGCACCCCTCGCCCCTCGGCACCTTTCCCGGCCCGGCACCAGCCCCGCACAGGGCACGTGTCCGCTCCTGCCTCCCATTGTGGGCGCCGACGGCGGTCAGACTCAGTGGTGTTAACTCCCCCTTCGATGCCGCGTCCATACGAGGCACGGTCCGGCTCGACCGGCACCGCATCCACGGCAGGCCGCGGCCATTAGGATGGGTAGCGGTTACCGGGCTACTGGGTCCCAGCCGCGCAGGTGCCTGACGGACTGGCGGTACTCCCACTCGATGGCGTCTTTGAGCAGGTGGGTCAGCCGCCCGCCGGTGGTGATGCCGGCGATGTCGGCGACCCCGCGGCGAGTCCCGACGGAGACGACGAACCCCTTGTCGTGGAAGGTGAACGCCTCCAGCGGCCTGCCCTCGAGCTCCGCGTCCAGGTTGCGGGCCACCGTCTCGCCCTCCTCCAGCGCCACCTGCGCCAGCGGGGGCAGCACGTGCCCGGTGCGCGGATCCACCACCGAGGCGAGGTCGCCGGCGACGTAGATCTCCGGGTGGTCCAGCACGCGCAGGTACCGGTCGACTTTGACTCGGCCGTTGTGGCCGGTCGGCAATCCCGAATCGGCCACAAGCTCGGGTGCTTTCAGCCCGCCCGCCCAGACGAACACGCCGCCCTCCACCAGCTGGCCGTCCTTGAGCCGGAAGCCCTCCTCCGTCGCGGCGGCGATCGTCGCATTGGTGCGGACCTGAACCCCGAGGTCAGAAAGGATCCTGGTGGCCTTGTCGATCAGCTGGGGTGACGAGCCGGCCAGGATGGTGGGGCCTGCCTCGACGAGCTGCACGGCAGGCCGGTCGGTCGCCAGGCCGTGGCCGCTGGCCACCTCGGGCAGGATCTCGGCCAGCTCGCCGGCCAGCTCGACCCCGGTGGCGCCGCCGCCGCCTACCACCACGGTCGCCAGGCGGCGCTGCCGTTCGGGATCGGCGGCGGCCGCGGCCGCTGTGACCGCTTTGCTGACCGCCTCCCACACTCGCTCGGCGTCGCTGGCCGAGTACAGCGACAGCGCGCGCTCAGCCAAGCCGGGGATGGCGAAGTCGTTGGGCCGGCTGCCGAGCGCGAGCACCAGCCGACTCCAGCTGATCGGCCCAGCCCCGGTGAGGAGCCGCCGGCCGGCCAGGTCGAAACCATTGATCTCAGTCTGGACGAAGCGGACCCGCGTGGCCAGGATGTCCTGGAGCGGGATGCGTACCGCGTCGGCGGCGCGGGTGCCGCCGGCGACCCGGGGCAGCTCGGTGAGCGCCTGGTGGTAGTCGTGCCGGTCGACCAGGGTCAGCTCCACCGCCGGGTTGCTGCGCAGCCTGGCCGTCAGGCGCAAAGCAACGTGCAGCCCGGCGTAGCCCGCACCGGCGACCACGATCTGACCGCCGCTCCCGGTGGTGGATGCATTCATGGCGTCCTCCATGGGTATTGTCCCCCTTCCAGCTCCGGAGGAAGGTCAGCAGGTCGGCGTTGAACTGGTCCTGATGGCGCTGTTCGCTGCCAGGACAGATGTGTACGCTCCGCTGGGAGAGCGCCAGATCGGCGGTTCGCCGAGGCGACGCAGGAGGGCACGCAGACCAGCTGGTCCCAACTGGCCGCGGTCACGCTCGCCACCTGAAGGTGGCAAGTGGCCACAGGTCAGTTTGCTGCGCGATGAATGATGATGTCGCCATGCCGCGTGCGGGCGTGGACCGTGACCTTGTTGTCCGACATGTCATGGTTTTCCGGCAACGGAACGGAGTTGCGCACCGACCCTCGCTCGCTGCCCGCGTCCACCTGTGCAGCGGTGCCCGCGCTGATGCCGACCTCGATGTTTCCTGAGCCATTCAGCAGCTCCGCCTGGCCGCGAGTCAACCGGCCGATCCGAATGGCACCGTCGCCTGTCTTGGCGGTGACGCTGCCGTCGGCGCGGTCGATGTCGAAACCGCCGCTGCCACTGCTGAGGTCGAGGTCGGCGCGGGCATGGCCGATCCAGGTCTGCCCGCCCGAGCTCGAGAGCCTGACGGTGTCCTTGACCTCGCTGATCCGCATGTCGACCGCGCTGCCGTCGATGTTGGCGCGCCCGGCGATGTGGCCGATCGTGACCTCGCCGGCCGCGATGTTGGCCTGCAGCGCGTTGATGCGATCCAGCTGGACCCGGCCCGATGCCAGGTGCAGCTCGCACTCGCCAAATGAGCCGTCAGCGTGAACATCCGAGTGCGCTAGGTACACGACCAGGCTGGAGCTGGCGGGCAGGCCGATCGTGATGGCGACCGAACCGTTCTTGTCGCCGGAGATGGTCGTTTTGACCGATAGCTGACTGTCGGCGAAGTCGACCTTGGTCTTGTCGGCCACCCTGACGTCCTTCTTGCTCGCCTTGTTGATGGGTTCGACCAGCACCACGGTGTCGCTCCGGTCGCTCGCGGTGACCCGCACCTGAGCACCGGCGACAACAACGGTGGCGATGATGGGCCCCGGCGTGTCGAATGTAGGCATCACAGCTCTCCTGAAGTCTCGTACTTGATTTGCCGGCGAGCGGCTCAGCCGACCCAGCCTGTGCAGCGTCGCCCGGGAGGTCACGCGCGCCTCTTGAATGTGGCGAGCGCCCACAGGTACCTGACGAGGGCGATCCCGGCGCACCAGGCGACAGCACGGATACCGCAGTTGCCGATAGCCCGTAGGTGATGGCCAGCAGGATCAGGCCTGGTGTTGCGTATTCGATGTAGTGTTCGCCGACATTGAATGCGGCACCGAGCACGTACACGAACAGCAACATGAGCACGACCGGCATCAAAGCCCCGTTGAATATCGTGACCGGATTCCGGAGGATGTGCTTGAAGTTATATCTTCCGCGCCGACTCCGCCAGATCGAACCGTTCCAGCAG
>CAVZGW010000004.1:0-201213 GCA_963774825.1 uncultured Actinomycetes bacterium | reverse complement strand
TGAGCCTGCGAGTGGTCAGCTCGTAGCTGGGTGTGCGCCACCGCAGCACCGGGATAGACCCAGATGACCGCCGCCGCCAGTGCGGCCGCCGCGATCACCAGCCGCAGCACCCCCGAGCCGCTGCCCGGCGGGAGCATGACCAGCGCGGTGACAGCAGCCGCGACGATGACTATCAGGATGAAGCACGGCCGCAGGAGGGTCTTCCAGTGCGGGTGCAGCCTGAGGACGAAGCGCTCGCCCTCGGACAGGGAAGCTTCACCGGCCATAGGCCTCATCGTGACACGTACGCGGGCAATATACGCGCTCGGCAAGCTACCGGAGGTGGACGATGTCCCCCGCGCTGACCGGAACGAGTCCGGCAGCTGACTCGACCACCAGCCGGCCCGCGTCATCGATCTCCCGAGCGATCCCGGTCAGCGCCGTCCCGCCGGGCAGCTGGGCCCGGACCCTGCTGCCGATGGTCCCGCAAAGGCGCTGGTACTGCTGCCGCAGATCGCACGCGGCCGGGTCGCCGGACGCCGCGGCCCAGGCCAGGTACCAGTGCTCGAGTTGCCTGAGAACGAGGACTAGCAGCTGGTCACGGTCAGTCAGCGCCGCGCCCGCCAGTGCCATGGAGGTCGCCCCAGCCGCAGGAAGCTCCCCAGCCGCGGGAAGCTCACCGCGGGCCGCCGACACGTTGATCCCCACGCCGACCACGATCGCGTCGCCCGCCTGCTCGGCGAGGATGCCCGCCAGTTTCGCGCCATTGACGATGACGTCGTTGGGCCACTTCAGCCAGGCGTCCACGCCGCCCTCCGCGCGCAGGGCAGCGGTGACAGCCACTCCGGCCAGCAACGGCACCCAGCCGCGTCTGGCCATGGGCACCGCGGCGGGACGCAGCAGGACGGAGAAGGTCAGGGCGGCACGCGGCGGGCTCACCCAGCTGCGCCCCATCCGGCCGCGCCCGGCGGATTGAGCCTCCGCCGCCAGGATCGTGCCCTCAGCGGCACCGCGCCGTGCAGCGGCGAGCAGATCATCATGCGTGGACCCGGTCTCGGCTACCACCTGAAGGTCATGCCAGAGGCCACCAGGCCTGATCAGTTCGGCTCGCAGCCAGGCAGCGTTCAAAGGCGGCCGACCCGCGCAGCTATCGATCACACCCGCTATTGTCAAGGGCCACGATAGCCTGTGCTTCGCCGGGTATCACCTCGCCGCTTTGTCTGCGTCCGGGCCACCGCGCCGGCCCGTCAGCATCAAGGCAGAGCGGGGATCAAGGCAGAGGGATAAGGCAGAGCGGGGATAAGACGGATAAGCAAGCGGGGATAGCAGAGCGGGGATAGCAGAGCGGGGATAAAAGCAGAACAAGGATCACGGCACAACAATGATCAAGGCAGAACAAGGATCAAGGCAGAACTGTGAGAGCTGAGGAGTACGTTGCCTGATCTCAAGCTCGACGAGCTGCACGACGGGCGCGACGGCTGGGTGGCCAGGGCCAGGCAGCGCCAGGCGGCGCCGGCCGGGCCGGCCTCGAACGCCGGCGCTGTGGCGGCGTGGCGGCGCCGGGCCATCGCGAACGCCGGGCGGGCGGCGCTCTGGCGGGACCATCGGCTCTTCACCATCCTGGCGGCTGCGTCGCTGCTGCCCCGGCTGCTGGCCTTGCTCGCATTCCGGCCGCGCTCCTCACGCGCCGATTCGTTCCTTTACATGCAGGGCGCCGTACACGGGACGCTGGACCCGATCAGGCCATCCGGTTACTCCTGGTTTCTGATGTTGCTGCGGCCCGTCCCGCATCCGCTGCTCGCGGTCACGATCGTCCAGCACCTGATGGGCATAGCCGTCGCGGCCATCGTCTACGGCCTGCTGCGTTACCGGGGCCTGCCTGCCTGGGGCGCCTCGCTGGCCGCTGTTCCGGTGCTGTTCGACACCCGCGAGATCGCGCTGGAGTCCTACATCCTGCCGGATACGCTGTACTGCCTCGTGATCATGGTCGTGGTCGCGCTGCTGATCACCAAGCGCACGCCCAGGCTCTGGCAATGCGCGCTGGCAGGCCTGCTCCTCGCGTATATCACCCTGCTCCGCGGGAACGGTCTTCCTGTCGCTGTCGTTGCCGCGGTATATCTGCTGATCAGGCGGGTCGGCTGGCGGGCGGCCTGCGCTGGCGCGGTGGCCTTCGGGGTGCCGGTGCTGTGGTACGCCCTCGCGTTCAACGCCGCCTACGGCGAACTCAGCATCACCAGCAGCGACGGCATCTTCCTCTGGTCCCGAACGACAACATTCGCCAACTGCGCCATCATCAAGCCGCCCGCCAATCTCGTGCCGCTCTGCCCGAACGGGTCAGTCAAGGCACCAGCCAAGGCGCCTGCGTGGTCAATTAACGCGCTGCTCGGCGCCAACACGCCCGCCGACTACCTCTGGGCGCCGAATGCGTGGTGGCGGCATGATGCCCACCCGGGGTTCAGCGCCTATAACAACAAGCTGGGCAGGCAGTTCGCCCTCGATGCGATCAAGGCCCAGCCCCTCGCCTACCTGCGGGTCAGCGCCAAGGACGTGATGCTGCAGTTCCTGAACAGCGACCGCCCGCAGACCACCGGGGCGATGGCCTTTACCGCCACGCCGCGTTTCACCGCCATACCGCCCTATTATGTCGGCTGACATCAGGCAGTATGCGGGCACGACATCCAACACCCACGCGGTCGAGCCCTATGCGTATTTCCTGTTCCTCTACCAGCTTCCGGTCTATTTCCCCGGCGTCGCCTTCTTCGCGGTCCTAGTGGCCGGGCTCGTCGGAATTATCAGGAAATGGCGGCAGTGGGGCGGCCCAGCGGCGTTCCCGTGGGTCATCGCCGTGCTGAGCCTTGTCCTGCCCGCGCTGCTCACCCAGTCCTTTTACCGGTACACCCTGGTGGCAATCCCGCTCGGCTGCGTGGCCGCCGGCCTGGCATTCATCCGGGCGCGTCCGCGGTATTCGGCGGCCACGGCAGGGCCGGCCCTGGCCGAACGGGCCCTGGCCGAGCGCGCATCGGCCGCGCCTTCGGCGGCCGGGCCCACGGCGGAGGCGCCCGCTATGGCCGAGCCCGCAAGGGCCGAGCCCGCAAGGGCCGTAGCTACACCGGCCACCTCGGCAACGGAACGTTCCGCCGCTAGTCCTGATGCCGCTTCTCAGGCTAGTCCTGATGCCGCTTCTCAGGCAGTGCCGCCGTCCGCAGACGCCGCGCCAGACCCGGAGCCGTCGGCCGCCGCACCGCCGACCGGACCTGACATCGGCGCCGGACCTGACATGGGCGCCGGACCTGACATCGGCGCCGGACCTGACATCGGCGCCGGACCTGACATCGGCGCCGGACCTGACTTTGGCGGACCTGACATCGGCGCCGGACCTGACTTCGGCGACTGAGCGCTGCCCGGCAGGTCAGTCAGCCCGTCGGGGATCAGCACGGACCGCATCGAGCACGTCGGCGTCAAAGCAGGTCCGGTCGCCAGTGTGGCAGGCACTGCCGACCTGATCCACCTTGACCAGGACCACGTCACCGTCACAGTCGAGTGCGACGGACTTGACCCACTGAGCGTGCCCCGAGGTCTCGCCCTTGATCCAGTACTCTTTCCGGCTCCGCGACCAGTACGTGCACCGGCCGGTGGTCAGCGTCAGGCGCAGGGCCTCGTCATCCATCCAGCCCAGCATCAGGACCTCGCCCGTGTCGTACTGCTGGGCGATGGCCGCGACCAGGCCGGCCGCGTCACGCTTGAGCCTGGCGGCGATCCGGGGATCAAGCACCGCCCCGCCCGCATCCGCGTTCATCCGCGTGGCCACCTCCGCTGTCGATCACTATTGAGTGCGCCGAATCCACGCCACGCTAGCAAGAAGCGAGAACGAAGGCTGCGCTCCGGGCCTGGTGCCCAACCGCGGCACTAAGGTGCCCGGGCCGTTCGTCCGCCCGTCCGCTGTCCGCGTTGCGGTCTGCCATTAGCCAACCTCGCGCGCCGGACGGTGCCGGGCCCGTCCCCCTGCTGTCCGGCACCAGGTCAGCATCTTCGCGTTCATGATCGTGGTGGATTGGTAGGGTCCCGCGGGCCCACCAGTCCACCACCAAAGCGCCGCAATCCGCTGAAGGGTCACCACGTGCTGGCGGCTCGATCAACGGACCTGATGTCCCGCCGCCCGCAGCGACTCCTTCACCTCAGCGATCCTGAGCCGCCCGAAGTGGAACACGCTGGCGGCGAGCACGGCATCGGCGCCGGCCTGCACGGCCGGCGCGAAGTGCTCGAGCCGCACCGGCCCCGCCGGTGGCGATCACCGGCACGCTGCACCACCGCCCGCACCGCCTCGATCAGCTCCAGGTCGAACCCGGCCGTCGTGCCGTCGGCGTCCATCGAGTTGAGCAGGATCTCCCCGGCCCCGAGCTGCTGCCGCGCGCTCGGCCCACTCGACCGCGTCGATCCCGGTGCCGCTGCCGGCCGCCATGCGTGGTCACCTCGAACCCGCTCGGCGTCGCGCCGTCGCCGCCGACCCGGCGCGCGTCGACGGAGAGCACGAGGCACCTGGTTGCCGAACCGTGCCGCGATCTCGCCGAGCAGCTCGGGCCGCGCGATCGCGGCGGTGTTGACCGCCGACCTTGTCGGCGCCCGGCCCGCAGCAGCCGGTCGACGTCGGCCACGCTGCGCACGCCGCCGCCGACCGTCAGCGGGATGAAGACCTGCTCCGCGGTCCGCCGCACCACGTCGTACGTCGTCTCGCGGCTGCTGCTCGACGCGGTGATGTCGAGGAACACCAGCTCGTCGGCGCCCTCCGCGTCGTAGCGGCGGCCAGCTCGACCGGGTCGCCCGCGTCGCGCAGGTCGCGGAAGTTCACGCCCTTGACCACCCGGCCCGCGTCGACGTCCAGGCACGGGATGACGCGGACGGCGACCGGCACGCGCCCGCCGCTAGCCGGGCGCGCACCGCTGCCAGGGCTTCGGGCAGCGTGAAGGCGCCGGCGTACAGCGCCTTGCCGACGATCGCGCCCTCGACGCCGTCGGCGACAAGTCCGGCGCAGCGCCCGCAGGTCGTCGAGGCTCGCTGACGCCGCCGCTGGCGATCGACCGGCCGCTCGGTGGCCGCGCACACCATGCCGCAGCAGGTCGAGGTTCGGCCCGGTCGAGCGTGCCGTCGCGCGGACGTCGGTGACGACGTACCGCGCGCAGCCGTCGGCGTCCAGCCGGGCCAGCACGTCGAACAGCTCGCCGCCGTCCTGGGTCCATCCGCGGGCCGCCAGCGTGCGTGCCGCGCACGTCGAGGCCGACCGCGATCCGGTCGCCGTGCGCGGCGATCGCGCCCCGCACCCACTCCGGGTTGCTCCAGCGCGGCCGTCCCGATGATCACCCGCTGCGCACCCGGTCGCGAGCGCCGCGGCCAGCGACGCGTCGTCGCGGATCCCGCCGGACAGCTCGACCGCGATGTCGAGCCTGCCGACGACCTCGGCGAGCAGGTCGGCGTTGGAACCGCGGCCGAACGCGGCGTCCAGGTCGACCAGATGGACCCACTCGCGCGCCGCCCGCTGCCAGGCGAGCGCCGCGTCGAGCGGATCGCCGTACGACGTCTCGGTGCCTGCCTCGCCCTGAACCAGCCGGACCGCCTGACCGTCAGCGACGTCCACGGCCGGCAGCAGGGTCAGGGCCTGGTCTCCGGCGGCGGCTTTGCCGGCGGTCATCGGACCAGCTCCAGCCAGTTCGACAGCAGCGCCGCCCCCGCATCGCCGGACTTCTCCGGGTGGAACTGGGTCGCGCACAGCGGGCCGTTCTCCACCACCGCGATGAAGGGCTCGCCGTGCGTGGCCCAGCTGACCAACGGTGCCTTCATCCGGCCGTCCGGCGGCAACGGCAGTGCTTTCGCCGCGTAGGAATGCACGAAGTAATAGCGCGTCGCCGGATCGAGGCCGGCCAGCAGGGCCGTTCCCCCGGCCGCACGCACCGTGTTCCACCCCATGTGCGGCAGCACCGGCGCGTCAAGGCGCTCGACCACCCCGGGCCACTCGCCGCATCCCAGGGTCCGCTCGCCGTGTTCCGCACCCTCGGCGAACATCACCTGCATGCCAACGCAGATCCCGAGGACCGGCCGGGATCCGGCCAGCCTCCGGTCGATCAGCATGTCGCCGCGGACCGCGCGCAGCCCGGCCATGCAGGCAGCGAACGCGCCTACGCCAGGCACCACCAGACCGTCGGAGTTCAGCGCCGCATCAAAGTCGGCGGTCACCTCGGCGTCGGCACCGACCCGCTGCAGGGCCCGCTGGGCCGACCGAAGGTTGCCTGAGCCATAGTCGAGCACCACCACACGCGGCCTCGCGCCGGTCACAGCACGCCCTTCGTGCTCGGAATGCCGCGCGACCGCGGATCCGGGGCGGCAGCGGCGCGAAGCGCCCGGGCGATCGCCTTGAACTGCGCCTCGACGATGTGATGCGGATTGCGCCCGGTCAGCACGCTCAGATGCACGCAGATGCCGGAAGCCGCCGCCAGCGACTCGAAGAAGTGCCTGGTCAGCGTCGTGTCGTAGGTTCCGATCAGCGGCGGCATGCCGTCCGGTTCGGAGTGCACCACATAGGGCCGCCCGGACAGGTCGACGGCCGCCCTGGCGAGCGTCTCGTCCAGCGGCACAAGCGCGTCACCGAACCTGCAGATGCCGGCCTTGTTGCCGAGCGCCTGCGCAAGGGCCTGGCCGAGCGCTATCGCGGTGTCCTCGACGGTGTGATGGGCATCCACCTCGGTGTCGCCGCGGGTCCGCACGGTCAGGTCCATGCACCCGTGCCTGCCAAGCTGGTCGAGCATGTGATCGAAGAATGCGACGCCGGTCTGCACATCCGTCAGCCCGCTGCCGTCGAGATCAAGCTCGACGAGGACCTGCGTCTCCCTGGTCGACGCGCTCCACCCGTGCGCTGCGGCTGACGGCGCTGCCCTCGTTAATCATCGGTTTTCTCCAGGTACGCGCCGCTGACGAGCCGCTCATCATGGCCGGCCAGCACCGCGGCAAGCGCCGTACGGAAGGAGGCCATTTCCTCTGGTGTCCCGATGCTAACCCGCAGCCAGCCGTCCGGCCCGATCTCACGGACGAGGACACCTCGGTCAAGCAGGTCCTGCCAGACCGCATGCCGGTCGCCGAACTCGCCGAACAGCACGAAGTTGGCATCCGAGTCCGCCACGGCGAGGCCGCTGCCGCGCAGCCAGTCCACGATCAGGTCCCGTTCGCGGCGCAGCGTGGCCACGCTAGCCAGGAGCTCGTCGGCATGGGCAAGCGCGACCCGGGCGACTGCCTGGGTGACCGCGGACAGGTGATACGGCAGCCGGACGATCAGCAGCGCGTCGATCACTGCCGGGTCGGCCGCGAGGTAGCCGACGCGGGCACCGGCCAGCGCGAAGGCCTTGGACATCGTGCGGACGACCACCAGGCGCGGGTATCGCGGCAGCAGCCCGACCGCGGTCGCCGTCCGGTCCCTGGCGAACTCGGCGTAGGCCTCATCGACCACGACCATGCCGGGCGCTGCCGTGCAGACCGCCTCGATCACCGGCAGCGGTAGCGCGGTGCCGGTCGGGTTGTTGGGCGAGGTGAGGAAGACCAGATCCGGACGTTCCCCGCGGACGCGCCTGGCGGCGCGGTCCGGATCGAGGCCGAAGTCGTCATCCCGCGCCGCTGCCACCCACCGCGTGCTGGTGGTCCGCGCGATGGTCGGGTGCATCGAGTACGAAGGCTCGAAGCCGAGCGCCGATCGCCCGGGCCCGCCGAACGCCTGCAGCAGCTGCTGGATGATCTCGTTGGACCCGTTGGCCGCCCACACCTGCGATCGGGTGAGCCCATGTCCTAGGTAGCCCGCCAGGTCGTCGCGCAGCGCGTGCGCATCCCGGTCCGGGTACCGGTTGAGGGTGACCGCCACGGCGCCGGCGGTTTCGGCGATCTGGCGGGCCAGCGCCGGCGCGGGCGGGTAGGGATTCTCGTTGGTGTTCAGCCGGACAGGCACGTCAAGCTGCGGTGCGCCGTACGGCTCCCGGCCCGCCAGATCGGCCCGGAGCGGCGGCGCGAGGCCGGTCACCGCCTCCGCCCGGCGACGACAGGCCCGGCAGCGGCCGGGACGCGGGCCCGGACCGCCTTGACGTGCGCGGCCAGGTCCTCGGCCCCGCCGAGCGCGTCGATGTACGGCGCGGCCTCCGCAAGGCCGGCCTCGGTGCAGTCGATCACGTGCATGACCCGCAGGAAGGACAGGACCGACAGGCCGCCGGAGTTGCGGGCGGTCCCGCCGGTCGGCAGCACGTGGTTGGATCCGGCGAGGTAATCGCCGAGCGAGACCGGCGCCCATGGCCCGACGAACACCGCCCCGGCATTGCGGACCCGGCCAGCCAGCTCGTCGGCTCCCGTCGCCTGGATCTCCAGGTGCTCGGGCGCCCAGGCCGCCACGACAGCCAGGCCGGCGTCGAGGTCATCCACCAGGACGCAGGCCGACTGGCCAGCCAGCGCGGCCGCGATGCGGTCGGCGTGCCTGGCCGCGCGCACCTGGCCGGCCAGCTCGGAATCGACCCGGTCAGCCAGCTCAGGATCTGAGGTGACCAGCAGGCAGGCGGCGAGCGGGTCGTGCTCCGCCTGCGCCACCAGGTCGGAGGCGACGAAGTCCGCCCTGGCGGTGTGGTCGGCCAGGATCGCGATCTCGGTCGGGCCGGCCTCGGCGTCGGTCCCGACCGTGCCGCGCAGCAGCCGCTTGGCCGCGGCCACGTAGACGTTGCCGGGACCGCTGACGATGTCCGCCGCGGCGCAATCAGCGGTGCCGTAAGCGAACATAGCGATCGCCTGTGCACCGCCGACGGCATGCACTTCGCTGATGCCAAGCAGCGCGCAGGCGGCCAGCACCGCCGGGTGCGGCAGGCCGCCGCGGCCGGTCCCGGGCGGCGACGCCACGGCAATCTGGCCTACCCCGGCGACCTGCGCCGGGATCACGTTCATCACCACCGAGGACGGGTAAGCCACCAGTCCGCCCGGTACGTACACGCCAGCGCGCGCGACCGGTACATACCGTTCGGTTACGGTGGTGCCTGCCGCGACCGTAGTGACGGTCTGACCGGGCAGCTGGGTCTCGTGCACCAGCCGGGCCCGGCGGGCCGCCTCCCGCAGCGCCGCCCTGACGGCCGGGTCGAGCCGTTCCAGCGCGTCGTTTAGCGCGGCCACCGGGACCCGGGTGGAAATCAGGTCCACCCCATCGAACCTGGCCGTCTGCTCCCGCACTGCGACGGCCCCGCGGCGGCGCACATCTTCGCAGACCGGCCGCACCGCGTCCAGGGCGGCCTCCACGTCGAGCCGGGCCCGTGGCAGCACTCCGGCCAGGGTGATCAGGCTCAGCCGGGCCGCGGGCTGTCCCCGCAGGTCGATCCTGGATAGCATCCGCCAAGCCTATCGGGCGCGTCGCGGTCAGCCGCCGCCCGCGCGCGACCCGGCAGCGCCCGGCAGGCGCCGCGCTACTCGACGATCTTGGAGATCGGGATCTCCAGGATGTCCCGCGCACCGGCCGCTTTCAGCGCCGGGATCAGGGTGTTCACACCGCCCTTCGGCACCACTGCCTCGACCGCCTTCATACCGCCGCGGGCCAGCGAGGTGATCGTGGGCGAGGACATCGACGGCAGAATGTCGGTCACCGCGGCGAGGTGCTCGGCCGGCACATTGAGCTTGAGCAGCACGTGGCCGCGGGCCTGGATGGCCCCGCGCAGCAGCAGCGCCACGTCCTCCATCGCCGCCCGCTTCACCGGGTCGCCGTAGGCCGCCGGATTGGCCACGAGCTCGGTATAGCTGGTCAGCACGGTGTCCAGGATGCGCAGGCCGTTCCGGTGCAATGACGAGCCTGTCTCGGTCAGGTCCACGATCGCGTCGACGATGTCAGGCACCTTGGCCTCGGTGGCCCCGTAGGACGGGATGACGACGGCCTTCACCCCATGCGACTCCAGGAACCGCCGGGTCAGCGCCGGGAACTCGGTCGAGATCCGGGTTCCGTCTGGAAGGTCGGACAGTGATCGCCACGGGACGGCCGCCGGCACCGCCAGCACCACCCGTACCGGATCGGAGGTCGCCTTCGAGTACCTGAGCTCGCCTAGTGAAAAGACATTCGCCCCGGTCTCCGCGATCCAGTCGCGGCCGGTGATGCCCAGGTCGAAGAGGCCCTGCTCGAGGTAGGACGGAATCTCCTGAGGACGGAGGAACCGCACCCGATCGATGCGCGGATCGTCGATCGACGCATGGTAATCGCGGTCGGAGGAACGGCGGACTGCCAGGTCTGCCGCGTCGAACAGGTCGAGAGTGGCGCGCTCCAGCGAGCCCTTGGGCAGGACCAGGGAAAGCAACGAGAGAACCTTCCGTTGGCGGTACGTAGCCTGCTCGACACTAGCCGCACAGCGGGCGGCGCGGGCGACTGGCCTGACGTTGGCGCCCGGGCACCGTCCCGGCACGCGCCCGGCACCGCCCCGGCACCGCCCGGGCGCCGCCCCCGTCAAAGGAAGGGTCGAGCGTCAAGGACACCGGCTCTGCGGTGCCGGTGCCGGCACCGGCACCGTTTCCCGGCCCGGAGCCGTGGCCGTGGCCAGCGCCTGAATCCGGCCCGCGGCCCGGCTGACCGGGCGGACGTTCCAGGCACGGACCGCCGCAAGCACGCCACCAGTCAGTGCGGCAGCCGCAAGCGCTACGCAGGTGATGGCCTCGGCGTGCGCCGATACCTGCCGGTACGCGGCCAGGCCCGGGTGCGCCGGGAGGCTGCCGGCCAGGTTTAGGTACAGCGTCCCGAACGTCGCAACGCCGATCACCAGCCCGAGCTGATTGACGGTCACGATCACGCCGGTCGCGTCGGCGGCGTCCGCTACCGGCACCCGCATCAGCACGGCAGTCATCAGCGGGCTGAAGGCGCTGGCCAGTGCCGCTCCGAGCAGCACAAGTGCCAGGTACAGAGCTGCACCGCCGCTGCCGCCGCCGTGCAGCAGCGCCGCAAGCACCGCCAGCGCGACCGCCGCACCAGAGAATCCGAAGATTGCCAGCCAGGGATGGATCCGGGCAGGCAGGCGCTGCCAGTTCAGGCTCACGACGGCGAACGCCGCCGCCGATGGCGCGAACGTCAGGCCGGCCCGCAGCGGCGAATCGCCGAGGCCGCCTTGCAGATGCAGCGCGAGAACGAAGAAGAGGCCGCCGAACACGGTCATGACGGCGAACAGCGCCACGATCCCCATCCCCGCCCCGGGCAGCCTGAGCACCCGGCCAGGAATCAGCGGCGACCGGCCGCGGTCCGCCTGCCGCCGCTCGGTAATGGCGAAGGCAGCGAATGCGGCTGCGCTTCCGGCCAGGCAGGCCCAGCCCCAGGCGGGCCAGTGCTCAGGCTGGCCGATCACCAGCGGGACCACGAGGGCAAGCACCGCGGGAGACAGGGTGAGCAATCCGGGCACGTCGAGCCCGCGGCCCGGCTCGGCAGTCCCGGCGGGCAGCTTCCGCCAGGCGGCTACCAGCAGCACCGCGCCTATCGGCACGTTCACCAGGAAGACCGGCCGCCAGCTGGCACCAAACAGGTTGGCGCTGATCAGCAGGCCACCGATGATCTGCCCGACGACTACGCCACCGGCCAGCACGGCGGAGTAGCCGCTCATCGCCTTGGCCCTGGCCGCACCGGTAAAGGTGCGCTGAATCAGGCTGAGCACCTGCGGGATCATCACCGCGGCGCCGGCGCCCTGGACGAAGCGCAGTGCGACGAGCAGGCCGGTCGACCCTGCCAGCCCGCAGCCGAGCGAGGCCAGCGTGAACAGGGCCAGCCCGGCCAGGAAGACATGGCGGTGACCAAGAAGGTCGCCAATGCGCGCGCCGGTCACCAGCAGCACCGCGTAGGCGATCGTGTAGCCCGCGATCACCAGCTGCAGGCCCGCGCCTGAGGCGTGCAGCCCGCTGTGAATCGAGGGCGCCGCAACATTCACGACCGAGGCGTCCAGGACCGCCATGAACTGCCCAGCAAGGACAATCGCCAGCACGACGCCGACGCTGGCAGGCCGGCGCGCGGCACCGGGCCCAGGCGCGGCACCCGGCCGCCGCCCGGCACCCGGCCGCCGCGCGGCACCGCGCCCGCGCGCGGCAGCGGGGCGGCGCGCGGTGCCGGGCCCGCGCATGACGCCCGGGGAATGAGGGGAATGAACTGCGGGGGCGTGACCGCTAGCAACGGTGTCTGTCATGACTACCAGCTTTCGCGGGGCCTGGTGCCAGTACCAAGAGCTTGCTTATCCTGGTACCACGGGTACCTGGCAGAGCCGGCGCCGCAGGTACAGGATGGGGTCATGAGCACCATGACTGCGGCTGGCGGCCGGGCCCGCAGGGCGGAACTGGCCGCGTTCCTGCGCAACCGAAGGGAACGGATCACTCCGGAAGCCGCCGGGCTGCCGCCAGGGGTCCGCCGCCGGACAAGCGGGCTGCGCCGCGAGGAGGTCGCCCAGCTGTCCGGGGTCGGCGTCACCTGGTACACCTGGCTCGAGCAGGGACGGCCGATCAATGCGAGCACCCAGGTGCTGGACGCGGTGGCGCGCACCCTCAAGCTCGACCAGCCAGAGCGCGAGCATCTCTACCGGCTCGCTGACGTGCCCGATGTGGTCGCCGAAACGGAAGCAGGCTGGCAGGTCGTCCCCGAGATCCAGCTGATCCTCGACGGGCTGACCACGCTTCCGGCCAGCGTTATGAACGAGCGCTTCGACCTGCTCGCCTGGAACGCTCCCTATGCGGCCCTGTTCCCCGACCTGATCCGCCAGCCGTGTCCCGACCGCAACGCGCTCTGGATCTGCTTCACCCATCCCGCCTGCTGTCACCCGTACCTGAACCGTGCCGACCAGCTTTGCGCGCTCGTTGCCCAGCTGCGCGGCGCGTACGGGCGGCACGTCGGGGAGCCCGCGTGGACGAGTTTCGTCCGCCGGCTGCAGGCCGCCAGCCCGGAGTTCAGCCGGATGTGGGCACAGCACGAGGTGGCCAGCCCGGCCAGCTATCTCAAGATCTTCCGGCATCCGGCGCATGGCCGGCTGGTCATGACGACCAACTCGCTGGCCGTGCTCGCCGCGCCGGGCACCAGGATGGTCGTCTATACTCCGGCCGACGAGACGACCAGAACAGCACTGGCCAGCCTGATCGCGGGCGAGGGCACCGCCGCCCGGTACCCGTGCTGGCCCACGCACCACCCGGCGGCCGCGGACACTATGGCCAGCGCGCTCTAGCCCGGCCGTGCTCCGGCCCGCGATCGCCCTGGATCCCGGTCCTGGCCTAACCTGTCGGGCATGGCCATCGAAGCTCACCCGCCGTCCGTTGACGCCGGCCAGCCGGACCCGCACACCACCGCAGGCAAGATCGCCGACCTGGACCGGCGCAGGCACGAGGCGACCCACGCAGGCTCGCAGCGCGCGGTGGAGCAGCAGCACGCCAAGGGCAAGATGACCGCGAGAGAACGGATCGGCCACCTCCTCGATCCGGGCTCGTTCACCGAGTTCGACGAGTTCGCCAGGCACCGGGCCACCGACTTCGACATGGCGGCCAACCGGCCCTACGGTGACGGCGTCGTCACCGGCCACGGTACCGTCGAGGGGCGCCCGGTCTGCGTCTTCAGCCAGGACTTCACGGTGTTCGGCGGCTCGCTCGGCGAGGTCTACGGCGAGAAGATCGTCAAGATTATGGAGTACGCGCAGAAGACCGGCTGCCCGGTGATCGGCATCAACGACGGCGGCGGGGCGCGGATCCAGGAGGGCGTGGTCGCGCTCGGCCTGTTCGCCGAGATCTTCTACCGCAACGTTATCGCCTCGGGCGTGATACCGCAGATCTCGCTGATCATGGGGCCGTGCGCGGGCGGTGCCGTCTACTCCCCCGCGATCACTGACTTCACCTTGATGGTCGAGGGCATCTCGCACATGTTTATCACCGGCCCCGACGTGATCAAGACGGTGACCGGCGAGGAGGTCAGCTTCGAGGAGCTCGGCGGCGCGCACGCGCACAACGTCAAGTCCGGCGTCGCCCATTACCAGGCAACCGATGAGCACGACTGCCTCAGCTTCGCCCGCGAACTGCTTTCCTACCTGCCCTCCAACAACCTGGAGGACCCGCCGACCGTGCCCCCGGCCGGTCCTGCGGCCGGTGGCGCCAGGATCCTCGAGACCACCGAGACTGACATCGAGCTTGACACCCTCATCCCCGATTCACCGAACCAGCCCTACGACATGCATCGCGTGATCACCCGGGTCCTCGACGGCGGCGAGTTCCTGGAGATCCATGCCGGTTTCGCGCAGAACATTGTCGTCGGCTTCGGCCGCATCGAAGGCGCCAGCGTCGGCGTGGTGGCCAACCAGCCGATGCACTTCGCCGGCTGCCTGGACATCGACGCAGCCGAGAAGGCGGCCCGCTTCGTCAGGACCTGCGACGCGTTCAGCATCCCGGTTCTGACCTTCGTCGATGTACCTGGGTTCCTCCCCGGCACCGGCCAGGAGTGGGGGGGCATCATCCGCCGCGGCGCCAAGCTGATCTACGCCTACGCCGAGGCGACCGTGCCTAAGATCACCATCATCACCCGCAAGGCCTACGGCGGCGCATACGACGTGATGGGCTCCAAGCACCTCGGCGGCGACATCAACCTGGCCTGGCCGACGGCCCAGATCGCGGTGATGGGCGCGCAGGGCGCGGTGAACATCCTCTACCGGCGCGAGATCTCCGCCACCGAGAACCCGGACGAGCAGGCCGCGCTGCGAGCCAGGAGGGTCGCCGAGTACGAGGATACTCTGGCTAATCCCTATATAGCAGCAGAACGGGGTTATCTGGACGCTGTCATCCGGCCCGCCGAAACCCGGCCCGAGGTGATCCGCGCACTCCGTACGCTGCGCACTAAGCGCCAGTCACTTCCGCCAAAGAAGCACGGAAATATCCCATTGTGAAAAGGCATGTAACGCGACGCAACTGCTTTGCCGGGGACGCTGCACGGCAGGTAGCACTAGAGTTATGACTGTCATGACCGAGAACGGCTCACCGCTTCCGCTCCTTTCCCGCTACGCCATCATGGTGGATGTCGGGTATATCTACGCGGCCGCAGGAGAGCTCCTGTTCAGCGCGGGCTCGAGGCGCGAGTACCGCGTCGACGCTGACAAGCTGATCCAGGCCCTCACCCGGCACGCTGACGATCTGGTGCGGGGCGAGCTGCTCCGGATTTACTGGTATGACGCGGCCAGGGACCGGGTGCCCACCATCGACCAGCGGGTCATCGCGCAGATGGCGCTGGTGAAGCTCCGCCTCGGCAATCTCAACGCACGCGGTCAGCAGAAGGGGGTAGACGCCCAGATCCGAGCCGACATGGAGGCCCTCGCCAGGCACCGGGCGATCACTGACGCGGTCCTGGTGGCCGGCGACGAGGACATGGTCCCCGCCGTGGAAGCCGCCCAGGCCTTCGGCGTCCGGGTGCACTTGTGGGGGATCGAGCCGCCTTACGGCACTAACCAGGCCGAACGGCTGGTCTGGGAGTCCGACACCGTGGAGGTTCTCGAGCGCGCCTTCGTCGAGCCATACTTCGCCAGGCAGCCGGTCTCCGAGCCGACACCGGCCGCGGCCAGCACGCTGGCCCGGATCAGCCACGTGGTGTCGGTGAAGCCCAACCCGGCCCAGGTGTTCGGCGAACGGCATGGACCACGGCCGCTGGTCCGGACCACCTCGCCGACCGTGCTGCAGCCGACCAGGCTCGGCCCCGAACGGGAACGGGTCGAGGAGGCAGGCGAGCATGTGGCCCAGAAGTGGATCCTGACCCGCGGCGAGGACAACATTCGCGACCTGCTGCCCGGGCCGGTGCTGCCGCCGGTTATCGACAAGGAACTGCTGGTCGACGCCGAGAAGGAACTAGGCCTGTCATTGCGTGCCTATCAGGAGGCCAGGGAGTGGCTGCGGGACGCGTTCTGGGCGCGGGTGCACCGGCAGTTCGGTATTGGCGTCGGTAAATCAAGGGGCTGACGGTTATTTCTGCGACTAAGAATTCACAACCAAAGCAAAACGGAAAATCTGGCCCGGATCCCGCCAGCACCGCCGGTACCGTACCGCGCCAGGCGGCGGCCCCGCAGGCCGGCCCGGCTGCCCAGACCGATCCCGCGCCGGTCCTGGCCATCGTCAAGGGCAACCCGACGGAGCAGGAGATCGCTGCCCTGGTGGCCGTGGTCGTCGGCCTCGCGGCACCGGTCAGCGCGCCGGGAGCAGCGCCCGTCATCCGGTCACAATGGTCCGCGAGACCCCGGCTGCTGCGCGCGCCCCTGCACCGCGGCTCCGGCGCCTGGCGCGCCAGCGCCCTCCCCCGCTAAGTCACGTTAGCGCTGCGTTGTCACATTGGCCCCTGCGCTGGTCTCTCCCCGGTGGGTGCTGCCCGGGTCGCGGTCCAGGTAGTGCTGGACTGGGTCACGGGAATTTTCTCCACAGCGGCAGAGCCCGCACATCGCACCCGGCACCCCGGGCGGCTCAGGGCGGGCCAGCGATTAGACTCCTGCGCAGTTGAGAGGAGTCGATTTCGTGCGCAAGGTCCTTATCGCCAACCGCGGCGAGATCGCAGTCCGGATCGTGCGAGCCTGCCGCGATGCCGACCTTGGTAGCGTGGCCGTCTATGCCGAGTCCGACATCGACGCGCTGCACGTGACAATGGCCGACGAGGCGTTCGCGCTGGGCGGCCGGAGCGCCGCGGAGAGCTATCTCGACATCGGCAAGATCCTCAAGGCGGCAGCCGATTCGGGCGCGGACGCAGTGCACCCGGGGTACGGCTTCCTCGCGGAGCACGCTGACTTCGCACGCGAGGTCATCGGGGCCGGCCTAACCTGGATCGGGCCGCCGCCCGCCGCGATCGAGGCGCTCGGGGACAAGGTGCGTGCCCGCCACATCGCCCGTATCGTCGGTGCACCGCTCGCCCCGGGGACCGACGGCCCGGTATCCGGCGAGGCCGAGGCTGCCGCTTTCGCGGCCGAGTATGGCCTGCCGATCGCGATCAAGGCGGCCTACGGCGGTGGCGGCCGGGGGCTCAAAGTGGCCCGCACCGCCGAGGAGATCGCCCCCAGGTTCGAGTCCGCGGTCCGGGAGGCGGTCGCCGCGTTCGGCCGTGGCGAGTGTTTCGTGGAACGCTACCTGGACCGGCCGAGGCACGTGGAGACGCAATGCCTGGCCGATGCCCACGGCAACACCGTCGTCGTGTCCACCAGGGACTGCTCGCTGCAGCGCAGGCACCAGAAGCTGGTCGAGGAGGCGCCCGCCCCGTTCCTGACGCAGGCGCAGGAGGAACTGATCCGCGAGTCGTCCAAGGCGATCCTGCGGGAAGCAGGTTATGTCGGCGCCGGCACTTGCGAGTTTCTCGTTGGCCAGGACGGCTCGGTCTCCTTCCTTGAGGTGAACACCAGGCTGCAGGTGGAGCACCCGGTGACCGAGGAAGTCACCGGCATCGATCTGGTGCGGGAGATGTTCCGCATCGCGGACGGCCAGCAGCTTTCGCGCGGCGACCCGGAGGTCCGCGGGCACTCCATCGAGTTCCGTATCAACGCGGAAGACGCGGGCCGGAACTTCCTGCCCACGCCGGGGACGATCCGGCGATGGCAGCCGCCATCCGGGCCCGGGGTCCGGCTCGATGCAGGCTATGCCGCCGGGATGACCGTGCCGCAGTCGTTCGACTCGCTGATAGCCAAGCTGATCGTCACCGGGGCCAGCCGCCGGCAGGCGCTCGAGCGCTCGCGCCGGGCCCTGGCCGAGTTCGAGGTCGACGGGTTGCCGACGGTGCTGCCGTTCCATCGGGCCGTTGTCAACCACCAGGCGTTCGTCTCCGAGCCGTTCGCGGTGCACACCCGGTGGATCGAGACCGAGTTCGACGGCGACATCCCGCGGTACGCCGCGACAGGCGCGGCAGCAGGCCCTGGTGGCCAGGCCGGTTCGGCCGGCCAGCCCGGCGGGGGCCAGGCCGGGGCCGACGTTGACGATCCTCCCGGCCGGGAGCGGATCGTCGTTGAGGTCGGCGGCAGACGACTGGAGGTGGCGATCCCGGCAGGGCTGGCGGGCGGCTACCTGGGCGGAGCAGGCGGAGGCGGAGCCGGGGCAGGCGGAGCCGGGGCAGGCGGAGCCGGGACGAGCGGGCAGGGCGGGGCCGTCGGCGCGCCCTCAGGCCGGGGGCGGCGGCCAGGTTCAGCTAGCGGTCCTGGCGCCGGCGCACGTCGCGGCGGTGCGGGCGGCGATGCCCTGGTCACCCCGATGCAGGGAACGATCATCAAGATGGTGGCTGAGGAAGGCCAGCAAGTGACGGCCGGCGACACCGTGGTGGTCCTCGAGGCGATGAAGATGGAGCAGCCACTTACCGCGCACAAGGACGGTACCGTGACCGGCCTGTCCGTTGAGGTGGGCCAGACCGTCTCATCCGGAGCCGTAATCTGCCAATTGCCCGGTTAATCCTGCTCGTCAGCGCCGGCTCAACTGGCGGCCCGGTTCGCGCCGCTCATGCCAGCTCGCGATGATGAGGCAATGACACGGCTCGCTGGCGACCCAGGAGTGGCACGGTGGCTGCTTTTCGCGATCGGGTTCCGGCTGCCGGAGGAGAATCGTGACTGGGTCAGGCACGAACTGACCGACGCAGGCTGGCGTGGCCGGACGGCGCTGCGCCACCTGGCGGTCATCATTCCTGTCTGCATAGTGGTTGCGGTGGTGCTCTACACGCTGCTGCCCGCACCCGCTTGGCTCAGCCTGATGACGGTGGCGCTGATCCTGTCAGGCAGCGTCTTCACGGTCCTCGCCTACGCCGACGACATCCGTGCCGCCCGGCTGCGTCAGCATGGTCTCGACGTCCCCGACGACCCCGACCTGGGCCTGCCCGCACACTGACGCCACGAGCCGCACGGCGCGGCGGCTACCCGCCGGCCGCGGGCTGCATGAGTCTACGTGCCGCTTCGGTGAGGCTGCCCGATAGCGAGGGGTACACCGTGAAGGTGTGCGCCAGCTGAGCAACGGTCAGGGTCTGCTCCACCGCGAGCGACACGCCGAAAATGAGCTCGCTGGCGCGCGGCGCGACCACTACGCCGCCAAGAACGATCCCGCTGCTAACGCGGGCGAACAGCTTGATGAAGCCGTCGCGGAATCCCTGCATCTTGGCGCGCGGGTTGGTGGCCAGCGGCAGCTTCACGACCAGCACGTCCTTCTCGCCGTCGGCGGCTGCCTGCGAGATTCCCACGGTCGCGATCTCAGGCTCGGTGAAGATTGTCGCTGCCACATGGCTGAGCCTGATCGGCTGGACGGCCTCGCCGAGCGCGTGCCACATAGCGATTCGGCCCTGCATCGCCGCCACCGAGGCAAGCATCCATACGCCAGTGCAGTCCCCGGCCGCATAGACCCCGGGCACCGAGGTCCGCGACACCCGGTCGACTGGCACGAACCCGCGGCCGTCCCTGGTGACCCCGGCATCCTCCAGGCCGATGCCACCTGTGCACGGCTGCATCCCGACCGTGAGCAGGCAGTGCGTGCCGCGGACGGTCCGGCCGTCGGCAAGGATCACCGCAACGCCATCCCTGGTGCGCTTAGCCGCTGCCGCCCGCGACCTGCCGAGCACCGTCATGCCACGCCGCCGGAACACGTCCTCGACCACAACGGCGGCATCCACGTCCTCATGCGGCAGCACCCGGTCCCGCGAGGAGACGAGAGTGACCTGGGAGCCGAGCGCCTGGTAGGCGCTGGCGAACTCCGCGCCGGTCACTCCGGAGCCGACCACCACAAGCTCTGCGGGCAGCTCGTCCAGGTCATAAAGCTGCCTGCAGGTGAGCAGCCGGTCTCCGTCAGGAACCGCGCCGGGCAGCATCCGGGGCTCGGCACCCGTCGCGATCAGCACGACGTCCGCGTTGATCTCGCGATCCCCCGCCGCCACGGTGCGCGGGCCGGTCAGCCGCCCAGCACCGCAGATGACCTCGATCCCTTCGGCAGCCAGGCGGGCCGCCACGTCGCCAGACTGTGCCCTGGCCAGTGCCTTGACTCGGGAGTAGAGCCGCGGGGCGTCGACTGTGGCCGCGGCTCCGGCCCCGGTGTGCCCGGCCATGGCGCCGTCGCTGGCCGGAGCGCCGGAACTCGGCAGGCCCAGAAGGATTCCGAGGCTAGCTGACCGGTCGAGGCCCGCCATCATGCCCGAGGTCGCGATCAGCGTCTTCGATGGCACGCAGTCGCTCAGCACGCATGCGCCGCCGAGCCCGTCGCGTTCTACCACCGTGACCTCGGCGCCGAGCTGGGCAGCGACCAGGGCTGCCTCGTATCCGCCCGGGCCGCCGCCAATGACAGCGACTCTCGCGCGCGGCTGGCTCACGGTGCTCCATTCTGTCGTATGGCCGACCTGAGCCCGCGTATGACACCTCATCATGGTTCCGGGCAGCCCGGAACCGGATATCCGGCGTGACCGGCCTGCGCTTGCCCGCCAGGACTCGTACGCTAATGATCCGTGGCGATGTACGCGGCATATGGCAGCAATATGGATCCGGCTCAGATGGCCGAGCGCTGCCCGCACTCACCGGAACGCGGCACCGGCTGGCTCGAGGGCTGGCGGCTGACCTTCGGCGGCGAGGACATCGGCTGGGAAGGCGCGCTTGCCACCGTCGTCGAGGATGCCGGACAGCGTGTCTTCGTCATGCTCTATGAGCTGTCCGACTATGACGAGCAGGCGCTGGACCAGTGGGACGGCGCGACGCTCGGCTACTACGACAAGATCAGGGTCCGGGTGGCCACGCTCGACGGTGACATCGTGGCCTGGCTGTATGTGCTCGACGCCTACGAGGGCGGCCTGCCGTCCGCTCGCTACCTCGGTATCCTGGCGGACTCCGCGGAGGTCGCTGGCGCGCCACCCGAATACGTGGCAGGGCTAAGAGAGCGGCCTTGCGCATCTCTCGGGGCTAGCGCGCCAGCACCACGATGAGCAGCGCAACCGCGGGAATCAGCATGGCGGCCAGAGCGGGCCACGGCCAGTACCCCACCCGTGCGCCGGGCGGCGCCCCGCGCTCTCGGGCCAGCCGGGCCTGACGGTCGAGATCCTCGGCGATCTGAAAGACCGGACTCTTCTCGAGCAGCTCCTGCGCGTCCTGCGGCAGCTTGCCGTAGGATGGCTGAGCATGCGCCGTGAACCTGGACCGGCGCTGACCGCGAAGGTCGGCCCTGTTCCTGTTGTCCTTGACGCGGCGCGGCGCGGCCAGCGCCCAGCTATGCACGACCTTCTCGCGCTCGTCACCTGGCCCGCGTGAGCACCGCACCTGAACGGACTCGCCCACCGTCACGGCATTGACACCACCCCAGGGCACCCGGTGATCACGCAGCGGGTTCTGCACGGTGATGCCCTCGCCGTCGGCGACGACCCGCGGCCGCCAGGCCATGGCGTACGTCAGCCCGGTGACGAGGGCAAAGATGGCGACGGCCACAATGGAGCCCCAGTCACGGCCGTTGATGGCGATGTCGATCAGGTTGGCCGCCGCGAAGACAACCCACAACCACCAGACGATAAGCGGTCCGGGCAGCCGGAAGACCCGGCGCTCGGCCTGTACCGGGCTTGCGCCAGCCGACCCGCCCGCGCCAGCCGGCCCGCTTGCTTCCGGCCGTCGGCTCGCGCCAGCCGCCGCCCGCGCCAGCCGGCCCGCTTGCTTCCGGCCATGGGCTCGCGCCAGGCACCGCGGCAGGCCGCGGACCGCTCCCATTCTGGGCATCGTCCGGCACCGGATCCCGCTGTGCAGACACCGCTCATGCGCTCCATGGTTCAGCCAGCGAACGCCCGATAGCGTTCACGCGACTCCACCTTACGGGGCCGCAATGTAACGGCAACGCCCCGAATCGGGCCCAGCGTCAGGTCAGGGCGGCACCAGGCATGGGCTCTGCGGTCGTGGTGGTGCCCCCGCACATCGAGGTGAGGGCGGTGGCCGCCATCAGCCGCACGCCTAGCGCGATGGCCCGCTCATCCACGTCGAACGCCGGCTGGTGGATGTCGAAGTCGTCGGCTGAACCGGGCCTCCGGGTGCCGAGCCTGGCCAGCGCTCCCGGGATCGACTCCAGATACCAGGCGAAGTCCTCGCCGCCCAGGCTCTGCGGTGCCGGGGTTATCGCGTCGGCGCCGAGCACCCGGTCGATGGCCGCCTCAAACATCGCCGTCGAGACTGTCTCGTTCACCGTAGGCGGCACGTTGCGCTGATACGTGAGATCCGCCACTACGCCGTAGGCGCTCGCGACCGAATCGATCAGGGCCTTCAGCATGTCCGGGGCAGCGTGCCAGGCATTGTCGTCGAGGCACCGCACCGTGCCTTCCACCTCGCCGTCGTCAGGGATGGCGTTGGCCGCCGAGCCCGCACTGACCCGGCCCCACACCAGGCTCAGGCTGGACCGGGGGTCGACCCGCCTGGACAGGGCCGCCGGCAGCTCCGTAATGATCTTGCCAAGCGCGTAGACGAGGTCGGCGGTCAGGTGCGGCCGGGCGGTGTGCCCTCCCGGGCCGGTGACCCTGACCCTGATCTTGTCGCAGGCCGCGGTGATCGCGCCGGTCCGCGTGCCCACCTTCCCGATATCCAGGCGCGGATCGCAGTGCAGCGCGAAGATCCGGTCCACGGATGCGATGCCGCCAGCCGCGAGGACGTCGAGGGCCCCGCCCGGCACCTCTTCGGCTGGCTGGAAAATCAGCCGTACCCGCCCAGGGAGCGCCCCGGCCGCCGCCGTGCGGGCCAGGAACAGGCCAGTGCCGAGCAGGATGCTGGTGTGTACATCATGACCGCACGCGTGACAGGTGTTCGCGATCGTAGAACGGTAGGGAACGTTCTTCTCGTCGCCGATCGGCAGCGCGTCAAGATCCGCCCGGAGCGCCACCACCTGCTCGGTGCCTGACCCGATATCCACGACAAGCCCGGTGCCCTTGGGCAGCACCGAGGGGCGCAGGCCAGCCGCCTCAAGGCGCAGCTTGACCCGCCGTGTCGTCCGGTGCTCGTGGTAACCGATCTCGGGATGGGCGTGCAGGTCCCGCCGGAAGTCGATGAGCTCGTCCTCGTGTCCCGCCAGGAACACGTCGAGCTCTCCCGCGAGGTCATGTTCCGGCATGCGCCGCCTCCCCAGGGACAACGAAGCGGTTCTCGATGAACTCGGTGACCAGCGCGTCTACTACGTCTATCAGGTCGCCGCCGTACGCGACGACGGCGCGCTGCCGGTCACATGAAGATCCGCTTTCCAGCACATCGGAGACCACGTCGAGCTCTCCCCCGCAGCCCAGCCGCTCGGCGACCGGCTCGAGCTCAGCCACCAGCTCGAACAGCCCGTCCCTGAGCGGCGCGGTGGAGCCCGTGTCGTCAGTAATGACAATCGCGTCTAGCCCGTACCGGGTGGCCCGCCATTTGTTGTCCTTAACTACCCACGCCGCCGGCGTGGGCAGCTTGTAGCCGCGGTCGAGCTGCGTGTCGAGCAACTGGACCAGGGACTGCGACAGCGCCGCGACCATGCCGATCTCGCGGAGCGTCGGGACGCCGTCGAACATCCGGATCTCAACCGTGCCGAAATCCGGGTGCGGGCGGATGTCCCACCACACCTCCTTTATGCTCCGGACGGTCCCGGCGCGAAGCAGCGTCTCCATGTACTCCTCGAACTCACCCCAGCACCCAAGCTGCGGCGGCGGCCCGGACGTTGGCAGCCCGCCAAAGATGACAGACCGGCTCGATGCGAGCCCCGTGTCATGCCCGCTCCAGAACGGGCTCGACGCGGTCAGCGCCAGGAAATGCGGCAGATACGCAGCCAGGGCATTGACGATCGGGATCGCCTTGCTCCCGTCGCGGATACCCACATGGACGTGAACACCAAAAGTTTGAATCCTGCGGGCAAGCCACTGCAACTGCTCGACGAGTTCGGCATAGCGCTGAATGGGTGCCATCTTTGCATCCCGCCAGTCGCTGACGGGATGCGTTCCTGCACAGGCAAGCATCGTACCGCGAGTCGCCGTGATTCGCTCAAGTTGCGCGATTGTCGCCGCAAGATCGTCCTTAGCCTCGGAGACCGTGCTGCAGACGCCGGTAACCACCTCGATGGTGGATTGCATCAGTTCATGGCGGAGCCTGGGCACCTCGCTGACCTCGCTGAGCCCGGGCAGCTCGGCGAGCACCTCACGGGCGTCCTGACGCAGCAACTTGGTGCGGCGGTCGATGAGCTGCAGCTCCCATTCGACGCCCAGCGACGCGCCACGTGAGGGATTCCATCTGATGGCCACCGTCAGTCTCCAAGAATCGTCATCCTGCGCACCGCGGCGCGCCTGTTATCCGGCGAGCACGTGATGGCACTTAGCGGCGCAGGCATCATTGGCGCGGCCGGCCTGCGGACGTCCGGTGGCGGTCCCGAATCCGGGGGCCGCGCCGTTCGCCGCGCCGTTCGCCGCGTCATGCACCGCGTCATGCGCCGCGCCGTTCGCCGCGCCGTTCGCCGCGTCATGCGCCGCGTCATGCGCCGCGCCGTTCGCCGCTCTATTCGCAGCGGGCCTACGGGGGCCTCGCCGCCAGCGCCGGCGCTGACGACGGTCATTGCCGGGCGGGCCTCCCGGCGTCCAGCCCTCCAACATGACTATCCGTCCTGCTCAGCCAGGGCTTTCCGGCCCGGTCAGGAAACGATGACGCTATCCGGCCCGTCCATCCAGTATCGCCCAGCAATTGCCAGGTGGTTCGTCAGTAGGCGTCCGGCGGCTTATAGACGCCCCACTCGGCGCGCAGCACATCACACACCTCGCCGACGGTCGCACGGGCGCGAAGTGCCTCGCGCAGCGGATAGAGCAGGTTGTCCGTTCCTGCGGCGGCCCTGGAGAGGTCATCGATTCGCCTCGTCACCTCGGCTGCGTCCCTGGAAGCCCGCAGCGCCGCCAGGGACCGCGCCTGGTTCTGCTCGATCGCCGGGTCGCCGCGAAGCGGCTCGTAAGGTTCCTCTTCGGCGAGCGCGAACTTGTTGACACCGACGATTACCCGCTCCCCCGCAGCTATCTGACATGCGATGCGGTAGGCGGACCGTTCGATCTCGGCCTTCTGGAAACCCTGTTCGATGGCGGCGACCGCGCCGCCGAGATCCTCGACCTTAGCCATCAGCTCGCTGGCCGCTATCTCGATGTCGCTGGTCATCGATTCGACCGCGTATGACCCGGCAAACGGGTCCGCCGTGGCGGTCAGGTCGGTCTCATATGCCATAACCTGCTGCGTCCGCAGCGCCAATCTCGCCGCCTTCTCGCTTGGCAGGGCGATGGCCTCGTCATAGGAATTGGTGTGCAGCGACTGGGTGCCGCCGAGCACAGCTGCCAGCGCCTGCATGGTCACCCTGGCCATGTTGACCTCGGGCTGTTGCGCGGTCAGCTGGACTCCGGCGGTCTGGGTGTGGAACCGCAGCATCTGCGACCGCGGGTCGGCCGCCCCGAATTCGTCGCGCATGATCCTCGCCCAGAGCCGCCGGGCAGCGCGGAACTTCGCGACCTCCTCAAGGAGCGTCGTCCGCGCGACGAAGAAGAACGACAGCCGCGGTCCGAACTCATCAACCGCCATGCCGGCGGAAATGGCGGCCCGCACGTATTCCTTCGCGTTGGCCAGCGTGAAGGCGATCTCCTGGACCGGCGTCGCGCCTGCTTCGGCCATGTGATAGCCGGAGATCGAGATGGTGTTCCAGTGCGGTATCTCGCGGCGGCAGTAGGCGAAGGTGTCCGCCACTAGCCGCAGCGATGGCTGCGGCGGATAGATGTAGGTCCCTCTGGCGATGTACTCCTTCAGGATGTCGTTCTGAATCGTCCCGGTGATCTTGTCAGGGGGGTTCCCTGCTCCTCGGCGACCAGCTGGTAGAGCAAGAGCAGCAGGGCGGCCGGGGAGTTGATCGTCATCGACACCGAGACCGAGTCCAGCGGGATCCCCCCCATCAGCGTCCGCATGTCGTCGATCGAGTCGATTGCGACGCCGACTTTGCCTACCTCCCCGCGGGCGGCGGGCGCGTCCGAGTCGTACCCCATCTGCGTCGGCAGGTCGAACGCGACGGACAGGCCGGTGGTCCCCGCCTTGATCAGCTGGTGGTACCGCTGATTCGAGTCCGCCGCAGTCGAGAAACCGGCGTACTGGCGCATAGTCCACGGCCGCGTCACGTACATGGTCGGATGTACGCCGCGGGTGAACGGGAACTCGCCTGGCTCGGCTAGATCCCTTTCGGCATCGAAATCCTTGATCGATTCAGGACCGTAGACGGGCTCGATCGGCATCCCGGACTCAGACAAGTGCGTCATGACTCAAGGTTATGGCGTGCATAGTTGGCCGCCTACGCGGGCAAAGTCACACGCAGTGACATCAGTCCGCCAGGACAGCATACGCTGGTCGGATTGACGAGGCGGCGGTTAAGCGTCAGGCGGGCCCGCCACCGGTACGGAACGGAGCAAAGTGAGTTCACGCTTCCGCGGGCCTGCGGGCGCCCTGGGCGGCCTTGCCACGGTCCTCGCCCTGGTCAGCGCGGCTGTCCCGGGCGCGGCGCCGGCCGCGGCCTCGGCTGGTGCGCCGCCCGCCGCGGCCTCGGCTGGTGCGCCGCCGCCGCGGCCTCGGCTCGTGCGGCACCCAGGTCGGCGCCCAGGTCAGTGCCAGGCAGCCAGCCAGAGTCCGCGCGGCAGGTCGTCGGAGGTGCCGATCTCGCCCGTTCCGGCATCGTGGTCAATTACCCGGCTCGCGGCGCCAAGCGGCTGCCGAGTGTCCCCGCGGCGGCGTTCGTCATCGCGGATGCGAACACCGGACAGGTGCTGGCGGCCAAGGACCCCCACGGCCTGTTCCCGCCCGCGAGCACGCTCAAGATACTCACTGCGGTCACCCTGATCCCGCTGCTGAACCCGAATGCCTCGGTGGTCGCCTCGCCCCGCGCCACCTCCGTCGAACCCAACGTGGTGGGGCTTATCGCGGGCCACAGTTACAAGGTCGCGGACCTGTTCAGGGCACTGCTGCTGATCTCAGCCAACGATGCCGCCGTCAGCCTGGTACAGGCGACCGGGTCTTTCGACCGCGGCATGGCGCTGATGAACGCTGAGGCGCACCGGCTGCAGGCCTACGATGTGGTGGCCAAGCAACCGAATGGCCTCCCAGCGTCGGGGCAGGTCGTCTCCGCGTATGACGAGGCGCTGATCGCCAGGCAGGCACTGGCCCTCCCAGCGTTCATGAAGTACGACTCGACGCTCGCCGCGCAGTTCCCGGTCAAAAAGGGCAAGTGGGTCACCCTGGACAACCAGAACTGGCTGCTCACCAAGTACCGCGGCGGCATCGGCGGCAAGATCGGCTGGACGGTCAAGTCCGAGGCCACGTATGTCGGCCTGGCCAGGCGAAACGGTGTGACCCTCATCGTGACCCTGCTGCATTGCACCCCGCTGCAGGAGATCACGTCCGGTGAGCGCCTGCTCAACTGGGGCTTCGCCATGGCGGGCAAGGTCACGCCGGTCGGCGTTCTGGTTCGGCCGCTGCCGAGCGTCGCGGCCAGCCAGCGGCCGGGCGGCACGATGCCGCACAACGCCGGGCACGCCGCGACGGAGCATGGCACAGCCGGGCAGGCCGGACAGGTCGCGGCTAAACGCGCCTCAGGGGCGTCCGTCCCTGGCAACGGGGCGCCGCTGCCCGAAGTGCCGATCGCAATCGCGGCTGGCCTTATCGCAGCGGTGGCCGCGGGTCTCGGCAGGCTCGCCTGGTCGGCCCGGGCTAGACGGCAGGCAGGAAACCGACCCGGTCCCTGACGGCGTCCATTGTCTGGCTGGCCACCTTCCGGGCCCGCGCGGCGCCCTGGGCCAGCATCCGGTCCAGCTCGGCCTCGTCGGCGAGGATCGCCTGCGTACGCTCCCTGATCGGCGCGAACGCTCCGACAACCACCTCCGCGAGTTCCTTCTTGAAGGTGCCGTAACCGGCGCCGCGGTAACGCTGCTCCAGGCTCGCTACGCTCTCCCCGGACAGCGCCCCGTAGATCCGCAGCAGGTTGGTCACGCCCGGCTTGGCCGCTTCATCGGCGCGTACCTCGGTACCGGCATCGGTCACCGCACGGGCGATCTTCCGCCGGATCGAGCCTGGCTCTTCGAGCACGTCAACAATCCCCTGCGGGGATGAGGATGACTTGCTCATCTTGATCAGCGGGTCCTGCAGATCCGCGATCTTGGCCACGTCAGCGAGGATGTACGGCTCCGGCACCACGAACGTCGCGCCGAACCGGTGATTGAACCGCTGTGCCAGGTCCCTGGTGAGCTCAAGATGCTGGCGCTGGTCCTCGCCCACCGGCACCTGATCGGTCTGGTACAGCAGGATGTCGGCGGCCTGCAGGATCGGGTACGTGAACAGCCCGACGCTGGCCTGGTCCGCACCCGCCCGGGCCGACTTGTCCTTGAACTGCACCATCCTGCTGGCCTCGCCGAAACCAGTGATGCAGCCGAGTACCCAGGCCAGCTCGGCGTGCTCGGGCACGTGGCTCTGCAGGAAGACCGTGCACCGCTCGGGATCGAGTCCCGCTCCGAACAGCTGCGCTGCGGCCACCCTCGACCGGCGCCGTAGCACCGCCGGATCGTGCAGCACCGTGATCGCGTGCAGGTCTACCACGCAGTAGAAGGCGTCATGGGTCTCCTGGAGCTGCACCCATTGGCGCAGCGCGCCAAGGTAGTTGCCGATATGAAAGGAGTCGGCGGTGGGCTGGATGCCGGAGAGCACTCGGGGTCGGGCCATGCCGGAATTCTAGTTCCGGGTCAGCTGCCTGCCGCACCGTTGCGCACGACCGGCACAATCTCGGGCGCACCGAGCCTGATCGCGTCGGCATCGGAGTCGGTGACCGCGTCCTGCGATGCCCGCTCGGCGGCGACCCTGGCACGGTAGTGCTCGACTTCCCTGGCGACCTGCCTGGACCGCCACCGCATCGGCCCGGCCATCAGCTCAGCGGCCTCCTGGGCGGCCGAGAGCCCGCGGTCCCAGGTTTCTATCGAGATGTGCGTCCGGCGGGCCAGGACGTCGTCCAGATGGCGTGCGCCCTCATGTGACGCGGCGTAGACGATCTCAGCGCGCAGGTAGTCATCGGCGCCGCCGAGTTCCTTGCCCAGGCCAGGGTCGGCGGCGATCAGGTCGATGACCTCTCCGGCCAGCGTGCCGTACCTGTGCAGCAGGTGCTCGATCCTGGCGACGTGCAGCCCGGACGACCTGGCCAGGGCGTACCTGGCGTTCCACAGCGCCAGGTGCCCGTCGGCGCCGACCAGCGGGATCGTCTCGGTACAGGATGGTGCCACCCGGCCGTCCAGGCCGTGCGCCACCGCGTCGACTGCGTCCCGTGCCATCAGCCGGTAGGTGGTGTACTTGCCGCCCGCGACCATGACCAGGCCGGGCACCGGATGCGCGACGATGTGCTCACGGGAGAGCTTCGAGGTGGTGTCCGATTCGCCGGCCAGCAGCGGCCGCAGTCCGGCGTAGACACCTTCCACGTCGTCCCTGGTGAGCGGGACCGCGAGAACCCGGTTCACCTGGCCGAGCACATAGTCGATGTCGGTGCGGCTGGCGGCCGGGTGCGCCCTGTCCAGTGACCAGGCGGTGTCGGTCGTGCCGACGATCCAGTGCCGGCCCCATGGTATGACAAACAAGACGCTAAACGGGGTCCGCAGGATGATCCCGGTAGCCGACTGGATCCGGTCGCGCGGCACCACCAGGTGCACGCCCTTGGATGCGCGGACGTTGATGACGCCGCGGCCGCCGACCATCGCCTGGATCTCGTCAGTCCACACCCCGGTGGCGTTGACTACCTGCTGGGCGCGGATTTCCAGTTCGGTCCCCGACTCCAGGTCGACGGCGCGGACACCGGTCACGCGCTCGCCTTCCCGCAGGAAGCCTGTCACCTGGGTGCGAGTGGCCGCCAGGGCGCCATATCCGGCCGCGGTCCGCACCATCGTCATCACGAAGCGAGCGTCGTCGACCTGCGCGTCCCAGTACAGCAGCGCTCCGGTGAAGGCGCTCCGCTTGAGCGCGGGCGCCAGCCGGAGCGCGCCCCGCCGGGACAGCTGGCGATGGGTGGGCAGGCCCCTGCTCTGGCCCATCGAGAACCCGAGCACGTCATAGGCCGTGACACCGGTGCCGATGTAGGCGCGTTCCCAGACATGGTGGGAGAACGGGAACAGGAATGAGACAGGCCGCACCAGGTGCGGCGCGATCTGCTGCAGGAGCAGGGATCGCTCCCCCAGCGCCTCCCTGACCAGTCCGATATTGAGCTGCTCCAGGTAACGGAGACCGCCATGAATGAGCTTGCTTGACCGGGATGACGTACCCGAGCCGAAATCCCTGGCCTCCACCAGGCCAACCGACAGGCCACGGGTCACGGCGTCGAGCGCCACCCCGGCACCCACCACCCCGCCGCCGACCACGAGCACCTGATGCTCGGTCCTGGTCAGCGCGGCGAGCGCTGCCACCCGCTCGTCCGGGCCCAGCTTCGCCGTCGCTCCTGCTCCGGCCATCACAGGCAGAACGCTACCGGGAGCCGGCCCCGCGCCCGCGCGCCAGAGGTCCCGTTCAGCGGGTCACCACGACTTCGACGCGCTGGAACTCCTTGAGATCGGAGTAACCCGACGTGGCCATTGTGCGGCGGAGCGCGCCTATCAGGTTCATTGACCCGTCCGAGACGGTCGACGGCCCATGCAGTATCTGCTCAATGGTACCGATCGTGCCGACCTTGAGGCGGGCGCTTCGCGGCAGCTCGGGGTGGTGCGCTTCGCTGCCCCAGTGATAGCCGCGCCCTGGTGCCTGGGCAGCCCTGGCGAACGGCGAGCCGACCATCACCGCGTCCGCGCCGAGGGCGAGCGCCTTGGCGATGTCGCCGCTGCGTGTCATCCCGCCGTCCGCGATCACGTGCACGTACCTGCCGCCTGACTCGTCGAGATACTCGCGGCGAGCCGCCGCGACGTCGGCGATCGTGGTGGCCATCGGGACAGCCACGCCAAGCACCGCGGCCGTCGTGTGGCCGGAGCCGCCGCCGAACCCGGCCAGCACCCCCGCCGCGCCGGTCCGCATGAGATGCAGCGCCGCGGTGTAGGTGGCGCAGCCGCCGACGACGACGGGCACGTCGAGCTCGTAGATGAACTCCTTAAGGTTGAGCGGCTCGGCCTGCCCGGAGACATGCTCGGCCGAGACCGTGGTACCGCGGATCACGAAGATGTCCGCCCCGGCGTCGATGACGGCCTTGTGGTACCGGACGGTCCGCTGTGGGGACAGCCGGGCCGCGGTTGTCACGCCGGTCGCTTTCATCTCCTCGATCCGCTGCCCGATAAGATCGTCTTTGATCGGTTCCGCGTAGATTTCCTGAAGCCGCCTGATGGCTGCCTCTTCGCCAAGCTCAGCGGCCTCGGCCAGGAGCGGCTCGGGATCGGTGTACCGGGTCCAGAGGCCTTCGAGGTCGAGAACGGCAAGGCCGCCGAGCCTGCCCATCTCAGCCGCTGTCCGCGGCGATACGACGCTGTCCATCGGGGCGACGACGAGCGGCAGCTCGAACCGGTAGGCGTCGATCTGCCAGGCGATCGACACTTCCTCCGGATGCCTGGTGCGGCGGGACGGCACGATGCCGATCTCGTCGAGCCCGTAGGCCCGGCGGCCGCTCTTGCCGCGGCCTATTTCCACCTGGGTCACCTCAGTGGCCTCCCCGCCCGCTCCGCGCCAGCGCCAGCACGGTCCTGGCCCTGCCCGTGCTGGCCCTGCCCGTCCTGGCCCTGCCCGTCCTGGCCCTGCCCGTCCTGGCCCTGCCGCTCATGGCCCTGCCGCTCCTGGCAGTGCCGCTCCTGGCACTGCCGGTCATGGCACTGCCGCTCATGGCTGCATCCGGCCGCCGTAGTTCGGCGCCTCGCTGACCATCTCGACGTCGTGCGGGTGACTTTCCGCCAGGCCCGCCCCAGTGATCTGGGTGAAATGCGCTTCTTGCAGCTCCGCGATGGTCCGGGCACCGCAGTAGCCCATGGCGGCCCGCAGGCCGCCGGTCAGCTGCTCGGCGACGGCCGCGAGCGGGCCACGGTAGGGCACCTGGCCCTCCACGCCCTCGGGTACGAGCTTGTCCTCGCGCAGGACGTCGTCCTGGAAGTAACGGTCCTTGGAGTAGGAGCCGCCGCGCTCTGGGTTGCGCATGGCCCCGAGCGACCCCATCCCCCGATACAGCTTGTACTGCTTGCCGTTCATGAACACCATCTCGCCGGGGCCCTCTTCGCAGCCGGCCAGCAGCCCGCCAAGCATGACCGTGTCGGCGCCGGCCGCGATCGCTTTGGCGATATCGCCCGAATACTGCATGCCCCCGTCCCCGATCACCGGCACGCCCGCGGCCCTGGCCGCCCTCGCCGCCTCGTAGATCGCGGTTACCTGGGGTACGCCTACGCCGGCCACCACGCGGGTGGTGCAGATCGAGCCAGGCCCCACACCGACCTTGACGGCGTCGGCGCCCGCGTCGATCAGCGCCTGGGCGCCCGCTCGCGTGGCCACGTTGCCGCCGATGACGTCAACCCGGACGTTCGCCTTCACCTGAGCCACCATGTCGAGGACGGCCTGAGCGTGGCCGTGCGCCGTGTCGACGACGAGGAAGTCCGCTCCAGCCTCGGCCAGCGCCTGCGCACGGCGCTTGGCGTCCTCGCCAACGCCGACCGCGGCGCCTACCACCAGCCGGCCCTCGGCGTCCTTGGTAGCGTGCGGGAACTTCTCGCTCTTGGTGAAGTCCTTCACCGTGATCAGGCCGCACAGCTTGCCGGACGCGTCGACGAGCGGCAGTTTCTCGATCTTGTTCCGGCCCAGCAGCCGTAGCGCCTCATCGCGCAGCACCCCGACGCTCGCGGTGATCAGCGGCATCGGCGTCATTACCTCAGCGACCTTGCGGGCATGGTCAGACTCGAACCTGATGTCACGATTGGTCACGATGCCGAGCAGGACGCCGCCGGAGTCGGTGACGGGCACGCCGGAGATCCGGTAGCGGGCACACAGCCGGTCGACGTCCGCGACCGTGGCCTCGGGGCCGCAGGTCACCGGATTCGTGATCATGCCGGCCTCGGAGCGCTTCACCATGTCGACCTGCTGGGCCTGGTCCTCGACCGACATGTTGCGGTGCAGCACTCCGACGCCCCCTTGACGCGCCATGGCCACCGCCATCCGGGCCTCGGTGACCGTGTCCATGGCCGAGGAGACCAGCGGCACGCGCAGCGTGATCCGGCGGCTAGCCTCGAGGTCGTATCCGCGTCGCTCGGCATCGTCGTGGAGTGCGCGGGCAGGAGCAGCACGTCGTCAAAGGTCAGGGCGGGCGGCGCGAACTTGATGGCGTCGGTCATGTCACCTTCGGTCATGTCACCTTCGGCGGGCTGGGGTGTGGCCATGCTTCATCCTAGTGACCGCCCGGTGACCGCGCCGACACCCAGCCGACGTGACACAGCCCCCGCGGCCCGACGTGACACAGCCCCCGGCCGACATGACACTGCCCCGGCCGACATGACACAGCCAGGCAAGTGACGCCGCGAATGCTGCCGCCCGCCGGGATCCGGGTCAGGGGAACCCGGATCCCGGCAGCATCGCGCGGCCCCGCCTGGATCCGCGTCACGGGGGGACACGGGTCCACGCGGGCCGCAGGCTGGGTTCCCTGACCACGGGGAGCACGGATCCCAGCACGCTCATCGGGGGCCTGACGCCGGTCAGGCGATGTTTTCCGCCAGCGCGATCGCCCGGAGCCTGGCCAGCGCCCGGTGCTGCGCGACCCGGACCGCGCCGGGTGACATGCCGAGCGTGTTCCCGGTCTCTTCGGCAGTCAGGCCGGTGAGCACCCGGAGTACGAGGAGTTCGCGCTGGTGCGAGGGGAGCCGGGCGAGCAGCGCCCTGGCGCGCTCGGCCTCGATGTAGGCCACGACGGTCTCTTCGGGTCCTGGGCGGTCGTCCGGGCCATCGGGCAGGTCCTCGGTCGGGATGGCCAGCCGTGCTGCGTTTCGCATGGCGTCCGCCACTTTGTGCGAAGCTATGCCGAATACGAATGACGCGAACGGCCGGCCCATGTCCTGATAGCGCGGAAGCGCGGAAAGAACTGCAATGCAGACTTCCTGCGCTACGTCGTCAGCAACGTGATAATGGCCGGTGATCCGGCTGAGACGAGCCCGGCAGTACCTGACGACCATGGGCCTTATCTGCTCGAGCAGCGACTCGATCGCGGCGGGCTGGCCGCGCACCGCCAGCGATGTCAGATCGTGCAGACTAGCCTGATTACCCCCATCTACCTGCAGTTTCACCCGTCCCCCCTCAGCCAGCTGCCGGGTCAGGAATCCCTGATCCCACAAACTCATGATGCCCAGGAAAGCGGCGCAGGTCACCATCGGAAGAGGCAACAGAAAGGTCACATTGATGTGTCGCGCAGATAAGCGCGCAAGCAATATCTACAATGTGTAATCACTTAACTACTCAGCGTAATCAATTCAGTTCTTGCAATAGGACCAACGCGGAAATGTACGCGTGCAGCTGCCGATTACCGTCTCGACGACGGCGAACCAGGCAATTTCCGTATTGCCTCGCGGCGGGTAGCTCGCCGCACCCAAGCCGATGCCCCGCGCCTGCGGTGACAGGCGCGGGGCATCTGGACGAACCCGCGAATGGGGCAGCAGGTCAGTGGCCGTGCCCGTGGCCGTGGCCACCAGCCGCGTCGGCCTGCTCCTGCTCCGGCTTCTCCACGACGAGGACCTCGGTGGTGAGCAGCATGCCCGCGATCGAGGCCGCGTTCTGAACCGCCGATCGGGTCACCTTCACCGGGTCGATGACGCCCTGCGCCATCAGGTCGCCGTACTCACCGGTCGCCGCGTTGTAGCCGTGACCGGCCGGCAGGTCCGCGACCCCGGCAACCACGACGCCGCCCTCTGCTCCGGCATTCTCCGCGATCCAGCGGCACGGCGCCTGCAGCGCAGCGCGCACTACCCGCACGCCGGTCGCCTCGTCGCCGGTCTTGCCGAGGTCACCAAGGCTCGCCGCGATCTGCACGAGGACGATGCCCCCGCCGGGGATGATTCCCTCTTCGATCGCCGCCCGGGTCGCCGAGATGGCGTCCTCAAGCCGGTGCTTCTTCTCCTTGAGCTCGACCTCGGTCGGCGCGCCGGCTCGCAGCACGCAGACGCCACCGGACAGCTTGGCGACCCGCTCCTGCAGCTTCTCGCGGTCCCAGTCGGAGTCGGTGGCCTCGATCTCGGCGCGCAGCTGCCGGACCCGGTCCTCGATCGCGCCCTGGTCCCCGGCTCCGTCGACGATCGTAGTGGTGTCCTTGGTCACCACGATCCTGCGGGCGCGGCCGAGTGCATCAAGGCCGGTCGTCTCCAGCTTGAGGCCCAGTTCCTCGCTGATCACTTCGCCGCCGGTCAGCACGCCCATGTCGGCGAGCATCGCCTTGCGCCGGTCACCGAAGCCGGGCGCCTTCACGGCGACTACCTGGAGCAGGCCGCGGATCTTGTTGACGACCAGCGTCGACAGTGCCTCGCCGTCGACGTCCTCGGCTATGACCACGAGCGGCTTCTTGGTCTGTGCCACCTTCTCCAGCAGCGGAAGGAAGTCGGCCATCGAGGAGATCTTGCCGCCGTGCAGCAGGATGTAGGCGTCCTCAACGACCGCCTCCATCCGCTCCGGGTCCGTGACGAAGTACGCCGAGATGTAGCCCTTGTCGAACTGCATGCCCTCGGTGAACTCGAGCTCCAGGCCCATCGTCGGCGACTCCTCGACGGTGATGACACCGTCCTTGCCGACCTTGTCGAAAGCCTCGGCGATAATGTCGCCGATCTTGCTGTCCTGGGCGGAGATCGTGGCGACGTGCGCGATATCGGACCGCTCACCCACCTCGCGCGCGGCCTTCAGCAGGGCTTCTGACACTTCGGCTGAAGCCGCGTCAATGCCGCGCTTGAGTGCCATCGGGTTCGCACCGGCGGTGACGGAGCGCAGTCCTTCGTGGACCATCGCCTGGGCCAGCACGGTCGCTGTCGTCGTGCCGTCGCCGGCCACGTCGTTGGTCTTGGTGGCGACCTCCTTGGCAAGCTGTGCGCCAAGGTTCTCGTAGGGTCGTCAAGCTCCACCTCACGAGCGACGGTCACGCCGTCGTTGGTGATGGTGGGGGCGCCCCACTTCTTGTCGATGACTACGTTGCGGCCCTTGGGGCCCAGTGTCACCTTGACGGCGTCGGCGAGCCGGTTGACACCGCGCTCGAGCGCGCGCCGCGCGTCCTCGTCGAACTCCACGCTCTTGGCCATGAGCACCTCAGACTACGTTTCGGGTTGAATGTGCTTCTGATTCATGCCACCGCCCCGGGCCGGCGCGGTGCCCCCGCGGAGTTGCTCCAAAGGGGCCACGAACCGATCCGGGGCGGTGTCGGGCGCGCCTAGGCGCCCAGCGCGGGCCGGCCGCCCGCGCCACACGGACTCGCTACTTCTCGATGATGGCGAGCACGTCGCGAGCGGACAGCACGAGATACTCCTCGCCGCTGTACTTCACTTCGGTGCCGCCGTACTTGCTGTACAGCACGATGTCGCCGACCTTCACGTCCAGCGGGACGCGCTTGGCGCCTGCGTCATCGAACCGGCCCGGGCCCACCGCGAGGACCTCGCCCTCCTGGGGCTTCTCCTTAGCGGTGTCCGGGATCACAAGGCCTGACGCGGTCGTCTGCTCAGCCTCGAGCGGGCGTACCACGATACGGTCTTCGAGCGGCTTGAGAACAATCTTGGTGGCGGTCGTCACGCTCTGACCTCCCCCTCCGGAAAGGGCTAGCTGAAAATTACTAGAGAGGCGACCTGCCGGCCTGCCGTCGCGGGTGCCAGACCAGACTCGTCGCGTTAGCACTCTACTGTAGCGAGTGCCAGTTCCGAACAGTATCCGTACTAGACGACATCGTCAAACCGGCGCTCCGGAAGCGACCCGAGTCTGCCGTCCGGCGAGCCGCGGTCCCGCTGGGCTAGGGCAGGACAATGCTAGTGACCGGCAACGCGGAGTCTGCGGGAAAGTCCAGGGCGGACGGCGGCACCTGCCTGTCCAGCAGCTCGGCGCCTAGCGCGGCCACCATCGCCCCGTTGTCAGTGCACAGCCCGGGCCGCGGCACCCTGAGCCGGATGCCCGCCGCGTCGCAGCGCTGCCTGGCCAGGGCCCGCAGCCGCGAGTTGGCGGCCACGCCGCCGCCGATCACCAGCTGATCGACGCCGCTGGCCCGGCACGCGCTGACCGCCTTGGCGGTCAGCACGTCAGCGACGGCCTCCTGGAACGAAGCGGCCACGTCGGCCACCGGCACGCTCCGCCCGCGCCGCTCCGCCTCCACCCAGCGCGCCACCGCTGTCTTCAGCCCGGAGAAGGAGAAGTCAAGGTCTGGTCGCGGTACTTGCTCCTGGGAAACGCGATGGCTGCCGGGTCACCGTCGCGGCCTCCCAGTCGATCGGGCGGGCCGCCGGGGAATGGCAGCCCGAGCAGCCGGGCCACTTTGTCATAGGCCTCTCCGGCAGCGTCATCGATAGTGGCGCCGAGCGGGACAAGCTCCGTAGCCAGGTCGGCCGCGAGCAGCAGCGAGGAGTGCCCGCCGGAGACCAGCAGGGCGACGGCGGGCGCTGGCAGCGCGCCGTGCTCCAGCTGGTCTACGGCGATATGCGCGGCCAAGTGGTTGACGCCATAAAGCGGCTTACCGAGCGCGAGAGCGTACGCCTTGGCCGCGCATACCCCGACGAGGAGCGCCCCGGCCAGCCCAGGGCCGGCGGTCACCGCGATCGCGTCCACGTCCGCCAACGTGACCCCCGCGCTGTCCAGCGCGCGGTCCACAGCAGGGACCATCGCCTCCAGATGCGCCCGGCTCGCCACCTCAGGGACCACGCCGCCGAACCGCGCGTGCTCGTCCACGCTGGAGGCGACTGCATCGGCCAGCAGCTCATGCCCGCGCACGAGCCCTGCGCCGGTCTCGTCGCACGAGGTCTCGATGCCTAGCACCAGCGGGGCCGTCACCGCGGCCCGGCTTCCGGCCCGGCCGCCGGCGTTAGCGGGGCCGTCACCGCGGCCCGCTTTCCGGCCCGGCCGCCGGCGTTACCGGGGGACCGCCGCTAGGCCCGGCCGCCCGGGGCGTCGCCTTGGGGCCGCCGCCGCCGCGCCTGGCCGCCCGGGGCGCCACCGCGGGACCGCCGCCGGCACCAGCGACCCGCCGCATCACCAGAGCATCCGCGCCGGACGGCTGGTAATACCCCCTCCTGATGCCGATCTCAGTGAATCCATATCTGCGGTACAGCTGTTGCGCCCTGGCGTTGTCAGTACGTACCTCAAGGAAGACCTCGGTGCAGCCACGCCGGGCGGCCTCGGCGAGCAAGGCGTCGAGCAGTGCCGCGCCGGTCCCCTCGCCCCACCGGTCAAGCGCGACCGCGATGGTAAGCACATCCGCCTGGCTCCTGGCTGCGAGTAGCCCAGCGTAACCTACGACCATGCCGCCATCGTCGGCTACCAGATAGTGCCGGCTGGCAGGCTGCTGCGCCAGCTCACCTTCCAGCATCTGTCGTGACCACGCCTCCTCGCCGAAGAGTTCCTGCTCCAGCGCTGAGAATGGCGTCGATGTCCATGGCTGTCATGCCGCGGAGCCTGACGCTCACCATGGGGTCACCCGCTTCGGCTTGCCCGGCACGCGCGCGTCGGGCCTGCGCAGGTAGAGCGGCTCAGCTGGAAGGGCGGCAGCCCCGCTCGTCAGTCGCGCCACCGCCATCTCGGCGAGCTGCGCCGCGGCGGGATAACGCGGTGGTATCGGCTCGGCGGCCAGCTCTGGGTAGCGGACCGGGCCTTCGCCAGCTATCGGGTAGCCGACCGGAAGATCGGCAGGAGCACTGACGACAGGTCCCCAGCTGCGCTCGGCAGCAGGCGAATAGCGCGCCCAGTAGACCTCCTTGCGCCGCGCATCGGTTGCGACGAGGAACTCGCGGCCCGCCGCCCAGACTGCCGCCGTACGCGCGATCACGTCCAGCGAGCACACGCCGTGCACCGGGATGCCGAGCGCGCTGGCCAGCACCCGGGCAGTCACCAGGCCGACCCGTAGCCCGGTGTACGGGCCCGGGCCGGTGCCAACGGCGATGGCCGTCAGGTCTGCCGGGGTACAGCCGCGCTCCGCGAGTGCCGCATCGATCGCTGCGGCCAGCAGCTCGCCATGCCTTCGGGCATCCACCGCTACCCGCTGCGCCAGGACGGCCTTGCCATCGTGAAGGGCGACGGTCACGGCCGGGGTCGCGGTGTCGAATGCGAGCAGTAGCACGGTTGCACAGCGTAGATCAGCCATCGACCATCCCGAACGTGACCCTTCGACCGTGCCCGCTCAGACCATGACCGTGGCCATGTGAGGACCGGCGGGCGGCTCAGCCGAGCCCGGCCAGAACGCCGTGGGCGATGGCTAGCGCACCCGCCTGCAGCGTGGCGACAGGCACGGGCCCGTAGCCGCCTAGGACAGCGTGGTCCAGGCCCTGCAGCGTGACAGTGACCAGCACGTTCCGCTCGCGGGCCACGACCGTGACGAAGTCCGTCGTATTCCCTCCGGTATGCCACACTTGCAGCGCGATGAAGGCGGCGTTGCCGAGGCCCCTGGGTGCGCCGATCCGTGCCGTGGGCCGGTGAGCGGACTTGGGCGGACTCTGCAGAGCCAGCAGCGCCGCGTCGTAAGCGTCGATCGCGCTGAACGTCGCGCTGCCGTCGCCGGTGGAAAGCAGGCTCGGCGCGAAGGCCTGCGTGGTCACCTCTAGCACCCGGTAGATCGGGCGAGCGTCCAGCGTCCAGGTGCACTGGCTCTCGCGAGCGGCCGCTCTGGATCACGGCCCTGGTCGTCTTTCCAGGCAGGTACTGGCCGAGCACGCCCGCACCGACTGCCTGGCACGCGTCCGGAGCAGCCCGGATGTCGCTTGGCTGGAAGGTAGTCACCAGGCCGCTGGAGGATGGCCGTGCTGACGAGCCCACCAGCGGGAGGTTGCCGGTCACCGCGAGTATCACGACGAGCACGATGACGGCCACCCCCCCGACGGCATAGAGCCGGCGCCTGGACCGCCTTGCGCGGGTGGCTGCCGCCCTGCCCCGGGTTCGCCCGCCGCTCTCCCCCTGCGGCTCGGCTTGGTCAGCGCCGGGCGGCCTCAGCTCCCTGCGGCCAGGCGCGGACGGGTAAATACTCGGGCCGGCCCACGGCGGCAGGTCCTGATCAGTGTCGTCGTAGAAAACATCGGACCGCGGCCGACCCGCACCGCTGGAACGCCTTTCCCTGCTGAACCGCCCCCTGGCGCCGAGGTGGCTCCGCGCGCCCGCGCCGCCCTCCGCGTGGGCGCCGCTCCCGGGGTAGTCCTGGCCGGCGTGGCCACCGGCCGCGGAATAATCACCCCGGCCAGCGTGAGCACCGCTCCCGGGGTAATCCTGGCCGGCGTGGCCACCGGCCGCGGAATAATCACCCCGGCCAGCGTGAGCACCGCTCCCGGGGTAATCCTGGCCAGCGTCGGCACCGCCCCCGGGGCGACCGTCGCGGCCTGGGTGCGCATCACCGGCCGACCGGTCATCGTCGGCGGCACGCTCCGGACGCCCGGCGTGGTCGGGACTTTCCGGCCGCCGCTGACGGCCTGCGGGCATCCTGACGGGTCGGCGGGGCGGAGACCCCTGCTGAGCCAAGGCGCGCCTCCGGGAATGGATCTGACCGTGCGTAACGGCCGCAAGCAGACCTGTGAACAACGCAGTTTAGTGGTGCGAACGCCTTGCGGACGGACAGAACGGAACTATGCCATTGGATGAACCGCTCGGCAGGGCAGCCACGCGGCACGGCCTGCGGCCGAATCAGTTCTGCTGGCCGGTTTTGCGGCAGTCGTCGCTCAGGCCCGGTGGCCGACCGCCGACTGGCGGCGAACGCGTGCGCAGTAAGTTACCATCAACCTCGGCGTGCGGGCCGCTTGCCGCGCCGCTCAGCCGCAGCCGACAGGCCGCCGGACGGCCTGCGCTGCCCGCACCCCGGTCGCGAAGTGAGCGATCAGCCACGCGCCCCCGGGCGGCTGCCCGGACCCAGGATCCGTGCTCGGGGATCAGCCATGCGCGCCTGGTGACCGCGGGCCGAATGCCGGGTCATAGCCGGGATCGTGCGGCGGCTCGTAATGGACTGCTCCGCAGCCCTGGACCCGGCAGGAGATGGTCCGGTGACCGCTCCCGGTGGGCAGCACCGCCCGCGCGGGACCGCAGTGACAAGGCTGCCAGGAGACAATTACCCGGCCAGGTCCCCACGGGTGGCCGGCCTCGCATCGGGCCGGGTAAGTCCACCACTGCGGCAACCGCGTTTCGTTCATTCATATACTAGAACATGTATTCGATAAAATCTCCAGCCAGCGCTCGAGGTCAGCGGCTGGGAGGACGGCGTCCGGCAGCGGCCAGGATCGCGCCGCGCCGCGCCGGGGCTGACGCTCCGGTTCAGGCGCTCCGGTTCAGGTGCCCGCTGTTCCCGGCATTGCCTCAGCCCAGACTGAGCCGCCGAGCCCTGCTGATTGCGTTGCGGCCTCCCAGCGCTTGCCGGTACCGGTCAGCTGAACGATGCGCGGCTCATCAGGAACCTCGGCGGCATCCGGGCTGGGTGCCCAGGCAAGGCCGGCCGTTTCGGGCGGCACCGTGCGGGGCGCAAGCCTGATCCTAACCTCCAGGTGGCTTGCCGACAGGTCCTCGACAAGACCCTCGCCCCACTCGACCACTGTGACCGAGCTGTCAAGGTCAGCGTCCAGGTCGAGATCGTCCACCTCCGCCCGGCTGCCCAGCCGGTAGGCATCGGCGTGCACCAGCGCCGGCCCGCCGCGCAGCGACGGGTGCACACGCGCGATGACAAAGGTGGGCGACGTCACCGGGCCGCGCACGCCAAGGCCGTCGCCGATGCCCTGGACAAGCGTGGTCTTCCCGGCACCGAGCGGCCCGGTCAGCACCACGAGGTCGCCAGGGCGGAGCAGGCCGGCCAGTCGCCGCCCGAGAGCCCGCATCTGGCCGCCGGTGGGGACCCGGATCTCTGCGTGCACGGCCGCGGAGCCTGGCTCTTCCGCGCCATCGTGTGCCACTGCTAGGCCGACCGGTCGCGTGGAGTGCGACCTGCCGTTGCCCGCGTGACCAGGTCGATGATGACCTCGTTGATGAGCTCGGGGCGCTCGAGAATGATGACGTGCCCCGCGCCAGGTACCGTCAGGAGCTCCGCGTCGGGTATCTCGGCTGCCAGGATCTCGCTCTGCTGGAGCGGGACCACGCGGTCCTTGTCGCCCGTCACCACTACCACCGGCACCTGCCCGAGCGCGCGGAGCGCGGTGAGCTTGTCGTGCTTGACCAGCGCATGGAAGAACTCCGCCACCACCTCGATGGGGGTGGTCCTGATGATGCGCTCAAGGAAATCCACGACGGTCGGGCTGATCGTCGTGTCACCGAAGGCGATCAGCCGCGTGCTGAGGAACGCGATTTCACCGGCGGCGTCCCGGCTCCGCTCGACGAAAGCGGCCCTCCGGCCGCTGGCTGCCCCGCGCAGGACGGTCGGGGCAGCGTACTTGGCGACTGACCGCAGCGGCCCGGGCAGCCAGACAGTCGGGTCAATCTCGGACACGGCAGTGGAAATCAGGGCTACGCCGATCACCTTCGTGCCGAACAGGTCGGGACGCTGGTCGGCAAGAGCCATGATGGTCATGCCGCCCATCGAGTGGCCGACGAGCACGACCGGGGAGTCGCCCGGGACGGCAGCCGTCAGCACCGCGTGCAGGTCCGCGCCGAGCTGGTCGATAGTTACGTGCTCCGGGCTTGACCTCCCGGACCGCCCGTGGCCGCGCTGGTCCCAGAAGACCAGCCTGCTTGCTGCCGCCAGGTACTTGCGCTGGTAATGCCAGGTGTCCTGGCTCAGCGTGTAACCGTGACAGAAGACGATCGTCACCGGGGAATCATCGGGCCCGTTGATCTCCGTGTGCAGCGCCACGCCGTCGTCGGCGAGCACAGTCAGGCTGCGTCCGCGCAGCTGGCCGAACGGCTCGTCCGCGGCAGGATCTGGTCTCAGCCGCATCCGGCCGATAGCCACCCGCTCGACCGCGAGGACGGCCCCCGCCCCCGCTGCCGCGGCACCAGCAGCCAGCCCAGCCGCGCCGGTAATCCGCCGCCACCTGGCCATCAGCCCTCCTGTCATCCGCCAGCGACGTATCGCTCAGGGACGCGAGGTTCCGCCTAGCCGACCGGCGCCAGCGCCGCCCGGACTGTACCAGCCAGGGCAGGATCCCAGGTCTCTGTAACTCCAAGGTAACTTCTGGGCACCCGGCCCGCGAACCTCGTCACGATCTCATACGAAAGAGTGCCGAGCACGTCGGCCCACTCCTGCGCGGTCGGCTCACCAGCGTCGCCCGGACCGAATAGCACGACTTCATCCCCGGTCGCGACGTCCTGGTCGCCGAAGTCGACCACGAGCTGGTTCATGCAGACGGTGCCGGAGATCGTCCAGCGCCGCCCGCGGACCTGCACCTGCGCCCGGTCTGACGCATACCTGGGCACGCCCTCGTGATAGCCGAGCGGGACCAGGCCGAGGGTGGCATCCTGGTCAGTCACATACCGGTGGCCGTAGGACACGCCGGTGCCCGCCGGGACCCGTTTGACCTGGATGAGCTGAGCCCGGACGGTCATCGCCGGGCGGAGCCAGTCCGGCGCGCCGCCAGGGAGCGTGGACAGGCCGACGACCGCGCCGCCGGACCTGACCAGGTCGAACCAGGTGTCCGGCAGGGTCAGCGTGGCCGGAGTGTTGGCCAGGTGGCGCAGCTGCGGCCGGGCGCCAGCGGACTCCGCCAGCGCCGTCGCGCTCCGGAACGCCTCCAGCTGCGCAACGATAGACGGATGCCCGGGGATGTCAGCGCAGGCGAGATGCGACCAGATGCCGATGATGCTGGCGTGGCCGGCGGCCTCGGCCTCCCGCGCGGCGCGGACGACGCCTGGCCACTCGGCTTCCGTCGCGCCGGCTCTGGCCATGCCGGTATCGACCTTGAGATGCAGCCGGGCCGGACGGCCGGCCCGCTGCGCCGCCGCCGCGATCTGGCCCACCAGTGACACCGAGCCAGCGGACAGGTCGATGTCCTTGCGGATGGCCTGCTCGTGCGGTGCGTCGGGCGACGCCAGCAGGCACAGCACCGGCACGGTGAAACCTGCGCCGCGCAGCTCCAGGGCGTCCGCCACGTGCACTACACCAAGCCAGTCCGCCCCTCCTGCCACCGCCGCGGCGGCGGCGGGGATCATGCCATGGCCGTAGCCATCCGACTTCACCACCGCCATCAACTGAGCGCCGCCGACGTGCCTCACCAGCGCCGACACGTTGTTCTTGATTGCGCCTAGGTCGATGAGCGCTTCCTGGTGGCCGTCCATGACGCTCCAGTCTGCCAGCCAGTCTGCCAGCGGCCGCCCCCGGCCGAGGCGACCATGCCGCCGCCACCCGACTCGATAACCAGACTGCCGCGACTGACTATGACCTGATCAACTGACTGCGACTACACCTTGACAGCTTGATCAACGTACTTCGTACCGGATTTGTCCAAATATAGCGGACTTTTCTGTTCCACATAAGGACGCGCCCTCGTGACCAATGGCAGCGATGGCATATAGCTGGCGCCGCGTGGTTCAGCTTTAGCTGGCGCCGCGTGGTTCGAGCTTTAGCTGGCGCCGCGTGGTTCAGCTTCTTATCGGCGGCGTTTCAAAGATCTTGACGACTTTTCGGCAAATATCGCTGAAAAGTCGTCAAGATCTTTGGCTGTCCCCGATGCGCGGGGGCTGGCGAGACTCCTGTTGCCAGCGTGACCCGATCTGGGCCGCATCGCTGGCCCTGCGCTCCCGGATCCCGCTGGCCCTGCAACTCCTGAGGTCCCGCTGGCCCTGCAGCTCCTGAGGTCCCGCTGGCCCCGGGTCCCGCTGGCCCTACAACTCCCCGGTCCCGCTGGCCCTGCAACTCCCCGGTCCCGCTGGCCCTGCAACTCCCGGATTAAGCGACGAACTGACCACAACGTCGCTGTTTCCGCGCATTTGCGCCATGGGTGCTACTCGCGGAGCACAGTACGATGGCCAGCGGCTCGCTGGACCCGCCCGCATCGTGGTCGGCGGTCATGTGCGATAGGAGTCGATGCGCGAAAGGAAGAGCGTCCTTGACTGAACTCATTCCGCGGCAGGTGCTCTTCGGCAATCCGGAGCGGATGAGCCCCCGGATATCGCCGGATGGCACCATGCTGGCCTGGATCGCGCCGCACGAGGGAGTGCTGAACGTCTGGGTCGCGCCTACCAGCGCCGCAGCGGGGGTGGACTGGCCAGCGGCCCGTGTCGTGACCGATGACTGCGACCGCGGTATTCGCATGTTCGCCTGGGCGCACGACGGCCGGCACCTGCTGTACCTGCAGGACACCGGCGGCGACGAGAACTGGCGGCTGCACGATGTCGACGTACAGACGATGCAGCGGCGCGACCTCACCCCGTTCGACGGCGTGCAGACACAGCTGATCGCGATGGAACGGAAGTTCCCCACCGAGATCCTGATCGGGATGAACCGGGACAACGCCCAGCTGCACGACGTCTACCGGCTCGACCTGGTAACTGCGGAGCTGACGAAGGAACTCGAGAACTTCGGCGTCATCGGCTGGGCGGCCGACGCGCAGCTGGTGGTCAGGGCGGCCGCCGCGCCGCAGCCGGACGGCAGCTACATCCTCATGATCCGGGACAGCGCAGACAGCGACTGGCGGCCGCTTGGCACGGTTCCCGCGGAGGACGCGCTGACCAGCGAACCAATCGCGTTCAGCGAGGACGGCAGGTCGCTGCTCGCGACTAGCTCGGTGGGCGCGCAAACCGGCAGGCTGGTCCGGATCGACGTCGCTACCGGCTCGGCCGAGGTGCTTGCCGAGGACCCGGAGGCCGACGTGCACGGTGTCTGGCTGCAGCCGGACACCCGCGAGCCGCAGATCGTCACCCTGCTCAAGGACCGGTCCGAGTACCTCGTCCTTGACCAGGCAGCAGCCGCCGACCTGGCGGCGATCCGGGCGCTGCACCCGGGTGACCCGGTCTTCGAGGACACCGATGAAGCCGACGCGACCTGGCTGGTCGGCTTCACCAACGACACCGGGCCGGTGGTGTACTTCCGCTATGACCGGGCCAGCCGCACTGGCCATTTCCTCTTCGAGACCCGGCCTGAGCTGTCCCGCTACGAACTCGCCGCGATGGAACCGTTCAGCTTCACGGCCAGGGACGGTCTCACCGTCCACGGCTACGCGACCTTCCCGGCAGGCGCCGACAGGTCCGCGCTGCCGACAGTGATCAACGTCCACGGCGGCCCGTGGGTCCGCGACGACTGGGGCTTCAACCCGGAGGCGCAGTGGCTGGCCAACCGGGGTTATCTCAGTATCCAGGTCAACTACCGGGGATCGACCGGCTACGGAAAGTCGTTCGTCAACGCAGGTGACCGCGAGTGGGGCGGCAAGATGCACGACGACCTGATCGACGCCGTGTCCTTCGCCGTCAGCCGGGGCTGGACTGACCCGGCGCGGGTAGCCATTTATGGCGGTTCCTACGGTGGTTACGCCGCGCTGGTCGGCGCGACGTTCACGCCAGAGGTCTTCTGCTGCGCCGTCGACATCGTCGGGCCCTCCAACCTGAAGACACTGATCGAGACGATCCCGCCGTACTGGGCCCCGATGATCGCCCAGTTCCACCGCCGGGTCGGTGACCCCGCGGCGGACGCCGACTTCCTCTGGTCGCGATCGCCGCTTTCCCGGGTCAGCGACATCAGGATTCCGCTGCTCATCGCCCAGGGGGCTAACGACCCGCGGGTGAAGCAAGCCGAATCAGAGCAGATCGTTACCGCCCTGCAGGAGGCCGGGATAGAGCACGAGTACATGCTCTTCCCGGACGAGGGCCACGGCTTCGCCAAGCCGGAGAACCGGCTGCGCTTCTACGCGGCCGCCGAGCGCTTCCTGGCCAGGTACCTGGGCGGCCGCGCGGAGGAGTAGGCAGCCAGCACCGCCGTCGTGGCCTGCGCCGCGGGCTAAGTCGTGGCCTGCGCCGCTGGCTAAGTCGTGGCCTGCGCCGCGGGCCAAGTCGTGGCCTGCCGCGGGCTATTCGGCGGACACGGTCCTGATGGCGGCCGGAAGGGCCCGGATCAGGTCGGATGCGCCGATCGGCGCGCCCGCCCTGACGGTGTCGGCGGTGCCGGTGGCAGCCAGCCGGCCGGCGATGCCATGCAGGTACGCGGCGGAAGCGGCGGCAGCCGCGGGGCTCAGGCCCTGCGCCAGCAGCGCGCCCGCCAGACCGGAAAGGACATCCCCGGAGCCGGCCGTAGCCAGCCACGCCGTCCCGGTCGGATTCACCAGGACCTGATCATCCTCCGATGGCCCCGCGATCACCGTGGTAGACCCCTTGAGCAGCACGGTGATGCCAAGCTCGGCCGCGGCGCGCCTGACGAACTCCAGGCGGCGGGCCTCCACGTCGGCCCGGTCCGCGCCGAGCAGCCGGGCAAGCTCGCCAGCGTGCGGGGTGATCAGGGTAGGCGCGTGGCGCGGGAGCAGATCGCGGTGCGCGGCCAGCACGGTCAGGCCGTCCGCGTCCACGAGCACCGGGACGCTGCTCGCGAGCACGGCGGTGAGCAGGCTGACGGCAGCCTCGCCGGTACCCATGCCGGGCCCGGCGGCCCAGGCCTGGACCTGCCCGGCGGTCTCGATCGCCTGGCCTGCTGACGAGTCGGAAGCCACGACAGTGATCACCGTTTCCGGCCAGTGCTGCCGCGCGACGGCGACCGCGGGCGCGGCTGAGACCAGCCGGACCATCCCGGCCCCGCCATGGATGGCGCCGCCGATGGCGAGGGTCGCGGCGCCGGTGAACCGCTCGCTGCCTGCGGCCAGCCCCAGGACGCCCCGGCGGTACTTGTCGGATTCGGCCGACGGTCTGGGCAGCCAGCCGGCCACGTCAGCGGCCTGCGGCGCGGCGACGCCGGCTGGGCCCAGGTGCGGGCCAAGGCCGATGTCGACAAGCTCGACGACTCCGGCGCAGGACGCGCCCGGATCGATCAGCAGGCCGGGCTTCCAGGTACCGAAGGTCACGGTCACGTCGGCGCGGACCGCGGCACCGCCGACCTCGCCGGTGTCGGCGTCGATGCCGCTCGGCAGGTCGGCGGCCACGACCAGGGCACGGGAGCGCTCCGCCTGGGCGGCAAGCGATGCTGCGGGCTCGCGGAGGCCGCCATGGCCGCCGATGCCGAGAATGCCGTCAATGATCAGGTCCGCCACGCCGACAGCCCGGCCGGTGTCCGGATCGGCCGCCTCGGTCAGCCGGCCCCCGGCTGCGCGCAGCGCCGCCGCCCCGCCCTCGTGTACCCGCGATGCCACGGCTATGCCGGTCACGACGGCGCCGCGGCGCGCCATTACCGCACCGGCGTGCAGCGCGTCCCCGCCGTTGTCGCCGCTGCCCGCGAGCACGACGACCCTGGATCCGTACACGCGGCCGAGCAGCCCCGCGGACACCGAGGCCAGGCCTGCTACGGCCCGCTGCATCAGCGCGCCGTCTGGCATGCGCGCCATGAGGGCGCGCTCGGCCGGGCGGATGTCCGCCACCAGGTGAGCGTTTCTCATCCCTCGGCCACCACCATGGCAACGCTCAGCCCGCCGTCGTGGCTCAGCGACAGGTGCCAGGTCCGCACGCCGAGCCTGGCCGCCGCGTCGGCGACGGTGCCGCGCAGCTCAAGCCGCGGTGCGCCGCGGGAATCATGGCTCACCTGGACGTCCGCCCAGCGCAGGCCGGGCGGGCCGCCCAGGGCCTTCGCCACCGCCTCCTTCGCCGCGAAGTACCCGGCGAGCGAGCCCGGCTTGGCATCGCGTTCGCCTTCAGCGAACAGCCGGGCAGACAGCGACGGGGTGCGCCGGAGCGCTGTCTGCAGCCGCGAGATGTCCGCGACGTCGACGCCGATGCCTACGATCACAGGCCAAGCCTGCCACGCCAGCCTGCCGGGGTCTGCTCCGGGAACCGCGCGGCGTTCCCGGCTGGCCGGGCGCTCCGGCGCGTACCGGCCCGAGCTGGCGGGTCCGGTTACCGCGCCCAGAGCAGTCAGCCCGGACGGCCACGGATGAGATTTACCGCGCCGGGCTGCCGAAAGAGCGGGGCGGCCAGCCGCCGCCGCGCGCCCTCCGTGTTGGTGCTCGGCCGCTATGCGTAGGTCATCTCCCCCCGATGATGGATGCGACTTAGTGCGATAGCTGGCACACTCGAGTTCACATCTGCCGCGAATCGCCCGAATATCGCGGCAGCCGGGGGAGAACACCATGTCCGAAGATGAACTGGCGCCGACGGTGCCCCGGTGATCAGCGCCCGCTCGCGTCCGGGCATGGCGGTCACCGGCGTCAGCGCGCCGGATTTCGACACGAGCACGCCAGCCGTGGTGCTCAAGCTGGACCCGAACGTCATGCACCATGGCGGCCTCGGCGTCATCCGCAGCCTGGGCAGGCTGGGTGTGCCCGTCTACGGCGTGCACGAGGGGCCCATGGCGCCCGCCGCGAGTTCGGTCTACCTGCGCGGGCGCTGCTTCTGGCAGCCAGATCCCGCGGAACCGGACCGGGTGCTGGCGGGCCTGGGCCAGCTGGCCGGACACATCGGCCGGCCTGCCGTGCTGCTGCCCACCGACGACGCGGGCGCGATCTTCCTCGCGGAGCACGGTGCGCAGCTACGGCCGCGCTTCCTGTTCAGCGACCCGCCGACCGGCCTGCCTCGCCAGGTGGCCGGCAAATACTCGCTCTACCAGCTCTGCAGCGCGCTGGGCGTGCCCTGCCCGCACGCTGCGCTGCCCGGCTCGCTGGCCGAGGCGCGTGGGTTCGCGGCCGACGCGGGGTTCCCGCTGATTGCCAAGCTCACCACTCCGTGGACGCACAGCCGCGGACTGCGCAGCACGTCAGTAATCGCGGACGCCGGGCAGCTGGCAGCCATCTATCGGGAGTGCGCCGGGGCGGGCGTCGGCCTGATGCTGCAGGAGTTCATTCCCGGCGGCAGCGGGCATGACTGGTTCTTCCACGGCTATTGTGACGCTAGCTCCGCGTGCCGGCCTGCGTTCACCGGCGTCAAGGAGCGGTCCTACCCGGCGCACGCCGGACTGACCTGCCTCGGCCGCTCCACGCCAAGCGCCGGGCTGCGCGCGGAGGTGGCGGGGCTGCTCAGCCGGCTGGGGTACCGCGGAATCCTCGACCTTGACCTGCGCCTTGACGCCCGGGACGGTCAGTTCAAGCTGCTGGACTTCAATCCCAGGCTCGGCGCTCAATTCCGGCTATTCCGCGACACCGCCGGACTGGACGTGGCGACCGCCGCCTACCTGGACCTGACCGGGCAGCCCATCCCGTCCGGCGAGCAGGTGGCCGGCCGCGGATTTCTGGTGGAAAACTACGACCCGCTCGGGGCCCTCCGCTACTGGCGCGACGGCGAGCTGGGGCTGGGTTCCTGGCTGGCGTCGCTGCGCACCGTGGACGAGACCGCCTGGTTCGCCCGCGATGACTTGCGGCCCTTCGGGCTGATGTGCGTGCGGATGGGCTGGCGGCTGGCGACCAGGCCGCTGGCCACGAAGCAGAGTCAGCCGCGCGGGAACGGGTTCCGCTATCGCAGCGGCCGCGCGGCGGCCCGGCCGGGCCGCGCCGCGGACTCGCGGCCCGCCACCATTACCGATATCTCGCGGCCAGCAGCGCCGCAGTCTCAGAAGGAGGGGACACCTGCATGAGCGATGCCGTGGACGTGGCCATCGTCGGAGCCGGACCGTACGGCCTCTCGCTAGCCGCGCACCTGCGCGGCGCGGGCGTCAGCTTCCGCCAGTTCGGGCTGCCGATGCAGCTGTGGCGGGCGGCAATGCCCACGGGGATGTTCCTCAAGTCACAGGGCTATGCCTCGAACCTGTCGGATCCGCACGGAACCCACACGCTGGAGGCATTCTGCAAGGCAACCGGCCTGCCCTACGCCATCTATGGCCAGCCGATACCGCTGAGCACATTTGTCAGCTACGGCCAGTGGTTCGTTGCCGAGCTCCTGCCTGACCTGGAAGAAGTGCTGGTCAGCGATATTACCGCCGGGCCTGACGGGTTTCAGCTGACCCTGGCCAGCTCCGAGCGAGTGCAGGCCCGCCGAGTGGTGGTGGCTGCGGGCGTCGAGCATTTCGCCCGTGTTCCCGAGCCATTCTCGGCCCTGCCGCCAGCCGCCTGCACGCACACGTCCGCGCACCGCGACCTGGCGGGCTTCCGCGGCCAGGATGTGCTGGTGGTCGGCGCGGGCCAGTCGGCGCTTGAGACGGCTGCGCTATTGCACGAGAACGGGGCAGCCGTCCAGGTGCTCGCCAGGGAAGACAAGCTGGCCTGGAACGGCCTGCCGCTGTCGCCGGACCGCCCGCTGTCGGAGCGGCTGCGAGAGCCTGAGGCCGGGCTCGGTTCGGGCTGGGGCAGCTGGTTCTACTCCAACCACCCGGACCTGTTCCGGCACCTGCCGAAGTCCACCAGGGTCTACCGGGCTCGCACCGCGCTCGGCCCGGCCGGCGCATCCTGGCTGCGCAGCCGGGTCGAAGGCCAGTTCCCGGTGCACACCAGCCAGTCGGTGACGTGGGCGAAGGCGGCGGACACGGGCCTGCGCCTGGGCGTGACCAGCGGCGACGGATCAACCCGCGAGCTAGCCGCCGATCACCTCATCGCGGGCACCGGTTACCGCACCGAGCTGGCCCGGCTGCCGTTCCTCGGTGACCAGCTGCGGTCGCGGCTGCGGACGCTGGCCGGAAGCCCGGTGGTGGGCAGCGGATATCAGTCGTCGGTTCCCGGCCTCTACTTCATCGGCCCGGTGGTAGCCCCTTCCATGGGGCCGGTGATGCGATTCGTCTTCGGCTCCGCGCACGCGGCGAAGGCTGTGACGCGCCAGCTGGCCGGCGCAGCCAGCCGGCGGTCGCAGGCGGCGGCCGTGCCGGCAGGCAGGTGACGATGCGCGGACCTGGCTCCTGCCGCTGCGCGGCCAAGGTGCCGAAAGATGCAGTTTCAGCACACCCAAGGGTCGTGGCGAATCCTGCTGAATCCCCCGAAGTTTCAACTCCTGAGGGAGCGTAGCCAATGTCCAAGCGCAGTTTGTCGCTTGCGGTGAACGGGCGTGAGTACCAGCTGACCAGCAGACTGAAGCTCTACCAGGCTCCCGGCTCGCCCGGCGGCGACGACGCGGCCGCCGCCTCGTCGGTAGCGATCGTCGGGCTCGGGTACGTGGGGCTGCCGACGGCAGTCGCCCTGCACGGACGGTGCAAGCGGATCATCGGTGTCGATCTCAGCCAGCAGCGGCTGACAGAGATCGCCGCCGGAGAGGCTGATCTCACCGGCCCGGACCAGGCGGAACTCGCGGCCGCGCTGGCCGACGGTTCCCTTGAGCTGACCGCCGACCCGACAGCTGTCAAGGCCGCTGAGGCTGTGATCATCTGCGTGCCGACGCCGGTGGATGAACAGTACGTCCCCGATCTCGGGGCCTTGCGCGGCGCCTGCGCGAGCGTGGTGGCGCACGCCCGGCCGGGGCAGACGGTCATTCTGACGTCCACGACGTATGCGGGCACGACGCGGGAGCTGCTGGCCGAGCCGCTGCGCCGGCGCGGGCTGCGGGTCGGCACCGATGTGTTCGTGGCGTTCTGCCCGGAGCGGATCGACCCAGGCAACCTCGACCACCTGCAGCGGGAGACACCGCGGGTGGTCGGCGGGATTACTCCCGCGTGCACTGAGCGCGCAGCGGTGATCATCGGCCAGCTGACTGATGAGGTGTACCTGCTGAGCTCGCCGGAGGCCGCCGAAGCAACGAAGCTGTACGAGAACATCTTCCGAGCCGTATCGCTGGCCCTGGCCAACGAGTTCGCTGACGCGTGCGGTGCGCTGAACCTGGATCCCGTTGAGGTCACCCTGGCCGCGGGGACCAAGCCCTACGGCTTCCTCGGCGCGCTGCCCGGCCCCGGCGTCGGCGGGCACTGCATCCCGTGCGACCCGCATTACCTGCTCTGGCAGCTCAGCAAGCAGGGACGGCAGTCGCCGCTGATCGAGCAGACGATGAAGTTGATCAGCATGCGGCCGTCCAGGGTCGCCGAACGGGCCGCCGAGGTGCTCGCCGCCGACAGCCGTACGCTGACCGGCGCCGCAGTGATCGTTGTCGGCGCCAGTTATAAGCCAGGGGTACAGGACCTGCGGGAATCCCCTGCCGTCGGGCTCATCGCCCGGCTGCTCGACGCTGGCGCCGCGGTCGACTATTACGACCCGCTGATACCGCATCTGCGGCTGCCTGACGGACGAGTGGCGCACAGCCATGATGCGCCCGGCGAAGGCGGCTGGGATCTGGCGATCGTGCACACGATCCATCCGGGCGTGGACTACTCGTGGGTCAGCGACTGCCCGCGGGTACTCGATGCCACCTACCAGTTCGATGACGCACCGCACCGCACGGTCGTCTGATCATGGCCGCACGGGCCGGCGCTAGCACCGCAGGCCGGTCCGGGCCGGGCACCCGGCCCGGACCTGACGGCCTGACCGAGGGAGAAATCTATGACAGCCACCGCAGAAACAGGCCGGGAGCGGATGGCCGTTGGCGGCCCTGGCATGCGTCCCGGCAATCCGCTGACCGGGCACTTGCTAGCCGGCATCGCGGTGCGAGCGCCCCGGTGACTACGGCATCGACGGCGCCGCTGGCGATGCCGGCGCCGCCCGGCGCCGCCCGGGATGACCTTGCCGAGGCAGGCGCTGGCGCTGCGCCTGTTCTGTCGCCGGGACGGCGGGCCCTGCTGGCTGCCGTGCTGCCCGGCGCAGATGTCCTGGCGCTGGCCGCGGCGGCCGGGGTGTTCGCGGCCGCGATCGGGCGCCCCGGCTGGCCGGAAGCCGGCTATTGCTGCGCCGCGCTGGTCGCGATGTCCGTAAGCGGACTGCACCGGCTGCGCATCTGCCTGCGGATGTCGGACCAGATCGGCCGTATCCTCGCGGCCGTCGTTGCTCCGGTGCTTATCCTGCTGCCGTCGGTGCCTGGCCCGGTCGCGCTGCGCCTCGTCCTGTGGTCAGCCGGGCTCGTGCTGGCCGCCAGGGCCGCGGCCTGCACCGCGCTGCGTGCTGCCCGGCGCCGGGGTCACCTGACCGAACCCGCGCTGCTGGTCGGTGCGGGCCAGACCGGTCAGCGGATCGCCGGCCTGCTGCGCGAACACCCAGAGCTTGGCCTGCGGCCGCGGGGCTACCTCGACGTCGCCTCGCTGACAGCCGGGCTTGACCTGCCCGTCCTTGGTCAGCCCGGTGAGCTCGCGGAGGTGGTCGCGCGGGACGGCATCGGGCGGGTCATCGTGTGCTTCCCCGGCGGCCGCGACGAGGACATGGTCACCGTGCTGCGGCAGTGCCGGGGCCTCCGCGTGGACACCTGCGTGGTGCCGCAGCTGCACGAGATGGCCGCCGCGGTGCCCCGCGCGTGCTTGGATGAGATCTGGGGCATTCCGCTGGTGCCGCTGCGGCCCGGCCACGGGATCGTAGCCAGAGCGCTCAAGCGCACGGTCGACATTGCCGGGGCTGCCGTCCTGCTTGCGCTGGCCGCCCCGCTGCTGGCCGCGCTCGCCGTGATGATCAAGCTGGGAAACACCGGGCCAGTGCTGTTCCGCCAGGTCCGGGTCGTCGGGGCCGCCAGGCTCGCCAAGATCGTCAAGCTGCGGACCATGGCCGAGGGCAGTAATCCGGATACGTGCTGGGTGGTGCCGACATTCGAGCTCACCAAGCTGGCCCGTTGGCTGCGCAGCACGCACCTGGACGAGCTTCCGCAGCTGGTCAACGTGCTGCGCGGGGATATGTCGCTCGTCGGGCCGCGGCCCGAGCGCCCCTACTTCACCGAGCGGTTCAGCCGCGAGATTCCCCGCTACGACGACCGGCACCGGATGCGCAGCGGGCTCACCGGCTGGGCTCAGGTACATGGCCTGCATGGCGACACCTCCGTCCACGAGCGGGTGCGCCTCGACAACGCCTACATCGAGAACTGGTCGATCTGGCTCGACGCCGTGATTCTGGCCGCGACCTTCACATCGCTCCTGCGCCGGACCGGCAAGGCCCGGTGAGCTGATGGAGCAGTTCCCGAGATCGGACCTGACCGTGACGAATGAATACGACCTGCGCGCGCTGACGGGCCACTTGCCATCAGCTCGCGCCTGCTACTGGACCGGGCAGCTCGCCGTCGGCGCTGCCGGAAAGGACCTGCGTTGAAGGTTCTGCAAGTCATCACCGGACTCGGCGTCGGTGGCGCCGAGCTGCAGCTACGCTCATTTCTCCAGCACACCCGGCATGAGTGCGACGTGGTGACCCTTTACAATCCGGGCCCGGTCGCGGAAATGATCCGCGGCGAGGGTGCCCGGGTTGGTGATCTGGGCATGACGCGCAACACGCAGCTGGGCGCACTGTGGAACCTGCGCCGGATCATCCGGTCCGGCGGCTATGACGTCGTGCACTGCCATCTGTACCGGTCGCAGATCTACGGGCGGACGGCTGCGTGGCTGGCTGCCGTCCCGGTGGTGGTGAGCACCGAGCACTCGATCGGCGAGACGCACCTGGAGCGCCGGGAGATGACGGCGGGGGTGCGGGCGCTGTATCTGGCCACCGAGCGGCTCTCCGACGCGACGATCGCGGTGTCGGAGACGGTCCGGGACCGGATGATCAACTGGGGCGTCCGGGACTCCCGGATCGTCGTCATCCCCAACGGGGTCGATCTGGGCCGGGTCGCGTTCGATCCCGCGGCGCGGGCCAGGATCCGAGCGGAGCTGGGCATCGGCGCCGACGACTACGTGCTGGGCGTGCTGGGCCGCCTGGACCCGAACAAGCAGTTCAATCTGGTCATCGAGGCCGCTGCCCCGCTGCTGGACGACAGCACCAAGCTGCTGGTGGTCGGTAACGGTGCTGAGCGGTCGCGCCTGGAAGAGGTGGCAGCCCGATGCGGGGTGACCGGGCGGGTGATCTTCGCGGGGGAACGCCACGACGTAGCGGCGATGCTGTCGGCGATGGACTTGTTCGTCGCCTCCTCAGCGCAGGAGACGTTCGGCCTGTCGGTGCTTGAGGCGCTCGCCAACGGCGTTCCCGTCCTGTACACGACCTGCCCCGCCCTGACCGGGCTGGAAGTGAGCAGGGCGCGGCAGGTCCCGTCTGCCGTCCCCGGCATCCGGGCGGCGATGGCCGACGAGGTGCGTGCCGGGCAGCGCGACCGGCTGCCCGAGCCCGCCGTCGAGAAGGAGTACGGCATCAGCGCTGTCACCGGTCGAATTGATGACCTCTACGATCAGCTCGCAGCGCGCCGCAGCTGGCGCACCCTGGCCGCCCGGCTGCGCCGGCCCGTTGCCTCCGGACGCGGCCCGGCTCCGAGCGCGGCCAGCCTGCCGCCCCGGGATGAACTAGCCGACGCGGCGGCCGCCGGGCCGGCGCCGGTCGGCACGCCGGGCAGCCCGGCACCATTGCCATTGCCATTGAGGGGTGAGTGATGAGGGTCTTCGTCACCGGCGCCGCCGGGTTCATCGGATCGCATTTGGTTGAGGCCTTGCTTGCGGCGGGGAACGAGGTGACCGGGCTTGATGATCTGAGCACCGGGCGGGCGGAGAACCTGCCTGCGGTCACCCCAGACCGAAAATTCCGGCTGGTGCGGGGCTCGATCCTGGACCAGGGCCTGGTTGATGACCTGACCGCCGGATGTGACCAGGTCTACCACCTGGCCGCCGCTGTCGGCTCGTTTGTCATTCGCGACCGGACGCTGGAGAGCCTGCGCACCAATATCCACGGCACCGAGAACGTCGTCGACGCCGCTGCCCGGCATGGCGCGGTCCTGCTTGCCGCATCCACCAGCGAGATCTACGGCAAGAACCCCAAGCCTGGCCTGTGTGAGGATGACGACCGCATCATCGGCTCCCCGCTGAAGTCCCGGTGGAGTTATGCCGAGGCCAAGGCCATTGATGAGAGCCTGATCGATGCGTACTGCCGTGAGCGCGGCCTGCGCGCCGTCATCATCAGGTTCTTCAATACCGTCGGCCCGCGGCAGACCGGCCGCTACGGCATGGTGATACCGCGGCTCATCCGGCAGGCTCTGGACGGTGAGACGCTGACTGTGTACGGCACCGGCGAGCAGATCAGGTGCTTCTGCCACGTGCTGGATGTCATCCCGGCCCTCGCCCAGCTGATGGCTACCCCGGCCGCCTACGGCCGGGCCGTCAATCTCGGCAATAGCCAGCCGGTCTCGATCAACAGCCTGGCGGAGCGGATCATCGACGCAACGGGGTCGAGCAGCACCATCAGCCACACGCCTTACCTCGACGCCTACGGGCCCGGCTACGAAGACATGCAGCGCCGGATCCCAGACAGCACGCTGGCCAATAAGCTCGTCGGGTTCGCTCCGCAGCGGACCCTCGATGACGTCATCCGTTCGGTCATCGAAGATCAGGAGGCCAGCCAGCCTTTCGCAGCCGCAGCCACATGAGCGCAGGATCACCACAGTGCGCGCAGACTCCGGTGAATCTCAGCAAGGCCGGGCGGGCAAGCGCACTCTGGCGGGACAGCTGGGGCGGCTGCGCCGCAAGGGCCGACGGTCGGCGCTCACCCTGGCCGACCAGCCGGAGCCGTCAGCCGCGCCGCCTGAGCCCGATTACCCGCGCCGGATCACCGGCAGTGCCTGGCTCGCCGTCGTTCCCGTTGCCATCGTCGCTGTGGTGCTGACCGTGCATGCCCTCAACAGACCGCACCGGACAGTCCCGGCGCCGCGTGTCGTGGTGGCGTCGCTGCCCTACTGGAGCCTCAGCCAGGGCACTGCCGCCGTCCTGGCGAACCGGCAGGCTGTCAACGAGGTCTCCCCGTGGATATACGGGCTGGCCAGCGACGGCCAGATCATTCTCGGCTCCGGGATCAGCAAGCCTGCGCTCAGCAGCTCACTGAGCCAGTTGCGGGCCCGTGGCCTGCCGCTGGTGCCAACTATCGCGAACGTCGATGCCCAGGGCAACTGGGCTTACCCGCCGGTGGCCCGCATCCTGCACAACCCGGTCCTGATGGCGCGGCACGTTGCAGCCATCGTCGCGCTGGCGGACTCCGGCCATTACGCGGGAATCGACATTGACTACGAAGACCTGCGGGCCGGCGACCGGCAGGACTTCACCGCTTTTGTCACCCGGCTGGCCGGCGCGCTGCACGCCCAGGGGAAGATCCTGTCGGTCGCGCTGTTCGCCAAGGCCACTGACGCCGGGTACGCGCCGCGCAACCTGGCGCAGGACTACGCGGCCATCGGCAGGGTCGCCGACCAGGTGCGGCTGATGGGCTACGACTACCACTGGTCCACCTCGCCGCCAGGGCCGATAGCTCCGGTCAGCTGGCTCAGGAGCGTGCTCAGTTACGCCAAAACGCAGCTGCCCGCAGCCAAGATCATCTTGGGAGTGCCCGAGTACGGCTACAACTGGTCCGGCGGTCACGGCACCGGGATCACCTGGCAGCAGGCGATGCAGCTGTCCCGGCAGCCGGGGGCGCAACTGCACTACAGCACGGCTAGTCAGGCTCCCTGGTTCAGCTATACCGATGCGGCGGGCCGCCAGCACACCGTGTGGTTCGAGGATGCGGAAAGCTCCCGCGCAAAGTTCAGGCTGGCGCAGGCAGCCGGAATCGGCGGTGTCTACCTCTGGATGTACGGCAGTGCAGATCCCGGAATGTGGCCGGCTCTGCGGCAGGCGCTGCAGGCAGGCCCGCGCATCCCGGTTCCGGCCGCCCGGAGCGCGTCATGATGCCGTGGTGGGCGATCGCGCTGCTCGTCTTCGGCGTCAACTTCGCGCTGTGGGGCACGGTCGGCCTGATCCGGCTCCTGGACGAGGCCGTACGCCGGCTGGTCAGGCTGGTCCGGGCAGGGCAGCCGGAAAACGTCGTCGCACTGCGGCATGACCCGGCGGGGCGGCGAGCCCGGCAGACCCACCTGACCGTGGACGATGTCGCCGTGCTGATCCCGGCGCACAACGAGGGCGCAGTCATCGAGGACAGCCTCGAGGCGATAACGAAGCTGGTGCCGCGCAAGAACATCCATGTGGTGTCCGACGGGTCGACCGACGACACTCTCGAGAAGGCCATGGGCGCCGGCGTCAAGGCGATCAAGACCCGGCGCAACGTCGGCAAGGCGGGAGCACTGGCGGAAGCCGTCGAGCGCTTCAAGCTCGTGGAGCGGTTCCCGGTTGTGATGCTGCTGGACGCCGACACCAGGGTCCAGCCTGGCTACTTCACCGCGGCGCTGCCGTTGTTCGACTCGCGCCGCGTGGTCGCTGTCGCGGGCTGCGTGCGGACCGATACCCGCCGGATGCTCTCACCAGTCGGCAACATGCTGACGGGGCACCGGATGCGGATATACGCGGTAGGCCAGCGGGCGCTGAAGTTCGGCCAGACGTCGCGGTTCCTGAACGCGACGCCGATCGTTCCCGGCTTTGCCAGCATCTACCGGACGGCCGTGCTGCCGAGAATGAACATGAATCCCCCGGGCCTGGTGATCGAGGACTTCAACATGACGTTCGAGGTCTACCAGCGGCAGCTGGGCAAGGTGGGCTTCACGCTTGGCGCGGTGGCCGTGACCCAGGACCCCGATAACTTCCGGGACTATATCCGCCAGACCAGGCGCTGGGCCCTTGGCCTCTGGCAGACGGTGCGGCGGCACCCGCCACAGCTGAACCTGTTCACTGGCATGCTCGCGCTCATGCTGACGGAACTGATCACCTCGAGCCTGCTCTTCGTCATCCTGCCGCCGATTCTTGCCGTGCTCATCCTGCCTGATCTGGTCGGCGGCGCGCTGACCTGGCCCGTTTTCGGCTCCGTCTACGCTGTGGTGTCATCGCACGTGTCGCTGTCCAGGATCGCCTTGGGGGTGGCGATTCCCGACCTCGTCATAACCTGCCTGGTGGCGGTGCTCGAACGGCGGCCGCGGCTGCTGCTGTCAGCGCCCTTCTTCCCGCTTATGCGGGTGCTTGACGCGGCCATCGGGCTCTACGCCATCCCGCAGGCGTGGCTGGCCAGCTCCAACGGAGTCTGGAAGAGCCCGGCCAGGCGCCGGGCCCGCACCCGCGCGGTCGCCGCCAGCCCGCCGGCGCGGTCGGCGGCGCCGCAGGCGGCCCGGCCGGGGACGGCGATACCCGATGCCGCTGCCATGGCACCGGCGGCGGCATCTGCCGCCTGGGAGCAGCAAGGGCGGCAGGCTTCGGGCTGAGCTCAGCCGCTGCCGGGGAAGGTCAGGCGCCTACCGTCGGCTGCTTACTGCTGCTCGTCGGCCTGCTCGGCCCGCGAGTACTTGACGTACCGGTACTGCCCGCGGGCGATGAGGCCGCCGGCTACGATCACCGCCGCCAGTCCTCCCAGGAGCACGATCATCTTGTGGCTCCTGGCGGGCGAGAGGCTGTACTGCGTGGTGGTAATCGTGGCGGTGGACTTCGCCGTCAGGCCGAAGCTCACCGCGGTTGCCCCGGCTGGCGTTTGCGGCGTCGTCCAGGCCGCCTGCTGCCACGAAGCAGTGGCAGGGAACGTACCACTGGTGGTCCAGTAGCCCCAGGCACCCACGGAGTTCCGGTAGTAAAGCTCAAGCTGAACGGGCTGATCGGATTTGTACCAGACTCCCGCGGTGTAAGCGTGGCCTGCCAGCACCTCCGGGGCGCACTGGCCGAGGTCCAGAGCGGGCATCAGCTTCGCGTTGCCCGAGGCCAGCCTGGTGATGTGCAGGGATTCAGCCGCGTCCCCGTGCGGCCCGCCGGTCGGCTCGTAGGAGAACGTGGCAGCAGTGCCGCCGTAGACGGCCTGCTGGTAGCACACCGGGACGCCGCTGCGCGTCTTGGCGGCCAGTTTCGCATTGGCGATACCCGGAGGCGGGATCGGGCTGGCGCGGGGCCCGGCCACGGGCGGGCGCACCGGTCCGCCGATCACCTGACGGATCGTCCGCACCACCGTGCCCTGCGCGGCCTGCCCGCGCAGCCAGCTGGCGACCTCACCGAGAACGCCCGGCGTCACCCCCAGGGCGCAGTCATGCGGGCACACGCCGTGGATCGTGAAGATGACCCAGCCGCCGCCCTGTGCCTGCGCACCCTGGACGATGGACTCGTAGGTACTCGCTGACCAGTGTGTATTGACCGAATTCACTTCAATGGGGGTGCGTAGGTCGAACGGATCCCGCGGCGGTATGGTCTCAGCCAAGGCGCAGGTCTGGCACAGTCCCGCGCCCCTCAGCTGCCCGGTGCCGAGCCCGGAGTTGTATCCGCACTGGCGGGTGAGGTCCTGCATCCGCCGGGTGACCGTCGCGTACGGATAAGCGAAATCGGTCGGCCGGAATCCCCAGCGGAACAGGTTCGACCTGTCATCGCAGATTTCCCGCTTTGCCTCGGCGACTGGCAGGCCGACCAGTTGCTGGTGCAGCACGCTGAGGCCGCCGATCTCATTGCCCGTGGCGGCGAGGGCCCGGACATCACCGATGGTCAGGTAGGGCGAGGTCGCGCGGCACTGCGCCTGGCTCTGCATGCACACCAGGCCAGAGGGGACGAAATACGTGGCGCGCATGCCGTACTGACGGAGTATCGGCGCAGCCGCCATCTGCGAGGCGAGACCGCCGCCCCAGGCAAACGTGACGACGGTCCTGCCAGCATAAGGCTGACCCAGTCCCCGCGCGGCGCTGCCTCGGTCGCTGGCGCCGCTCGCGCGCACGGGCGAGACGGCCGCCCTGCTGTCGGCAGTCAGCCGCGCGGCACCGGGCTGGCCAGCTCGGGCCGGGCCAGCTCGGGCCTGGCCAGCTCGGGCCTGGCCAGCTCGGGCCGGCCGCTCGGGCCGGCGGCCGCTGACGCGAGCGCGGCCACCGCGAGGCCGGCGAGCAAGGCCGCCGCGGCAGAACTCAGCTGTCTCATTGACCCGCAGGAATCCCGGCCGCAAGACGGGCCGGCCCCGCGAGGCCCGCGCGAATGACAGCAATCAGGCAGCCAGCCGGAGCCGCCCCAGCTCGCATGCCTGAAGCTCGCATGTCAGAGGCTCGCATGTCAGAGGCTCGCCTGTTGGGCGGGTTCCTTGTTCGGCGGCAACAGCAGGCCTATCGGATGCGTTACCCGGTCGAACAATGGCGGCGCGGCCCAGCTGAGAGTCTCGGAAAGATCCACGAATCCGCCGCCGAAATTTGCGCTGGTGAAGTCCACCTCACCGCTGCTGAACTTAGCTCTGTTGAAACTCACGATTCCCCCGTTGAAGTTAGCGCTGGCAAACCGCACGCTGCTGCCGCTGAATTCTGCCCAGGGAAATCGCACCTCGCCGCCGCAGAATTCAGCGGCCACGAAGCTGACCGTGCCCTCGCCGAAGCCGGCCCCGGTGAAGCTCACCTCGCTGCCGGTGAATTCGGCCCCGACGAAGCTGACCTCGCTGCCGCAGAATCTCGCGTCGACGAAGCCCACCTCACCGCCGGCGAACTGCGCGTCCATGAAGCCGATCTCGCCGTCGGCGAACCTGGCGGCCAGGAAGCTTGTGTAGCCCCCCGTGAACCGGGCACCAAGGAAGCCGACCACGCCGCCGGAGAAGAGCCCAGCGGTGAAACTGACCTTGCCGCCGCCGAACTCGGCTCCGGCGAAACTGACCTCACCGCCGGTGAACTCTGCCCCGACCAGGGAGAGCTTCGTCCCGGTGAACCTGGCCCCGGCGAAGCTGACCGCAGCACCGGTGAAAGTGGCCTTGGCGAGGCTGACGATTCCGCCGGTGAACTTCGCGTCAGTGAACCTGACCTGGCCGCCGCCGAAGTCGGCGCAGACGAAACCGGCCTCCCCGCCGCTGAACATGGCGCCGGTGAAGTCAATATTGCTGCCGGCGAATGCGGCTCCGGTAAAGCTGACCTTACCGCCGCCGAAGCTGGCCCCCGCGAAGCTGACCTCCCCGCCAGCGAACTCCGCGCCGAGCAGGGAGACCCTCGTCCCGGTGAACCTGGCCCCGGCGAAACTCACCTCGCCGCCGGCGAACGTGGCTCCGGCGAAGATCAGCTCGCCGCCGGTGAACCTGCCGTCGGCGAAACTGATCTTGCCGCCGTCGAACGTGACCCCGGCAAAGCTGAATGACGCCCGCACCGGCTCTCTCGGAGTGCCTTCCTCGGCAGCGTCGGCAGCATCGGGGGCTTCGATGACAATGCCGGTGAAATCCAGATCGTAGCCGCGCCAGGAGACGTGGGCGTCGTCTCGCAGGTGCGCGGTGATCATGCCAAGAACTGTCTGCTGATAGCGGCACTCGGAGCGCCGCTGCTCGCGCCACGCTCGCAGCCGCTCCTCGGCATCGCCGCCTCCGTCGAGCTGCGGGCGGGGTACCGGCGCCGCGCGCACGGCGGCGCAGAGCATGTCAATACACGGCTGCCGGCCTGCCGCGTCCTCGTCAGCGAGCCGCTCCAAGGCGCGCGCTGCGGCGAGCCGGACAGCCGGCGAGGCGTCCTTGAGCTGATCGGCCGTGTCGGCCAGCAGCTCCCCCACCTTGCTCGCATTCAATGCTTGCAAGCGCCGGTCGGCGGCGCTCCGGCGGCGCGGCCGACCGCCCGGCGGCCTGGACATATCTGCCACCGAAAGCTCGGGCGGTGACTTCTTGCGAGGCGAGCTGATCATGGCTGCAAGGTGAACTCCGGCACCGGGTTAGCTGTCCGCAGGGCGCTAATGCTGAAGGCCAGCATATCCTGCTTGACATGGCGTTTCCCTAGTTCGCGCGGCGATCTCCTTCAGATCCCGTTATGCTACCGGTCAACTCGCTGCAGACGCACCTATATCGTCCGAGTTCATGGGCCGGGCCTGGCTACCGGGGCTTGACGGCCGCGCCGGACGGCAAGCTGGCGGCCGGGCCGCGATGCCCCCAGCCAAGCCGGTGCCTGGCGCCCTTCGCCCACAGCCGCGCCGCGGAGTCGTCGTCGCCGACAAAGGTGCGCGGCAGCGCGTACGGCCCGGTCAGCGCCGATCGCCAGATCGCGCAGCCGTAACCGTATCCGGCGCCGCGCACGGCAGCGACAGCCCGGCTGTCGACGTGACCATAGGGATAACAGAACCCGGCCACCTGCTGCCCGCTGACGTCCTGCAGGGCGGCCCGGCTGTCGCTGAGCTCCCGGGCGAGCTCCGCATCTGTGACCGACAGCAGCGAGACATGCTGCATCCCATGTGAGCCGACTTCCATGCCCGCTTCGGCCACCTGCCGCACCTGCTCCGCGGTCATGAGCGGCTTGCGCGGGCCTTCCGGGTCCCATTCGTTGTCGCTGCCAAGCCGGGCGGCGATAGGGAAAACGGTGGCGCTGAATCCGTACCGCTTCATGATTGGCACCGCGTAGCTGGCAAAGTCGGCGTAGCCGTCGTCGAAGGTGAGACCGACCAGGCCCGCGCCCGAGCCAGCGCGCCGGGCCGCAAGCAGCTCTCGCATACAGACGCCTTTGAAGCCTCGCCTGCTCAGCCAGCGCAGCTGCTGATCAAAGCGTTGCGGGCGCACTGTTACCAGGTAAGGGTCTGCCTCGTACGGGGTGATGGAGTGATACATGTAGACGAGCGGGGCGCTCAAGCTTGGAATTTCTGCTCCCGTGAGGTAAGGCGCTGCCTGCCGCATCGCCGGCGGGTCAGCCCGCCCGTCGCAATCCCTTAGCGTAAACCTTCTTACACGGAAAGCGACTCACGCGATGACAAATTGTCAGCTAGGATAACTCTGAGTCATTGACAAGCCTCCGGCGCGGAGAATATCCAGTGCGCGGCCGATGATTGCTCCTGCATAGGTATGAGGACAACACCGGCTTGATCCATCATAGTGGCTGTCGTGGACATGTTGCGGCTGGTTCTCGTGGGCAACTACCGGATGGTCACCGATGCGCTGGCATCCCGGCTGTCGGCCGTGCCTGACATCTTGGTGGTGGACAGCTGCACCACTAGTGAGCCGAGGCTAACCCAGCTGGTCCGGTGGCTGCGGCCGGACGTCGCCTTGATCCACGTGAAGCCGCCCGGATTCGCGGTGACGGAGGTTGTGCAGCGGCTTCGGGAAGCCTGGCCCGCGACACGCGTGGTGATGTTCAGTGCCGACGACGATGTCGGGCAGGCTGTTGACGCAGCCAGGGCGGGGGCGGATGCCTGGATCTCGAGAACTCAGGGCGCGGACGAGTTGCTGACCATAATCCGCGGCGTGCGCGCCGGGAGTTCCTGGTACCCGCCGGAGATCCTCGGCGAGGTGCTGCGCCAGCTGCGCGAGGACATCCGCGGGGTCGCCGAGGTGCCCGACCCGCTGGACGTGCTCAGCCCGCGGGAACGGGACGTCCTGGCGAGCATGGTGGAAGGCAAGCACGGCCAGCAGATCGCCAAGGAGCTGCTGATCTCCCCGGATACGGTCCGGACCCACACCCGCAGCATCTTCAGCAAGCTGGACGTGCATACCAGGCTCCAGGCGGTGCGGATCGCCCGCGCGGCAGGCTTGCGCCCGCCCGAGCGCCCGCCCGAGCGCCTGGGCCTGGCCGACCGCGAGGGCGGCGCGTTTTCCATCATCCAGACGGGCCGAGGCCGCCGGTGACTGCCCCAGCCCGGGCTGCCTCGGGGCCCGCCCCGTACGGGTCAGGGGTGCCTGACCGGCAGATTCGGGTGGCGACGGTCATCACCAGGCTGGAAGGCGGGGCCGGAGTGCTCGCCCTGCGCGGGGCGCAGGTCATTAGCGGGGAGAGCTTCCAGGCCACGATCGTGACAGGCAGCGGAGACGGCCTGCTGGACGAAGCCGCCAGATCCGGGATCGAGGTGGTGATAGAGCCAGCGCTGCGCGCGCCCATCGCTCCCCGCAGCGACTTGCTGGCACTGCGGCGCCTGGACCTGTTGTTCCGGCAGCGGGCCTTCCAGGTTGTCCACACGCACTGCGCCAAGGCCGGCACCATAGGCCGAATGGCCGCCCGCCGCGCCGAAGTCCCCTGGATCGTGCACACGTTCCACGGATTCCCGTTCCATCAGTTCCAGTCAGCGCCTCGGCGGCACGCCTATGTCGCCATCGAGCGGCGCCTTGGCCGGTTCACCGACCTGGCGCTCTGCGTAGGCAGCGGGGTCGCCGCCGAGGCGGTGGCCCGGGAGCTGATCGCGCCGGACCGGGTTCGCACGATCGGCGTGACAGTGGGCGGGCCGGAACGGATAAGGGCCGGCATGGCCGCTCGCGATCCAGTGGCCCGCCGGCGCGCCCGCGCGGCGCTCGGCCTGCCGGTTACGGCCACAGTCGTCGGCGCGGTGGGCCGGCTGACCTACCAGAAGGCACCCGAGGACTTCGTGGACGCCATTGCCGAGCTCGGCCGCCCGGATGTGATCGGCATCTGGATCGGCGGCGGAGATCTCGCCGGGCGCGTCGCCCGGCGTGCCAGCGCCCGGCAGCCGGCCAGGGTAATGCTGGCGGGCGAGCGTACCGACATTCTCGATGTGCTTCCGGCGCTGGACGTCTTTGTCCTGCCGAGCCGGTATGAGGGGCTGCCCACCGCGATCGTGGAAGCCATGATCTGCGGAGTTCCGGTCGTCGCGACGTCCGTCAACGCCGTCCCCGATCTGGTGCGGCCCGGGTCGACAGGCCTGCTGGTACCACCGCGGCGGCCCCTCCTGCTGGCATCCGCGATCCGGTCCCTGCTTGACTCGCCCGGGGCAGCCGCCCGGATGGCCGAGACTGCCCACGCCAGCGTTGGCGACCGTTACGGGCAGCAGGACCTGCGGGATGCGCTCGTGGCGGCCTATGTTTCCGCGGGTACTGTTTCCGCGGGTACGGCGCGCGAAAATGCCCGGGCATGATCGCGCAGCCGCCAGGCGCGCGATGGTCAGGCGCGCGATGGTCAGGCGCGCGATGGTCAGGCGCGCGATGGTCAGGCGCGCGATCCGGGTCGAGGGCGCTGGCGCGCGGCTGTGCCGCGCTACCCAGGCACTGCGGACGCTCCGCCCCAGGGGGCCGCAGGCTCCGCTGCCGCAGCGCAAGAGTGGCGTAGCCATCAATACAGTACAATCTGGTTAAATCAGTAGAAACCGGATAATTCAGGTAACTCATCTTTTAGCCACCTGGCCAAGCCGATTCCGGCGATTCGTAAACGATCGCGCCCGTATGGGCGTCTTACCTGTGTGACAAGCGCGCGGCCGTTAACTTGCTCTTCGCGCGGTTCCTGTCATTACCGGGCGGCTGTGAGCGCACCCGGGGCCGACAAGTACCCGGCGGGGTATTGGGGGACGAGACAGTGAGTCGACGCACGGCCAGGGGCCGACCGGATCGTGGTGGTGGCGCGGCAACTGCCGTCACGCGGGAGCGCGGGGCAACGCTGTCGGCCCCGGGCTGCAGCCTGCCTGGATTGGCAGGTGCGGATCGGTGACCAGCCTGGTACTCGGTGACGATCATGTCGTCTTCCTGGACGCGCTGTCCAGTGCCCTGACGCAGCACGGGTACGTCATCCGGGCGGTAGCGGCGAGCTGCGCCGAGATGGTCGCCGCCGTCCGCCGTGAGCAGCCTGACGCCTGCCTGCTCGACCGCGGGCCGTCGACCGACGATGACCCAGCCGAGACCATCGGCAGAGTGCTCGCGGTGAGCGCCGGCACGGCCGTCCTGGTGCTCGGCGCTGATCGGGGCGCCCAGGCGGTAAGCCGGGCGCTGGACGCCGGGGCCTGCGGATACGTGCACCAGTCGCGCGGGCTGGAGGCCGTCGTCTCGGCGCTTCAGCGCATCCAGCACGGCGGGACCGTCGTCGATGTCCCGGCAGCCCCGGTCCGGTCAGTGCAGGCCGAAACCAGCCGCCGCCTTGCCGCCCAGCTGACCAGCCGCGAGCGGGAGTGCCTGCTCATGCTGATCGAGGGCCTCGACACCTCGGCCATGGTGGAACGGCTCGGGGTCTCCAAGACCACCGTGCGCACCCATCTGCAGTCCGTGCTCACCAAGCTCGGCGTGCATTCGCGGCTTGAAGCGGTGTCATTCGCGGTGCGTCACCGGCTGCCCGACGCTTGGTCGGAAGACGCCCGGACTGCTGCTACATGCGAGGTACGGAAGATCCGATCACCGCGCCGCCCGGCCTATGCGGACCGCCCTGCCCACCAGCTCGCGGCAACCGCCCAGTAACCCGCCATACCCGCCATACCCGCCTAACCCGCCATACCCGCCATACCCGCCTTGGCCGCCTAACTCGCCTTGGCCGGCTAACCCGGCACGGCCGCCTTACTGGCCTTGGGCCCGCTCGGTCGCCGACGGCGTCTTCTCACCGGCGCTCGCATCCTCCTCGGCGTGCTCGGGTGCTGGCGCGGCGCCGGCGGGTAGCGGGGCAAGCGGCGGGCCGGCCTGCTGTTTGCTCAAGCTGGAGCGCTCGGCTGGAGATCGCGTCAAGGCGGCCGTCAGTCTCGGCATCTGCGCGCCGAGCAACTGGCTGACCTGCGCGAGGTCCGCTGTAACGTCTTCTTTCTGGCCGTTAAGGTCGTCGACATAGCGCTGGGTGCTCGCGCGCTGCCGCTCGGCCTCGGACCTGGCCGCGCCGAGGAGCTTGGCGGCCCGGGCTTCGGCCTCTTCGACAATGTGATCCGCGTTCTTCCTCGCGCTGGTGACCAGTTGCTCTGCGTGCTGATCGGCGTCCCGTCTGGTGTGCTCAGCCTGAGCGCTGGCCGCGGCCGCCTGCTGCGCCGCCGCCGCTGCCTGCTGTTCAGCCTCAGACATGAGCTTGCGGGTCACGGCCTCAGCCACCGCGTGCCGCTGGGCCTCCTGCCGCTCCGCTTCCTCGCGCCGCGCGGCGAATCGCGCGTCGAACTCGACCTTAGCCTGAGCCCGCTGCGCCTCCGCCAGGATCCGCCGCGCCTCGCTGAGCATCTCGTCAGCTTCACGCCGAGAGGTGGCGAGGATCTCTGCCCCCTCCTGCTCAGCGGACTCCTTCAGCTGCGCGACCTCGCGCTCTGTGCCGTCCCGGAGCGCGGATATCGCCCTATCGCTGGCTGCGCGCTGCTCCGCCACCTCGCGCTCGGCCGTCGCGCGGAGGTCGGCCGCCTCACGTTCGGCAGCCGAGGCCAGCTCGCCCGCCTCGCGCCTGCCACTTGTCCCGATCGCATCGAGCTCACGCTCGGCGGTCAACCGCAGCTCGTCAGTTTCCCGCGTCGCGTCCGCTCGCAGCTCGGCTGCCTCTTTCCTGGCAGCCGCGCGGACCTGGTCAGCCTTGGCCTTGGCTTTCGCCTCGACCTCCGTGGCCGTTGACTTGGCCTCGTGGAGAATCTCGTCCTGCTGCTCTTTCGCCAGCCGGAGCTGCCGCTCGGCCCGTGACCCGAGCCCGGCGTCCGGGCGATCCTGCTCCTGCGCCTGGCGCCGTACGTCAGCCAGCTCCCCGCGCAGGGCCTGCACCTGCTCGCGTTGCTGGCGCAGCACGTTGTCGATCTGCTTCAGGTAATCATGGACCTGCTGCGGGTCATAGCCGCGCAGGACTCGGGCGAAGACCTGCGGGATCCCCTCGAGATCGTCATTGGGCTGGGCCTCAATATCAGGTTGCATATCGCTCTATCCGGTAAAATGCGAGGATTAACGGACTTGGCGGAGTTTCAGTCAGCATAAGTTCGCGCCGTTGCAACCCGAGCGGCGACCGCCCCAGTGATGAAGCGGCTGATCCCCAGCGGCCGAGCGGGCATGTGATCCCCCCGGGACGATTAAGAAGTTCTAGGCTAGCAAACCTCCGATTGTGGCACCATGGCGCACGTTTTGGGCACTGCTGCTGAATCCGTGCCGCGGCCATCGGCCGCCGGATCGCCCTTTCGGCGGACCTCGCGGCCAGCGCGCAAAGCGCGGCTCACTCCACGGTGACGGACGCGGCTCACTCCACGGTTACGGACTTGGCCAGGTTGCGCGGCTGGTCCACATCGTGGCCCTTGGCGGCGGCTAGCTCGCAGGCGAAGACCTGCAGCGGCACCGTGGCCACCAGCGGCTGCAGCAGGGCAGGCACGCGGGGAATCTCGATGAGGGTGTCAGCGTAAGGGGCCACCCGGTCGTCGCCTTCCCCGGCGATCACGATCGTGGCGGCGCCGCGCGCCCTGATCTCCTGGATGTTCGACACGATCTTGTCGTGCAGGACTGAAGCCTCCGCCGCGGACGGCACCACCACCACGACCGGCAGGCCCTCTTCGATGAGAGCGATCGGTCCGTGCTTGAGTTCCCCGGCCGCGAAGCCCTCGGCATGCATGTAAGCGAGTTCCTTGAGCTTCAGTGCGCCCTCCAGGGCTACCGGGAAGCCGACGTTGCGGCCGAGAAAAAGCACGCAGCGCTCACCGGCCAGGTCCCTGGCGACCCGCCGCAGCGGCTCCATGGTGTCCAGCACCCGGTCGACCGCGGCCGGCATCGACTCGAGCTGGCCCAGCACAGCGGAGATCTCGCCTGCTGACGCCACGCCACGGACCTGGCCCAGGTAGAGCCCGACCAGGTAGCAGGCCACCAGCTGGGTCAGGAACCCTTTCGTGGAGGCCACCGCGATCTCAGGGCCTGCGTGCGTATAGACGACGGCGTCGCTCTCCCGCGGGATCGACGAGCCGTTCACGTTGCAGACCGTCACCACCCGGGAGCCCTGCTCGCGGGCATGCCGGACAGCCATCAGCGTGTCCATGGTCTCGCCTGACTGGGAGATCGCTATGACCAGCGTGGAGCGGGTAAGGATCGGATCGGAGTAACGGAACTCGCTGGCCAGCTGCACCTCGCAGGGGATCCTGGCCCAGTGCTCGATGGCGTACTTCGCGATCAGGCCCGCGTGATGGGCGGTACCGCACCCGACTATGATGATCTTGTCTACGGTCCTCAGCTCGCCGTCGGACAGGCGCATCTCGTCGAGCGTCAGCAGCCCGTCCTCGCCAGCCCTGCCCAGCAGCGAGTCGGCGATGGCCCGCGGCTGCTCCGCGATCTCCTTGAGCATGAAGTACTTGAATCCGGCCTTCTCTGCGGCCGACACGTCCCAATCCACGTGGTAGTCGTGCACCCGGCCCGGAGCTCCGTCGAACCCGGTGACGGTTACCTGGTCGGCGCGGATCTCGACGACCTGATCCTGGCCGAGCTCCACGGCCTGTCTGGTAAAGGCGATGAACGCGGCCACATCGCTGGCCAGGAAGTTCTCCCCATCGCCCCGGCCGATGACCAAGGGCGAGTTCCGGCGCGCTCCGACCACTGCGTCCTGGTCGCCGCATGTCGACGGCCACCAGCGTGAACGCGCCCTCGAGCAGCCGGCAGACGCGGCGCATCGCGGCCGCGAGCGATCCCGGCGCAAGCGCGCCAGTGCCCGGAACATCGGGCACCGCGGCCATCTCCTGCTCGAGCAGGTGCGCGACAAGCTCGGTATCGGTGTCCGACGTGAACTCATGGCCTTTCGCCTTCAGCTCGGCGCGCAGCACGGCGAAGTTCTCGATGATGCCGTTGTGCACGACGGCGAGCTGACCGCCGCAGTCGGTGTGCGGGTGCGCGTTCGCGTCGGTCGGCGGCCCGTGCGTGGCCCACCGGGTATGCCCGAGCCCGACCGTGCCCGGCAGCGGGGGGCACTCGGCCAGCAGCGCCCTCAGGTTGGCGAGCTTGCCCGCCCGCTTGGCCCAGGCCAGCTTCCCGTCGGCGACAACCGCAACGCCTGCCGAGTCATACCCGCGGTACTCGAGCCGGCTCAAGCCATCGATCACCACGCCGAGCGCTTGCCGATGGCCGGCGTACCCCACGATTCCGCACATACCGTCAGGCTAGTGCCTGGCAGTCAACGATCTCCCGGGGACGCTTCGTGAGCATCCGGACACGGTCTGCTCACCCAAATCCCCGCACCACGGCGCCGAGCGCATCCGCAAGCCTGCGTGCCTGGCCGACGTCGACGGCCTCGACCATGATCCGGACCGCGTCCTCGGTCCCGCTCGGCCGCACCAGCACGCGCCCGGACTCGCCAAGTTCCTCCTCGGCCCTCCGCACGGCGTCGGCCAGCTCGGGCGAAGAGGCGACCAGGGACTTGTCCACCCCAGGGATGTTGATGAGCACCTGCGGGTACCTGGTCATCACCTTCGCAAGCTCGCCGAGCGGCTGGCCGCGGCCAGCCGCGACCCCGAGTAGCTGCAGGCTGGTGAGCAGGCCGTCGCCGGTCGTCGCGTGATCGAGCATGATGATGTGACCAGACTGCTCGCCGCCGAGGGCGAACCTGCCGTCCAGCATCGCGGCCAGCAGGTACCTGTCCCCGACCGGCGTCTCCACCACCTCGATGCCCGCCTCCCGCATCGCCAGCCGGAATCCCAGGTTGGACATGACGGTGGCGACGACGGTGTTGCCGGCCAGCCGCCCCTCGTCCCGCATGCACAACGCCAGCACGGCGAGGATCTGGTCGCCGTCGATCACCTGGCCGTCCGCGTCGACTGCAAGGCACCGGTCAGCGTCGCCGTCATAGGCGATGCCGGCGTCGGCGCCGTGCGCTGTCACCGCGGCCGACAAGGCGCCGAGGCTCGTCGAGCCGCAACCGGAATTGATGTTGTCCCCGTCGGGCTCGGCGCCGATCGTGACCACTTCGGCGCCTGCCCGGCGCAGCAACCGCGGCGCGACATCGAAGGCGGCACCGTGGGCGCAGTCGACTACGACGCGCATCCCGTTCAGCGGGGTATCGCCGCCCGGCTCAGGAAGCGTGGAAAGCAGATGCGTGAGATAGCGGTCGATCTCGGCGGAGGCGTCGGTGACCCGGCCGAAGCCGGCCGCGGGCAGGCGACCGGGGCCAGAGCCGGGCTGCGCCCCGAGGCTGCGTTCTATCTCATCCTCCACCGCGTCGGGCAGCTTCAGCCCGCCGCGGGCGAAGAACTTGATCCCGTTGTCAGGAGCCGGGTTGTGGCTCGCGGACAGCATCACGCCGAAATCAGCCGCGAGGGCACCGGTCAGGTACGCGACGGCAGGCGTCGGCACTACGCCGAGGCTGAGCACGTCTACGCCGCCGCCGGCCAGGCCGGCCACCACCGCGGCCTCAAGGAACTGGCCGGAAGCCCTGGGATCGCGGCCGACGAGCGCCATCGGGCGGCGGCGCTCACGGAGCGCGGTGCCGCCCGTGTGGCCCGCGGGGGTGACGTGGCCCGCGTCGCCGGTGCCGCCCGCGTGGGTGACGCGACCGAGGTGGCTGGCGCGGTCGCCATTGCCGTTACCGGCCAGGTCGCCGGTGCCCGGCAAGACTACTGCGGCAGCTGCAGCGAGATCCGTCGCAAACCGAGCGGTCAGATCACGTCCCGCAACTCCTCGAACACCGTCCGTACCGAATAGCCGACCCAATGGATCACCCCTGGTCATCCGGGTTTTTACGGCGCTGGCCTCAACTGCAGCGGCGCGGTTCAGCGCTTCGAGTACTGCGGCGCCTTGCGTGCCTTCTTCAGCCCGTACTTCTTCCGCTCCTTGACCCTAGCGTCCCTGGTCAGGAAGCCGGCCCTCTTCAGGGTCGGGCGGCTGTCCGGGTCGACGAGAATCAGCGCCCTGGCTATGCCAAGCCGCAGCGCACCAGCTTGCCCCGTGACGCCGCCGCCGGTGATCCGCGCGACCACGTCAAACTGATCGTCGGCCCCTAGCGTCACGAACGGCTCGCTGATGAGCTGCTGGTGCAGCTTGTTCGGGAAGTACTCGTCCAGCGACCGGTCGTTGATCTGCCATTTCCCGGTGCCGGGCAGGATACGGACCCGCGCAATGGCCTCCTTGCGCCGGCCGGTGCCCAGGGCGTTCCCGGTAACGACCGGCTTGCGGGCCTGCCGGGCCGGCGCGCCAGGCGCAGCGTCACCTGTCTCGGTGGTGTACTCCGACACGTGCTCCCCAGCGTTCTGCTCGGGCTCAGCGCCTGCTCCCGCCTCGGGATCCTGCGCGTCAGTGGGCTCAGCCACGTCGTCTTCCTCGTGCTTCCTCATCGGCTCTGGTTACTTCGCGCCAGTGCTTACTTCGCGGCGGCGCGGCTGGCACTGGCCTGCTGCGCGACCTGCGTGATCTCGAACGGGACCGGCTGCTGCGCCTGGTGCGGATGCTCGGGCCCGGCGTACACCTTGAGCTTGCGCAGCATCTGCCTGCCCAGCGTGTTCTTCGGCAGCATGCCCTTGACGGCCTTCTCGACCACCCGCTCCGGGTTCTTTGCCAGCAGCGCGCCGTAGGTTATCGACCGCAGCCCGCCCGGATAGCCGGAGTGCCGGTACGCGCGCTTGTCGGCGAGCTTGTTCCCGCTCAGCGCGACCTTCTCCGCGTTGATGACGATGACGAAGTCGCCGGTGTCCACGTGCGGCGCGAATATCGGCTTGTGCTTGCCGCGCAGCAGCGTCGCGGCCTGGCTCGCAAGCCGGCCGAGGACAACGTCGGAGGCATCGATGACATGCCACTGCCGGTGGATGTCACCAGCTTTCGGGCTGAATGTGCGCACAGTCATAAGCCTTCACGTGTGAGTCCTGAATCCTGGCCCTCGCCCGGGGTAAGCCCGCCCGGGCGCGGGACTCCGCGGCATCGGCCGCCGCTGCGCTGACCGGTAGCGGGCAGCGCGGGCATGCCAATGCACATGGACGCTCAAGCAGCGTACCGGCCGCGGGCGACGACGGTCAAAGCGGAGGCTGGCAGGCCGGGTCCGGGAAGCCGTCACGGGGGCTGTTTCAGGACGTAGCGACACCGGAAGCCGAAGATACCGACAATACGGCCGACGGGGTTAACCGAGGGGCACCCAGCGATACGCTCGCCGCATGCGTAACCCGGGTGATAGGTCCGCTGATCGCGCGGCCGGCCGCCGGAACGAGCAGGCCGGAACGGGGCATTGTCCGGACAGCCATCTGGAGCCGGCCCGCATCCACCCCTCGGCGGCTCGTCGCTCTTCGCCCCCGGGTATTCCGGCGATCAGCCTGACGCAGCCGAGGCGGCCGTGCACGCAGCCGCCCGTTCAGGCGGCGGGCGGCACGGGCCAGCCGCGGGCCTGGCGGGCAACGGCCCGGTCCGTGGCTACCCGCCCGATCCGGGCCAGCCGCCGCCCGTCTATCCCCCGGGCCAGTTCTCCGCGTGGAACCAGGTGCCCAGGCAGCCAGATAACGGCTACCCGGCTACTCGCCAGGGAGCCGCCGGATGGGCCGCAGCTGACTACCCGGAGGCCCAGGCAGCCGACAGCGCGGAGCCGTGGTATCCAGAACCCGGCTATGCCCGGCAGGCGGTCAGCGAGCCACCGGCTGGCGAAACATGGGCTAGCGAAACATGGGCTGGCCAGACAAGGGCTGGCGAAACATGGGCTGGCCAGACAAGGGCTGGCGAAACATGGGCTGGCCAGACAAGGGCTGGCGAAACATGGGCTGGCCAGCCTGGCTACGCCGAGCCCGCCTCTGCAGTCCTTGCCGTCAGCGATCCCGCCGCCGACGGCACCTCCACCCAGTCCTGGGAAACCGTCGACGCCTCGCTCGCCGCGGGCAGCTGGGCAACGTCCAGCGCGCCGGTAGCCGAGCCGCGCCGCCCCCCGGTAGCCGAGCCGCCCAGAGCCGGCCGCAGCGGCCATGGCCGGACTGATACTGGCGGCCGCCAGTATCAGGCAGCACAGCCAGGCTCCGGCGGCCAGCCCGCTGAGACAGGCCGCCAGGCGGCACCCCAGCGCGGCCCGGCAGCGCGCACCGAGCGCCCGCACCCTAGGCGCGCGCACGCCAGGGCGCGCAGCGGAAAGCGAGCCGGACGGCTGCTGATCGCTTGCGCGCTGGTAGTCGCCCTCACCTCGGGCAGCGCCGCGTACCTCTGGTTCAGCGCCGGCCAGCACGGCGCTGGCCAGGCCGCGGCGGCGGCGAAAAGCCCGGCGGCCGGGAACGGCCAGCCGCAATCGGCCGCGCCGGCAGCCACCCCGCCGCTGGGCCGCTGGGGACATATCCAGAACCGGACCGCCGACCCGCTGCCGCTCACCCTGACGGAACTCTTCCCCGCCGCCTTCACCGCCGCAGGCAGCGGGTACGCGAGGACCGTCGAGCGCGGCGGGACCGACTGCGCCAAGGCAGTGATCGGCTCAGCACTGCAGTCCGCCGTCCGCCTGGGAAGATGCACTCAGGTCATGCGGGCGAGCTATCTCTCGCACGACAGCAGGCTGATGGGGACGATCGGGGTGCTCAACCTGGCCAGCATGGTAGCTGCCGAGCGGTCGGGCAAGGCGGCCGGCGGCGGCGACTTCATCGCTCAGCTGGCGGCGGCCAAGGGACCCACCAGGCAGCTGACCCGGGGGACGGGACTCGAAGAGACGGAGATCAAGGGCCATTTCCTCGTCATGGTCTGGGCCGAGTTCGCCAGCCTGGACGCTCCCACGGCCAGATGGCAGCGCCAGGAACTCGAGACGTTCTGCAACCGCCTGTTCCAGAACACCGCCAACCTGAGCCTGGCCAGCCGCATGATCACCGGGAAGCCCCGGACTCCCTGACCCGGCGGGTCGCTGCTGCCCGCGCCGCAAGCTCGGCGTCACCCGGATAGCGGACCTCCTCCAGGCATAGCCCGTGCGGCGGTGCGACGTGCACGGCAGGGTCACGGATCCCGGCGGCGAGCACGCCGGCCAGCCAGCTGGCCGGCCTGGTCCCGTCGCCAACCGACAGCATCGCGCCGGTTAGCGCCCGGACCATGTTGTGGCAGAAGGCATCTGCCGCCACTGTCGCGACCGCTACGCCGCTGGCTGACCGTTCCCAGTCAAGCCGCAGCAGCTCGCGCACGGTCGTCGCGCCATCCCTGCGGCGGCAGAACGCGGCGAAGTCCCGGGTGCCGAGGCAGCCGCCCGCCGCGTCGTTCATCCGCTCCGTGTCGATCCGGCGCGGGTACCACAACGTGTCATGCCTGCGCAGCGGGTCCGCGCGAGCCGGATCGTCGCAGACCCGGTAGGAGTAGCGGCGCCACAGCGCGGAGAACCTGGCGTCGAACCCGGCCGGGGCGCGGCCGGCCGACTGCACCCGGATGTCCGGTGGCAACCGCCTGGCCAGCCGGCCGAGCGCGATGCCGGCCGCCCGCTCCCAGGACTGCGCCGCCACATCGGCATGCGCGACCTGGCCGCGCGCGTGCACGCCGGCATCGGTACGGCCCGCCACGGTCAGCCCGGGCGCCGCGTCCAGCGCGAGAATCCGGCCGAGCGCCTCCTCCACGACCTGCTGAACCGTCCGCAGGCCCGGCTGCCTGGCCCAGCCATGAAAGCCTGAGCCGTCGTAGGACAGCTCGAGGCGGAGCCGCAGAGGTGCCGCCGGGGCTCCGGACGGATCGGCAGCCAGCGGGGCGCTCAGGGCCGCCGCGCGCGTGTTGCTGCCAGCCCTCGTCGTCAGCTAGCCCTCGTCACCCTGGCCGGACTCGTCCGCTGGCCCCGCTGCGCTTGAACCGGCGGCCGGCGCGGATCCGGTGCCGCCCGCGTCCCCGCCCGCGCCGGCAAGATCCGCCGCGGCCGTCCCCACCTCGGCCTGCGCGTCCTCGGCCTGCGCGTCCTCGGCCCGTGCATCCTCAGCCCGCGCCTCCTCGGCCCACGCGTCCTCAGCCTGGGTGGTGTTGTCCCGGGCCTGCACGTCGTGCGCCACGGCGGCCTCAGCCGCAGGGCTGCCGGCCTCCGCAGGGCTGCCGGCCTCCGCACTGCCGCCGGCCTCCGCACTGCCGCCGGCCTCCGCACTGCCGCCGACCTCCGCACTGCCGACCGCAGCGCCGCCGGCCGCAGCGCCGCCGGCCTCCGCAGCGCCGCCGGCCTCCGCGCCCTGCCCTGCGCTGCCCTGCCCGCCGGAGCCCTGCCGCGACCGTCCGGTGGCCGGGCTGGCGGCGGGCTGCGACCGGCGGGCGCGGCGGCGGCGCGGCTTCGCCTCCGCCTCCTCGCGGACCAGCTCGATCACAGCGAGCGGAGCGTTGTCGCCCTTCCGCCGCCCGACCTTGGTGATCCGCGTGTACCCGCCATCACGGGCTGCGAAGCTCGGCCCGATATCGGTGAAGAGCGCGTGCACGACGCCCTTGTCCGTGACCACGGTCAGGACCTTCCGCCGGGCGTGCAGATCGCCTCGCTTGGCGAAGGTGATCAGGCGCTCGGCCACTGGCCGCAGCCTGCGTGCCCGTGCCTCGGTCGTGGTGATCTTGCCATGCTCGAACAGCGCCGTGGCCAGGTTCGCCAGCATGTGCCGCTGATGGGCCGAGCTGCCGCCCATCCGGGCACCCTTGGTGGGCGTGGGCATCGGGAACTTCTCCTTGGTTTTGCTACTTCAGGGCGCGGTTGCCCGGCCCGTCAGTATTGCTCGGTTTCGACATAGCTCTCGTCGTCGTCCGCCCCGTAGCTGTCGGCCGCCGTGCCCGGGTCGAACCCGGGGGGCGAGTCCTTCAGCGCGAGGCCCATGTCGATCAGCTTCTGCTTGACTTCCTCAATCGACTTCGCGCCGAAGTTGCGGATGTCGAGGAGATCCTGCTCGCTGCGGGCGACAAGCTCGCCGACGGAGTGAATGCCCTCGCGCTTGAGGCAGTTGTAGGAGCGGACGGTGAGGTTCAGCTCCTCGATCGGCAGCGCCAGGTCAGCCGCCAGCGCGGCGTCGGTGGGCGACGGGCCGATGTCGATGCCCTCCGCGTCCACGTTCAGCTCCCGGGCCAGGCCGAACAGCTCGACCAGCGTCTTTCCTGCGCTGGCGACCGCATCCCTGGGCCGCATGCACGGCTTGGTCTCCACATCCAGGATCAGCTTGTCAAAGTCGGTGCGCTGCTCGACCCGGGTGGCCTCGACCTTGTAGGTCACCCGCATCACCGGCGAGTAGATCGAGTCGATCGGGATCCGGCCGATCTCCTGCCCTGGCTGCTTGTTCTGGGCCGCCGACACGTAACCGCGGCCGCGCTCTACCGTCAGCTCCATCTCCAGCTTGCCCTTGCTGTTCAGGGTCGCGATGTGCAGGTCCGGGTTGTGCACCTCGACGCCAGCCGGCGGGGCGATGTCCGCCGCCGTGACCGGACCCGGCCCCTGCTTGCGCAGGTACATCGGCACCGGCTCGTCGTGCTCGGAGGAGACGACAAGCTCCTTGAGGTTCAGGATGATGTCGGTGACGTCCTCGGCGATCCCCGGCACGGTGGAGAACTCGTGCAGGACCCCCTCGATCCTGATGCTCGTCACCGCGGCACCAGGGATTGAGGAGAGCAGGGTACGGCGGATCGAGTTCCCGATCGTGTAGCCGAACCCAGGCTCGAGCGGCTCGATGACGAACCTGGACCTGAACTCGTTGACCTGATCTTCGGTGAGGCTCGGACGCTGGGCGATGAGCATGGGTGTTCCTTCCCGCGATGCCCGCTATTTGACGATCGCGACTTCTCATCTGACGGCTTCCGCCGCCAGCGGCGCGGGCCCGCCGGGTAGCGGGCCCGCAAGACGGTTACTTCGAGTAAAGCTCGACGATGAGCTGCTCCTGGACCAGGGTGTCGATCTGGGCCCGGACCGGCAGCGCGTGCACGAGGATACGCATCTTGTCGGGGATCACCTCAAGCCAGGCCGGGACCGTGCGCTCGCCTGCCTCGGCGCGCGCCACCAGGAACGGGGTCAGCTCCGCCGACTTCGCCGCGACCTCGACGATGTCGGACTCGCTCACCCGGTAGGAGGGGATGTCGACCTTGCGGCCGTTGACCAGGACGTGACCGTGCCCGACCAGCTGCCTGGCCATGTCACGGCTCTTGGCGAAGCCGGCCCGGTAGACCACGTTGTCCAGCCGCGTCTCCAGGATCTGGAGCAGCGCCTCGCCGGTCTTGCCGCGGGTGCTGGTCGCTTCGGTGTAGTAGTTGTGGAACTGCCGCTCGAGGATCCCGTAGATGCGTTTGGCCTTCTGCTTCTCCCTGACCTGCAGCAGGTACTCGCTCTCCTTGGGCCGGTTCCTGCCGTGCTCGCCCGGCGGGTAGGGCCGGATCTCGATGGGGCACTTCGGCGAGTCGCACTTGGCGCCCTTCAGGAACAGCTTGGTCTTCTCGCGGCGGCAGCGCTTGCAGTCGGCGCCGGTGTATCGAGCCATGTTTGTCGCTTACTCCTCAGTGCTGGTCTCGGGGTACGACCCCCGCGATCCCCCGCTCACACCCGGCGCCGCTTGGGCGGACGGCAGCCATTGTGCGGAACCGGTGTCACGTCCTGAATCGAGCCAACCTCCAGGCCGGTCGCCTGGAGGGACCTGATAGCGGTCTCCCGCCCCGAGCCCGGGCCCTTCACGAACACGTCGACTTTGCGCATGCCGTGCTCCATCGCCCGGCGCGCCGCGGCTTCAGCGGCCATCTGGGCGGCGAACGGCGTCGACTTGCGCGAGCCCTTGAAACCGACCTGGCCGGATGAGGCCCATGAGATGACGCTGCCGCCAGGATCGGTGATGGAGACAATGGTGTTGTTGAAGGTGCTCTTGATGTGGGCGTGCCCGTGAGCGATGTTCTTTCGTTCCTTCCGGCGTACTTTCTTGACGCCGGCACGGCTCTTGGGAGGCATCCTGCTCCTCTACTCCCGGAGGTGGTCGGACCGCTGGAGCCGGGCCCCGCCTGCGGCGGCTGGCCCGGCGTGCGGACTACTTCTTCCCGGCCTTCTTCTTGCCGGCGACTGTCTTCTTCTTGCCCTTCCTGGTGCGGGCATTGGTCTGCGTGCGCTGGCCGTGCACGGGCAGCCCGCGGCGGTGCCTGATCCCCTGATAGCACCCGATCTCAACCTTGCGGCGAATGTCGGCCTGCACCTCACGGCGCAAGTCACCTTCAACCTTGTAGGTTGCGTCGATCCAGTCCCGCAGCCGCAGCAGGTCTTCGTCGCTGAGCTGATGGACCCTGGTGTCGCCGCTGACGCCCGTCGCGCTGAGCGTCTCAAGCGCACGGGTGCGGCCGATTCCGTAGACGTAGGTAAGAGCGACCTCGAGCCGCTTGTCGCGGGGCAAGTCGACGCCGACGAGGCGTGCCATCCTGGGCAGTTCTCCTTCTGTCGCGGAGGTCCTGCGCACCGCTCCCTGCGTCCCTGCCCGGACCGGGCCCCGGCCTCCTCCGGGGGTAATCCGCGGCCAGCCGCTGGCCGACCGCGGATTGCGGTACGTGTCTTACTGTTCTCTTCTTACTGTCCTCTTGCTGTGCTGTGAGCTCGTGGCGTGCGCTCAGCCCTGACGCTGCTTGTGCCTCGGGTCTGAGCAGATGACCATCACGCGGCCATGCCGGCGGATGATCCGGCACTTGCTGCAGATCTTCTTCACACTCGGCTTGACCTTCATTGCTTGTCTCCTCAGGCGCCCGGAGCCATCGAGCCCGCCGCGCCCCAGCCTGTTACTTGTACCGGTAGACAATCCGCCCACGACTGAGGTCGTAGGGGCTCAACTCGACGACGACCCGATCATCGGGGAGGATCCGGATGTAGTGCATCCGCATCTTCCCGCTGATGTGAGCCAGGACCTTGTGCCCGTTGTCCAACTCCACCCTGAAGAAGGCATTCGGCAGGGACTCCACGACCGTGCCTTCGATCTCAATGGCGCCGTCTTTCTTGGGCATGTCCTCCGCGCTTCGCTGATAGGTTCGCTGCCCGGCCTTGGCCTCGGCTGGCTGGGCTTGCTGGCTTACTTCTTACTTGTGCTCGTGGTGCTGATTACTTGTGGTGCTGGTACTCATCGTCGGCCGGCCCGGCCATTGCTGGTCACGCCGCGGCTCATGCGATCATCGTCTGGGGCTTCCCCCGCGGTCCGGCTCGCGCTCTCGCACGGCCCTCCGGCCACGGACGACCCTGCTAGATGTCTGCCATCACGCTGCAGGCACAAGGCCATACGCCAGATGACAGGTCATGGGCCGCAGCAGAGTCTACGCGAGACCTGCTGACAATGCGAACCCGGGGCATATTCACCCCGCGCCTTCATCGAAACCATAGCAGCGGCGGGAAAATTCCCTCCGGCGGTTCCGCTCAGCGCGACCCGTGACCGCCGGGCCCGCCACCGGCGATCCAGCGGCCGAGCAGGATCGCGCCCAACGGCCCGGCGATCCATACCGGCCAGGGAAAGCCGCTCGCCCCGGCAATCACCCAGATCACGAAGCAGAGCACGCTGACCGACAGCCACGACCCCCAGGCCGCCAGCCAGGCCGGCGAGAACCTGCCCTGCTGGCTGGCGAGGCCGCCCGACGCCTGCGCCAGCGAGCCCGCTCCTGGCCGGGGCGCGCGATAGCGCTGCAGCGCTGCGTCCGGCAGCCGGTACAGATCGATCCCCGGCAGGTCAGTCATGAGTTCGTCCAGCTCGCCGACGGTCTTCGCCTCGTAGGCCTTGTCGATCCGCTCGTTGAACTCCTCGGCGGTCAGCCTGCCAGCCGCATGGTGCTCGCGCAGCAGCGACACCGTGCGGTCCCGGTCCTCGTCGGACGCCCGGATCCTGGGGTCGGCCGCCATCAGCTCCTCCTCAGTCCTGCACCCGTGCTCCGGCGGCCACCGGCGGATCTGGCTGGCCCGGCTGGCCCGGCTGACCGGCTGGCCGGCTGGCCTGACCGGCGCTGGCGCCTGCGCGCGACGCAGCCTGGCGAAGCCGTCCGCGCCGCCATCCTCAGCGGTCAGCACCCAGGGCCCGCCGGCGGTGACGGCCACGGTGTGCTCGAAGTGCGCCGACCAGGTCCCGTCAGCGCTGACCACCGTCCAGCCGTCGTCGAGCAGCCGGGTGTGGCGCCGGCCGAGGACGAGCATCGGCTCGACCGCTAGCGCCATGCCTTCCGTCAGCACCGGGCCCCTGCCCGGCTTGCCGTAGTTAGGTACCGGCGGGTCCATGTGCATTTCGGTGCCGATCCCGTGCCCGACGTACTCCTGCACGATGCCGTAGTCGCCGCTGGCGCGCGCGCTCGACTCCACCGAGTGCGAGATGTCAGTCAGCCGGTTGCCTGCCACGGCGCTGGCAAGGCCGGACCACAGTGCCAGCTCGCAGGCTGTCAGCAGGCCGGACAGCTCGGCGCTCACCGGCCCGACGCCGACGGTCACGGCCGCGTCCCCGTGCCAGCCTCCGACGATGGCACCGCAGTCAATCGAGATGACATCCCCGGCCGCCAGGCGCGTCTGGCGGCTCGGGATACCGTGCACGATCTGGTCGTTGACCGACGTGCAGATGGTCGCGGGGAAGCCGTGATAGCCCTTAAACGATGGCACGGCGCCAGCGTCGCGGATGACCCGGTCGGCTATCGCGTCCAGTTCAGCCGTGCTGATCCCCGGCTGCACCGCCGCTGCCGCCGCCCGCAGGGCGCCCGCCACCACCAGGCCTGCCTCCCGCATCGCGGCCAGCTGGCCGGGGGTCTTGATCTGGATCGGCTGTTCCCGTCTCGTCCGCATCTAGCCTCCGGGGTCTGTAGTTCAAACGTTACCCGTGCGGCCCGCGACTGATCTCAGCGGACAAACCGGCGGAGTGCGCCGAGCGCCCGGTCGGTGATCTCCTCCACCGGGCCGGTGGCATCAATACCCAGCAACGTTCCCTCGTCCGCGTAGAACGCGATCAGCGGCTGCGTCTGCAGCTGATACACATCCAGGCGGTGCCTGATGGTCAGCTCCCTGTCATCGTCGCGCTGGAACAGCTCGCCGCCGCAGTCGTCGCACAGCTCGCCGCGGGCCGGCGGGTCGAATAGCACATGCCAGACCCGCCCGCACCGGCGGCAGGTTCGCCTGCCGGACAACCGCCTGACCACCTCGTCGTCGTCGACGACGAGCTCGACCACGACGTCCAGCCTGACGTCCCAGTCGGTGAGCATCTTCTGCAGCGTCTCGGCCTGCGGGACGTTTCTCGGGAAGCCGTCGAGCAGGAAGCCGGTCTGGGCGTCGTCCTCCTGCAGCCTGCTGGACACCATGGCGACCGTGACCTCGTCGGGCACCAGGTCGCCGCGATCCATATAGGACTTGGCGAGCCGGCCAAGCTCGGTTCCCGTGCTGACGTTGAACCTGAAGATGTCACCTGTCGAAATCTTCGGGATCGCCAGGTGGGAGGCTATGAACTGGGCCTGTGTCCCTTTGCCCGCACCGGGGGGCCCGACCAGGACGACGCGCACTACCGCAGGAAGCCCTCATAGTTGCGCTGTTGCAACTGACTCTCGATCTGCTTCACGGTATCGAGGCCCACCCCCACCGCGATCAGGATGCTCGTGCCGCCGAAGGGAAACTGCTGCGTGGCCCCGACCAGGCCGATCGCGACCATCGGGATGAGCGCGACCAGAGCCAGGTATACCGAGCCGGGCGCGGTCAGCCGGCTGAGCACGTAGCTCAGGTACTCGGCGGTCGGCCGGCCGGGTCTGATGCCCGGGATGAACCCGCCGTACTTCTTCATGTTGTCGGCGACTTCGGTCGGGTTGAAGGTGATCGATACGTAGAAATAGGTGAAGAAAATGATGAGGAGGAAGAATATCAACATGTAGTACGGATCGTCCCCGAGGACCAGGTGCGCCTCGATCCAGTTCGCCCAGGTTGCCGGGTGCGCGCTGGTCGCGTGCCCGAACAGCTGGGCGCCCAGCTGCGGGATGTACAGCAGCGACGATGCGAAGATGACCGGGATGACGCCCGCCTGGTTCACCTTCAGCGGGATGTAGGTCGAGGTGCCGCCGTACATCTTGCGGCCGACCATTCGCTTGGCGTACTGGACCGGGATCCGCCGCTGGGCCTGCTCCATGAAGGCCACGAACGCGATGATCGCGACGCCGACCAGCAAGACGATGCCGAACACGAACGCGTGCTTCTGCCGGTAGATGGCCAGCATCTCGCCCGGGATGACCGCGATGACCTGGGTGAAGATTATCAAGGACATGCCATTGCCGACGCCGCGGTCGGTGATCAGCTCGCCGAGCCACATGATGACCGCGGTGCCAGCGGTCATCGTGACGACCATCGTGCTGATCGTGAAGATCGACGGGTTCGGTATCAGGTTCGAGCACTGCGTCTCGCCGCTCATGCCGGGCAGGCTTCCCGACCTGGCCAGCGCCACGATCCCGGTGGATTGCAGGACGGCCAGGCCCACGGTGAGGTAACGGGTGTACTGGGTGATCTTCGCCTGGCCGCTCTGGCCTTCCTGGCGGAGCGTCTCAAGACGCGGGATCACCACAGCGAGCAGCTGCAGGATGATGCTGGCCGTGATGTAGGGCATGATGCCGAGCGCGAAGACCGACAGCCGCAGCAGCGCGCCGCCGCTGAACAGGTTGACCAGCTGGAACAGTCCCGCCTGGCCGCTGCTATTCACCGCGTCCAGGCAGCCGGTGACGGCCTTCTCCGAGATCCCGGGCGTCGGCAGGGTGGCGCCGAGCCGGAACACCGCGATGATGAAGAGCGTGAACAGCAGCTTCCTGCGCAGGTCGGGAGTCCGGAAGGCCCGGAGGAACGCGGTCAGCATGCGCCGTCCTTGAGTCGAAGGGTCAACGTCATCTGCCGCTCCTGGTCACGGGATCCAGCACCCGCTGGCCGCAAGCGCGACATGCACGCCGAAGTCTAACGTGCCGACGGCAGTCGAACAGCCAGGCACGAAAGCAGCCCGCCCGGGTGGCCGGGCCTGGCCGGTGGCGGATGTCGCGGTCATCTTACAACTCGGTGACGGTCCCGCCCGCCGCGGTGATCTTCGCCCGCGCCGCGGCGGAGAACGCGTGCGCGGTGACCCGCAAGCCGCTGGCCGCCTCGCCGGAGCCGAGTACCTTGACCATCTCACCGGGCCGGACGGCACCGCGGGTGGCCAGGTCCTCCGGGGTCACGTCCCCGCCGTCGGGGTACAGAGCGGCCAGCCGGTCGAGGTTCACCACCTGGTAGGTGGTCTTGAACCGCAGGTTGGAAAAGCCCTTGAGCTTGGGCAGCCTGCGGTGCAGCGGCATCTGGCCGCCCTCGAAGCCGCCGGCAACCTGGCCGCGTGCCTTGGTGCCCTTGGTACCGCGGCCTGCTGTCTTGCCCTTGGACGCCGCGCCACGGCCGACCCGGGTCCGCGCGGTCCGCGCGCCGGGGCCGGCCGCAGATGATGGATCTTGAGTCCGGACCGGCCGCCGGGCGTGCTGCCCGCTCCGTCTGCCATCTCAGTCAACCTCCTCGACGGTGACCAGGTGGCGCACCGCATGGACCATACCGCGGATCTCCGGCCGGTCCGCCTTCACGACCACGTCGCCGATCCGCCTGAGCCCCAGCGAGCGCAGCGTGTCACGCTGCACCTGGGTGCCCCCGATCTTCGACTTGGTCTGGATGACCCTCAGCTCTGCCATGTTCCCGCTCCGCTCAGCTGTTCTGCGGCGCCGCGGTGGCCGCCGCGGCGGCCCGGGCCCGCAGCATTGCCGCCGGGGCGACGTGCTCGATCGGCAGCCCGCGCCGCGCCGCGATCTCCTCCGGGCGGTTCAGGCTCTTCAGCGCCGTCACCGTGGCGTGCACCACGTTGATCGGGTTGGACGACCCGAGCGACCTGGAGAGCACGTCATGGATGCCTGCGCATTCGAGGACGGCCCGCACCGGGCCGCCGGCGATCACTCCGGTACCTGGGCTGGCCGGCTTGAGCAGGACCACCCCGGCCGCCTCCTCGCCCTGCACGGTGTGCGGGATCGTGCCCGCGATGCGCGGCACCTTGAAGAAGCTCTTCTTGGCCGCCTCGACACCCTTGGCGATCGCCGCTGGCACCTCCTTGGCCTTGCCGTACCCGACGCCGACCATGCCGTTGCCGTCGCCCACCACGACGAGCGCGGTGAAGCTGAAGCGCCGACCGCCCTGGACCACCTTGGCCACCCTGTTGATGGTGACCACTCGCTCCAGGTAGGCGGTGCCCTTGTCGGCTGCGCCGCCACGGCGGTCGTCGCGGCGGTCGCGCCGTTCGCCGCCTCCTGCGCCGCGCCGCGGTGTTGCTGCCATCAGATCTTCCTCATCTCGTGAGATTGCATGCTGCCCCGCTGCTGAGTGCGGGCAAGCCTGGTAGTCCGCGGGCCTGACGCCTGCTCTCACAGCGCCAGCCCGCCTTCACGGGCGCCGTCGGCGACGGCCGCTATCCGGCCGTGGTAGGCATGCCCACCGCGGTCGAAGACCGCGCCGCTGATGCCTGCCTGGCCGGCCCGCTCGGCAATCAGCGCGCCAACCTGCTTCGCCTTGGCGGTCTTGTCCCCGGCCGAGCCGCGGATGGACCCGTCCAGGGTGGACGCGGACACCAGCGTGCTGCCCGTTACGTCGTCGATAAGCTGCGCGAACATGTGCCGGGCCGAGCGCGTCACGACCATACGCGGCCGTGCGGCACTCCCGGTGACCTTCTTTCTTACCCTCAGGTGGCGCCGCGAGCGAGCGGCAGAGCGCGCGCTCGCCCGGCCGGTGACCCGGCCGTGCCCGAGGGTCCTGGTGCCAGACATCCCTTACTTCCCAGCCTTCCCGACCTTGCGGCGGATCTGCTCACCCTGGTACCGCACGCCCTTGCCCTTGTACGGGTCGGGCTTGCGGAGCTTCCTTATGTTGGCGGCCACCTCGCCCACCTGCTGCTTATCGATGCCCTCGACGACAAACCTGGTCGGTGTCTCGACCCGGAAGGTGATCCCCTCCGGCGGGGCTACCGGCAGCGGGTGGCTGTAGCCGAGCGAGAATTCCAGTCCCTGGCCTCTGGCCTGGACCCGGTACCCGACGCCGACGATCTCCAGGGTCTTGCGGTACCCCTGGGTCACGCCGGTCACCATGTTGGCGATCAGCGACCTGGACAGCCCGTGCAGCGCCCTGATCTCGCCCTCGTCGCTCGGCCTGGTCACCGTGATGGCACCGCCGGCCTGGTTGACCTCGATCGGCGCGGCAACCTCCAGGCTGAGGCTGCCCTTCGGCCCGCGTACCTTGACCTCACGCCCGTTGATGGTGACGTCGACGCCGTCCGGCACCACGACGGGCATCCGTCCGATTCGTGACATCGCGGTTCTCCTTACCAGACGTAGGCGAGGACTTCCCCGCCCACGCCGCGCTTGTTCGCCTGCTTGTCGGTCATCAGGCCCGCCGATGTCGAGATGATGGCCACGCCAAGGCCGCCGAGCACCCGAGGCAGGTTGTCCTTCCTCGCGTAAACCCGCAGGCCGGGCTTGGACACCCGCTTGAGCCCGGCGATCGAGCGCTCCCTGTTCGGCCCGAACTTGAGCGCGACCACGAGGCTCTTGCCGACCTGCGCGTCCTCCACGCGCCATCCGGCGATGTAGCCCTCCTGCTGGAGGATCTCCGCGATGTTCACCTTGATCTTGGAATGCGGCATGATCACGGCGTCGTGATAGGCCGAGTTGGCATTGCGCAGCCGGGTCAGCATGTCTGCGACCGGGTCAGTCATCGTCATGGCCTGCAAGCCTTCCTCGCCGCGGTTTCCCCAGGGACCTTCGGCGTGGTCGGTGGGCGCCTGTCGCGCCCAGGTCGGTCGTGGTCCAGGGCGCGATCGCGCCCGGATGTGGTCATCATCAGGCGGCTACCAGCTGGACTTGGTAATGCCAGGCAGCTCGCCGCGGTGCGCCAAGGTGCGGAAGCAGATCCGGCATAGCCCGAACCTGCGGTAGACGGCCCTCGGCCGCCCGCACCGCGAGCACCTGGTATATGCGCGGACGTGGTACTTCGGCGTCCGCTTGGCCTTGGCGATCAGGCTCTTCTTCGCCACTGTCAGCTCTCCTTGAACGGAAATCCGAGCCGCCGCAGCAGCGAACGGCCCTCGTCATCATTGGTCGCGGTGGTGACGACGGTCACGTCCATGCCACGCTGCCTGTCCACCTGGTCCGGGTTGATCTCATGGAACATCAGCTGCTCGACGAGGCCGAACGTGTAGTTCCCGCGGCCGTCGAACTGCCGGTCGGAAAGGCCGCGGAAGTCGCGGATCCTGGGCAGCGCGATCGAGAGCAGCCGGTCACAGAACTCCCACATCCGCGTGCCGCGGAGCGTGACGTGCGCGCCGATCGGCATGCCCTCCCTGAGCTTGAACTGGGCAATCGACTTCCTGGCCCGGGCGACCGCCGGCTTCTGGCCGGTGATGATGGCCAGGTCCCTGACGGCGCCGTCGATCAGTTTGGCGTCCCTGGCCGCCTCGCCGACCCCCATGTTCACCACGATCTTCGCGAGGCCGGGAACCTGCATGACGTTGGCGTAGCCGAACTCATCGCGCAGCGCAGGCGCTACCTCGGTCAGGTAGCGGTCTCGCAGCCGCGGCGGGACCGGCGTTGCGGCGGCTCCGTCGCCGGCCGCAGCGACGCCCGCTGACGCCGCCGCGCCGCCCGCGGCCGCCGGGCGGTCCGCGCCCTTCGCCGCGCCCCGGCCGGACGCGCCCGCCGCGCCGCCGCTCCGTCCGGCCGCGCCGGCCGCGCCGCCCTGGCCAGCCGCCGCCTGCTTCGTCTTTGCCGCAGCCATCAGATGTCCTTACCGCTGAGCCGGGAGACCCGGACCTTCTTGCCGTCCTCGAACCGGTAGCCGGCCCGGGTGGGCTTCTTGGTCTCCGCGTCGATCAGCTGCACGTTGCTCACGTGGATGAGCGCCTCCTGGTGGACGATGCCACCCTGCTTGGCGCCCTGCCGGCCCTGGTAGTCGACCTTGGTGTTCTTCTTGATCATGTTGACGCCCTGGACCAGCAGCTTCTGCTTGTCCGGGAATGCGGCGACGACCACGCCCTCGCGGCCGTTGTCGCGGCCAGCGATGACCATGACCCGGTCACCTTTCTTGATCTTCATACCGGACGCCCGCTGCCCGTTCTTCTTTGCCACCGCAGCCTTCCTGCTCATCACAGCACCTCCGGAGCCAGCGAGATGATCCGCATGAACCGCTTCTCCCTGAGCTCGCGCCCGACGGGGCCGAAGATGCGGGTCCCGCGCGGGTCCCCGCCGTCCCTGATCAGGACCGCAGCGTTCTCGTCGAAGCGGATGTAGGAGCCGTCGCCACGGCGGCGCTCCTTGCGGGTGCGCACTACTACGGCCTTGACCACGTCGCCCTTCTTGACCGCGGCGCCGGGCAGGGCATCCTTGACCGTTGCCACGATGACGTCGCCGATGCCCGCGTATCGCCTGCCCGAGCCGCCGAGCACGCGGATGCAGAGGATCTCCTTGGCACCCGTGTTGTCGGCGACCTTGAGCCGCGACTCCTGCTGGATCACGTCAACTCCTGCTTCATAACGCCAGCCTCTGCGAGGACCAGCGGGTTGCGATTTACTTGGCCTTCTCCAGGATCTGTGCGATCCGCCAGCGCTTGGTCGACGACAGCGGCCTGGTCTCCATCAGCAGCACCCGGTCGCCCACGCCGCAGGCATTCTCACCGTCATGCGCCTTGTACTTCTTGGTGCGGCGGATGACCTTGCCGTACTTCGGGTGCTTTACCCGGTCCTCAACGACGACGACGACGGTCTTGTCCATCTTGTCGCTGACCACCAGGCCCTCGCGCACCTTGCGGTAGCCTCGCGAGGCGGTGCCGCTGGTGTCGTCACTCATCTTCATCCGCCTCCTCTGCCACGCTCACGATGCCGAGCTCGCGCTCCCGCTTAACCGTGTAGATACGGGCGATCTCCTTGCGTACAGCGCGGAGCCGTCCGTGGCTTTCCAGCTGGCCGGTGGCAGCCTGGAACCGGAGGTTGAACAGCTCGATCTTCGCCTCCGCCAGCTTGCTGTCGAGTTCTTCCTCCGTGGCGGCCCGCAGATCCACTGCGGCGAGAGCTTTCACCATCACGCCTCACCGACCTCTCGCTTACCGAACCCGGGCCGCCTCATCCCGCTTCACTCATCTCTCGCTTGACGAACCTTGCCCTTGATGAGCAGAGCATTGGGAGCTTGTGTGGCCGCCTCATCCCGCTTCACTCATCTCTCGCTTGACGAACTTGCATTTCATTGGCAGCTTGTGCATCGCCCGGCGCAGCGCCTCCCTGGCGACAGGCTCGGTGACCCCGGACAGCTCGAACATGACCCGGCCCGGCTTGACGTTGGCGACCCACCACTCTGGCGCGCCCTTACCCGACCCCATCCGGGTCTCAGCCGGCTTCTTGGTCAGCGGCCGGTCCGGGTAGATGGTGATCCACACCTTCCCGCCACGGCGGATGTGCCTGGTCATGGCGATACGGGCCGCCTCAATCTGCCTGTTGGTCACGTAGGAATGCTCGACGGCCTGAATGCCGAACTCGCCGAACGTCACCCTGGTGCCGCCCTTGGCGGCGCCGTGCCGGTCCGGCCGGTGCTGCTTGCGGTGCTTGACCCGCCGCGGAATGAGCATGCCTCAGCCCTCCTGCCCCGTGCCGCCAGCCGGCACCGCCGCATCCTGGCTGTCGGGGCCGCGCTCTTCGATCCGCTCCGACGCGCCAGGACCGCCAGCCCGGTCACTCCAGTCCGGGCCGCCCGGGCGGCGCCGCCGCTGCTGCGGCGGGCGGCCTGCGCGCTGCCCGGCGCGCAGCGCCGCGGCCGCGGCCTCGCGCTCGGCCCTGGTCTGCGCGGCCTCGCCACGGTAGATCCAGACCTTCACGCCGATCCGGCCGAAGGTGGTCCGCGCCTCGTAGAAGCCATAGTCGATGTCGGCGCGCAGCGTGTGCAGCGGCACCCGGCCCTCGCGATAGAACTCCGACCTGGACATCTCAGCGCCGCCGAGCGGCCGGCGCACTGCACCCTGATGCCCTTGGCGCCGCTCTTCATCGCCGTCTGCATGGCCTTGCGCATCGCGCGCCGGAACGACACCCGGCTGGACAGCTGCTCGGCTACGCCCTGGGCCACCAGCTGGGCATCGACCTCGGGGTTCTTGACCTCGAGAATGTTCAGCTGGATCTGCTTGCTCGTCAGCTTCTCCAGGTCGCCGCGGATCCGGTCAGCCTCCGCACCGCGGCGGCCGATGACGATGCCTGGCCTGGCGGTGTGGATGTCGACCCGCACCCGGTCCCTGGTCCGCTCGATCTCGACCTTCGAGATGCCAGCCCGTTCCATGCCGCGCTGCAGCATCCGGCGGATCGCGACGTCCTCCGCGACGTAGTCCTTGTACAGCTTGTCGGCATACCACCGGCTCTTGAAGTCGGTGGTGATACCAAGCCGGAACCCGTGCGGGTTCACTTTCTGGCCCACTAGCGGGTCCTCTCCCTGCTGTTTGATGCACGGCTGTCTGATGCACGGCTGTCTGATGCACGGCTGCCTGAGGCGCGGCGCTCGTCGGAAACGACGACCGTGATGTGGCTCGTGCGCTTGTTGATCCGGTAGCCGCGGCCCTGCGCGCGAGGCCTGAACCGCTTGAGCGTCGGCCCTTCGTCCACCCATGCCCGGCTCACCACGAGCGAGCTGGCCTCGAGCTGCCTCGTGTGCTCGGCGTTGGCGATCGCGCTCGCCAGCACCTTGCCGACTGGACCGCTCGCCGACTGCGGCGCGAAGGCGAGCGCCGCCTGTGCCTGGTCGGCAGGCATCCCGCGGATCAGGTCCACCACGCGGCGGGCCTTCCGCGGCGTGACGCGCACATACCGCGCCTTTGCCCTAGCTTCCATCGCCTAGCTCTCTCGCTCTCATGTCTGTCTTCCGGCTTGCCCGGCTTCCGGCCCGGCCGCGCGCTAGCGCCGGCTCCGCCGGTCGTCCCTGACGTGACTGCGGAATGTGCGTGTCGGCGCGAACTCGCCGAGCTTGTGCCCGACCATGGACTCGGTGATGAACACCGGCACGTGCTTGCGGCCGTCATGCACGGCAATCGTGTGGCCCAGCATCGCCGGAACGATCATCGAGCGGCGGGACCAGGTCTTTATGACGTTCTTGCTGCCCTTGTCGTTCTGGACGTCCACCTTCTTCATCAGGTGGTCGTCCACGAAAGGGCCCTTCTTCAGGCTACGAGGCATCGTGAGGTGCTCCTACCGCTTCTTCTTGCTGCGCCGGCGGGTGATCAGCCGGTCGCTTGGCTTGTGGGCCTTCCTGGTGCGCCCTTCGGGCTTGCCCCACGGGCTGACCGGGTGCCGGCCGCCGGAGCTTTTGCCCTCGCCGCCACCGAGCGGGTGGTCGACCGGGTTCATCGCCACGCCGCGCACTGACGGCCGGCGCCCCTTCCACCTGCTCCGGCCTGCCTTGCCGAGCTTGATGTTGCCCTGCTCGGAGTTGCCGACCTCACCGATCGTGGCCCGGCACGCGGCGTCGACGAGCCTGATCTCGCCCGAGGGCATGCGCAGGGTCGCCCGTGCGCCATCCTTGGCGAGCAGCTGCACGCCAGAGCCCGCCGAGCGCGCGATCTTGGCGCCGCCGCCCGGGCGGAGCTCGATCGCGTGTACCACGGTGCCAGTCGGGATGTTGCGCAGCGGCAGGCAGTTGCCGGCCCGGATGTCCGCGCCCGCGCCGTTTTCCACCCGGTCGCCCTGGGTCAGGCCCTGCGGGGCGATGATGTAGCGCTTCTCGCCATCGGCGTAGTGCAGCAGCGCGATCCGGGCGGTGCGGTTGGGGTCGTACTCGACGTGTGCGACCCTGGCCGGGCACGCCGTCCTTGTCGGCCCGCCGGAAATCGATCAGCCGGTAGGCCCGCTTGTGGCCGCCGCCCTGGTGCCGCGCGGTGATCCGGCCGTGCACGTTCCTGCCGCCACGCGAGGTCAGCGGGCGCACCAGCGACTTCTCCGGCTCAGTGCGCGTGACCTCGGAGAAGTCGGCGCCGCTTGCACCCCGCCTGCCCGGGGTGGTCGGCTTGTACTTGCGGATAGCCATTGTGCTCAAGCTCCTATGGATCGCCGGCTAGCTGATCGGGCCGCCGAAGACGTCAATCCGGTCTCCTTCGGCAAGGCTGACGATGGCTCGCTTGGTGTCCGGCCGCTTGCCCCAGCCGAACCGCGTCCTGCGCCGCTTGCCCGGCCTGTTGACCGTGTTGACGCCGGTCACCCGGACTCCGAAGATGGCCTCGACCGCCTGCCTGATCTGGGTCTTGTTGGTGCCCGGCGCGACGATGAAGGTGTACTTGCCGTCGTCGGCGAGCCGGTAGCTCTTCTCCGAGATGACCGGCCGCACCAGGACGTCCCGCGGATTAGCGATCTTGCTCACGACGTCTCCTCCTGCTCAGCCCGGTGGGATCCGGTGCTTGCCCGCGCCACGAACTGGTCCAGGGCGGTCTCGGTGAAGACAACATGGTCACTGACCAGCACGTCGTAGGTGTTGAGCTGGCCCGGATCCAGCAGGTGCACGCCGGCGGCATTGCGCAAGCTCCGCCACGTCGCCACGTCGTCGCGGCGGGCCACCACGAGCGTCTGCGCCGAGCGGTGCTTGACCCCGATCGCCGTGGCGAGCACTGCCACGGCATCCTTCGTGCTCGGCCCGTCGCCGCCGACGAACCCGCTGACCACGTGAACCCGGCCGTGCCTGGCCCGGTCGGACAGCGCGCCGCGCAGCGCGGCCGCCTTCATCTTCTTGGGCGTCCGCTGCTCGTAGGATCTGGGGACCGGGCCATGTACGGTGCCGCCGCCAGCGAACTGCGGTGCGCGGGTCGAGCCCTGCCTGGCCCGCCCGGTTCCCTTCTGCCGGTAGGGCTTCTTGCCGCCGCCACGGATCGCGCCGCGGGTCTTCGTCGCGTGCGTGCCCTGCCGGGCAGCCGCCTCCTGCGCGACCACCACCTGGTGGATCAGCGGCACGTTGACCTTGGCGTCGAAGATCTCAGCGGGAAGGTCGACAGCAGCGCCTTCGTCTCCGGACGCGGAGATGAGTTTGACCGCGCTCATCGGGCCTTACGCTCCCTTCAGCTCGCGCCCGCCGGCGGCGAGCGGGCTTTTGACGGCGCTTCGGACCAGGACGAGACCGCCGGCCGGGCCGGGCACCGCGCCCTTGATCAGCAGCAGGCCCCGGTCGGTGTCGACGCCATGCACGGTCAGGTTCGGCGAGGTGGTGCGCACGCCGCCCATCCGGCCCGCCATCCGCAGCCCCTTGAAGACCCGGCCCGGGGTGGCGCAGCCGCCGATGGAACCGGGCGAGCGGTGCTTGCGCTGGGTACCGTGCGAGGCACCGAGGCCGCTGAACCCGTGCCGCTTCATGACGCCTGCGAAGCCCTTGCCCTTGCTCCGTGCGGTGACATCGACGCGCTCACCGGCGGCGAACGTCTCCGCGGTGACTTCCTGGCCCAGGGTGTAGTCGGACGCGTCGTCGGTCCGCAGCTCGACAAGGTACCTGCGCGGGGTCACGCCCGCCCGGACGAAATGCCCGGCCTCCGGCTTGTTCACCTTGCGGGGGTCCACATCGCCGTAGCCGAGCTGGACGGCGGCGTAGCCGTCAGCATCCGGCGTACGCAACGCGGTCACGACGCACGGGCCCGCCGCCACGACGGTGACCGGCACCATCCGCCCGTCGTCAGCGAAGACCTGGGTCATGCCGAGCTTGGTGCCCAGGACTCCCTTGATCTGCTTGGTCATGTCACCGCGTCCCTCAGAGCTTGATCTCGATGTCGACGCCGGCGGGCAGGTCAAGCCGCATCAGGGAGTCGACTGTCTTCGGCGTTGGGTCGATGATGTCGATCAGGCGCTTGTGCGTCCTCATCTCAAAGTGCTCCCGCGAGTCCTTGTACTTGTGCGGCGAGCGGATGACGCAGTAGACGTTCTTCTCGGTGGGCAGCGGCACTGGGCCCGCGACCTTCGCGCCGGTGCGCGTCACCGTGTCGACGATCTTCCGCGCTGAGCTGTCGATGACCTCGTGGTCATAGGCCTTGAGCCGGATGCGGATCTTCTGTCCCGCCATGTGGCTTCGCTTTCCTTCTGTGCTAGATCCCGGGGCTGTACTGCTGCCTTGTCGCCTTTGTCGCACGTGACCGGCCAGCCGGACCGAGTCCGGCCCGCCGGTCACTCACTCGTGCTCTCGTTAAGCCTGGGAGCCCAGGGATCTCGCCCGTCTGCGTTATGCAGCGGCGGGAGTCCCTAGGTTCCCTGGCGCCCTGCCCGACTACTTGATGATGCTGGTGACCCGGCCGGCGCCGACGGTGCGGCCGCCTTCCCGGATCGCGAACCGCAGGCCCTCTTCCATGGCGATCGGCTGGATCAGCTCGACGCGCATCTCGGTGTTGTCGCCTGGCAGCACCATCTCGGTACCCTCGGGCAGATGCACGACGCCGGTCACATCCGTGGTCCGGAAGTAGAACTGCGGGCGGTAGTTGTTGAAGAACGGGGTGTGCCGCCCGCCCTCGTCCTTGGACAGGATGTAGACCTGCGCCTCGAACTCGGTGTGCGGCGTGTTGGTGCCGGGCTTGATGACCACCTGGCCACGCTCGACATCCTCGCGCTTGGTGCCACGCAGCAGCAGCCCCGCATTGTCGCCGGCCTGGCCCTCATCGAGGATCTTGTGGAACATCTCCACGCCCGTGACGGTGGTCTGCTGTGCCTTCTCCTTGATCCCGATGATCTCGACCTGCTCACCGGTGTGGACCTTGCCGCGCTCGATCCGGCCGGTCACGACAGTGCCGCGGCCGGTGATCGAGAACACGTCCTCGACCGGCATCAGGAACGGCTTCTCCACGTCCCGGACCGGCTCGGGGATGGACTCGTCGCAGGCGTCCATCAGGTCCATGACCTTCTGGCCCCACTCCTCGTCGCCCTCGAGCGCCTTCAGCGCCGACACCCTGATCACCGGCACGTCGTCGCCGGGGAACTCGTACGCCGACAGCAGCTCCCGGACCTCGAGCTCGACCAGCTCAAGGATCTCCTCGTCGTCGACCATGTCGGCCTTGTTGAGGGCCACCACGATGTAAGGCACGCCGACCTGGCGGGCCAGCAGCACGTGCTCGCGGGTCTGCGGCATCGGGCCGTCGGTGGCCGCGACCACCAGGATCGCCCCGTCCATCTGCGCGGCACCGGTGATCATGTTCTTGATGTAGTCCGCGTGCCCAGGGCAGTCAACGTGCGCGTAATGGCGCCTATCGGTCTGGTACTCCACGTGCGAGATCGAGATGGTGATCCCGCGCTCCCGCTCCTCCTTCGCGTTATCGATCTGGTCGAACGGCGTGAAGGGATTGATGGCCGGGAACTTGTCGTGCAATACCTTGGTGATCGCCGCAGTCAGCGTCGTCTTGCCGTGGTCGATATGACCGATGGTGCCGATGTTGACGTGCGGCTTGGTCCGCTCGAACTTGGCCTTCGCCACTGGTGTCTCCTCGTTGCGATCGTTCCCCACCTTCGTGGGGCCAGGCGCTCACGTGGCGCGCCTTATGTTGCTGGTCCTTGGGGTGCTTGCTACTGACTACTCGCCTCGTGCTTTGGCGATGATCTCCTTGGCGATGCTGGGCGGGACTTCGGAATACGAGTCGAACTGCATCGAGTAATCCGCCCGGCCCTGGGTTCGGCTGCGCAGGTCACCCACGTAGCCGAACATCTCAGACAGCGGCACGATGGCCTTGACGGCCCGCGCCCCGGCCCGCTCCTCCATGGCCTGGATCTGGCCACGGCGGCTGTTCAGGTCGCCGATGACCTCGCCCATGTAGTCCTCCGGAGTTCGCACCTCGACGGCCATCATGGGCTCCAGCAGCACCGGATCAGCGTGCGCGGCCGCCTTCTTGAAGGCCATCGAGCCCGCGATCTTGAAGGCCAGCTCAGAGGAGTCGACTTCATGGTAGGCACCGTCGGTCAGGGTGACCCGCACATCGACCATCGGGTAGCCGGCCAGCACGCCGAACTCCGCCGCCTCCTGGCAGCCCGCGTCCACCGACGGGATGTACTCCCGCGGCACCCGGCCACCGTGGATCTTGTTCTCGAACTCGTAGCCGCCGCCGTCGCCGCCGGTCGGCTCCAGGTTGATCACGACCTTGGCGTACTGCCCGGCGCCGCCGGTCTGCTTCTTGTGCGTGTACTCGACCTTCTCGGCCTTCTTGCGCACGGTCTCGCGATAGGCGACCTGCGGGCGGCCGACATTGGCCTCGACTTTGAACTCCCGCCGCATCCGGTCGACCAGTACCTCCAGGTGCAGCTCGCCCATCCCGGCGATGATGGTCTGTCCGGTCTCCTCGTCGGTCCTGACCTGGAAGGTCGGATCCTCCTCGGCGAGCCGGCCGATCGCCGTGCCCAGCTTGTCCTGGTCGCCCTTGGTCCTCGGCTCGATCGCCACATGGATGACCGGCGCCGGGAACGTCATCGATTCCAGGATCACCTGCTTGGCCGGGTCGCAGAGGGTGTCGCCGGTCGTGGTGTCCTTCAGGCCCATCACGGCGACGATCTGCCCGGCGATCGCCGCCGGACGCTCCTCGCGCTTGTTGGCGTGCATCTGGTAGATCTTGCCGATCCGCTCCTTGCGGCCCTTGGTGGAGTTCAGCACGGAACTGCCTGATTCCAGGGTGCCCGAGTAGATCCGGAGATAGGTCAGCTTGCCGAGGTGCTGGTCGGACATGATCTTGAAAGCGAGCGCGGCGAACGGCTCTGACGGATCAGCGTGCCGCTCGATCTCGACATCTTCGTGCCCGACCGCGTGGCCCTTGATCGACGGGACGTCCACCGGGCTGGGCAGGTAGTCCACGATCGCGTCCAGCATCGGCTGTACGCCCTTGTTCTTGAACGCGCTGCCGCACATCACGGGCGTGACACTGCCCGCGATCGTGGCCCGCCGGATCGCCGCGATGAGCTGGTCGGCGTCCGGCTCGGTGCCGCCGAGGTAGAGCTCAAGCATCTCCTCGTCGTTCTCCGAGATGGTCTCGATCAGCCGGTCCCGCCACTCGCGGGCGGCATCCAGATGGTCGGCGGGGATGCCTACGACGTCGAAGGCCTCGCCCTTGCCGTCGCTCTGCCAGAGCAGCGCGCGCATCTTGACCAGGTCGATGACGCCGCGGAAGTCGGACTCGACGCCCCACGGCAGCTGGATGACCAGCGGCGTGGCGCCGAGCCGGTCAGAGATCATCTCGACGCACCGGTGGAACTCCGCCCCCACCCGGTCCATCTTGTTCACGAAGCAGATCCGCGGCACGCCGTACCTGTCGGCCTGCCGCCAGACGGTCTCCGACTGGGGCTCGACCCCGGCGACGCCGTCGAACACGGCGACGGCCCCGTCGAGCACCCGCAGCGATCGCTCGACCTCCACGGTGAAGTCGACATGGCCGGGCGTGTCGATCAGGTTGATGGTGTGGTCACGCCAGATGGCTGTGGTCGCGGCCGAGGTGATCGTGATACCGCGCTCCTGCTCCTGTTCCATCCAGTCCATCGTGGCCGCGCCCTCGTGGACCTCGCCCAGCTTGTAGTTGATGCCGGTGTAGAACAGGATCCGCTCGGTGGTCGTGGTTTTGCCCGCGTCGATATGCGCCATGATCCCTATGTTGCGGACCTTGGCGAGCTCCACGGTCTGAGTGGCGGCCACTTCTTGAACCCTCGTTCTCTCTCAAGCTGCCGTTGCCGCGGCGCGGCCGGCAGGTCGGGTGCCCGGACTGACCCGGGCCTTTCGTTGGTTACCAGCGGTAATGGGCGAATGCCTTGTTGGACTCGGCCATTTTGTGGGTGTCCTCACGGCGCTTCACACTCGCCCCGAGGCCATTGCTCGCGTCCAGCAGCTCGTTCATCAGCCGCTCGGTCATCGTCTTCTCCCTGCGCTGGCGGGCATAGGAGATCAGCCAGCGCAGCGCGAGCGTGGTGCTGCGGGACGCCCGAACTTCGACCGGCACCTGGTAGGTCGCACCGCCGACTCGCCTGCTGCGCACCTCAAGCGTCGGCTTGACGTTGTCGAGCGCGCGCTTGAGCGTCACCACCGGGTCGTTACCTGTCTTGTCCCGGCAGCCTTCCATCGCGCCGTAGACGATGCGCTCGGCAAGCGATCGCTTGCCGCTGCGCAGCACCTTGTTCACCAGCGCGGTGACCAGCGGCGAGCCGTACACCGGATCGGTGACAAGCTGCCGCTTGGTCGCGGGGCCCTTACGCGGCATGTCAGCTCTTCTCCTTCTTCGCGCCGTAGCGGCTGCGGGCCTGCTTGCGGTTGCGGACGCCCTGGGTGTCCAGGGAGCCGCGGATCACCTTGTAGCGCACGCCGGGAAGGTCCCGCACCCGCCCGCCACGCACCAGCACGATGGAGTGCTCCTGCAGGTTGTGGCCCACACCCGGGATGTAGGCGGTCACCTCGATGTGGCTGGTGAGCCGGACCCTGGCGACCTTGCGGAGCGCCGAGTTCGGCTTCTTGGGCGTGGTGGTGTAGACGCGCGTGCAGACCCCGCGGCGCTGCGGGCTGCCCTTCAGCGCCGGAGTCCTGTTCTTGGCTACCTTGTCCTGCCGGCCCTTACGGACCAGCTGCTGGATCGTGGGCACCGCGTCTCCGTCTTCTTGCCTCGATGCGCTGGGGGGCGCATTCGTCGTTCATTACACGTCTCTGACCTGCAGGTCTTCCCGTCCGTCCGACCCCCGTAGTCGGGCGTGTCACCGCGCTCACCGGTGCGTCCGGGCCCGTTGCCGAGCCCGGACGACGAGAAAGGGAAAGTCCTCACACGCCTGGCCACGCAGTCTGCGGCCTTCCGGCCAGCTCAACCACAGTCCACAGACGTGCACGCACCCGCGAGTCACGGGCACGGACAATCAGACTACCGAACGCCTGACGCCTGGTCAAAACGACTTACTGACCAGTGATCACGACGACTTTTCCCTGCGTAACGCGGGGAAGAATGGCCGCCGAGACGATGGCGGCGCGGCCGGAGTCTGGTGTGTTAACGAGTTCTCCAGCTCGCCTATTCCGCCACCAGGAAACAGGCTGGGCCCGGATCCCCCATTGCTGGTCGGCCCGGGCCCTTCCTGATCTGGCTGTTACCTGTTGTAGGCGCCGAAGTCGTACTCCTCCAGCGGGATCGCCTCGCCCGCCGGCTGCCCGAACGGATACCCGACCGGGGCGGGGTAGCTCGCCGCCGGGTAGACCGTTGACCGGGCTTCCTCGGTCGGCTCCACCCGCAGGCTGCGGTAGCGCTGCATGCCGGTACCCGCCGGGATGAGCTTGCCGATGATGACGTTCTCCTTCAGCCCGACCAGCGAGTCCGACCTGGCGTGGATCGCCGCATCGGTGAGCACTCGGGTGGTCTCCTGGAAGGACGCCGCCGACAGCCACGACTCGGTGGCCAGGGAGGCCTTGGTGATGCCCATCAGCACTGGGCGGCCAGCGGCGGACGTGCCGCCATGCTCCACAACGGAGCGGTTGACCTCCTCGAACTTAGGCCGTTCCACCAGCTCGCCGGGAAGCAGTTCGGTGTCGCCCGACTCGAGCACGTTCACCCGCTTGAGCATCTGGCGGATGATGATCTCGATGTGCTTGTCGTGGATCGACACGCCCTGCGACCGGTAGACCTCCTGCACCTCGTGGACGAGGTGCAGCTGGACCTCACGCGAGCCGAGGATCCTGAGCACCTCGTGCGGGTTGACCGCACCGGCGATCAGCTGCTGGCCGACCTTGACGTGGCTGCCGTCGGTAACCAGCAGCCTGGCCCGCATCGACACCTGGTAGGCGATCTCCTCCGAGCCGTCGTCAGGCACCACGACGATCTTGCGTGCCTTCTCCGGCTCCTCGATCCTGACCCGGCCCTCGACCTCGCTGATCGGGGCCATGCCCTTGGGGATCCTGGCCTCGAACAGCTCCTGGATACGCGGCAGGCCGTGGGTGATGTCCAGGCCCGCCACGCCACCGGTGTGGAAGGTACGCATGGTCAGCTGGGTACCCGGCTCGCCGATGGACTGGGCGGCGATGATGCCGACCGCCTCGCCGACATCCACCCGCTTGCCGGTCGCCAGCGACCGCCCGTAGCACTTGGCGCAGACGCCGTACTTCGCCTGGCAGACCAGGACGCTGAAGGTGCGAACCGAGCCGACGCCGGCCGCCACCAGCTGGTCAATCATCGTCTCGGTCATGTCCGAGTCCGCCGTGGCCAGCACGGTACCATCCGGTCCTGAGACGTCCTCGGCAAGAGTCCGCCCGGTACCGGTGTTCTCGATGTTGGGCAGCCTGCGCAGGTTGCCCTTGGCGTCGGCCTCCGCGATCTTCATGGGCAGCGACCGGTCTGTGCCGCAGTCCTCCTCGCGGACGATGACATCCTGCGCCACGTCGACCAGGCGCCGGGTGAGGTACCCGGAGTCCGCTGTCCGCAGCGCGGTGTCGGCGAGGCCCTTGCGGGCACCGTGCGTGGAGATGAAGTACTCCACCACCGACAGCCCCTCGCGGAAGCTTGACTTGATCGGGGTCGGGATGGTCTCGCCCTTGGGGTTGGAGACCAGGCCTCGCATTCCGGCGATCTGCCGGACCTGCATCGGGTTACCTCGGGCACCGGAGTTGACCATCATCCAGACCGGGTTGGTCTCGGGGAAGGCCGCCTCCATGTCCTGCGCGACGTCAGCGGTCGCGTGGGTCCAGATCTCGATCAGCTCCTGGCGGCGCTCATCATCGGTGATCAGGCCGCGATCGTATTCGCGCTGCACCTTGTCGGCCCGCTTGTCGTAGGCATCCAGGATGCTCTGCTTGTTCGGCGGCGCGACGACGTCCTCGATGGCGATCGTGACCCCGGCCCTGGTGGCCCAGTGGAAGCCGGCGTCCTTCAGCGCGTCCAGCGCGGCCGCGACCTCCACCTTCGGGTAGGTCTCCGCGAGCTCGTTGACGATCGTCGAAAGCTGCTTCTTGCCCACCTCGTAGTTGACGAACGGGTAATTGTCCGGCAGCGTCTCGTTGAACAGGCAGCGGCCGAGCGTGGTGGTCAGCCGGAGCGGCATGCCCTCCACCCAGCTCTCGGACGGGGTGAACCCGATCGGCGGGGTAACCCCCTTCAGCCGGACTTCGATCTTGGCCTGCAGGTCGAGTTCGCCGCGGTCGTAGGCCATCAGCGCCTCGGCAGAGCTGGCGAATACACGGCCGTTGCCTGGCGCGTCCGGCGCCTCCCTGGTCAGGCAGTAGATCCCGATCACCATGTCCTGGGTCGGCATGGTCACCGGCTTGCCGTCGGCAGGCTTGAGGATGTTGTTGGTGGACAGCATCAGGATCCGGGCCTCGGCCTGCGCCTCGGCCGACAGCGGCACGTGCACCGCCATCTGGTCGCCGTCGAAGTCCGCGTTGAACGCCGTGCAGACCAGCGGGTGGATCTGGATCGCCTTGCCTTCCACCAGCTGCGGCTCGAATGCCTGGATGCCGAGCCTGTGCAGGGTGGGCGCCCGGTTCAGCAGCACCGGGTGCTCGGTGATGACCTCTTCGAGGACATCCCAGACCACCGGCCTGGCGCGCTCCACCATCCGCTTGGCGGACTTGATGTTCTGCGCGTGGTTCAGGTCGACGAGCCGCTTCATCACGAACGGCTTGAACAGCTCGACCGCCATCTCCTTGGGCAGCCCGCACTGGTGCAGCTTCAGCTGCGGGCCGACCACGATGACCGAGCGGCCCGAGTAGTCGACGCGCTTGCCGAGCAGGTTCTGCCTGAACCGGCCCTGCTTGCCCTTGAGCATGTCGGACAGCGACTTGAGCGGCCGGTTGCCCGGTCCGGTGACCGGCCTGCCGCGACGGCCGTTGTCGAACAGCGAGTCGACGGCCTCCTGCAGCATCCGCTTCTCGTTATTGACGATGATCTCCGGCGCGCCCAGGTCTAGCAGCCGCTTGAGCCTGTTGTTCCGGTTGATGACCCGGCGGTACAAGTCGTTAAGGTCGGAAGTCGCGAAGCGGCCGCCGTCCAGCTGCACCATCGGGCGCAGGTCCGGCGGGATGACCGGAATGCAGTCCAGCACCATGCCCAGCGGGCTGTTGCTGGTCTGCAGGAAGGCGGAAACGACCTTGAGCCGCTTCAGCGCCCGGGCCTTGCGCTGGCCCTTGCCGGTGCGGATGGTCTCCCGGAGGCTGGCTGCTTCGGCATCGAGGTCGAAGCTGCCGACCCGCTCCTGGATCGCCTGCGCGCCCATGCCGCCGCGGAAGTACTGGCCGAACCGGTCGCGCATCTCACGGTAGAGCAGCTCGTCGCCCTCCAGGTCCTGGACCTTCAGGCCGCGAAAGCGGCTCCACACTTCCTCGACCCGGTCGATCTCCCGGCCGGCGCGGTCCCTGATCTGCTTGCACTCACGCTCAGCGCTCTCGCGCACCTTGCGCCGGGCGTCGCCCTTGGCCCCGGCAGCTTCCAGCTCAGCCAGGTCCTTCTCCAGCTTGGACTGCCGGATCTCGACCTCGTTGTCCCGGCGCTGCTCCAGCTGGCCGCGCTCGACCACGATCTTCGCCTCGAGCGACGGCAGGTCACGGGCGCGGGCATCCTCGTCCACGTCCGTGATCATGTACGCGGCGAAGTAGATGACCTTCTCCAGGTCCTTCGGCGCAAGGTCAAGCAGGTAACCAAGCCGACTCGGCACGCCCTTGAAGTACCAGATGTGCGTGACCGGAGCGGCCAGCTCGATGTGGCCCATCCGCTCGCGCCGCACCTTGGCCCTGGTGACCTCGACGCCGCAGCGCTCGCAGATGATGCCCTTGAACCTGACCCGCTTGTACTTACCGCAGTAGCACTCCCAGTCCCGGGTCGGACCGAAGATCTTCTCGCAGAAGAGCCCGTCCTTCTCCGGCTTGAGGGTGCGGTAGTTGATCGTTTCGGGCTTCTTGACCTCGCCGTGCGACCACAGCCTGATGTCCTCGGCGGTCGCAAGGCCGATACGCAGGTCGTCAAAGAAGTTGACGTCTAGCACGTTTTTTGTCCCCTGGGGTAGATCGGATCAGACCTCTTCGACGCTGCTCGGCTCGCGCCGGGACAGGTCAATGCCAAGTTCCTCCGCTGCGCGGAAGACATCCTCGTCGGTGTCACGCATCTCGATGGCCGCGCCGTCACTGGAGAGCACCTCCACATTCAGGCAGAGCGACTGCATCTCCTTGATAAGCACCTTGAATGACTCAGGTATGCCTGGCTCGGGGATGTTCTCGCCCTTGACGATGGCCTCGTAGACCTTGACCCGGCCGAGGATGTCGTCGGACTTGATGGTCAGCAGCTCCTGCAGCGCGTAAGCCGCGCCGTAAGCCTCCAGCGCCCAGACCTCCATCTCACCGAACCGCTGCCCGCCGAACTGCGCCTTACCGCCGAGGGGCTGCTGGGTGATCATCGAGTACGGGCCGGTGGACCTGGCGTGGATCTTGTCATCGACCAGGTGCAGCAGCTTGAGAATGTAGATGTAGCCGACCGCTATCGGATCCTTGAACGGTTCGCCGGTCCTGCCGTCGAACAGCGTGGCCTTACCGCTGCCCGCGACCAGCCGGTCACCGTCCCGGTTCGGCAGCGCGCTGCCGAGCAGCCCGGTGATCTCCTCCTCGCGCGCGCCGTCGAAGACCGGGGTGGCCACCGGAGTGCCCGCCGCCGCTTCCGCCGCGCCGATCTGGCGGAGCCGGCTCTTCCAGTCCTCGTCGTCGCCGTCGACATTCCAGCCCGAGCTGGCGACCCAGCCAAGATGCGTCTCGAGCACCTGGCCGACGTTCATCCGGCCAGGCACGCCGAGCGGGTTGAGCACCACGTCAACAGGCGTGCCGTCCTTCATGAACGGCATGTCCTCGATCGGCAGGATCTTGGCGATGACGCCCTTGTTGCCGTGCCGCCCGGCCAGCTTGTCGCCGTCGGTGATCTTCCGCTTGGCGGCCACGTAGACCCGCACGAGCTCGTTCACGCCTGGCGGCAGCTCGTCGCCGTCCTCCCTGGTGAAGACACGGACGCCGATCACCTTGCCGGACTCGCCGTGCGGCACCTTCAGCGAGGTGTCGCGGACCTCGCGGGCCTTCTCGCCGAAGATCGCCCGCAGCAGCCGCTCCTCGGGGGTCAGCTCGGTCTCGCCCTTGGGCGTGACCTTGCCGACGAGGATGTCGCCCGTTGTCACTTCGGCACCGATCCGGATGATGCCGCGGTCGTCGAGGTCAGCTAGCACGTCCTCGGAGACGTTCGGAATGTCCCTGGTGATCTCCTCGGGCCCGAGCTTGGTGTCCCGCGCGTCGACCTCGTGCTCCTCGATGTGGATCGAGGACAGCACGTCGTCCTGGACCAGCCGCTGGGACAGGATGATCGCGTCCTCGTAGTTGTGGCCCTCCCACGGCATGAACGCGACCAGCAGGTTGCGGCCGAGCGCCATCTCGCCATGATCGGTGCACGGGCCATCGGCGATGACCTGTCCTGCCTCGACCCGCTGGCCCTCGTCCACGACCGGCTTCTGGTTGAAGCAGGTGCCCTGGTTAGATCTGCGGAACTTGGCGACCAGGTAGGTGTTACGGGTGCCGTCGTCGTTGGCCACGGTGATGAAGTCGGCGCTCGACTGTTCCACCAAGCCAGGCTTCTCGGCCACGATCACGTCGCCCGCGTCGGTGGCGGCACGGTACTCCATGCCGGTGCCGACCAGCGGCGCCTCGCTGCGCAGCAGCGGCACGGACTGCCGCTGCATGTTCGAGCCCATCAGGGCCCGGTTGGCATCGTCGTGCTCAAGGAACGGGATCATCGCGGTCGCGACCGACACCATCTGGCGCGGCGACACGTCGATGTAGTCGACGTCGTCGGGCTTGATGTAGTCGACCTCGCCGCCCTTCCGCCGGACCAGCACGCGATCCTCGACGAAGGTCCCGTCCGGGCCGACCGGCGCGTTGGCCTGCGCGATGACGTGCCTGTCCTCCTCATCGGCGGTCAGGTAGTCGATCTGGCTGGTGACCTTGCCCGCCCGCACCTTGCGGTAGGGCGTCTCCACGAAGCCGAACGCATTGACCCGCCCGTAGGATGAGAGCGATCCGATCAGCCCGATGTTCGGGCCCTCAGGGGTCTCGATCGGGCACATCCGGCCGTAGTGGCTCGGGTGCACGTCGCGGACCTCGAAGCCGGCCCGCTCCCTGGACAGGCCGCCTGGGCCCAGCGCCGACAGCCGGCGCTTGTGGGTCAGGCCGGCCAACGGATTGGTCTGGTCCATGAACTGGGAAAGCTGGCTGGTACCGAAGAACTCCTTGATGGAGGCGACGACCGGCCTGATGTTGATCAGCGTCTGCGGCGTGATCGCCTCGACGTCCTGCGTGGTCATCCGCTCCCTGACGACCCGCTCCATGCGGGCCAGCCCGAGCCGGACCTGATTCTGGATCAGTTCGCCGACGGTGCGCAGCCGCCGGTTACCGAAGTGGTCGATATCGTCCACCTCGACCGGGAGTACGGCGTCGCCGACGGTCATCTCCTCCTCGCCGACGTGCAGCCGGACCAGGTACTCGATGGTGCCGACGATGTCATCCTCGGTCAGCGTGCCCTGGCTGATCGGCAGGCTAAGGCCCAGCTTCTTGTTGACCTTGTACCGGCCAACCTTCGCCAGGTCGTAACGCTTCGGGTTGAAGTAGAGGTTCTCCAGCAGCGCCTGCGCCGACTCCCTGGTCGGCGGCTCGCCCGGCCGCAGCTTGCGGTAGATGTCGAGCAGCGCGTCGTCCTGGCCGGTGGTGTGGTCCTTCTCCAGCGTGGCGCGCATCGACTCGAAGCCGCCGAACCGCTCGAGGATCTTCGCCTCATCCCAGCCAAGCGCCTTCAGCAGGACGGTGACGCCCTGCTTGCGCTTCCGGTCAATCCGGACCCCGACGCTGTCCCGCTTGTCGATCTCGAACTCGAGCCAGGCGCCCCTGGACGGGATCACCTTGCAGCTGAAGATGTCCTTGTCCGAGGTCTTGTCGACCTGACGGTCGAAGTAGACACCCGGGGAGCGGACCAGCTGCGACACGACGACACGCTCGGTGCCGTTGATGATGAAAGTTCCCTTGGGCGACATCAGCGGGAAGTCACCCATGAACACGGTCTGGCTCTTGATCTCGCCAGTGGAGTTGTTGATGAACTCGGCCGTGACGAACATCGGGGCGGAGTACGTCATGTCCTTCTCCTTGCACTCCTCAGCGGAGTACTTAGGAGGCTCGAACCGATGATCACGGAACGAGAGCGACATGGTGCCCGTGAAGTCCTCAATCGGACTGATCTCCTCGAAGATCTCTTCGAGGCCCGACTGATCTGGGAGGTTCTTGTTCCCTACCTTCTGCTCCGCAGCAAGCCGGTCGCGCCAGCGCTCGTTCCCGAGCAGCCAGTCGAACGAGTCGGTCTGCAGGGCGAGGAGACTGGGGACCTCAAGTGGTTCCTTGATGCGGGCGAACGAGACACGATGTGGACCAGGAGCGGTAGCTGAGGCGCTGCGCGAGGCTGCCAACAGGGGTCCTTCCGAGCTTGTGGCGGACGGCTAGCGCGCGCACACAAAACGCCCGCGGACCCTGCCGCGAGGTTCATGGTCACCGATGACGTCTGAGTGCAGCGCAAATTGGCAGCATAGCCGATGGACACACTGCCGGTCAACTGTACGCCACTATGAGGTTCACGGTTGCATTGGAGCATTGCTCCTCCGAAGCCAAACGTCAAGCCCACGGACCGTAGAGTCGCCATCTGAATCTACGTGACGAACATCACATCCGTGGCTGAGTTTCCAGGTCGGACCGCCTGGGAAGACAAGCTTGGTTGGGTTGAGTGCCGGTCCGTAGCCCCATCGGCACCGCAGCCAGCGCCGCAACCGGCACCGCAGCCAGCCGCTCCCCCGCCACCGGCACCGATACGAGCAGTCGCCGCCCGCACCGGCAGCACCGCTACCTTCGCGGCAGCCGCTACCCTCCCGGCAGCCGCCGTCACCGGGGCGCCGCCCTCCCGGCAGCCGCCCTCCCGGCAGCCGCCCTCCCGGCAGCCGCCCTCCCGGCAGCCGCCCTCCCGGCAGCCGCCCTCCCGGCAGCCGCCCTCCCGGAGCGCCGCCCTCCCGGCAGCGGCCTCGCCGGGGCGCCACCCTCCCGGCAGCCGCCGCCCGCACCGGCAGCGCCGCCCTCCCGGCAGCCGGCAGCCGCAGCCGCCAATGCCCAAGACGCCGCCCCGCCGCTGTATCGCGGCGGGGCGGCGGGCGGCCGGCGGCCTGCCTGGCTACTACTTGACCGTGACGGTAGCGCCAGCGCCCTCCAGCGCCGCCCTGGCCTTCTCGGCTGTCTCCTTGTTGACGTGCTCGAGGAGCGGCTTGGGTGCGCCGTCGACCAGGTCCTTTGCTTCCTTCAGCCCGAGGCTCGTCAGCGTCCGGACCTCCTTGATGACCTGGATCTTCTTGTCTCCTGCGGCCTCAAGGACCACGTCGAACTCGTCCTTCTCCTCGACCTCTTCGGCCGCGCCGCCGCCGCCCGCGGCCGCAGGCGCGGCCGCGGCGACCGGGGCGGCTGCCTTGACATCGAAAGCTTCCTCGAACTGCTTAACGAACTCAGAGAGCTCGAGCAGCGTCATCTCCTTGAACGCGTCGAGTAGTGCGTCGTTGCTGAGTTTCGCCATGATGGTGGCCCTCCGTGTGCCTACGTCTCGCCGACGGCCTCCGGCCGCCCGCATGCTGGTTTGCCAATGCCATGCCTCGCGCACGCATGAGCCAGGGCGCGCGGGCCTGTTTAGCTTTCCTTGCGGTCGCCCGCTGCGGTCTAGTCCACCGCGGTCTCGGTTGCCGCGGTCTCGGTTGCCGCGGTCTCGGTTGCCGCGGTCTCGGTTGCCGCGGTCTCGGTTGCCGCGGTCTCGGTTGCCGCAGTCTCGGTTGCCGCAGTCTCATTCGCCGATGCCTCGGTCTCACTCGCCGATGCCTCGGTCGGATCGATCTTGTTCGCTTCGGCCTCGGCCGGCGCGGCCTCGGCCGACGCGATCTCGGCCGGCGCGATCTCGTTCGCCTCGGTCTCGTTCGCCTCGGTCGCGTTCGCTGAGTTCGCGCTTGCCGTCTCGGCCTCCGGTTGCTGCGTGGCGCGCTTCTCCTCGAGCGCCGCGAGCAGCCTGGCCATCTGGACCGGGAGCGCGGCGAACGTGGCGGCTGCCCCAGCCATGGACGCCTTCATAGCGCCCGCGAGCTTGGCCAGTAGAACCTCACGCGGCTCAAGGTCAGCAATTCTCACGATCTCGGCTGGCGTGATCAGCTTGCCGTCAAGAACGCCGCCCTTGATCACGAGGAACGGGTTAGCCCTTGAGAAATCCCGCAGCCCCTTGGCCGCTTCGACGACATCGCCCTCGACGAAGGCGATCGCGGACGGACCGGTGAGCAGGTCCATGAGCTCACCCGTGACCCCCGCCTCGCTTGCGGCGATCTTGGTGAGCGTGTTCTTTACAACAGCGAACGTGGCGTTGCCGTCGAGCGACCGGCGAAGCTCACCAAGCTGCGCCACCGACAGTCCGCGATACTCCGCGAGCACCGCGCCTGCCGAGGTCTGGAACCGCTCGGTCATCTCCGCGACCGCGGCCACCTTCTCCGCCCTCGCCATGAGCCTCCCTTCTCGTTCCGGGGCGGCCCCGCTGGCGGGGCTTTACCGGCTATATCCTGCGCCGGTAAAGGGGCGGGCATAGCGAACGCCCCGGCGCAAGCGCACGGGGCGTCGGCCGCCACCCGGAGTAAGCACCGGGTGCGACAGCCTAGCTCGGTCACCTGCGCGGGCCGCCCGCTTTGCGCGGGCCTTCGGTCACCGCGCTTCAGCGCGGCAACAACCGGCGGTCTCTGGCAGATGGCAAGCCTACGCGCCAATACGCCAGCTCGCCAAATTCAGCGTGCGCCGCAAGATCCGGCGGCGACCGAGGCAGCCGCAAGGCGACAGCCCCAGCCCAGCCCGCCGCCGCAGTGCAGCGACACCCCGGCTGCGGCGGCGATGCCGGCGGGACTGGTGTCAGCTCGTCGCCGCGGCGTCCTCTAGCTCGTCTACCAGGCCGCGCGTCGCGCTCGGGTCGACCGGTATCCCGGGGCCCATGGTGGTGGTGACGGTGACCTTCCTGACGTACCTGCCCTTGGCGGCCGCCGGCTTGAGCCGGGCAACCTCCTCGATCGCGGCGGCGTAGTTCTCCACCAGCGCACGGTCGGTGAACGACGCCTTGCCGATCACGAAATGCAGGTTGCCATGCCGGTCAACCCGGAACTCGATCTTGCCGCCTTTGATGTCGCTGACGGCCTTGCCGACGTCGGTCGTGACGGTACCGGTCTTGGGGTTCGGCATCAGGCCGCGGGGGCCGAGGACCCGGCCAAGCCGCCCGACCTTGCCCATCAAATCAGGTGTCGCGACAACGGCGTCGAAATCGAGGAAACCGCCCTGAATGCGCTCGATCAGATCGTCCGCGCCCACGTAGTCAGCATCGGCTGCAATGGCCTCCTCCGCGCGCGCGCCGGTCGCGAAGACCAGGACGCGGGCCGTCTTGCCGGTGCCGTTCGGCAGGTTGACGGTCCCGCGGACCATCTGATCCGCCTTCCGGGGGTCGACGCCAAGCCGCAGGGCGACCTCGACCGTGGGATCGAACTTCGTCGTGGAGGTCTCCCTGGCCAGCGCGACGGCCTGAGCCGGCGTATACAGCCGGGCCGTTTCGATCAGCTCATCTGACTTGCGGTACTTCTTGCTGCGCTTCATGGTCTGGCTCCTTCTTCCGTCGAGGAGGTCGTGGTCAGCGGGCCAGCGCGGGCCCTGCCACTGATAAATCCGTCGCTGTCAGGCAGCTACCTGACAGCACACCTGATAACGCCTGTGCACCAAGAAACATGCCGCGATAAGGATCAGCCTTCGACCCTGATTCCCATCGAACGGGCCGTCCCGGCGATGATCTTCTCGGCCGCATCCATCGAGTTGGCGTTCAGGTCCGCCATCTTCACCTGAGCGATCTCGCGGAGCTGCGCACTGGTGACAGTACCGACCCGGATCTTGTGCGGTTCGCTGCTGCCCTTCTGTACGCCAGCGGCCTTCTTGATCAGCTCAGGAGCGGGCGGCGTCTTCGTAACGAAGGAGAACGTCCTGTCCTCGTAGATGGTGATCTCTACGGGGATGATGTTGCCGCGCTGCGACTCGGTCGCGGCGTTGTACTGCTTGCAGAAGTCCATGATGTTGACGCCATGCGGGCCGAGCGCCGTGCCCACCGGCGGCGCCGGGGTGGCCACTCCCGCATTCAGCTGCACCTTGACGACCGCAGCAATCTTCTTTTTCCTCGGAGGCATGTCCTATCTTCCCTACCTAACTGATTCCGATCAGATCTTGCTGACCTGGTCGAAGGAGAGCTCGACCGGTGTCTCCCGGCCGAATATCGACACCAGCACCTTGAGCTTCTGAGTATCAGGGTTGATCTCGCTCACGGTCGCGGGAAGCGTCGCGAACGGGCCGTCCATAACGGTAACGGACTGGCCGACCTCGAAGTCCACCGCGGCGGCGCGCATGGTCTCGGCCTTCTTCGCGGCCTTCTCCTCAGGCTCCGGCGCCAGCAAGACTGCCACTTCGTCGAGGCTGAGCGGCGACGGCCTGCTGGACAGCCCCACGAAGCCGGTGACTCCTGGCGTGTTCCTGACTGCGGCCCATGATTCGTCGGTGAGGTCCATCCGCACCAGGATGTAACCGGGCAGCACCTTCTCCTGGACCTGCTGCCGCTTGCCGCCCTTGATCTCGGTCACCTCGTGCACAGGCACCTCGATCTGGAAGATGTAATCCTCCATGTTGAGGGACTGGGTACGGCTCTCGAGGTTGGTCCGGACCCGGTTCTCATATCCAGCGTAGGAGTGCACCACGTACCAGTCGCCGGGAAGCAGCCGCAGTTCCGATTTGAACTCGCCGACCGGGTCTGCGCTGACCGGCCCGTCAGCTTCCGGCCCAGCCTCGGCCAGCCAGTCCTGGTTTCCAGCCCAGCCTCGGGCTCGGTTTCCAGCCCAGCCTCGGGCTCGGTTTCCAGCCCAGCCTCGGGCTCGGTTTCCAGCCCAGCCTCGGGCTCGGTTTCCAGCCCAGCCTCGGGCTCGGTTTCCAGCCCAGCCTCGGGCTCGGTTTCCAGCCCAGCCTCGGGCTCGGTTTCCAGCCCAGCCTCGGGCTCGGTTTCCAGCCCAGCCTCGGGCTCGGTTTCCAGCCCAGCCTCGGGCTCGGTTTCCAGCCCAGCCTCGGGCTCGGTTTCCAGCGCAGCCTCGGCTGTCGGCTCCACGCCGCCGCTGCCGTTGGTCGCGACGGCCTGGCCCAGTACGTCGGGCTCGCCGTCGGTGGCACGCTCAGCCGGCTGGTCACCGACCTGCAGTTCGGACTCGGACACGGTAACTCTTTCTCTTAGCTTCTACTGCGCGGGCTCGTCCTGTCGGGACTAGCCGCAGGCATCCCTCCGGCCGGCAACGATCCGGCCCATCCGGCCACGCAAGCCAGCCGGGCCCGCCGGTCAACCTCCGATGATCATGCTGCACTGCGCAGCCGATCACCGCTCGGCCATGAGGCTCAGCCGAAGACGGCAAACACCAACTTGGTGAACCCGTAATCCAGGCTGGTCACGATCGCCACCATGACGAGGATGAACACGAGTGCAACTGTGGTGTAAGTGCCGAGCTCCTTGCGGGTCGGCCAGATCACCTTGCGCAGTTCGGCGACAACCTGGCGCAAAAAGACCGCCGGTGTGGTCCGGTCCGACTTCGCGGGCGGCCGACCCGGCTTCGCCGGCTTTTCTGCGGCGGTGCCACGTGTCTGAGTTGCCATGTCCTCACCTGAACAACGCTGATCATTTACCGGCTGACGCCGTCGGTCCGTAACCGTCACGGACCGCATCCGCAGGGCAGGAGGGACTCGAACCCCCAACCGCCGGTTTTGGAGACCGGGACTCTAGCCAATTGAGCTACTGCCCTCTGACGGCCTGTGCGGGCACGCACCTGCCACCCTGGTGGGCCGCCACCAGATGCTGAAGTCTACGTTGCCGGACGGCCTGACGTCGAACCGCGAGCCTGACCGGCACGCCGCACATTCCCCCCGCGGGCCGCCGGTACTCCGGTAGTGATGACACCATAGACGTTATGGGTAGCTCTCCTCACAGAATATCGGCGCGAGCCGCGGCAATCACAGAGTCGGCCACGCTCGCCGTAGACGCCAAGGCTCGCGCGCTGAAGGCCGCTGGCAAGCCGGTCATCGGCTTCGGCGTGGGCGAGCCGGATTTCCCGACCCCCGACTACATCGTCGAGGCGGCGCAGCGGGCTTGCGCGGTGCCGAGGTTCCATAAGTACTCGCCAACCGGCGGACTGCCCGAACTGCGCGAGGCGATCGCCGCCAAGACGGCACGTGACTCCGCCTACCAGGTCGCGTCCAGTCAGGTGATCGTGACCAACGGTGGTAAGCATGCCGTCTATGAGGCGTTCGCGGCGTTGCTGGACCCAGGCGACGAGGTCCTGATCCCCGCGCCGTACTGGACGACGTATCCGGAAGCCGTAGCGCTGGCCGGCGGCACTCCGGTCCCGGTGCTGACCAACGAGCTCTCCGGCTACCTGACTTCTGTCAGCGACCTTGAGGCGCATCTGACACCAAGGACAAAGGTCCTGCTATTCGTGTCGCCGTCTAACCCCACCGGTGCTATCTACCCGCCCGAGCTGGTCGCGGAGATCGGCCGGTGGGCCAGCCGGAACGGGCTCTGGGTCATCACCGACGAGATCTACGAGCATCTGGTCTACGGCGGCGCGCGGTTCTGCTCGATCGCGGTGGCCGCGCCGGAGATCAGCGATCGCTGCGTCATCGTGAACGGGGTCGCAAAGACCTATGCGATGACCGGCTGGCGGGTCGGCTGGCTCATAGCGCCGCCCGATGTCGCCAAGGCCGTCGCTGACCTGCAGTCCCATATGACGTCCAACGTCTGCAATGTGGCGCAGGCAGCCGCGCTTGCCGCCGTCTCGGGAGACCTGTCGGCAGTCGCGGTCATGCGAACAGCCTTTGACAGGCGCAGGCAGCTGATGACGGGAATGCTTAACGATATTCCGGGCGTGGTCTGCCCGCTCCCGGAAGGCGCGTTCTACTGCTACCCGTCGGTCAAGAGCCTGCTCGGCAAGCAGATCGCTGGCCGACGGCCAGCGAGTACCGTCGAACTGGCGGAACTCCTGCTCGATGAGGTTGACGTCGCCGTCGTGCCAGGCGAGGCGTTCGGCACGCCTGGATATTTCCGGCTGTCCTACGCGCTTGGCGACGACGATCTGCAGGAGGGCATCGGCAGAATGGCGAAGCTGCTCGCACAGGCCCGCTGAGGTCATGCCGGACGCCCCGGGCACGCCGGCGCGCAGCCAGCCGTCGTGCCCGGCACCCCGGCTGGCCCCGCCCGGGCGAAACGGCTGCCAGACTGGGCCGATGGCACGGCCGCTCGACGCGCTGCCCAAGGCGCATCTGCACTTGCATCTCACCGGATCGATGCGCCACTCCACCCTGGTGGAGCTTGCCCGGCAGCACCGGGCCAACCTGCCCGAAGCCCTGGTCGCCGAGTGGCCGCCGCGGCTGCACGCGACCGACGAGCGGGGCTGGTTCAGGTTCCAGCGCCTTTACGACATCGCGCGCTCCGTCATCCGCACCGAGGGCGATGTCCGGCGGCTCTTCCATGAGGCGGCCCTCGATGAGCGGGCAGAGGGATCCGGCTGGCTAGAGATCCAGGTGGATCCCTCTGGTTACGCCGCGCGATTCGGCGGCCTCACCCCCATGGTGGAACTGGTACTGGACGCCGCATCGGAGGCGGCCGCCGCTACCAGCGTAGGGATCGGCGTGATCATCGCGGCCAACCGCACCAAGCATCCGCTGGATGCCCGCACGCTAGCCAGGCTGGCGGCGAGGTATTCAGGCCGCGGGGTGGTCGGCTTCGGCCTCAGCAATGATGAACGCCGGGGCGCGGCGCACGACTTCAGCCGGGCTTTCCTGATCGCGAAACGGGCGGGGTTGCTGGCGGTGCCGCACGGTGGCGAGCTGGCCGGCCCGGCCAGCGTGCGGGCGTGCCTGGACGAGCTTGACGCTGACCGGATCGGCCATGGTGTCTCCGCGGCAGGGGACCAGGAACTGATGCAGCGGCTGGCCTCGGCCGACGTCACCCTGGAGGTCTGCCCCACCTCCAACGTTGCCCTCGGGGTCGCCGCCGGCCCTGCGGATGTGCCGCTGAGGCAGTTGCTTGACGCGGGGATTCCGGTAGCGCTCGGCGCCGATGACCCGCTGCTGTTCGCGGCCCGGCTCACTGCGCAGTACGAACTGGCCCGCCGGGCGCATGGCCTGTCCGATGCCGAGCTAGCGGACCTCGCCCGGACGTCGGTGCGCGGCTCGGCGGCGCCCGGCGAGATCCGCTCACGACTGCTGGCCGACATCGACGCCTGGCTCGCTGCCCCTGGGCGGGCAGCGGAGCCCGCCGCCCCGCTGAACCGTGCTCGCTGAGATCACCGGCAGCTGGCCGTGCGCGGCGGGATCGGCCGCCGCCCTCCTCGTCGTCCGGATTCCGATCCGCCGCGGCCAGCAACCGTCGCCGGTCGGCGGCCCGCGATGCGATGGACCGCTGCAGCCGCGCGACCTGATCCCGCTGACCGGCTGGCTGCGGCTGCGCAGCCGCTCCCCGGCCTGCCGCGCAGACTTCGGAATCCGGTTCCCGGCAGCCGAGCTGATCACTGCGATTCTTTTCGTCGCCCTCTGGTTCCGGTTCGGGCCAATCCCGCCACTGCCTCGTTCCGCTATCTGGCGGTCATCAGCGTGCCGCTCGCCTTCATCGACGCAAGGCACCAGCGGTTTCCTGACGCTTACCGCCTCCGTCATACCCGGCGGCGCTGGTCCTGCTGGGCATCGGCGCGGTGTTCGTCCCCAGCGGCGGCCGCCACCTGGTACACGGATTGATCGGCATGGCCGCCGCATGGTTGTTCTTCCTATCGCGGCCTTCATGTACCCGGCAGGGGTTGGCTGGGGTGACGTGAAACTGGCCGGGTCCTGGGCCTGTATCTCGGCTGGCTCGGCGCCAGAGCCTTGCTGGAAGGCCTGCTCGGCGGATTCCTGCTAGCCGCGCTGGCCGGGGTCGGGCTCCTGGTTCGCGGGCCGCGCAACCAGGAAAAAGCTCATGCCCTTCGGCCCCTTCATGCTCGCGAGCTCGCTTGCGGTGATCATCGCGGGCGGCTGGAGTTTTTCCCGCTCTCCTGACCCGCCGCGCGCAGCTGCCGGGCCCTGCGCCGCTCCGGCTGCCGCGCCGGTGCCCGGCGTTACCCCGCCGCCACCAGTACCGGCTCCCTGACCAGCTCGACGCCGAAGGTCTCGCGCACGCCATTCGTTATTTCGGTGGCGAGGTCAAGCAGTTCCTTCGTGCTTGACCCGCCGGGATTGACGAGGGCCAGCGTGTGCTTGGTCGAGATCCGTGGTCCTTGCGTCATCTCACCGGGCTGGCCGTCCGGCCGACTGCCGTTGCCTGGGTAACCCTTCGCGAAGCCCGCGTGCTCGATCAGCCAGGCAGCCGACACCTTGACCTGCCCGCCCTCCGCGGCATAGCGCGGGATCTGGGCACTAGGCCCGCACACGACCGCGATCGCCTGTTCGAGCGCGGTGAGCTGCCCCTGGTCCAAGACTGGATTGGTGAAGAACGAGCCGGCGCTCCGGGTGTCCGGGTCATCGCGGTCGAGCACCATGCCCTTATGCCGGCGAAGCTGCAGCACCGCAGCGCGCACGTCGGCCAGCGGCAATCGGCCGCCCTGCGCGGCACCGAGCGAGCGGGCCAGCTCGCCATAGCGCAGTGGCGCGGACAGCGGATCTCGCGAGAGCCGGAACGTTACGCCGAGCACCACGAAGCGCCCGGTCGCCGAGATCGGCGCCGTCAGCTCCGACGTCGCCAGCCCAGCCGCCGCCGGGCTGGCGCCGCGCTTGAACACGCTGGTCCGGTAGCCGAACCCGCACTCAGCGTTCGCCATATCCACGATGAGGCCGTGCGCCCGGTCATAGGCACGCACCGCCACGATTGTCTGCGCGACTTCCTGGCCGTAGGCGCCGACGTTCTGGATGGGAGTCGCTCCGACCAGGCCAGGAATCCCGGAGAGGCATTCAACGCCCGACAGGCTGTCGGTGATGCACCGGATGACCAGCGGGTCCCAGTCCTCGCCCGCAGCCACAGTCACCACGACGGCGTCGTCGTCAGCCAGCACGCGGACCCCGCGGGTCAGCATCCGGATCACCGTGCCGGGAAAGCCCTCGTCCGGCACGACCAGATTGCTGCCACCGCCGAGCACCAGAACGGGCTCGCCGCTGTGGTCCGCGGCCCGCACGGCGGCCAGAACCTCCTCGTCGCTGTCCGCCTCGATGAAGCGCGCAGCCGGCCCGCCAAGCCCGAGCGTCGTGTAGCCGGACAGCGCCACCTGCTCACGTACCGCCACGGACTCGGCACCTCCCCCCGGCCCATAGGGCAGCCTCAACCCACCGCCCTGCCCAGCAGCGCATCAGGCCCGCCAAGGTGGTGCCCGGCGGTCAGGGCAGCCGCACCACCGCGCGAGCACGGCTGAGCACCCTGGTCTCGGCCGACCTGGCGATGAGTGCCAACACGACGCGGTTGTCGTCCAGCTTCTCCTCCACCGTCCCCCTGACCTCGATGGTCGCGCCGACATCGTCGTCCGGCACGACTACCGGCGAGGAGAACCGCACGCCGAAGTCCACGACGGTCGCCTGTTCGCCCGCCCAGTCGGTCACGTACCGCCCCGCCTGCGCCATCGTGAACATTCCGTGCGCGATGACGTCCGGCAGGCCGACTGACTTGGCGATCCGCTCATTCCAGTGGATCACGTTGAAGTCGCCCGACGCGCCGCAGTACTTCACCAGGCTGAGCCTGGTGACGTAGTACGTGACCGGCGCCAGCTCGGCCCCGGTCTCGACATCCGCGTACTTGACTTGCTCGCTCATGGCCGCATCCCGTCTTTTACCCGGCGCCGCCGCGCTCGACCAATGTTGAGTACGCGGTACACACGTGCTCGCCCGCAACCGTGCGGATGTCGGTTTGCGTGGTGAGCAGCACGTTCCGGCCGGCCTCCTTGATGTCGGAGATCGTGACCTGCGCCGTGAGCAGGTCGCCGGCCTGGATCTGCCGCGAATATTCGAACCGCTGCTCGCCGTGCACGACCATGGCGTAGTTGAGGCCTAGACCAGGGTCCATCACGGCCCGGCCGCTGCTTGCCATGCTGATCACTATGGCGAACGTGGGGGGCGCGACCACGTCGGAGTGGCCGGCGGCCTGTGCGGCGGCGCGATCACGGTACACCGGACTCGGGTCGCCGATGGCGTCCGCGAAGTCCGCGATCTTGACGCGGCTTACCTCGTACGGTTCGGCCGGTGCGAAAGTCCGGCCCAGATAGTCGCGGTTGACAGCCATCCGGCGACGCTAGCGCGTCTCGCGGTGCGGCTGGTGCTTGCGGCAATTCGGGCAGTACTTGCTGAGCTCAACCCGATCGGGGTCGTTGCGCCGGTTCTTGCGGGTGATGTAGTTGCGGTGCTTGCACTCCTGACAAGCCAGCGTGATCTTGGGCCTGACGTCTGTCGCAGCCACGATGGAGTGCCTTTCTGTCGTACGGATATTCCGGTCACACAGTTGCTGTCACGCAGTTCCTGTCACGCAGTTCCTGTCGTACAGCGGCCCGGCTGGCGCCGGGCTTACTTGTGCGGGCGCGCCGGTGGGCCGGGGAGACGATGCTCCAAGGATCGCCCGTCGCGCGCCGCCACCGCAAGGGCGGCCGCACGCGATTAATGGCGCGTCGTAGCGGAGGCCGGACTTGAACCGGCGACACAGCGATTATGAGCCGCTTGCTCTGCCTGACTGAGCTACTCCGCCGCACGACCACCGCCCGCTGCCAGGGTGAACCGGATCCAGGCGGCCATTGTTCCCCGTCAGCGCCAGATCCTGGATGGCCGGGGACGATACAGCTTACCGGGGTTTCCCGGGTGGTGCGGAGGCCGGCCGCTACCCGCGGTCCGGTCCGGCCGGGGCCAGGTCCGGCGCAGGCCGGTGCCCCAGGGCGGCTGTGTCCGGCACCGGCCCGGCGGCTGGCCAGCTGCAGCAAGCGATCTGGCCACCGGTCACCGTTACGGTCGTCGCGACGGTCACCTCATCACGCCACACCGAGTAGGTGCCGGCGGCAAGCCCGGGATAGAGCGCGGAATAGCACCGGCCGCGGCCGCCCGGCCGCTCACGGACCTGCGCATGCGTGCGAGGCGCGGCCGGTGAGCCTGCTCTGCTGATCTCGATCTCACGGCCATTCAGCTCCGCGGGGACGTGCAGGAGAAGCGCGCCGACCCCAGCCCCGAGCTCAAGCAGGACGGTGCCGGCGCCGGTCGGACCGTACCGGGGTTCGTTCACGGCTGGGCGCCTTTCACTCTGCCGTGGCCGCGCTGCGCATTACGCGCACCGCATCGCGCGCAGCGCAGCGCGGCCGACGGCCATCAGGACGGGTTGTCGTACCCGCTGTAGGGGACCCCGAGATACGGGAAAGTGCTGAGGTACGGCGCGCTGACGCTGGCCGGAGTCAGGCCATCGGTGACCAGGCTCGCCGCTGCGTCGGGTTTGTAACTGCTGTCGATCAGCGGATAGGTAACTCCGGCGATCGCCCGGAGTTCGATCGTGACCACGTCATCGAAGACCCTGCGCCCGTTGGGGAAGCCGGCCAGGTCGGAGCCGAGCAGGCCGAGGATGTTCGGGCTTGCTGGCGCGGCGGGATGGCGGTGTTCAGCCGCAGCATGTCCGACGCACGGCGCCGGTGTTGTTCTGGAACCCGCTGATCAGGCCCCGCCGGGATGCCGGTGAGCAGGATGGCCTCCAGGTCGGCTCGCGCCTTGCCGAATTGACCAGCGCGGCCAGGTTCGGGAACACCCCCGGGTACAGGCCGGGCAGCAGCGCGCCAGTTCCGGACTGGTGCACATACGAGGCGAAGAGCTTGTCGTCCGAGGGCGGCAGCGCGTTCCAGCATCCTTCTTGCCGAGCGGGATAATGACCTCATTGACCAGCGGGTTACCGAGGCGGGACACCTGACGGAAGGGGCCGCTTCCAGGCACACGCCGCGCGCCGCGTCCCAGACCTGGACCCGCTGCCGGCTGGCGGTGGTCCATACGCCGATCACCGACGCGCGGGTCCGAGCACCGCTGCCGTCCGCCGGAGCAGCTGGCTGGTCGGCACCTGAATCGCGATGGAGTGTACGTTCAGGCGGTTCGTGGCATTGACGCCCTTGGCTGGCTTGATGAAAACGTTCATTCCGTACTGGTCATGCAGCTGCTGGAACGGCCGCAGGTTGCCGAGGTCGAAGATCGCCCCGAGGTCGACGTAGAAACCCTCGGCGCGCTGGCCGGCGAACACCCGGCCGCCGCCGGGCAGGTGGTGCACGGCGGCGGCAGCGAGGGCCGGGTAGTCCGGGGTCGACAGCGGGCCGATGTTGCATGGCGGGCAGGCCAGCCCGGTCGCGATCGGCCCGGCAGCGCCGTCGACGACCCGGGTCACCGAGTAGAACTGCCGGCGATTCCAGTTCGGGCTGTCGAGCGAAAGGATCGGCCCGATGTTGTAGAGGAAAGTCTCGGGTTCCTGGAGCACGGTCTTGAAGCGGAACTGGTAGCTGATGTCGGCCCGGCCGTCGCCGTCGTTGTCGATGTGGATCTCAGTAGAGCACGTCGTCGCCGAACTCGTAGAAATTCGGGCCGCCCGGCTGGCTCCTGCAGCGGGACGTAATTAGCGATCAGCGTTACGGTGCCCGGCCGGTCCGGGCTGACGAACGCGTAGACGTCGGTACTGTCGGCCACCGGATCCTTGGAGATCTCCGGCGCCTCACGATGCGATGACATGGCTTACCTCACTGGGGATGGTCATGACGATGGCTGCGCTGGTCACCGGATTGCCCGCACCAGGCGGCTGGCCAGGTCGGGGTCACGGAGCCGGGTCTGGCTGGTCCCGGAGAAGATGTCCATCTCGCCGGAGCGGGCGTCGCGCAGGTGCACGACGACGTCGTCCGCGGGCTCGGCGAGGTCGGCCGTCTGCCCAGCGGCTGACGAGGTGCCCGATGCGGACCGGGCCGTCGAACGTGCGGCCGACGCGCGGGCCTGGCCGGCGGGCAGCCCGATCAGGGCGCCCGCCGCGACGCCGGCGACTCCCGCGCCCGCCGCGCCGCGCAGGATCGCTCGGCGGGACGGATCAGGCTGCGTGCCCCCGCCTCCCCCGCCGCCTCCGGTCAGGGCGCGTCCTTCGGTCGTCCCCGGTTGTTCCGTGTCTGACATGGCTCTCCTTTCCGGAGCAGGCCTGCTGCCACGCTCCCAGCGCTGGGCACCGGAACCTGGCGTCCAGGTGTAGTGATCCGCTTTCAGGCAGCCTGATGCTCACGCGGGCGTACGCTCCCCGGTCCCGCGCGTGCCTGGCGGCAACTATCACGCACCTGATTCGGCAGCCTCGGGCCGGACGGATGGCGCGGCGCCATGTCGTTATCAATTCTTTACGAATCCATGGCGAGCGCTCAGCCTGCCGGGTCTGAGACCCGGCGTGCAATGGGCGTTTTATCCTGGCGCTTAGTCATATGCTGACCATTTCGCGCTTCTGGCACCGATCGATTGCAAGGCGCAGGCGCAGCGTGCCGCAAGCGCCATTGGCCGCATTTCGCTGGCCATTGCCACCCGTGCCGCCGGAAGCGGCGGGTGGCGGCTCCCTAGTCTGCGGCCAGGTCGGTCTGAGCGGACGGCAGGCGGCGTCCCCAGGCCGAGATCATCGGGGCCGTGGCCAGGTCGAGCTGCCCCGCCGCGACGTTGGCAAGATGCTGGTCGATCTCGTCCGCGGTGGCAAGGCCCGGGAAGTGGCCGGCCCTCTGGCGCATGGTGGCCGCCTCGAGCTCTGTGCAGGCAGCGGAGGCGAGCGGGAAGAAAGCATCCGCCGCCACCTCAGCCAGGCCGGCTTCGCGCAGCAGCCGCGGCAGCTTGCGGCCGTAGCTCAGGTCCGCGCCGCGCTGGGCAAGCATCGTCCTGAACGCTGTACGCAGCCTGTTCGCCAGCTGCTGAGCGGGGCCGGACTCGTCCGGGCAGATCAGCGGCTGCAAAGCTGGATCGGCGTCCTCGACGAGTAGCCAGCCGCCGGGACGCAGCACGCTGATCATCGACCGCAGCGCCTGGCCGCGGTCGGCCAAGTGGACCAGAACCAGGCGCGCGTGCACAAGATCGAAGGTCCGCCGGCGGGTCGTCAGCCGCCACGTCGTGGCGGAGTACCTCGATCAGCGGGCTCTGCGCCTGCCGCGTCCACGAGACGTCGATCGGTGGCGAGCACCCGGCCCGCCGGGGCCACCCGCTCGGCCAGCCACCTGGCCACCGAAGGCCCTCCCGCGCCTATTTCCAGCACCGCCATCCGGCGCGGATCCCGAGGTTGTCGAAATGCCGGAAGGTCGAAGGATCAAGATCGCTGACAGGGCATCGAACCGCTCCCCTGCCTCGGCCTGCTGGTTGTCCAGCAGGTAGCCATCTGGGTGCGCCATAAGGCTGATCGTCTCACCGGATGAGCCTCAGGCCGCGCCGGACGGCGCGCCCGAAGACGTACCGGCAGCCGCGCCGGGATAGCCATCCGCTGGCCCGGCGAGCACCAAGAAGTCAGCCAGCACCAGGGCCACGACCACCGCAGCGCTGCAGGCGCTCAGGGCGAGGGCGGACACCTGCGGCGCGAGCAGCCCGAGCAGCGCGATGATGGCCAGCGCGGCGATCCGCGGCCAGGACACGCGCCGCCAGATGATGGCCTTGAAGGCGGCGTGACCGGCGATGAACAGGCCGGTACCGCCCAGGATCATCCAGGAGGTCGGGCCGAGGCCGCCGCATCCGGGTGCGAAAGTACCAGCTCGTCTGCGGCGGCCGTAACGATTATCCCGGCGACCATGACTGGATGGACGAAATGGTAGGCGGACCGGCCCAGCCGTCCTGGATCGGCTGAGCTGGCGATGACCCTGGCGCCTTCTTCTGCGCTGCGGTCGAAGTACAGCCACCACAATCCCGCGCTGCCGATGAACGCCGTCACGAACGCCCCGACCGCCTGCCAGGCTGACCTGCGCCAGGCCGGACAGCGTGGCGCCGATGACCACGATCGACTCGCCGAGCGCGATCAGGATGAACGCCTGGCAGCGTTCCGCGAAGTGGCCGCCTTCAATGGTCCAGTCCTGCGTGGTCGAGCGACCGAGCCCCGGCGTGTAGAAGCCGACCACACCGCCGAGCAAGTCGACCGCGACCGCGGCGAGCCACAAGGCGGCGCGCGCCGGCCGGCCACCGCGCCGCCCAGCACCGCCAGGGTCCCGCTGACCAGGCACCAGGACAGGATGCGCTGGAAGTTGCGTTGCAGCGGACGGTACCGCAGCGCGATGACCGAGAACACGCTGCGGCCTATCTGCATCGCGGCGTAGGCGATACCGACGGCAAGGCCCCGGGCACCGAACGCCCCCGGCAGGGCAGCCGAAAGGACCAGGCTGGCCAGCATGAGGGCGAGCAGCAACAGCCGGACGGCGATCCGCTCCGGGTCCAGCCAGTTGGTGACCCAGGTCGTGTACACCCACAGCAGCCAGACCATGGCAAGCAGCAGCGCGGCCTGCAGCGCCCCGCCCGGCGTCGGATGGGCGAGCAGGTAATGCGACAGCTGGGTCACTGCGAACACGTAAACGAGGTCGAAGAAGAGCTCGACATTGGTGACGCGCTGGGACCCGGCCCGCTCACGCATCAGGTTCCACGGCCTGGCCTGTTGCACCACTAGATGATGACAGCGGTCAGCGGCACTGGCGGCCGGGCAGGCGCAGGCGGCCGGGCACGCGCAGGCGGGCGGGCCGGCGCAGGCGGCCGGGCAGGCGCAGGCGGCCGGGCACGCGCAGGCGACCGGGCAGGCGCAGGCGGGCAGCGGCTCAGCACTCCACCACGTTCAGCGCCAGGCCGCCCCTGGCAGTCTCCTTGTACTTGTCCTTCATGTCCGCACCGGTCTCCCGCATGGTCTTGATGGCCTTGTCCAGACAGACGTAATGCTGGCCGTCGCCCCGGACGGCCATCCGGGCGGCCGTGATCGCCTTGACGGATGCGATCGCGTTCCGCTCGATGCACGGTATCTGGACCAGGCCGCCGACCGGATCGCAGGTCAGGCCGAGGTTGTGCTCAAGGCCTATCTCCGCGGCGGCCGCTTGCGCCGGTGCAGTATCACGTCCTCGCCGATGTCGAACGCTATCTCCCGGGTACCAAGCAGCCGCAGCCGGCCGCTTCGCGCACGCCTGCGACCAGCGGCTCCGCTGCCGCCGGATCGACGGTCTCAGGAAGCTCACCGGTCAGCCCAAGCACCACGGCCTTGACGCTGCCGTGCCCGTGCCCGGTGGCCCCGAGTGAGCCGAACAATTTGACCTCAACGCCGGTCACCTCGCCGAGCAGACCGTCATCGGCGAGTGAGCTCGCGAACATCGCGGCGGCGCGCATCGGCCCGACCGTGTGCGAGCTCAGGGCTATGCCGATCTTGAAAAGATCGAAAGCGCTGATCGTCATCGCGCCGCTCCTTTGACCCGGTCACCGGCTGGGTCGAGCGGTGGTCGCAGGTGCACTGTCGCAGCTACCCGCTGGCCGCCCACGTTCACCTCATAGGAGCCGGCCCGCACGAAAGCCGCGGTCACAATCTCGCCGTCCGGATGACGGAGGTACGCGAGCCCGGCGCAGGCGCCAAGCGTCTCGCCCCACGCCCCTGAGGTCACCTGGCCGACAGCCGTCCCGTTCCGCAGGACGAGCTCACCGCCCCAGATCATCGCATCCGGATCATCAAGCACCAGGGAAGCCAGCTTACGGCGTGGGCCGACGGCCTTGGCCTTCTCGACCGCCTCCCGGCCGAGGAACCAGATGCCGGTCTTGAGCTTGCAGGCGAACAGCAGCCCGGCCTCGACCGGGCCGTAGTCCGGGGTCAGCTCTCGGCCGAACGCCCGGTAGCCCTTCTCGAGGCGCATCGACTCGATCGCGTAGTAGCCGGCGTTGACCAGCCCGAAACGCGGCCCGGCAGCAGTGAGCTCCTCGTACACGCCAACCGCGAATTCGGCGGGCACGTAAAGCTCCCAGCCGAGCTCGCCCACATAAGTGATGCGGGTGGCCCGGACGTTGGCGTATCCGACATCGATCTCGCGGCTGGTCCCGAACGGGAATGCCGCGTCACTCAGGTCGCTGGCCGAAACCGCCGACAGCAGCTCGCGCGACCTCGGCCCCATGACGCCGAATACGGCATAGGCCGAAGTCACGTCGGTAAGCACCGCCCGGCAGCGCGCCGGGATGTGCGTGCGGATGTGATCCTTGTCTCTCTCAGTCGTCGCCGCGCTACTGACCAGCAGGAATTCCTCGTCCGATAGCCGGGTGACGGTGATGTCGGCCTCGTAGGTGCCGTGCTGGTTGAGCATTCCCGTGTAGACGGTCCGGCCAGGCTCGACGTCCACCTCCGCGGTGCACAGTCCTTGCAGGGCACCGGCGGCATCCGGGCCGGTCAGCAGGTACTTGGAGAACGAGGTCTGGTCGAACAACGCCACGGCGGTGCGCGTGGCCCGCTGCTCGGCGGACGACCAGGGCTGCCAGTTCTGCTTGCCCCAGGAGTACCTGGTCTCAGGGACCTGGCCAGGGGGCGCGAAGAAGTTGGCCCGTTCCCAGCCCATCCGGCTGCCGAAGCCGGCGCCCGCCCGCTCGAGCAGGTGGTAGACGGGCGACCGGCGCAGCGGACGCGCCGTATCGAGCTCGCGGTTCGGCCAGGGGACCGCATAGTGCAAGCCCAGGATCTCCGCTACCCGGTCGTGTAGCCAGCGGTTATTACCGTTGAAACGAGCGAACCGCCTGATGTCGACGACCGACAGATCGCACCCGGGGTCACCCTCGATGATCCACTCCGCCAGCGCCCGCCCGGCACCGCCGGCCGAAGCGATTCCGACGGAGTTGAAACCGGCCGCGACAAAGAAGTTGCGCAGTTCCGGGGCCTCGCCGAGGATGAACTGATTGTCCGGGGTAAAGCTCTCCGGGCCGTTGTAGAGCTTCCTGATGCCGGCCTCGTGCAGCGCCGGGATCCGGAGCAAGGCATTCTCCATCAGGATCGAAAACTGCTCCCAGTCCTCATCGAGCAACTGGAACTCGAACTCCTGCGGCAGCGCGTCCGGGGCGACCCAGGGCTTGGCCTGCGGCTCGAAGCCGCCGACCACCAAGCCGCCGACCTCCTCCTTGAAATAGGTGTAGCCGTCGGGGTCGCGCAGGATAGGCAGGTCGCGGTGGACTCCCTCGATCTGCTCGGTGACCACGTAGAAATGCTCGGCGGAATGCAGCGGCACGGTCACCCCGCACATCGCGCCGATCTGTTTGGCCCACTGCCCCGCGCAGTTGACGACCACCTCGGCCTCGACATCGCCGTCGCCCGTTCGCACCCCTGCGACGGCACCTCCGGCGGTCAGGATCCCGGTTACCCTGGTGCGCTCCCGCACCACCACGCCGCGGCTGCGGGCACCTCGGGCCAGCGCGGCCGTCAGGTCGGTCGGGTTGGCCCGGCCGTCACCGGGCAGCCAGATCGCGCCCGCGAGATCGGCCACCTCCATGATCGGGAAGAGCTCCGCGGCCCGCCGCGGGCTGATCAGCTCGCACTCAAGGTCGAACGCCTCGGCCGCCGCGGCGGTGCGCTTGAGCTGGACCAGGCGATCGCGGCTGCGGGCGACGGTGACTCCGCCGCAGCGCCGGAAACCGGTCGACAGGCCGACCTCGTCCTCCAGGCTGGCATACAGCTCCGTTGAATATTGGACGAGTCTCGTGCCGCTCTCGGATGCCCTAAGCTGGCCGACCAGCCCCGCGGCATGCCAGGTGGTGCCGCAGGACAGCTGGCCCTGCTCGAGCAGCAGCACGTCGGTCCGGCCCGCCCTGGCCAGGTGGTAGGCGACGCTGGTGCCGATCACCCCGCCGCCGATGATCACGATCCTGGCCCGGCTGGGCAGCGGCGGCGTCACCGGACCGCTCCGGGCCGCCGCCCGTCCCAGGGGAGCCGACCTGGGGGGGCCCCGGGGAGCCGGCCCGGGCCGCCGGTCGTCAGTCATCGCCCACCACGTCGGCGAGCAGCGCGGGGAAGTCGGGCGCCGCGAACGCGGCCACCGCCGCCTCGAACCGCTCCATAGCCCAGGACCAGAAGTCGAAGTCGATCGGGCTCGTCGCGTGCTGGATGGCTCCCCAGAGCGTCCAGCCGTACTTGGCCGCCAGCCCGAGCAGCCGGGCCCTGGCGATCTTGCTGCTTAGCGGCCTGCCGTAGTAGGCCGTGACCAGTTCCGCCAGGCCGTGCAGCGAAAGGCCGCACTCGCTCCAGATGTTGCCGAGCTCGAAGCACGGATCGTTGTTGCCCGAATACTCGTAGTCGATCAGCCAGATCCGGTCGCCGTCGTCGATGAAATTCCCCGCCAGCAGGTCGTTATTGCACGGCACCGTGGCTGTGGCGCGGACCGCGAGCGCGTCGCGCATCGCCTCGAACTTGCCGGCCTGCTCGTCATAGCCGCGCGGGATCCGCATTCCGCGCGAGGCGGCCACCGACAGATACCTGCGCTGGATGTCGAACATGTCGAAGTCGCCGGCGAACCGGCCGCCCGCGTGCAGCTGCCTGCAGGCGGCGGCGATCCGCTGGATGTTGCCTTCCGCCGCGACGTCGGCGTTGCTGAGGGTCCGGCCCGCTACGTAACGCAGCACCAGGACACCGTGCTGCGGGAGGTACTCGATCACCGGCGCGCCGACGCCCGCCGCGGCGGCCGTCACCGAATTGCGGAACTCGTTGTCCCTGTCGATCCCCAGCAACTCGTCGCCATCAGAGCAGACCCTGGCGACGAAGGTGCCGTCCGGGGTCGTCACCTTGTAGTTGCGGTTGGTCAGCCCGCCGGGCAGTTCCTGCACCGAGCGAGGCTCGCCGGACAGGCTGGGCACCTGCGCAAACAGCACGTCGACGGCAGCGGCATGGGCCATCGGCGCACTCCTGGGAACGAGCACCGGAAAGGGTCTGGACAATTAGTCTCGGCCAATCGTACGCCACGCCCGAAGCTCAGCTCGTTTGCCGTCGCGTTCAGCCCGAGCGACCGCTTCAGCTACATCTCGCCGTCGACCGGGATCCTCACGCTGTTCGCGCTCGGCCTGACGACGCTAGGCGGCGCCCGAACGCTGAGGGGTGCCCGAGACGGCATCAACCGCCTAGCATCCTGTGCATGCCGCCACAGCCAGATACCGGCCAGCCACAGGCTGACACCATGCCGCCAGGGCAGCGTTACACCAGGCAGCCGGACCCGGACAGCACGCGGCCGCAGCCGGGCACCACGCGGCCACAGCCGGCCACTGCGCGGCTACAGCCGGGCACCGCGCGGCCACAGGCGCCGCTGCCGGACGCGAGGCGGTCACGGCTGCCACTGCCGAACGCCAGGCAGCCGGCGCTGCAGACGCGCGTCAGCGCTCCCCCGGCGATCTCGCGTGCGCCGGGAACCACGGTGCACGCGCAGATCGAGGACTGGCTGGCGGGCGAGATCACGCTCGGCAGGCTGGTGCCAGGCGACCGGCTGCCCGCCGAGCAGGATCTGGCCGCCTGGTTCGGTGTCAGCAGGATGACGCTCCGGCACGCCCTCGGCGAGCTGGCCAGGCGCGGCCTGGTCACGAAGGCGGTCGGCCGCCGCGGCGGCACCTTCGTCGCGGCGGCCAAGCTGGAGCAGGATCTGACCACCCTGGCCGGTTTCTCCGAGCAGCTGCGCCGGGCCGGGATGGCGGCCGGCGCGCGGGTGCTGTCCGCGATGACCCGCCCGGCAGGGCCGGCCGTCGCTGCGGCCCTCCAGCTCGCCGACTGCGACCAGGTCTTCCAGGTGCGGCGGGTCAGGCTCGCCGACGGTAAGCCGATTGCCGTCGAGCATTCCAGGTTCCCCGCCGCCCTGTTTCCCGGATTGCTGGGCGAGCGCCTCGACGGCTCACTGTATGAGCTGCTCGAAGTGAAGTACGGCCAGCGTCCGCACCGGGCCAGGGAAAGCCTCGAGCCGGTGACGGCCGGGCCCCGCGAGGCCGACGCACTCGGCGTGGCCGAGGGCGCCCCGCTGATGCTGGTCGAGCGCATCGCCTACAGCCGGTCCGGGCTGCCGCTTGAGTTCGCCCGGGACCTGTTCCGCGGCGACCGCACCCGGCTCGTCGTGTGGACCTCGGGGCTGCCCGACTAGCGATCCCGCCCGGACCGTCCGGCCGTGGGCGCCCATCAAGATATAGCTTGACAGGCGGCAAATTCGCGATGGATCGTATAGTCCGGGCCGACGCGGGCATGGCTCGGAGACGATCGCGCTGCTGGGAGGATCGCGTGAGCGAGACAGATCGCGTGCGCAAGACAGATCGCGTGCCCACGAGGGGGAGCAGGGCGCGCCGGATCGCCGCGCTGCCCTGCGGCAGGCGCACCAAGTACCTCGTCGTCGTGTTCTGGATCGTGGTGATAGCCCTCACCGGATCGCTGGCGGGCAAGCTGCAGGGCGCGGAAAAGAACGATGCCTCGTCCTACCTTCCGGCCAGCGCTGACTCGACCCAGGAACTGAACCTCCAGGCCAGGTTTACCTCGAAGAACCTCAACCCGGCTGTGGTGATCTACCAGCGGCAATCCGGGATCACCCCCGCCGACCTGCGCAAGGCTGCCGCCGACGCGCGCACGTTCGCGGCCATCCCCGTCGTCGCCGGCCGGGTAGCGGGCCCGATCCTGGCGCCCGACCACCGGGCGATCGAGACCATTGTCGGCTCGGACCTCGGCTACACCGCCAACATCGAGGGCTTCGTCAACGGCCTGAAGGCAACCGCGTCCGCAGCCAATCCAGGTGTATCGGTCTACGTCACCGGGCCGGCCGCCAGCGCGGCAGACGAGCTCAAGATCTTCAAGGGCATCGATTCCACGCTGCTGTTCGCGACCCTGGCGGTGGTCATCGTGCTGCTGCTGCTGACTTACCGGAGCCCGGTCCTCTGGCTGCTGCCGATCGTGTCCGCTGGCGTCGCGCTCATTGCGGCGGAGGCGGTCATTTACCTGCTGACGCAGCATGCGAACCTGACCGTCAACGGGCAGAGCGGCGGGATCCTTGTGGTGCTCGTGCTCGGCGCGGGGACCGACTACGCGCTGCTGCTTGTCGCCCGCTACCGGGAGGAACTGCGCAGGCACGAAGACCGGCATGAGGCTATGGCTGAGGCACTGCGCAGGGCCGGGCCCGCGATCATCGCGAGCGGCGCGACCGTCATCGTGAGCATGCTCTGCCTGCTGGTCGCGGAGTCCGCGGACATTTCCGGACTCGGCCCGGTCGCGGCGATCGGCATCGGCATCGCGCTGCTCGCCATGATCACCCTGCTGCCCGCGCTGCTGGTGATCTGCGGGCGGTGGGTCTTCTGGCCAGCGCGGCCGAGGTACGGCACGGCGGAGCCGACCCAGGAAGGCTTCTGGGCCAGGATCGGCCGGCGGATCGCCATTCGGCCCCGGGTGGTATGGGGCGTCACGGCCTTGCTGCTGGCCTGCGCTACGCTCGGCCTGGTCGGCTTCAAGATCGGCCCGCTGACCACCGCGCAGTCGTTCCGTGGCACACCCGCGTCGGTGGCTGGCGAGCAAGTTCTGGCCAGGCACTTTCCTGCTGGGGCGGGCGAGCCGGTCGCCGTCATCGGCAACGCGAGCGCGGCCGCCCCGCTGCGGGCCACCCTGGCACGGACTGCGGGTATCGCGGCGGTGGCCCCGCCGCAGGTCAAGGACGGTCTTGTCTACCTGCAGGGCACGCTGGCCAGCAAGCCGGACAGCCAGGCGGCCTACGCAACCGTCGACCGGGTCAGAGCCAATGTCGGCGCGATCAAGGGCGCCAATGCAAGGGTCGGCGGTGCTAGCGCGATTGCCCTGGACGTGGAGCGGTATGCCACCCACGACCGCAACGTGATCATCCCGCTGGTGCTGCTTGTCGTGCTGATCATCCTTGCCCTGCTGCTGCGGGCCGTCGTGGCGCCCCTGATCCTCATCGGTACCGTCGTGCTCTCCTTCGGCGCTGCGCTCGGACTGTCCGCGTTGGCCTTCAAGAACCTGTTCGGGTTCGCCGGGGCCGACACGTCGATGCCGCTGTTCGCGTTTGTCTTCCTGGTCGCTCTGGGCATCGACTACAACATCTTCCTGATGACCAGGGTCCGCGAGGAATCCGCGCGGTCGGGTACCCGCCGCGGCGCGCTCACCGGGCTGGCGGCTACCGGCGGGGTGATCACATCAGCAGGCCTGGTGCTGGCGGGCACCTTCGCGATGCTCGGCACACTGCCGCTGGTGTTCTTCACCGAGATCGGCTTCACGGTCGCGCTCGGCGTGCTGCTCGACACCATCATCGTCAGGTCCGTGCTGGTGACCGCGCTTAACCTGGACATCGGCAGGCACATGTGGTGGCCGAGCCGGCTGGCCAGCGAGTCGGTCGAGCAGGCCAGCGCCGGTGCGGCCATGGCTGGGCAGCTAACTCGGTGACGAGATCTTCATGGCTGCACGCCGATAGTGGCCACCATGGTCGCCTTGATCGTGTGCATCCGGTTCTCCGCCTGGTCGAACACGAGGGACGCCGGTGACTCGAAGACCTCTTCCGTCACCTCAAGAGCAGTCAGCCCGCGCTTGTCGTAGATCTGCTGCCCGATCCGCGTCTGCGTGTTGTGCAGCGCGGGCAGGCAGTGCAGGAACTGCACCGCCGGGTTGCCGGTGGCCGCCATCACCTCGGCATTCACCTGGTAAGGCAGCAGCAGGTCGATCCGCGCATCCCACTCGTCGGCCGGTTCGCCCATCGACAGCCAGACATCGGTGTACAGGAAGTCAGCGCCAGCCACGGCAGCCTTCACGTCGGCGGTCACCATCAGCCTCGCCCCTGATCCGGACGCCAGCCCAGTGGCGATGCCCTGCACGTCCGGCGACGGCCATAGCTGCCTCGGGCGCGCAGATCCGGACGTCGAGTCCCAGCAGCGCCCCGTCACCAGCAGCGAGTTGGCCGTGTTGTTCCTGCCGTCCCCCAGGTAGCAGTACGAGACGGCGGACAGCGGCTTGGCCGCATGATCACGCATGGTCAGCACGTCGGCGAGCATCTGCGTCGGGTGCCACTGATCGGTGAGCCCGTTCCAGACCGGTACGCCAGCGAAAGCGCCGAGGATCTCGACCGACTCCTGGGAGAACCCGCGGAACTCGATCCCGTCGAACATCCGGCCGAGCACCCTCGCGGTGTCCTTCACCGACTCCTTGCGGCCAAGCTGGGAATCGTCAGGTCCGAGGTAGGTGACGTGCGCCGCCCTCATCGTGCGCGGCGACCTCGAAGGCGGACCTGGTCCGGGTGGACGTCTTCTCGAAGATCAGGGCGATGCTGCGGCCCTCGAGCCTGCTGGTCCGCTGACCGAGCCGCTTCTGCATCTTGAGCTGACCGCCGAGTTCGACAAGGTGGCGGAACTCATCCGCCGATAGGTCGGTCTCCTTCAGCAGATTGCGTCCTATCAGGTCCATACGTGCTCCTGGCTGGTCGAGCGGCTCGCGGTCAGTACATGATCGCTTTCGCGGGCCCGCTGGCATCAGGGCGGGGCGCCTGCGGCGGGCGCCTGCGGATGCGGCGTTACCCTGGCTAATCTGCTACGCCGCGGCGCGTCCGGTAAGGGACTTATGTCCTGCCTGTGCGGACCGAACGGATCAGCCTTCGTCACTGGCCCGGCACGCGTCAAACTGACCGGACCGCGAGCAACCGCGGTCGCCGGCACCCCGGCACAGGCCATCGCGGCCCGGCACAGGCCATCGCAGCCCATGCCAGTCCGGAGCAGACCGCGGCCGCTACCTAAGCAGGCAAGTCACCTGCGGGAGCAGCCGGTCGGGGCATGCACGTCCACCGCCTGCTGCCAGAGCAGCTGGGCGGCCAGTTCCATCGGGCTCGACGCGTGCACCGGAAAGGCAGGCGCGCCGTTGTGGTACTCCTGGATGAACCGGCCGCGACGGCAGGCGTGCCAGCCGCTCTCGTCCGCCCAGATCCGCCAGCGAGGAAACTCCTCGCTCAGCGCCTGGACCGCGGCACCAGTCAGCGTGCGAATAGTCACTTACCCCCCAGTACGTGACAGCATGATCACCGTTTGTAATATCAGTCTAGCGTGGCACGGGTCCTGATTTCCGCCGGAAATGAAAGACCGGAAAATATGGCCGGGAAAAGATGGCCGGGAAAGAAGACCCGGAAAGGACATCGGCGGGAAGACCGGCCAGGCGCGAAGGCGCCCAGCCGGTCCGCTCAGCCAGGGATCAGGCGGCATCTCGTTTGATCGGGCAGGTCATGCGGCGCGGACCGCCGCGGCCGAGTTCGTTGCCTGCCACGGCGATGAGCTCGATGCCGTGCGTGCACAGCATCGTGTGGTCGGCGCGTTGCGCTCGTAGCCCATCACGACGCCCGTAGCTACCGCGAGGTAGTTGGTCCCGTCGTCCCATTGCTCGCGTTCGGCGGCCCTGATGTCCTCGTCAGTGGCCAGGACTGTCACCTTGTCCACGCCAAGCGCCACCGCCAGGGTCTCCCAGAGACTGTGGTTACGGCTGACCGCCACCTCCGCATTGCCGCTTTTGCTGGTCAGCGTCCACGACCGCAGGTGCCGGTCGAAATACGGATAGATGACGAACGTGCGGGAGTCGTCGTCGCTGAAGTAGGTCGACGAAGCCGGCTCCGGCGAACATCGGGTGGTACCGGTAGATCGCCCGGGTGTGCGGCGTCTCGCGCTGGCGGGCGGGCTCGGCCATCGGGTTGACCGAGACCCCGCCGTTGATCCAGCAGGAGTTGTCGCGCTGGAACAGGTGATTGGGCAGCGGCGGGAGCAGGAAGTCATCCGCCCGCATCATGTCCCATTCAGGCTGTGCGCGCGGGCTGGATGGAGCTCCGCCTTGAGCACTCCGCCAACGAGGAACTCGGCAAGGGCCACGCCGTCCAGGTCGTCGGAAAGCCGCCTGAGCGGCTGTACAGCGCGGGGCCGAGCATCTCCGGAGTGCATCCCGGTCAAGGCCGAAGTCCCGGCCTTCGGATAGCTCCAGCGTTTCGCCAAGGAGCTGCCCGAAGTAATGCACTTCGACACCCGATCCCGCGGGGCGGCGGCGAACGCGTCGTGCTCTTCCTTCGCCACCTTGGCCCACATCACCGGCTCCGTCTTAGTGGGCTCCGTCCTGGTCGGTCTTAGTCGGCTCCGTCCTGGTCAAGGCCGGCCCCTCCGGCGCCCCCGAGGCAGGGGGGAGCCTGCAGTGGTGGACGTGAAAACCGACGCGCCACCGGGGCGCGCCTATGTCGTAGGAAGTCGCCAGATGCGCCCGTGACGTTACTGATGTTGCCCCTGCGGCGAATAACGTCATAGGGACATACGTCCCCGCCGAGGGGGCTAAATGGACACAAAGGGGGTCCTACGGGTCCGACGGGTGGATCGGATCAGATCGACTCAGACCGGGCCGGCCGGGTCCGGCCGGGCGCCGGGCAACCGGCGGGCAGCCAGGCCGGGGCGCGGTGGGACGGCCGGTAACTGCAGGGACTAATGACTCTGGGCGCGCCGGCGATCTTCGGGTTCGATAACTTGATGACCGGTGCTCTGCGACTGGCCGGGTGCCATCAGGGGCAGGGGCGGGCAGAGAGTGGAGGCAGTGCGATGAGCAGCGACGCACGGGAGCTGGTCGTGGTGGGCGTGGACGGCTCCGACGAATCGATCGTGGCGCTCAGCTGGGCGGCGAGATACGCAGCAGCGGTCGGCGCGACCTTGCGGGCCGTGGCTGCCTGGCACTTTCCGGCAGCGGCGGGCACGGCACCGGTAGGCGTCGCTCCCGAGCCGGTCAGGGCCGAGGCGGAGAAGCACGTCCGCGACAGCATCTCGGCCGCCGTCGCCGAGGCGCTCCCGGGGCCCGCGGCGGACAAGGTCGAGACCAAGATCGCCTACGGTCATCCCGCTCATGTCCTGCTGGACGAAGCCAAGGACGCTGACCTGCTGGTCGTCGGTCACCGCGGGCGCGGCGCGTTCACCGGCATGCTGGTCGGCTCGGTCAGCACGCACTGCGTCACGCACGCGACCTGCCCGGTGGTCGTCGTCCGCAGCCGGCCTTGACGCGCTGCGCCCGCGACGTTCCGCCTCGCTGTCCGTGACGTTGGACCCTGGCCACTTGCCCTGCGACGAGCGAACCTGGGAGTGGGTATGAGCAGGCCGCGCGGCGGCAACTGCGCGGCGCCGCGGCTACCAGGCGGGAGCGTGCCACGTGACCATCCAGGAGCAGTCGATTCTCGCGGCGCAGCCGTTCATGCGCGGCTTGCCAGCCGATGAGATAGCGGTCCTGGCCAGGCTGGCCCGGCACATCTCGGTGCGACTAAGCACCGGCTGTTCGAGGAAGGGTCGACCGCCGAGAAGTTCTGGCTGATCAACGCCGGCCGGGTGGCGCTGGACGCGATGGTGCCGGGGCGCGGCCGGGTGATCATCGAGACGCTCGGCCGCGGCGACGTCATCGGGCTGTCCTGGCTGATGCCCCCTTATCAGTGGCGGTTCGGCGCGGTGACCACTTCGCCGATGCAGGCGTTCGAGCTGGATGGCCGGGCCGTCCGGGAGGCCTGTGCCGCCGACCCGGCACTCTGCTCCGAACTCAACCGGCGGTTCATCACCGTGGTGGTGCGGCGGCTGCAGGCCACAAGGGACCGGCTGGTTGAAGCCTACGCCCACCCGGAGGCTTCTGCCGTGAGCCCACCAGGAACGCCCGCCAATCTGACCGTGACGACGATGCGACCGTGCTGAGCGGCCGCGACGACGGCGACCTGGCGGGACCCCCGCGGCTAACGCTGTCTGCTCCATTGCGGCTCGACCAAGGTCCAGGCCGCCTCCCAGTCGGCGAGCTTGCGCCGGTTCAGCAGCCACCGCACCAGCCAGGCAATGCCGAGCAATGCGACCGCGAGGAGGAGGGACGCCAGCACCGCCACGCCGATGACCCTGGTTGTCAGCTGCCTGGCCGAAAGCGGCAGGCCAGTCTGCCATCCGGAGGCGTTCACCCAGATCCGCACCGACTGCCCGGCTGCCAGGCCCGCAGGCGCCAGGATCTCGCCAGCCCGCTTGCTGCCGCCCGGTGCGACCCACCTGGCCAGCACACCGATTTCCGCCCACTGGGATGCGTACTGATCCGCAGGCGGGGCTGACTGCAGCGCGACCGCCCATACCTGATGCCAGCCCTGCTCGGTACGCTGCTGCGCCAGCCCATGATGTTCGTGCCGACCGAGATCGGCACCAAGCTCGGCAACATGGTGGTCCAGGCCTGCCAGTCGAAGAACCTCAACCCGTGCAACGTCGGCTACCTCTACGACATCAAGGCGTCCGCGCTGGACGTGGCGATATCCGGCGCGTTCAACAAGGCGATCGCGGCGGACCCGGGGGTGAAGGTCGTCGCGCAGGGCCAGAGCTTCTTCAGCCCCACCGTGGACTCACCGCGGTCCAGAACATGCTGACGGCCAAGCCCGACCTGAACCTGATCGTCGGGTCTGACCAGGGCATCGAGGGCGGCGTCCAGGCGGTGGCGGCCAAGCACCTGACCGGCAAGATCATCCTGGTCGGCTACGGCGCGAGCGCCGCGGCCCTGGCGGGCGTCGCCTCCGGCGCCTGGTACGGCGACGTCGCCCAGGCCCCGGCCAGCGAGGGACGCCTCGCCGTGCAGGCGCTCGTCAAGGCCCTGCGCACCGGCCAGGACAGCGGCGGCATCGACCCGGTGGCCGAACTGCCCGACAACGGCATCGTGACCAAGGCCAACGTGTCTCAGTTCACCGCCGAGTGGCCGGGCTGATGACCCGTGCCCCAACCGCCGGGCACGCACGTCGAGCTGGTGGACGTCAGCAAGTCCTTCGGCGGCGTGCGTGCCCTGGATGAGGTCAGCCTGAAGATCGGCCGGGGGTCGATCCACGCGCTGGTCGGCGAGAACGGCGCGGGCAAGTCGACGCTCGGGAAGATCATGCTCGGGCGTCCTCACCCCGGACCGGGGGCAGCTGCTGATCGAAGGCGAGCCGGTCGCGTTCCACTCCCCGCGGGAGGCCATCACCAGCGGGATCGTCCTGATCGCCCAGGAGCTGTCGATCGCGCCCGCGCTGTCGGTCGCGGAGAACGTCTTCCTGGGCACTGAACCGCGCCGGGCGGGTTTCATCGCCCGGCGCGCGCTCCGCCGCCGCTATGACGAACTCGCCGCCACGGCGGGATTCGAGCTCAGCGGTGACCTGCGGGGGCGCACGCTGCGGACGGCCGACCAGCAGAAGGTGGAGATCCTGCGCGCGCTGTGCCGGGACGCCCGGCTGATCGTGATGGACGAGCCGACCGCTGCCCTCGGCCGGCCCGACGCCGAGCGGCTGCACCAGGTCATCCGCCGGCTCGCGGCCGGCGGCACGACGGTGGTCCTGGTCTCGCACTTCCTGCGCGAGGTGGCCGAACTCGCCGACCAGGTGACGATCCTGCGCGACGGCCGCCTGGTGCGCACCGCGCCGGCCGCGGACGAGACCGAGGAGACGATGCTGAGCTCGATGCTCGGCCGGTCCCTCGGCACGACGTTCCCGCCCCGGCGGCCGGTCCCGCCAGACGCGCCCGTCGTGCTGGCCGCGCGCGGCCTGAGCGCGCCGGGGGTGCACGGCGTATCCCTCGACGTCCGGGCCGGCGAGATCGTGGGGCTGGCGGGCCTGGTCGGCTCGGGCCGCACCGAGCTCGCCCGCGCGCTGTGCCGGGCGCAGCGGGTCACCGCGGGCACGGTGACCACGGCGGGCGGGCCGGCGGCCGGGCGCCCGCCGGGCCGGCTCGCCAGAGCGATGCCCGGCCCCGGCCCGTGGGCGGCGCTGCGCGCCGGGCTGGCCATGATCCCCGAGTCGCGCAAGGAACAGGGCCTCATGCTCGGCCGCCCGATCGTGGAGAACGTGAGCCTGGCCAGCCTCGGCCAGCTCAGCCGCCTCGGCCTGGTCAAGCGCCGGGCCGAGCGGCAGGCCGTGACGACCGCGCTCGACCGGGTCGGCGTCCGCGTCCCCGCGCAGGCGGCGCCGGTCAGCACGCTGTCCGGCGGCAACCAGCAGAAGGCCATGTTCGCCAGGATCTTGCTCCGCGGACCGCGCGTGCTGGTCGCCGACGAACCAACCAGGGGCGTCGACGTCGGAGCCAAGCGCGCCATCTACGAACTGCTGACCTCGCTCGCGGCCGGGGGGCTCGGCGTGCTGCTCATCTCCTCGGACGCCGAGGAGATCCTGGGGCTCGCGCACCGGGTGCTGGTGATGCGGGCCGGCCGGATCGCCGCCGAGTTCCGCGGCGAGGCCATGACCGAAGCGGCGATTCTCGGGGCGGCCTTCGGCGCCACGGACGCAGGCACGGAAAGAGGTGCGTGATGGACCAGCAGGACATCAGGGTCCGGACCCCGCCATCGCTGCGGCCGCCGGCCGCGCTCGCCACCGGGCTGCGCCGGGCGGGGATCCTCTACCCGTTCCTCATCTTGTTCATCGTGCTGTCCATAGCCAGCGGGCCGTTCTTCACCAAGGTCAACCTGCTCGACATCCTCGACCAGCAGGCCTCGACGCTCATCATCGCCGCGGCGGGCACGCTGGTGCTGGTGGCCGGGGGCATCGACCTATCGGTCGGCGCCGTCTACGCGCTGGCCGGGGTGACCGCGGCGCACCTCGCCCTGTTCGCCTCGCCGGCCGTCGCCATCGTGGCCGGCGTCGCCGTGGGCCTGGGCGTCGGGCTGGTCAACGGCGTGATCGTCACCGCCTTCAGGATCAACGCGCTGATCGCCACGCTGGCCATGTCGTTCGTGGTCAGCGGCCTGGCCAGCCTGGTCACGGGCGGGAACCTGGTCATCGACTACAGCCACCCGGGCTTCGCCGACCTGGCCCGCACCTCGTTCCTGACCGTCAACACCTCGACCTGGACGATGCTCGCCGTCGTCGTGGCCCTCGCCGTCGTGCTGGCCCGGACCACGGCGGGCCGTTACATGTACGCCAGCGGCAGCAACGCGGAGGCGGCCCGCCTGTCCGGCGTCCGGGTCCAGCTCATCAAGCTGATCACGTTCGTGATCAGCGGCGGCGCGGCGGCCCTCGGCGGCGTGATCGACGCCTCGCGGGTGCTGAGCGCCCAGGCCTCCAACGGCGAGACCGCGCTCACCTTCACGGTGCTGGCGGGCATCGTGGTCGGCGGCACCAGCATCCTCGGCGGCGAGGGCGCGATGTGGCGGACGGTGGTCGGCGTCCTGTTCATCGCCCTGATCGGCAACGGTTTCGACCTGCTCGGCCTCAACCCCCTCTACGAGCAGATCGCGCTCGGCGGCATCCTGCTCATCGCGGTCGGCTACGACGCCTGGTCCCGCCTGCGCCAGACCTGACGGCCGCCCCGGCCAGCAAGATTATTACCGAACGGAACGTGGCACCAGCGCCCCGACCGCGTGCCAGCGGAGCCTGCCCGGCCGCCGCGTTATTCCTCGTCCTCTTTCCACGCCGCCGCGCCGGTGTAGGTGTACGGGTTGGAGAGGGTCTCGTGCTCGGGGACCTCCGGGTGCATGCCCTCTTCCCAGGCCTGCTCGCCGAGCTCGCTGCGCAGGTACCCGACGGTCTCGTCGATCGCCCGCCTGGCCCCGTCCAGGCCCGTGCCGACCAGCTTGTGGTCGAACTTGACCACCTTCCCGTTCACCACCACGGTGTGCACGTCTCCGCGCTGGGCCTGGTAGACCACGTGGCCGTAGGGGTGCAGGATCGGGAAGCTGACCGGTGAGCCGTCGTTCTTGATCAGCACCAGGTCGGCCTTCTTGCCCACCTCCACGCTGCCGATGACCGAGTCCAGGCCGATGGCCTTGGCGCCGCCGCGGGTGGCCCAGTCGACGACCTGCTCGGCCCGCAGGTGGTGGTTGGTGACGGCCTTGCCCTCGTTATGGTTCTCGAAGTGGTCCATGACCCGGTTGGCGGACAGCGTGGCCCGCATGGCGGAGAAGATGTCGCCGCTCCACCAGACGCTGGTGTCCTGGGACAGCGAGACCGGGATCCCGTACTTGCGCAGCTTCCAGGTGGGCGGGTAGCCCTGGCCCGCGCTGCACTCGCTCTCCGTCGAGACCGACACCGAGCCGCCGGTGGCGGCGATCATGTGGTACGAGTCGGGGGACAGGGACGCGGAGTGCACGTAGACCGTCTGCGGGGTGCAGAAGCCGTTCTCGTACATCTTCCGGACGCCCGCGTCCAGCGTGATGCCGTACACCCCGGCGTGGGTGGTCACCGGCACGCCCATCTCCCTGGCCACCTCGAAGGTGGCCTTCTCCGGGAACGCCGGGTCGTCACCGGGGATGTCGAAGGCGATCGCGAACCCCAGCATGTCGCCCTTGCCGTCGAACCGCCGGACGTAGAAGTCCCGGAACTCCGGCGTCGTGCTCCACTCCCACGAGCCCTGCTGGATGTTCCCGTAGGCCAGGACGAACCGCCCGGGCACCTCCTCCAGCGCATCGGTGGCGGCTTCGGCGTGGTCGGTCGTCTGCAGCCCGTGCGACCAGTCCACCGTGGTCGTCACGCCGGCGTCGATCGACTCGATGGCCGACAGCAGGTTCCCGGCGTAGACGTCCTGCGGCCGGAACTTCTTGCCCCAGTTCAGGTAGTACCAGACGAAATACTGGGTGAGAGTCCAGTCGGCCCCGTAGGCCCGCATGGCCGTCTGCCACATGTGCCGGTGGGTGTCGATCATGCCGGGCATGACGATGCCGCCGGTCGCGTCGATCTCCACGGTGCCGTCGGGCACCTGCAGGTTCGGGCCGACCGCCGCGATCCGCTCTCCGGTGATCAGCACATCGGCTCCGGCCAGGACCCGGTGCCCGTCGTCCATGGTGAGCACCGTCGCGTTGCGGAATACCAGCGGCCGTCCCGCTTCCAGGTCCGCTGCGGTCGTCATAGAACCTCCCAGGGCGCTGAATTCTGTCTCGGGCCGCGCTGGCGGACGAGTGTCCGTGAACCGGTCACCAGCGGCCTGATCGGAAGCCTCGCCGTTGCTCCCGGCGCATGTCAATAGTGGGTCACCCCAAGATCATGCCGTCCGACAGCGGCGCGGACACAGGCCCATGTGCCCCTTGTGTCCGCCCTGCGGACGGGCTGATCATCGTCCCGTGCGGGCGGCCGCCCGCAGCCGCCTGCCCTTACGGGCCGCCCTCCGTATCCGCAGCCAGGCGGATACGCTCGCCGAGCCGAGGAAGACCGGAACCGCGACCAGCCACGCAGGAGACTGGGTCACCGACCACCAGAGGTTCAGGGCCACGAGCACGACCGTGACCGTGGCCGGCGTCACCGCGACCAGCATCAGCTGGGCGGTTCGCAGCCGGGGGTCAAGGGTGAGGTGCCTCGCCGTCGCTTCCGCCGCGATCGCCCACCGCCCGATCGCGACCGCCACCACCAGTCCGGTCGCGAGGAAACCGGCCAGGTAGGCCCACGAGGCGTCCAGCTGAGCAGGTGAGCGTGAGCCCCCGGCGAGGGCGAGGCCGGCCAGCCCGCCTCCGGCCGCCACGGTCGCTCCCGCCGCCCACCCGACCCGCCGCCGGATCTTCGGCCAGCCGCCGGTCCGCAAGAACCTGACCAGCGCCGGAAGGGCTACCAGGCCGCCGGCCAGGACCACCGCGCCGGTCAGGGCGACAGCCGCCAGCACCGCGTCGAAGGCCGCCACCGCCTGCCATCCCCGCGCCGGGGGCGGCGATTCCGAGAGGTTTTCCGGGAGCTGGGCCACGATCGTCCCGGCCACGAGCATCATCGCCCACAGGTCAGGCCCGGCCCCCCGCTTGACCGCCGCCCTTACGGCGCGCCCCGCCTGGTGGGCTCGTTCGCGCAGGCCGCCCCAGGCCACGCCGAGCCGCAGCCGCCACGTCGGCCGCCCCTCGTCCAGGGTGTCCTGGATCAGCGCCAGCAGTTCCTCGCCGTAGCGTTCCCGCCAGGCCCGCGGATACCAGCGGAGCAGGCCCGCGGGCTTCATGCCGGGTCCAGCCCGAGCCTGGCCAGCCCCGCGCTGGTCACCCGGCGCAGGTCCGCCAGCGCCGCGGCCAGCGCGGCCGAGCCCGGGGGGGTGATCCGGTACGGGCGCCGCCGGTCGTCGCCGCCCAACGGCTCGATGAGGCCGCGCTCCACCAGCCGGGTGATCGCCCCGTACAGCGTACCCGGTCCGAGCTTCACCCCGGCGAAGTCCTCGATGTCCTTGGCCAGCGCGTGCCCGTGCTTCGGCCCGTCGGCCAGGCTGACCAGGATGAGCAGCGGCGGATCGTTCGCCCTGCGCAGCCCGCTCGGTGCCATGTGCCCTTTTTACTACGTCCGGCGTAGCTACGCAACACGTAGCATTTGCGGACTCGCAGGCCCGCGTCCCGCAGTACCGACGCGTGCTGGGGCTCTGCTGCGCAAACGCAGCAACCTCGCCGCTGCCGGGCTCACTGAGCAGCGGTGGCGAGCGGAGTGGGAGTCAGCCCGGCTGTTCTTGACCGCCGATGGGGAGAAGGACAAGGCGTGGGGCAACGAGACGATCCGCTGGAATCCGGACGAGGGCTGGCTGGAGATCAAGCTTCCCGCGCCGCTGGCCCATCTGGCGAACCGGCCGCACGGCCGGTACCGGCTGTCGTGCCCGGTGGAGTTCTCCTACCGCGGAGACGAGGTCGCCGCCCAGGCCGCCGCCGGGGCGGTTCGCTACGACATCAGCCACGACTCGGCACGGGACCGCTGGTACCTGGACGCCTCGTGGAAGGCCACGCCCGTCGCTGCGGCGTCGCTGGATGACCTGTGGCAGCATCCGGTGGCGGCGGTCGACGTCAACCACGGCCACCTCGCCGTTGCCGTTGTCGCGCCCGACGGCAACATCCTCGGCGTCCCGGCCACTATCGGCCTGGACCTGGCCGGGCGGCCCGCCACCGCCCGCGACGGGCGGCTGCGGGCCGCGGTCACCACCCTCATCGCCACCGCGAGGCAGCACGGTGCATGCGCCGTCGTGATCGAGGACCTCGACTTCGCCGCCACCCGCGCCGAGGGGACGCGAGCGCCACGGCAGCCGCCCCTCGCACGGCAGGCGCGGCCGGGCCTTCCGGCGGCTGGTCTCCGGCATCCCCACCGGCAAGTTCCGGGGTCGGCTGGCCCAGATGGCCGCCAATGCCGGGCTGTCGGTGATCGTTGTCGATCCCGCTTATACCTCCCGGTGGGGGGCCGAGCACTGGCTTGCCCCGCTGCGGGAGCATCACCCGAAAGCGACCGGCCACCACGCGGCAGCGCTGGTGATCGGGCGACGCGGACTCGGCCACCGGGCCAGGCGCCGCGCGGCAGGAAACCGCACCGCCCCGGAGGACGCGGCACGGCCAACCCCGCGTGGCGCAGGACACCTCCGGCACCGAGGTCCGCACCCAGGAACCCGCCGCCCCACGAGGGCCCCGGCAGCCACGCGGCGCCAAGACCGGCAGGCCTCACCGGACCACGGCAGGCGACCAGGCAGCCCAGGACCGTCCGGGGCCGCCGGCTAGTCAGGACCATCTCCTGCTAGCTCAATAGGAACGGTGGCAGTGATCATGACGAGGAGATCCTTTCCGGGAAGGGCAGGGCGATGGGGTCGGTGGCCAGGCGGCTGCGCCCGGCCTCGTCGAAGCGGTCCAGGCCGAGCGACGACACGTCGACTACGTTGGTGGCCCCGGTGAGCGCGACGTCGGCGGCCGCCTTCGCCACGCCCGGCCCCCACATCATGCCCGCCCCTCCGGCGCAGGCCACGGTGACGTGATCCAGCCCGGGCGCGCGGCCGATGATGGGCAGGTGGTCCGGGGTGTAGTCGATGGTCGCGGCCCAGATCCGGCGCAGCCCGAGCCCGGCGGTGACCGGGACCAGGCGGGCCAGCCGGGCCCGCATCCGGGCCAGGTAGTCCTCGTCGACCTCGCGGTTCTCGCCCGGCGGCTCGTCCGGGTTGCTCATCCCGAACAGCAGCCCGCCCTCCTCCGGCCGCCAGTACAGCCCCGCGGCCAGGTCGAACACCATCGGCACCCGGACCGGGTCCAGGCCGGGGTGCCGCTCGGTCACCGCGACCTGGTGCCGCACGCCGCCCGCCGGGATGCGCAGGCCGGCCAGGCGGCCGACCGCGGCCAGCTTCGGGCCGCCGGTGAGCACCACCAGGCCCGTGTCGATCCGTCCCTCACTGGTGTCCACACCGCCACCAGCCAAAAGCCCTCGGAAGGCCACGTGCTCGGCCACCTCGACTCCGCTGCGCAGCAGCGCCACGGTGTAGGCGGCCACATTGCGGGGCGGCGTGATGTACCCGTCCTCGGCGCAGAAGGTGCCGCCGAGCGTCTGTCCCGGCGCCAGCGTCGGATTGGCCTCGTCCACCTCAGCCGGGTCCAGCCAGCGCACCGGCGCGCCGAGGGCGGTCTGCATGGCCATCCGCTCCCGGGCCGCGGCGACGTCCGCTTCGGTAAAGCAGGGGAGCAGGTAGCCCTGCTCGGTGAAGCCCGAGTCTGTGCCGATCTCCTCCTGCTGGCGCAGGTAGAACCGGCGGGACCACAGGCCCAGCCGCACGGCCTCGGGCGTCCCGCCCTGCATCCGCACGATGCCGGCCGCCCGGCTGCTCGCCCCCTGCCCGAGATGGCCCTTCTCGACCAGCACGACCCGGTCCAGCCCGGCCTGGCGGAGGAAATACGCGCACCACGCGCCCACCGTCCCGCCGCCCACCACCAGGGCGTCAGCGGTCCTCATCTACTCGCCCCCGCCTCAGCGGTTCTCGTTGGCACACGACCGATGCTGGCATAGACTGAACATTCAGTCAATATGGCTGCGCGCCCGAGGAGGGATCCGCCGGATGTACGGCTTGTCAGAAGAAGACCTGGCCATCCAGGCCCGGGCCCGCGGTTTCGCGGACGAGCTCATCCCGTTCGAGGAGCAGGCCGAGGCCTCCGGCGGAGAACTGCCCGCCGATGTGACCGCCGGGCACGCCAAGCGGGCCCGCGAGCTGGGGCTGCACTCGACCAACATGCCGGCCGAACTCGGGGGCGGCGGCTGCACGGCCCTGCAGCAGGTGCTGGTCCAGGAGCAGATGGGCCGGGTCACCAACGCGCTGGGCTGGGTGGCGGCCACCCCGCCGGCCTGGCTGCCCGCGGTGGCCACGGCGGACCAGGTTGAGCGCTACGTCCGGCCCGCGATCAGCGGCGAGCGGGAGGAGTGCTACGCGATCACCGAGGAGGGGGCGGGTTCCGACGTCGACGCCATCGAGGCCACCGCGTACCGGGACGGCGACGCGTACGTGCTCAGCGGGGTCAAGTGGCACGTCACCTCGTACAACACCGCCGACTTCGCCTTCTTCCAGGCCCGGCTGCGCGGTGGCCCGCACGACGGTGAGCACGCGATGTTCCTGGTCGACCTGCCGAGCCCCGGCGTCCGGGTGGTCAGGACGCCGGCCTACACGCACACGATCAGCCACCACCACCCGATCGTGGCGTTCGAGAACGTGCGCGTCCCGGCCGCGAACCTGGTCGGGGCCGAAGGCGACGGGATGGCCTTCGCGTACGAATGGTTCCGCTTCGAGCGGCTGATGGTCGCCGCCCGCTGCCTCGGCGCCGCGGAAAGGCTGACGGCCGAGATGACCGCGTTCGCCGCCACCCGCCGGGCCGGTGGCGGCCCGATCAGCGACCACGGGCTGGTGGCTGGGATGCTCGCGGACAGCCTGACCGAGCTGTTCGCGGCCCGGGCGATGGCCTACGAGACCGCGCGCGGCATCGACCGCGGCACCGACACCAAGGTGTCGCACGCCCAGTGCTCGATGGCCAAGCTCTACTGCTCGGAGACGTCGGGCCGGATCGCCGACCGCGCCGTCCAGGTGTTCGGCGGCCGGGGCTACATGCGCGAGAACGTGGCCGAGCGCTTCTACCGCGAGCTGCGCGTGGAGCGGATCTGGGAGGGCACCAGCGAGATCCAGCGCATGATCATCGCCCGCCAGATGGTCAAGCGGGGGCCCGCGGTCCTGGCCTAGCCGAGGAACTAGCCCGCCGGGAGGCTGGCCTCGATGGCGGAAAGGACCGCCGGATCGTCGGGGGTGGTGCGCGGGCGGAACCGCGCGGCCACCGTGCCGTCCGGCCGGACCAGGAACTTCTCGAAGTTCCACTGGATATCGCCGGCCTCGCCGCTGGCGTCCGGCGTCTCCGTGAGCGAGGCGTAGATGGGATGCCGGCCGGGGCCGTTCACCTCGATCTTCTCGAACATCGGGAACGTGACCCCGTAGGTCGCCGAGCAGAACTCGGCGATCTCGCCGGCGGTCCCGGGCTCCTGCCCGCCGAACTGGTTGCACGGGAAGCCGACCACCGCGAACCCGCGGGAAGCGAACTGCTCGTGCAGCTTCTCCAGCGCCGTGTACTGGGGCGTGAGCCCGCACTTGGAGGCCACGTTCACCACGAGCAGCGCCCTGCTAGGCAAACCGGAGCCAGGCAAACCGGAGCCAGGCAAACCGGAGCCAGGCGAACCGGGGCCGGGCGACGCGACGGCACCGAGCGAGGAGTGCTGCCCGGCCAGGGTCTTCACCGGGATGTCAAGTATGGTCACCCTGTAACGCTACCCGGGCCCACGCGGCCTGGCCGAGGTAGCCCCGGGCGATGGCGGTGACGAACGAGTACACCGCGTCCTCGGCGGGCGCCAGTGGTCCCGGCGAGGCGTGCGGCGAGGACAGCCCCCGCTGCACCGACTCGCACGCGGCCCAGTCCTGCCGGTTGGTGATATCCCAGAAGTCCACCGCGTAGCCCGGGTCGAAGCCGGGCTGGGCTACGGCCTCGGGCGCGAACGCCCAGGTGCACTCGATCCGGGTCCGGTCCGCGGCCACCGGGACCAGCCGGTGCGTCATCACGTAGTCCGGATGCAGGCTGAGCAGGACGTTCGGCAGGATGTTGATGTAGACGACGGTGCGCAGCCCCTGCTGGTCCAGGCCGCGGAGCGGGACCCCGCCGCTCGATCCGGAAAGCGACATGGTGGCCATGCCGTCCCGCAGGTCCATCCAGCCGCCCATCCAGGCGCCGTCGGCCGCGTAGTTCTCGCCGCTCTTGGGCGGGCTGACCCGGCACAGCTCGGGGTGGATGGACGGGCAGTGGTAACACTCGTGATAGTTCTCGGTGAGGATCTTCCAGTTGGCCGCGGCGTCGTAGCTGTGCCGCCCGGCCGTCACCAGCCGCTCCGGCTCGTAGGGCGCGACGATCTCGTCGAGTTTGGCCAGCGCCTCAGCCAAAGACGGCGCGGCGCCACCCGAGGCGTCGACGAAGACCAGGCCGTGCCACTCGGTCGCCGGCAGCGCCGGCAGCCCCCACGTGCCGAACTCGAAGCCGCGTACCTTCTTGAAGGTTCCCGCGGCGTGCAGGTCGCCGGCCAGCGTGTACGTCCAGGCGTGGTACGGGCAGATGATCATCTTGTGCTGGGCGCCCTCGCCGCACGGCAGCAGTTCGTGCCCGCGGTGCCGGCAGGTGTTCGCGAAGGCGCGCAGCGCGCCGTCCTCGCCCCGGACCAGCAGGACACCGCCCGTGCCGGTGGCCTCGGCCCGCTGGTCGCCCGGCTCCGGCAGCTGCTCGCTGCGGGCCACGCACATCCAGCCGCCGCCGAAGAAATGCCGCTGCTCCCACCCGAACACCGCCGGGTCCACGTACGCGGCCCGCGGCAGCATCCGGCTCTCCCCGAACGGCCGCAGCGCTTCCTCCAGCCCCGCCCGGTCGACCGGAGCCGGGTCCCGCCGGTAACCCAAATCTTGACTGACCATACAGTCAAGACTAAGCCGCCCGCCCGCGCCCTGTCCAGCCGCCAGCCCCAGCCGCCAGCCCCAGCCGCCAGCCCCAGCCGCCAGCCCCAGCCGCCAGCCCCAGCCGCCGGGCTCAGCCGCCGGGCTCAGCCGCCGGGCTCAGGGCGCCGTATCGGGCGTGACACCCACGTCCACGGTGACCCAGCCTTGGCTGCCCCCGGGCCCGCTCGCCGCGATCCGCCAGTAACCGGCCGACGGGAACGACACCGAGATGTCCGCCTGGCCGCCGGCCAGGTGCGCCGAGGACGGGAACGACGGCGGCACCGCGACTCCCGGCGGCGGCGTCAGCGTCAGCGCGACCGGGCCGTTCACCGCCGGATCGAGCACCAGCCCGCCGGTCTCGGCCTCCAGGTTGATCGTCAGCGAGCGCCCCGGATTAACGGAACCGACGTCGGTCAGGATGCCGCCCGGGCCGTGGAACCCGATGGTGTCGGCCGGCGCGACCGGCACCGAGGGCGGGGACAGCGGCGCCTGGCCGAAGTTGAACGCGGAGAACAGGTTGTTCTGGCTGGCGTTGAGCGGCGTCAGCGCGGGCAGGCCCCACAGCTTCTGCATGAACGACAGGATGGAGACGTTGGTGCTCTGCTGGTGGTACACGCCGCGGCGGGCGTACGGGCTGATGATGATCATCGGCGTCCGGGCCCCGTAGCCGGTGCTCGCGGCGGGCGCCACGTGGTCCCAGAACCCGCCGCTCTCGTCGTAGGTGACGAAGATGGCCGTCGAAGCCCAGTACTTGCTGTGCGCGACCGCGTTGACCAGCTGGCCGATCCACGCGTCGCCCTGCCCGATGTCCTCCGGCGGCTCGGTGCTGTAGTCCACCCCGGGCCGCACGAAGGAGAAGTCAGGCAGGCCGCCGGACGCGAGATCGGCGAAGAACGCCGATCCGGTGGTCAGGTCCGCGGCGTGCCCGGGCGGGATGAGCTGCGGCCAGATCGTCCCGGCCAGGGCGGACGGCGGCAGCGCGTAGTAGATCTTCCAGCTGCGGCCGTGCGCGGTCAGCTCGTCGAAAATGGAGTTCCACGGCTGGGCCGGGCCGGGTTCGAGGTTGTTGTAGACCCATCCGTGATCGGTGCCGTTCAGCGCGGTCATGACGTTCGGCTGGGTCGGGGCGATAACCGGCTGGAAATTGTGGTCGGCGAGTTCATAGGCCGACGCCAGGTATTGCTCGTCCGGGTCGAATTGCGGGCCGAATTCGGTGATCGCGGCCATTCCGTCCTGCGGGAACACGGTGTAGTGGTCCATCAGGTAGCCCTGGCCGGGCTGGTAGTCCATGGCCATCTGCTCCGCGACCGTGCTGTTGTTGAGCTCGCCGTTGACGTCGCCTTCGTTGCCCGCGGCCCAGACGGGCTGCACGTTCGGCGCGGAGTCGAAGTAGGCGTCCGGGTTGAGCAGCGAGGTGTTCGCCGGGATGCCGTCCGCGCCGGGGAACTTGCCGAAGAGGTTGTCGAAGGAGTGGTTCTCGATCATGATCTCGATGACGTGCGTGACCGGCACGGCCGGGGCCTTCGCCGTGGCCGCCCCGGAGGGCGCGACGCAGGACACCGCCGCCGTCGCGGCCAGGAGCGAGGCTCCGCCCGCCGCGAGAAGTCTGGAGTGCTTCACCCGACCAATTGTGCCGGCGCCCGGGCGCCGCGTCTTGTTCCGCAGGCCGTGTTGCCTGCTTGTTTCGCGGTTACTGCGCAAACGGACGGCCGTATCGTGGATCTTGCGGTCTCACGGCCGCCATGCCGATACTGCAAACATGAGCGACCGCAATGTGCTCGGCGGCGAACTCGAGCCATGTGGAACTGATCCTCTCACCGGGTTTTACCGGGACGGATGCTGCACCACCGGACCCGAGGACCTCGGCAGTCACACGATCTGCGCGGTGGTGACCGCGGAGTTCCTCGCGCATCAGCGCGGCATCGGCAACGACCTGTCCACGCCGATGCCCCAGTTCAGCTTCCCTGGGCTGGTGGCGGGGGACCGGTGGTGCGTGACCGCGGCGAACTGGCTGCGGGCCCATCGTGACGGCGCCGCCGCCCCGGTGGTGCTGGCCTCGACCCACGAGCGTGCGCTGGAGATCGTCCCGCTGGACGTGCTCAGGCCGTACTCCGTCGACGTCCCCGCCGACGCCGCGACCCTGGACGAATAACCGCCCGGCCCCAAGGCGCAACCAACCACCCTGGTCCCGAGTCACAAAGGCCGGGCCGCCGATCCGCCAGCGCACCAGCTAGCTGCGGTCATCGGCACGGCCGGCGTGGTACGCATTACCCCGCCGCGCCGGTGCTGGAGCTGACCTCTCACGCCAAAGGCAAAGATCTTTATACGGAACGGGCCGTGGTGCCCGCCCCCCGCCCGTGCCACGCGTCCGGGGCGTGTGCCCGAGCGGCGCCGGACGCCGTGAGCGCGTGCCACGCCGCCGGGGTGAGGGAGTACGCGCCGGTGCTGCCGCCGGCGAAGCGCCGCCACGCGGCGGGCTGCACCAAAGTGATCGCGGCGGTCAGCACGACCGGGAGCGCGGCGAGCGGGTCGCCCCCGGCCGGCGTGAGTTCTTCCCGGCTGGCCCGGTAGTCGCCGCGGCCGGTCAGCGCGTTCCCCAGCTCGCGCACGATCTCGCGGCGTCCGCCGTGCTGCGCCGCACCCAGCACCGCCAGCAGCAGCTGGTGCGTCCGCGCCCCGGGCCGTCCCGGCGGCTGCGGCGCCGACGTGCCGGTGCACGCGACCTCGACCAGGGCCCGCACCAGGTCGACGCCGGAGGCCAGGGCGTTGACCGGCTCGACCAGCCGTGGGTTGATGTCGATGAACTGGGCGCCCGCCCGGCCCAGGATCACGTCGGCCGACAGCGCGCCGTGCCACCGCAGCGCCGCGCCCAGCGCGGCCAGGTGCTCGCGCACCTCCGGCAAGTCCAGGCCGAGCTTGTGGCTGGCCCCGCCTGCCGCCCCTTCGCGGACCCGCTGGCAGGCGTGAAACGCGACCATCTCACCGTGCGCGAACACCGACTGGACCATGACCAGCGGCCCATCGGCCGGCTGCTGCACCAGGACGCCCCCCGCCGCGAATACTCCCTCGCGCTCGTACCCCGCCGCGAGCCGCCGCAGCTCCGCTCGCGTCTCCACCCGGCACACCCCGGCCGACGCGGTGCCGATCGGCGTCTTCACGAAGGCCGGGAGCGCCCCGGCCGCCTCGAGCTCGGCCGGGTTCGTGGCGACCACGGCGGGCGGCTGCGGCAGGCCGGCCTGGGTCAGCGTCCCGAACGCGGACACCTTGTCCTGCACCCGGGCCAGCGCCCAGAAGTCCGGCACCGCGGTCAGCAGGCCCGCGGCCTCGATCCTGTCGCGCTGCAGCGACATGACGGCCACCTGCTCCTGCACCGGCAGCAGCACCTCCGCGTGCCGCCGCGCCGCGAGGTCGACGGCCGCCTCCAGCCATCCGAACGGGTCGGTGCCGATGCCGGGCACCCGGTGCACCCGGCGGACATGCCGGGTCATGCCGCATAGGCACAACCGTTCCGCACAGAGCGCCTCCACCTGGTGACCGGCCCGGGAAAGCACGGTGGCGCATTGCCGGGCGGTCAGGCCCGCACCATCGCTGAGCAGGATGAACATGGGCTCCTCCCAATAAGTATATAATGTAAGCATACGTTATATACTTTGATTGGGCAACGGACGGGGAGACCATGGGACGGGCCGCGCAGATCAGCCGGGCGGCGGTGCTGGCCGCCGCGCTCCGGCTGGCCGACGAGCAGGGGCTGGCGGCGGTCACGATGCACGCGGTGGCTCGTGCCCTGGGCGTCACGCCGATGGCGCTCTACCGGCACGTGACCGACAAGGAGGCGTTGCTGGACGGCCTGGTCGAGCTGCTGCTGACGGAGTACCCGCAGCCCCCCGCCGAAGGCCGGTGGGACGAGCGGCTCGTCGCGCTGGCCGACGGGATCAGGGCCACCGCCCGCAGGCATCCCGCCGTCTTCCCGCTGCTGCTGACCAGGCCGGCCGTTACCCCGGCCGCCCGGACGGCACGGGACGCGGTGCAGGCCGCGCTGCGCGAGGGCGGCGTGAGCGACAGCGAGGTCGCGCGCGCCGAGCGGCTGATCAGCACGGCCGTGCTCGGCTTTGCCGCGAGCGAGGCGGCGGGCCGGTTCCGCCATCATGATCAGTCCGTCATCGACGAGGACTTCGCCGAATTCCTGCGCTGGCTCCGCCGGTCCCTGCCCGCCGGGGGGTGATCTGCCGTAACCGCCGGCCCACGGGCGGTGCCGGTCAGGCCGCCGGGCCAGGCTCATGCCTAATTGCGGGGCGTAGGACCGCGAGGAAGCGGGAAATGCTTTGCTAGCTGCAGAGAGGGGACGCCGATGAGCACCACCGGCAAGGTCAGCGTCGGGACGCCGACGCGGCTGCGGTCATTCGATCCCGTTCGTCTCGCCGATCTCGAGTACCGGGCCTGGGTCGGGTACTACCTGCGGCAGTGGCCCAGGGTGCTGGTCGCCTCGGTCGGCCTGGTCCGGGCCGGCTTCGGCCTGAACTGGTACCGGACCCTGCACGGCGCCTGGCTGATGCTGCGGGCCAGCCAGCTGTGGGCGCCCTACCCCGACAACCACCCCAAGCGGGCCCGGGCCTGCATGCGGCGGTTCTACGCCCTGGTCAGGCTGGTCTACGGCGAGCCCGCGAACCCGGCCAAGGCCGCCGAGCTCGAGGTCGACTGGTGGCGCGTGCACCGGGAGGGTCAGCACCGGGATGGTTCGCACGCGATCGATGACGCCGAACCCGCCGAGGAACTGGTGGAGTCGCTGGTCCGCCTCTACTGCTACCTGTACGGCGATCCCGAGGCCGCGCTCCGCCCGGCCGCGGTGCACCGGGCGCGGGCCATGGACCTGTCCGATCAGTGGGTTCGCGAGGGCTGCGAGCGTGACAGCCGGCTGCTCCCGCTTGAGCACGCGGCGCTGGTCCGGTCCTACGCGGCCCTGCTCGCCGCGGTCCATCACTAGGCGCCGGCTGGAGCGGGCTGGAGCCCAGCTTGCGTGCCGGCCGCGGGGGCCGGGAGACTGCGCGCATGGAAAAGTTCTCACTCGATTCGATCGTCCGCGAGCAGGCCAGGCGGGCGGCCGCCGCTCCGGCCGGGCGCAGCGCGGAAACCGTGTACGGCGGGCACGAGCACACGCTGCGGCAGACGGTGCTCGCCATGACCGCGGGCACGTCCCTGGGCGAGCACGAGAACCCGGGCGAGGCCACCATCCAGGTGCTGCGCGGCCGGGTCCGGCTGACCGCTGGCGATACGACCTGGGAAGGACGTTCCGGTGATCTTCTCGTTGTCCCGGACACCCGGCACGCGCTGCACGCCGTCGAGGATTCCGCGATCCTGCTGACGGTGGGCAAGCCCGCTCACGCCGACCGCCCCTGACTGCCAATGACCGATGCGGATCGGCCCGGACCTGAGCCGAACGACATCGCGGCGAAACGGGCGGCTGATGTGGACCGGGAGGCCGTGGCGGAACGGCTGCGGATCGCGGCCAGCGAGGGCCGGATCGAGCTCTGGGAGCTGGATGACCGGCTCGGCCGGGCCTACCGCGCGAAGACGTACGGCGACCTCGAGACGCTGGTGGCGGACCTGCCCGCGCAGCCGCCCTTCGTCTCGTACCCGGGGATCGGAGTCGAGCCGGAGACGCTGGTCCTGCGGACCACGACGCCGAACATCAAGCAGGCCGGGCGCTGGATCGTCCCGCGGCGGATCACCGCCGAGTCCACCACCGGGTGGATCACGATCGACTTCACCCAGGCCTCCTGCGCCTACCGTGAGGTCACCGTGGAGGTGATCACCCGGACCGGGTGGATCCAGCTGATCCTGCCCGAAGGCTGGGCCGCTCGCGTCGGCCCGCTGAGCACCTACACCGGGCACATCAGCAACCGGGCCGCGCAGACGGCGGCCCCGGGTGCCCCGACGGTGATCGTGACCGGTCACCCGCTGTTCGGCTACATCAAGATCAGGCAGCGCCACCGGCGGCGCTAGACCTGACCGGGATCCCGCACCGTTCCGAGCGGTTCACCGCCTCCATAACTGAGACATAGCCGTGGCATGCTGGGTCCATGCCGTCTCAGCTACCGGGCAGTAACGCGCCAGGATCGGAGCGGCCCCTCGCGCACTACGCCAGCGTCGCGCACGTGGCCCGGGTCTATGACTACCTGCTCGGCGGCAAGGACAACTTCGCTGCGGACCGCGAGGCCGCCGAGCAGGCCATGCGGATCAACCCGGACATCGTCTCGACCGCGCGGGCCAACCGCGCATTCCTGGTCCGTACCACGAGCTACCTGACCGGCCGGGCCGGCATCCGCCAGTTCCTGGACGTCGGTACCGGCATGCCGACCAACAGCAACATCCACGAGGTGGCCCAGTCCATCGCGCCCGAGTCCCGCATCGTCTATGTCGACCACGACCCGATCGTGCTGACCCACGCCCGCGCGCTGCTCACCAGCGCTCCGGAAGGCGTCACCGACTACGTCGAGGCCGACCTGCGCGAGCCCGGGAAGATCCTGGCCGAGGCCGCGCGGACGCTGGACTTCGCCCGCCCGGTCGCGATCATGCTGATCGCGATCCTGCACCTCATCCTGGACCGGGACGATCCGTACGACCTGGTGAGCCAGCTGGTCAACGCCGTGGTGCCGGGCAGCTACGTGGTGATCAGCCACGCGGCGAGCGACATCGACACCGGGGCGATGATCAGCATGACCAACCGCCTCAACGAGCTGATGGCCCAGCAGTCCGTGCCCCGCACCTATCGCGAGGTCGCCGCCTTCTTCGCCGGGCTCGACCTGCTCGAACCCGGTTTGGTCCGCATCCCGGAATGGCGCCCCGCCTCGGTCAGCGAGTCCGCCGTCCGCGCCCAGATGTGGGGGGCCGTCGGCCGCAAGCCCTGATCGCGGCGGGACCGTGCACCGCGGCTGACGGAAGAACGTGACTGTCCGCGCTGTTCGGACAAGTCGTGGAAGACATGGACCCCGCTTTCTCCCTGGCCACCCTGGCGTTCGGCCCGGCCCAGGTACCGCTGTCCGTCCTCGACCTGGCCCCGGTGCCGGATGGCGGGAACGCCGGCGACGCGCTGCGCGCCACCATCGACCTGGCCCGGCACGCCGAGGAACTCGGGTTCCGGCGGTTCTGGGTCGCCGAGCATCACAACATGCCCGGCATCGCGAGCTCGGCCCCGCCCGTGCTGATCGGTCACATCGCCGACGCGACCACGACCCTCCGGGTGGGCTCCGGCGGCGTCATGCTGCCCAACCATGTCTCGCTGGTGGTCGCCGAACAGTTCGGCATGCTGGAGGCGCTCCATCCCGGCCGCATCGACCTGGGCATCGGCCGCGCCCCGGGTACCGACCAGGTGACGGCCGCCGCGCTGCGCCGCTCACCCGACGCGCTGTCGGCGGACGACTTCCCCGACCAGCTCATCGAGCTGCTCGGGTTCTTCACCGGCCGCTGGCCCGAGGGTCACCCGTTCGCGCGGATCACCGCGGTGCCCGGCCGGGGCCACCAGCCCGCCATGTGGCTGCTCGGATCGAGCGGCTACAGCGCGCAGGTAGCCGGCGTGCTCGGCCTCCCGTTCGCCTTCGCGCACCACTTCAGCCCGGCCAACACCCTCCCGGCGCTGGCCCTGTACCGCTCGCAGTTCCGCCCGTCCGAGGTGCTCGACCGGCCCTGCGCCATGGTCGCCGCCGCGGTGGTCTGCGCCGAGACCGACGAGCGGGCGCAGTGGCTGGCCGGCTCGGGGGCGCTGTCGTTCCTGAAGCTGCGCAGCGGCCGCCCCGGCCCGCTGCCCTCTCCCGAGGAGGCGGCCGCCTACCCGTACAACGAGCTCGAGCGTGCGTTCGTCGCCGACCGGCAGGCCACCCAGATCATCGGCGCGCCCGCGACCGTCCGCCGCGGGCTGGCCGACCTGCTGACGGCGACCGCCGCCGACGAGCTGATGCTTACCACCATGGTCTTCGACCCCGCCGACCGGCTGCGCTCCTTCGAGCTGGTCGCCGACCTGGCCCGCATCTCCCGGCCGCTCGACGCCCGTAACGCTAATTCGTTAAAAGTCGCACGAGATCTGCCTTTGCCGTAACGCCTTCATATCGCGCGCTTCCTAGGCTGCTGGTCAGTCGGACAAAGACACCCAGCGCCAGCAGGGCGCCGCGAACCGAGGAGGACGTCATGGCCGAGCTGACCGGACCCGAGGCCACTACCCCCGCAGCCAGCACCGGGCCCGGCGCCCCGCGCGACGCCAGCCACTGGGCGGCCAAGGTCGACCGGCTGCAAGTCGAGGCGCGCGAGGGCGTACGCGGGACCAACGTGGTCGGCCGGCGGCTGACCGGTCCGGTCCAGGGGTTCGGCAAGCTGTGGCAGAAGACCTACTCCGTCGACGTCGGCCCCGGTACCTCACCGCAGGACGCGATCGCGGTCTGGAAGGCGCACTTCCCGGAGTTCTGGCCCAAGGGCAACCGCTTCGCGGGCGCCCTGACCGGCATCAGCCCCGGCGACGTGGCCCTGCTGGACATCGCGGTCGGCGGCGGGGTGAAGATGTCCACCGGCGTGTTCGTGCTGTACGCCGACGCCGAGTCGTTCACGTTCGCGACGCCCCAGGGGCACCAGTTCGCCGGCTGGATCACGTTCTCGGCCGAGCGTTCGGCCGAGCGTTCGGGGGAGACGACCGTGGTGCAGACGCAGGTCCTGCTCCGCGCCGGTGACCCGCTCTACGAGCTGGGCATGCCGGTCATGCACCGCATGGAGGACCGTTTCTGGGTCCAGACGATGACCGCGCTGGCCACGCGCCTCGGCGTAACCGACCCGGCCGTCCAGACCCGGTCGCTGGTCCTGGACCCCAAGCGCCAGTGGCGCCGCGCGGGCAACGTATGGCAGAACGCCATGGCCCGCAGCGTCCTGCAGACCGTGGTCCCGGTCCGCCGCCGCCGCACCCCGGCGCGCTAGACCCGGGGGGACGTTTTCGCCACCCGGCTCGGCCGCGAGACCCGGCGGCGCCAGCGTTCGGCGCGGCGGTCGGCCAGGATCTGGCGGACCACGTTGCGGCCGGGGATGCCGGTCACCCCGCCGCCGCCGTGGGTGGCCGACCCGGCCTGGTACAGGCCGCGGACCGGGGTGCGCAGGTCGGCGTAGCCGGCCGCGGGCCGGGCGTGGAACATCTGCCCCAGCGACAGCTCCCCGTGGAAGATGTTCCCGCCGATCAGCCCGTACTCCTCCTGCATCTGGTGCGGACCGATCACCTGCCGGTGCAGCACCGAGTCGGTGAACCCGGGCGCGACCGCCTCCACCCGGGCCAGCACGCGGTCGGCGTAGGCCTCCAGGTCCGCGGAAAACGGCGCCGAGGCGTAGCCGCACGGCACCCACTGCGTGAACAGCGACATCACGTGCTTGCCGGCCGGGGCCAGCGAGTCGTCGAACACGCTGGGGATGCAGATGTCGGCGAACGGCAGGTCGGCCGGCCGGCCAGAAACGGCCTGCTGGAACGCGTCCTCGATGTCGTCCAGCGACTCGGCCAGCACGATCGTTCCGCCGTAGACCGACGGGTCAGGATCCGGATACGAAGAAAACGCCGGCAGCCGGTCCAGCGCCAGGTTGATCTTCACCGTGCCGCTGCGGCTGCGCCAGCCGCGGATGTCGGCCACGAACCCGTCCGGCAGGTCGGCCGGGTCCAGCAGCCGCAGGAACGAGATCTGCGGGTGCGCCGTGGTGACCACCACGGGCGCGTCGATCGACTCCCCGCCATCCAGCGTGACCCCGGTGACCCGGCCGTCGCGGGTGCGGATGCGCGCCACCTCGGCACCGGTCCTGACCTGGGCCCCGAACATCCGGGCGGCCCGCGCCAGGGCCCCCGACACCCCACCCATCCCGCCCCGGGGGAACCCCCAGGCCGACTCGCCGATGTGGTGGTGCAGCATCACGTACGCCGTCCCGGCCGACCGCGGGCCGGCCCACGTCCCGATCACCCCGGAGACCGACAGCAGGCCGCGCAGCGCGTCGCTCTCGAAGTACCTCTCGGCCAGGTCCGCGATGCTCTCGGTGAGCAGCCGGGTCACGTCGACCGCCGCGCGCTCGTCCACGGAACGCAGCTGGGCCAGCAGCCGCGCCTGCCGCAGCAGGTCCGGCGGGCGCTTGGACCCGAGCCGCGGCGGGATCTGGTGCAGCAGCGGCCCGAGCACCCGCCCGAGACGGGCCAGGTGCGCCTGGTACGAGACGTAAGCCTCGGCGTCGCGCGCCGAGAACTTGGCGATCTCGGCCCGCCGCTGGACCGGGTCGTCCGGCAGCCGCAGGTACCGTCCGTCCCGCCGCGGCGCGAAGTAGGGCCCCTGCGGGTACACGTGGTAGCCGTGCTGATCCAGCCGCAGGTCGCGCACCAGGTCCGGTGGCAGCAAAGAGACGACGTAGGAGAGGGAGGTGACCGTAAAGTCTGGTCCGAACGGATGCTCACTGACAGCGGCCCCGCCCGGTACGTCGCGGCGCTCGCACACGACGGTATCCAGCCCGGCGCGCGCCAGGTACGCCGCCGCGACCAGCCCGTTGTGCCCGCCGCCGACCACCACGACATCCGCGTGTCCCGTCACCGCCAGCCCTTCCCTCTCGCCGATCGTCTCCCGCCGGCCGTACGCGATGGCCGGAACTGCTTTCATAGTCCTATCGCGGACGAACGGAGCACGCACAAGTGGACCACACGGTCATCGCCGTCGCCCAGCTGGCCATCGCCATCGGCGAGCCGGACGCCAACCGCAAGGCCGCCGCCGCCGCGGTGGCCGAGGCCGCCGCCGCCGGGGCCGCGCTCGTGGTGCTGCCCGAACTGTGCGATTCCGGCTACGTGTTCGGCGACGACGCCGCCCGGGCCCGCGCCGAGGCCGGCGCGCTCGCCTCGCCCGCCGACGACAGCCCTACCCTGCGCCAGTGGCAGGCCCTGGCCGCCGAGCACGGGCTGGTGATCGTGGGCGGCTTCTGCGAACGCGGCGCCGATGGCCGCCTGTTCAACAGCGCGGCGGTGGTGGACGAGTCCGGGACCAGGGCGGTCTACCGCAAGGCGCACCTGTGGGACAAGGAGAAGCTGGTCTTCACCCCGGGCGACGCGCCGCCCCCGGTCGTCGAGGTCGCCATCGGCCGGGTGGGCGTGATGATCTGCTACGACCTGGAGTTCCCCGAGTGGGTCCGCCTGGCCGTCCTCGACGGTGCCGACCTCATCGCCGCCCCGGTGAACTGGCCCGCGACCGCGGGCGCGCCGAAAGACGGGTTCTCGCCCGACGTGCTCGAGGCCCAGGCCGACGCCGCGGCCAATGGCGTCTTCGTCGCCGTGGCCGACCGGTGCCACACCGAGCGCGGCGTGGACTGGACCGGCGGTTCGGTCATCGTCACCCCGAACGGCAGGCCGCTGGCCGGCCCCGTCCTGGCCGACCGGCCGGCCGTGCTCACCGCCGCCTGCGACCTGCGCCGGGCCAGGGACAAGAGCCTCGGCGGCGACACCGACCGCCTGGCCGACCGCCGGCCCCAGCTGTACGCGAGGGTGGCGGCCGGGCCCGCGGCCAACGCCCAGGACGAGCGGGTCACGGCGGCGAACGCGCACTGGGCGGCGCGCTTCATCGCGAACGGCACCAGCTACTCCGACTTCACCGAAACCATGGCCCGCATCGACGTGTGGGACGACTGGTGCCGCGAGTGGGGCCGGACCGCCCGGTACTACGAGCAGCTGGCCGAGACCGCAGCGGCGGCAGAGCGGGCGCTGACCGCCGGGGGCGCCTGGCGGCGCGCCGCGCTGTGCTGGCACTGGGGCAAGTTCGTCTTCGTCGATGACCTGGCCCAGCAGCGCGCGGCCCACGACCGCACCGTGGCCTGCTTCCGCCGCGGCGCGGCCACCCTGACGCCCCCGGCCGAGCCGGTACGGGTTCCTTATCAGAACACGACGCTGGCCGCCTACCTCCGGGTTCCGGCCAGCCCAACCCCGCCCCCGGTCGTGATCATGATGCCCGGGCTGGACTCGGTGAAGGAAGAACTGCAGGCCACCGCGCAGTACATGCTGGACCGCGGCCTGGCCATCATCGCCGTCGACGGACCCGGCCAGGGCGAGGCCGAGTACGAGCTGCCGATCGAGCCCGGCTACGAGCGGGTGGCCACCGCGGTCGCCGACTACCTGGAGGGGCGCGACGACGTCGACCCGGCCCGGATCGGCGGGTTCGGGGTGAGCCTGGGCGGCTACTATGCGGCCCGGGCCGCGGCCTTCGAGCCGAGAATAAGGGCGGCGGTGTCGCTGGCCGGGCCGTACCAGTGGGCCCTGGACTGGGACATCCTGCCGCCGCAGACCCGGGCCACGTTCCAGCACCGCTCCGGCGCGGCCACCGAGGCCGAGGCGCGCGAGAAGATGGCCGCGCTGACCCTGGAGCACGCCGCCGCCCGGATCACCCGCCCGCTGCTGGTCGCGGCGGGCGGGCGCGACCGCCTGGTCCCCACCTATCACGCCGAGCGCCTGGCCCGCGAGGCGCCAGGCGCCGAGCTGATGCTGGACCCCGACGGCACCCACGGCCTGACCAACCACGCCTTCGAGTCCCGGTCAAAGATGGCCGACTGGCTCGCGGCCCACCTGTAGGGTCCCCGGCCAGCGTCCGGCCAGCAGGGCCAGGCCGAGCTCGGAGGTCTGGTACAGCACCGTGCGCCCGCTGCGCCAGCGGTCCACCAGCCCGCCGCGGTACAGCACGGCCAGGTGCTGGGAGACGGCGCTCGGCGTGACACCCAGGCGGCGGGCCAGCCCGGTGGTCGTCGCGGGGGAGCACAGCGCCTCGAGCAGACGGGCCCGCGGCCCGCCGAGCAGCAGTTCGACCGCCGCCACGTCGGCGGAGGCCGAGGCCGAGGCCGCGCCCGCCGCCAGAGCGCCCTCCCACACCGTCGCGGCGCCCCGCGCCGGGTACAGCAGCGTGGTCTGGGTGCTCGTCGCCTTCTTGATCGACCAGTCCGGCCAGCCGAACACGCTCGGCAACAGCACCAGGCCGTCCGGCCCGAGGTAGACCTGGGGGTCGGCCTGCTCGGGTTCCGCGTCCGCCATGAGGAGCTGGCCCGCGGACCAGCGCAGACCCGGATGCAGATCGCTGAACAGCGGCCCGAAGCCGTCGGCAGCCAGCAGCGCGGCGTGGTAGCTGATGTCGGCGTCGAGCACCGGCCGGATCCGCTCCCAGTGCGGGGCGATGAGCCGGTCATGGTAGTCCGCCACCTCGGCCGCTATCGCCGCCAGCGCCTCCCGCGGCCGCTCGAACAGGTCGGTCGCGCTGTCCGGCCACCGGCTTTCGCCGAACACGCGCCGCAGGCTCGCCCGCACCGCCTCGTCCGGCGTCGCGCACAGGCAGGCCAGTTCCTCGTCGAAACCAGGAGACTTACCCGCCGGCGCCGGGAACAGGAACTCCGGCCAGTAGGGCAGGCCGGTCACGATCAGCGGCCACACCCGGGGCAGGCGCAGCGGCCGCCGGTCCAGCTCGGCCCGCGCCCACCGCACCCAGGGCCGGTTCAGCGCGGACCGGCCCGGGTTGGCCAGCAGCGGAAGGGCCCGCAGCGTCTCGGCCAGGGGGGAGACCGCGAACCTGGTTCCCGCGAGGTCCGCCACGCCGAGTTCGAGCACCAGCCGCATGCATCCTCCCGCCCCCCAATCTCCCCCAGTCCACCCACCCCAGCCACAATTTAGCCCCACCCTTAACCTAAACCCGCGCCCCGGCCGCCCGCGGGATGGGGCACTCAGTGAGAGTGGCGCTCTACCGAGTAGAGCGGTGTTGTCTAAGTCCCACATCGGCTCAGGCGACCTGGTGCGCCGACTGAGGATCGAAGCGACGTACCCTCTCTAATCTTCCGTCAGCAGTAACACTGCCTACCGTGGGAGTGAGCGGTTCGTCACATCAACCCCGGCCCCACCGCGCAGATACCCGGTCCCGGTCGCGGCGCGCGCCTGGCGGCGCGCGCCGCGACCCCGCCAGCTACCCGCCGCGTGGGTGTACCCGTCCGCGATAGGCGAAGATCATGGACAGGCAGGCCACCTATGGGGGGCCTCACCCATCGCGATCACCCCGCCCTTGTGCTGCGTAGGGCTCGCGGCTGACTGAACCGCAGGGAATGGGGTCTTTCGGCGGGTGCTCCCGGGACCTCTCGCCCTATGCGGTGTCGTGCGGTCCACTCAGGCTCGTCACAGGACTGGTCCGGGGGGTGTGCGCATGGTGGAGAGACGCCTGGTGGTGGAGAAGCCCCAGGTGGAGGAGACGTCCCCGGGCCGGAGCCGGCGGTTCTCGCGAGGCTTGAAAGGCATCTTTGACTCTCAGATGCGCGCGACTGTTGTTGGAGGCCTTGTCCTCTTTGGACTCTTGACGGTCTATCACAACTGGACTCAGCCGCCGGGCACCGGCACGGTGACGAGCCTGATGGAAGAGGAGGCCACGGCGAGCGAGACTCATGACACGGCCTTGGTCAGCCGCATCTACACCGCGGATGCCGAGGTGACCGATACCGGGTGCGAGACAGCAAAAACACTCTCGCAGACGTGGCAAGGGTATGCCCAGATCGAGGACAGGTACCGCCTCCTGCCCAGGTTCGTCTGGTTGCAGCACGCCTTCGAGCAGGTCACCTGGTACCCCAATGATCGCTCGGCGTCGACGGCCTCCGCGACAGCCGTTACCGTCGGGGTCCTGGCCTTGCCTGGCACCCGGAACTTCCTGTCAATAACCGGCGATGAGCTGTGGACATTCGCCCGCGTCAACGGGCAGTGGCGGGTCGCGTCATTCACGTACAACCTGTGTCCTGCGCCTACCCTGGGGGGGTGAAGCCATGGAACTGCCAGCCAAGCACGCGGCCTGGAAAGCCATCGGCGTCGTCGCCGCCGCGGCATGCCTCTTTGGCGAAGGGCTCATCCGCGCGGCCGGGTCCGGCACACCGTAAGGGTTTGGCGCGCCGCTAGACGCGCGCCACGACGCGCGGGAGGCCATGATCGGGATGGTGGTCTACTAAGGCGTGTCATGGCGGGGCGCTCCCCGCTCGTCGGCAGGAAGTGGCCGTTGTCGTGCGTCTCAGAGTCGCATCGTTGCCTCGATTGTGAGCCGACGGACACGGCTGGCGTTTTCGGATTTGGGCCCCTTCCCTATAGGTCCACGTTCCAAATCTGAAAACGTCCGTCCGGCCCGGCGGCTCACCATCGAAGTAACCATGCAGTTCTAACCCCGGCCAACGGTAGCACCGCTCCCCGGCACTGCGCGGGGAGCGATCTGCTCTCGCTCACTCAGAGCACTCAATCCGCGCAGTCGCGCCTACGCGCGCCTGCGTCGTGGGGGCCTGCTCGCCACTCGGCACTATGAGCAGGTCTCGAACGGGAGACGCGCGGACGCACGGCGCCTCCCAGTAGGATGCGCGGCATGCAAGCGGGCGGAAGGCGCCAGCCGGGCGAGTTCCGGGAGCATCTCTACCCCGCCGGACGGCTGGTTGCTTCGGCTATTCAGCCGTATCCACGCGGATCACGATCGACCGTGAGCGCCTACGTGATAGCGGCTGCGGGCGTTGCCGTACCTACGGTTCTCGGGCTTGTCACGGGAGCGCCGCTTCTAGCGCTGGCCGTGGCCTTCGCCGTTATCGGGGTACTACTGTTCGTAGCCGGGGTGGGCATCGAGAGGCAACTTCACGGCGACTCGGGCATCCGGCTAGAGCTGAAGATGTCTGGTCAGTGGATCCAGCTGGGAGTTTGGAATGGCAGGAGCAAGACGGCCGACTTCACGGGGACCGTCGAGAGCATTGAGCCCGGCCCGCCGCACGGCCGCCCTCCTGGCTGGGCGGTCCCCTGGTTCGTCGGAGCGCAATCCTCTACTGGAAGCATCGCGCCCCATGACCGGCGGTATCTCCTCCTAGGCTATGGCGAGATCACGAGAAGAGACAGGGACGGAGAACTGGCCGGCTGCATTGCGTTCCAGTCGGCGGGTCAGAGCGAGATCCCCTTCAACTACGAGAACACCGCAGAGTTCGAGGCCAGGCAGCCCATAACGATTACCGTTAAGGTCCGACGTCACGATCCGCCGGCAAGCTCCGAGGGAGAATTCCTGATCGAGTTTCCGCCTCTTGGTGGCGGCCGGCTACCGGCCCACCCGACGATCATGCCCGTCCGCAAGCCCTGGTCCACGCGCGGGTGAGTTCAGGACTGGTGCACCCCAGAATATTCTGGCGTGAGCCGATAACGGCGGAAGATGGCATAGCCGACCGCGCCTGTAACATTGCGTGACAGGTAGTCATGTAAACGGAAGGGACAGGTGTGATTCGATTCCGCCGACCGGCAGGCTTCATCGAGAAGGCTGTTTACGACTCCCGCAGGAGGGCGGCCAGCCTGAATAATGCTGAGCTGATCAACGGCAGGGTCCGGTACACGCTGGACAGCGGCGGTCAAGAGATCGCATTCGAGGAGGACGAGCATGCGGTGCTTATGTCTTTCTGGGTTGAGGGCGTGACGCTGACCGACGTTCAGCTTGGAGGATCCGGAGACGTGTACTACACGGTGAAGGAGCTGTAAGCTCCAGCGCTGAGCACGACGCGCACCCCAGCAGGTCATCGAGGGTGCGGATGCGGGCGGCGGGTGGATGGTGATGCCCTGCTGGGTGAGCAGCGGGGCGATGCGGCCGGTGGCGAGGCTGATGCTGGACTCGTGGACGCCGAGGATCTCGCCGATGAGGCGGCAGGGCATGCCGAGGTGCTGCCGGTAGCAGGTGGCCAGGACGTAGTCGTCCAGGCTGAGCCTGGTGGGCCCGGCCGGGCCGGTGCCGCTCTTGCGGGCGCCGCCGCGGGTCAGGTGCAGCCGCTGCTCGCGGGCAGCCTGCCAGGCGAGGGTCACGGCGGATACCACGGCGGCGAAGTCGGGTATGCCGGTCAGTGCGAGGTGGGCCAGGGCGGCCAGGTCAGGCCGGGCGGGGCCGGCTCGGGAAGAGGCGAGTTTGATAAATCCCGCAACCGTCCGGCCAGTTCAACACGCCGTCTCATGATCGAGGCTGTGTACCCACTCTGACGTCAGGCCCGTACCGGTCCCCGCTCCGGGCTTCGATTCTTCGCCGCGGATTACTCAGGGTTCTGCGCCAGCCTGGTCCAGTGGGCCAGATTGCCGCGGGCGGTGAGCGTCTCAGGGTGCTCGGCGCCCAGGACTCGCTCAAAGACCGGCACCAGCGCGGCGTACTGGTCCCGGGCCCCGGCCGCATCCCCCGCTGTCCCGGTGTAGTAGGCCAGGCTGCCGCGGACGATGAGCGTGTGGGGGTGCTCGGCACCGGAGACCCGCTCGCGGACTGGCACGAGTACGGCGTACTGGTCCCGGGCCCCGGCTGCATCCCCGGCATTCCCGGTCCATTGGGCCAGGTTGCCGCGGGCGGTGAGCGTGTGGGGGTGCTCAGCGCCCAGGACTCGCTCGAAGACCGGCACGAGCGCGGCGTACTGGTCCCGGGCCCCGGCTGCATCCCCGGCATTCCCGGTCCATTGGGCCAGGTTGCCGCGGGCGGTGAGCGTGTGGGGGTGCTCAGCGCCCAGGGCTCGCTGGCGGACCGGCACCAGCGCGGCGAACTGGTCCCGGGCCCCGGCCGCATCCCCCGCTGTCCCGGTGTAGTAGGCCAGGTTGGCGCGGTCGGTGAGCGTTTCGGGGTGCTCGGCACCGGAGACCCGCTCGCAGACCGGCACCAGCGCGGCGAGCTGGTCCCGGGCCCCGGCCGCATCCCCGGCCTCCCCGGTCCAGCGGGCCCGGTTGCCGCGGACGATGAGCGTGTTGGGGTGCTCGACGCCGGAGACCCGCTCAAAGACCGGCACCAGCGCGGCGAACTGGTCCCGGGCCCCGGCGGCATCCCCCGCCTCCCCGGTCCAGCGGGCCAGGTCGGCCCAGGCGGCGAGCGTTTCGGGGTGCTCGGCGCCCTGGGCTTCCTCTGTTGCGTGCAGGATCTGCCGTTGTATGGCCAGCGCCGCGGCGTAGCTGCCGCTCGCGCCGAGGTACCAGGCCAGCCAGGCCCATGCCGTAGCTGGCCGGGTCCAGCGCGGCCTGGGCGTGCGGCAGCAGCGCCGCGAACACCGGCCAGGACCCCGGGTCATCCGGGTCGCCGGGCAGCGCGGCCTCGATCACCACGGCGGCGGCCTGCCGCCAGGCGGCCGCCTCGCCGGGCGGGAGCTGGTCTAGCGTGATCGCCTGGACCAGCCGGTGCACCGAGATCAGCCCGGCCCGCGGCGCGCTGATCAGCGAGAACCGCCGTAGCCCCGCCACCGCCTCATCCCGCGCCAGCTCATCGCCCAGCAGCGGCACCAGCAGCGGCGCCACCACCGCATCGAAGTCCTCGGCGGGCAGGCCGGGGCGCAGCAGGAGCCCCAGCGGGATGTCCTCGGCCGCGCAGCACGCCACCAGGCGCAACAGCCCGGCCGCCTGGCCCGCCCCGCTCAGCCCAGCGAACGCCAGCGCCCAGGTGGTGGTGACCCGCTTGTCATACCCGGCCGGATCCCCCCGGCCCAGCAGCTCGCCCCGTCGCGTCCGGAACAACCCCAGGTACTCCCCGACGGTCCGGCCTGAGGCCTGCATGTACGCGCCCGCCTGCTCGAGTGCCAGCGGCAGCCCGCCCAGCTCGGCGGCCAGCTCCCAGGCCGCCGCCTCCGCCGCGGCGCCAGTAGCCTCGGCCCGGTCCAGCACGAACCCCGCCGCGGTGTCCCGGTCCAGCACTGGGACTTCCAGCACTTGCCGGCCCGGCCAGGACCCGAACTGGCTGGTAATCACCACCCGTCCCCCGCCGGTCGGCGGCACCAGCCCCCGCACCGACTCCGGGCCCGGCGCGTTATCGAAAATCAGCAGCCAGTCTGAGCGGCGGGCCAGCACCGCATGCACCCGCCCCACCGGATCCCCGCCCCCGGTACCCAGGTGCGCGGCCAGCTCGGCGAACGCCGCCACCAGCCCGGCCGGCTCCTCGGCCGGCAGCTGCCACACCACCGCGCACCGGTCCGCCTGTCGGTGCGCGTACTCCACCGCCACGCTGGTCTTGCCCGCACCCCCCAGCCCGCACAACACCACCACCCCCACCCCCAGCCCCGGCCCGGCCGCCAGCCGGGCATCCAGCCCGGCCAGCAGCTCCTCGCGGCCCGCCAGGTACACCGGCTGGGGCGCCAGCCGCACGACCACCCCAGCACCACCCGGCCCCACACCCCGGCCCCCGGGAGTTTCCGCGGTTGGCCGGAGGGGCATCAGCGCCTGGAACAGCAGCGTCTCCAGCCGGTCGGGGGAATCCACCCGCTGTACCGTGATCCCGGAGTCCTGCACCCGGTCTCGGAACGCCCGCTGCCGCTCCCCGTGCACCGGATCGGAGAGGAACACCTGCGGCAGCTGTAGGACTGCGGTCTCATCCAGCACAAACACCAGCCGCGGTATCCCCAGCTCCCCGGCCGCGGCGAACTCCAGCTCCGTATACGAACAGCCCGGCTCGTCCCGGACCGGCGAGCCGTACCGAAACCCGATAATCCCCGCGTACACATCGGCCCGCCCGACCTGCTCCCGGCAATAGCTAGCCGGCTTACCCTCCCGGGCTGGGAAATACGCCATGTCCAGCACCACGGCACCGGCCCGGGTCACCGCCTGCTCGGCTGCCGCCACGAACGACCGGCCCGCCGGGTACTGGCGCAACTCGGAGGTATGACTCAAGAACACCCGCAACGGCCCCTCCACAAATCGTCACGCTACCGCTACCCGCCAGCCGCGCAACCCGCAACCAGTCAAGGCACCACCCGTCCACTCCCAGCACGGGCATACACCGCCCCGGCACGCCCCGCACAATGGGCGTACAACACCCATAGATCCGGTACAGAGCCACACCCACTGGTTCCGGGGAACGGCCCCGGCCCCGTAGTTTTAGCAGTGCGCTGAAACGTGGCCCGCCGGACGGCGGTCGCGCCACGCTGGCGGCGTGACGCAGACAGCGACCAGGGCGCCGGCCCGCCTGAGCCGGGACTACTGGCGGCTGTGGTGGGCGAACACGATCAGCAGCACCGGCGACGGCGCGTTCGTGGCCGCGCTGCCGCTGCTGGCCGTGACCATCACCCGGGACCCGCGGCTGGTCTCGGTGGTGACCGCCGCGACCTACCTGCCCTGGCTGCTGCTCTCGCTGCCGGCCGGCGCCGTGGTCGACCGCTGCGACCGGGCCACGCTGATGTGGCGGGCCCAGGCGGTGCAGGCGGCCGTGGTCGCCATGATCGCCATCCTCATCGTCGTACACGAGGCGGACATCGAGGTGCTGGCCGTGGGCGGCCTCCTGCTGGGCAGCGCCGAGGTCATCTTCAGCAACGCCGCCCAGTCGGTGCTCCCCGCCCTGGTCCCGCCCGAACTGCTGCCCAAGGCCAACGGCAGCCAGCAGGTCAGCCTGACCGTGGGCGAGTCGTTCCTCGGGCCGCCGGCCGGCAGCCTGCTGTTCGCCGCGGCCGCGGCGCTGCCGTTCGGGCTCGACGCCGCGTCGTTCGCCGGCTCGGCCGCGCTCCTGTCCGCCCTGCCCAAGACCCGTCCAGCCCCGAAGACCACCCGGCGCGAAAGGGTCCGCGCCCAGATCGCCGAGGGGCTGCGCTGGCTGGCCGGGCACCGATTGCTCCGCGTGGTCGCCGTCCTTCTCGGCATCTACAACTTCGCCAACCAGATGGGGCAGGCCATCCTGGTCCTGCTGGCCACCCAGACGCTGCACGTGAGCACCCGCGGCTACGGGCTGCTGCTGGCCGCCAGCGCCGTGGGCAGCGTGGTCGGCGGGCTGGTCAACCCGCTGCTGACCCGCCGCCTGGGCCTGCTGCCCTCGCTGGTCCTCCCGGCGGTGATCGACGCCGCCGCGTTCGTCGGCATCGGCCTCGCGCCCGGCCCGGCCGTGGTGGCGGCGCTGCTGGCCGTCCAGGGGTTCTCCGTCACCATGTGGAACGTGGTCACGGTCAGCCTCCGCCAGCGGATCGTCCCCGGCCACCTGCTCGGCCGGGTCAACAGCGTCTACCGCATGCTGGGCTGGGGCCTGATGCCGGCCGGCGCGCTGGCCGGCGGCTTCGTGGCCCACGCGGCGGGCCTGCGCGCCCCCTACATCGTCGCCGGCCTGCTGTGCCTCCTGTCCGTCCTGGCCGCCCTCCCGTTCCTGCTGGCCGCCGTCCGCGCCGCACCGTCCGAGGCGTCCGGGCCGGCCGGGCCGGCCGAGCCGTCCGAGCCGGAGACTGGCGCCTAGTCCGAGGCGGTCTCGCGCCGGACCCCGAAGAACGGGGACCTGAGCCCGAACCGCGCGACCAGCATCAGCACCAGACCCACCACGACGATGCCGAGGATGGACCAGTTCTGGTTCGCGGGCGCCTGCAGCATCGACTTGACGATGATCCAGCCGAGGAACCCCGCCGCCCCCAGCGGCAGCACGCCCAGCGACACCAGGTCCCCCGGCCGGGCGAAGACACGGCGCCGGTAGTAGGCGATGGTGGCCAGCGCGGTGAGGATGTAGAACGCGGAGAACAGCAGCCCGGTCGCGTCGACCACGTCGGTGAACGCGGTCTGGACCGAGGTGGCCAGCAGATACACCCAGGTGATCGCGATCACGAACATCCCGACCACCAGGCTGGCCGCGGCCGGCGTGGCGAACCGGGGCGACACGGTGCCCAGGAACGCGGGAAGCACCCGCTGGCCGGCCATGCTGTAGACGATCCGGGCCGTGATCACGATGCCCGCCCCGGTGCTGGCGATCGCCGACAGCGCGACGGACAGGGCCATCACCTTGCCCCACCCGCTGCCGCCCAGCGCCTGGGCCACGTAGACCAGCGCGGACGCGGAGTTGGTCTGCAGCCTGGCCGGTGACACGACGCCCTGCAGGCCGACCGTGGCCAGCGTGTAGATCACCGCGAGCAACCCGACCGCGATCATGACGGCCTTGCCTGGGTTGGTACGCCGCCGCGTCGTCTCCTCGTTGACGTAGATCGCGCCGTCCCAGCCGGTGAACATGAACACCGCGATGAGGAAGCCGGCCGCCGGGCTGCCGGCCCCGCCCACCCCGGTCGGGCTGAGCCAGCCGCTGGTCGCGTGGTAGGAGCCGTGGCCGTGGCCGAGCACGAAGACCAGCCCGGCGATCCCGAACCCGACCAGGATCACGTACTCGATCAGCGCCATGCCGATCTGGGTCCGCGCCGTGATCTTGATGCCGAGGATCGCGATGGCCAGCATGACCAGGCCGAGGGCGGTGTCGATGCCGACGTTCGCCCAGGTTCTGGACGAACTGGAGCCGAAGGCGGCCAGCACGGTCGGCGCGAGCACCTCGATGCCGCTGATCGTGCCGAGGATGTAGGCGGCCACCATCAGCCATCCGGTCTGGAAGCCCAGGTACGGGTTGATCGCCCGGCCGACCCACTCGAAGGAGGCGCCGCAGTTCGCGTTCCACATGTTCAGCCGACGGTAGGCATTGGCGATGACGAGCATGGGGATCGCGGTGAGGATGATGATCGGCCCGCTGCCGTAGGCGACCGCCGCGGCCAGCAAGGCGAGGGTCAGCCCGACCGAGGCGGCCGGCGCTGAAGCGGCCATGCCGATGACGGTGTCTTCTGTCACCCCGATCGCGTCGGCTTCGAGCCCGGTGTACTCCGGCGTGGCGACGTCTGTCATCTCGGGCTCCGCTCTCTGGTGACCGTCGTTGATGAACCGGGACCGCCGTAATCATCCTTTTTATACCGAACGAATCGGTGGCTCACCCTCCCCATCCCCGCCAAGCGCCGGGGAATGGATGGCGCCCGCCCGGGTACAAGTAGCCGTGAGAGCTATATCCAACTATTCTAGCCAAAAATATGGCTATTGATCTGCCCCTGGAGGCCCCGTGGCGATGCCCGACTTCCTGGTCATCGGTGCCCCCAAGGCCGGCACCACGGCCCTGCACACCGCGCTGTCCGAACACCCCGGGCTCTACCTGTCGGCCATCAAGGAGCCGAAGTTTTTCCTGACCGACGGCCCGCCCCCGGCCAAGGGCGGACCGGGGGACGCCCTGACCTACCGGGAGCACGTCTGGCGCCGGCCGGACTACGAGGCCCTGTTCGAGCCGGCTCCGCCCGGCACGCTGCGCGGCGAGTCGACTCCGCTCTACCTGTACGACCGGGCCGCGATGCGCCGGATCCGCGACCAGATCCCCGGGGCCGCTCTGATCGTGATCGTCCGCGACCCGATCGAACGCGCCCACTCCAACTGGACCCACCTGTGGTCGGCGGGCCTGGAGCCGATCGCGGACTTCGTCCGGGCCTGCGGCGAGGAGGAGCGCCGGATCGCGGCGGGCTGGGCCAGCTTCTGGCACTACGTCGGGCTCGGCCGCTACGGCGAGCAGCTCCAGTACCTGTTCACGCTGTTCCCGCGCGAGCAGGTGCTCGTCCTGCGCTACCGGCGCCTGGTCGACGAGCCGGCGCAGACCCTGGACCGGATCTGCGCGTTCCTGGGCATCGAGACCGGCGTGCTGACCGAGATACCGCGGCAGAACGTCACGTCCCACCCGGAGCCCACGCTGGCCCACCGGGCCGGGTCGCTGGCCCAGCGGGCGGGCAGCGCGGTGGGCAGCGCGGTGGGCAGCCGGGTCCCCGGCCTGACCGCCGCCACCCTGACCGGCCCGCTCGAGCGGTTCCTGCAGCGCCACAGCCGGGAGCGCCAGCCGCTGAGCTGGGAGCAGCGCCAGGAACTCCTGCCGCGCTTCGAGTCAGACATCGAGCTGCTGGAACGCGTCCTCGGCGAGGACTTCCGCGATTGGGTGCGGCCGCGGGAGCGCTCCGGCGGTATGGTTGGCTCCCGGCCCGCCGGGCAGGGCCAGGCCAGGAACGGCCGCCCGGTCTGAGCGCCAGGCAGCTCATGACCGGTCGTCAGCGAAGCTCGGTGACCAGGGCGTGCGATCCGTCCGGCCCGGTCAGCTCGTAGTACAGCCGGTGCCGCCCGCCGGGCAGCGGCACGATGTCCAGGTAGCGCAGGCCGCCGCCGAGGTGGGGCGAGAACGCCACTGGGCCATCGCCCACCGTGGTGAGCGCCGACGGGTCCGTGCCCGTGGCCACCCCGGTCCGTTCCTCGAAATTCTCCGCCGCGCTCGCGCGGCCGTCGTAGTAGGCCGTCACCGTCTCCGCGCCGAACATCACCGCGGTCACCCGGGCGCCTCGGGCATCCCACTGGCCCGGCGTCCCGCTGAGCGCGGTGCCGTGCCACGTCCAGGCCAGGCCGTCCGGGCTGGTGGCGTACTCGGTGGTCATCTGGTCGGCCTGGAGCGGGTCGGCCAGCGGGTGGCACGACGCCCACAGGTGCCATTGGCCCTCGTGGTACCGGATCACCGGATCCTTCACGCCGGTCTTGGCGTCCCCCGGCAGGATGACCTCGCGCCGCCGGACGTCGAACTCGCCGGGATGCGCGGCCTCGGCCATCTCCACCCGCCAGTGCTTGGTCCCGAACGTCGCGCAGCTCAGGTACAGCCGCCACCGTCCCTCCGGCGTGCGGACCAGGGCGGGCCGTTCCAGTGACTCGGTGGCCAGTTCGTGCTTGCCGATGCTCAGCAGCGTCTCGAACCTCTCGCCGTCCGCGGCGCGGGCCACCATCACCGCGTAGCCGCGCCCCCGCCCGGCGGGCCGGCGCAGGCGGTACGCCAGGAAAACCTCCCCGTCACCGGCCGCCGCGCAGGGCGCCCCGGCCCAGTACCCGGGCCCGGCCGCCGGCGGCTGAACCGCGACGGCGCCACGCTCGGGCCATGGCAGCAGCATCAGGGGTCCTTTCTCTTCTATTCTTACCGAAATTATAGTTAATACCAGGCACCCACCGGGTGGCCACCCAGGGACGCCCTCAACCTATCGGCCGCCGGGCCGGACGGCAGATCACCCGCCGCGAGGGGGGCGCCCCGCCGGAGCAGACGGCAGGCTGCCATGAGGGCTGCCGTGATCCGGCCCGCTGCGGGAGGAAGCCATGACCGAGGACGTGCTGGACCAAGGTCCGCTCCGGAGCGGGAGCCCGCTCCGGACTCCCCGGGCGGCGGCGGTCGCCGGGATCGTCTTCTCCGTGCTCATGGCCACCGCGCTGGTGCTGCTCAGGATCTCCGTCCCAGCCAGCCCCGGGGGCACTGGCGCGTGGCTGACCGATTCGGGGAAGAGAGCCGCGGTGGCCGTCGCGCTGAACTTCATCCCGTTCGCCGGCATCGCTTTCCTCTGGTTCATCGGGGTGCTGCGGGACCGGGTTGGCGAACGTGAGGACCGGTTCTTCGCCAGCGTGTTCCTCGGCAGCGGCCTGCTGTTCGTCGCCATGCTGTTCGTGGCCGCAGCGGTATCGGGCGGCGTGATCGCCGCCGCGTCGGTCGGCCTGCCCGACACGGGCACCCTGGCGCTGGCCCGCAATATCACCACGAGCCTGCTGAACGTCTACTCGATGCGGATGGCGGCCGTGTTCACGCTCACCACCGTGACCATCGCCCGCCGCACCCAGATCGTGTCCCGGTGGCTCACGCTGGCCGGGCTGGTCAGCGCGCTGGTGCTGCTGATCGGCATCGGGATATCACCCTGGGCGGAGCTGGTGTTCCCGGCCTGGATCCTGGCGCTGAGCGTGGATATCCTCACGGCCGGCCCGAGGGGCTCATCCTCACCCCTGGCGGGTGACGCGTGACCTGCCATGGCGGTATCGGCGCGACTTCGGTTTCCCCCGATCCTATTGGCTCTCGGGGCTGGGGGTGGGGGCGGCCGGCTGGAGGAGCACCCGGCAGGTCTTGACCGCGGCCGCGGTCTTCCCTGTGCTGTTGCGGAGCTCGGCCAGGATCGCGCCTGCGGTGGTACCGGTGACCTTGACGCCGTTCTGACCGAGGCAGCTCTTGAAGGCCGCCAGGGCCGAGCTGCTGATCGTGCGGCCGAATCCCCCGCCGAGGCCGACCGGGGCATACTTGGCACACGCCTTGAACGCGGCCGAGTCACGGCCGGACAAGGATGGGCGCGGACGTGGTGATCTGGTCGGGAAGGCGCTCGGTGAGAAGGATGCGCGCGGCCGGGCGCCGAACTGCCCTGGCTTGATCGTGACGCCGTGCTGCTTCAGGCACGCCTGGAACGCGCTCAGCCTGGCGGACGCCGTCGCGGTGCCGGTGGCGCTGGCGCTGGTCGTAGACGTGGCCCCGGCGTCGCTGCCGCCGCTGCCACCGCAGCCAGCCAGCGTCAGCGTCGCCACCAGCACGGGCAGCGCCCCGCGGATGAGGAACCGGCGCAGGGTGGTACCGCCGTTCATGTGATCTCCTGGATGGTCGTAGGAAGCTAGCCGCCGAGGCTGGCCTGGCTGATGCTGGTGGCGGCGATCGCGCCGCTGGAGTTCTTGCCGCCCTCGACGATGACCGTCTCGCCAGGCTGGAGGTCCTTGACCGGGACGGCGGAGCTGATCGTGACCTTCGTCCCCGCCGACGTCGCCACCTGGACGATGTCGCCCGCGGTCGTCTGCACGTAGACGGTGCGGCCGTCGATGAGCTTGATCGTGCCGATCGTGGCGTTGCCCGTGCCGAACGCGCCGCCCCGGCCGCCGCCGAATCCGAACCCCGAGCCGGAGCCGGTGCCGCCGGATCCAGAGCCGGCGCTCGCGGTCGCGCTCGCACGGGCGCCAGCGAGCCGGCTGAACGCGGCGGCCAGGTTGCCGGAGCTGGAACTGCCGTAGTGCTTGCCGACCAGGGCGCCGCCGAGGAAGCCGGCGCTCGCCACGACGACCGCGGCCAGGACCAGCGTCAGCGAAGGCAGCTTCGCCCGCGGCCGCCTGGTCAGCACGACGGTGAGGTCGTCACCGTCATCGAGTGGGCTCGACAGCAGGTCGAGCAGATCACCGAGGCCGTTGTCGTTGTCGTGGCCGGGCTCTTCTTCTTCTGCCTGTGACATGTCCGTGTCCGATCACTCGTAACGCAGGGCGTCAGCGGGGCGCATGCCGGCCGCGCGGTTAGCGGGGAAGCCGCCGAAGAACAGGCCGATCAGCGCGCTGACACCGAACGCCAGCGGGATCGACAGCGGCACCGTGACGGGTTTCACCCCGACGATGGTGAACCGGGTGCCGATGATCCCGGCCAGGACGCCCAGCGCCCCGCCGATCATCGACAGCAGGGTGGCCTCGGTCAGGAACTGGGCCAGGATCACACCCGGCGTGGCCCCGATGGCCTTGCGGATGCCGATCTCGCGGGTCCGTTCGGTCACCGTCACCAGCATGATGTTCGTGATGCCGATGCCGCCGACCAGCAGCGAGATCGCCGCGACCGCGCCGAGCAGCACGGTGAACGTATGCGCGGTCGACGAAGCGGTGGACAGCAAGGTGGACGCGTTGAGGACCTCGAAGTCGGCGTCGGCGGCGGTCTCGTGGTGGCGCCGGTCCAGGATCGAGGTGATCTCGCCCTCCACGGTGTCGACCACCGCGGCCGACGTGGCCAGCACGACGATGTCGTTCAGCGTGCCGAAGCCGGTCAGCGCGTCCTGCACCGTGGTCAGCGGAGCGACCGCCGTGTTGTCCGCACTGGTCAGGCCGCTCGCGCCCTTCGTGGCGAGCACACCGACGACCGTGAACGGGACGCCCGTGACCAGCACGCTCTTCCCTACCGGGTTCGCGGTGCCGAACAGGTCGCTCGCCGCCTCGCTGCCGAGGACCACGACGTCCTGCGCCGTGTTGACCTCCTGGGTGGTGAAGGACGACCCGGCGCCGAGCGTGTCGTCCTCGGCGGGGAAGTAGCTCGGGTACGTGCCGGTCAGGCTGGCCGTGTCGCTGCTGGCCCCGTAGCTCAGCGTCACCGAGGTGGACACCGCCGGCGAGACGCTCGCCACCCCCGGGGCCTGGGCCAGGGCCTGCCCGTCCGCCGTGGTGAGGTTCTGCGGCTCCGCGAACGCCGTCGTGCTCGACGTCGGGCCGGACCCGCCTACCGCGCCCTCGGTGTGCAGCACCGTGATCGCGTTGGCGCCCAGGGAGGAGATGGCGTTCTGCACCGACTGGGAGGACCCGTTGCCGACCGCGACCAGCAGGATCACCGACCCGACGCCGATCAGGATGCCCAGCGTGGTCAGCGCCGACCGCAGCTTGTTCGCGGCCAGCCCGGCCAGCGCGAACCGGAGGACCTGCGCCGGGCTCACGGCCGCACCGACCCGTAGACCGGCTGGCCGAGCAGCGGCGGGAGCGCGCCGGGCTCGATCACGCGGCGGTCGGCCACGATGCGGCCGTCTTGGACCCCGATCACCCGCTTCGCGTGCGCGGCCACGTCGGCCTCGTGCGTGATGAGCACGATCGTGCGCCCGGCTGCGTTCAGCCGGTCCAGCACGTCCATCAGGTCGTGGCTGGCCCTGGTGTCCAGGTTGCCGGTCGGCTCGTCGGCGAGGACCAGGGACGGGGCCGTCACCAGCGCCCGGGCGACCGCGACCCGCTGCTGCTGGCCGCCGGAAAGCTGCTGGGGCTGAGCGTGCATCCGCCCGGCCAGCCCGACCAGGTACAGCGCCGCCTCCGCCCGGCGCCGGCGCTCCGCGCCCCGCAGGCCCGCGTAGGACAGCGGCAGCTCCACGTTCGCCAGCGCGGTCATCCGCGGGATCAGGTTGAACGCCTGGAACACGAACCCGATCTTGCGGTTGCGCACCACCGCGAGCTGCTGCTCGTCCAGTGAGCTGGTGTCGATGCCGTCGATGAGGAACTGGCCTTCGCTGGGCACGTCCAGGCAGCCGATGATGTTCATCATCGTCGACTTGCCGGAGCCGGACGCGCCCATGACCGCCACGTAGTCCCGCTCCACCACGTCCAGGGTCACCCCGCGCAGCGCCTGCACCGCCGCCTCGCCCGTGCCGTAGGTCTTGACGACGGACGTGAGCCGGATCACCGGCTCCGGCTGCGCCGGGGGCTGGTCTGCTTCGGGCGGGGGCCCGGCCGCGCGCCGGGGCAGTGGTCGCGTCATCCCCGGCCGCCGCCGCCCAGGCCGCCGCCCAGGCCACCGCCGCCCAGGCCACCGCCGCCCAGGCCGCCGCCGCGGAACGGGAAACCGCCCGTGCCGCTGCCGGTGCCTGCGGTCGCCGTCGACGCGAGCACGTGCTCCCCGAGGGTGAGCCCGGTCAGGATCTGGTCATCCGTGCTGCCCTGGATGCCGAGGGTCACCGGCACGGTCTGCTCGGTGTTGCTCGCGCCGACCACCACGACGGTCGACGAGGTGCCCGACGTGGTGACCGCCGTCGCCGGCACGTACAGCACGTTGTTCGCCTCACCGGTGATCACGCTGACGGCCACCGACTCGCCGGGCTTCAGCCCGGCGGCATGCTGGGTGAGGCCCAGCGTGACCCCGTAGTCCACGACCCCGTTGCTGGTGGTCGACGTCGGGTCGATCTCCGCCACGGTGGCCGACAGTGCGCTGGCCGGGGTCACGCCCTCCGGCGTCACGGTCGCCGCCGCGCCGACCCGCAGGCTCGCCGCGTCGGTCTGGTCGAAGGTGGCCTGGACCAGCATGTTGGACAGGTCGGTCAGCACGATGAAGCCGCTCGCCGTGTTCGTCGTGCCCGCCCCGCCGGCCCCGGTCCCGGCCCCGGACGCGCCGGTCGCCGCGGCCTCGCTGGAACCGGAGCTGGAACCCGAGCTGGAACCGGAGCTGGAACCCGAGCTGGAGCCAGAGCCAGAGCCGGAGCCAGAGCCGGAGCCAGAGCCGGAGCCAGAGCCGGAGCCAGAGCCGGAGCTGGACGAACCCGCGGAGCCGCCGGCGCCGCTGCTCGACACCACCTGGCCGACGTCGGCGCTGATCGAGGCCACCGTGCCGCCGAACGGCGCGGTGAGCGTCGTGCCCGTCACGGCCTGCTGGTCCTCCTGGACCACGATGTCGTCGTTGGTCACGGCGGCCTCGTCCTGCGCGACCGTCGTCGCGTTCGGCGTGCCGGACTCCGTGTTCGACGCCAGCGTGGTCTGGTAGGACTTCTCCGCGCTGGACACCGCCTCCTTGTCGGCGGTGATCGTGGCCTTGTCGTGATCCTCGGTGGTCTTCTCGCTGTCCTGCGCGGCGCTGACGGCGTTCTGGTCGTTGGTCACCGTCTCCTCCTGCGCCTGCACGGCCGACTGGTCGGAGGACACGGCCGAGGTGTCGTTCGCGACGTTCGTCTTGTCCGTCGCGACCGCCGCCTGGTCCGCCGTGCACGTGCTGGAGGTGCTGGTCGTGCCGGACGTGCTCGTCGTGCTGCCCGCGCACGCGGTCTCTTCGGCCACCTCGTCGCTGTTCAGCTGGTTCTCGGCGGAGGTCAGGGCGGACTCGTCCTGGCTGAGTTTCGCCTCGCTGTTGGACAGGGTTTGCTGCGCGTAGCCGAGGGTGTCCTGCGCCGTCGTGACGGACTGTTCCGCCGAAGTCGCGTCGTCGTCGGCCGCCTGCTCCCCGGCCGACAGGTTTGATTCGGCCGTCTGCACCTGCTGCTGCGACTGGACGGCCTGATCGCTGGCCACCTGCTTCGCCGCGGGAGTCTCCCCCTGCTCCGCGGCGCTGAGCTGCGCCTCGGCGGCCGACAACTGCGCCTGCGCCTGCTCCATGCTGTCCTTGCTGGAGGTGGGATCGACCGTGGCGAGCGTCTGGCCCGCGTTCACCCGCTGCCCGACCTTGACGTCGATCGCGGTCACCTTGCCACCGGTGGTGAAGTTGAGGCCGAGGTTCTGCGCCGCCTCCAGCGTGCCGGAAGCGGACACGGTAGCCAGCACCGTGCCTTGCTGCACCGTCGATGTCACCAGGGCGGTACTGCTGCTGGCCGGCCGTATCTCCAGGTAGGACGTGACTCCCACCGCCACCAGGATCACAGCAAGGGTTCCGTTGATCAGCAGGCTCTTACGCCGCCAGATTTTCACCGGCATAGAATCTCGGGTTTTAATTGAGCCAACCTCTTGAAATGCTCCGAGGTTGTTGAAGACTCGTGAGGATCACCAGCGCCACCATCATCAGCAGGCGACAGCCCCCGCGTCCGACTTCTTCGCCAGCCTCAAGGCGGACATCGGGCCGCTGGGCAACCTCGGCGAGAAGGCGCTCGGCGCCTTGCACCTCGCCACCGGGTTCTGGCTGTTCTACCTGCTGTTCGCCGACATCCTGAACGCCGTGCTCAAGTTCACCCTCTTCATCTAGCGTCGGCGGATACGTGGTCGCGCCAGGAATGGCGCGGTTCGAAGCTGAGCACCTCCCGGGCCCGGTCGATCGCCAGCAGCGTGCCGAACTCCCCGACCTCACGCGTCAGCTTCACGCCCGGGAAGACCTCGGCCAGCAGCGCCGCCGACGGGCGGTTCATCACGGTGTCGGCGGCGGCGATGATGAAGGCCGGATTCCCGGCCACGGTCTCCGCCGGAGCTTCTATCGCTAGCCGGCAGGACGCCGCCACGTCCCGTTCGTCGATATAACCCCACAGGTTCCATTTGCGGAGCTGCGCATCGGGCCAGAACGAGGGGAACTCGCGGTAGTCATCGGGTGTCCAGATGTTGGAGAACCGCAGTGCGACGAACGGGATGCCCGACCACTGCGCGAAGTGCCCGGCTATGGTCTCGGTGGCCACCTTGGACAGAGCGTAGGTCGTCGTCGGCAGCGGGTAGTGGTCCTCGTCCACCGGCGCGTACCGCGGCGGCACGGCGAACGGCAGGCCCAGCGTGGTCTCGCTCGACGCCCAGACCACCCGGCTCAGCCCCAGGCTCGCGGCGGCCTGGAAGACGTTGAAGTTCATGGTGATGTTCGCGTTGAACGTGACCGGCGGAGTGGCGAGGCCCGGGGCCGGGATGTTGGCCAGGTGCACTACCGCGTCGGCGCCCCGCAGGGCCTCGAGCGCCTGCCCGTAGTCGGTCAGGTCCGCACGCAGCATCTCGTAGTCGTGCACCACGATGTCGGTCGCCGCCACGTCGTAACCATGCTCGGCCAGTTCCCGGACCACCGCCCGGCCCGCCAGCCCGCTCGCCCCCGTCACGCAGATCCGCCGTGCCATTGCCGCCCCTTCACTTCCGTCACGACTTTCTCACCAGGCTTGCACCTCGGCATGCTGCGCGGACATTGTTTCATGGCTGGTGCCCGGCGCGGCGGCTGCCGATCCGCGCCGACGGCGACACCGCGACCGTGTCCGTCAGCTTCAGGATGAGCGCCAATGCCACCGCCACGACTCGCTATATAAGCCCAGCCCGCACTTGTCTTTCCGTATCGTGCTTTGTATTTTGCGAGATATGCAAAAAGGCGCGCCGCCGCCGCTCCTGCCGCTGCTGCGGTCACGATTGCAAGCGGAGGTACTGACCCTGGTCCTGCTCACTCCCGACCGGGAGTGGACGCTGACTGAGCTGGCCTCGCGTGTGCGGTCGTCGGTGCTGCGGTTGGCGGATCGATGTGGGCCAGGTCCTAGGCGTCGTGGCGGAGCAGTGCCAGGGCGGTGACCCCGATGAGGGCGGCGGCCAGGACTAGGAAGATGCCGGTCTCGATGCCCTGGAACGTCCAGTAGCGGTCAGCGGGCTGGTAGGTGAGGAACCCGCGGAAGTGGGCCAGGGCCTGCGTGCAGGACGCCGGGGGAGTGAACGCACCCCTGCTCTGCGCCGTACACGAAGCTGGGAGGTAGGAGGCGGGGATGCCGCCGACCACATTCGCGTTCGTGTTCTGGTCGATCGCCAGGCCGTTCGGGCCCACGATGCCCGACGTGAGCCGCCAGTAGGGTCCGGGCGGGGTGAAGCCGCTGGTCACCTTGTAGAACACGGTGACCGCGTTCAGGTAGTGCGGGCGCAGCCACAGCGTGACCGCCACGCGCACCGCGATGAACCCGGCCAGCGTCACGGCCATGGCCGGCAGCACCCGGCGCAGCAGCGTGCCGGCCGCGATGCCCAGCGCCAGCGCGAACAGCGAGTAGGCCACCGGGACAGTGCCCATGAGGTCGAACCGGCCGGGTTGGAACGCATTAAGCTGCTCGGCGTTGTTCGGCCCGGACCACCAGGTCACCAGGGCCGAGATGACGCCGCCCCAGATCGCCGTGGCCAGCAGCATCCAGCCGATCTTGACCGCGAGCCAGCGCTTGCGGGTGACGCTCTGCATCCAGGCGAACTGCGTGGTGCCCGCCTCGGCTTCGGCGGCCACCAGCGGGGCACCCCAGAACAGCCCGACGAGGATCGGCGCGCCCAGGGTCATGATGACCAGGAAGCCCACCGCGTGGCTGCCGAGGAACAGCGTGCTGCTCAGGTTCGCGCAGCTGTGGTTCGCGGCGCAGGCCACGAGCGCGGAGTGGTACTGCGACGCCATCTGCACGCCGGTGATCACCAGCAGGACGGCGAGCGCGGCGAGCAGGGCGGCGCCCAGGTAGAACTGGACGCGGTGCTGGCGCCAGACGAGCCAAGTCATTTCTCTTCTCCGATCGTGGTCAGGTGGGCCATGGCCGGCGCGGCATCCTGCCCCATGTAGCCGAGCACGAGCTCTTCCAGGCTGATGTCGCTGGCCTCGAACGCAGGGTCGATGACCGGGCCGTTCAGCCGGACCAGCAGGGTGGTCTGCCGCGGGGTGCGGGTGACCTGCACGACCCGGTGGCTCCGCTCGATGGCCGTGGTGTCCTTGCGCGGGCCGGTCAGGATCTGATGCTCGGCCAGCAGTTCCTCGATGTCGCCGCACAGCTGGACCCGGGACGAGGCCAGCATGATGAGGTGGTCGCAGACCCGTTCCAGGTCGGCGACCAGGTGCGAGGACAGGACGACGGTCAGGCCGCCCACCGCCACCCCGTCGGCCAGGACGCGAAGGAAGTTCCGCCGGGCCAGCGGGTCGAGCGCCGCGACCGGCTCGTCCAGCAGCAGCAGCCGGGGCCGCTTGGCCAGGATCAGGGCCAGCGCGACCTGGGCCCGCTGGCCTCCGGACAGCTTGCCCACCGCCCGGCCCAGCGGGATCTTCAGGCCCGTCAGCCGTTCCCGGACCGATTCCGCGTCCCAGCGCGGGTTCAGGTGCGCGCCCGCGCGGATGTGATCCTCGGCCGACAGCCGCCGGTACAGCGGGATCTCCTGGGCCAGGTAGCCGATGTCGGCCAGGAAGGCGGGATCCTGGCGCGGGGTGGTACCGTTCACCGTGACCTGGCCCGCGGTCGGCCGGGCCAGGCCGGCCAGCAGTCGCAGCAGCGTGGTCTTGCCCGCGCCGTTCGGCCCGATCAGCGCGGAAATCCGGCCCTCGGGGACACTGATCGTACAGTTGCTCAGTGCGGTGACCTTGCCGTAGCGCTTGGACAGTGCGCTGGTGTTGATCGCTGCTGGCCCGGGGAGCGCACTGCCCGGAACCTCGTGCATCGGGATCATGCGATCTCCTCATCGGCGGCCGCCCGCAACGTGACGCGCAGCAGTTCTTCCATTGATTCGTTGTCCAGCCCGGCATCCCGGGCCTCGCGCACCCAGCGGGCCAGGCTGTGGCCCAGCCGCGCATGAGTACCGGGCGGCGGCCCGGGCGGGCGGCGGCGCACGAACGTACCGTGACCGGCCCGGGCCTCGACCAGGCCCTCGCGCTCCAGGTCGCGATAGGCCTTCAGCACGGTGTTGGGGTTGATCGCCGTTGCCGAGACGACCTCCCGCACTGTGGGCAGCTGATCGCCCACGTCGAGCACGCCCATCCGCAGCGCCTGCCTGACCTGCTGGACGATCTGCAGGTACGGCGGCACCACCGACCGGCCGTCGACCCGGAAGCTGATCATGAGCCGCCCTTCAAAGTACTAGTTAACTAAGACACTAGATGGCTAGAGCGCGCCTGTCAACGCCGGGGTGGTGAACCACGGCCACCCGGTACTCCGGCCGCGGGCGAACCGTAACGGTCCCGTATCGCTGTCCTCGTAGGCTGGCGTGCGCGTGGCGAGATGGGAGAGTGGCATGCCGCAGCAACAGGCGGGCCGACGATCCCGGCTGGCCTGGGCGCTCCTCGGCCTCACCGTCGTGCTGCTGGCTGCAAGCCTGGTGATCGGATTTACCGGCGGTGAGGCCTGGAACCAGAAATTTGCCACCATGCCGGTCGCGCTCGCGTTCGCCGTGGTCGGCGCGCTGGTCGCCGCGCGGAGCGGGAACCGTCTCGGCTGGCTGTTCCTGACCGCAGCGTTGGTGAGTGGTGTCTCGCTGGTGGCGGATGCCTATGCGGCGCGGGCCGCGACCGCCCGACTACCTGGAGCGGCGTGGGCGGCCTGGACCTTCACCGTGGTCCTGGGGATAGTGGGGACGCTGTTCTTCCTGGTTCCGCTGCTGTTCCCGAACGGACGGCCGCCCTCGCGGCGATGGTGGCCGGTGGCATGGATCGCGATCATCGACGGGTTGGTTCAGATAGCGACCGTGGCCCTGTCCGACGCCAACTTCTCCAACAACTTCCCCAAGCTGCGGGATCCGGTGACGGTCGTCGCGCCGCTCGGGACGGCCTACAACCAGGCCGAGGCCGTCGGGCTCCTCGTGCTGCTAGCCGGCGTGATCTCGATGGTCGTCCGCTTCCGGCGCTCTGGCACCGAGCAGCGGCTCCAGCTCAAGTGGTTCCTGTACGCCTCGGCCATCGCCGCGGTGGTCGTATTTGTCGCCGCCCAGTTCACCAACGATCCGCTGCTCGAATGGGAGATCGTGTTCCCGCTGATCCCGGCGGCCGTGGGCATCGCGATCCTGAAGTACCGGCTGTATGACATCGACCGGCTGATCAGCCGCACCCTCGGCTACGCGATCGTGACCGGGCTGCTGGTCGGGCTGTACGTGGGGCTGGTCCTGCTGGCCACCCAGGTGTTCCACGTCCATACGCCGGTGGCGGTCGCCGCCTCCACACTGGCCGCGGCGGCGCTGTTCAGCCCGCTGCGCCGGCGCGTGCAGCGGATGGTGGACCGCCGGTTCAACCGGGTCCGCTACGACGCCGACCAGACCGTCGCCGCCTTTGCCGCCCGGCTCCGGGGCGCGGCCGACCTGGACGCGGTCCGGTCCGACCTGCTGACGGTGGTGAACACCGCCGTCGAGCCCGCCCACATCTCGGTCTGGACCGGCCCATGTTCCCCGGCGGCTGGACCGTCAGGTGGCGCGGATCAGGTCCGCGTGGCGTAGCTCGATCCGGCCCGGGCCGGCCAGGAAGACGCCGAAGGCGAGGATGTCGCAGTCGTCGGGCACCCGCGCGGTGACCTGGTGGCTGGCCCAGTCGCGGTCGCCGCCGATGGCGACGATGGTGTTGTCGGGGTCGGCCAGGGCGGCACTCTCGGTGAGGGGTCCCCTGATGTCCCGTCGCGGATCGGTATTGACCCGCAGGAACAGCCCGGCGCGGCGCGGGCCGCCCGTGACGCGGAACTCGCCGCGGAAGACGACCGTGGCGCCGCGGTAGTCGTCGCCGAACATCGCCTGCCGCAGCAGGGCAAACCCCTCGGGCTCCGGCACGGCCGAGGAGATCACGGCGACTCCGTGCTCCGCGACGCACGCGTAGTCATGCCAGTGCGACTGGCTGGCGTGCATGTCGAAGCTGCCGCCGAACAGCCACCCGTCCAGGCCGGCGCCGAAGTCCAGGTTGCGCGGTTCGTAGCGCGGCCTGCCGTGCCGGTCGAGTGAGCCTGCCGGCCGCGCGGCCTCCTCGGGCGCCGGGCCGTCCTGGCCCCGGGGTGGTGCGGCTAGTCGGCCCATGACCGCGTGGCCGATCCGGATCGGCGCGCCCGTCGCGATCGCCACGGCCAGGCCTTCGGCCAGGCGCGCCGTGACGTGCCGGGTCCCGGCGGGACCGGTCAGCCCGATCCGGGCCGCGGTCACGTCCGGGCCCAGTTCGTCGATGTCCACCCGGGTCACGCTGGCGCCGACCGCGCTCAGCAGCGGGCCGGTCAGCTCATCCGCGTTCCTGGCCTGCGCGGCCTCGGCCTGCGTGGAGGATCCGGCCGGATGATCCAGGAGCCAGTCGAGCCGGTGACCGTCGAATCCGGGCAGCCAGATCGGCAGCTCACGGCGGCCCGCATCGTCGGCCAGCACGATGACATGGGTGAAGGCGCGGATGGGCAGCGGCTGGCCCGGCGGGATGAGGCTCTCGACGCGCGCGATGCGGACGGTGGTCATGTGCGTCCTCCCGGAAGGGACGAGATCGGGGCGATGCTCGGTGAGGTAGGCGCGCAGCCGCAGCCGGGCCTTGTGCAGGCTGGCCCGGGCCGCGCCCGCCGACTCGGCGATCTGGCCGGGCGGCATGTCCGCGTAGTAGTGCAAGACGACCGCGCGCCGCTGCCCGGCGGGCAGGTCCGCGACGGCCGCGCGCAGCGCGTCGGCGCGGTCGAGGTCGTCGGCCGAGGGCAGGCCGTCCGCGGCGGCCGGGTGAACCGGCTCGGGCCAGTCGGGCATCAGCGTGAGCGGGGCGCGGCGCTGCACTCCGCGGCACACGTTGAGCACGATGCCGCCCAGCCAGCCGGCGAACCGGTCCGGATCCCGGAGCCGGTCCAGCGCGATGAACGCCTGCAGGAACGACTCCTGCACGATGTCGTCCACGTCGCTGGGGTTGAGACACAGCGCGCCGGCCCGGGCGCGGGCCATCGGCTGGTGCCGCTCCACGAGCAGGCGGAACGCCACCGGGTCGCCGTCGCGGGCCAGCCGGACCAGGTCGCTGTCGGAGATCTGCATGCTGCGGGAACCAGGCGGTCAGGCGCGGCGGGTCAGTTCGGCGTGGCGCAGCGCGACCTGGCCCGGGCCGGCCAGGGTGATGCCGAACCGGATGAGGTCGGCGTCCTCGGGGACCGCCGCTGTGATCTCATGTCTGGTCCAGGCATGGCCGCCGGAGACGGTGACGCCGCGGTCGTCCCGCACGTGCTGGCGTTCCCTGAGGATCTCCAGCCGGACCCCGGCCTCGTAGGTGAGCCGCTGGGTGCGGATCTCGCCGCCGAAGACCACCGTGGCGCCGCGGTAGTCGTCCGCGAAGATCGTCTGCACCAGGGCAGCCGACCCGGCCGGCCGGTCGACCGCCGACGAGAGGACCGCGGACGGGCCATCGGCGACGGCCGAGTAGTCCGGCGGCAAGGTGCCCTCGCCGTCGCGCAGGAAGCTGCCGTCGAGTTCCCACCGGTCCAGACCGTCGGCGAACCGCAGGTTGCGCGGTTCGTAACGCGGCCGCTTGGCGGGCAGGCGAGCCGGCCTCCCCGCTAGCCGCCCGCCGGCCGGCCGGGCGACCGGCGGGACCCGGTCGAGGAACGGGCTGAGCAGGTCATCGCCCGGGACCGGCACGGCGCGCCGGTCCAGCACCGCATCGGGCACCCGCACCGGGGCGCCCGCCACGGCCGCCATGGCCAGGCCGAGACCGAACGGGACCGTCACGCGCCGGGCTCCCGCCGGGCAGGCCAGCTCGATCCGCGCCGTGAAGCTTTCCGGGTCCAACCCGTCGGCCTCGGGCTCGGGGGCGTCGATGTCCACTCCGGTCACGCTGGCGCCGGCCGCACGCAGCAGTCGGTCGGTGAGCTCCTCCGGAGCCCCGGCCGGGGCGATGTCGTCGGTCTCCCCGCCCGTCAGCTTCGCCAGCGAACCACCGCCCGGATGACCCCGGAACCAGACCGGCATCGCCCGGTGGCCCGCGTCGTCGGCCAGCACGACCAGGTAGCCATTGGTAATGAAGACGCCGTTCCCGAGGTTTCCCGGCCGGGGCTCGGCGTGCGCGATCCTGACGGCGGTCATGAGGGTCCTCTCCACACTCCTTAGTGTCCAGCGGACCCGCCCTTGTTACCCCAGCCGGCGGTCGCCTCCCACAGCTCGGTGCTGTGCGCGGCGACGCGCTCACCGATGCGGGCCAGTACCTCCCCGGCGGGCCGGGCCGGTAGCCGCCTGCCGTCTCGCAGCCGCAGCGCCGCCTCGCCGGCCGCCGCCTCCCGGGCACCGATCACCGCCTGGTAGGGCACCAGCCTGCTGGCATGGATCCTCGCACCCAGGCTGCCGGACTCAGGCCGGGCCACCACGGCCCGCAGACCGCGTCCGACAGCCTGCCCGGCGAGCGCGTCGGCCTGCGGCAACTGCGCATCGGCGACCGGCAGTGCCACCAGCTGCACCGGCGCGAGCCAGGCGGGGAAGGCGCCGCCGTACACGTCGATGAGATGGGCCACCGCTCGCTCGGCACTGCCGATGACGCTGCGGTGCACCATCACCGGGCGGTGCCTGGCCCCATCGGCGCCGATGTATTCCAGACCGAACCGCTCGGGCAGGTAGAAGTCGACCTGCACGGTGGACAGGCTGGCCTCCCGTTCGGCGCTGTCGGCTATCTGCACGTCGATCTTCGGCCCGTAGAACGCGGCTTCGCCCTCCTCGGCCTCGTACGGCACCCCGGCGCTCCCGAGGACCTGCTCCAGGAGGCCGGCGGCCCGGTCCCACATGTCGCGTCCGCCCACGTACTTGCCGTCCCGGCTGGGCAGCGACAGCCGGTACCTGGCCGGCTCGATGCCGAGCGCCCGGTAGGCCTGCTTGATCAGCCCGAGCGCGGCGGCCGCTTCGGCGGCCACCTGGTCCGGGGCGCAGAAGATGTGCGCGTCGTTCAGCTGGATGGCGCGTACCCTGGTCAGGCCGCCGAGCACGCCGGACAGCTCGGCCCGGTACATGCCACCCAGCTCGGCCATCCGCAGCGGCAGGTCACGGTAACTGCGGGCCCGGGACCGGTAGATCAGCGCGTGATGAGGGCACAGGCTGGGCCGCAGCACCGCCTGCTCGCCGCCGATGTCCATCGGCGGGTACATGCCGTCACGGTAATGCGACCAGTGCCCAGAGATCTCGTACAGCTCGCGCTTGCCGATCACGGGGGAGTAGACGTGCTGATCAGCCGGCCCGCCGCTCCACCTCCCTGATGTACTCCTCCAGCGCGTGCCGGATCGCGGCGCCGGCGGGCAGCCAGTACGGCAGCCCGGCGCCGATCAGCGGGTCGGTGTCGAATAGCTCGAGCTCACGGCCTAGCTTGCGATGGTCGTGCATGGTCAGTCCTCGCGATAGGGCGGGGCGAGTAACCAGGAATGCGAAAGCCCCGGAGCACTCGCCCCGGGGCTTCAGACAAAGAAGCAGGTGTCAGCGCGCCGGGACCGACTCCGGCGTCGTCGTCATGGCCGCGCGCATCATGAATCCAGGCTAACACCCGCCGCGGGAGAACACGTTGACCAGGTTCCCGGCCGGATCCCGGAACATCATTGACCGGTTCCCCCAGGGCTGGGTGGTGGGCGGCAGCACCCAGTCGACACCGAGCGCGGCGATCCGCGGATGCTCGGCGTCTACGTCGTCGACGAGAAAGTCCAGGATGATCTCGTCCTGACGGCGCGAGCCCGGCCCAGGCGGGACGTCGTCGTCTCGGTGCTCGGTGAACCGCCGCCGGGAGAAGCCCACCGAGGCCGGGCCGGCCTCGATCTCGACGTAGTACTCGTTCAGCGCGGCTGGCACGCCCAGGAGCCGGGCGTAGAACCCGGCCAGGCCCTCGACGTCGTCGGTGACGATCCGGCATTGCGTGAGTTCCATCCCCGCTACTCCGGCTCGTCCGCCGCCGGGCCGGCCGGGAGGTCCATCGGGGTCTGCGCGTAGGCGCTGTGGCTGACCGCCGCGGTGGACAGCATGAGGGCCGAACGGATCCGGGGGTCCAGCGTCCCGTACGTCACCGTGGCCTGGCGGATCGCGGCGTAGGCGGCCAGCACCGCGGGGGAGTGGGCCATCTGCGCGTGCATGTTCAGCAGCTTCCCGGTGGGCGAGAACGGCAGGATGCCTTCCAGCAGGGGGCGGGACGCCTCCGGCGCATCGGCGATGGTATGGCGGTAGATGCGGGTCACGGTTCCTCCCTGGACGGCGTCACTGGACAGGACGGGACGGCGGGCCGGAACGTGACGGCGTCACATCCTGCCGCCGTGCGCCGTCCTTCCAGGCAGGGCCGCACTCGTGGCCGGGAGGTGAGCACGTGACCGAACAACGGGACGAAACGGTCATCCGGGCGTGGCATGACCACCGTCCCTACCTGATCGACCTGGCCTTCCGGATGCTGGGCGACATCGGCGCGGCCGAGGACGTGGTACAGGACGCGTTCTCCCGCCTGCTGCGCACCAGCCCGGGTGAGATCGACGATGCCCGCGGCTGGCTGATCGTGGTGACCAGCCGGCTGTGCCTGGACCAGATCCGCTCGGCCCGGGCCCGCCGCGAGCGCCCGCACGACGCCAGCGAGATCGAGTTCACCGGCGGAGGCCAGCCGCAGCCCGGCCCCGGCGCGCCCATAGATCCCGCCGACCGCGTCACCCTGGACGACAGCGTGCGACTGGCCCTGCTGGTCGTGCTGCAGCGGCTCAGCCCGGCCGAACGCGTCGTCTTCGTCCTGCACGACATCTTCTCCGTGCCGTTCGACTCGATCGCGCAGACCGTCGGCCGGCCGGCTGCGAGCTGCCGTCAGCTGGCCCGGCGAGCCCGGAAGAAGATCGAGGACAGCGGCGGCGCCCGCGTTGACGTGGCCGCCGCCGAGCACCGGCGCGTCACCGAGAAGTTCATCGCCGCCTGCGCCCGCGGCGACCTGGACGGCCTGCTCGAGGTGCTGGCCCCCGACGCGTGGGGTGACTTCGACGCGGGCCCGGCCGGCCCCGACCTCGGCGTGAGCCGCGGCGCGGTCCGGGTGGCGCGGCGTCTGCTGTACTTCTGGGGACCGCCCGCCACGCTGGTCACCCAGCCGGTGGGCGGGCAGCCCGCCCTGCTCGGCTTCATCGGCCGCGAGCTGGCCGGCGTCCTGGTGCTCACCATGCGTCACGACACGATCCAGGCCGTTCACGTGATCGGCGATCCGCGCCAGCTCGGCTTCCTGTCCGCCCAGCTCGGCTGACGTCCGTCACTTTCCCCTGGGCCGTGCCGTCCTTACCGGTGCCATCCCGTGCGCAGAAAGGCACCAGGAAATGAACGCGTCACAGACACAGGCCCCCGCAGTGGTGCGGCCCTCCCGGCTCGTGGCCGTGGTCATGGCCCCGCTGACCAAGGTGCTCAACCCGGTCATGCTCAAGCTGGCGGGCCGCAGGCACGTCCGGATGGCCGCGCAGATCCGCCACGTCGGACGGCGGTCGGGGCGGCCGTACGTCACCCCGGCCGGGGCCCGGCTGGCCGGAGACACCTTCGTCATCCCGCTGACGTTCGGGAACTCCTCCGACTGGTCCCGCAACGTCCGCGCCGCCGGCGGCTGCACCATCCGGCTCGACGGCGCCGACTACCGGGCCGTCCAGCCCGAGCTCGCCGGCCGCGACGAGGCCGCGCCGTTGCTCCGCGCGGCGTTCGGCCCCGTCGAGCGGGCCATGTTCCGCATGCTCGGCATCCGGCAGTACCTGCTGCTTCGCCGGGCCGACAGCTGAGGCCGGGCCGACAGCTGAGGCCGTCCAGGGCGGCCGCGGCGTCCGCCGGGAGGGCGTACCGCTCCGGTCGCCCGGCCCCTCTGCCTATTCATCACCGCGCCCATTACCGTGGGAGGCATGAATCGCGCGTTGCTCGTGGTGGATATGCAGAACGGCTTCTGCCACCAGGAAGGGTCGTTCACCCGGATCGGCATGGGCCTGGAGGGCGCCGATGAAGCCGTCCGCCAGGCCGCGATCGCCGTCGAACAGGCCCGCCGCGGCGGGATCCCGGTGGTGTTTACCCGGCACCTGTACCGGCCCGGCCGCGCCGACGAGGGCCGGGCCCTGAAGCAGAACAGCCCCGCGCTGGCCGGCCTCGACGGCCTGCAGGCCGGCACCTGGGACGCCGAGGTGGCGGCCGAACTCGGCTGCGGACCCCGGGACCTCATCGTGGACAAGGTGCGCTTCGACGCCTTCCAGTGGACCTCGCTCGAACCGCTGCTGCGCGGTCTCGGCGTGGACGAACTGGCCGTCTGCGGAGTGGTCACGAACATCTGCGTGGAGACCACGATCCGTTCGGCGTTCATGCGCGACTTCAGCGTGATCATGCTGGCCGACTGCTGCGCGGCCGCCACCCGCCGCCTGCACGAGCTGTCCGTCGAGGTGCTGTCCGCCTACCGCCTCGCCCAGATTGAAAGCATCACCGGCGGCTTCGACCTAAGCGAGAGCGCCGCCCCGATCCCCGTCTGAGAACCACCAGGGCCACCACCCGCCACCCGAGCAGGAACAACCCGAGGAACGCGAGTGCCACCAGCACGAACGCCACCGCCGTGCCCTGTCCCGCCGCCACCCGCAGTACCATGCCGAGCCCGGCCGCCCCGAGCCACGCGCCCACTCCGGACGGCGTCAGCGCGGCAGGCCGCCGCCAGGCGCGCGTGCCCAGCCATCCGAGGAGAAGCCCGGCCAGGAACGGCCACGCCGTGGCCGCGATCCCGCCCGGGCTGTCGCCGCCCGCAGCGTCATGCCGAGCCCGGCCGATGATCACGAAGGCCAGCACGCAGCACAGGTCGAGCACCGCCGCCACCGGCACCGCACGCGTACGCATGAGCCCCAGCGTAATGGCACAGCGTAATGGCACAGCGTAACGGCTCGATGAGAACCTTGAGCCCGCTGCGCCGCGCCGCCTCCCCGAACGCCCCGGCCGCCGAGTCCAGCCCCGCCCGCCTGCTCACCAGCGAGCCGAGGTCCACCGCGCCGCGTGCGGCCAGGCCGATCGCCCGCGGGTACACGTGGTTCATCCGCCGCACCATCGCGATCGTCAGCCCCTTGCGCCGCGCCACCGAGGCCTGGAGCGTGATCGTGTCGTCGGGGGGAATGCCGGCCAGCACCACCCGCCCGCCGGGCCGGGCCGACTCCACCGCCAGCCGGACCCCGTCGCCGGTGCCCGCCGCCTCGAACGCCACGTCCACGCCAAAGCCGGTGAGCTCACGCAGGTCCGCGCCAGGCTCGGCCACCACGTCCGCGCCGTCCCGCGACGCCGCCTCCCGCCGGTGCGCCAGCGGCTCGATGGCCAGCACCGAACTCGCGCCCGCCGCCTTCAGCACCGCGATCAGCAGCAGCCCGATCGGCCCGCACCCCACCACGGACGCGGTGCCGCCGAACCGCAGGTGCCCGAGGTCCACGCTGTGCAGCGCCACGCCGAGCGGCTCGAGCAGGGCACCGTCGGCGTCCGAGACACCGTCCGGCAACGGGTAAAGCAGTTCCGTCGGCCAGGTCATGAACTCGCGCATCATGCCGTCGGTCTCGCCGTGCCCGGCGAACCGGATCCGGTAGCACAGGTTCGCGTAGCCGTCCCGGCACGCCCGGCAGGTCCCGCAGGCGATGGCCGGATCGATGGCGACCCGCTCGCCCCTCCGCGGCCCCTCGGCGATCACTCCCGCCCCCTCGTGCCCGAGCACCAGCGGGTGCGCGAGGGTGGCGTCGCCGATCGCGCCCTCGTCCCACCAGTGCAGGTCAGAGCCGCAGATCCCGACCGCGGTGACCCGGACCAGGCTCATCCCCTCGCTCGCCCCGGGCACCGGCTCCTCGCCCACCCGCAGGTCGCCTGCCGCGTGGAGTCTCGCCGCTCGCACCGCATCTCCTCACCGTCGGCCCCTGTTCTTTTTTATACGGAACGGAGCGTGGCGCGTGCCCCCGGACAGCCGGAAAACCAGTGATCCCCGGCCGCAGGGAGACCGGGGATCACTGGTACGGGGTCTTGCTGACCGGGCCAGAACCTAGGCGGTAGGGCCGCTCGCCAGGGTCAGGTTGGCGGTCTGCGACTGACCGGACTGGTCCACCCAGGTGACCGAGATCGAGTCGCCGGGGTGGTACTTGACCAGCGCGTGCGCGACGTCCTCGGCCGAAGCGACGCTCTGGCCGCCGATCGCGGTGACCGTGTCGCCCGCGGTCAGGCCCGCGTTGGCGGCGGGGGAGCCGGACACGGTGCCGGCCACCGGCACGCCGGTGGTGCTGCTGCCCTGGCTGCCCTGGCTGCCCTGGCTGCCGAACCCGCCGAACCCGCCGAACCCGCCGAACCCATTCGAGCTGCTCGAGGAGCCGATCTCCAGGCCCAGGAAGGCGGTGGCGCCGATGTGGACGTCAGAGGTGGTGGTGCCGGCCTCGATCTGCTGGGCGATGGACACCGCCTCGTTGATCGGGATCGCGTACGCCTGGGTGGCCGTCGAGGACTGGCTCTGGGTCTGGCCGCTGGAGCCCGCGGCGGTGTCCATCCCGATCACCTGGCCGTAGGAGTTGACCAGCGAACCGCCCGAGTCACCGGGCTGGATGGGCGCGTTGGTCTCGATCAGCCCGGTCAGCTGCTCGCTGACGCTGGACAGCTCGTCCGACGCGGTGATCGACTGGTTGAGGGCAGTGACCGCCCCGGTCGCGACCGACGGGGTTCCGCCCTTCCCCTCGGCGTTGCCCAGGGCGGTCACACTGTCGCCGACCTGCACGGTGGAGGAGTTGCCCAGGCTGGCGGTGGTCAGCCCGGAGGCGCCCTGCAGCTGCAGCACCGCCACGTCGTGGCTGGCGTCGTAACCGACCACGGTCGCCGTGTAGGTCTTTCCGTTGCCGATGTCGGTGACCTTGATCGAGGTGGCGCCGTTGACGACGTGGTTGTTGGTGAGCACCTCGCCGGTGGCCGACAGCACGATGCCGGTGCCCATCGAGGTCGCTCCCTGGTAGCTGTCGGTGGACACCACGTCGACCAGCGCCGGGTCCACCCGGGAGGCGATCTGGCTGGAGGACAGGGCGGTCTTGGACGTGGCCGTGACGATGCCCGCCGCGGTGTGGTTCATGCTGCCGATCAGTCCGCCCAGCGCGGCCCCGCCGGCCAGTGCCACCGCGCCGGTCGCGATCAGCCCGCGCTTGTGGCTGCGCCGCGGCGGCATCGGCGGTTCGCTGCCGTAGCCGGGACCGCCGGCGTACCCAGAGCCGCCCGCGTAACCGGGGGTCACCGGATATCCCTGCGGGCTGGGGTAGCCATAGGGGTGACCCTGGCCGTGTCCCGCAGCGGAGCCTGGCCCGCTCTGGGCCTCGTGGGCCTGCTCGTTGTTGTCTGGGTCGAACGTCTGGCTCATGGGTCTCGCCCTCTAATTCACGTGCCGCGGCTTGGGCGGCTTCGTCCTCTCGTTACACTCTGATAATCGGCGGCGGACCTTGAGGCCATCTAAGGGTGGACCTCCGCAATGCTGTAAGTTTCCTGAAGACCGCCTGAACGCGTTCAGGTTGTGGGGGTCGCTGTGTCTTCTTTCAGAGCTTCGCGTTATTCAGATTCATGGCGTGGTTCTCGCCGACCTACGTGCACCGGCCGCTCGCACGGGCCCAACCGGCCCGTGCTCACTAACCGGTTCTGAATAACGCTCGCTGGGACCGGGACCAGTTCCCGGCCGGGGACGTCTTCCCGTCCGGCGATGTCGCCGTCGGCGGTCAGCCATTCGCGGACGGCCAGGGCCAGCAGCGCCGGGACCAGATCCCGGGACCGCCGCGCCAGCCACGTGGTGCCCTTGGTGGCCATCCACCGGACCTCCGCCATCCGCGAGGGCGGCGGGGTGGACGGTTCCGGGTCGGGACCGGGCCCGACCGGATAACCCGCCGCGGCCAGCAGAACGTGGAACCGGCAGGCGATGAGGCGGTGCCCGCGCTCGTTCGGGTGCAGCCGGTCCACGCTCCAGTAGCGGCGCTCGTACGTGGCGGGGTCACGGGCCGCGTCCAGGTGCAGGGTCCCGTACCGGAGCGCCACCTCGTCCACCGCCTCGTTCACCGCCCGCATCCGCCGGGCCAGCGGCTTGGCCAGCGACTTCGGCAGGCCGAACATCCGCCCCGGGTCCGGCAGCCGCATGGTGAGCACCTGGGCGCCCGCGGCCCGCAGGCCCGCCACCGTGCGCGCCACGGCCGCGCCCGTGCGCTGCGGGTCGAAGTTACCGCGCAGGGTGTCGTTGATGCCGACGACCACGCTGGCCACGTCCGGCTTCAGCGCTGTGGCGGCCGGCAGCTGGAGGCGCTCCACGTCGGCCGCCAGGGCGCCGAGCGTGGCCAGATTGTGCATGACGGGCTGGTGCAGGCTGGCGGCCAGCAGGGCGGCCCAGCCGCGCCAGCCACCGCCTTCGGGCGATTCGGGGTCCGGGTCGCCCATGCCCACCGTAATCGAGTCGCCGAGCGCGACGAAAGTCGTCATGCAGGCCTCCGCTCCGCGGTGACCGCGGCTCTCGCGGCGGTCCCGCCCAGGGCCTCGTGGATCGCCAGGAAGGCCTGCACGGCCGCGGGCCAGCCGAAGCATTCCGCGCGGGCCCGGGCGGCGGCCCGGCGAGCCCGGCTCCGGCCAGGACAGCACGGTCATCACCCCGGCGGACAGGTCCTCGCCGGCCACGCTGGCCCCGGCCTCGCCCACCACCTCGGGCAGCGCGGACTCCGCGCTGACCACCACCGGCGTCCCGCAGGCGAGTGCCTCGAGCCCGGCCAGCCCGAAGGTCTCCGCCGGACCCGGCGCGATGGCCACGTCGGCGCTGGCCAGTAGCGCGGCCAGGTCGGTGCGGCCGGGCAGGAAGCCGGCGAACGTGACGGGCAGGCGGTCCCGCGCCGCGCGCCGCTCCAGGCGGCGGCGCAGCGGGCCGTCGCCGGCCACCACGAGCCGGGCGGCCACGCCCTTCGCCCGCAGCGCGGCGAGCGTGTTCAGCGAACGCTGCGGCTTCTTTTCCGGTGACAGGCGCCCGCAGTGCACGAGCAGCGTCTCGCCCGGCGCGGCGTAGCCGTCCCGGACCGCCGTGCCCTCCTGGTCGCGACGCGGTGCGGCGAAAGTGGTCAGGTCGACGCCGAGCGGGGCGCGCACGAGGTTGCCGGCGCCGATCCGCTCGAACTCGGCGGCCGCCCAGGCGGTCGTGCAGATTACCCGCTGGTACGCGCGGACCGTTCGCCGGTTGACCGCGTCGGCCATGGCCAGCGCCGGACCCCACCGGGACAGCCCAGGCAGGTCCAGCCCGGGCACCGCGAGCCTCATCAGCGCGGTGAGGCTCTCATGCGAGATCATCACGGCCGGCACGCCGTGCTCGCGCGCCCACCGGCCGGTCCAGCGCAGCGTGGTCCGGTCCGACACCTCCAGGGTGTCCGGCCGCAGCTCGCCCAGCAGGGCGGCCACGCGGCGCTTGCGCAGCAGCGCCCGGTACCCGCCGGTGAACGGGAGCCGGGGCCCGGTCAGCGTGATCACCCGGCCCTGCGGGGTCTGCTCGTCGCCGTCCCGCTCGCCGGGGATGATCAGCACCGGTTCGTGGCCCGCGGCCAGGTACCCCGCGCCGAGCTCGCGCAGCGAGGTGCGCAGCCCGCCGGAGTGGGGCGCGACGTAGTTCGCCAGCCGCACGATCCTCATATCGCCACCTTCTTTCCTGGGCAGAAGGTCGCGTTATGCAAAGGACCCGCCCAGGTTGCTGCCCGTGCCCCCTGCACCGTGCTCCCTTGATGCTCGCGTTATCCAGGTTCCCGCTGCGGTTCTCGCCGTAGCCTCTTCACCGGCCGCTCGCACGGGCCCAACAGGCCCGTGCTCGCTAGCCGGTCCTGGATAACGCTCCCGGGCCGCTCGCGCGGGCCGAGAAGGCCCGCACTCGCGAGCCGGTTTTGCATAACGCTCCGGGGCGGGCCGTTTCCGGCCCAGGACGGCGGCGTAATGGCCGATCAGCTCGTCGGTCAGCGCGGGCCAGCTGCGGCCGAGGACCTTGCGCCGCCCGGCTGCGCCCAGCGCCACGCGGGCCGCCGGGTCGGCGGCCAGCCGCGCGACCGCGGCCGGGAAGGCGTCCGCGTCACCAGGCGGCACCAGGTAACCGGTCACGCCGTCGTCGACCAGGTCCAGCGGGCCGCCGGCCGCCGGGGCCACCACCGGGAGCCCGCTCGCGGCGGCCTCCTGCAGCGTCTGCCCGAACGTCTCGTACGGCCCGCTGTGCACGAACACGTCGAGGCTGGCGTAGATGGCCGCCAGCTCCTCGCCGCGGCGCTCACCCAGGAACAGGGCCTCGGGCATCCGCTGGCGCAGCGCGGCCTCGGCCGGCCCGGAGCCGACGATGACCAGCCGCACGCCCGGCAGGGCGGTGATCCCGGCGAGCAGCTCGACCCGCTTTTCCGGGGCCAGGCGGCCCACGTACCCGGCGATCAGCTCCCCGCCCGGGGCCAGCCCGGACCGGATCTGGGCGCTGCGCCGGGCCGGGTCGAAGCGGGCCGTGTCGACCCCGCGGCCCCACAGCCACACGTTGCCGATCCCGTGGCCCAGCAGGCCGGTCGCCGTGACGGTGGACGGGGCCAGGGTCCGCGCGGTGCGGTTGTGGATCCGGCGCAGCCACCGCCACGCGAACGCCTCACCGGGCCGGCCGAGCCGGTAGGCGTGGGCGTAGGACGGCAGATCGGTCTGGAAGACGGCGATGATGGGCAGGCCCAGCCGCTTGGCCACGGCGCCGCCGTGCGCGCCGAGCACGACCGGGCTGGCCAGGTGAACGACCTCGGTCCGGTGCTCGATCAGCGCGTTACGCAGGCGGCGGCTGGGCAGGCCGAGCCGGAAGCTCGGGTAGCCGGGCAGCGGCACGGCCGGGACGCGCACCACGGGGTAGGGGACCGTCTCCGCGCGCACCGACCGCTTGACCCGCGAGGGCTGCGGCGCGACGACCAGTGGCTGGTGGCCGCGGGCGGCGAGGAGTTCGGCCACCCGCGCCACGCAGTGCGCGACGCCGTTGACATCAGGCGGGAACGATTCGGTAATGATCGCGACCCTCATGCTCACAAAAGTGCGATACGAGGGGATCGAAGTTACGCAGCCGCCATGACTTCCAGGCGAAGACTCTGTGACTTCTTGGCTGCGCAGTGTTTCCCCGGGAGACGGCCCCTGCGACCTCTGGCCCGGCCCGCCCGGCAGCGAAGAACAGCTCATCACCCTCGCCCGCCTCATCGAGACCGCCGTCGCCGCCGCCTGAACGGCCCGCATCCCAGTCCGGTCGATCCGCAGCGATGAATTCCGCGCCCCCGGGACGTCCAAGTAGATGGTCCGGCCGGCACGGGGGCACGGCCGGACCCCAGGTGCCCGTCGAGTGCGCTTACCTCGTGGCCGCGACCGTAGGTGAGAATGGTCGCAGGAGGGAGTCGCCGATGAGCGCGCCAGCTGATACGCGGACGATAGCGGGCTCCTCGCTGCGGGAGTTCCTGCACGGGCTGCCCGGGGTGGACCAGGTCGGCGCCGAAGCCCGGGCGGCCATGCTGGCCAGCCGGTCGGTCAAGACCACGGCCAAGCAGTGGGCGCTCGACACCGCGATCTCGATGATCGACCTGACCACGCTGGAGGGCCAGGACACGCCGGGCAAGGTCCGGGCCATGTGCGCCAAGGCCAAGCGCCCCGATCCCGCCGACCCGACCGCGCCCCGGGTCGCCGCGGTCTGTGTCTACCCGGACCTCGCTCACCTCGCGGCGGCCGAGGTCAAGGGGACCGGCATCCACGTGGCCAGCGTGGCCACCGCGTTCCCCAGCGGCCGGACCAGCCTGGAGGTCAAGCTGGCCGACGCCAGCTACGCGATCGACGCCGGCGCCGACGAAGTGGACATGGTCATCGACCGCGGCGCCTTCCTGGCCGGGGACTACCAGTTGGTCTACGACGAGATCGCCGCCGTCCGCGAGGTCGTGCGAAGGCTCCGCCCACCTCAAGGTGATCCTGGAGACCGGTGAGCTGGTCACGCTGGACAACGTACGGCGTGCCTCGTGGCTGGCCATGCTGGCCGGCGCCGACTTCATCAAGACCTCGACCGGCAAGGTCACTCCGGCCGCGACGCTCCCGGTCACCCTGGTCATGCTGGAGGCCGTCCGCGACTTCCGGGACACCCACGGCCGCCAGGTCGGCGTCAAGCCGGCCGGCGGCATCCGCACCGCCAAGGACGCCATCCGGTACCTGGTCCTGGTCAACGAGACGGCCGGGGAGGACTGGCTGGATCCCCGGTGGTTCCGCTTCGGCGCCTCCAGCCTGCTGAACGACCTGCTCATGCAGCGGACCAAGCTCGCCACCGGCCGCTACTCCGGCCCGGACTACTTCACCCTGGACTGACATGCCTAAGTTCGAGTACGCGCCCGCGCCGGAGTCCCGCGCGATCGTCTCCATCAAGGAGTCCTACGGGCTGTTCATCGACGGGCAGTTCACGCCCAGCGCGGACGGCCGCGCGTTCAAGACCATCTCGCCCGCCACCGAGGAGGTCCTGGCCGAGGTGGCCGAGGCCGGCCCGGCCGACGTGGACCGCGCGGTGACCGCCGCCCGCACGGCTTACGAGCGCACCTGGTCCGTGCTGCCGCCCAAGGAGCGCGGCAAGTACCTGTTCCGCATCGCCCGGATCATCCAGGAACGCGCCCGCGAACTGGCCGTGCTCGAGTCGCTCGACAACGGCAAGCCGATCCGGGAATCACGCGACGTGGACCTCCCGCTCGTCGCGGCGCACTTCTTCTACCACGCGGGCTGGGCCGACAAGCTCGAATACGCGGGCTACGGCCCGGCGCCGAAACCCCTCGGCGTGGCCGGGCAGGTCATCCCGTGGAACTTCCCTCTGCTCATGCTGGCCTGGAAGATCGCGCCGGCACTGGCCTGCGGCAACACGGTGGTGCTCAAGCCCGCCGAGACCACGCCGCTGACCGCGCTGACCTTCGCCGAGATCTGCCAGCAGGCCGACCTTCCGCCCGGCGTGGTCAACATCCTCACCGGCGCGGGGGACACCGGCCGCGCGCTGGTCACCCATCCGGGCGTCGACAAGGTGGCGTTCACCGGGTCCACCGAGGTCGGCAAGGAAATCGCCAGGGACTGTGCCAGGGACCCGCGCAAGAAGGTGACCCTGGAACTGGGCGGGAAGGCCGCCAACGTCGTGTTCGAGGACGCGCCGGTCGACCAGGCCGTCGAGGGCATCGTGAACGGCATCTTCTTCAACCAGGGCCACGTCTGCTGCGCGGGCTCGCGGCTGCTCGTCCAGGAGTCCGTCTACGACCAGGTCCTGGCGTCGCTGCAACGGCGGCTGGCCACGCTGCGGCTCGGCGACCCGCTGGACAAGAACACCGACGTCGGCGCCATCAACTCGGCGGCCCAGCTGGCCAAGATCCGCGAGCTGTCCGAGGCGGGGGAGGCCGAGGGCGCGCAGCGCTGGTCGCCGCCGTGCGAGCTGCCGGTCAAGGGCTTCTGGTTCCCGCCGACCGTGTTCACCGGGGTGTCGCAGGCGCACCGCATCGCGCGGGAGGAGATCTTCGGCCCGGTGCTGTCCGTGCTGACCTTCCGCACCCCGGCCGAGGCCGTGGAGAAGGCCAACAACACCCCGTACGGGCTGTCCGCCGGGGTCTGGACCGACAAGGGATCGCGGATCTTGTGGATGGCCGCCCGGCTGCGGGCGGGCGTGGTGTGGGCCAACACGTTCAACAAGTTCGACCCGTCCTCGCCGTTCGGCGGCTACAAGGAATCCGGCTACGGCCGCGAAGGCGGCCGTCACGGGCTGGAGGCCTACCTCGATGTCTGACGACCGCCCGCCGCGCCTGGCCGTGCGGAAGACCTACAAGCTGTACATCGGCGGGGCCTTCCCCCGTTCGGAGAGCGGAAGGTCCTACGTGGTGACCGACCACAAGGGCGGGTTCCTGGCCAACGCGGCCATGGCCTCCCGCAAGGACGCCAGGGACGCGGTGGTCGCCGCCCGCAAGGCGTTCGCCGGCTGGTCGGCGGCGACCGCCTACAACCGGGGTCAGGTGCTGTACCGGGTCGCCGAGCTGCTGGAGGGCCGCCGCGCCCAGTTCGCCGCCGAGGTCCGCGCGGCCGAAGGCCTGGGCGCCCGGCAGGCCGAAGCCGTGGTCGACGCGGCCATCGACCGCTGGGTCTGGTACGCCGGCTGGGCCGACAAGATCGCCCAGGTGCGCGGCGCCGCCAACCCGGTGGCGGGCCCCTACTTCAACTTCTCCGTGCCCGAGCCGACCGGCGTGGTCGCGGTGCTCGCACCCGAGGCCTCCAGCCTGCTCGGCCTCGTCTCGGTCGTCGCGCCCGCCGTCGTGACCGGCAACACGGTGGTGGCGCTGGCCAGCGAGCGCCGCCCGCTGCCCGCGGTCTCCCTGACCGAGGTGCTGGCCACCTCGGACGTGCCCGGCGGGGTGATCAACGTGCTGACCGGCCGCACCGCCGAGATCGCGCCCTGGCTCGCCTCCCACATGGACGTCAACGCCATCGACCTCACCGGCGCCCCGGCCGAGCTGGCCGACGACCTGGCCGACGCCGCCGCCGAGAACCTCAAGCGGGTCCTCCGCCCCGGCGACGACGACTGGACCGAGCCCCCCGGCCTCAACCGCATGCTCGCCTACCTGGAAACCAAGACCGTCTGGCACCCCGTCGGCAC